>CAVYXB010000008.1:0-194072 GCA_963772345.1 uncultured bacterium | reverse complement strand
CGTAGCAATACGTTGCTTTGCCCTGCCGCGCCGACCGGTACCGTATTGCCGGCGCCAAGATTGCCCGCCGCGGCGAGGGGTGCCTAGAGACGGATGTACAAAGATCGGCGCGATCGGTTGGCCCGCGTGTCGAATCGCCGGGCGTCGACCAGCGCCCCGTGGGCTCACGGCAGCGATCCTCGGGAAACCCGGCGCTACTCTGGCTCGGCATGCCGCTGGAGGGACACTGGGAGCGAACGAGGAGGCCGCTGCGGCAGCTGAGCGAGCGCGAGCGTGTCGTGGCGATCCTCACGATCGCCGCCACCGCGCTCGCGGTGGTCGCCCTGATCGTTGCGACCGCGGGAAAGTCCCGTCCCGCGCCCGGCCCCGGCTGCATCCGCGCGACGATCGCCCACGTCATGGGCGGGGAGGAGCTGAACGCCTGCGGGGCGCGGGCCAAGGGGATCTGCGCGCAAAACGCGGGTCGCGAGGACCCCAACGCGCTCTCGATCCAAGAGAGCTGTCGGAAGGCCGGCTACCTCTGAGCTGAACAGGCCGCTCGATCCGGGGCGCCATCTAGCCTTGCGCCGCGATGGGCTTCCAGCACGGGTGGATCGGACGCCCGATGAATTCCGCCTTGGGATACTGAGGCGGACTCGGCAAAAGCGACGAACAGGCACGGGATGACGTACCGCAGCCATCTGCCCCAGCTGGACGGCGATCCCTTCCTCACCGACGGGGGGATCGAGACCGTGCTGATCTTCCAGGAGGGCATCGACCTACCGCTGTTCGCGGCTTTCGACCTGCTGAAGAACGAGGAGGGGAGGGAAGAGCTTCGCCGCTACTACGACCCCTACGTCGCGCTGGCACGCGAGCGCGGGATCGGCTTCGTCCTCGAGAGCCCGACCTGGCGTGCGAGTCCCCGGTGGGCGGGCGAGCTCGGCTACGACAAGGACCAGCTCGACCAGGTCAACCGATCGGCGATCGCGCTCCTGGAGGAGATCAAGGACGAGCAGGGTGAGGCCGGCTCGCCGATCGTGATCAGCGGCTGCATCGGACCCCAGGACGACGGCTACAACCCCGGGGAGCTGCTCTCCGTGGAGACGGCCCGCGACTATCACTCGACTCAGATCGGAACCTTCGCCGAGACCGCGGCCGACATGGTCACGGCGCTCACGATGACGTACTCGGAGGAAGCGATCGGCATCGCGCAAGCGGCCGCCGACGCGGGACTCCCGGCCGCGATCTCGTTCACGGTCGAGACGGACGGCCGGCTGCCGAGCGGGCAGGGCCTCGGCGATGCGATCGAGACGGTGGACGCCGAGACCGGTCGAGCCCCCGCATACTTCATGATCAACTGTGCCCACCCAATGCACTTCGAGGAGGTGCTGGAGGGCGGCGGGGTTTGGCGCGAGCGGGTTCGAGGCCTACGGGCCAATGCATCGACCAAAAGCCACGCCGAGCTCGACGAGGCGACCGAGCTCGATGACGGCGACCCGGCGGATCTCGGCGCCCGCTATGGCAAGCTGCGCGGGGAGCTTCCGCAGCTGAATGTCCTCGGCGGCTGCTGCGGGACCGACCACCGGCACGTCGCCGAGATCCGCAACGCCTGCCTGAAGTCATAGGTAGCCGAACGCCCTCAGCGCTTCCTCGCCCCGGCGCTCGATCGCCCTGATGCGGCCGGGCTCACGATCCTTCCAGCGGCCCAGCGAGTCGGGAGGGCGGACGATCTGTATCGCGGCGGCTCGGATTCGCTCCTCCGACACCGGACACTCGAGGAACTCCACGAGCCTCATCGCGGTGCCACCCGGATCAGCGCAGAGATCCTCGTAGCGAAGGAGAAGGCGGTTCGGTCCGATGAAGCGCTCCCCGTATCGCGCGGCGGCCAGATTCAGCCTCGCCCAGAACATGATCGACGCGTGCGCCCTCGGGATCCGCTTGTCGGATCGCGGCAGAACCTTCCGGCCGTGCTGGCGGAGTTGGTTCTGGTTCCTCGAATACGCCATGTCCCGCCCGTCTCGCACCAGGTGGACGATGCGCGCCGAGGGAAGCATCTCGTGCACGAACGGCAGGAGGAGGATCGTCCGTGGCGCCTTCCAGCCCCACGCCGCTTCGGGGTCGTCCAGGCCCCGGCGGTGCTCCTCGATGGCCGCCCTGAAGTCGGTTGCCATCGCGGGCGGGTAGCGGAACCTTCGCCGATCCGACCCGTTCCAGATCTCCTCGACCCAGTTGGACACGCGGAGATAGCGGTTCGGCCAGCGGCCCATGGGGCGACCCAGATCCAGCGAGTCGCCGGCCGGGTTCAGATTCGATCCCATGTAGTACCCCGCCTCGCGGGCGAGGGTGGCGACCGCGCGCGTTCCCGACCCGCCCGTCCCGAGGATCACGAGCGGGCTGGAGGCCGGCCTGGCACGGCCCGGAAGCCAGCGACCCGTCAGCCGCTGGCGAAGCTCGGCTCGCGCCGCCCGGCGTCGTGCGGACTCCATCACCAAACCGTTCGGCAGTATTCCGGCCCAGCACCCATCAGCGCGTGATCACCTCGCGACGCCGCCTTTGCCGCCAATGCATTCCAACCGGTCATCCATCTCGACTCGCCCCTGGCACAGGCTCGCGCTTGGCCTCGTGGTCCTCATCGTTGCCGCCGGCTGGGCGCTGAGCGCCTCGGGGCGAGCGCCAGGCGGGGCCGAAGCGGCGGGCGCCGCACTCAACGACCGACCCAACATCGTCTTGATCCAGACCGACGATCAGACGTACCGGCAATTCTCCCGCCAGGTGATGCCCAACACCAAGCGCTTGCTCGCCAATCACGGGACGACCTTTCGCAACTACATCGCCACGACGGCGCAGTGCTGCCCCTCGCGCGCCTCGCTGATCACGGGCCAGTACGCGCACAACGACGGCGTGACCTCGAACGGCGTGGGATACCGCGGGCTGGTCGACAAGGGCAACATCCTCCCAGTCTGGCTGCAGCAGGCGGGTTATCTCACGCTCCACGTCGGGAAGTTCATGAACGGCTATCAGCAGTTCGCCGACCCCCCGTCCGTCGTCCCGCCGGGCTGGGACCAGTGGTACAGCTTCCTCGGCGGGACCCGGTACTACAACTACGACCTCTACACCAACGGCGACGTGTCACACCGCGGCAGCCGGGCAGCGGCGAACGCCACGCAGGTGGCCAATCGCAAGGCCGTCCAGCTGATCCGAAGCTGGGCGTCGGAAGCGGTGCCGATCTACCTACAGCTGGACGAGCCTTCGCCGCACATCGCGGCGCAGGAGGATCCCTACGGCCACTGCGCGCACGCACCGATGCCGGAGCGAAGGGACGAGGGCTCCTACCGGCACGCCCCCCTTCCGAAACCACCCTCCTTCAACGAGCGGGACATGCGCGACAAGCCAGCGTTCTTGAGCTCGGCCCCGAGGCTCAGCCCCGCGGAAACGGACCACGTCAGGAGGCGCTGGCGCTGCACCCTGGCCTCTCTGAAGGGGATTGACCGAGGGGTCGCTCAGGTGTACCGGGCGCTCAAGCGCGCGCACCTGGTTCAGCGCACGGTCTTCATCTTCATCTCGGACAACGGGCAGTTCTACGGCGAGCACCGCATCGAGAAGGGGAAGGTGCTCCCATATCGGGAGGCACTGCACCTTCCGCTCGTGATCAAGGCGCCCAAGCGCTACCTCGGCGGCCGCACGAGCGCCCGGGAGCGTCACGCGGCCGGCCGCCAACATCGACCTCGCGCCCACCATCCTCAGCCTCGCCCACGCTCAGCCCTGCCCGCCCAACGGGCCCTGTCGCACGATGGACGGGCGCTCGCTCGTTCCCCTGCTGACCCGCTCCGGGCGATGGCCCAAGGATCGCGCGCTGCTCACCGAGTACAGCAATCCGCACCCGGCCGGGCGGTTTGCCGCCTGTCGGTTCGACGGAGTCGTCACGGCCAAGTCGATCTACGTCCAGCATTCGCGTGTGGTCGATTCGACCAGCGGCCAATGCGTGGCCAGCAATCAGGTCGAGCGCTACGACCTGAAGCGGGACCCGTTCGAGCTCCACAACCTCTGCTTCGGGGGCAACGCCGCGAACTGTCCGCTCGATTCCAGCCAGTCCGAGCTCGAGTCGCGGCTGGCCAGGCTCCGCGATTGTGCCGGCATTCGGGGGCGCGACCAGAGGGTCGATGGCCGCCCGTTCTGCGAGTAGCCTACGCCGCGCGTGCCGTCGCTCGAGGAACTGGTCCCGCCGCAGGATCTCCTGCCGAACTACGCCCAGCGGCGAAGCTACATGGCGGCGGGGGACCGTTTCCTCGAGGCGGCCGTGGCGCGAGGTCTCGCGCCCCACCATCGAGTGCTCGACATCGGCTGTGGCGTGGGCCGCTTCGCCGTGGCGCTCGCCGGCTATCTCGACGAGCGAGGCAGCTACGTGGGCATCGACACCCACGCCCCCTCGCTGAGGCTCTCGAGGAAGTACATCGGGCGAAAGCTGGACCGCTTCAAGTTCAAGCGAGTGCCGTTCGGAGAAGCCGCCACCCTCGAGTTCCCGTTTGACTCGGCGTCGTTTGACTTCGTCTTCTCGAACTCCCTCTTCACCCATCTCACGCCGGACATCGCGGAGAACTACCTGCTCGAGATCGGACGCGTCCTCCGGCCCAGGGGGCGTTCCTTCAACACGATGTTCCTTTTGAACCCCGACGCGCTTGGCCGGCTCGACTCCGATTCCTCAACGCACGAGGAGACGTACCCGTTCGGCGAGGGGCGGGCGCGGGTGAAGGACCCCGATCGCCCCCAGGCCTGGATCGCCCACGACGAGGCCTTCATCCGAGAGCTACACGAGCGCGCGAATCTCGTGATCGAGCCTCCCATCCGCTACGGCGCCTGGCCGGGTCGCGAGCCGTCCGGCGCCCGGTTTCGGCGAGAAGGACATCGTTGTCGCGGTGAGGGCACGGCGAGGCAGGCCCCATCTGTTCCGGCGCGGAACGAAGCGCCGCCGCCGCTAGCGTCGCCCCGGGACGCCGCCGTGCCGATGCAAATCGATGTAGAGGCGATCCAGCTGGTGGCTGATCAGCTGCATCCACTGGGTCAGCCGGTAGAGCTCCTTGCTCCTCGCATAGTCGATGTATTCCTCATTGGCGTGCCGTTGAGCGGCTAGCGCGGCCCTCGCCTCGTGCCGTCGGTGCCCCAGGCGATGACGCTTGTGGGCGAGATACTCGTTCAGGCGCCGCTTCCGCTTTCGATCGCGAGCCAGCACGGCCTTCTGGGCCGCAGAGCCGCGGCGGCTTCGCATGGCGGACAGCGCGCGATAGCCATGCAGGCTGCGGACATGCTTTCGCTTGCGCACGTCGTGGAGGAACCGCTTGAGCCTGACGATCGCTCGCGCCTTGCCGAAGGCGGTGAGATGCGAGTCGACCAGCCGCGGCCCGGACCTCGCCGCCGCCGGCGACCCGGACAAGAGCGCCAGGGAGACGACGAGGCCGGCGACGGAGAGGGCGATTGCCGCGCGCCGAGACCTCACGGGATGCCTCGCCAGGACCTCGCAGGCCGTCGCGGTGTCGTGCCCGCGTCCGCCGTGGCACCGATCGATGCCCGGGCCGCCGAATAGATGGTCGTCACCGGTGAAGCCGCCCACGGCGTCATTGCCGCCCCCGGAGGTCGAGCCCCCGCCCGACGCGTAGTTGTCGCCGTAGGCGACGTCGTCGGCCGCCAGCCCGTGGAGATGATCGCTGCCGGAGCCCTCGGCGCTGCCGCTCACGGTGTAGCTGTCGCCGACGAGCAGGTCCCTGGCCGGGCCGCCGCTGAGCTCGTCGTCGCCGCCTCCACGGGCTTTCCCGGTCGACGAATAGCTGTCGCCGACCACCATGTCCACTCCCGAGGACGCCGTGACGAGGTCGTTGCCCCCGCCCTGCGCCAGCCCCCCGCCGGTGGACACGCTGTCGCCGATCACCGTGTCGTCGCCGTCCTGGGCGTGAATCAGGTCGTGGACGCCGCCGACGGCATCTCCGGATGCATAGTTGTCCCCGACGATGTAGTCGTCGCCGAACTGGCCGTTGATGACGTCCTTGCCCACCCGCTGCGTCGCGTTGCCCGCGACGTTCGCGTAGTCGCCCACGATCAAGTCGTCGGAGAAGCCGCCGACGATGTGGTCGCGTCCGCCTCCCCCGACGAGCTTGCTCGGGTCGTCCTTCTTGATGGTGCTGGGATTGCTGCCTCCGATGATGTAGTCGTTACCGCCGCCGCCGCAGATCACGTCGGGGCCGCCATTGCTCACGATCCAGTCTCGGTGGGCGGTGCCGACGATCACGTCCCTGTGGCGCGTCCCGACGATCACGGTTCGATGTCCCGGCCCGTAGCGATTGGGGTGCGAGGGACCGACCTTCGTGGCCTTGAACCCCAGGCACTGCGGCCCGCGAGCGAAGGCGAAGTCAGGGAGGAGGGCGCAGAGGCCCACCAGCGCGATCGAGGCCCCCAACGCGGGCAGGACGAGATTGGCGGGGCGAGCGCCTTGTCGAATTGCGTCGCCAAAGCGCGAGCGGGCGAGTGAGGCGATCAGGGAACTTCCCTCCTGCTGAACCGATCGGGCAGGCGAGTCTATACGCCGGTTATGACGTGCTCCACGCCCTGTCCTCTAGCTGACCCCACCCGACGATCGCCGCCGCGACAGCGCCGACGAGCGTCGCGGTGACCACCACGGCCGGCCAGGCTCCGATCGCCTTGCCCAGCGGATGCGAGAGGACGAATAGAGCCAGCGCGATCGCCAGCAGTGCGACGGTGACCCGCCGTCCGACGATCGAGACGGCCAGACGCCCGCACCAGATACCACCGGCGACCAGGACCAGGCCGCCGACCGCCCGCACACCGGTCAACTCGGCGACGCCGAATCCCGCGACGAAGGTCGCGGCCGCAACGAGCGGTATGGCGGCACGCGGGTTCATGGACGAGACGGTACCCGGCGCCGGCGACCCGAGGACCGCCCCCCACGACCCAGCGTCTCGTGGATCTGTGTTTAGATCCGCGAGCCTTGGGACCCCGCCGTGGACAGATGGCTTCGCCGGATCAACGGAACGAAGCCTCCACGCCGCCAGGCTGGATCTCCGAATCCCCGCTGCTGATCCAGGCGTACTCGTTGGCCGAGGAAGCGCATCGCGCCCAGGAGCGACCCACCGATGGCGGGCCCTTCCTCGATCACGTCACCGAGGTGGCGTGGTTCCTGAACGAGGCTGGCTTCGAGGAGGAATTGGTCGCGGTCGGGCTACTGCATGATGCCGTCGAGCGCGGCAGCCTGAGCGAAGAGGAGCTTGCGCCGCGAGATGGGCGAGCCGATCGTCACGCTCGTCCTCGCGCTGACGGAGGACGCTGGAATCGAGTCCTTCGAGGAGCGCAAGACCGCCCTTCGCGACCAGGTCAGGGCCACCGGAGGGTTGGCCGTCACGGTCTTCGCCGCCGACAAGCTCTCGGACATCGTCGGGCTGCGCCGCGGGATCGACCGGTACGGCCAAGGGATCGAGGAGCGGATGGGCACCACGGTTTCCTCCATGGCGGGGCACTATCGAGAGTCTGTTGAGCTGATCGAGTCCGCGAGGCCAGACTCGGCATTCCTGCCGCGGCTGCACGCCGAATTGGACCGACTCGACGTCGATCCGTCCGCTGCGTAGCTCGTCCTGCGAGGGTTCCCGATGGAGACGGCGGGAATCGAACCCGCGTCCGCGGCCGCGATGCGAAGGCTTCTACAGGCATAGCCGGCGCTTTGGTCTCGTCTTCCGGGTCCGCGCCGGCGGGTGAGTCCGGAAGACCAGTCCCCTGAAAGGTCCCCTGGCGGCGAGGACGAACCGCACAGGTCTAGCCCGTTTCTGAAGCCGGTGCCCCTCCCCACGGGCCGAGGGAGGGCCGACTCCTCACCTACTTAGCGTTGGCTAAGCGGCGAGGGCGAACTCATGGTCCGCACTTATTGTTTTTCCCGGTGTTTAACGAGGCCTCCGGGAACCTCGGCCTGCAACCGTTCGCACGGATCGACCGCGTCGAAGCCTGTCGTCCCCGTGCTATGTCTCCCCAAAGGGTAGCCGGGCAGCGCTCGGACCGGGCGGCCGCCTGCTCAGCGCTGAGCCAGCCGGGGCAGCCCCCACAGCAGTCGTCGAGCCACCCCTTTGAGCGTGTGCTTGCCGTAGTCGTGGCCGGGGTCCGAGGTGGTCATGATCGCGACCGAAATGCGATAGCCGCGCCGGTCCAGGAAGGCGACCTGGTGGTCGACGGAGCCGTTCCCGATTCCCCAGCCGCCCTTGAAGTGGAGATGCCACCCGTGGAGCGGGACCTTCGCGATCCCCCACCGCTGCGACGGCACGATGCTCGCGAGCAGATGCCGCGCGTAGCCGTCGTGACGCTTTGGCACGTAATGGTCGAAGCGGTACATGAAGTGCGCCTGGTCGCTCGCGCTCGTCCGACTGAGCCCCCAAACCTGGTTGTAGTGGAAGTGGCGCATGTGGGCGTCGCGCGCCAGGCGCTCGATGGCGTGGCGCCCGACGATGTCCCGGACGCGCGTGGCCGCGATGTTGTCGGAGCGGCGGATCATGGGCGCGAGCAGCCGCCGGTCGCGGTGGTGCAGCGGACGGTTCCTGACCTTGCGGAGGTAGGCCGCCAGGAGCATCACCTTGAAGGTGCTCGCCATCGGCACCGTGCGGCCGCCCCGGTCGCCGCGATAGAAGCCGTTGGCGTTGACGACGCCGTAGCTGATCTGACCCGCCCGATGCTTGATGTATCGGTTCGCGAACGCGTAGTGCGGGCGCCAGTCGAGGCGGGGCTTGCTTTCCTGCGCGCCCAGCACGGCCGCGGCTACAAGCCCGCTCACGAGAGCGACGAGTATGGCCAGGGCGAGGAGGCTGAAGCCCCTGCGCTTTGCGGCCGCGGCGCGCACCACCGGAGCCTATTCGTCGGCGGGCGGCGCGGCTGAGGCTACATTTACTGAAGCATCGAACAATCGGTGAACGCGATGAACGAAACCGCCGCGGAGAGCGTCACTTATGAGCCCATCCGCCCGGGCGCCGGCCGCCAGGGCGGCTCCGGGCTACGCAAGCGGCTCGGCGCCGCGCTCGCCGCCGTGGCTGGCTTTCGCGGCAAAGGCGAAGACGCTGCTGATCCTGTTGCCAAAGCTGAAGCTGCTGACGACCTTCGGCTCGGCGCTGGTCTCGATCGCGGCCTACGCCCTGATCTGGGGGCTCCCCTTCGCGGCCGGCTTCGTCGCCCTCCTGTTCCTTCACGAGCTGGGTCACGTGATCCAGCTGCGGCGCGAGGGCGTGAAGGCGTCCGCGCCCATGTTCATCCCGTTCCTGGGGGCGGTGATCTCGGCCAAGTCCATGGGCCGCGACGCGGCTGCGGAGGCCCGCGTCGGCCTCGCCGGCCCGATACTCGGAAGCGTTGCCTCGCTCGTGCCGCTCGTGCTGTGGCTCGTCACCGGCAGCGAGCTCTGGCGAGCCCTCGCCTACATCGGGTTCTTCATCAACCTCTTCAACCTGCTGCCCGTGCTGCCGCTCGACGGTGGACGGGCGATGGCCGCGCTGACGCCATGGATGTGGCTCGGCGGGATTCGCCGGGCTGCTCGCGCTCACCGTCTATTTCCCGAACCCGATCATGCTGCTCGTGATCGTCTTCGGCGGGCTCGAGAGCTGGAGGCGCTGGAGGCTTCGCGACACGCCGGAGGGCCGCGCGTATCACGCGATCCGTCCCCGTACACGAGCGCTGGTCGCCGCGACCTATGTCGGCCTCGCGGGCCTGCTCGCCGTCGGCCTGGCCGAGACCTATCTCTCGAGGGGAATCGGCTGAGCCCTCGAGCGAGGCGCCTGTTCCTGCTTCGCCACGCGAAGTCGAGCTGGGACGATCCCGGGCTCGCGGATCACGAGCGCCCGTTGGCCAGCCGGGGACGCAAGGCGTCGAAGATGATCGCCGACTACGCGCGCCGACAGGCGATCGAGCCCTCCCTCGTGTTGTGCTCTTCGTCCGTTCGAACGCGCGAGACGCTCGACCGGCTCCTTCCGGCCCTGGGCTCGCCCGAGGTGCTGATCGAGCGCGAGCTCTACGAGGCGTCGGCCACCCATCTCCTCAACCGCCTGCGCGAGGTGCCTGACGCCGCGGAGTCCGTGCTCCTGATCGGCCACCAGCCGGCGATCCAGCAGCTTGCCCTCGGCTTGGCCGGAGACGGCGAGCAGCTCGCCCGACTCCGGGACAAGTTCCCCACGGCCGCGATGGCTTCGCTCCTGTTCGTCGGGGGGTGGGACGAGCTCGGGCCCGGGCGAGCCGAGCTGGTCGACTACGTGAAGCCGAAGGAGCTTGCGGACTGAGCCGGCCGGCGGCGCGCGCCGCCTAAACCGTCAGGTTCCGCTTGAGCTCCTCGAGGAAGGAGTGCGGGAACCCGGGGATGCTGTCCAGCTCGTCGAGCGAGCTGAAGCCTCCCACCCGGTCGCGGTAGGCGAGCACGCGCCCGGTCTGAGTGACCGAGAGGCTTCGCTCGCGAAGCTGCTCGTAGGTGGCCTGGTTGAGGTCCAAGGGAGGCTTGGCCGCCGGCGACTCGACGGTGGGTTGGTCGGACCCGGCCTCGGCAGTCGGAGGCGGCTCCGGAGCCGGGGGCGGGGCGGCGCAGGCGCCGGTTCGGGGGCGGGCGCCGGTTCGGGGGGCGGAGGAGGCGGCGCCATCGCAGGCGGCGGCGGCGCGGCCTCGCCGGGGGTCGGAGCGGGCGGCGTGTGAGGCGGCTGTGGAGCCGGCGGCGCGGGCGGGTCCGCCGGAGCGCTGAGAGCGGAAGACTCGGATGGCCCGGGTGAAGAGGCTTGTGGCGGGGGCGCCACCTCAGGCGTGGGATCGGACGCGGGGGGCTGCGCGAGCGCGGCCGACTCCGGGTCGATCTCGGCCAGCCGCTCAGCCGCGTCGCGGGCGCGCTGCTCCGCCTCCGCCGCCCGCTTCTCGGCTTCGGCGATCCGGTCGAGCATCTCCCCCAGACGGCGCTCGCGATCTCTCTCCTCGAGCTTCAGCTTGGCGAGCTGCTCCGCCCTGGCAGCCCGAGCCTCGGCCTCCCTGGCGCGCGCCTCCACTTCCTCGAGTCGCTTGGCCGCCCGTTCGAGTGCCTCAGCCGTGCGGCGCTGGGACTCGTTCAGCCGCGCCTCGGTCTGCTCGATCTCGCTCGCAAGCTCCTGGGCGGCGGTATCCGGCCCGGGGCCCTCCTGGACTGCCCCGATCGGTGGCTGGACCTCCTCGGCGCCGGGCGGCGGTGCTGCGGCGGGCTGACCCTCGGCCTCCTGGAGCCGCCGCGCGGCCTCGGCCGCCTCGCGCTCGCGCTCCTCGGCCTCCTGCCTCGCCTGGTAGACGCGCTCGGCCTCGCGCTGGGATTCCTCGGCCTCGCGCACGCGCCGCTCGGCCTCGGCGCGGATGCGCTCCTCCTCGGCTACGGCCGCGCTCTCTCCGCCCTGCCGTTCGGCTTCCTCGAGTCGCGCCATGGCCTCGCGCTCGGCGGCCTCGCGGATCGTCCGCTGCTCCTCCGTCGCCTGCTCCACGCCCCCCGCCTCGCCGGCCAACGGGGCCGAGGGCGGCGGCACCGCTGGTTGCGCGACGGTCGGAGGCTCGGGTTGGCCCGCTGTCGGGGCCTCGGGCTGTCCCGCCGTCGGCGCCTGCGGCGGGAGGGCATCGGGCGCTGGCGGCTGCGGCCTGGGAGGAGGCGGCTGAGCTTGGGGCTCTTCATCATGAGAATGTCCGAGCGCCGCGGCGCCAACCGCCCCGGCGCCAACCGCCCCGGCGGCGATTCCGGCCTCCGCCGGGGAGATGCCCCCGCCCACGGACTGCTGGGCCGTTGCCGGCGCCGGTTGCGCTGGCTGGGGAGGCCCCGGTTCGGGAGCCGCCTGCGTCTGAGCCACGGCGGGCTTTCGGCCCTCGCGCTTGGCGCGGCGTTCCTCTTCCCGGGCACGCTTTCGCTCCTCGCGCGCCGCTCGCCGCTCCTGAAGCGCGCGCTCGCGCTCGCCCCTGGCCCGATCCTTCTCAGCCTGCTTGGCGGCGCGGCGCTCCTCGCGCTTGCTGCGGCGCCCCGCGCCGGAAGATCCTTGCTTGGCCTGCTGCCTCTCGCGCTGCTTCTCCTCCCGGCGCCGCTTGCGCTCGGCCCGCTCCTGCTCGCGCTTTGCACGCTGCTGCTGCTTGCGCTGCTCGGCTTGGCGGCGCTTCTCCTCCCGGAGGCGCTTGCGGCGCTCGGCGCGGCTCTCGGGTTGAGCCGGGGCGGCCGGCGCCTGTCGGCGCCGACGGGGGCCTGGGGCCCCGTCGGCGGGGGAGCTGATGGCGGTGGCATCGAGGGCGGCGGGGGCTGACCGGGCTCCTGTCCGGCCCCGGGCTGGGGCACGGGCTGCTCCTGATTCCGATTCCCGTCGCCACCGCGACTGAGCCTGAACGAGCGCATCGCCCGTATCGTCGCACGAGACGACCGAACGCGCTCTGCTGCAGGGCGAACTTGGGTGTATTGCTGCCTGGAGGACCGCCGCATCAGGGCGCGCGGGGGCTCACCGAAGGCGTTGGCGATGCTCCCGCTCGACTTCACGCTGAACGTCGCGGTCGCGGATCTCCCGGCGGCGGTCCCGCTGCTCTTTCGAGCGCGCCAGGGCCAGCTCGACCTTGGCATGCGAGCCCTTGAAGTAGATCCGGGTCGGAATCAGCGTCAGGCCACGGCGCTCGCTTCGCCCGATCAGGCGCTCGATCTCGTACCGGTGGAGCAGCAGCTTGCGTGGGCGCTCGGGGTCGTGGTTTTGGCCGGCCGCGGGCGCATATGGCGGGATGTGAGCGTTCCGCAGCCACACCTCCCCGCGCTCGATGACCGCGTACGCGTCCCCGAGCTGGGCTTTGCCCTCCCGGAGCGCCTTCACCTCCGTCCCCACCAGCTCGATTCCGCACTCGAAGCGGTCGAGGAGCTCGAACTTGTGCCGCGCGCGCCGGTTGGTGGCCACGTCACTGCCGTCGGTCTTCGCTTCGCCTTCGCCATCATCGCTTCGGCCGTTCGCGGCCCTCTCCCGCCGGCTCCAGATCAACGCGGCCCCTCGGAGCATCGATCGCCTCCACCCGGACCGCGACCGGGTCCCCCAATCGCAGCACGCCGCCGCTTCTCCGTCCGACGAGTGCGGTCTCGGTCTCGTTGAGGTCGAACCTGTCCCCGCGGATAACGCGCGCCGGGAGAAAGCCCTCGTACACGTCCCCCAGCTCGCCCGCGAACCGCACGAAGGCACCCGCCCCGACCAGCCCCGAGACCTCGCCCTCGAACGACTTGCCCCAACCCGCGGCGAACAGCTCGCGATCCAGCAGGAACGCCGCGCACACCTTGTCGGCATCGCGCTCGACCCGCATCGCCTGCCGCTCGCGTTCCGAGCTGCGCCAGCCGGCCTCACGGACCTGGTCCCGTTCCGGCTCGGGCTCGCCGGCCCCGATCGCCGACAGCAACGCGCGGTGGGCGATCAGGTCCGGATAGCGCCTGATCGGCGAGGTGAAATGAGCGTACGCCGGGCTGCCCAGGCCGGCGTGGCCCAGGTTTCGCTCGGAGTAGTAGGCCTGCTTCATGGAGCGGAGCACGAGGGATGTATACGCATCCCGGCCATGCCCTCGCCTCGCCGCCTCGCGTGCCACCAGGCGGCTTGCCTCCCCGGCCAGCGCTCCCGCCTGAGAAGGAGACATGCGCTCGGACAGAGGCGGCGTGGGCACTCCGAGCGCGGTCAGCTGCTCGACCAGGCGTTCGATCCGCTCCGGGTCGGGCTGTTCATGCACCCGGTAGAGCGTTGGCACGTGGCGTCGTTCCAGAAGCTCGGCCACCCGCTCGTTGGTCAGGATCATCAGATGCTCGACCAGCCTGTGGGCCTCGGTCTGGTAGACGGAATGGGCGCGGACCACCGCTCCGTCGCCGTCGAACTCGAACTCCGGCTCGAAGGACTCGATCTCGAGCGCGCCGACCGAGCGCCTGCTCGCCAGCGCTGCCGCCGCGCGACGTGCGTGGGAGAGCGGGTCTGCGACAGCGGCGGGCGGTGAGCTCCGGCCGGCGAAGAACTCGTCCAGCTGGTCGTAATCGAGCCGCACGTCCGAGCGGATGCGGCTCCGATAGAAGCTCGACGACCGCGGCTCTCCGCTCGCTGTCAGCGTGATCTCGGCCGTGACCGCCAGGCGGTCGGCTCCCGGAGCCAGGCTGCACGCTTCGTCGCTGAGCAGGCTCGGGAGCATGGGCTCCACCGCGCCCGGCACGTAGGTGCTCGTCCCGCGCCGGAGCGCCTCCGCGTCCAGCCCGCCGCCCGGTCGCACGTGGGCCGACACGTCCGCGATGTGGATCCAGAGCCGTACGCCGTCTGTGTCCTCGGCCGCCGAGACGGCGTCGTCGAAGTCGCGCGCGGTCGCGGGATCAACGGTGAAGGTGGCGAGGTCCGTCAGGTCTCGGCGAGCGGAGGAGTCCGTGCGCGCCGTGGTCGCCGCGTCCCGTGCTTCGTCCTCGAGCGCGGCCGGGAATCCCCGGCGCCCCTCACGATCCCAGAGCAGGGCGGCGACCACGTCGCTCGGGCGCTTCGCCGAGCCCAGAGCGCGAAGCGCCTTGGCGCCGCCTGCGCCGAAGTCGACCAACGCCAGGTCACCCGGCCGCACGTCCACCGAGCCGCGAGCCAGCGCCGCCTGCGGGCCGCGCTCAAAGAGGGGCTCGGCGACGGAGAAGCGGCCCCGTCGCTCCACGGTCGCCACCCGCCTGCCCAACGACGGCGCGCGCCGGGGACTCACCTGTTCTCGACCGCCGCCTTCTCCGCCAGGACGGCAAGCGCCTTCTGGAGCCCCTCGTCCGGGCCCGTCCGGGGGTTGTCCACCGCTCGGACGTCCGGCGTGATCCCCTTGCCCGCGAGCGAGGTTCCGTCGGCGGTCAGGTACTCGCCGACCGTCAGGTCGAGCGCGCCGCCGGCCGCGAGATGGAGCACCTCCTGAAAGGTCCCCTTGCCGAACGAGCGCGTGCCAACGATCGTCGCCAGGTGGTGGTCACCGAGCGCGGACGTGAGGATCTCGGCAGCCGAGGCGGTGTCGTGATTGATCAGCACGACCGTCGGGTGAGTGGGGAGCGGGTTTCCGAGGGCCGTGTAGTCGTGGTGGCCCATGGTGCGGCTGTTGGTCGAGACCACGAGCTGGCCCTTCTGCAGGAACAGGCTCGCGCAGAGCACCGCCTCGTTCAGCAGGCCGCCGCCGTTGCCCCTGAGGTCCAGGACCAGGCCCTTCGCGCCCTGACGGTCGAGGCGCTTCAGCACCGTCGCGAGCTCGGCGTGGGCCCCCTCGCTGAAGGTCGCAAAGCGAACGTACGCCACCTTCGTGCCGCCGGCGCGCTTCATCTCTCCTCGGACGGCCGGCACCGCCACCGAGGCACGCTCGAGGTGGACGTCTCGCGGCTTGCCGCTCCCGGCGGAGACCACCCGAAGCTCGACGCTCGTGCCCGGCCGGCCCTTGATTCGGGCCGTGGAGACATCCGCAGATTCGCCCGCGATCGATTGCCCGTCCACGGCCACGATCAGGTCCCCGGGATGGATCCCCGCATCCTGGGCCGGCGTGTGGGGGATCACGGTGGCGACGCGGAGGCCGCGATTGACCTCCGTGACGGTGAGCCCCACGCCCGAGAAGTGCCCGGAGCTCGACTGCTCGAACTGGCGGAGCTCGTGGGGATTGAAGTAGTGCGAGAAGTGGTCGTCGTAGCGCTTCCGGAGCGTGCGCACCATGCCGTCGACCGAGGCGTTGTCGAGGAGCTGGCTTCCGACGGGCCGGAAGTAGTCCTGCTGGATCACGTCGATCGCCTGCGAGGTCTCGTCCGAGCCGCCGATCCCACCCTCGACCGCCACCACGATGGCGCTGGCCGCGAGCGCGACGGCCGCGCCGGCCAGGAAACCGGTGATCAGGCCCCGCCTTCGCTCTTTGCTCATCGCGAGCTCCAGGCGGTTAGGGCCCGGCTCAAATGCGGAGGAAGCGGCGCAGAGTGATCCCGCTGCCCAGCGCGGAGATCACGATCGCCGAACCGGCGAGCAGCGCGATCAGCTGAGCGAAGCCGATGGTCGAGAAGTTGTCGATCAAGGCGAAGTTCTGCGCGAGCGGGTCGATGATTGCCACCTTTCCCACCCAGAGTAGGCCGATGGCTATGCCGGCGCCGAGCAGGCCCACGACCAGGCCCTCGATCACGAACGGCCAGCGGATGAACCAGTTGGTGGCGCCGACGAGCTTCATGACCTCAACCTCGCGGCGGCGCGCGTAGATCGAGAGCCGGATCGTGTTCGCGACCAGCATCAGCGACGCGACCAGCAGCAGCACCGCGATCACCGAGAGGATGATCTTCACCGCGTTGGTCACCGTGCGGATCTGGTTGGCGAGCTGCTGGGAGTTGCCGACCCCCTTGATCGCGGGGCTGATCGGCTTCGTCTTGCCGTTGGCGGTCGGGCGGAGGATGCTCCTCTGGATCGAGTTGAGGTTGTCGGCGTCGTCGGGAGAGACGGTGATCGGTGATCGGCAGGGGGTTGTGCTTGAGCTGCGTCGAGGCCCGAGCTCAGGGGCCGCTTGCCGATGTTGCCGCGCAGCTGCTTGAGCGCTTCGGCCTTCGAGACGTACTCCGTGCGCTCGACGTGAGGGATCTGTCGATCTTCCTCTGCACCGCCACCGCCTGCTTCTGGGTTGCGTTCTGCTTCATGAAGACCCGCAGGGTGAGCTCGGAGCGCACGTTCTGGTTCGTGGTCGAGCTGGCCTTGATCACCGGCACGAACACCCCGATCAAAAGCGTCGTGAGCACGACCGTGACGATCGCCGCGAGGCTGGGGGCCGCGCTGCGACGCAGCGCCCGGAAGGCTTCGGCGATGAAGAAGAACAAGTGGGTCACGACGACCTCCTACGAACTCGGCTCGCCATTTGTGTGGCCCTCGTCCCCGACGCCCATCTCGGCCCTCACCCGGACCGCGAACTCGCTCGTCGACTCGTCGTGGTAGCCGGCGCTCGCCTCGTCGCGAACGAGCCTTCCCTCGTCCAGCGCCAGCACGCGGCGGCGCATCCTGTCGACCATGTCGCGATCGTGGGTCGCGACGAACACGGTGGTGCCGGTGCGGTTGATCCGATAGAGCAGCTGCATGATGCCGATCGAGGTCTCGGGGTCCAGGTTCCCGGTCGGCTCGTCGGCAAGGAGCAGGGGCGGATGGTTGACGAACCCGCGGGCGATCGAAACCCGCTGCTGTTCTCCGCCGGAGAGCTGATCGGGGTAGTTGTTGATCTTCCCCTGGAGACCGACGAGACGGAGGATCTCGGGCACCTGCCGGCGGATCTCGCCGCGGCCGGCGCCGATCACCTGAAGCGCGTAGGCGACGTTGTCGTAGACGCTCCGGTTGGGAAGCAGCTTGAAGTCCTGGAACACCGTCCCGATCCGGCGCCGCAGGTGGGGCACTCGCGACTTCCGAAGCTTGTTGATGTCGCGCCCCGCGATCAGCACCTGCCCGCTCGCGGGCTCCACCTCGCGGATCAGCGTCCTGATCAGCGTGGACTTGCCGCAGCCCGTCGGACCCACGATGAAGGCGAACTCGCCGCGGTTGAGCGCGAACGAGACCCGCTCGATCCCCAGGTGGCCGCCGGGATAGACAACCGACGCCTCACGGAGCTCGACGATCGGGGCGCGCTGGCGCGGTCCGGGGGACGGCTCAGCCTGACGCGAGCCGCCACGTGGCCGCTCCTGCGCGCCGCGGCGGCGCCGAGCACCTGTTCTGAGCAAGGGCATGCGAAGCGTGTTTCTCCGACGCTCGCCCCAATCCTGCGCCGGCACCCCTGCAGCCGCGCGACGGGCTGAGCGTCCGCGACAGGGTAGCGAAGATTGTGAAGGACCACTCACATTCGGCGTCCGACCGTCGGAGAGGTCGAACCACGTCCAATCGACGTCACCGAGCGGCACATCTGTCGTTCCAGACGCGACTCAGATGCCACTCGGCGTGATGTGGCCCGCCTGACGCCCCGAGCCTCAGGTCCACTCGGGGCCGATGAGCGGCGGGCGCGACACGATGGGCTTCAGGACCAGCGCCTCGCGCGCTCGGTCGGCGATCGCCCGGGCGGTCAGCCCGAAGTGCTCCATGCACGCCTCGCCCGTGCCGGAGATCCCGAACTCGTCCCCCATCCCGACCGCGAACAGCGGGACCGGGTGCTGCTCGGCCGCCACCTCGCGGACCGCGTCGGCGAGCCCGCCGACCACGCGGTGCTCCTCGGCGGTCACGCCGAGACCGGTCTTGCTGAGCGATTCGAGGATCGGCTCGGAGTTCAGCGGCTTCACGATCGACACGTTGATGACCTCGGCGTCCACCCCGTCCTGCTGCTCGAGCGACTCGGCAGCTTCGATCGCCCGCCAGACCATGTGGCCCGTCGCGATCAGAGTGATGTCCTTGCCCGTGCGGAGGACGTCGACGCCGCCGTCGATGGTCGCTGGGATCTCGTCGTAGACGATCGGCGTGGCGGGACGGCCGAACCGCATGTACATCGGCTCCTCCCGCTCGTACGACTCGAGCGTGGCCCGGTAGGCCTGGTTGTAGTCGGCCGGGACCACAACGGTCATCCGGGGCATCGCCCTCATCAAGGCGATGTCCTCGATCATCTGGTGGGAGGCGCCGTCCTCGCCGAGCGAGACGCCGCCGTGCGAAGCGCCGATCCGGACCTTCAGCTCGTTGTGGGCGATGCCGAGCCGGACCTGGTCGTAGGCCCGGCCGGCGGCGAAGATCGCGAAGGTCGAGCAGTACGGCACCTTGCCCGTCGCGGCCAGGCCGCACGCCATGGACATCATGTTCGCCTCAGCCGCCCCGACGTTGAAGAAGCGCTCCGGGAACCGCTTGCCGAACTTGATCGACTGGGTGGAGACGGCCAGATCGGCATCCAGCGCAACGACGTCCTCGTGGCGCTCGCCGAGCTCCGCCAGGGCGTCCCCGTACGCGTGCCGGGTTGCGATCGGCTCCGTCTTGGCCTCGGGCTCCGTCGGCACCCTGCTACTCGCTTCCCCCGTCCGGGCCCGCCTCGACCAGGGCGGCGGTCTGCTCGTCCAGCTTGGCCATCAGCTCCTCCATGGCCTCCGCCGCCTGCTCGGGGGTCGGCGGCTTGCCGTGGAAGCCGAACCGGCCCTCCATCGACGAGACGCCCTTGCCCTTCTTCGTCTGGGCGATGATCGCCGCGGGCTTCCGCACGGTGCGGCTGCGCTCGAGTGCCTCGACGACCTCGTTCATGTCGTGTCCGTCGATCTGGACCGAATCCCAGCCGAAGGCCTCGAACTTGGCCCGCACGTCGCCGATGTCCATGATCTCCTCGGTGGTCCCGTCGGTCTGAAGGTGGTTGTAGTCGACGATCGCCGTCAGGTTGGGGACCCCGAAATGCACCGCCGCCGTCGCCGCCTCCCAGGTCTGGCCCTCCTGGCAGTCGCCGTCCGACAGGACCCCGAAGACCTGGGCCGTGTCGTCGAGGCCGTCGAGTCGCAGCGCGAGGCAGATCCCGAGGCACATCGAGAGGCCCTGGCCGAGGGAGCCGGTCGACACCTCGATGCCCGGAGTCCGCCGCATGTCGGGGTGCCCCTGAAGCTGTGCCCCGATCTGCCGCACGCCGGTGAGCTCCTGGAGCGGGAAGTATCCGTGCTGCGCGAGCGCGGCGTACTGGATCGGCGCGGCGTGCCCCTTGCAGAGAACGAACCGGTCGCGGCTGCGCCAGTCGGGGTTCTCGGGATCGTGGCGAAGCACCCGGTAGTAGAGCGCCGCGACGATGTCCGCCGCCGACAGCGAAGAGTCGAGATGCCCCGACTTCGCCACCGCGAGCATCCGTACGCAGTCCAGTCGCAACACCGTCGCCCAGCGTTCGAGCTCGGCGACCTGCGGCTTCGCCTCGCCGCGCTCCGCCAGCCTCGGCGGCGGCTTCGGATCGGGCACCGGCCTCAGGTGCGTCACTGCGGCGAGATTAGCTTGCCCGGCCATCGGGTTGCGAGGCTATGCGCGCCGCTGGACGGAAACACCCCGCACGATCCATGATCGGATCTGCGCTCCCGCCCGCTATAACGCGCGGGTGAGGAGGATCGGCTGGATTTCTGCTGGGCCTGTTGCTCGTCGCCGCGCTCGCCGGCTGGCGGCGTGCTTCTCCTCTCGGGCGATGAGGGCGGTGGCCACGGGGGCGGCGCTCCGCCGGACGACTCCGCCGCCCCAACGACGTCCACCTCCACGTCGGCCACCGTCGCGCCCGCCCCCGGCCCGCAATCCGTCGAAGGACTCCACCCGCCGCGAGGTCCACGCGGCGGTCGCCCAGTCGAGCGTCGCGCGACTGGATCCGGTTGCAGCGCCGGGTCGCGGGCGTCGCTCGCGCCTACGTGGGAGCGCTCGATGCGCGCGACGGCGGCCGCGTCTGCCGGCTCTTCGTCCCGGGAGCGCTCTCGACGCAGTCGAGCTTCCCGCGCGATCGCGGGACGTGCGCGGCGACGCTGTCCGCGTCGATCGGCTACCGCGACCCGCGGGGATTCCCGGTCTTCGCGGGCGCCCGCGTGGCCCGCGTCGCCGGGGTGACGATCGACGGGCGGCAGCGCCCGGGTCATCGCAACCACCGTGACCCAGTTCGCCGACAACCGGGAGCCCTCGGTCGAGGACGACCTGATCTACCTCGATCGCGCGGGCGGGCGGTGGCTGGTGGCGAAGCCCAGCGCGACGCTCTACCGCGCGATCGGCGTCGGGAACATCCCGCCGCAGGTCCTCGCGCCTCCCGTAGCTCGGCTCGACGCCGCTTTCAGCGCTGGGTCGAGATGATCTTCGGGCCACCTTGCCCGAGCACGGTGACGAGGGCGTGCCGCCCGCCAGCGCCGTCGTCCAGAGCGTTCCCCGCCGCCGCGCGAGTAGATCCTGTGGCCGGCCCCGCGGCGGCCCAGTCGCTTGATCATCAGCGTCTGGTCGCAGTCGCCGCGGATGGATCGCCAGCGGCGGCTCCGAGCCTCGGCTCACGCGAACGTAGAGCAGGTGCTTGCCCTGTGCCGAGGGGTTCAGCAGCTGGGCCGCACGCGAGCGAACCACCGTTCCCTCCTTGCCCGACTTGAGGTTGTGGCGCTTGATCGAGTTCCGGTGCCGCTTCGAGACCGTGTAGAAGACGCTGCGCGCCGTCGAGGCTCGGATGGCCGAGCTGGGCTGGGACTCGGGACCGACGCGATCCCCTTGACGTCGCCGGGGTGGCGGGGTCGGTGATCCGCCGCGCGCGCAGCAGGTAGCGGCCCCGCCTGATCGCCAGGTAGGCGAGCCAGTCGCGAGAGATCGCGATCGCCTGGGCGCCTGGCGCCTGCACCGACGGCAATCGGCTGCCGCGTGAAGCGGCTCAGGATGTTGATCCGGTCTCGGTCCGGAGATCACCGCCACGTACGGGCCGCCGACGGCCGGGTCGCGCCCGGGCAGGTCGTATGTGTGTCCCCCGAATCGCAGGAACCCCGCGCGGTCCGCTCGCTGAAAGGCGAGCGCCTTGCCCGCCGCCGACGGATCGGCGCCGTGCGGCACCTCGGTCCGGGCGGCGGTGGCGCTCGCCGTCGAGGCCAGCGCGACCGCGACCACGCACGAGGGTGACCGCGTCGCCGAGCCTGAAGAGCCGGTAGATCGAGGGCCGCTCCGCCATCAGCTCGATGCACCGGTTCCCGAACGGCGTGTCCACGGCAGGCGCGACCGCGACCACCGGGATCGCCCTTCCGACGCCGAACGCGGCGCCGATGATCACGCCCGGCCGTGGGGTCGCCCAGCGCCACGCTGATTCCGGCGAGGGCCCAGACGCCGAAGCTGAGCACGAACGTGGTGAACCCGAGCCCGAGCAGGATCCCGTAGAGCCCTGCCGCGAGCGGCAGGGGCATGGTCCAGCGCCATCCCTCCGGGAGCTGGCGGCGGATCTGGGGAACGATGCGCATCCCCCTGGCCTCGGCGACCGCGGCGGCCAGCGGCGATCCCCGCGGCGATCAGATAGGCGAGCCGCGCTCCGTGCGCCGTGGGTCGCCTCGCCGAGCAGCGCCAGCAGGCCGAAGGTGACCACCCCGCCGAGCGACCGCCCCGGGGGCGAAGGTGGCGCAGGCGGCGATCGTCGTCCGGCGCCGTCCCCTCGTCGCCCGCCAGCCCGACCGTCTCGACCATGGAGAACCCGCACGGCGACCACGCCCCGGTCAGCCCCACGAGGAGCGCGGCGGCGGCCAGGCTCAGCTCGAGCGGGCTCATCGCCGTCCCCGCCTTCCGGTCGTCCGCTCAGCATGGGACGTGGGTCTGGTAGTAGGTGACGCAGAACACCTTGCGGCCGCCGTAGCAGTAGCCGTGCAGGGCGGCGTCGCCGTTGATCCGCCGGTCGTGGTGGGCGCAGCAGTCCCAGAGCTTGCGCACGGTCCCCCCGCAGCACCGGTACCAGGCGCCCTGCGGGTGCGCCTCGAATCCGTGCTCGGAGCCGGTCCGCTTGCAGATCTTGGTCCGCGGGGCCGGCGGCAGCGGGAGCCCGTCCGGATCGCGCACGAGGCTGCCGTCGTGGTGGATCGGCAGTCCCTGCTTGTTCACGAGCCGGCCGATGTCGTCCACCGGCTTGCCGTCTCCGGGACGGATCGGAAAGCCGCGCGAGTCCACCCGCGGCAGGCCCAGCGGGTGGATGCACGAGCCGGTCGTGAAGGTGTGGCCGCAGAAGTTCGTGTAGGCGCTCGGCGTCACCGGGCTTCACGACCTTCGCGACCAATCCTCCGGCGGTGCCGGCCACCAGCGCGGCACCGGCCCGCGCCAGGAGACCCGCGCCGCGACGTCTCCCCCGCCAGGGAGTCGAGCGCCTCTCCGATTCGGTCCCTCGCCACCTTCGGCTAGCTCCCTACCACGAGTCCCTCTCGACGCGCCTCCGCGGTGGCGAGGACGCTCTCGAGCTGGGCCAGGTTGTTGAAGGTCCCCTTGGAGAGCACGGTCCCGTCCCGGTCGAGCGCGATCGAGAACGGGCTGCCGGGGATCGCGGAGCTCGCTCCATACGTCGCTGTCGGCCACCTCGTCGAACACCTCGACGGCCACCGCGGGGTGGTCGGCGAGCGTGGCGATCGCGGGCTCGAGGCTCCGGCAGACGCGGCATCCCTCGGAGGTGAAGACGGCGAGCGCGAGCGCGCGCTCGCCCACCCCGGCGAAGCGATCGATCAGCGCCAGCCGCTCGCCGAGCTCGGGGCCCTCCTCGGGGATCTCCAGGGCCGCGGCGGGGCCGAGCCGCAGGCGCAGCATCCCGACCTCACGCGCCAGCGCGAGCACCGCGACTCCGAGCCCGAGGCACAGGAGAAGGGCGAGCACGATCCCGACCCCAAGCCACTGCTCGGTCGAGAGGCTCCGCTCCGGCAGCGACGGGAGGACCGCGAAGCCGGCGGCGAGGAGCGAGGTTGCGAAGCACCGACGTCCAGCCGACCGTCGAGCGAGAGCCGAAGCACGCGCAGGGGGCGCCGACCCGGCCGCGCAGGATCGCCCCCACCAGCGCCGCGGCGAAGAGCGTGAGGAGCAGAGCCGCGAGCCAGCACGCCTCGTCGCTCCCCGCAGCGACCGCGGCCGCGAGGCCGAGCTCCGTGAGGACGAGCGTGGCCCAGGCGAGCCAGCGCATTCGCTCACCATGGAGCTCGAAGGTGGCCAGGGCGGCGCGGCTCGAAGCCGGGCTCGCGAGCTTCAACGCCGCTGACCCTGCCAGGACGAGCGCCAAGACGAAGCGGGCGATCAGCCCGAACACGCCTTCAAGCTACCAGCGGTCGGCGCCGGGATTCCAGATGCGGACGGCGATCAGCCGATCGCGACCATGCGCTCGATCGGCAGCCGCGCGCGGGCGGCGATCGCCTCCGGCACCTTGACCTCGTGGCGAAGGTCGCGCAGAGAATTCCGGAGCTTCGGCAGCGTGATCATCTTCATGTACCTGCAGAACGCCATCCGGTTGGCCTCGATCAGATGGGCGTTCGGCGCCGCCTGTTGAAGGGGGTAGAGCATCCCGGTCTCGGTGGCGACGATGAACTCCCCGTCGGGGTGGTCTGCCACGTGGCGCAGCATGCCCGAGGTCGACAGCATCTGAACCCCCTCGGGATCGAGGTCGCCCGAGGCCACGTATTCCATCGCCTGGGTGGAGCACCCGCACTCCGGATGGATCAGGAACTCCGCGTCCGGGTGCTCGGAGCGCATCGCGGCGATGTCGTCGGGCCGGATCCCTGCGTGAACGTGGCACTCGCCGTCCCACACGTGGAAGCGCCGGTATCCGGCTCGGGTCATCCTGGAGATTCAGCTCGCGAGCCACGAAGGACCCCAGCCACATGTCGGGCCCGAAGAGGATCTCGGTGTCCGAACCCCGCTCGCGCCACACGTGCTGGACGACCTCAACGGCGTTCGAGGAGGTGCAGCAGTAGTCCGTCTCGGCCTTCACCTCCGCCGAGGTGTTCACGTACATCACGACGACAGCGCCGGGATGCTCGGCCTTCCAGGCGCGGAGCTGGTCGGCGGTGATGGACTCCGAGAGCGAGCACCCGGCGTCGGGGTCGGGGATCAGGACCGTCTTCTCGGGAGACAGGACCGACGCGGTCTCGGCCATGAAGTGGACGCCGCAGAACGCGATCACGTCGGCGGCGGTGCTCGCCGCCTCGCGCGAGAGCTGCAGCGAGTCGCCCGTCAGGTCGGCGACGTCCTGGACCTCGGGCACCTGGTAGTTGTGCGCCAGGATCACCGCGTTGCGCTCCGCCGCCAGGGCACGGATCTCACGGCTGAGCTCGCGGACCAGGTCCGCGGAGAGCTCGGGTTCGGCGGTGGGCTGAACTGTCGGCAGCTCGACTGCCATGCCGTTCCTTTCGATGTTCGCCGGCCCGGCTGCCTGTAATCGCAACCTCGGACCAAGCGAATGACTGATCCAAGTCTACCGTCCGCCCGCCCTACGCTTAAGTCATGCCCGAGCTGCCCGAGGTCGAGATCACCGCGCGGCGCTTGAGCGCCGCGCTTGACGGCGCCGAAGTCGAATCCGCGCTCGCGCCCGGCATGGTGGCGCTGAAGTCGGTCGACCCGCCGCTGGAGGCGATCGTCGGCCGCACGGTCTCCCGCGTTCGCCGCGTCGCCAAGATGCCCGTCGTCGAGTTCGAGACCACCGGCGACGGGACCGCTCCGCTCGCGATGCTGGTCCACCTGATGTCGGCCGGCCGGCTTCAGGTCTTCGACAAGCGGGCCTCGCTGCGCGACCGCGCATCCCGGGTGCTCGTCAGGCTGGCCGACGGCCGCGAGCTGCGGTTGCGCGAGTTCGGCACCAAGCAGCGCGCCTGGGCGAAGCTGATGCCCGCCGACGCGGTGGAGGCGGACGAGATGGTCGCGACGCTCGGCCCCGAGGCGTGGCCCGCGCCATCGCTCTCAGAGCTGGCTCGGCAGATCGCCCAGCCTCGGCACCTGCATCCGATGCTCCGCGACCAGCGAGTGGTCGCCGGGATCGGTCGCTCCTGGGTGGACGAGATCCTCTGGGAGGCCGGCCTGTCGCCGTTCAAGCAGGGCTCGGAGCTGGAGCCCGAGGAGATCGAGCGCCTTCACGCGGCGCTACACGTCCTCGGCGATGCGATCGACTCACTACGAGGAGGTGATCGGCGACACGGTGCCGGACAAGCTGCCGATGCCCCTCCGGGTGCACCGTCGAGAGGGCGAACCCTGCCCGCGCTGCGGCGCGACGATCGCCGCCGTCCACTTCGCCGAGCACATCACGTGCTACTGCCCCGAGGAGCAGACGGGGGACGGGTGCTCAAGGACCGCCGCCTTTCGCGGCTGCTCGAAGTAGGACTCTGCCGTAACGCATCGAGTGGCGGATCAGTCGCTTTCAAGGCGACTGAGGTGCCGCTCGATCAACAGCCGAGCCGAACAGGGCTCCGCGCGGTCCGGTCCTACCGGCGCAGGATCTGGCGGGTGATGGCCCGCCCGACGGTCACCGGGTGATTCAGCATCGTGGCCGCACGCCCGGTGACGGACGAAGGGTCGTGGGCGATGCCGAGCTGGCGAAGGATCGTGTTCTGGTCGAAGTACACGCGCTCGCAGACCAGGCGGTCCTCCTCGAACACGAACACGGCGCAGAACCGCATCTCGAACCTGCGTCCGGTCGGCGGCAGGCCGCGGAGCGGGCCCTGGTGGGTCCCGTACAGATTGGCCTCCACGATCACCGCGTCGTCGGCGTGGTGGAGCGCGATCAGCTCGTTGCGCTGGTCGGGAAAGGCCGTGCGCGTCTCCTCGAAGTAGCGGGCGACCTCCTCGGGGCCGTCGAAGACGTCGCCGGTGCCGACGAGCTCGTAGCGCGGGTGGTCGAAGGTCTCGATCGTCGCGTCGTACTCGTGACGATTCTCCGACTCCATGTGCTCGATCACGAGCTCCTCGCGCTTCCGCCGAAGCTCCTCACTGACGGCCATGCTCGCGACTCTACCCCTCCCGCCCCGTCCCTACGCTTGCGGGGTGCGACGCCCCCGCGCGAACAGGGCGGTACCGGTCTTCGTCGTTGGCGTCGCCGTGACGATCCCGGCGAGCCTTCCGGCGTCAGCCGTCTCGGACCGAAACGAGCGGCCACCCAAGGTGCTGGTGGCCACGAGCGGCAACCGTTCCGAGACCCGCAAGGCGATCCCGATCACGAGGAGGTCTGGAGCGGACCGCCGCGTCGTGATGTCGATGGGACCCCGCAACCTGCCGGACCCGAAGGCGGGCGACCGGCTGGTCACGAGCGCGGAGCTCATGGTCACCCTCGACTGCCTCAAGCCCGCGCGCTCGTGTGCGGGACGGCCCTACCTCTACAACCCGCGCGTGGGGGCACGGCTCGTCCTGGCGAGGGGCCGCAACGCGACCGGGGGCCGGCGGGCGACTCCGATCTCGACCCGAAAGCGAATCACCTGTCGAGGGAAGCCGCCGTCGAGCAGGCAGCACCATTGCGTGATCGTGTTCGAACACGCCTCGCTTTCGATCCGCCATCGCGCGGCTCTGCCCTGTGCGCCCCGCTCCTGCCGCGTGAACCTGGTCCTGGACGCGCACAGCAGACAGGCGAAGCACGGTGACAAGCTCGTGATCGGCAACAACCGGCCGTCCGGGAGGGTCGGCCAGGACAAGGGCCGGATCAACGTCATCCGGCTGCGCCCGGGCTCACAGCCGGCGCCACCCAAGGTGGTCTCGCGTCGCCGGCGGCACCGGCGCGTTCCGCTCGACGAGAAGCCCACGGTCGTCCTGTCCCAGCGCCTCACCGGGCTGAGGAAGAACGAGCAGCTCTCCGTGCTCGCCAGGTTCAAGGCCGACGTCTCCCGGCTCGGTTACACGGCGCGGGTCTCGTCCCAGCTCATCCTCGCCGGCGGCCCGAAGGCGACCAGGCCGGGCCCGAGGGTTAGGGCGGCCGCCTCGTTCGACGGAGAGATCGACGAGACCAACGGGTCGAACTGCACGCCGGTCCAAACGCCCTGTCCCTACACGAAGGTCGGCGTGCTGAGGATGAGGCGTGACGCCCGGACTCGGTCCGGCCGTCCGATCCCGCTCTACGTGAACCTCTACGTGGTCAGCAACCCGAAGCGGACCCGCCGCGGGGCGGGGGACCGGCTGCCGATCCTGGCGCATCCGAAGCTGGAGGTGAAGCGCTACCCGCCGTCCCTGCACGGCTGACCCGCCCGAAGGTCAGGCCGGCTCCAGCAACATGCTCAGGTCGAGCGCCGGGGCGGAGTGGGTCAGGGCACCGACCGAGATCGAGTCGATCCCGGTGGCCGCGATCTCGGCGACCGTGTCGAGGGTGACGCCGCCGGAGGCCTCCAGCTGGGCCCGGCGGTTGCCCGCTCTCGCGGCCGCCTCGCGTGCCTCCACGGCGTGCCGAAGCTGGTCCGGCCGCATGTTGTCGAGCAGCAGCCGGTCGGCGCCGGTACCCAGCGCGTATGCGGCCTCATCCACGGTTCGACACTCGACCTCGACCTCCCGGTCCGGCTCCGCCGCGCGGACCCGACGCACCGCCTCGGCCAGGCCCCCGGCGAGGGCGATGTGGTTCTCCTTGATCAGGATCGCGTCGTCGAGCCCCATGCGGTGATTTCGCCCGCCACCCGCGGCCACCGCGGCCTTCTCGAGCCCCCTCAGGCCGGGGAGCGTCTTGCGGGTGTCGAGGATCTCCACCTCCGTTCCGCTCAGCGCCCGCACGAACCGGGCGGTGAGCGTGGCGACACCCGACAGGTGGCAGAGGAGGTTCAGCGCCGTGCGCTCGGCGGCCAGGAGCCCGCGCGCCGGTCCCCGGACGCGGGCGACGTCCACCGGGATCGAGTCGCGCCACCGCCCCTCAGCCTCGAGCTCGTCGAACTCCTCGGCTCCCGCCTGGGAGAAGGCCTCCCGCGCGGCATCCAGTCCGAACACGACGCCCGCCTGCTTCTGCAGGATCGTCGCTTCGGCCCGGGCATCCTCCGGCACCGTCGCACGCGACGTGATGTCCCCGGCACCCAGGTCCTCCGAGAGCGCCCGGGCGACCAGGTCGCGCACCGAGTCGTCCATCAGTCGGCGCCGAAGACGGCCATCGTCGCGGTGAACCCGTGAAGGAAGTTTCGTCCTCCAACCGGGCCGATCTCCCCTGCGCAGAAGAAGCCGCCCGCCGGGGCGCCCAGAGCGTCCTCGACCACGGCGGCGTCGTGATCGGGCACCTCGAACATGTGGGAGCCGCGACCGTTGCAGGTGAAGAGCAGGGCACCGGCGGGACGAGAGGGGGCCAGGGCCTTCAGCTGGCCGCGAAGCGCGGCCCGGAGATCCTCGTCGGCGGACGCCGCGTCCCGGATCTGCATGCGCACCGTCTGGCCGACCCGGACCTGCTCGCCCAAGGCGATCGTCCCCGCCTGCGCGTCGGCGCCGGTGACGGGCCGGACGAGAAAGTCACCCCGCCGGTACTCCGGCTTGTTCTCGTCGATCACGATCCCGAGCATCAGGCCGGATGCGGCGAGCTCGTGCTCGGAAGGCTCGAGCCCGCCGAGCGCCTCCCGAAGGCGTTCGAGCGCCGGCCGAGAGGCCAACTCCTCGATCACGTTCCCGGTCGCCGACGTGATCGTCATCTCGGGGCCCACGGGCGCGGCACCCTGCGAAACACACGGGAGAATCGATGCGCTCGAGACCGTGCAGCCGACCGCGCCGCCGCTCAGGACCTGGCCGTCGCGAAACAGCGATGCCGAGCCGACGGCCGATGCGCTCGCCAGGCCGCCCAGGACCGGCATCCCCGGCCGCAGCTCGTGGAGCCGCTCGAGCAGGGCCCCGGTCGCGAAGCTGTACGGGTCGGCGAGCACGATCAGGCAGTCGTCCGCTTTTCCCAGCGACTCGAGGCCATCCACCCGAAAGCCCTCGTCGGACTGTTCGACCTCGAAGTGGTGACTCGCGATCTCGGCGCCCGGCAGCGACGCGGCCCAAACGACTGCCGCCGGGCCCTCCTCGATCTCGCGGCCCCCGCCGACCACCCCGCCCGCGCCGCAGCCGATCAGATGGCGTGGCTGGAGCCGATCGTGGACCACCGACAGGATCCACTTGCCGTGCCCCAGATGGGGAGCGCCGGCGAACAGGACGCACAGGTCGCACTCGGCGTCGAGACGGTCTGCCGCCTGGGCAGCGGCTTCCGAGAAGGCTTCGACGGCGTCGATGCTCTCGGACATTCCGACGGCGACGCGCGCGGGCATCGCTAGGAGTCCGAGGCGCTCTTCAGAAGGTACTCGCGCACGAATCCGTCGAGGTCGCCGTCGAGCACCCGCTGCGCATCGCCGACCTCGTACCCGGTGCGATGGTCCTTCACGCGCTGCGATGGATGCAGGACGTAGCTCCTGATCTGCGAGCCCCATGCCACGTCCTTCTGCTCTCCGCGCTCGGCCGCCATCTGCTCGGCCCGCTTTCGCTCCTCGAGCTCGAGCAGACGGGCGCGAAGCAGGCGCATCGCCGTCGCCTTGTTCTGGGCCTGCGATCGCTCGTTCTGACACTGGACGACGATCCCGGTGGGAACGTGGGTGATCCGGACCGCGGAGTCGGTCTTGTTCACATGCTGCCCGCCGGCGCCTGAGGCGCGGTACGTGTCCACCCGCAGGTCCTCCTCGTCGAGGTCCACCTCGACCTCATCGTCGACGAGTGGGCCGACATCCACCTCGGCGAAGCTCGTGTGGCGGCGGTGGGCCGCGTCGAACGGCGACAGCCGCACGAGGCGATGCACGCCCCGCTCGGCCGCGAACAGACCGTAGGCGTTCTCGCCGCGTGCGATGAAGGTGGACGACTTCAACCCGGCCTCCTCACCGGGCGATGCCTCCTTCATCTCGACCTGCGAGGCCACGCCGCTCCGCCCAGCGCAGGTACATGCGCAGCAGCATCTCGGCCCAATCCTGCGAGTCGGTGCCCCCGGCGCCCGATCGCACCGTGACCACGGCGTCGCCGGCGTCGTAGCGTCCGCTGAACAGCCTCGCCTCCTCCAGGGTCGCGAGGCGCCCCTCCACCGAGGCCAGCTGACCCTCCAGCTCGGAGGCAATCGAGGGATCCTCCGTGGACAACTCGAGCAGCTCCTCGAGATCGGCCACGTCCGACTCCAGCGAGCGGAGCGTCTGAAGGCGGCGCTGGGCCGCGGCGTGCTCGGCCGAGGTCCGCGCGGCATGCTCGGTGTCCTCCCAGAACCCCGGCTTCTGCATCTCCGCCTCGAGGCGCTCTATGTCGGACTCGAGCTTGGCGGGGTCAAAGGTAGTCCGCGAGCAGCGTCAGGCCCTCGCGGACCTCGGCGAGGCGCGCGGACACCGCCTCTTTGGAGACCGCCTCCGCCACCGCTACGCCCCGTGGCACTTCTTGTACTTCTTGCCGGAGCCGCACCAGCAGGGATCGTTGCGCCCGATCTTGTCCCGATCGGCCTTGACCACCGTCTCCGGATTCTCGCCCGCTGCCTGCCCGTTGCCGGAGCCGTCCTCGGCCGTCACGGGCAGCGACTCCAGCGCCCGCGGCGGCGCCGGCCGCCGCCGCCCCGGCGGCCTCCTGGATCGCGGAAGGTTGCTCCGGCCCGCCACCCGCGTACTGCAGCTCGGCGGGCGCCGCCCGTCGGGGCCGGGCTCGAAGTCCGCCGGCTCCACGTTCACCTCCACGTGGTAGATGACCCGGGCGAACTCCTCCCAGATCGAGTTCATGAGCTCGTGGAACATCGTGAAGCCCTCGTTCTTGTAAGCGACCAGCGGATCGATCTGGGCGAAGCCGCGCAGGTGGATGCCCTCGCGCAGGTAGTCCATCTCGTAGAGGTGCTCGCGCCAGCGGAGATCGATGATCTGGAGCAGGATCTGCCGCTCCAGGTACCGCATCAGCTCTGAGCCGAGCTCCTCCTCGCGACGCTCGTACGCGCTCAGCGCGTCGTCGGCGAGGTCCCGCGCGATCTGCTCGCGCTCGGAGGTCTGCGCCTCCTCGGAGCCCAGGTTCGCCGTCAGGGGCCAGAGCTGGGCGGCCTGGGTCTCGAGGCCCGCGAGATCCCAGTCCTCGTACACCTCGCCCGCCGTGTATTCCTCGACCAGGCGCTGGACGACCTCGCCGATCTGCTCGCGGGCGACCTCCGACATGTCACGTCCCTCGAGGATCTCCCGCCGGTACTTGTAGATGACCCGCCGCTGCTCGTTCATCACGTCGTCGTACTCGAGCACGCGCTTGCGGATCAGGAAGTTCTGCTGCTCGACCTTCTTCTGGGCGTTCTCGACCGTGCGGCTGAGCATCTTCGCCTCGAGGGGGTACTCCTCCCCGTCGTCGTCGACCGGCCCCAGCCGGTCCAGGATCTTGTAGATCCGGTCGCCGGCGAACAGCCGGATGAGCTCATCCTCGGACGAGAGGTAGAAGCGGGACTCGCCCGGATCGCCCTGACGACCCGACCGGCCACGGAGCTGGTTGTCGATGCGCCGCGACTCGTGGCGCTCGGTGCCGCAGATGAACAGCCCGCCGAGCTCGATCACCTTCTCCCCCTCCTCGGAACACTGCTCCCTGAAGCGGGGGACCATCTCCTTCAGCTCCTGCGCGTAGCTCTCGTCGTCGGGGGTGACCCCCAGCTTTCGCAGCTCGGCGCCCGCCAGCTGCTCGGGATCGCCGCCCAGCTTGATGTCGACTCCCCGCCCCGCCATGTTGGTCGCGATCGTCACGGCGCCGACCCGGCCCGCCTGGGCGATCGTCTCGCCCTCGCGCTGCGCGTGCTCCGGCTTCGCGTTCAGGACGACGTGGTCGACCCCGCTGCGGGTCAGCTCGTCGGAGAGCATCTCCGACACCTCGACGGAGATCGTCCCGACGAGGATCGGCTGCCCCCGCTCGTGCCGTTCGGAGATCTCCCCCGCGACCGCCTTCCACTTGCCGTTCTTGGTCTTGTAGATCTGGTCGTTGTGGTCCTGGCGGACCATCGGCACGTTGGTCGGTATGTCGACCACCGGCATCTCGTAGATCTTCATGAACTCCTGCGCCTCGGTCAGCGCGGTGCCCGTCATCCCGGAGAGCTTGTCGTAGAGGCGGAAGTAGTTCTGCAGCGTGATCGTCGCCAGGGTCTGGTTCTCCTCCCGGATCGGGACGCCCTCCTTGGCCTCGATCGCCTGGTGGAGGCCCTCGGACCAGCGCCGGCCCTCGAGGATCCGGCCGGTGAACTCGTCCACGATCTTCACCTCTCCGTCGATCACCGCGTAGTCGTCGTCGCGGTGAAACAGCGACTCGGCCTTCAGCGACTGGATCAGGTGGTTGACCATCGTCCCGTGCTCGGAGACGTAGAGGTTGTCGACCCCGAGGAAACGCTCGGCCTTGGCAACGCCCGGCTCGGTGGGAGCGACCGTCTTGTGCTTCTCGTCGTACTCGTAGTCGTAGTCGACGCCGGTGGTGTCGCGGTCCTCGCCCAGGGACTTGAGCTTCTCCTTGGCATGGACCCCCACCATCTGCTTCGCGAGGCGGGCGAAGGTGTAGTAGAGGTCCGCCGCCGCCTCGGGAGCACCCGAGATGATCAGTGGCGTGCGCGCCTCGTCGATGAGGATGTTGTCCACCTCGTCGACGATCGCGTAGACGTGGTCGCGCTGCACGCAGTGCTCGAGCGTGGCCGCCATGTTGTCGCGCAGGTAGTCGAAGCCGAACTCGGAGTTCGTCCCGTAGACGACGTCGCAGGCGTAGGCCCGCTGTCGCTCCTCCGGCTCGTGGCCCGCCTGGATCGCGCCCACGCTGACCCCCAGGGCGTCGTAGATCGGCCTCATCCAGTCGGCATCGCGGCGGGCGAGGTAGTCGTTGACGGTGACGAGGTGGACGGGGTCCCCGCCGAGCGAGTTGAGGAACACGGCCAGAGTCGCGGTCAGGGTCTTGCCCTCGCCGGTCTTCATCTCGGCGATGGAGCCGTCGTGGAGGACCATGCCCCCGATCAGCTGGACGTCGAAGTGGCGCTGGCCGAGGGTCCTCCTGGCCGCCTCGCGGCAGAGCGCGAACGCCTCCGGCAGCAGGTCGTCGAGGGCCTCGCCCTCCCGGGCACGCTCCCGGAGGTCATCGGCCTCGGAGCGGATCTCCTCATCCTCGAGCAGCTCCATCTCGTCCTCGATCCGGTTGATCGAGGCCACCCGCCGCTCGTACTCCTTGAACTGGCGCCCCTCGCCCAGGCGCAGGGCGCGATCTATGAGTCCCTTGGCCACAGACTCCCAGGGTACCGGCCGTCGGCGCTGGGGACGAAGTCCCGGTTGACGCTACTCAGGCCGGGCGGCGGCGAAGCCGCGACATCAGCCTGCGAGTCTCGTTGCGCTTGCGGCGCTTGTCGCGATGCTTCTTGACCTGGCGGCGCAGGTCCTCGGCGATCGCGTGGATGGAGTGCAGCATCTCGGGCGAGGCCTCGCGGGCGCGCAGGGTGACGCGCTTGAGGTGCAGGGTGGCCTCGGCCACCTGGCTGTCGGCGATCGAGGGGTTTCGCTCCTCCATCAGCTCCACCTCCAACACCGCCAATGCTGACACCTGCTTGCCGATGCGGGCGAAGCGCTTCTCCACGTGCTCGCGCAGCTCTTCGGTGACCTCCGTGTTCCGTCCCCTCACCTCAATTCGCACGCTTACTCCTTTCCTCGGCTGCGGTTCCCATGCTACGCCCGCCGAGCCGGCCCGCCAACCCCCACGGCGTATCCGGAGCGGGCGAAGGTCAGCCCGGCGACCCGCTCCGCGCCGCCCGATCGAAGCGCCGCCGCGCACGCACGAAGCGTGGCGCCGGTGGTGAGCACGTCGTCGACCAGCAGCGCATGCTTCGGGGGCTCGGACGCCACGCGAACGCGCGGCGGGTCGGCCGAGCGCTCCGCCCGCGGCCGACCGACCTGGCGCCGCCCGTGCGAGCGGCGCAGGCACCTCGACACCGCGAGCCCCGTCTGGGTCGCCAGCCACGACGCGATCTCCTCGGCGGGATCGAATCCTCGCCACCGCCGACGCCACGGCGCGGGAGGCACCGGGACGATCACCCCGGCGAGCAGCTCGGGAGGGGCGCGCTTCGCGATCGCGCGTGCCGCGTGACGCGCAAGGGCCGGTCGAGGACCGAACTTGAGCGCGGACACGAGCGCCCGCGCGGCTCCCTCGTACGGCGCCGCCGACCAGGTCTGGTCCAGCCCCGGGATCGTCGCCACCCGCGGTCGAAGCCGGCTGAGCCGCGACTCGCAGCGCTCACACAGCTGCGCCCGGACCGAGCAGCCCCGCCCGCACAGCGCGCAGCGCGGCGGCGCGACCAGACCGAGCAGCTCGGCGAGCATCGCGACAACCATGCGGTCGGGCACTGCACACGGGGTGCACCAAGTGGGACGGATCTCGCCCCTCGCCGGTACGAAACCCTCCGGATCGGGGGGTCAGTGGCTCGACGCGCCGATGGTCCTGTTGCGGCCCGCGCGCTTGGCCTCATAAAGCGCCTGATCGGCACGGCCGACGAGGGTCGAAGGGTCCTCGTTGCGGTCCCATTGGGCGACCCCGGCCGAGCACGAGGCGCCCACGGGCGTTGCGTCCAGCAGGCGCTCGGTGATGCAGGACTGCGTCATTCAACTCGCAACCCATCAGGGTGAGGCTGAACTCCTCGCCGCCGTAGCGCGCGAGCAGGTCATACGGGCGCACGACCGTCCGCCAGGCCGCAGTGACCTCTTTCAGCAGGCGGTCGCCGGCCTGGTGCCCATACGTGTCGTTGTATTCCTTGAACCGATCGAGATCCAGCATCGCGACGCATACGGGTTCGTCGTACCGCAGCGACCGGCCGAGCTCCCGGGGCAGCTGCTCGTCCCAGTGACGGCGGTTCGGGACGCCGGTGAGCTCGTCGGTCAGGGCCAGTCGCTCCAGCCGCCCGAGCCGCTCCTCCCCCGCCCGGACGGTGCGAACCAGGCGAGTGATCCAGAGCACGCCCCATGCGACCGCCCCCAGGGCGCACGCGCCCAGCACGATGTCCGCGACCATTTGACCGCTCACGTTCCAACCTTCGGAACGCGGTCGCAACGCCTGAAGGATTCGGCCTCCGAATTGGCCCCCTGGACGAGGGATTCGGCGGTCCTTGGCGATCGCCGGCAGGGATCAGTCGTCGCCGAACACGACCCGCTCGACGGCGCCGAGCTCCGCCTCACAGCCGATCACCGACGGCGCCTTGCCGAGCGCGGTGTCGGGGTCCTTGAGCCCGTGCCCGGTGAGCACGCAGACGACCGACTCGGGCGTAGCGCCGACCTTCGGGAGCGGGCAGGCCATGGGCCAGGATCCCGGCGACCGACGCCGCGGAGGCCGGCTCGCAGAAGACGCCCTCGCGCGAGGCGAGCAGGTGGTAGGCGTCGAGGATCTGCTGGTCGGAGACCGCCGCGATCCTCCCTCGTGAAGCGGTGACCGCATCCATGGCCTCCTCCCAGCGAGCGGGGTTGCCGATCCTGATCGCCGACGCGATCGTCTCCGGCTCGGCCACCGGCTTGCCGTAGCACGAGTGGGGCCGCGCCCTCGGCCTGGAACCCGTACAGCAGGGGCGCTGCCTCGTATTCGCGAAAGCCGCGCCACCAGGCGGTGATGTTGCCGGCGTTGCCGACGGGTATCGCGAGGGCGTCCGGGGGGCCCCCGAGCTCCTCGCAGACCTCGAACGCCGCCGTCTTCTGACCCTCGATCCGGTAGGGATTGACCGAATTGACCAGCTCGACCGGGTGCCTGTCGGCCAGCTCGCGGACGATCTCGAGCGCCTGATCGAAGTTCCCGCGCAGCGCGACCACGCGGGCTCCGTGCATCAGCGCCTGAGCCAGCTTGCCGATCGCGATCCTCCCCTCCGGGACGATCACGGCGCCCCGAAGGCCGGCGCGGGCCGCATACGCGGCGCAGCTCGCGGCGGTGTTCCCGGTCGAGGCGCAGATGATCGCCTCGGCACCGCCTCCCTTCGCCCGGGAGACGGCGACCGTCATCCCCCGATCCTTGAAGCTTCCCGTCGGGTTGACCCCCTCGAGCTTCAGGCGGACCCTCGCCCCGACCCGATCCGAGATCACGGGCGCCTCGACCAGCGGGGTGGACCCCTCGTTCATGGTCACCACCGGATCCGCACGGCTCGAGCGGCAGCCGCTCCCTGTATCGCTCAATCAGCGGCTGCGGCATCCCGCTATACGTATTCCTCTTCGATCACCCGGATCGCTCGGGGCTGGGCGCGGAGGAAGTCGAGCGTGGCGATCTCCTCGAGCGCCTTGAAGAAGCGCGTCTCGAGCCCCTCGTGCATGACCATCACCAACCGGGCGTCATCGCCGAGCCCCCGCTGGACGACGCTTCGCACGGAGACCTCGTTGCGCCCGAGGACTTCCGCGATCCGGGCCAGAACTCCGGGACGATCGGCGACCTCGAGGTGCAGGTAGAAGGACGAGCTGATGTCGCGGACGATCTCGAGCGGCTCCCGAGCGGCATGGACGGGCGCGCGACCGGAGAGAATCGACACGACGTCCCCGAGGACGGCCGAGGCGGTCTCGATTCCCCCCGCGCCCGGCCCGGACATCGTGATCTCGGTGATCGCCGGCGCCTCGACCATGACGGCGTTGAACGGCCCCTCCACGGGGGCCAGCGGATGGTGCGGATAGAGGAAGCACGGGAATACCCGGACGCTCAGCCCCCCGTCGCGGCGCTCGGCCACGCCGAGCAGCTTGAGCGAGAGCCCGAGCTCCTTGGCGTACGAGATGTCGTCGGGCTGGATCTGCGGTGATGCCCTGGTAGGCGACATCGTCGAGGGCCACCGGCGCCCCGAAGGCCAGCCGGGCGAGAATCGCCATCTTCGCCGCCGCGTCTGCGCCCTCGACGTCGTCGGTCGGATCGGCCTCGGCGTAGCCCAGCTCCTGCGCGCGCCGCAGGACATCCGCATACGGCGCGCCGGTGCTGGCCATCTCCGAGAGGATGAAGTTCGTCGTCCCGTTGACGATCCCGAACACCTTCGTGATCTCGGTCGCGGCGAGGCTCTCCTGGATCACGCGGATGATGGGCACCACGCCGGCGACGGCCGCCTCGAAGCGAAGCTGGACCCCGGCGTCGCGGGCCGTCTCGAAGAGCTCGTCCCCGAACTGCGCCAGAAGCTGCTTGTTCGCGGTCACGACGTGGCGCCCGGCTCGCAGCGCGCGAAGCACGTAGTCGCGCGCCGGGTCGGTGCCGCCGATCAGCTCGACGACGATCTCGGAGTCCTCCAGGATGCGGTCGAAGTCCCCCTCGCTGCGCCGCAGCACCCCGGCGATCTCCGGCCGCCGGCCGGAGGACGCGGCGATCGCCTCAGCGCGCGTCGACACCAGGTCGCGAAATGCGGCGCCGACCGTCCCAACGCCGAGGAGCCCGATGCGGGCCGCCTCAGTCGGCATCGCGGCCCACCAGGTCGTCCCACGTCTCGCGTCGTACGACCACCCGAGCGTCACCCTCCTTGCAGAAGACGACCGCCGGGCGCGGGACGCCGTTGTAGTTGCTCGCCATCGCGTAGCCGTAGGCACCGGTCGCCGGGGTCACCAGGATGTCGCCCGGTCCCGGATCCGCCAGCAGCACGTCGGTGATCAGGATGTCCCCTGACTCGCAGTGCATGCCGGCCACCGTCGCCAGGGTTCCTGGGGTCGCGCCCGCCCGGTTCGCGACGATGGCCTCATAGCGGGAGCCGTAGAGCATGGGCCGCATGTTGTCCGACATCCCCCCGTCGACCGAGAGGTAGGTCCGCACGCCGGGGATCTCCTTCACGGTCCCGATCTCATACGCGGTGACCCCGGCATTGCCGACCAGCGAGCGGCCCGGCTCGATCAGGATCCGGGGAACGGGGTCGAAGACCCGCTTCACCCCTCGCACCTTGACGTCGACGTAGGCCTCGATCGAAGGCGGCTCATCCTCCGCGGTGTAGGCGATTCCGAGCCCCCCGCCGACGTTGAGAATGCGGCACTCCCACTCGCCGTCCACCAGCCCGGCGAGTGCCTCGATCGCGGCGGCGTACGGCTCGAGCTCGAAGATCTGCGAGCCGATGTGCGCGTGCAGGCCCACCAGCCGCAGGTTTCGCGAACCGAGCACCTCTGCGATCGCGCGGGCGGCCAGCCCATCCTCGAGGCCGAACCCGAACTTCGAGTCGAGGCCGCCTGTTTGCACGTAGGAGTGGGTGGAGGGGAGGATCCCGGGCGTGACGCGGATCAGCACGTCCTGGGGGCGATCCAGCATCGCGTCGAGGCGCGCGATCTCGGCGAAGGAGTCGAGGATCACGTGCCCCACCCCGGCCTCGGCCGCGTAGCGAAGCTCGGCCTCGGTCTTGTTGTTTCCGTGCAGGTAGACGCGCTCGGGATCGAAGCCGGCCCGAAGCGCCATGTGGAGCTCGCCGCCGGAGGCGACGTCCACCGAAAGCCCCTGCTCGGCGAACAGCCGGTAGACCGCGGTGATCGGCGCCGCCTTGCTCGCGTACAGGACCTCGAAGTCGGCGTCGCGCGCCTGGAAGGCGTCGAGATAGGCGCGGGCGCGGGCCCGCATGTCGTCCTCGACGTAGATGTACGTCGGGGTGCCGAACTCGGCCGCGAGCTCGACCACGTCGCACCCGCCCACCACCAGATGGCCGCGATCGTTGACGCGGCTCCCGGCCGGATAGACGGGCGAGGTCTCGACCATGGATCTCTCGGTCGTGGCGGCCATGGGCGTCCATTCTGACGGGCGGCGGTCGACCGCCGCGCGCTGCGGGTAGGTTGCGCAAGGCGATGAGCAGGACCGTCTCCCCACCGAGTCGAGCCGGCGTGCATGCGGGTCGCCCATATCTGCTCTGGCTCCCGCAGTCGCCGCCGCCCTGGCCAGGGATGGTGATCGTGCACGGAGCGGGGTCGCGCAAGGAGAACCACGGCGACTTCGGCCGCGCTTGCGCAGCCAGCGGCTGGGCCGCCGTCGCGTTCGACCAGCGCGGTCACGGCGAGTCAGCGGACGGCATGAGCCCCGCCGCGCTCGCCGACGTGGTCGCGATCGCCTCCTTCCTTGCCGCTCTCGACGGCGTAGACCCGAAGCGGGTGTGCGTCAGGGGCTCCAGCATGGGGGGCTTCATGGCAATCGAGGCGGCGGCCAGCTCGGAGGCGATCGCCGGCGCGGTTGCGATCTGCCCCGCCGCAGCCGACCACCTGGCACGAGGCCTACGGGCCGAGCGGCTCGAGATGCGAATCGACCCCGGCGGCAGCGAGTCGCTGGAGGCCTGGCTCGCGGAGCACGACCTGCGCGAGGCGGTCGAGCTGATGGGCTCCAAGCCCCTGCTCCTGATCCACGCCCGCGGCGACGACCAGATTCCCTCGGAGTGGTCCGAGGAGCTGTATGAGCGGGCGCCGGAGCCGCGCAAGCTCATCCTCCTGCCCGGGGGGCACCATCGGTCCGCCCAGCACGACGCGGAGCTCCACGGCATCGCGCTGCGATGGCTCGAGCGCCAGCTCGGCGGCCGATAGCCCGGGTTGCGCGACGTGCGTGAAGCCGTTCGGGGCCACACGGGTCATGCTCACTCAGCACTAGTCTCCGGCCTGCAGCGACCGTGGCTCATCCTGCGTCGGCCCAGTCCGACTCCGAGATCGAAACCGCCTCCCATGCGCTCAATCGACCCCAACGCCTGTCCCCTTGGGAGATCATCAGCGGCCCTTGTCGTCTGCTGCACGACGCTGGCCCTGATCGGGTGTGGGGAGACGGAGTCGACATCGCAACCCGCCCAAGCGCCCACCCCAGGGCAGGTCAGCGTTCCAAAGGACCGAGCACCGCATCCCGGACCCCCGTACGACGTCGCCAGCCACGCTCAAGAGCGCTCGCTCAGGCCGGCGCCGGAACCCCAACCCAGGCCGAGGTCAGGCAATCCGCGTTCGATGCCAGCGGCCTCGGCCGGGACCAATGGCTCCTTCGTCCCTCCCTCAGCCACCGAGCTGGAGAGGCACAGTCCACAGTCGGTTGCGAAGGCCGTGAACCAGCCCGCCGGTGAGGTGGCGGTCCTCCTGAACGGGATCGCTCTCGCTCCGCCCAGTGCGCCCGAACCGATCAAGGCGACGATCACCGCCGCCAACACGATCGTGGGCACTCCCTACGTGTGGGGCGGCGGCCACGGCTCCTGGTACTCGCGTGGCTATGACTGCTCCGGAGCGGTGAGCTTCGCCCTCGCAGGGGGAGGCTTTCTCGGCGCGCCGCTCACCTCCGGCCAACTGGAGTCCTGGGGCAAGCCCGGCCCGGGACGATGGCTCACGGTCTACGCGAGCGGCAGCCACACCTATGCCGTGATCGCCGGGTTACGGTGGGACACGGTTGGAGATGCCCGAGGGTCCGGGCCCCGCTGGCATATCGCGTTGCCGTATCCCCAGGGCTTCGTCGCGCGCCACCCTCCCGGCTATTGACGAGGCGCTCCCCTGTCGCGCTGAGGCTCCGGGGCGTCATATCTAAGAATGAGACGCAGTCTCATAGCTTTGCTAGAGTCGCGGCCGGCTTGCTCGATCCCTTCAGCCTTCCGTTCGTCCAGCGCGGCCTAATCGAGATCCTCATCCTCTCGATCCCCGCCGGCGTGCTGGGAACCTGGATCGTCCTACGGGGGCTCGCCTTCTTCTCCCACGCCGTCGGCACCGCGACCTTTCCCGGGCTGGTGGTCGCCGCGGGACTCGGCTTCTCGGCGCCGCTCGGGGCCTTTGGCGCCGCGATCGCCTTTACGCTCTTGATGCTCGCGCTCAGCCGGGGCCGATTGGCGGGCGAGGATGCCAATACCGCGCTCGCTCTGGTCGGATGCCTCGCCCTCGGCGTGATCCTGGCCAGCGATGTCTTCCACTCCGGCTCGGAGATCGAGACGCTGCTCTTCGGAAGCCTCCTGCTGATCGACCATCAGGATCTCGTGGTCGCAGCAATCGCGGCACTTGCCGTGACGGCGGCCGCAGGCCTCGTGGGGCGGCGCTGGCTCGCGGTTGGCTTCGACCCGGCGGCCGCGCGCAGTCTCGGGGCGCCCCCGCTCCCGCTCGACGCCCTCCTGCTCGCGCTCATCGCCCTCTCGGCAACGGCGGCGCTTTCCGCAGTCGGCGCCATCCTCGTCAGCGCACTCTTCGTCCTCCCGGCGGCGACGGCTCGCTTGTTCGCCAGTCGAGTTTCGACCCTGCAAGTCGCCAGCGTCGCCCTCGCGGCGGCCGAGGGGGTGGCCGGACTCTGGGCATCCGTGAAGACGAACGCCCCTCCGGGGGCGACGATCGCCGTGATCGCGGGCGGCGTCTTCGTCGTCGCGGCGGTCGTCCGCCTGGTCCGGGTCCGCGTCAGGCTCGCGGCCGTCGCCACCGCGACCCTCGCCGTGTTGCTGGCCGTCACGGGCTGCCGGGGCTCGAGCGCTGGAGGCTCGGGAGGGCCCAAGGTGGTCGCGACGACCACCCAGATCGGCGACTTCGTCCGCCAGGTGGGTGGGAGCGCGATCGATGTCGACCAGATCCTCCAGCCGAACACCGACCCGCATGAGTACGAGCCGCGGCCCACCGACGTCGAGAACGCCGCGGGGGCGAACATCGTCTTCGCCAACGGCGACAACCTGGACTCCTGGATCAGCAAGATCGTGGAGGAGAGCGGCAGCCGAGCGACCGTAGTCGACCTCGGGGCCCAGGTCCCCGAGAAGCTCCCTGGGGAGTCGAGTGGACCGGAAGCCTCCCAGTACGACCCGCACTGGTGGCACGACCCGCGGAACGCCGAGGCCGCGGTTCGGACGATCGCTGCCCAGCTGTCGCACACCGATCCGGAGGATGCCGCGGCCTTCCACAGGAACGCCTCGAGCTACCTGGCGACGCTTCACACCCTCGACCGCCAAATCGCCGCCTGTATGGGGAGGGTTCCAGCGGGCTCGCGCGAGTTGGTCACCGACCACGACGCCTTCAACTACTTCGCCATGCGCTACGGAATCAAAGTCGTCGGCGCCGTGATTCCGTCTCAGACGACTCAGGCACAGCCTTCGGCGAAAGCGGTTTCGAGTCTCGTCGACCTGATCCGTCGCGAGCACGTGAAGGCCGTCTTCCCGGAAAGCTCGATCAATCCCAAACTCGCCGAGACGATCGCCAGTGAGACCGGCGCGAGCTCGGACTACACGCTCTATGGCGACACCCTCGGACCGAGTGGCTCTCCCGGCGCCACCTACGTGGGGATGGAGCGCGCGAACGCCCAGGCCATGGTCCGCGGCTTCACCGGCGGGCAGCGGTCTTGCTTCGGGACAGAGGACGGATGAACTCATCGGCGCCCTTGGTCGAGGCCAGGGAGCTCGCGGCCGGATACAACGGCCGGGCGGCGATCGAAGGCCTCACCTTCACGATCACCCGGGGAGAGCGCGTGGCCCTGCTGGGGCCCAACGGCGGCGGCAAGACCACCCTGCTTCGCGTCCTGCTTGGTGAGCTCGACCCACTCCGCGGGTCGCTGCGAGTGGCCGCCCGGCGGGCCGTCGTTCCGCAGACGGAGCGCTCACGCCTCGACTATCCGGTCTCGGCACTCGACGTCGCCCTGATGGGCACGCTGGCCCGCCTGCCATGGTGGCGGCGGCCGGCCAAGGCGGAGCGCCAGGCGGCACGCGACGCGCTCCAAGCCGTCGGCCTCGGTGGCCGCGAGCTTGCCACGTTCGGCGAGCTCTCGGGCGGGCAGCGCCAGCGCGTCTTGATCGCCCGCGGACTCGTTCAGGAGGCCGAGCTTCTCCTGCTCGACGAGCCCTTCACCGGACTCGACGCGACCAGCGCAGCGGGACTCGAGGAGCTGATCGCGAGTTTGGCCGCCTCCGGGCGCAGCGTGGTCGTTGCCGGACACGACCTCCAGCAGGCCCACCGGATGGACAGGGTCCTATGCGTCAACCGCCGCCAGATCGCCTTCGGGGACCCGAGCACGGTCCTCGATCTGACCACTCTCGAGGAGACCTATGGCGGCACCATCGTTGAGCTCCCGGGTCAGCCGGGGCGGCTGATCCTTCCTCCCCACCACCACGAACATGCGACTTGAGCTCGCGGCCGCGACGACTTCGGGGGCGATCACGGACCCGATCAGGGACCCCATCCTCAGGCGGGCGATCCTGGAGCTCGCCCTCGTGGGGATAGGGGCCGGGACACTGGGGTGCTGGGTCGTCCTCTACGGCTTCTCCTATAGCGCCGAATCGCTCTCGCACGCACTGTTCCCGGGCCTTGTCCTGGCGACGCTCCTCGGAGCTCCGCTCGTGATCGGCGGGATCGCCGGCGCCCTGGTCGCTGGTCTGGCGATCGCCGCGGCGCGCCAGCTTCCAACGGTCGGCAGTGACACGGCGATCGCGGTGGTCGTTACCACTCTTTTCGGAGCGGGCACTCTCATGGCCCTTTCGCGCGCCTCTCCACCGGGCCTCTCGAATCTCCTGTTCGGGGACATCCTCGGGACTTCCGATACTGACCTCGCCCTCGCCGCCGTCGAGCGCGATCGCCGTTCTCGCGGTGCTGCGTCTGCTTCACGGCCGGCTGCTGGTAACAGGGTTCGATCGCGCCGCCGCCACCTCCCTCGGCGTGAAGCCCGCGGTTGCCGAGACCGCGGTCCTCATCCTCACGGCGCTGATGGTGGTCGTCGCGATCCAGGGGCTCGGCAACCTGCTGGTCCTCGCGGTGCTCGTCGGGCCGGCGATGGTGGCCCGGCGGCTCGCGGCGCGGATCGGGACGATGATGCTGATCGCGGCGGCAACGGCCGCGCTGGGTGGGCTCCTCGGAATCTACGTTTCCTATTACCTCGGCACCGCCGCCGGCGCCTCTGTAGCTCTGTCGCTGGTGGCGCTTTACATACTTTCCGCGCTGGCGGGGGCGGTGAGGGCATGAGAAAGACCGAGCGAGCCGACCGCGGATCTACGATCGGACCCATCGCTGGCCGCGTCGACAGGGAGTGGGTCGAAGATGCGCTCGATCGCGCTGCAGCACGCGGGCTACCAGAAGGGAGGTGCCCGACAGGGCGGTCATCGAGGCGCTGGCGGGCCATGACTGCGCCGTCACGGCGCTGGAGCTCGAGGATGACTTGCGCGCCCGCGAGGTCGCGGTGGCGCGGGCGAGCATCTACCGGGCTCTCGACCAGCTCGAGGAGTTGCATCTGGTCCACCGCGTGGACGTGGGCCGTGGCAGGGCGAGCTACGAGCGCGCCGAACGAGGTGGTGAGCACCACCACCACATGGTTTGCGATCGCTGCGGGCGGGTCACGCCGTTCGAGGACGGCAGCCTGGAGCGCGCGATCCGACGAGTCTCCGACGGGGCAAGCTTCGAAGTGAAGGAGCACGAGATCGTCCTGCGCGGGCTCTGTCCTCGCTGCTCGTAGGAACTGGGTGGACGTTGCCGGCCGAGGCCGCGCCCGCTAGCAGCGCTTGCCGCTCGGACGGTTAGGGACCCGTCCGGGCCGATCGCCGACCTTGGCGCCGAGGGAGTGGAGGAATCGGCCCATCTCCCGCCCGGCATGGGTCTTCATGCCCTCGCTGTAGCAGGGCGCCGCGCGAGGCTGCCCGCGGCGGTTGGCCCAACCGATCTCGAGCCCCGAGCCCCCGGGAAGCGCCGTGGCGATCCGCTCGCCCGCGGCCACCTTGGTCCCCTTGGGCGCGAGCTTCTTCAGCTGCTCGGCGACGTAGATCACCGTGCCGGCGTGGTCGCCGTCGAGGAGCTTGTACCAGAGGAGATGGCCACCAGGCCAGCCTGAGTGGCTGTCGGAGCCGAGGATCTTGGCGTCGCCGATCGCGACCACGGCGCGCTTTCGGATCGGCACGTAGTCCACCCCCATGTCGATCCTGCCCTCATACCAGCGTGCCGGCTTGAAGGGATTGACGTAGCCCTTGTGATCGTGCTGCCCGGTGCCGGTTCCGCCGCTCGAGGCGGCTGCCAGGCCCGTGACCAGGGTCGTGGCGGTCGCGACCAACAACGCCGCGATTACCAGCTTGACGCGCGTCCCGGGCAAACCCGTCTCCTTCGTCGGCCTGCGGGGTTAGCTGTCGGGCTCGCGCCGAAAGAGCGGCGCTACGGACGAGTGCGTCCGATTCGCCCCCGGGACGGCATTCGACGCCATCCCTTTGGTTCCCCCGCTCCGCCGCGGCATGGCCCCGGCGGATTCGGCAGGTCAATGGGCGGCGCGCAGTATAGCCGCGCGTACCCGCGGTCTCTAGCCGAGTAGCCGACGAGCCGGGATTGGCATCCTGAGACGACGTGATCGCGTCCATTCCCGAGCCCGTCGGCGAATGGCCTCCATGTCGGCCCCTTGTTCGTCCACGCCTATGGGTTGGCCTACGTGCTGGCCGTGCTCGCCGCGGTCGCGATCACGTCGAGGCGCTGGGTGCGTCAAGGCGGCGACCCGCGCCTCGTTCAGGAGGTCGCCCTGTGGGGCTTTCCCGCCGGCCTGATCGGTGGCCGGCTGTATTTCCTCGCCACCAGCTGGGATCAGGTGCCGCCCCATTGGTGGGGGCCCTTCGCCGTCTGGGACGGCGGTCTCGGGATCTGGGGCGGGATCGCCCTTGGCACCCTTGCGGGGGCCTGGGTTCTTCGCCGCCACAACGCTGACATCCCGCGCTTTCTTGACGCGGCCGCCCCGGCGCTGCTCGTCGCCCAGTCCATCGGCCGCCTTGGCAACTACTTCAACCAGGAGCTGTTCGGCAGCCCGACCTCGCTGCCGTGGGGGCTGGAGATCGACCCCGCTCATCGACCGCCCGGATATCAGGGCTTTGCGACCTTCCAGCCGACGTTCCTATACGAGATCGTCTGGAACCTGGCGCTGGCCGGTGTACTCGTCTGGCTCGGAAAGCGGCGAAAGGTCAGGCCGCCGGGGCTCTTCGCCCTCTATGTCGCCGGCTACTCGGGGTTTCGGGTCTTCGAGGAACTCTTGCGCGTCGACCCAGCCCATCATCTCTTCGGGCTTCGCCTGAACCTTTACGTCGCGGCGGTTCTCTGCCTGGTCGGGCTGGCGTGGTTTGCTCGCAGTCAGCGCGCGCCAAGCCGCGTCAAACGGATCAACGGCCCGGCGCTGTTTGCCACCGGCGCGATCGCGCTCTTATCCGGGTGCGGCCACACCGTGCAGAGCGACGAAACTCACCTTCGCGGCAGCCCGATCAGCCAACTACGAATCGCAGAACCGGCGGTCATGTCTCCGGGGGGCCAAGCGCCGATCTCAAAGCCGCCGGGAGTGGTCGAGTTTCCCCACGTCCCGGTGTGAGCGGTAGCGATCGGCTGTCCGATCGAGACGCTGGCTCCATCGGCCACGGTAGGCACGCAATGGCCGTAGTAGAAGTCGCCGAATGAGGTACTGAGGATCGGATAGGAGGTGCCGAAGCCGGCCGGATCGTGCCCGATCGTCACCGTCCCGGAACCCATCGCCAGCAGCGGCGTGCCGGGCGTCGTGGTGCCATCGACTCCCTGATCGGTCCGGCCCCAGACGATCGGCGCAGAGGCAGGGAACGGGGAGATCGCCTGGCCGGCAGGCACCGGCCCCAGTGGATGAGGCAAGCGGTACAGAGGGCGCTCCGCCGAGGCTCGAGGACGCGGACTGCTGCTCCTGGGCCGCCTGTGCCGCTGCGGCGATGCGCCCTTGAAGGTCATTGATGTCGCCCTGCAGGTTCTGGCTGTTCGACCTGACCTGCGAGAGGATGCTTGCCTTGCGACTTCGGGCGGCGGCCAATCCGCTGACACGGGCCTGGAGCGTGTTGCGGGTTCGCGCCAGCTCCTGGCGCTGGGCAGCGAGCTGGTCTCGGGCGGCCTGGATCCGGTCGACCGTGTCCTGCGCTTCGTTACGCAGCCTGCGAACGGTGGCGACGATCGAGGTGTCTTGGTGCTCGATCGTGCTCAGGTACTCGTAGCGAGTGCTGAGCTGATTGAAACCGTGGGCGCTGAGGATGACGTTCAGCGCGTTCGGTGGAGCCGACTCATACATCGCCACGAGGCGCTCCCTCAGAACTCGCAGCGAGGCGTGAAGGCGCTTTCGCAGCTTGACCAGCTTTGCCTTCGCCCGCTGCAGTTCCGCCTCCTTGACTGCCAACTGCTGCTGCACCTTGGCTTCGCGGTCGCGGAGTGTCGCCACCTGCGAGGAGAGCTCCCCGATCTGGGCGGAATAGTCACTGAGGGTTGTGCTGAGCCTGGCCTGTCGGGATCGCTCGGCCTGTAGCTGACTTCGCTTTTGGGAGAGCTGGCTCTGCAGATCCCGGGCCTCTCCCCTGACCGCAGAGAACAGCATCGCCAACGCCGTGACAATCAGCGCGGCGCATGCAAAGCCCGCGACCCGGAGGGGCGGGCTTGGCGTCGTGGGCTGCGTCATCGCTCGAGGGCTACGGCAGGTAGTTCATCGGGTCCGTCACCTGGCCGTTGATGCGGACCTCGAAGTGAAGGTGCGGCCCGAAGCACAGGCCGGTGCAGTCGCTGATCCCGATCACCTGGCCCTGGCTGACGTGCTCGCCGACGGAGACCGCGATCGACTCCTGGTGCGCGTAGCAGGTGGACAGCCCGCCGCCGTGGTCGATGCACGTGTAGTTCCCGTAGCCGCCCTCGGGCCCGGCGATCGCCACGGTGCCGGCGGCGGCCGCGTGGATCGGGGTGCCGGTGGGCACGCCGATGTCGATCCCCGGATGGCAGGCCTCCCAGGGCCGCGGCTCGCAGAACGGCGACGTGATCGGGCCGTTGACCGGCCAGATGAAGCCGGAGGAGCTCTCGCCCTGGACGGGGCCCGCCGGAGCGGCGGGAGCCGCCGGAGCGGCCTGCGCCGCCTGAGCGGCCTGCAGCTGGGCCTGGATCTGGCCCTGGATGTCGCTGACGTCGCCCTCGAGCCGCTGCTGGCTGTCCTGGACCTTGGACAGGAGCTGCTGGTCCTGAGCGCGGGCGTCGATCAGGTCGCCCTGCCGGGCCTGGAGGGTCGCCTGCATGCGCTCGAGCTCGGCCTCCTTGGCGGCGATCTCGTCGCGCTCGCCCCGCACGCGATCGACGGTGTCCTTGGCCTGGTTTCTGAGGCCGCGCACCCGTCCGGCGATCGAGGTGTCCTGGTTCTGGACCCGCCGCAGGTACTCGTAGCGGTTCAGCAGGTCGTCGAAGCCCTTCGAGTCCAGGATCACAGTCATCGTGTCGGGCTGGTCGGACTCGTAGATCTCGACCAGCCGCTGGCGCAAGACGCTGAGCGCCCGCTTGAGCCGGGCGCGGAGGAGCACGAGGCGAGCCTTGTCGCGCTTCAGCTCGGCCTTGGCGCGGGCGAGCTGATCCTGGACGGTCGCCTGCTGATTCCGAAGGCTCGCAACCTGGCCGCGAAGGTGGTCGAGGTGGTCCCCGACGCGCTGGATCGTCGTGGAGAGCACGCCCGCCCGCTCCTTCGTATGGGCGAGTTGCGACCTCTTCTGGTCGAGCTTCGACTGAAGGTCGGACGCGGGGGCGCCGGCCACCCACAGGGCGGAGGCGAGCAGGAGAGCGCCAACCAGCGCGAGCAGCGCCGGGCGGCGGTGGGCGAAGGGTCGGCTGTTCCGTTTGCTCATGTCTCGCTGGGGCGCCTACGGGGTTAGCTGTCGGGCTCGCGCTGACGAATTGCGCTTGGTCCGCTTGGCTCCATGCTCGCCGTGGACCGTTCGCCCCTGGAGGGAAGTTGGTTCCCCCGCTCCACCCGACCTAGGATCGGGTGGACTCGGCACAATGCGGGCGGCAGAGTATCAGGATCGCCGCTTTTGCGAGCAGGTCTTAACAGTAGTTATGCCTGCTGCAAGCGACTTTTCACCCAAAATGTGACCGGTGGCCCCCTGTTCGCCGCAGGACTCGCCGCGTGGAGGAGGATTTCTCGTCCTAGGTGCGACGGGGCTCGGTCTGGACCTGGAGGAGCGCGGCGTCGTCCACCTCCTCCTCCATCTGGAGCGTCGTGTGCTCGATCCCGTAGCGATCGCGGAGCAGAAACTCCACCTCGCGCCGGGCCCGGTCGCGGTCCTCTCCCGGTGCCACGACGATGTGGGCCGCGAGCGCCTCGAACCCCGGCGTGACCGTCCACACGTGGAGCTCGTGCACCTCCCTGACGCCCGGAACGGAGCCGACTGACCGAGCGATCGCGTCGACGTCCACGCCCGGGGGGGCCGCCTCCATCAGGACATCGAGCGGCTCGCGCACGAGCCGGATCGACGATGCCAGGATCAGGGCGGCGATCGCGATGCTCGCCAGCGGGTCGATCGCCCGCCAGCCGGTCGCGAGAATGACCGCCCCCGAGACCACCACCGCGATCGCGCCGAGCGCGTCGGCCGCCGAATGGCGCAAGACCGCCTCCAGGTTCAGGTCGTCCCTGTGCCCGCGGGCGAGAATCCAAGTCGCGGCGCCGTTTCCGAGCAACTCCACCACTCCCAGAGCGATCACGCCCGCGCCCTTGACGCTCGGCGGATCGCCGAGCCGATTGATGGCCGCGACCACGATCAGGACGGCGATCGCGACCAGCGTGACGCCGTTGACGAGCGCGGCGATCACCTCGGTCCGCTGGAAGCCGAAGGTCCGCCGGGGCCCGCCGGATCGCGCCGCCAACGCCGCCGCCAGCAGTGCGAGCACGATCGCGCCCACGTCGGAGAGCACGTGGCCGGCCTCGGCGAGCAGAGCGAGGGAGCCGGTGAGGACGCCGCCGACCGCCGCCGCGGCCAGCATCGCCACGTTGATCGCGAGGGCGATCTTCATGCGACTGCGATTCCCCTCCCGCCGATCGGCCGTCGGATCCGCGCCGCTCGCCCGACCCAGCGCAGCGTGGGAGTGACCGTGAGCGTGGCTCATCGCCCCGAGCTTAAGCGCTCGAGGTGATCCCGAAACCGTCTGACGGCTAGGCGCCGAGCCTGATGTGGTTGACGCAGTTGACGACCGGATGCCACGGCAGCGGATCCTCGGCGTGCGTGTCAATCGGAACGTTCGTCACTGCCACCCACCAGGTGCGCGGCGTGTAGCGCTGGCGCCCGGTGGGCTTGATCGGTGCTGAGTGTGAGACCAGCAGGTTGATGAACCCGGTGACGGCTCCCCCGGAGATCGCCGTGTATCCCCGCGGACAGGTGAGGCCAACGAAGTCGCCGGAGTTCTTGTTGGTCATGATCGCGTGACTCGAGATCCTGGTCTTGACGGTCTGCCGGCCCAGGAGCGATCGCTTCGTAGCGACCAACCCGGCCGCGGCGACCTCCCCCTGCGTGGCCGGTCGCGAGGCAACCTTGACCGGCGTGGCGCCGACCTGGGGCCGAGCGGCACCCGATCCCGTCGCCCCGGCCGCCGCCAGGTAACCGACCAGGATCCCGGCCGCCAGGAGGACGGTGCCCGCGATCAGTGAGCGCCGGGACGAAAGCGGAGCCTGCTCGCCGCTGCCATGTGTGGCGGTTCGAAGCCGAACGATGCGCATCGGAATCCGTCGCCTTCCTACTGGCCCACGGGCGCCTGCCCATCCACCGGGCTCGGCTGCTCCCCGCCTGGGTCGGCGGGATCCGGGGCCGGGGCCGAGTCCGGCGGGACCGCATCGACCGGCGGGGTCTCCGGGTCGGTGACAGGATCGGGCTGCGTTGCGTCCGGCGGGGGATCGGTCGGCGGTGGGGGATCGCTCGGCGGGGGAGCGGGATCCCCGGCGGCGGGATCGGTTGTCGGATCGGGTGAGCCCGCGTCGGGCACCGTCCCCGAGCCGGGCTGCGTTGCGTCCGGTGGGGGATCGGTCGGCGGTGGGGGATCGCTCGGCGCGGGAGCGGGATCCTCGGCTACCGGGTCGGTCGGATCGGGCTGCTGAGCGACGGGCGGCGGCTCGGTGACGGGCGGCGGCGTGGTCTGGGGCGGCGTCGGAAGCGTGACGGTCGGATCCTCGGTCGGGCCAGGCGCCGCAGCGCTGGCGGCCGGAGTCCGGCTCGAGGACAGGAAGGTCGGAACCGCCGTGCCTTTGGCGAGCTCGTTCACGCCCTGGCCGGGCGCCAGGAACCCCGGTTGAGGCGTCCCGCTATTCGGCCCGGGTCCCGAGTTCCCGTTTCCGGGACGGTTGCCGGGCCCGTTTGCCCGATCGCTCGGCGCCCCCTACCGGGCGCGGTAGGGGGAGACGCGGTGAATCCGCCCACTCCACCGGTTAGCGGGCCGGTGCCGAGCAGGGTGCCGGGCGGCAGGGCCGATGCCGGTGCTCCGAGGACGGAGCCCGCGCTGGCCGTGGCGGAGGTTCCCGTTTCCGCTGCGGTGCCCGCCTGCGCGATGCCGGCGCCCCCGGAGATGGTCAGGGTGCCGGGATGCGAGGTGAGGAGGCTCTGTGGGCCGCCTGGAAGCTGGGTTTGCGAGACGACGGCGGTCATCGAGATGAACGCCGCCACCGCGAATGCGATCAGCGCACCCGAGATGCCTCCGCCGAACAGATACGGGTGGCGGATTGGGCTCAGGTGGCGCATCGGGTTCAACGTCCGTCCATCTCGGGCGAGTTAGCGGGCTGGACCGAGCACCCGGTTCGGTGCTCGTGCTCGTCCCCCGATATCGGCGCCTTTGGCGCCGGGCTTTAGCCGCTGCTGGACGGATGAACGACCGCGCCCAAGCCCGCCCGATCAGGCCGGGCTTGCCGCCGGCTTCTCCGCGCGGCCGGCGCCGTTCTGCGACTCCGTGGCCGCCGGGTGCTCGCCGTTCGGGCCGCTCCCGTTCCCCGGCGCCGCAGTGGCCATCGCGTCCGCCGCGATCGCGGCGCCGTTCGCGAGCCGCTCCCGATATTCGGCGGCCTGCATGCGGGAGATCACCAGGCGCTGGATCTCGGCCGTGCCCTCGAACAGCTGGTAGATCTTCGCGTCGCGGAACCACTTCTCGAGCGGGCAGTCCCTGGTCTGGGCGTAGGGGCCGACCAGGTCCATGCACGTTCGGGTGGCCCACATCGCCACGTCACCGCCCTTCAGCTTCGACATCGACCCCTGTCCGCCCGTCATCGGGATCCCGTTGCGTCCCATCCAGGCCGCCCTTTGAACCAGCAGCCGCCCGGCCTCGATCTCGGTAGCCACGTCCGCCAGCCGCTGCTGGATCGCCTGGCGCTGGAGCGGCGGGCGCCCGGCGGTCGAGCTCTCGTCCAGATATTCGCCGATGGGATCGGCGAAGCCGCCGTTGTCGAGGTAGGACAGCGTCCACTCGTACGCCGCCTGGGCGATGCCGAGCGCCGAGGCGCCGACGATCGGGCGCGTGAGCTCGAACGTCGCGAGCGCGTTGGAGGCTCGCCCGCTCGACTCACCCGACCTGGCCCGCTCGAGCTTGCGCTCGAGCTTGTCCATGCCGCCGAGCAGGTTGTCCACCGGGACACGGCAGTCCTCGAGGATCACCTCGGCGGTGTGGGAGGCGCGAATGCCGAGCTTGGACTCCTTCTTGCCCTGCTCGAGCCCCGGCGTTCCCTTCGGCACCACGAACGACGCCTGGCCCCGGTGGCCGAGCTCCGGATCGACGGTGGCCACGATCACGTGGACGTCGGCGATTCCGCCGTTGGTGATGAAGACCTTGGTCCCGTTGAGGACCCACTCGTCGCCGTCGAGCTTTGCGGTGGTCCGAAGGCTCTTGACGTCCGAGCCGGCCTGGGGCTCCGTCACCGCATACGCACCGAGCTTGATCTCCTCACCGACGCCGAAGCACTCGGGAACCCACTTGGCGATCTGCTCGGGCGTGCCCGACGCCGCGAGCCCGGCCGCGGCGAGCGACGATCCCGAGATCGCGAGCGCGATCCCGGCGCAGCCCCAATGGAGCTCCTCGGCGTAGATCACGGAGAACTGGCCGTCGGGATCGCCCGCCAGGCGCTGGATGTGCTCGATTCCCTCGAGGCCCCACTCGCGAGCGGCCTTGATGACCTCCCACGGCGTCGACTCGTCGGCGTCGTGCTCTGGGGCGGCCGGGCGGATCACCTCGGCCGCGAACCGGTGGCAAAGCTCCCTGAACTCGCGTTGCTCGTCGCTAACACCGAAATCCATCTTGTGCCCTCCGTGGGTGTTTCGTCGTCGTGGGGCCGTGCAGGGCCCGCTCCGCCGATTGACTGGTCAGTCAACCAGCCGGAAGTCTACCGCCGGGGGCGTCGGAGGCGCCGCTTCAGCGCGGCTCGTGCCTGGTGCGCAGCGTGCGAGCCTGGAATTGGGGATCGGGTCCCGCAGGTATGTTCACGGCCGTGTGGGTGGACTGGAGACGACACCTCGCGATCGCCGGGGTGGCCCTGGTGGCGCTTGCCGGGCTGGGCATCGGCGCCTACTTCCTCGTCGACTCCCTGCGCGGGGACGACGATCAGGCCTCCTCGGCCCCCGCGCCGCGCGTCGTCGTCCACGAGCAGCAACCGCAGACGGTCGAGGATCTGGGCTTCCCCGCCTTCGCGACCAAGAACACCACGCGGGTGGCGGGCATCGACCCGGTCGCCGATGCGGCCGGCGTCGCGCTTGCGGTCTTCCCCTCGACGGGCGGGCGTCAAGGGCCCGGCGGCGGTGACGCTCGTGAACGGCGACGACTGGCCTTCGGGGATCGCCGCGGCGAGCCTGATGGCGCCACCCGTAGGCGCTCCGATCCTGATCACGAGCTCCGACGCAACGCCGGACCTCACCGCCAATGCGCTGGACGCGCTCAGCCCGCCCGGCTCGGCCGCCACGGACGATCATCAGGCCTTCGCGGTTGGGTCCGCGGCCGCGCCCTCGGGGCTTCGCACCGTGCGGGTCAGCGGCGGGGACCCGGCGGAGCTCGCAGCGGCCATCGAACGGCTGCGCGAGCACGCTGAGTGGCGATCCGCCGCAGCACGTCCTCCTCGTCAGCTCGGAGAAGCCCGAATTCGCGATGCCCGCCGCGGCCTGGAGCGCCCGGTCCGGCGACCCGGTTCTCTTCGTGGGCGCGGACACGGTGCCGAAGCCCACGCTGGACGCGCTTCGCCGCCTGAAGGGGGTGCCCGTCTACGCGCTCGGGCCGCCCTCGGCGATCTCGGACAAGGCGCTCGCGCAGGTGCGACAAGGTCACCGCACCTGTGAAGCGGATCGGGGCGGATGACCCCGTCCAGAACGCGATCGACTTCGCGCGCTACGTCGACGGAACCTTCGGCTGGAACGTCAACGATCCCGGGCACGGGTTCGTGATCGCGAACGAGTCCCGCCCCCTGGACGCCGCCGCTGCGGCCGCGCTGTCGGCGAGCGGGGACTGGGGACCGCTCCTGCTCACCGACGATCCCACGCAGGTGCCCGGGCGCCCTGCGGAGCTACCTGCTCGACGTCAAGCCCGGCTACGTGAGCGACCCCACCCGCGCGGTCTACAACCACGTCTGGCTGATCGGCGACCAGGACGCCATCTCGGTCGGCTTCCAGGCGCAGGTCGACGATCTCGCCGAGGTCGCGCAGGTAAGGTCCGGTTCCGGCCCGACGCCGAGCGCCCCGCCGGACGCCCGGAGCACGAGCCGTCGGGCCCATCGAAGCCATGACCGAGACCAGGAGCCAGCACCGGTGAGCGAGGCCGAGCGCCCGGACCGGCTGGCCAGCGCGCATCGGACCACGGTCGAGGACATCCGGGCCCTCGCCGGGCCCTCGACGCCACACTTCGCGCTCCAGATCCGCAACCGGATCCAGCGCCTGATCGACGGGCTGGACGCCGACGACCCGGTGCGCGTGGAGGGCGAGCGCCAGATCGCGCGCCTCGAGGAGCTGGCCCGCCATTCCGGCGACCCGCGCGGCGTCGGGCCGGGAACGCCGCCGGCGCATCTGACGCGCGCCGGGCTCATGCCCTCCACCGAACGACCCCAGCTCGACGCCGTGGACCGCGCCGTGGACCTGCTCGGCCACGAGGCGGCAGACCGCGCCGGCGAGCCGGCTGCATGGGCGTCCGGCTACCTCGACCTGATCGGAGGCGAGCTGGCGTCGACCGGCGCGACTCAGGACCTGATGACGACCCGGTTCGTTCCCGCCATCTACGAGCGCTACTGGCGACCCGGGCTGGCGCGGGCGGTCAAGGGGATCACCGGACCGGGAATGGCGGAGGAGATCCGAATCGCCCGCCTGATGCTCGGCCTCGGGGCGGGCGACGTCGTGCTTGACGTGGCGTGCGGGCCGGGCAACTTCACGCGCGAGTTCGCGCACACGGTGGGCGACGAGGGTCTCGTGGTCGGCATCGACGCGTCGCCGCACGATGCTCGACCGGGGGGTGAGCGATCTGGATGCCGCGGGCCTGGGGAACGTCGCGCTGATCAGGGCCGACGCGACCGAGCTCCCGTTCCGCGACGCGGTCTTCGACGGAGTCTGCTGCTTCGCGGCCCTGCACCTGTTCGCCGATCCGCTGGTCGCGCTCGACGAGATGCGACGCGTGCTCGCGCCGGGAGGTCGGATCGCTCTGATGACCTCGGTCCGCCGCCAGCTGACCCTGCGACCGCTGAAGCCGCTGATCGAAGGGCCAGCGGCATGCGCATCTTCGAGTCCGACGAGATCGTCGACGCGCTCAGCGAGCGGGGGTTCCGGAACGTCCGCCAGCGTCTGGCGGGAATGGTGCAGTTCGTCGGCGGACGTCTCGAATAACTCCGCCGCCTCCTCCGCTCCCGCCCTGAATACCTAGCCCTCGCCTACGGCTCGAGCATTTCCATCTGCTCCCGCGTCCGGGGGCGGCGGGTTAGGGCGCGTTGCGTGGCGGCTGGCCGTAAGCCCAGCTACCGGGACTTCGTCCCTAGCCCTGAACGGGCGAGGGCGCGAAGCCCTCGACGATCCGCGCCTGGTAGGAGGCGATCTCCTCCGGCGGAATGAAGTAGCTCGGGGGGGTGAGGAAGACACCGTCGCCGCGCTCGGCGACCTCGGCCACGCGGGCGCGGACCTTGTCGAGGGGACCGGCGGCGCAATAGACGTCGACCATCTCGTTGGGGATGGCCGCCGGCATCGCCGCGAGGTCGCCGGCCCGAAAGGCCTCGCCGACTGCGGCGGCCGCGTCGCCGAACCCGTGCATCTCCCAGAGCGGGGCGTACGTGCGGACGGTGGCGTAGAAGCAGATCGTGCGCCGCGCCGCCTCGTACGCGGCCTCCTCGTCGTCGGAGATCGCGCAGCTCACCGTGGGGATGAAATCGAAGTCGCTACGGACCCGGCCCGACCGGCCGAGCCCGCGCTCGAAGCTTGCGACCAATACCTCGTCGAGCCAGCGCAGCGAGCAGATCGGATGGCCGATCAGCCCGTCGGCTACGTCGCCGGCCATCCGGGCCATCCCCTCCTGGACCGCGGCCGCGTAGATCGGCACCGACTCGCGGGCCGGCGGGTGAGGGCGCACCCAGCCCTTGATGTCGATGTCGTGATAGGCGCCGTCGTAGCGGATCGGTTCGCCCGTGTGTGCTTGCTGCATGATCAGCCGCACGGCCTCGATCGTCTCGCGGAGGTGAGGCGCCGGCCGCCCGTAGTCGACCCCGTGCCAGGTCTCGTTCAGGCGCTTGACACCGGCGCCCAGGCCGAGCCTGAAGCGCCCCCGAGACATCTCGTCGAGGTCGAGCGCGGTGACCGCGAGGATGAACGGGCTGCGCGTGAACGCCCAGGCGATCCCGGTGCCGACGCCGATCCGCTCGGTCGCCGCGGCGATCCAGGCCGCCTGGGTCACGGAGCTGCGGAAGAGCTCAGGGGTCCAGACGCATTCGATCCCGGCGGCCTCGGCCTGTCGCGCCTGCGCGGCGAGGTCGTCCGCCGTGTCGGCGATCGCGGCGATCGAGATGCGGTCGAGGGCGCTCACGCCCCGGTCCGCATCAGTTGGCGCACTCGTCCAGCCCGTACTGCTTCGCCAGCTTGTCCGCGTCCGCGAACGGCTTCATTCTTCGCCGTTACTCCCCTCGAGCAGGCTGGGGTCCGCCTTGATCTTGTCGACGGCCTGCTGGGCCGCGTCCGTGATCGCAGTCACCTGGTCCTCATCGCCGGAGGGCGCCGGCAGCGCCTCGATCGCGGTGATCTGAGCCTGGACCTGCGGGATCGCGGTCTCGTTCGCGAACTGCTGGATCTGGTCGGAGGTCGGCGCCTGGTTTCCGCTCAGCCCGAGGCTCTTGAAGAACTGTCTGCGCGTCCTGATCCAGCTGCTGCCTCGCCCTGCTTGCAGATCGCGTTGGCCTTGGCGAGGAAGGCGTCCTTGGTGAGCGGGGCACCCTGCGCGCCCGTGGCGCCGCTGGCGCCGCTGACCGTGGTCGTGTCGTCACCCCCGCCGCATCCTGCGGCGAGCGAGCCCGCGGCGAGCGCGAGCGTGGTGCCGGCGAGCAACCTCTTCTTCACTGTGACCTCCCTAAGAGCCGAAGTTGAATCGCGGCACCCTACCGCAGCCCCCGCTCGGAGCCCTAGGCCGGTGTGTTGTGGAGGGAGCGCCAGAGGTACAGGCAGGCGAGGGTCCGGTGGGGACGCCACGGCTCGGCGATCCGCTCGAGCTCCGTTGGGCCGGGGAGCTCGTCGAGGCCATAGGCGATCTGGGTCGCCCGTCGAATGCCGAGATCACCAGTCGAGATCACGTCCGGGCGGCCGAGGTGGAAGATCAGGAACATCTCGGCGGTCCAGCGCCCGATCCCCTTGATCTCGGTCAGCGTCGCCACGACGTCCTCGTCGGAGAGCTCGCTGAGGTGGTCCAGGTCGAGCCGCCCATCCTCGACCCGCTCCGCGAGATCCTTGAGGAAGCCCACCTTCGACCACGAGAGGCCGGCGTCGCGCAGCGTCTGACCGTCCGCCTCGATCAGCTGCGCGGGCGACGGCGTCTCGTCGTCGAAGAGCTCCGTAACCCGCCCCCAGATCGAGGCGGCCGCCTTCGTGGAGAGCTGCTGACCCACGATCGCTCGCGCGAGCGCCTGGTAGGCGTCGGGGCGGCTGCCCCGCCGGTCGGTCTCGGGATCGATGGGTCCGCGCTCGTCGATCAGGCCCCGGAGGACGTGATCGACGGAGCGCAGGTGCTCGTCGGCTTCCGTCAAACGCGTTGGATCAGCGTCCCGGTTCCGAGGCCGCCGCCGCAGCACATCGTCACGAGGCCCATCTCCTTGTCGGAGCGCTCCAGCTCGTGGAGGAGCGTCGTGATCAGCCGCGCGCCCGTCGAGCCAAGCGGGTGGCCGAGGGCGATCGCCCCGCCGTTGACATTGACCCTGTCCATGTCGGGCTCGAGCTCGCGCCGCCAGGCGGCGACCACGGAGGCGAACGCCTCGTTGATCTCGATCAGGTCGATGTCCCCGATGCTTCATTCCGTTTCGCTCGAGGAGCTTCTGCGTCGCGGGGATCGGGCCGGTCAGCATGATCACCGGGTCGACGCCGACCGTGGTCTCGTCCACGATCCTGGCCCGCGGCTTCAGCCCGAGCTCGTCGGCCTTCTCGCGGGTCATCACGCAGCACGGCCGCGGCGCCGTCCGAGATCTGGGAGGAGTTCCCGGCGGTGATCTTGCCGTCCTCCTTGAAGGCGGGCTTCAGCTCCGAGAGCTTCTCGAGGCTGGTGTCGGGGCGGATCCCCTGGTCCGTGACGTAGGTGTCGCCGTTGACCGCGAAGGGGATCGTCTCCCGCTCGAAGCGACCTTCCTCGGTGGCCTTGGCGGCGAGCTGATGGGAGCGCAGGCCGATCTCGTCGAGCTCGGAGCGCGGGATCTCCCACTTGTCGGCGATCATCTCGGCGGAGATCCCCTGTGGGACGAGGTTGTAGCGCTCGAGGAGCTCCGGGAGAAGGCGAACGCCATGCTCCTTCTCACCGCCATGCTGTCGGCGAAGGAGATGTGGCCCATGTGCTCGACGCCGCAGCCGATCGCCGCGTCGTGGACGCCGGAGGCGACCAGGGCGGCTGCCGAAGTTGACGGCCTGCTGGGCCGAGCCGCACTGACGGTCGATCGTCGTGGCGGGGTCTCGATCGGCAGACCGGCCTCGAGCCATGCGTTCCGGCCGATGTTCAGCCCCTGCTCGCCGAACTGCTGGACGCACCCGGTGACCACGTCCTCGACCTCGGAGGCCTCGATCCCGGTCCGATCGATCAGCTCCTTGAAGGTCTTCGCCAAGAGGTTGGAGGCGTGGACGTCCTTGTAGTAGCCCTTTTCCTCGTGGCCTCGCCCGATCGGAGTCCGAACGGCCTCGACGATCACCACCTCGCGTCCCTGGAACTTCCCGTTGCTCGCCATCAGGGGATCACCCTCCATTCGGTTTTCTCGGCGCCGGCCGGCGGGGCCAACCTCGCCGGGGCATCTACAGGCACACCTTCAAGATGTGACGATAGCCGATTGGTTGACTGACCAGTCAGTCGCTACTGGCAGGGCAGCGGTGAGCCGGCGGCGATGAAGAACCAGACCGCCAGCGCGACCCCGGCGAGCAGCACGGAGCCGAGGATCACAGCCTCGAGCACCGACATCCCCTGCGGCATCTCGCGCTCGTCGCTGAGGCTCTTCCTCCACGCGGGGAGGTAGCGCGTGGGCAGCTTCTCGCTTCCGGTGATCCGCACGTAGAGCCGGTTCAGCCGCGCGAGCACCCAGGCCATGGCGATGATCGAGCACACGATGCCGAAGAAGACGACCATGTAGGGGCCACCTGAAGGGGCTCTGGGTGTGCGAGAGCCTCGACCCGATCCAGATCCAGCCGAACGGGATCACGGTCCACATCGAGACGGCGCCGAGGACCATCACGGCGAGCACGAAGCCCGCCGCGGCTCCGCTCGACCGGTCGGTGTCGCCTGAGCTGCTCCTCCATGACAAGCAGGGTACGCAAGGCGGCCTGACGACAGGAGGCCCTATCGGCTCAGGGCACAGTCCCAGTGACCGCGTGATAGGAACCATGCCGGGTGACCGAGCCCGAGCCATACACCCAGCCGGCCGTCGCCGGCAGCGGGACGATCGCCTGCGCCCTCGCTGCTTCGGCCAGCGTGCTCGGCGAGGTCCGGCTGCTGGCCCGAAGCGACGCCTCGGCCTGGCGGGCCGAGGAGCGCGCCCAGGAGGAGTGCGCGAAGGTCGAGGGCGCGGACGCCGGACCGGATCAGGGTGACGACCGACCCGACCGACCTCTCCGCGTGCGACCTCGTCGTCGAGGCGGTGGTCGAGGAGCTCGACGCCAAGGTCGAGCTGCTGGGCGTGCTTGGGCGACGCCTGCCCCGAGGCCGACCTGGCGACCACCACGTCCTCCCTCTCGATCGCCGAGCTGGCGAGCCGCTCCGGCCATCCGCACCGGCTGTTCGGCTTCCACGTCTTCAACCCCGTCCACCGGATGGAGCTGGTCGAGCTGTGCCTGCCCGACGGGCTGCGGCAGGGCGTCGCGCGAGCGGGCCCTCGCCTGGTGCCGCGCGCTCGGCAAGACGGCGATCGAGGTTCCCGACCAGCCGGGGTTCGTCGTCAACCGCCTCCTGTTCCCCTACCTGTTCGACGCCGTTCGGCTGGCCGAGCGAACCGGGATGGAGAGCGCCGACGTCGACTCCTGCCTCGAGCTCGGGGCGGGCCACCCGATGGGGCCGCTCCGGCTGCTCGACTTCATCGGGCTCGACGTCGCCGCCGCGATCGGCGAGAGCCTGTTCGCCGACACGCGGAGAGGAGCGCTACCGGGCTCCGGGGCTGATCGAGGAGCTGATCGGCGCCGGCAGGGTGGGCCGCAAGAGCGGCAGCGGGCTTCTACGAGTACGGGTGAGGCTAGGCGGCGGTGCGCTTGCGCTTGCCGGCCAGGTCCCAGATCACGTCGGCCTCGGAGATCCCCTGGCGCCGCGCCGCGTCGGTCACCGCATCCCAGGGAAGCTGGGCCTCCGGAAGCTCGTCCCAGCGCGCCAGGTCAAGCGACTCCAGCGCTCCGCGCAAGCGCGGGCCCCAGATGCTCCTCGGCGCGAAGCACGGCTCGCAGGACCTCGAGCTGCTTGTCTGTGAGCTTCACTACCCACATGCCATACCCCTCAGGTAGGTGAGCCGGACGGTCGCAACCTAGACGCGCTCGCGGACGGAAGCTCCGCGCGGCGAAGACGTACCGTTTCAGGGTGCGGGCTGGCTTCGGGCGGACGACTCGCCCGTGCCCGCCTGCCGTGGGAAACTCGCCGGTCGCAGACCCGTGAATCCGCACCGCGAGGATCCTGTTTTCGCGCACCGACTCCACCCGGATCTCGTAGCCGTTGGCGAGGATGCGGTCGCCCCGCTTGGGAAGCCGGCCGAGCTCGGAGAAGACGTAGCCGCCGATCGAGTTGAACGCATCCGACGCGACCGGCAGCCTGATCCCAACGTCCTCGAGATCGCCCAGCGACACGTGGCCGCGGACGTACCAGTCCCCGTCGGTCAGCTGGCGCATCGCAGCGGCCCGAGGATCGGTCTCGTCCTCGATCTCGCCCACCACCTCCTCGAGGATGTCCTCGACGGTGACGATTCCCACCGTTCGTCCGTATTCGTCCGAGACCACGGCGATCGAGCTGCGCTGTCGCTGGAGCTCGGCCAGCAGATCGTCCAGCGGCTTCGTCTCCGGGAAGATGGGCACGTCGCGGATCGCCGGCTCGACCGAGGTGTCCGGCCCGGCGTTCATGTACAGACGGGCGAGGCTGTTGTTGTGGATCACGCCGCGGACCCGGTCCGGGTTGTCCTCCTCGATCACGATCAGCCGGGTGTGGCCCGAGGACACGCAGCGCTGCAGCGCGTCCTCGACGGTCTCCGAGGCGTTCACCGTGACCACCGCCGGGATCGGCGTCATCACCTCCCGGGCCTGCTGCTCGTGAAGATGGAACACGCCGCCGAGCATCACCGCCTCGCCGCGGATCCAGCGACCCGCCCCGCGCGGAGGTCTGGATGATCGCCTTCACGTCCTCCTCCGTGTGCTGCTCCTCGAGAGCCTCCGGTCGAACGCCGAACAGGCGCACGATCGCGTTCGAGAGCCGGTTCAGCGCGACCGTGAACGGCGCGCTCACCGCTCGGAACACGGCAAGAGGCCGAGCCAGGTTCCGCAGCCGCCTCCTCGGCGCTCGTGATCGCCAGCATCTTCGGTACCTGCTCCCCGACCGAGATGTGGATCGAGGTCACCAGGAGGAACGCGATCACGATCGAGATCGCGACCGCGACGCCGTGGGACAAGCCGCCGAAGATGGGCTCCAGCAGGTGGGCCACGGCCGGCTCGCCCAGGAAGCCGATCGCGATCGACGCCATCGTGATCCCCACCTGGCAGGCGGCGAGGTACTCGTCCAGGCGGCCGAGCTCGTCCAGCGCCTGGGTCGCTCCGCGGGCGCCTTCGTCGGCCAGCTTCTCGAGCCGCGCCCTCCTCGCTCGAACCAGCGCGAACTCGGCCGCGACGAACAGCCCGTTGAGCAGCCACGAGGAGCAGCAGCACGACTAGAAGTAGGGCCTTCATCGCCCCTCTGCTGCCCGCGCGGCGGCCGCCTTATGCAGCCAGGTACTCGGAGGATGGTCGTCGTCGCTCATCCGGCGGACGCCAGGAAAAGTATCAGGGGAGCACGCGGGGGCCGACGTGCTCGGGGGGCGTGGAGAATCGGAAGCCCCTCACGGCGAAGGAACGCGGGCGATCTACCAGGACTGGTACCGGCAGCTCACCGGCTGACCTGCGCCGCGGCGCGGGCCGCCGGATGCCGACACTAGAGTCCCGGGGGATGTCCGGAGAGGCTGCAGACCCCAATGTCGGAGGCTGGCCGGAGCCGCTTGGGGGACGGGCCCAGCGGGAGGCTCCGTATCTCGACGCGCTCATCGACTACGCGAGGCGCCGTCCGGGTCGCTTCCACGTCCCGGGCCACAAGGGAGGAACCGGCGCCGATCCGGCCTGGTCTCGACGCTCGGCCCGGCCGCGTTCGACTACGACATCCCCGCGGGGATCGAGGGCATCGACATCGGGCAGGATTCGCCGTTTCAGCGGGCTCAGAGGCTCGCGGCCGAGGCCTGGGGGGCCCGCCGGAGCTGGTTCCTGATCAGCGGCGCGTCGCAGGGAAACCACGCCGCCTGTCTCGCGCTTCGTCACGCCGGTCGGTCGGTGATCGCCCAGCGAAACGTCCACTCGAGCACGGTCGACGGGATCATCCTCGCCGGGCTCGAGCCGGCGTTCGTCGCTCCCGAGCTCGACCCGGAGCTCGGCATCGCCCACTGCCTGACCCCTGAGTCGCTCGGCGAGGCGCTCGACGCGACGCCGGACGCGGTCGCCGCCCTGACGGTGTCCCCCACCTACTTCGGGGCCGTCGCCGACGTGGAGGGCCTCGCGCGAGTCGCCCACGACCGCGGCGTGCGCGTTGGTCGTCGACGAGGCCTGGGGACCACATCTGCGGTTCTCGCCGCTGCTGCCTGAAAGCGCCCTGGAGTCGCGGTGCCGATCTCGTCCTCTCGTCGGTCCACAAGCTGGTCGGAAGCCTCACCCAGTCGGCGATTCTCCATCTCGGAGACGCCGCGCTGATCGACGAGGACGTCGTGGATCGCTGTGTGACGCTCACCGAGTCGACGAGCCCCAGCGCGCTGCTGACCGCATCGCTGGATGCGGCGCGACGGCAGCTCGCGGTGCGAGGAGGCGAGCTCCTCGCCGAGACGATCGCCGGGCTGGAACGAGCGCGGGCCGCCGTGCGCGAGATCCCTGGCCTCGACGTTCTCGACGAGCGGCTGGTCGGACGTCCCGGGGTGCATCGGCTGGGACCCGCTGCGCCTGACCGTCGACGTGAGGGGCACCGGGAGCACCGGGACTCGCGTCGCCTCCCTGATGCGCGAGCTGGACGACATCAACCTGGAGCTCGCCGCCGAGAACGTCATCGTGGCGGTCGTTCGGCATGGGGGAGGACGCGGCGGCGAGCGCGGACCGCCTCGTCGCGCTCGATGCGCCACGCGGTCGAAGCGCTCGGAGCGCGAGGAGGAGATCCCCAGGCGGCCGTTCGCCGCGCCTCCGCCGTGGGGCAGGCTCGAGATGTCGCCGCGTCAGGCGTTCCTCGGGCCGCAGGAGCCGGTCGCGTTCGCGGACGCCGTCGGAAGGCTCGCCGCCGAGTCGCTCGCCGCCTACCCGCCCGGCATCCCGAACGTGCTGCCCGGCGAGCGGCTGACCCAGGAGACGATCGACTACATCAGCGCGGTGGTCGAGCACGGCGGCTGGGTCCGGGGCGCCGTCGATCGCAGCCTGCGGACGGTGCGAGTGGTGGTCGGAGTGAGCGCAGCCCCGCCTGGGGCGTCGACTCCGAGCACGGGCGCCTGCTCGACGTTCTCCTCTGCCCGCCGGACAACTTCCGCTGGCTCGCGACCAGCGCGATCTCGCAGGCGACCCTGGAGCGCCGGGCACCGCTTCGACGGCGAGCTCGCGGCCAGCCAGCACGCGGAGATGGTCGCGGCCTACGAGGAGGCCGGCGTCCGCGTGCACCTGCTGGAGCCCGATCCGGCGCTTCCGTATCAGGTGTTCGCTCGCGACTCGAGCGCGATGACCCCGGGTGGAGCGGTGATCACCCAGCTCCACCAATGGTGGCGGCGCGGCGAGTACGCGGCCGTGATCCGCTTCTACGAGGAGAACGGGATCCCGATCCGCGGCATGATCACCGCCGGGCGCCCTCGAGGGGGGCGACGTGATGATCCTCGAGCCCGGATGCGCGGTCATCGGCGCCGGCGAGGCCCGCACCCAGGAGCCCGCGGCGCGCCAGCTCGCCGGCTGGCTGGCAGACGGACGGCTGGGAGGTGCGCGTGGAGCCGATCCCGGAGCGCTTCGTCCACATCGACGTCCTGCTCGCGGTGCTGGCCGAGCGGCTCGCCGCGGTCTGCTCGGACGCGCTCTCCGGGGGATTCGTGCGGCTGGCTTCGCGACCGCGGCTTCGAGTTGATCGAGGTCCCGGCGGACGACGCATTTCGGCTCGGGGCGAACGCGATCTCGCTGGGCGATGAGCGGGTGCTCTCGATCGCCCGCGGCGACGTCGCTGAACGAGGCGATGCGGGCGCGCGGCCTGACCGTCCACGAGCTCGACCTCTCGATGTTCACCCTGGGCGGGGGCGGCGCCCACTGCCTGGCCCAGGCGCTTCGCACGGGAGCGGCTCGCGGATCGATGAGCGAGCTCCCGGCGATCGACGCCGGGCCGGGTGATCGCCGACCTGCGCGAGCTCGACCGGCGCACCGGGGGGCCGGACGGGGCACAGCGCCTCTGCTGGAGCGAGGGGTGGCGCGCGGCGCGCTCGCTCCTCGAGCGAGCTGCTCGCGCGAGATCGGGCTCGAGGCCGAGCGCGACGAGGCGGGAAACCTGTGGGCCTCGCTCGACGAGCGCGGGTGGCCCGGCGCTGGCCGTCGGCTCGCACCTGGACTCGGTGCCCGACGGCGGCTGGCTCGACGGCGCGCTCGGCGTGATGGCGGCGCTCGGGGTGCTGCGGGCCTGGTCCGCCGAGGGCGTGGCCCCGCCGCGACCGCTGACGCTGATCGACTGGGCCGACGAGGAGGGCGCGCGCTTCGGCCGCAGCCTGTTCGGGAGCTCGGCGTTCTCGGGAACCCTCGACGTCCGAGGAGCTCCGGGGGCTGCGCGACGCGGACGGTCGCTCGATCGCCGAGGTGCTCTGCCGAGAACGGCGATCGAGTCTGGACGAGGCGCCCCGGGCGGAGCGGCGGCGCGGCGGAGCTCGCGGCCTATCTCGAGCTCCACATCGAGCAGGGGCCGGTGCTGGAGGCGGAGGGATCGCGCGCGGCCGCGGTCGACGGATGCGTCGGGATCGAGCGCCACCGGTTTCGCTTCACGGGCCAGGCCTCGCACGCCGGCACGACGCCGATGGATCGCCGCCGGGACGCCGGGCCTCGCCGCGGCAGAGACGGCTCTTCAGGTCGAGGAGATCGGGCACGCGCCACGGCGGCGTCGCGACCACCGGCGCGCTCGACGCTCAGACCCGGGCATTCCGACGGCGGTCGCCGGCGAGGCAGAGCTCCTCGTCGACCTGCGGCACCCGGATGCCGGCGAGCTGGCGGCGATGCTCGGACGAGGCCGAAGCCGCCGGCGCCGAGCTCGCCGCTCGCCGCAGATGCGCGGCTGGAGGTAGAGCCGGTCTGGCGGATCGATCCGATCCAGTTCGACTCAGGCCTGGTGGCAGCAGCGCGGCTCGCCTGCGCCGAGGCCACCGGCTCCGATCGCGTCCTGACCAGCGGCGCCCTTCACGACGCGGCGGAGGTTGCGCGCGTCCTGCCCGCCGCGATGGTCTTCTGCCCCTCGATCGCCGGGATCAGCCACGCGAAGGAGGAGGACACCCCCGAGGAGGACCTGGCGGCGGGGATCGAGGCCTTCGGGCTGCTGGCGAACCGGGTCGTGGCCTCCGCGTAGGCGTGCCAGCAAGCGGCCCCGGGCCGGGTGCTCGGTGACCATCAACCCGCCCTCCTTATGCGGAACCCACCATCCGACAGGCGCTCCACCGTTGTCCCCAACTCGCCGCAGGCGCGGTCGAGGCGCCTCGCGATCCAATCCGCCGCCGGGCCCTCGGCAACCCGGGTGAAGCAGAACTCGAGCTCCAGGCCCACCAGCTCCAGCTCGCGCTCCGGATCGCCGGGCCGCCAGATCGCCATCAGCCCGAGGTCGTTGCGAAGGCCAGAATCGACCCGGTAGTCGTCCAGGGCGTCGCCGAGGTCGAAGACGAGGGGCCGCGCGCTCCCCACCCGACGCCGTGGAAGACGTGGGCGGAGTGACCGGCGACGAGGTCGGCGCCCGCCTCCTGCAGCGCCGCCGCCGCCTCGCGCTGCCAGCGCGCGGGCTCCGTGGTCATGTTCGGGCCCCAGTGGGGGAAGGCGATCAGCCAGTCGCACTCCTCGCGCGCCCGCGCCACCTCGGCCAGAAGCCAATCCGGCAGCCCGGCGCCCAGATCGGCGTGAGCGACGCCGGGCTCTCGCTCGCCGGCGGCGAACTCCGACGGATGGTCCGTCACCGCGACCAGCCCCACCGTCGTGCCGGCGACCTCGAGGTGGCCGGCTTGCGGGCGGCGTGCAGATCCCGGCCGGCGCCGGCGACCGCGATCCCGGCCCCGTCGAGGTGCTCCAGCGTGTCGATCGAGCGCCTCGGTCTCGTAGTCGAGCGCGTGGTTGTTCGCCAGCCCGACCGCGCCGACCCCGATCGCCTCGAGCGATCGGACGGCCTCCGGCGGGCCGCGGAAGAAGAACGGCTTCCTGCGAACCCGGTCGGTCGGGGCCCCCCGGTCGGAGATGCAGCACTCGAGGTTGCAGACCACGAGATCGCAGGAAGCGCAGAGCTCGCGGACCTCCGCCGCCCAGAGCTCCTCGGGAGCCACCTCGGCGAGCCGCCCGGCGACGGAGCGCCCGAGCATCACGTCTCCAAGCAGGCCGATCGTCGGACTCACAGGATCGAGGGCGAGGCTAACGCGCCGCCCGCCACGTAACGTGATCGCCCGCAGCAGGACGAAGACGAGCAATCCGCGCCGCGGCCTACGCTGAGCGCGCCCCCGACCAAGGAGCACACGTGAGCGATTCGGATGTCCTGAACGACAAGCAGGCCGAGCTCTGCGAGCGAAGCACGACCGACTACTCGGACCTGCGGGCGTTCTTCATCAACTGCACGCTGAAGCGCAGCCCGGAGGTGTCGAACACGCAGGGCCTGATGGACATCTCGATGGAGATCATGCGGCGAAACGAGGTCGAGGTCGAGTGCATCCGCGCGATCGACCACGACATCGCCACCGGCGTCTGGCCGGACATGACCGAGCACGGCTGGGAGGCGGACGAATGGCCGGCGATCTTCGAGCAGGTGATGGCCGCCGACATCCTGGTGCTCGGGATGTCGATCTGGCTCGGCGAGAAGTCCTCGGTCGCGACGCAGATCGTCGAGCGCCTCTACGGCAACTCGCACCTGCTCAACGACGCCGGGCCAGTACGCCTACTACGGACGCGTCGGCGGCTGCCTCGTGACCGGCAACGAGGACGGCGTCAAGCACTGCGCGATGAACATCCTCTACTCGCTGCAGCACCTCGGCTACACGATCCCGCCGCAGGCCGACGCGGGCTGGATCGGCGAGGCCGGGCCCGGGCCGTCCTATCTGGACGAGGGCTCGGGCGGGCCCGAGAACGACTTCACCAACCGCAACACCACGTTCGCGACCTGGAACATGCTGCACCTGGCGCGGATCCTCAAGGACGCGGGCGGCATCCCGGCGCACGGCAACCAGCGCTCCGAGTGGGACGCCGGGCTGCCGGTTCGACTTCCCGAACCCGGAGCATCGCTAGTCTGGCGCGCGTGGGCGCCTACGAGAAACTCGCCGAGCTGCCGGTCACGGTCGAGGCCTACGAGCTCGAGGCGCACGACCGCGAGTACGGTCACTTCACGCGGCCCTCGACCGTGATCCATCTGCGAGGCGACGGCCAGGAGGGCCTCGGCGAGGACGTCGTCTACGACGTGCTCGACCACGTCGCCCACCGCGACGCCGGGCCCGGTGCACGACCTGAGCGGCCCGTCCACCCTCGGGGAGCTCTGCGAGCTGCTCGGCGCGCTCGACCTCTTCGCCGGCGCGCCCCCGGTCCGCGACACGTCGCGCCACTACCGCCGCTGGGCCTACGAGTCCGCGGCGCTCGACCTGGCGCTGCGCCAGAACGGGCTCCCGCTCTCACGAGGCCGTCGGGCGCGAGCCCGAGCCCGCTGCGCTTCGTCTGCTCCACGCGCCTCGGCGAGCTTCGGCGACGACGGCGGCACGCTCGAACACCGAGCCGATTCGAAAGCGCCTCGCCAAGCACCCCGAGCTGCAGTTCAAGCTCGACCCCGAGAACGACTGGGACGCGCGAGCTGATCGCCGAGATCCGCGAGCTCGCCGGCGTCGACGTGCTCGACCTGAAGGGCCACTACCGCGGCACGCCGGTCGACGTCGAGACCGACCCGGAGCTCTATCGAGCCGTCGCCGAGGCGTTCCCCGAGGCCTACCTCGAGGATCCGGACGTCAACGACGAGACGCGGCCGGTGCTCGAGCCGCACGAGGACCGCGTCACCTGGGACGCGCCGCTTCATTCGGTCGCCGACATCGAGGGGCTCGAGTGGAAACCGAAGGCGATCAACTCCAAGCCATCCCGGTTCGGCTCCCTGCAGGAGCTCCTCGCGGTCTACGAGCACTGCGAGCGCGAGGGGATCGCGATCTACGGCGGCGGGCAGGGAGAGCAGAGCGTGGGGCGCGGCCAGATCCAGTACCTCGCCTCGGTGTTCCACCCCGACACGCCGAACGACGTCGCTCCGTCGGGTTACAACGACCCCAGCGTGCCCGACGGGCTTCCAGACAGCCCGCTCGACCCGGCGCCGTCGGAGACCGGGTTCCGATGGGACGCGTAGGGGGACGGCTCCCCGCGGGCTTCCGATAGCGTCGGCGCGACACCACCGAGACAGGAGAGCCCATGGCCGCCAAGTCCTTCGCCGCAGCCCTGAACGAGCAGATCGCGAACGAGTTCGCCGCCCACCAGCAGTACATCGGGGCCGCCGTCTACTACGACTCCGAGACCCTCCCGCGGCTCGCGGCGTTCTTCTACAGGCAGGCCGCCGAGGAGCGAAACCACGCGATGATGATGGTGCAGTACCTCCTCGACACGAGCGAGGAGGTGCAGATCCCGGACATCGAGGCCAAGCGCACGAGCTTCGACGACGCGGTCGCGCCGGTGCGGATGGCGCTCGAGCAGGAGGAGCGGGTCGGCGAGGAGATCAACGCGCTGTTCAAGCTCGCGCGCGACAACGGCGAGTACCGCGCCGAGCAGTTCATGCAGTGGTTCGTGAAGGAGCAGGTCGAGGAGGTGGCGCTCATGCAGGACCTCCTCAACGTGGTTGAGCGCTCGAGCCAGGACCTGCTGCTGGTCGAGGACTACATCGCGCGAGAGCAGCCCGGCGAGGGGGAGGACAACACCGCCCCGCCGGCCGCGGGCGGCGCCCTGTAGCGGGTCGGCGAATCGCGAGCGAGCCCGCCGGGGCGCGAGCGACCGCGCGTGACTGACTTGCCTGACCGTCAGACGGACCTGCACCGCGCTATTCGTCTGTCGCAGGCGAGCATCGCCTGGAGCCTGCTCGCAGGGACCTCGGCGGTCGCGGTCGGCATCGTCGTCGGAGGGCTCTCACTCGCTGGCTACGGTCTGGACGCGATGGTTGACGGGGGCGTCGGCGGTCATCCTTCATCGCTTTCACACGGAACGCCACGATCCGGATCGAGGCGACTCGCTCGAGCGTCGGGCAGCGCGCCTGGTTGCGATTGCTCTATTGGTGATCAGCGTCCTGTTGTCCGTCTCGGCGGTCCGTGCCCTGGCAACGCATCACTCCCCCGACTCAACCGGCGTCGGGGTCGGAATCGCGGCAGCATCGATAGTCGTCCTGCCGCCACTGGCAATCGCGAAAAGGCGAACGGCGGCAAGGCTTGCGAGCGTGGCTCTGCGCGCCGACGGGGTCATCACGGCGGTTGCCGCCCTGCTTGCCGTGGGCGCCTTGCTTGGCTTGATCCTCGGCCCCGCGCTCGGCTGGTGGTGGTCGGACGCGGTATTGGCACTCGCGGTGGTGGGCGTGCTGCTACGAGAAGCCTGGTCGATCCTTCGGGACTAGCGCCCCCCGAGCTGCAGAGGCGGGCGCCCTGAGGCAGCGATGCGGTCCGCCCTCGTTGAACCGTGTCCCTTTGCGTCCGTCCTCCGGACAGATCGGGACACAGTTCGAGGACGGGAGCGACGAGACTCGAACTCGCGACCTCCGGCGTGACAGGCCGGCGCTCTAACCAACTGAGCTACGCCCCCGGCGAACCAGCGGGCCTTCCGGCCCGCTACGCCTGATTCTAGGTGGATAGGCTGCGGGCGGCGATGAGGATCGTGACGTACCGATCCGATCGCGGTGCGCGGGCGGGTTTGCTTCGCAACGGAGCCGTGGTCGACATCTGGAACGCCCTGGGCGGCCGCGGCTCGGGTGTTCGGGATCTGCTCGAATCCGGCCGCCTTGCCGACGTCGCGGAGTTGGGGGAGGCGCGGGTGACGCCGCTCGAGGTGGTCGAGCTTCTGCCGCCGGTTCCCGATCCGCAGAAGATCGTCTGCATCGGCCTCAACTACAAGGCTCACGCCGCCGAGGCCGGCATCGAGCCGCCCGAGGCGCCGACCTTCTTCGCCAAGTTCGCGAACGCGCTGGCGGCGGCCCGGCGCGACCATTCCATTGCCCCGCGCCAGCCGGAGGGTCGACTTCGAAGCCGAGGTGGCCTTCGTCATCGGCCGGCGATGCGCGAACGTGGCGGCCGAGGATGCCGCGGACTTCGTCGCCGGCTACATGCTGCTCAACGACCTCTCGGCTCGCGACCTTCAGTTCGCGACTCCCCAGTGGATGCCGGGCAAGGTGTTCGACGGCTCGGCACCGTGCGGCCCCTCCCTGGTCACCGCCCGAGGAGGCGCTCGCCGACGGCCCGATCTCCTTCTCGCTGACGCTGAACGGAGAGGAGATGCAGTCGGCGACGACCGATGACCTGATCTTCAGCGTCCCGGAGCTCGTGTCGCACCTCTCGTCGCTGATGACACTCGAGCCGGGGGACATCGTCTCCACGGGCACGCCGTCCGGGGTCGGTTCGACACGCGACCCGGCAGTCTGGCTGGCCGAGGGCGACGAGCTCGCGATCAGCTCGCCGACCCTGGGGCTGCTGGAGACGCGGATCGGCTAGCGCCCACCACCCCGCGATCCGGCTGGGTGGCGAAGAGCGCCGCCAGCACGAACGGCAGGAACCAGACGACGTAGAAGTAGAACCAGTGCGTCGCACCGAGCTGGGTGGCGATCAGCACCGCTGCCGCCAACGCCGCGACCTGGATCGCGCTCTTGCGGCGTGGCCACCAGGCCACAGCCAACGCCAGCCCCGCCGCGACTCCCCGCTCCACGGGGCGCAGGAAGTCGAGGGAGGGCGCGAGGCCCCAGACGCTGAAGGGCGAGCTCCGCGAGGCCTGGTAGCCGAGGGTGCGGTCGTAGAACTCGCGCAGGCCGCCGTCGGGAAGGAAGGGCAGGACCAGCACCGCGCAAGCGATCACGAAGACCGCCGAGAAGATCAGCACGGAGCGCCAGCGGCGCTCGCCGGTGGCGGTTGCGAACAGCGGCGCGAGAGCCGCGGATCCGAACTTCGCGGCCGTGCCGAGCGCGAGCATGACGGCCCTCCCCGGCGGCGAGGAGAGGGCGAGCATCGCGCCGACTCCCACGCGCCGCGATCAGGGAGTCGTTGGCGTTCGCGTTCATCGTGTAGAGCGTGAACGGATAGGCGAGCCAGGCGAACGCGAGCGAGATCCCGAGCGAACCGCCGCCGGGCCCGGGACGCAGGCGCCTCCCCAGCGCCACGAGGCCGATCGCCGTCAGCAGGTCGAACGCGATCGAGGCCGCGTGGGCGGCCGGCACGTCCCCCCAGTGGCCATTCCACGGAAAGACGGCCTCGAACGGCACATAGGCGAGGTAGTTGAAGGGCCCGTAGACGTCGCCCCGGATCCCGACCCCCGGGGCGAAGCCGCCGTTGTACAGGTCCTGCCCGTGGGTGATGTGGTGGGCGCCCACGACGCCGGCGACGCCGATGTCGATCACGTGCGAGTCGACGACGTTCAGCGCGATGCGGCCGCACGCGAGGGCGATCGCCGCGACGGCGAGCCACCTGATCGGCACGAGGGGCACGAGCGGCCCGTCGCCGTCGCGTGGCCGGAATCCCATCCAGAGCATTCGCACGAGGACATAGCCCAGCACCGGATAGGTGAGCGGGACCGAGGTGGTGATCTCCCCCCGGTTGAAGAAGAAGAGCGAGACGCCGAGCCCGAGGAGCACGAGGAGGTCGAGGTGGAGCAGGCGGAGCGGCCGTCGGGGATCGAGGAACGGGAGGAGGAACAGAAGGCAGAGGGGCAGCCAGACGTACGGGGCGTTCACCTTCTGGGCGATCGCGCCCGAGTAGCCGCGCGCGAGTGGATCGTGCAGCTGCTGGTCGTGCCAGGCGCCCAGGACGGCGCCGGTCGCGTCGTCGACGATGGCTGACCGCGACCTCGGTGCGGCTCGAGCCCGTCCCGGTGAAGTAGCTCACCTGCCAGTCGTCGCCCCGCTCGAAGGCGGTCGGGCGCATGCCGGGGCTCTGGGCGCGCTCGTCTCGAACCGCCGTGGCGCGATCGGCGATCCGGATCGCCTCAGATGGGCTGAGCCTGAAGCCGGGCACAGGGCGCGTCTCGGAGGGCGGCAGAACCAGCGGCGGCGGGAGCTGGCCGCCGAAGGGGGGCTCGTCGGCGAAGTTCTCGTCGGCGCCCGCCTGCGCCGGTGCCGCCAGGGCCAACGCCAGCGCGAAGAGGAGGATCAGCAAGTCAGGTGCCCGGGGCTTTTGTCCTCGATCCTGGCCACGACCGACGCTCCGGCTCGATCGTAACCGGTGCGCTGGTCTGACCTAGCGGTCGCCGGGCGGAGGGATCTCGTCGCGAACGGCCGGCAGGGATGCGGAGCGCGGTGCGCTTACCGAGGCGCCCGCCTTCGAGCGTGATCGCCTCGACCAATTGACCATCTTCGGCTTCTCGTCAAGCAGTCGGCGCCATGTCTGAGCGCCGAGCTTTCCGTCCACCCCGAGCTTCTTCGAGCGCTGGAAGCTCTTCACGGCGCGCGCGGTCTTGCGGTTGTAGACGCCGGTGACCCGCAGCGACTCGCCGGCGCCCTTCAGGTGCTCCTGCGCCCAGACGACGAGGTCACCGCGGCTGCCCTTGGAGAGCGTGGGGTAGCTCCTGGGCCGGTCCACGCCGGACACGCCCCGCGTCATGCGCTTCCCGAGCGCCCGCCATTCCTTCCTCCCGGTCTCCTGCCAGTCCCACCAGCTGACTCCGTCGAGGCCGTAGGAGATCGCCATGCGGCGAAAGCGCTTGATCTGGCGAATCGGCGGGTTGGCGTAGGTCTGACCCAGCGGGTCGATGGGTCGCCTGTAGACCCGGTTGAAGATGAATGTGTGCTTGTAGGCCGAGCCGACGCTGACGCCGATCGTGTGCCAGTAGACCTGCGGCAGGTTGAACCGCGCGCCGCCGGGCCCGAGGAAGACGGAGTACGGCAGCCCGGGGTGGTAGTCGACATAGGGGAAGCTGGCCAGCGCAGTCGGGAATCTCGCACCGATCCCGCGGCGGAGCTTGATGACGTACTTGTCGGCGGCGGCGTAACGCCCCTCGTAGCTCGACTCGGCGTCGATCACGAGGCAGTCGGCGCCCTTGCGGACCGCCTGCGCCCCGCGCTTGGCCTCCGCGCCGGGGTGGCTCCCGTAGACGAACTGCCAGGCGCAGACGCGCAGGCCGCGGGAGTGGAGGTTGGACACCAGTCCTCGCGTGAACTGGCTCCATGCATCTCCACCATCGGAGCTCTTGATGTAGACCGTCTTGATCCGGTGCCGGTGCGCCTTGCGCGCGATGCGCGCCAGGTCGCCGCCGCTCGACCGGCTCACGTACCAGATCCACATTCCGTTGCCCCGATACGGGTTTCCGCCGGAATGGCCGCCGTTGGCGCCGCCGGTACCGCCGACCCCGGCGATCGCCGCGCCGCCCAGCACTGCGGCGAGGAGCGCTGCCCCAGCCAGTGCGGCCACGGCGTAGCCGGCCAACGCGGGGCGCCTCGAACGCCGGCGCGCGACAGGACCGGGCCGCCTGCCTGTCGGCCCTCGCTTGCTTGAAGGGGCGCGCATATGAGATTCGGGGCGAAGCGAGGCCTCCCCGGCTCCGCCACCGTTCGCGGGTAGTATCGCGAGAACCGGCGTCCGATGCGCCGCGGCCGAAGGAGAAGCAGGACAGCGTGCGCAGACAGTGGCTATTCGGGGCGGGGGCGCTGGTGGCTCTCACCCTCGGGGCCCTGGCGGCCACGGGCGCGGTAGGACGCCCGCACCGCCATCGCGACCCGTCTGACGCGGCCGGGCCGCTCGACATCAGGGCGATGGGGGTGGACCAGGCGACGCGGGACGTGAGGCTCCAGGTCCGAACGCAGGGCAAATTCGGCCTCAAGCAGCTCAACCGACGCCCTGACACGTCCGATCCCGAGGCCCGCTTCCTTTGCCTGCGCATCCATCGCTCAGGCTCGTCCAGCATGCGCCAGCTCTGCTTCGGGCCGAAGCATCACGGGAGGGACGTGCTCGGGTATGCGCGGCTGCGTCACGACGGCTCGATCAAGGCCTTCGATCGGATTCACGCCGACGTGATCCGCCGCGGGCCACGTTCGGTGATCGCCCGGTTTCGCGCCGACGCCGTCGGGTTCGCGCCCCACGTCTACTTCTGGCGCTATGTGAGCCACTGGCGGGGTCCGGCGTGCGGCGGTGGCCCAGGTCACGGCGTGAGCTCCCGCCGGCGGGCGAAGGCGGCCCGTGCCGCGGCCAAGCGCTGCCTCGACGAGGCTCCCGACCATCGGTGGGCGAAGCTCCACCTGCGGCCGGTCCAGCCCGTGGGATGCAGGGACACGGGGCCGAGCCCGGTCTTTCATGGCTCGAGGCATCGAAAGCTGGTGGCCCTCACCTTCGACGACGGTCCCAGCATCTATACGCCGAAGGTGCTCAAGATCCTCAAGCGCGAGCACGTGAAGGGGACCTTCTTCGAGATCGGAGCGCAGGTGCCGGGCGGTGCTTCGGCGGCCCGCTCGGTGATCGAGTCGGGCTACGAGCTCGGCAATCACAGCATGCACCACGAGACGCGCCCGGGCAGCGCGAGCATGCGGGAGACGAGCAGGCGAATCGAGCGGGCGACGGGCTTCGGCCCCTGCCTGTTCCGTCCCCCCGGCGGCGCCTTCGACTCGCGCGTGGTCTCCGACGCACGGAGCCTCGGGATGACGACGGTGGTCTGGGACGTCGATCCCAGGGACTGGTCGACCCCCGGGACGGGGGCGATCTACAGCCGAGTGGTGAGCGCCACCCGACCGGGGTCCATCGTCCTGATGCACGACGGCGGCGGGAATCGCAGCGAGACGGTCGCCGCGCTACCGCACATCATCCACACCCTCCGCGGGCGCGGCTACGGCTTCGTGACCGTCAGCAAGCTGCTCCATCAGCGAACGATCTGGGGCGAGGTCCACTAGCGGCTTTCTTGATGGGCGGTGCCGGACTCGAACCGGCGACCCCCCGCGTGTAAAGCGGGCGCTCTTCCAGCTGAGCTAACCGCCCGGCGCCTGATTATGGCCGTCGGGGCGTGGGGGAGCCGCGTCTAGGGCTTCGGCGGTGGGGTCGACGGGCTCTCGACCTCGGCGCCGAGCCGCCGGTAGGCGGAGACCGAGTATGCGCGGGCGCGGGCGAGGAGGATCGGGTCGTCGGAGAGCTCGATCCCGTCGACGACGCGCGTGGGGTCGAAGACGTCGATGTGGTCGCCCGACTCCGGGTCGTCCACGAGCTCGGTGATCTCGAGCCTGCCGGCGACGACCTGCTCGCGGTCGTCCGGCCACACGGCGGTGGGGTCGTCGATCGGGTCGCCCTCGCCCCGCAGCTGGAGGGCCAGCTCGAAGACGGCGGGGCCGTCGGCGAGCCGCTGCTCGAGCTCCGCGCGCAGGTAGTCGGGGCCGCGGGCCTTCGCGTCGTCGTCGGACAGCGTGGCTTCGCCGGCCGCGGGCAGCCAGCGGTATCGGATCCAGGTCCCTTCGCCGTCGGCGTTCACGAGCCTGAAGGCGTGCGGCGAGTAGTAGACGAGCGTGGCATAGCTCGCCGGCGGCTCGGTGTTCAGCGTGGCGTTGACCGCGGTCTGCGACTCGGGGTGGGCGCCGAGGAAGGCGCCCAGCTTCTCGAAGTCGGGTTGCCCCGTGTCGGGATCGGGCGTCCGCAGGCGCATCAACTCCAGGAACTCCTCCGGACTTCGCAGGACGAAGGCCGGCGTGGTCACCGCGAGGATGTCCGTCTCGGGGCCGGGCGGCCGGAGCCTGACCGCCATCCCCCTCGAGTCTCGCTGGAAGTCGTCGCCCGCCGGGTTGCCGCTGCCGTTGGAGAACCGCACCAAGGCGGGGACGGGCTCACCCTGGAGGTGGGCGGCGCGGGACAGGCCGGCGGCCTCGTCGGTAGCGGTGAAGGAGCCAGAGCAGAACAGGCCCTTGGCGTGCAGCGCGCGGCGGTGCGGGTGGGACCCGTAGATCCCGTTGGCGGCGTCCACGATCTGCTCGTACAGGTCGCCGTTCGCCATCCTGCAGACCGTATCCCACCCGCTGACGGGGTGCTCGCCGAGGCCGGCCTCGCGCCCCGCGAGTCGAATCATCTAGCTTCCACACGAGGTGGACCTCGGGATCTCCGGAAGAACCGCCCTCGTCCTGGGAGCGAGCCGCGGGATCGGTCGCGCCATTGCGGTCGCGCTTGCCCGTGAGGGCGTTCGCGTAGCCGTCGCGAGCCGCTCTCGGGAGCGCCTCGCCGACGCGGTGGCGGCGATCGAGGGCGAGGCGGTCTCGTTCGAGGCGGACACATCCGACCTCGGTCGGCTGGCCGCCCTTCCCGGAGAGGTGGAGTCGAGCGCTCGGCCCGGTCGACATCCTGGTCCCCAACACGGGCGGCCCACCACCGGGCGGGGCGCTCGACAATCCGCGAGACGAGTGGGAGCAGGCCTACCGGTCTTTGGTGCTGGCGCCCCGGACACTCGTGGAAGCCGCCCTGCCGGGCATGCGAGAGCGCCACTGGGGGCGGATCGTGAACGTCGGGTCCAGCTCGGTGGTCGAGCCGCTCCCGAACCTCGCCCTCTCGAACGCCCACAGGATGGCGACGGTCGGCTTCCTGAAGACGCTCGCCGCGGAGGTGGCGGAGGACGGGGTCACGGTCAACACGGTGGCCACCGGGCGCTTCGCAACGGACCGCCTGGCGTCCCACTGGGGGTCGTGGGAGGAGATGGAGCGCCACGCCCACGCCGGGGTCCCCGCCGCCAGGCTGGGGCAGCCGGAGGAGTACGGCGACCTGGTGGCGTTCCTGTGCTCCGAGCGCGCGGCGTATCTGACCGGCGCGGTGATCCCGCTGGACGGCGGCCTCCTCCGCTCGACCTGAGTTCGGTCCTGCGGCCGTCAAGCGGGGGCGCGTACGAGGGTGCCGCGGCTCGCCTTCACCCTGAGCCAGATGGCGCCCGCCGCGATCATCCCCAGGCTGATGAGCTGCGCTTGGGTGAGGCCGAGGAAGACGTGCTCGTTGCGGCGCAGGAATTCGACCAGGAAGCGCTCGGTGCCCGCAAGCATGAGGTAGATGCAGAAGAGGACGCCGGCCTGATAGCGGTCGCGGAGGCGCCAGAGCAGATAGGCGACCAGGCCCATCGCCAGCGTCTCGTAGATGGGCGTCGGGTGAACCGTGGTGTCGATGGGCTTCGTGCCGTGCGGGTAGGCCATCGCCCAGGGGCCGTTCCACGCCTTGCCGTAGTCCCCGTCGCCCGAGACCTGGCAGCCGATCCGCCCGATGGCGTAGCCGAGCGCCAGCGGCGCGGCGCAGATGTCCAGCAGGCCGACGTTCAGCATCCGGCGCCACCAGGCCCACAGGGTGACGCCGATCGCCCCGCCGATCGCCCCGCCGTACCAGACCAGCCCCGAGCCGGAGAGGATGTTGCCGAGCAGGTCGTTCTTCACCGCGCTGTAGTTCTCGGCGATGAAGTCGATGCGCGCCCCGACGAGCCCGCCGACGAGCGCCGCCAGGATGATCTCGTAGGCCCAGTCGGTCGGCTTGCCGAGCTCGCGGAGCCGCTTGCCCACCAGCGCCCCGGCCGCGATGAACGCCAGCGCGAAGGCGATGCCGAAGGTCTGGAGGGTGACGGGGCCTAGGTGGATCTCGGGTTGCATGTCAGCAGTGGCCCCGGCGGGAATCGAACCCGCGTTTGCACGCGTGAAAGGCGCCGGTGCTTCACCACTAGACGACGGGGCCGATGCGAATGGAAGTCTAGGCCGGGCTCGCAAGTCGATCCGTCCTTACGCGGCGGTCATAATCGAACATATGTTCGCACGGTGGAGGGAAGCCCAGGAAGCCGATTGAGCGTACGGCCGCCCGGCGACTCGCGGCGCAAGGGATGCCGATCAAGCGAATCGCGACGAGGCTCGGGGTCTCTCGCTACCAGCGTCTTCCATTGGACCCGTGACATCGAGCTCAGTCCAGAGCAGCGCGAAACGCAACCTCCAGCGGCCCCACGCGGGCCGCACGAATCCGGAGCGCATCGCGCGCCGCGCAGCCGCGTGGAGGCTCCGAAGCAGGGCAAAGCGCGCCGGCGTACCAGGAAGCCGGAAGACGGCGGGCGCAGCGAGGGAAACGCCCTTCACATGGCCGGGTGCATGCTCTACTGGGCCGAGGGGAGCAAGAGCCGCAACCAGGTGCATCTTCGCAATTCGGACCCGAACATGGTCCGGTTCTTTCGGAGATTTTTGCGTGAAGCACTTGCCGTCACGGACGGCGATGTGACGGTGCGACTCAACGTCTACACGACAAACGGGCTGACCCTCCGGGAGATCGAGGACTACTGGCTCGGCCTGCTGGACTTGCCTCGGACTCGTGTCTGCGGGAGCCACACGCTCAACCACGCCCCAACTTCGAGCAGCGGCAAGAAGACGAACACGCCTGCCCTACGGGGTCTGCAGCCTGCGTATTCTGCGGAGCACTCACGCTCATTCAGCACATCTACGGCGCGATCCAGGAGTACGCGGGCTTCGACGAGCCCCGATGGCTCGACGGTCCTCCGCGCAAGCCGGCGGCGAACGCGGCCGTCGGCCGATACGAACGGCGCGTCGGCCGCTTCAGCCGAGCAGTAGCTCGAGCAGCGCCTTCTGCGCGTGCAGGCGGTTCTCCGCCTGATCCCAAACGGCGGAGCGCTCTCCGTAGAGGACGTCGCCCGTGATCTCCTCGCCCGGGTGAGCCGGCAGGCAATGGAGAACGATGGCCCGCTCCGCGGCGGCGGCGAGGAGGTCGGCGTTGAGCTGGTAAGGCCCCAGATCGGCCCGGCGGCGCTCCGCATCGGCCTCGTCGCCCATGCTCACCCACACGTCCGTGTACACGGCATCGGCGCCCTCGACGGCTTCGAGTGGAGCCGCCGTGTCGAACGCCGCCACGCCCGGCTCGAGCCCGTAGCCCTCGGGGGCCGCCACGGCCACCTCGACCCCGAGCCGACGCCCGAGGAGCGCCAGGGACCGCGCCACGTTGTTGCCGTCCCCGACGTAGGCGACCTTCAGCCCTTCCAGCTCGCCGAAGCGCTCCAGCAGGGTCATCAGGTCGGCAAGCGCCTGGCAGGGGTGGTGTTCGGGGGTGAGGCCGTTGATCACGGGGACGTCTGCGGCTCCCGCCAGCTCCCGTACCACCTCGTCGGATCCCGCCCGGACGACCATCCCGGCGACGTACCTGGAGAACACCCGCGCCGTATCCGCCACCGATTCGCCGCGCGCGAGCTGAAGCTCGTCACCCCGCAGGACCAGCGGCGTGCCGCCGAGCTCGGCCACCCCGACCTCGAACGAGACCCGCGTTCGGGTGGAGGGCTTCTCGAACACCAGCGCCACGCTCTGGCCGGCAAGCGCGTCTCCCCCCTCCCCGATGGCTCGCCCCGCCTTCAGCTCGAGCCCGCGATCCAGGAGCGCCGTCAGCTCCTCGCTCGTCAGCTCCTCACCGGTCAGAAATTCACGGGCCATGGGAAGCGGAAGATGGTACGCCCCCTGAGCCACCGGTCGGATCGATGTCGGCGACGCGGGAGACTTGGAGCGTGGAGATCGATGCGATCACCTGGAACCTCTTCAACGGTCGCGACCACCCGCCCGATCCGGCCCTCTTCACGTGGCGCTCGCGGCTCTTCGGCACCACCGAGCGAGGCGAAACGCACCTGCAGGTGAACAGGGACCTCCTGCGCGAGACCGCCGAGCTCCTGTCGGCCGCGAGCTGGGACGTCGCGCTCCTCCAGGAGTGCCCGCCGCGCTGGGCGGCTCCCCTCGCCCACATCTGCCGAGCACAGGCGCACCTCACGCTCACCTCCCGCAACTGGTTCGCCTCCATCCGCGGCCCTCTGGCCCGCCGGAACCCCGATCTCATGGGGTCCTGGGGCGGCGGCTCGAACCTGACCCTGACCCGGGGGGCCCTTGCGGTCGGCCTGCGCGAGCGGCGGGAGCTCCTCCTCCGCCGGCGTCCGGAGCGCCGCAAGGTGGACTTCGTCCGATTGGCCGCGGGCCTCTGCGTCTCGAACCTCCACGCCAGCGGCCCCGACCAACTCGCCGAGGCCGACATCCGCCGTGCCGCCGAGGCCGTCACCGAATGGGCAGGCGAGGACCCCTTGATCTTCGGAGGTGACCTGAACCTCCGCCCGAAAGACAGCCGTCTCTACCGCGAGCTCGCCGACCGGCTCGGGCTCGTCGGCACCACCTCGCCCGACGCGATCGACCACCTGCTGTCCCGGGGCCTCGAGATCGTCGAGCCGGCCCGCGCGTGGCCGGCGGAGGCCCGCGAGGTCCACGCCGACGGACGCGCCATCCGCCTCTCCGATCACGCCCCGGTTAGCGCCCGTTTTCGCCTCCCGGGCACGACCATGGCCTGAGTCCGGTAGCCGGCGATCGGTGCCGCAAGGCCCCGGGAACTGAGATAGTCATCCCGGGTACGAACCGCGACCAGGAGGAAAGTCAATGGCGAGCAGATCAGGCCGTTCCCGACCCGGCGGCTCGGGCGGCTCGAAGCAGAGCAGCGGTCGGTCGAGCAGCGGCCGCTCCTCGACTCGGGGCAGCTCCACCTCGGAGCGCACTGACAAGAGCGTCGAGGCCTTCCGCGACGCCCTCGAGCGCAGCGTGACGCTGTCTCGCGATCGCCTCCAGGAGGTCGTCGACGACGCCGTCAAGCGCGGCCGGATGACCCGCGGCGACGCCAACGAGCTGGTCAGCAGCCTGGTCACCCGCGGCCGCCAATACAGCGACGACCTGGTGAAGCAGCTGGAGCGCCTCCTCGAGCAGACGATGCAAGAGCTCGACACCCGCGTGTCACCGGCCCGCCGCCGCGCCACCGCCGCCGCCGGGCGGGCGGCGCGGGCCGCGCGGGACGCGGCCGACGAGCCGCTCGCCCGCGCCGACCGCCTGCGACGGCGCGCCGGGGTCACGGCCGGCGGCCCGATCACCGCCTACGACCAGCTCACCGCGGTTCAGGTCAAGTCGAGGCTCAAGGACCTGAGCCCGCCGGAGCTGCGGCAGGTCCGCGCGCGTGAGAAGCGCGGCAAGGCTCGCAAGGGCGTGCTCGACGAGATCGAGCGCCGGCTCAAGTAGCGGCCGGGCGCGCGGCCGTCCGCTCAGAGCGCTCGGCGAGCTCCCCGAAGTCCAGCTCGCCTCCCACGGTCTCGGCGAGCAGCTCGTGCGCGTCGAGTCCCTGTCCACGTCGCCACAGGCCCCGCACCCACTCTCCCGCAGCCGCGGACTCGAACCAGCTTCCACCATGACGCTCGCGAACCGCTGCCCGCCACCGCGACTCGAGCGCCCAGGCCCGCAGATAGCACGCGGCATAGAAGCCCTGGTCCACATCCGCCAGCCAGCTCTCTCGCGGCCAGGGCACCCGTAAGGCCTCGCTCAGGAGCGCCGAATAGCGCGACGGCATCTCGCCGAGCTCCGCGGAGCCTCCGTGCAGCTCGAGCTCGTAGGCCAGCTTCGCCGCGTAGCGGCGCAGGAGCGCGAGCCTCGCTGCATGGGCCTGAGCCACGGCCGCCTCCGCATCCTCCACTCCGAGCCCCTTCCGCATCCACCGCTCCTCATCCACCAGGTGCTGAAGCAGGAAGGCGAATGCCTCGGTCACCGAGTTGTCCCCGAGCATGCGGAACTCGAACGCCAGCTTCGGGTCGGTATGGGCGTAGTGCTCCGCGTGGCCCCCCTCGTGGAACAGCGCGGCGTAATCGTCGCGCCCGCCGTGCGGCGCGATCACCAGGTACACCTCATCGGGCACGCGAGGTACAGAACAGAATGCGCGTGACGACTTCGTCCGCCGCGCCTCGGTGTCGAGGTGCACGTTGTCCTGCCCGTCGAGATCGACGCCGAGCCCGGCCAGAGTCGATCTGAACGACTCGCACGAGGCGGTCTGCCGGATACAGCGCATCGAGGTCCGCGGCGCGGAAGAAGCGCGGCAGGTCGCACCGTCGAAGCTCGCCGAGGGCCGGCAGCCCGAGCTCCTCGAGCCGGCGACCGAGAAGCTCCGCGTAGGGCTCCTCGGTCGCGTCGAGAAAACGGGCCGTCTGGCCGCGCCAGGGCCTCGAGGTCCACGGCGCGAAGCTCGGCGTATGCGGCCGCGTAGCTCGACCAACCGACCGCCCGGCACAGCTCGTGCGAGCGCTCCAGCGTCGCGAGGTGCAGCGGGTTCAGGCGCTCCGCCAGCACCCGATTGCGCGCCTCCTCGAGCAGCTCCCGGCGCTCCGCATCCGGCTCGTTCGCCTGCTCGATCTGGACCGCGCGATAGGGAACCGGCCCGTCTCCAGGGTCGACCTCCAGCGAGGCCTCGAGCCCGGCCAGCTCCGCCGATTCCCCCCTCGTCTCCGCCCCGATCAGCCCGTCGAACGAGAAATGCAGCAGATAGCGAAGGCGCCGGCGCTCGTCGCGATCGGCCGCGTCCGCGACCCGCTCGCGCAACCATCCGACCGCCTCGCGCGTGAACAGGTCCGCATACCCGGCATAGATCGGCTCGAGCTCGAGGTCCGGCTTGCGGCCGGCCAGGTGCAGGTAGTACTCGCGGCTCAGCTCCTCGCAGAAGCTCTCCGCCCGCCCTCGGTACCGATCGAGATCGAACCCCAAGGGCTGCAACGATAGGCGCGTGGCGACCCCGGCGACAGAGCGGCCCCCGCGACCCCGCCGCGGCTCCGAGCTCTTGCTCGAGATCGACTCGCTGGCCCATGGCGGGCGTGGCGTGGCGCGCGCCGACGGCTACGTCGTCTTCGTATCGGGCGGGCTCCCCGGGCGACCGGGTGCGGGCACGGCTCGACCGAGGCGAAGCGCGACTTCGGCGAGGCGCAGCGTCCTCGAGCTCATCGATCCGAGCCCAGACCGCGTCCCGGATCGCTGCCTTCACGATGGCGAGCCGTGCCCAGGCGCCCCATGGCAGGGGCTCCCATACGAGCGCCAGCTCTCCGAGAAGGCGCGGCTGGTCGAGGATGCGCTCCGCCGCCTCGGAGGCCTCGACGGCTTCGACCTCGAGCCGATCGAGCCCGCGGTCGAGCCCTGGCGGTACCGCAACAAGCTCGAGTACTCGTTCGGCGAGCGCGATGGCGACCTCGTGCTCGGCTTCCACCGCCGCGGAAGCTGGGCCGAGGTGATCGACGCCGAGGACTGCCTGCTGGCGTCCGAGCGCAACAACGCAGCTCGCAATCGCGTCCGCGAGTGGGCGCGGGACGAGCGAATTCCCGCGTATGACCGGCGGACGCGCTCAGGGGTGCTGAGAAACCTCGTCGTCAGGGAGGGAACGCGCACCGGGCAGGTGCAGACGCGCCTCGTGACCTCTCCGGCGAGCTTCCCCAAGCCCCCGGTGGACCTCCACACCGTCATCGAGGGACCGGGCGACGGGACCTAGGGCCCGACCGGCGTCCTCGGGCACGAGCACCTCGAGGAGGAGCTCCTCGGGCTCCGCCTTTCGATCTCCCACATCGCGTTCCTCCAGACCAACACCGCGATGGCCGAGCGCCTCTACGGGATCGCCGCCGACTACGCCGCCCTGTCTGGCGCCGAGCGGGTGTTCGACCTCTTCTGCGGCATCGGGACGATCGCGCTTGCCCTGGCGCCGAGCGCGGGCGAGGTCTGGGGGATCGAGGTGGAGCCCGGGGCGGTGAGTGACGCCGAGCGCAACGCCGAGCGCAACGGGATCGCCAACGCCCACTTCATCGCCGCCGACGCCCGCCTGGGCGTCCGCCCGCTGCTCGAGCGCGCCGGAAACCCCGACGTGGTCGTCGTCGATCCCCCTCGGGCCGGGCTCTCGAAGAAGGTCGTGCGGAGGGTGCTCGAGTGCGAGGCTCGTCGGATCGTCTACGTCTCCTGCAACCCGACCACGCTCGCCCCCAACGCCTCTCAGCTCGTCGAGGCCGGCTATAGGCTGCGGCGCGTGAAGCCCGTCGACATGTTCCCGCAGACGCCGCACGTCGAGTGCGTGGCCCTGCTCGAGCGGCCGTGACCGACGGGGCCGCGGCAGGCGACGTCCAGCGGCGCGGATTCGGCGTGGCGGCTGGGCTCGACCCCGCGGTGGCGACGCCGCTCGCTGCGCGTTGCGCGGAGCTCGGCTACTCGTCGATCTGGTCGAACGATCACCCAGGCGCGCACGGCCTGGACACCGCGGCGGCCTTCGCGGAGGGGTCAGCGGAGCTCGAGCTCGGGGTCGCCGTGATGGCCCTCGACCGGCACCGCCCGGCCGAGATCAACGCCAAGATCGACCAGCTCGGCCTTCGAGCGCGAGCGCCTGTGGATCGGCCTGGGCGCCGGCTTCTCGGCGAAGCCGCTCACGACGATGCGCGAGGCGCTTCCGGAGCTTCGTGAGGCGATCCCCGGAGCGCGGCTCGTGCTGGCGGCCATGGGACCGAAGATGTGCGCCCTCGCGGGCGCCGGCTTCGACGGTGCGTTCTTCAACTGGATGCTCCCCGAGTTCGCGGCCCAGGCTCGCCGGCAGGTACACGCGGGGGCGCGGGAGGCCGGCCGCGAGCCGCCGCCCGTCTTCGGCTATGTCCGGACGGCCGTCGGCGAAGACGCAGCGGAGCGGCTCGCGAAGGAGGAGTCCTTCTACCGGAACCTCCACGACGGCTACCGGAGCCATTTCGAGCGGCTCGGCGAACCACCTGGGACCGTCGGCGTCACCGCGGCGGATCGCGCGGGCGGCGGACGCGGAGCTCAGCCGCTACGAGGCGCTCGACGTGGTGGTCGTACGCGGTCTCGCGAGCGCGACCCTGGAGGGATTGGGCGGGGTCGCCGAGGCGGCGGCTCCCGCTCAGTAGGCGCCCGCCGGCCCGTCGTAAGCGCGCTTTAGTACGGCGGGAGGTCCGCATACCACTCGCCCAGCGAGCGGAACGCGGTCCAGAACTCGCGCTTGGACTCCTCGGAGTCGAGCGACTCGTCGATGTCCGGCACGTAGAGCGCCTCGACGGTGGGCGTGAGCCGCTGGATCCGTCCGGGTGCAAGCTCGAGGGGCTGGGCCAGCGGCAGACCGATCTCGTTGAGCGTCTCGAGTGCGGAGGGGCCCATGACCACCACGATCCTCGGCTGCACGATCTCGAGCTCCTCGGCAACGCGCTCGACGCACTCACCCGCCGCAACGCTCGGATCAGCGACGGGACACTTGACGCAGAGCGTTCCGTAGACGACCAACGGGTCGATGTTGAGGCGCTTGAAGCTCTTTCGCAGCGCGTTGCCCGCGCGTCCGTAGAAGGCCACCCCCTCCTCGATCTCGGCCGCGGTCGGCGCGTGCTTCAGCAAGAAGATGTCGGCCTGCGGGTGGCCCGAGCCGAGCACCGGCATGAGGTTCCCTCGTGGGCAGTGGGAACACTCCTGAAGGCGATGGGTGAGCTGGTTGAGCTCGCGGATCGCCCGCTCGAGGTACTTCTCCTGGATCTCGTCGTCGGTCGTCGGCAAGCTCGCTCCCCGTCTGGTCGCGTTGCGATCGTGGACGTGCGCCTTCTTTGACGGCTTGGGCGCCGCTCCTCCTGGGTGCATCAGCGCTTGCCCTGCGCGCGCCGCCGTTCGGCCCGCCGGCCCGCCGCCGATCGACGCGCCCGCGGCCTGCCGCCCTTCACCGGCCGCGCCCGCCTGCTGCCCCGCGCCGCGAGAGCCGGAGCTCGAGCGACCCGTCGTCTGAAGGAGCTTCAGCGCCTGGACGTAGATCAGGTTCTTGTGCTTGCGGACGATGTCGGCGTCGCGCATCGCCTCGAGGAACTCCTCGGGCCCGTCGAAGTCGTGCAGGCGGATCATCACGCTGCCCAACCCCTGCGCGACGTGACTGTCGGATCCCGCACCGGGAACGATCCGGTACTTGGCGGCGAACCGCTCCGCCTCCTCGTTGAAGGCGGTCAGCGCGACTCGCGGGTTGAAGACCTCGAGGATGTCGATCTCCTCGACCATGTCGAGCAGGTGCTCGTAGTCCGGAACGGAGTGCAGGCGATCGAACGGGTGCGGGACGTACACGAGCCCGCCTTGCCGCCTGATCTCCGCGATGGTGTTCTCCATCGTCAGGCCCTTCGGGATCTTGTCCTCGCAGGAACAGGCCGATCACCTCACCCTGGCCGGCCGTCTTCACTTCCTCGGCGACGATCACCTTGATGCCTCCCATCTCCTCGGCGACCTCGCGCGCGGCGAGCGCCCCGGAGATCTCGTTGTGGTCAGTGATCGCGATCGCACCGAGCCCTCGGTCCCGCGCCGTGGCAAGGAGCACCTCGACCGGGGTCGCGCAGTCCGGGGAGTGGTCCGTGTGCATGTGGAGGTCCACGAAGATCTCGGCGCGTCCCGAGATCCGCTTCCGGACCACCTGGTCCCCCCCCTTCGGGTGGCGGCGGGAGCACACCCGGCGATAGATCCCCTCGAGCTGATCGACGACCTCATCCCAGCCCCGGACCGCGTCGCTCCCCCCGCGGGCGAGGTCCCGGCGCAGCCGTGGCTCGGCGATCAGCCGCTCGAGCTGGCCCGCGAAGGTGATCGCGTCTCCGGGAGGAAAAAGCAGCCCGCGCTGCCCGTCGCCGGCGAGCTCCTCGTAGACGGGGAGCTGCGAGGCGACGGGAACCGTCCCCGAGGCGAGCCCCGTGCGCACCAGCCCCGGGGCGGTTCGGGGGCCGCCGGACGCCACACAGACGATGTCCGCGGCCGCGATCAGCTCCTCGGGCGACGCGTCGCGCGGGTCCAACGGTGCGGACCCGCTCCCGCAGCCGCCGCGCGATCCGGACCTCGCCCGGCTCCGGGAGCCAGATCGCCACCTCCCAGTCGAGGTCGAGCGGCAGGCGACGAAGCGCGCGCAAGAACAGCCGCAGCGCACCCCGCTCCTCCTCGAGGCAGAACGCGATCCTGGCCGGGCGCCCATCGTCCGCTTCGGCGGAGCCCGCCTCCTCATCCCCGGGCCATCGCGCGACGGAATCGGCGGCGGCTCCCGGTGTCACGAGCTCGTAGCTCCCCGGGAAGAACCGCTCCATCAGCCGAGACGTCGCGCGAGTGCTGACGGTCCTGGCGTCCAACCGCCCGAAGAACACCTCCACCAGCGGCCGCGCCACCTGGGTGGACAGGATGCGCTCGCTCGGCTCATGGAAGCTCCCGACGTTCAAGGAGCGGGAATGCCGCAGCGCGACGGAGGCGGCGCTCGGCGCGAACGGATCGTGGACATGGACGACGTCCAGCCCGACCCCGCCCAGCAGCTCGTCGAGCGGGCGGCTCAGGTCGATCGGGACCGGAGCGACCTGCGGGCCCGGGCCCCGCGGCATCGCGAGGCTTGAGCCGACGGCGAGCACCGGCGGTCCGCCATCCCCGCCGGCACGCGGCCCCGCCCAGGATCCGTCGAAGAGCGTCTCGGGTCGCTCGCGGGCGGCGCGAATGACCCGGCGGGACTCGCGCACCGCGGCCCGTGAGCTCGCCGGGGCCGCGACCACCACCCTGTGCCCGCGCTCGGCGAGCCCCGCGGCGACTCGTCCCACGAATTCGTTCACCTCGTGAGGCGACTCCCACGGATGAGGGCTCACCTGGGCGATCGTGAGGGGCTGGTCAGCGCTCACCGCCACCGCCGGAGCATAGAAGCGATCAACAGTGGCGAATCGGAGGCGCGGCGCCCACCACGCGGTCCCGCCGCCGCCGGGCTACCGCTTGGCCTTGAGCTCAGCGGCGCGCTTGCCGGCCGGCTTGCGCGCGTTCGTGCTGATGAACTCCTCCGTCAGCTCTCGGGCCTGGTCGTCGGGCCGCTGGGTGTGCGGGGACTTCATCAGGTAGCTGGATGGCCCGTCGAGCTGGCCGGCGATCCCGTTGTTGAGCGCAAGCTTCACGATCCGCGCGGCGTCGATGACGATTCCCGCCGAGTTGGGCGAGTCCCAGACCTCGAGCTTGAGCTCGACGTTCAGCGGGACGTCGCCGAACGCGCTCCCCTCGAGCCTGATGTGGGCCCACTTGCGGTCGGTCAGCCACGGGACGTAGTCCGAGGGACCGACGTGGACGTCCTCCGCCGGGAGATCATGGCCCATGATCGAGGTCACGGCGTTCGTCTTCGACTCCTTCTTGGAGTCCAGGCGCTCGCGCTCGAGCATGTTGAAGAAGTCCATGTTGCCGCCGACGTTCAGCTGCGACGTGCGGTCCATGTGGACCCCGCGGTCGTGGAACAGCCGGGCGAGCTGGCGATGGACGATGGTCGCGCCCGACCTGCGACTTGATGTCGTCGCCGACGATCGGCAGCCCGGCGTCGCGGAAGCGGCCGTCCCAGTAGTCCTCGCGGGCGATGAACACGGGCAGGCAGTTGACGAATCCGACGCCGGCGCTCAGCGCCTGCTCGACGTACCACTTCGTGGCCTGCTCGGAGCCGACGGGCAGGTAGCAGACGAGTACGTCCGCCTTCGTCTCACGAAGAATCCCGGCGACGTCGTCGGTCGGGCCTGGCGCCTTCGTGATCTTCTGCTTCAGGTACTTGCCGAGCCCGTCGTGAGTCATGCCCCGGTGCACCTTCACGCCGAGCTCGCTGGACGTCGGCGAACTTGATCGTGTCGTTCTGGCCGGACCAGATCGCCTCGGAAAGGTCCTTGCCGACCTTCTCGGAGTCGATGTCGAAGGCGGCCACGAACTCGATGTCCCGAACGTGATACCCCCCGAGATCGACGTGCATGAGGCCCGGCACCTGCTCGGTGGGGTCGGCGTCCTGGTAGTAGGTGACGCCCTGGATGAAGGAATTGGCGCAGTTGCCGACTCCGACGATGGCAACGCGGACCTTGCCGTCGTCCACGAGATGCCCGTTGGTGCTGGTGCCGTCGTCTGCCGATCCGTTTTCCGTGCTCATGCGTAGAAGGTCCTCCTCGCGGCGGGTCGGAGCCTGTACTACGCCGCCGTGTCGTCCGGGTTACAGGTAGCCCCACGTAGCTGGTCAGACGTTCAGTGCGCGAATCTCGCTCCGCACGTGCCAGACGCGCTGCACGACAGTGAATGCGGTGAGCGCCGCCATAGCGTAGATGGCGGGAGCGAGCAGCTCGATATCGAAGATCCCCGCCCCCTTGGCGAACACCAGGCCGATCGACAGCACGACCACCCGAACCGGCCTCGTCGCGATTCCGACCTTGCACTCCACACCCAACGCCTCCGCCCGGGCCCGCGTCTAGGAGACCATCAGCGAGCCGAGCACCGCGACGACGCACGCCGCGGCCGCCACCGCGTCGCCGCTGTCCGCGAAGTACCACGCGACCGCCGTGAGCACGATCCCCTCCTCAATTCGGTCGAGGGTGGAGTCGAGGAAGGCGCCGAACAGCGTGCCCTTGCCTGACATGCGGGAATAGCGGCCGTCCAGGGTGTCCATCACCGAGCCGACGATGAACGCGATCCCGGCGCAGAAGAACAACCGCTCGAACACGAGGGCGGCGGCGGCGAGGTTGAGGATCAGACCCGTGAGGGAGATCGCGTTCGGCGTGAGACGGGACTCGATCAGCCGCCCGCGCGCGTATGAGCGCAGCCCATCGGCCGTTCGCACGTCGCGGAGCTGCCCACCGCCGGGCGCTTCAACTGGCATGCCGGGAAGCTAGATGATTGATTTGCGACGCGGCGGGCGTTCGGCAAGAAGGGCTGGGTAGGGAGGCGTCAGGGCCGGAACCAACGATCAGAGGCCGAGAGGACGAATAAACACGTATACCGTGCACAAAACTCCTCTCGTCGTCGGGGCGGTGAACTCGCGCGCAAGTCGCAGGCGCGGCGCGATCCCCTCTCCTTACCTGCCCAGGATCATCCCCGAGGCAGAAGCGTCTACGCGGGCGCTTCGTCGATCGCGTCGTGGCCCCACGACCACGCATCCGGGCGCAGCCTGGCCAGTTGGTGCGCGGTCGCCGCGGCCATGCAGGCGACCGCCGCGCCGGCGGCGGCATCGAACCAGAAGTGGTTCGCGGTCACGACGATCACGAAGAAGACGACCAGCGGATACGTGGACCAGAGCGCCCGCGCCCACGCGCTGCGGACAAGGTTCATGGCGGGGACGGAGATCATCAGCGAGAAGGCGATGTGCATGCTCGGAACCGCCGCATACGGATTGACGAGCAGTCCGACCAGCGAGGAGTCGTGATTCTGGTGGCCCAGAAGGGTGATCGTGTCGGTGAACCCCGCGCCCGGGAACATGCGCGGCGGGGCGGTGGGGAACAAGAGGTACCCGACCAGGGCAAGGCCCATCGCAACCAGGAACATGTTGCGCACGAAGTTGAAGCTCTCGTTGCGGAACAGGTAGAGCCAGACCAGGAAGGCCGCCGTGATCGCGAAGTGGCTGTTGAAGTACATCCAGTTCGCCGCCTCGATCACCCATTGATGTGCAAGGAAGGCCTGCTGGAAGCTGGGCTCGAAGAAGGCGCCGAGCGAGCGCTCGAGATGCATCACGTGGAGGCCGTTCGCGATCGCAACCGCGTGGCGCCCATCTGCCACTCCCCGCACGACTTGGTACAGGTTGTAGGCAACGAAGAACAGCGCGGCCTGACGCAGCAGGTCGCGCCATCCACGGGGCAGTCTGCCCCCGGCACTGTGAACGAGGCGGGACACGAGTTGCGAAATTGTAATCAGCCTGTTTCGATCCGGCTCGCGCATATCCTCGCCCGATGACCTGGAAGCGGCCTCCGAGGCGGCGTGTGCGCGCGATCCGCGACCGGTTGCGCGAGCTCTACGGCCGTCCCATGGACGAGCCGCACGGCCATCCGATCGCCGAGCTGATCCGAACCGTGCTCTCGCAGAACACGTCAGATACCAACCGCGACGTGGCATACGGCCGCCTGCGCGACCGCTTTCCGACCTGGGAGGACGTCCGCGACGCGCCGGTCGCGGACGTGATCGAGGCGATTCGCCCGGGCGGGCTCGCGAACACCAAGGCGCCCCGCATCCAGACGATCCTCCGTCGGCTCGGTGACCACCCGGACCTCGACTGGCTCGCCGACGCGCCGCGCTCCGACGCGATCGACTACCTCACCTCGCTCCCGGGCGTCGGGCGAAAGACCGCTGCGTGTGTCCAGCTCTTCGCTCTCGGCCGACCCGAGATCCCAGTGGACACGCACGTCTACCGCGTCGGGGGCCGGCTGGGGCTCCTTCGCGAAGGCAGCTCGTTCGATGAGGCCCACGACGAGATGCTGAGGATCGTGGATCCGGAGGACGCATACGAGTTGCACATCAACCTGATCCGCCACGGGCGAGCGGTGTGCCGGCCGCGGCCCCGATGCGACGAGTGCGGCCTTCGGCGGATGTGCCCCTACTGGCGTCGGCTGAAGTCGATCACGACGTAACCCTCGACCGGGCTCCGCGGGGCCGCTCAAGCCGGCGCTGGGGCGTGCCGATAGACGAGAAGGGCAGTAATGTTGCTTACCCGCATCGCGGGCACGCTCGACCGGCACAGCGACCGTCAGAGGAGGCCACTTGACTTTCCCGCCCGTCCGTCGCGCAGCGGATCGGCTGTCCGCTCGGACCGGCGTGATCGGCACGCCGCGCTTGCGATAAAGCGCCGCCGGCGCGGGTTCCGCGCCGAGGATCGTTGGGGTTGACGACGCCTCCTCCAGCCTCAGCGCCTCGGCGCGGAGCTCGGCCGGACGATCCGTGCAAACCGCGTCGGGAGACGCGAGGTCGCGAACCCGAATCAGGAGCTCGGCATCGTTGACGGTCCCGGTGTTGACGCTGAGGCCGGCGAGGCGGAACACCGAGGCGAGCGCCGGCGTCAGCAGGAAGTGCTCGACCGACACTCCCGCGATCCCATGGCTGGCCGCCCACGCGGCCAGGGCCTCCGGTGCATAGTCGGCGAAGACCACCAGGCGAGATCGAAAGCCGTAGGCGGCGGCGGTGGCGCACGCGGCCGAGTGGAAGCTGATCACCTCGATCTGGTCCCGCTCCGGTCGCCTGCGAAACCGCTCGCAGATCGCGGCCGCCGTGCGTCGCGCAAGGTCCCTGTCGGCGTGGGCCTTCACCTCGACCTGAAGTGGCAGCTCGGGGGGCGTGGCGGCCAGGAGCTCATCGAGCAACAGCGGCCGCTCGGCCGTCGGCCGTCCGCCGCGGTCGAGAAGCGAGGCGCGCGCGATCTCCACAGAGGTGCGCTCGTGCGCCCAGCCGTCGATCGTCGTGCCAAGCGAGAGCAGCGGATCGTGGAGCAGGACGAGCTCGCCGTCGGCCGTCAGGCAGACGTCAGTCTCTAGTCCGTCGACGCCGGCGGCCAGCGCGCCCGCGAGCGCCTCCGCGGAGGAGTCGGGGCCGTAGGCCCGCCCGAGGCGATGTGCGTGGAGCGGTGGAAGTGCCATGCCGACATGGCACCAAACCCCCGCTCAGGCCGTGTTACCGATGTGTGATGGCGGTCACGCGCCGACCGTCATCGTCCCGATCAAGCGCGGGTGCCCGTCGATCGTTGGGGAATCGACCAGCTCGAAGCCCGCGAACCCGGCATGGCGCGCGAGTTGGGCGAGGCCCTCCGCGGAAAAACCCCAGTAGACGAACTCGTCTCGCGCGTAGACCTCGCCCTGCTCGATCACCCGGAGTGTCGCGCCGTCCATCAGGTCGGTCTCGACCCCGTAAGTCTCCACGATCACGTACCCACCCTCGGCGAGTCGCCGCCGCAGGACCTTGAGCAGCCCGAGCGGGCTCTCAACGCGATGCAGGAGCCCGAAGCAGAGGATCACGTCAAAGAGCTCGTCGAGCTGATCGAGGTCAAACGCGTCGAGGCATCGGTATGCCACTTTGGATCCAAGGAGCTCCCGGATCGCGCGAAATCCTTCGCCGCCCTCCAGTTCGACTCCCCACCGCGCCGGAACCCACTCGCGATACTGCTCATTGTCGATCGCCACGACCCGTCCTGCCCCCCGAGCCTCCGCCAGGAACGCGTAGAAGCCGTCGAACGTGCCTACGTCCAGAACGGTCCTGCCCCTCAAGTCATCGGGCAGCGCCGGGATGCGATAGCGGTGATCACGCGCAACGCCCGGCGTGTACACGGAGCCCTCGTCGAGCGAGAAGGTGTGGAACCACAACGGGACACGATCCAGCGCGGCCCGCGCAGCCTCGGGGCTGGCGCCGATCGGGAGCAGGTCGGCGACCTCACGCTCCGCCTGCGTGGGCTCCGGAAGGCGCTCTCGAGGAGCGGCGTGGGGTTGATAACGCATCGCCACCTCCAGATCGAGGCTGTGGATCCGCTCGTGACGGTCTCGGTCCAACCCTCCCGACCGATGTCGCCCGGGTCGGCCCGACCGGTCGGCGCCTGCTGGCGCCGACCCTCTAGGTATAGCGCGCGGGGCCCAAAATCCCAAGTCGCGGACACCAGCCGGCTCGGCAGGCTCCTGCCGCTAGTATCTCCGCGCCGTCGCCTCCCACCGGCGCCGGCGAAAGCGAATGAGCAAGCGGCCCCTCGTCATCTTCGGGATCTTCGCGGCCATCTGCCTCGTCGCGCTGCCCGCTTGGGCGCTGACCAAGAAGGGTGGCAGCGACGCCTCGAACGGGAGCGCTGTGCCGACCGGCAATCAGCAGGGGCTGCAGCTCTTCCAGATCAATTGCGGCGCCTGCCACACGCTCGCGGCCGCGGGAACCGACGGACTCGTCGGCCCCAACCTGGACGAGCTGCTGGGTACCGGACCGAAGAGCGCCAGCAGCGTGAAGGCCAATCAGTCGCGAGTCTTGAACGCCATCGAGACGGGGCATCGGCGGTCGGATGCCCAAGGGCATCCTGCAGAGCGCCCAGGCCAAGGAGGTCGCCGCGTTCGTGGCCAATAACGTCGCCTACATCAACCCCTGAAGCGGGCCGCACCGGCGGGGACGCGGGACGGCCAGGCATACCTGAAAGCAGGGGGTCCGGGCGGTCGCTCGGTCTCGGCGGCTGATACGGTCGGCGGCGAGAACGGAGTTCGGAGCCGGCCCGGGGGCCGGCCTTAGGCAGGAAGGAGAAGGGGTTCCTTGTCACAGTCAGCGAGTCGTGAGAACCGTGTAAAGAGCACGTCCCGTCGCATTCGGAGGCGGGTGATCCTCGGCCTCGCGGCCCTCGCCGCGATTGCGGCCGTCGCGCCCGCGACGTCGCAGGCGAACGTGAGGGTGATGAGCCGGAACCTCTATCTCGGAGCCGACCTGTACGCCGGGAACCAACGCCGCCAGCTTCCAGGAGCTCGTGAACGCCGCGGGGCAGATCCTCCACCAGGTCGACCAGAACGACTTCAGGATCCGCGCGAAGGTGCTCGCCCACGAGATCCTGAACCAGAACCCGGATCTCGTCGGCCTTCAGGAGGGGGCGCTGTGGCGCAAGGCGCCCTGCACGGACAACCCGCTCGCCTTCACGGCCACCCAGGTCCGTCCCGGGGGCGACTTCCTCGGCCTGCTGCTCAACGAGCTGAACAAGGACGGGCGGCACTACCGGATGGTGGTCTCCGAGCCCGAGTTCGACTTCCAGGTGTGGGCGAACATGGATGGCAACGAGAGCACGTCCGCGCCCGGCTGCCCGTACGGCAGCGAGACCGAGGGGCGGCTGACGATGCGCGACGCGATCCTTGCCCGCACAGGCGGCCGCGTCATCACCTCGAATCCGCGGGCCGCCCACTTCAACACGCTGCTGCAGGTGAAGCCTGGCGGATTCCCGCTCAACGTCACCCGCGGCTGGACGAGCGTCGACGCGCGGGTCACCGGCGAGCCGAAGTTCAGGTTCGTCAACACCCACCTCGAGGCGTTCGACAACCAGCCGACCAACCACACCAACCAGAACACGGATGTGGGCAATGGCCGGGTCCGCGAGGCCCAGGCCAACGAGCTGTTCGCGAGCGGCGGGCCTGCGGACAGCCATCTGCCGGTGATCCTGCTCGGCGACCTCAACTCGGACACGAAGACGCCGCTCAAGCCCGGTGATCAGCTCGCCGACCGCGACCTGCTGAACGCCGGCTTCGTCGAGCGGAGCACCTACGACCCGCTGGGCTGCTGCCTGAACGCCGACGTCCTCACCGCCGGCGGCGGCGGCAGCGTGTCGGACTTCGACCACAAGGTCGACCACGTGATGACGAACGATCCGAGCCAGGTCCGCCTGGTCAAGTCGAGCGTCACCGGCCGGTATCCGACGGACGGGTACTGGGGCTCCGACCACGCCGGGCTCTCGAGCGTCCTGGCCTTCAAGTAGGGACCGCTCGGTCAACGTTCCGCCCCGCCCGCGCTCGTCGGGGGCGGGGCGTTCGCACGCCCTGCGGGCGACGCCCGCCCGCCCCTTGACGGCCGGGAAACATCTGCTAGCCTCAGACTCAGATTTCTTTCGCGAACGATTTAGAAGGAGAACGTAGTGGCAAAGACGATCGGCATCGACCTCGGGACCACGAACTCGTGCGTGGCGGTCCTCGAAGGCGGGGACGCCACCGTGCTGGAGAACGCCGAAGGCGGGCGCACCACTCCCTCGGTGGTCGCGTTCACCGACTCCGACGACCGGCTCGTCGGCACCGTGGCGAAGCGCCAGGCGGTGATGAACCCCGAGAACACCGTGTTCTCGATCAAGCGGTTCATGGGCCGCAAGGAGGCCGAGGTCAAGGAAGAGGAGACGATCGTGCCGTACAAGGTCGTCCCCGGCCCGAACGGTGACGTCCGCGTCGAGGTCCGCGGGAAGCAGTATTCCCCGCCCGAGATCTCGGCGATGATCCTCTCGAAGCTTCGGGCGGACGCCGAGGCAAAGCTGGGCGAGAAGGTGGACTCGGCGGTGATCACCGTCCCCGCCTACTTCAACGACGACCAGCGGCAGGCGACCAAGGACGCGGGCAAGATCGCCGGGCTCGAGGTCAAGCGGATCATCAACGAGCCGACGGCGGCCTCGCTCGCCTACGGCCTCGACAAGGAGAGCGACCAGACGATCCTCGTCTTCGACCTCGGCGGCGGCACGTTCGACGTGTCGGTCCTCGAGATCGGCGACGGCGTCTTCGAGGTGAAGTCGACGGCGGGCGACAACCACCTGGGCGGCGACAACTGGGACAAGGCGATCGTCGAGTGGATGGTCGCGGAGTACAAGAAGGACCAGGGGATCGACCTTTCGGCCGACAAGAACTCCCTGCAGCGCCTGTACGAGGCCGCCGAGAAGGCGAAGATCGAGCTCTCGACGACCCAGGAGACGCAGATCAACCTGCCGTTCATCACCGCCGATGCGAGCGGGCCCAAGCACCTGGAGATGAAGCTCACGAGGGCGAAGCTGAACGAGCTCACCGCCGATCTCCTGGACCGGGTGGTCGAGCCGCTGAAGCGGGCGCTGTCCGACGCGGGGGATTCCGAGATCGAGCACGTGGTCCTGGTCGGTGGGATGACCCGCATGCCGGCCGTGCAGGAGAAGGTGAAGGAGCAGACCGGCAAGGATCCCCACCAGGGCGTCAACCCGGACGAGGTCGTCGCGATCGGGGCCGCGATCCAGGCCGGCGTGCTGGCAGGCGACGTCAAGGACGTCCTGCTTCTCGACGTCACCCCGCTCTCCCTCGGGATCGAGACCAAGGGTGGCGTGGCCACGAAGCTGATCGAGCGCAACACCACGATCCCGACCCGCAAGTCGGAGATCTTCTCGACGGCCGAGGACAACCAACCCTCCGTCGAGGTGCACGTGCTCCAGGGGGAGCGCGAGATGGCCGCCTACAACAAGTCGCTGGGCAAGTTCCAGCTCACGGGCATCCCGCCCGCCCCCCGCGGCATGCCGCAGATCGAGGTCGCGTTCGACATCGACGCCGACGGCATCCTGAGCGTCTCAGCGAAGGACCTGGGCACCGGCAAGGAGCAGACGATCGAGATCAAGGGCGGCTCGGGCCTCTCGGAGCAGGAGGTCGACCAGATGGTGAAGGACGCCGAGTCGCACGCGGAGGACGACCGTCGCCAGCGTGACCTCGCCGAGGCGCGCAACGTCGCCGAGAACGCCGCCTACCAGGCGGAGAAGCAGCTCGCCGACATGGGCGACAAGGTGGACTCCTCCGCCAAGGACGAGATCACCAAGGCGATCGCCGACGTGCGCGAGTCACTGACCTCGGAGAACGCCGACGAGATCAAGGGCAAGACGGACGCGCTCCAGGCCGCGTTCCACAAGGTCTCCGAGCAGATCTATCAGGCGGCCGCCGCCGAGCAGGCACAGGCCGCCGGAGACGGCGCCCCCGCCGACGGAGCGGGCGGCGACGCCGAGGAGGAGGTCGTCGACGCCGAGGTCGTGGATGACGAGCGCTCGTAGATCCGACGAGGGCGCGTTCGACGCGAAGCTCCCGGATAGCGGGGAACAGGCGTCGACCGAGGCCGGCGACGACGCGGCGGCCCGGGTCGATTCCGACCTGGATGCCCTACTTGCGGACGTCACGCGCGAGCGCGACGAATACCTCCAGCTCGCCCAGCGCGCTCGCGCCGACTTCGAGAACTACCGGAAGCGGGCGGCTCGCGAGGCCCAGGAGGCAGAGCGTCGCGGCAAGGCCGCGGTGGCGCGCGAGCTGCTGCCGGCCCTGGACAACCTGGAGCGGGCTCTCAAGGCATCCGGAATCGACCCGGACGCGGGCACCCCGTCGGGTCCCGACGGCGAGCCGCAGAGCGAGGAGGTGTCCGGCCGCGAGGCCCTCGCCCGCGGCGTGGCACTCGTTCATCGGGAGTTGCGAGGGGCCCTCGAACGCGCCGGCGTGGAGACCTACGATCCGATGGGGGAGCCGTTCGACCCGAATGAGCACGAGGCGCTTGCCGTGCGACCGGGCGCCGACGGGGTCGACTCGGGCGTGGTGGTCGAGACGCTCGAGAAGGGATATCGCCTCGACGGCCAGGTGCTGAGAGCGGCGCGCGTCGTGGTGAGCGAGTAGGAAGCCATGGCCGACCGCGATCTGTACTCGGTGCTCGGCGTCTCGCGCAAGGCGAGCGCCGAGGAGATCAAGAAGGCGTACCGGAAGCTGGCGCGCCAGTACCACCCCGACCGCAACCCCGGCGACGACGAGGCCGAGGAGCGCTTCAAGGAGGTCCAGGAGGCCTACGACACCCTGTCCGACCCGAAGAAGCGCTCCGAGTACGACTCGGGCGGGATGTTCTCCGGCTTCGGTCCGCGCGGCTCCGGGGGCGGCGGGTTCACGTCGGACCTCGGAGACATCTTCTCGACCGTGTTCGGGCGCCGCGGTGCCCAGAGCCAGGCTGGCGCCCGCGGTCGTGACCTGGAAACCGAGGTTCAACTGTCCTTCGAGCAGGCGATGGACGGCGCCGAGGTGAGGGTCACCGTCCCGAAGCAGGCCACCTGCGCAACCTGTGGAGGCAGCGGGGCCAAGCCCGGCACCTCGCCGACCGTCTGCCCGCGCTGCCATGGCAGGGGAATCGACTCCGAGAGCCAGGGCTTCTTCTCGATCAGCCAGCCCTGTCCCGCGCTGCGGGGGACGAGGCGAGATCATCGAGAGCCCCTGCGAGACCTGCGGCGGCTCCGGGCTGACGATGCAGCGCAAGCGCTACCGGGTGAAGGTGCCGCCGGGCGTCAGGGACGGCAGCCGGATCCGGGTCGCCGGCAAGGGGGAGGACGGGCCGCTGGGCGGTCCCCCGGGCGACCTATACGTGGTCACCAGGGTCAGCCCCTCGCCCGTTTTCAAGCAACGTGACGACGGCAACCTCGAGGTGACCGTGCCGATCACGATCGCGGAGGCGATCGAGGGCGGGACGATCGAGGTCCCGACCCTGAAGGGCACGAAGCGGATCCGCATCCCGGCCGGAACCAGGCACGGCACCGTGCAGCGGCTGCGGGGCGAGGGTCCACCGAAGCCTCAGGGCCGCGGCCGCGGAGACATCCTCTATCGGTTGGAGATCGAGGTGCCCGAGAAGCTCACCAGCGACCAGAAGCAGGCGCTCGGCGAGTTCGCGACCGCGATGAACGACCACGACCCGCGGGCACACCTGCTGGGTGACGCGTCCGCGCAGGAGGGCAAGGTAGGAATTTGATGAGCGACGCGAAAGAGCCCAGGCGCGGCCGCGTGCGCGCCGAGGTGCAGGCCTCCATCGACGAACAGCGTGGGGTGTTCATGATCTCCGTGGCCGCCGAGCTCGCTGAGATGCACCCGCAGACGCTGCGAATGTACGAGACCCGAGGCTTGATCACACCCAAGCGCTCGCCGAAGAACACCCGCCTCTATTCCTTCGATGACGTGGAACGGCTGCGGCGCATCCAGCGGATGACCGCCGAGGAGGGGCTGAACCTTGCCGGGGTCGAGACCGTGCTGGATCTCGAGCGCCAGCTCGAGCGGGCGCGCCTCGAGCTCAGCCGGGTGCAGAAGCGAGCGGCCGAGCTCGAGCGCCAGATGATGGACGAGGTCGAGCGTGTGAAGCGCTCCTTCCGCGCGGAGATCGTGCCCTACGGCGCCTACGACGCGGACGGGATCGTCCCCGTCGTCGGCGGAGAGGCGATCAGGATCCCCGTCAAGCGGTCGAGGCGCAGGTAGCGATGCAGCCGGATCGCTTCACGATCAAGTCCCAGGAGGCCGTGGCCGGCGCGCAGCGGCTTGCCGCCGAGAATCGAAACCCGGAGGTCGGCCCGCCGCACCTCCTCCTCGCGCTGCTGGACCAGGAGGACGGCCTCGTGGTGCCGGTGCTCCAGAAGCTCGACGCGGATCTGGGCGCGATCCGCGAGGGCACGCTCGCGGCGATCGCGGGCCTGCCCACGGTCGGCGGCGAAGCGGAGCCCGAGATCCGGCCCTCGCAGGCCTTCATCCGCACCCTCCAGCGTGCCGAGAAGGAGATGGCCGCGCTGGGCGACGAGTACATCTCGACGGAACACCTCCTGCTCGGCCTCGCGGACAAGTCCTCGGGCCTGGCGGACCTGCTTCCCGACAGCGGCTCTTTGGCCAAGGGGATCTCCGAGGTCCGCGGCCCGCACCGGGTCACCTCGCCGACCCCGGAGGACACGATGCAGGCGCTCGAGAAGTACGGGCGAGACCTGACCGCCGAGGCCGAGAGCGGCAAGCTCGACCCGGTCATCGGCCGCGACGAGGAGGTGCGTCGGGTGATCCAGGTCCTGTCGCGCCGGACCAAGAACAACCCGGTCCTGATCGGCGACCCAGGCGTCGGGAAGACCGCGATCGTCGAGGGCCTGGCACAGCGGATCGTGGCCGGCGACATCCCCGAGAGCCTGCGGGACCGCCGGGTGATCGCGCTGGACATCGGGGCGCTGTTGGCGGGCTCGAAGTACCGCGGCGAGTTCGAGGAGCGGCTGAAGGCGGTGCTGAAGGAGATCCAGGCCTCGGAGGGGCAGATCGTCCTGTTCATGGACGAGCTCCACACGATCGTGGGCGCCGGGGCGGCGGAGGGCGCCGTCGACGCCGCGAATCTCCTGAAGCCCATGCTCGCGCGCGGGGAGCTCCGCGCCGTGGGCGCCACCACGCTGGACGAGTACCGCAAGCACATCGAGAAGGACGCGGCGCTCGAGCGGCGCTTCCAGCCGGTGATGGTCGACGAGCCCGACGTGGGCGACACGATCGCGATCCTTCGCGGCCTCAAGGAGCGCTACGAGGTCCACCACGGCGTGCGGATCACCGACGCCGCGATCGTCGCCGCCGCGACGCTCTCCGAGCGCTACATCGCCGACCGCTTCCTCCCCGATAAGGCGATCGACCTCATCGACGAGGCCGCGTCGCGGCTCAAGATCGAGATCGACTCGATGCCCACCGAGATCGACGAGGTGGAGCGGCGCGTCCAGCAGCTCGAGATCGAGCGCGAGGCGCTCAAGAAGGAGAAGGACGAGGCCTCGGCGGCCCGCCGCGAGGCGATCGAGGCCGAGCTCGCCGAGCTGCGGGAGCGCTCCGCCGAGATGAAGGCGAGATGGCAGAACGAGAAGAGCGCGATCGAGGCGATCAAGGAGGCGAAGTCGAGGCTCGAGGAATCCAACCGCGAGGCCGAGCGGGCCGAGCGCGACGCCGACCTCGAGCGCGCCGCGCAGCTTCGTTACGGCGAGATCCCGGAGCTCGAGAAGACGGCCGCCGACCAGGAGGCCAAGCTGGCCGAGCTCCACCGCGAGGGCGGCTCGATGCTGACCGAGGAGGTCACGGAGGAGGACGTCGCGGAGGTCGTCTCCAAGTGGACCGGCATCCCGGTCTCCCGCCTGATGGAGGGCGAGGTGGAGAAGCTGATCCACATGGAGGAACGCCTTCACGAGCGAGTCGTGGGCCAGGCTGAGGCCGTCGAGGCGGTCTCCAACGCGTTGCGCCGCTCGCGCGCCGGGCTGGCGGACCCCAATCGCCCGATCGGCGTCTTCCTGTTCCTCGGGCCAACCGGCGTCGGCAAAACCGAGCTCGCGCGGGCGCTGGCGGAGTTCATGTTCGACTCCGAGCAGGCGATCGTCCGGATCGACATGTCCGAGTACATGGAGAAGCACACGGTCGCGCGGCTGATCGGTGCGCCACCCGGTTACGTGGGCTACGAGGAGGGCGGTCAGCTCACCGAGGCGGTTCGCCGGCGCCCCTACGCGGTCATCCTGCTCGACGAGATCGAGAAGGCCCATCCCGACGTCTTCAACGTCCTGCTTCAGATCATGGACGAGGGGCGGCTCACCGACGGGCAGGGCCATACCGTCGACTTCACCAACTCGATCCTGATCATGACCTCGAACGTCGGATCGCAGGAGATCGCCGCGGAGGCGATCGATCGAACGGATCCGAGAGCGGGTCGAGGAGATCCTCGCGACCACCTTCAAGCCGGAGTTCCTGAACCGGATCGACGACACCGTGATCTTCCACCGGCTCAGCCGAGCCGACCTCGGCCGGATCGTCGAGCTTCAGGTCGATCAGTTGGCCGGCCGGTTGCGCGAGAAGGGGATCGAGGTGGAGCTGACCGACGACGCACGCACGCTGCTCGGCAACCTCGGATACGACCCCACCTACGGCGCCCGGCCGTTGAAGCGCGTGATCCAGCGGCAGCTCATCGACAAGCTGGCGCTGAAGCTGCTCGAGGGTGAATTCCGCGAGGGCGACAGCGTCGAGGTCGACGCCGAGGGCGGCGAGCTGACATTCGCGCGGGTCTCGCGGGAGGTTCCCGCCGCCGCCTAGCCGCCCGCGCGGCGGCTCAGGCCGAGCGCTGGCCGGCCGTCGCGTTCGTCGCCAGCACGCGCACGGGGCGGTCCAGCCGGCGGCGCACCTCCTCCACTTCGCGCCCGTGCTCGCTTGGGGTCACGAACACGACCTCCTGCGCCGGGAAGCTCCGGAGCGTGTCCTCGACCGCCTGCACCGGGTCTGAGTCGCCGACCTCCCCGCGGGCGTCCAGGTGGGCCGCCGCGAGCGAACCGAGCGACACGGCAAGCCGGCGCTGCGCGTCCATGCGCGCCTTGCGAAGGTCCGACAGCCAGTGGGCGAATCCCTTGTTGAGCGCCGGCGCCATGACCAGGACGTCGGCATCGGCCACCGCGCCGGCGCCCGTCGTCCTCGCTCCGTCGGCGGCGATCCCCGCGATCGCCCCCGCCAGGACAGGGTCCCCGACCACGCCGATCGCGACCACGAGCAGCATGTACCTGTCACCCGGAGAGGCGCCGACCTCGATCGGCTCGTCGAAGCGCGCGCGCGCGGCGATCACCAGGATCACGAAGACCGCGAGCGCGCCCGCCGCCAGCCCAGCCCCCGGCCCGCCGAACATGAAGGCGGCGACGATCGGCACCGCCACCGCGGCCATGATGAGCGGCAGGCTCCACGGTTTCAGCCGGATCGGCTCGAGCTTCCTCACCGAAACTCCCTCGTAACTGAGTCTTTCCCCTCAACCAGAGGCTAAACGGCCCCGTTCCCCAAGCGGCCGAACGCAAGATAGGCTCAAGCCGTCCCCGCCGGCATCGGCCGGCCGGCGTCCGGTGGAGTCGCCGGGCGCACCAGGTGCACCAATCGGATAGGAGGAGGAGATGCCCGTATTCATCATGCTCACCCGCCTGACGTCCAACGGTGTGAAGACGCTGAAGGACAATCCCAGCCGCGTCCAGGAGGTCAACAAGGAGGTCGAGCAACTGGGAGTCAAGGTGCTGAGCCAGTGGGCGACGCTCGGCGAGTACGACTTCGTGAGCGTCGTCGAGGCGCCTGACGACAAGACGATGGCCAAGGTCTCCGTGGAGCTCGGCTCTCGCGGCACGACCAGCAACGAGACCATGTCGGCCATCCCCGCCGAGGAGTTCACACAGTCGCTGTGATCGAGCACCGGATCCGGCTGCGGGAGCCGTTCGGGTGAGGATCCTCGTCGTCGGAGGGGGCGGCCGCGAGCACGCCATCGTGCGCGCGCTGGGTCGATCGGACTCGCGCCACGAGCTCCTCTGCACCCCCGGCAACGCCGGGATCGCCGCCGACGCCCGCTGCCTGGACGTCGCGGGCGAGGACGTTCCCGGCGTGCTCGCCGCGGCCAAAACAGAAGGCGTCGACCTCGTCGTGGTGGGCCCGGAGGCGCCGCTCGTGGGGGGCCTGGTGGACGCCCTCGAGGCGAGTGGGATCCCCGCTTTCGGCCCGCGCGGCGCCGCGGCGAGGATCGAGGGCTCGAAGGTCCACGCCAAGGAGCTGATGGCGGCGTCCGGCGTGCCGACGGCCGCGCACGCCGTGGTTCGCTCACACGCCGAGGCGGTCGAGGAGCTGGCCCGATGCACGTACCCGGTCGTCCTGAAGGCGGACGGGCTGGCCGCGGGGAAGGGCGTGATCATCGCCGCCACCGAGGTTGAGGCGCGTGAGGCGGTCGAGGTCTTCTTCGTGGAGCGCCGCTTCGGCGACACCGAGGTCGTGGTCGAGGAGCACCTCGACGGCGACGAGCTCTCGCTGTTGGCGCTCTGCGACGGCCAAAACGTCCTTCCGCTCGCGCCCGCTCAGGACTACAAGCGGATCTTCGATGGCGACCGCGGCCCGAACACGGGCGGGATGGGCAGCTATTCGCCGGTGCCCGGGTTCGACCCGGCGACGACGGACGAGATCGCGGATGCGGTCCACCGGCCGATCGTCGATCTGATGGCGGAACGGGACACGCCGTATCACGGGGTTCTCTACGCCGGGCTGATGATCACCGCTGAGGGGCCCAAGGTGCTCGAGTTCAACTGCCGCTTCGGCGACCCCGAGACCCAGGCGGTCCTGCCCCGCCTCCGCTCGGACCTGGCCGAGCTCTGTCTCGCATCCCGCGAGCCGGGTGGCCTCGCCGGCGCGGCGGCCGACTTCGCCGACGACTGGGCGGTGACGATCGTCCTTGCCTCGGCGGGCTACCCGTCCTCCTCCTCGGCGGGCGACGTGATCCACGGGCTCGACGAGGCTGCCGCCGTCGACGGGGTCGAGGTGACGCACGCGGGGACGGCCAGCACGGAGGATGGGATCGTGACCGCGGGCGGCCGGGTGCTGAACGTGACCGCGCTCGGGCGAACTCCGGGCGAGGCACGCGACCGCGCCTACGAGGCCGCCCATCTGATCAGCTTCGACGGGATGCAGAGGCGAAGCGACATCGCGGCGCGGGCCGTCGAGAGGGTTGCCGCGGGCTGATGGCCGAGGGCGGCGCGAGAATCCCGAAGGAAGCGAAGGAGAGCACACCATGGAGATAGTCGAGCCCGAGGGCACGCGCCCCAGCGAGACCGCGACCAAGGAACCGATGCCCGACGTCCAGGAGGCGTTCGAGGAGATCGAAGTGGATGCTCCCCTGGTGGGGATCATCATGGGCTCGGCGAATGACAAGGAAAAGATGCAGCCCGCTGGCGCGGCGCTGCAGGACAAAAGGATCCGATACGAGGTCCGGGTGATGAGCGCCCACCGCGATCCCGAGAAGGTTCGCGAGTACTGCCACGCGGCGCGCATGCGGGGCCTGAGGGTGATCATCGCCGGCGCAGGGATGTCGGCCGCGCTGCCGGGCGTCGCGGCGGCCCACACCGACCTGCCGGTGCTCGGTGTCCCGCTCACCGGCAAGAGCCTGGGGGGCCTCGACGCGCTCCTGTCCGCCGTCCAGATGCCCCCCGGAGTGCCCGTTGGCTGCGTTGCAATCGACGGCGCCAAGAACGCCGGGCTGCTCGCCGCACGCATAATCGGTTCGTGATCGAGCGCTACACCCGCCCCGAGATGGGCGCGGTATGGACGGCCGAGCGCCGAATGGAGGGCTGGCTCCGAGTCGAGCTGGCCGCGACGGAGGCCTGGGCCGCCGAGGGCGTCGTTCCCTCCGACGCGGCCACGGCATGTAGTGAGCGTGCCTCGTTCACGGTCCAGGCGGTCGAGGAGCGGGAGCGCGAAACGGGCCACGACGTCGCAGCCTTCGTGGACGTGGTGGCCGCATCGATCGGCCCCGAGGGCCGCTGGATCCACTACGGGCTCACGTCCTCCGACGTCCTCGACACCGCGCTCGCGCTTCAGCTCCGCGATGCAGGCGAAACGATCCTGGCGGGAGCGCGCGAGTACCGCGACGCGCTGATCGGGCGGGCGCTCGAGCACCGCGAGACGATCGCCGCCGGGCGCACCCACGGGGTCCACGCTGAGCCGACCACCTTCGGCCTCCGGCTTGCCGGCTTCGCCTTCGAGGCCGAACGCAACCTCCGCCGGCTCGAGCGGGCGTTCGAGGGGGTGCGGGTGGGCAAGCTCTCGGGGGCCGTCGGCACCTACGCATCGGTGCCCCCGGCGGTCGAGCGCCGGGTGATGGACTCGCTCGGCCTGCGAGCCGAGGAGATCTCGACCCAGGTCGTCCCCCGGGACCGCCACGCGGAGGTTTGCGCCGCGATCGCGCTGGCCGGGGCCGGGCTCGAGCGCTTCGCGACCGAGATCCGAAACCTTCAGCGGACCGAGGTGCGCGAGGTCGAGGAGCCGTTCGGTGCCACCCAGAAGGGCTCCTCGGCGATGCCCCACAAGCGCAACCCGATCCTCACCGAGCGGCTCTGCGGCTTGGCCAGGGTCCTACGTGGCTATGCGCAGGCGGCGAATGAGAACGTGGCCCTGTGGCACGAGCGCGACATCTCCCATTCCGGTGCCGAGCGGGTGATCCTGCCCGACGCCACCATCCTGCTCGACTACATGCAGCACGTCGCCGCCCGTGTCGCGCGCGAGATGACCGTGCACGCCGAGCGGATGCGCGACAACCTCGGGCTGACCCACGGAGCGCTCTACAGCCAGCGGGCTCTGACCGCGCTGGTGGAGTCCGGGATGCAGCGCGACGACGCGTACCGGATCGTCCAAGAGCTGGCCCAGCGCGCGTGGGACGAGGGCACGAGCTTCCGGGACCTGCTGGTCGAGCGACTCACCGCCACGGGCCAGGACGGGAGCACCGGCGACCCTGCCGCCCCCGGACGCGAAGCGGAGGAGGCGGCAGGCATAGATTGGGATGCGGTGTTCGATCCATCCGCATACCTGGCCCACCTCCCGAGCTGTTCGACCGGCTGGAGGCGCTGAAAACGAGGGCACGTAGGGAGTGAACGACGAGGGGAACATCTGCACGGCATACGTGCTTATGACCTCTCGCCCCGGCGGCCTATCCGCCCCTCCCTACCCAGCCAACCGGTCGAGTCGCTGCGCGGTTCGGATTCCTAGCGGCGGGCGGCCAGGATCGCCGGAGTGCCCTCGCGCGGCGACAGGGTGACGTTGCGTCGAACCATTCGCTGGGGCGCTTCCGTGGCCGGCCGCAGATCCGCACGCCGGAGGATCGTCGCGAGGACCACCCGCATCTCGAGCTGCGCGAACGCCCCGCCGATGCACCGCCGGGTGCCGCCGCCGAACGGGATCCAGCTGTAGGTCTCGGTCCCGCCGTCCAGGAAACGCTCGGGCAGGAACGCGTACGGGTTCGCATACAGATCGGAGCGAGTATGGGTCAGGTAGATCGCCGGCATGACCACCGTTCCGGCGGGCAGCCGGTAGCCCCCCAGCTCGGCTCCCACTCGAAGCTGGCGACCGACGAACGGCACGACGGGCCGAATTCGCAGCGTCTCCTCGATCACCGCGTCGAGGTAGTCCTGGCCGCCGTCGTCCACCTCCTCCCGCAGGCGCTGGAGCTTGGCCGGGGCGCGGAACAGCAGGTCGAAGGCCCAGGCGAGCGCCGTGGCGGTGGTCTCGTGTCCGGCCATCAGCAGGGTCATCAGCTGATCCCGCAGCTCGCGGTCCTCCATCCGGGAGCCGTCCTCGAAGCGGGCGGCAACCAGCAGCGAGAGGATGTCCTCGCGGGAATCGAGCTCCGGGTCCGCGCGGCGCGCGGCGATCTCGGCGAGCAGGAGGCGGTCGGTGTCGGCGAGCATTCGCGCCATCCTGCGATGCGAGGGAAGCCGGCGCAGGCTCTTGAACGTGAGCCCGATCGCCAGCGGCGAGCGAGTCGTGGAGAGAATTCCGACGAGGTTGCTGCGCAGCTCGGTGCGACGCCGATCATCCTCGACCCCGAAGACCGCACGGAGGATCACTTCGAGGGTGATCGCCTGCATGCTCTCGTGGAGGCGGAATCGCTCGCCGAGCGGCCAGGCCGCGACTTCCCGCTCCGTCGCCTCCGTCATCACCTGCTCGTACGCGCGCATTCGCTCGCCGTGGAACGGCGGCAGCATGAGCTTGCGCCGGCGCAGGTGCTCTTCGCCCTCGAGCAGGAGCAGCGAGCGCTCCCCGAGGACCGGCGCGAGGACGACGTTGCGCCCCGGGGCGATCGTGTTCTGGCGATCGGTCCCGAACAGCCGCTTCAGCGAAGTGGGATCGGAGACGAAGACCATCGTGCCCGCCCTGAGCACCCGGGCGGTGAAGGCATCTCCGTAGCGGCGCCGGCAATCCTCGAGAAACCCGACGGGCCGCGCGATCAGCCGCGCGGTCTGTATCGGCGCGGGGAGCTCCGGCCCCGGCGGGAGGCCTTCGGGGACCAGCGGCGGCTCGACCGCCGTCCGAGCGGGCGGGCCGGCTGGCGGTGGCATTACCCGCCATGGTCAGCGGGTCCGGGCGAAGCGCTCGACAGCCGCCATCAGCTCGTCCATCTTGTCGTCGGCCTCGGCGCCCCCGCGCTCGACCGCATCTCGGACGCAGTGGCTCGCGTGATCCGCGAGGAGCTTCACGGCCACCCCGTCGAGGGCCCGTTCGACGGCCGCGATCTGGGTCAGGACGTCGATGCAATACGCCTCGTCGCCCACCATGCGGCCGAGCCCGCGAACCTGTCCCTCGATGCGCGACAGCCGTCGCAGGATCGCCTCCTTGTCCTCGAGGTAGCCGGGGGCGGCGGTCTCGCTCATGCTCCGAGTATATACGGGGAGGGGGTATCACCATGCCGGTGGCCGGCTTCTCGATCCATGGCGATGAAACCTCGGCCACGGCGGCCGAGTGCGTTGTTAGCATCGGCCCCGCCTCATGGAGAGCTCCACCGCACTCGCCGACCTCCGCCTCCACTCGACCGGGAAGGTGCGCGAGATGTACGAGGTCGACGGCGACCTCTTGATGGTCGCCTCGGACCGGATCTCCGCCTATGACGTGATCATGCCCAACCCCATCCCGGACAAGGGGCGGGTCCTGAACAAGATGTCCGTGTTCTGGTTCAACAGCACCGCCGACCTGTGCCCGAACCACCTGATCTCCGAGGACGTGCCCGCGGAGGTGGCGGGCAGGGCGATCCGCGTGAGGCGCCTCGACATGTACCCGGTCGAATGCGTGGTGCGGGGATACCTGTCCGGCTCGGGCTGGCGCGAGTACCAGGAATCGGGATCGGTGTGCGGCATCGAGCTCCCGGCGGGACTGCGGGAGTCCGAGCGCCTCCCCGAGCCGATCTTCACGCCGGCGACCAAGGCCGACCTCGGCGAGCACGACGAGAACATCGACTTCGATCGCGCCGTCGAGATCATCGGGAACCGGCCCTTGATGGAGGAGCTGCGGCGCGTCTCGATCGCGCTGTATGTGCACGCCGCCACCCACGCCGAGGGCGTCGGGATCATCTTGGCGGACACGAAGTTCGAGTTCGGCGCGTCGCCCGGCGCCGAGGTGGTGCTCGGAGACGAGGTGTTCACACCGGATTCCTCGCGCTTCTGGCCGGCGGACGAATACGAGCCCGGACGGTCCCAGCGCTCATTCGACAAGCAGTACCTGCGCGACTGGCTCGACGAGGTCGGCTGGGATCACAGCCCGCCTGCGCCCGAGCTTCCGGACGACGTCGTTGCAAACACGCGGGCCCGATACGTCGACGCCTACGAGCGGATCACGGGCCGCGCGCTCGATTGAGCTAGCGACGAAGCGCGGTACACGCGCCTACGTCCTGCCGCCCCGTAACGGGCCCTAACCCGCCGAAAACGTAGCCGGAGGCGAGGCTTTCGGCGGAGTTATTCGTAGCGAGGCGAGGCCCCGGCGGAGTTGCTTATTCAAACCTCGTAGCCGAGCTCGGCGAGGAGCTTCCCGGCGACTCCCTCGAACGCTCTGCCGGTCCTCCGCTGACATCTCCGTCCGCCATCGGCCGACGCGGCTGGAGCTCGGCGGGCTCGAGACCAGCTCGTGCTGGCGCTTGCGCTCCTCCGCCGTGATCGTGCCGCCGCCCATCGGGTGAAAGTCGCGGATCACCTCGCTCATCCGCTCCTCCGCACCTTGGTGGTAGGTGAGCATCCCCGCGTCCCAGGGCAGGTCGACGAAGTCGGCGATTCGCCGCAGGAAGGGCTCGGGGTCCGCCACCAGGTCCTCGAAGCGAAGCTCCATGTACGTGTCGGGGGCGAGCCGGCGCGCGCGCTCGCGCGCACGGCTCAGCTCGTCGACCCACTTGGCGGCCGCCGCCTGAACGTCGCCCGGCCCCCAGCTCACCTCGCTCAGCGACAGGGCCACGTCGCGTCCGTCGCGAATCAGGTGGATGAAGTGCGCCTCTGGCAGCTCCCGCTGGATCCGCTTCGCCTTCCAGGTATAGGGAGGCGACTTGTCGCCCCAGCGCGGCTTTCCCACGTGTGCCGCGTAGGCCTCGTAGAGGGAGCGGGCGGCATCGCCGGCGGTCAGCGGGTCGTGCTCGGCCATTCGGCTCCGAACCTGCTCGGGGTCGAGGTCGATGTCGCCCCATCGGGGGTGACTGGTGATCAGCTCCATGGCGCGGTCGCGGAGCTCGACGCCCTCCACCCCCTCCTTGACCCAGCGGTTGAAGTGGTTGAACAGCCTGGGCAAGAAATGCGTCTCCGGCGGGATCGTCAGCTCCGGATGTGCGTCCAGCATCAGGCGAAGAAGCGTGGTGCCGGAGCGTGCGATCCCGACCACGAATGGCGCCGGAGCCCGTCGCGGGTCCCGCCGGCCCCGCCTTTGGATGCGATCGAGCAGTCCCATGGGCGCCGTTACTCTTACACGTCTTGTGGACCGCCTGAGGCCCTGGAACGAGCCCCTCGAGATCCCCAAATGCCCGCGGGGATGGGAGACGGGCCCACCCACGTACGTGGGGATCGGCTCGCAGCGCTGTGGGACCAGCTGGTGGTACGACTCGATGCGCCGCCACCCGCAGATCAGGCGTTCACCGCTCGGGAAGGAGGTCCACTACTTCGACCGTTTCTGGCGCGGCGACGCCCCCGACGACATCGCATCCGAGTACGCCTCGCTGTTTCCCCGCCCGCCAGGGCAGCTCGTGGGGGAGTGGACGCCGCGCTACGTCGCCGACTTCTGGTCGATCCCCCTCCTCCACCGGGCCGCTCCCGACGCCCGGATCCTCGTCATGTTCAGGGATCCGGTGGCGCGCTACCGCTCGGCGGTCGCGAGGCTGCAGCGGATGGCGGAGGAGCGCGGGGACCGGGTGCGGCTGCCGTCCCTCGGTGACGCGACCTGGCGCGGCTTCTACCACCAGCAGCTCCGCCACGTGTTCGAGTTCTTCCCTCGCGAGCAGGTGCTGGTGCTCCAGTTCGAGCGCTGCGTCCGCGACCCGGTCGCGGAGATGGAGCGCACCTGGCGGTTCGTCGGGGTCGAGCCCATGCCCGAGCCGCCGGAACGCCTCTTGAAGCATCGGCAGGCCGGGCGCGGCACGCCCCAGCTCGAGCCGAGCCTCGGCGGCGAGCTCGCGGAGCGCTATCGGGAGGATTCGGCGCGGCTCGCGGAGCTCTGCCCGGAGATCGACCTCTCGCTGTGGCCGAGCGTCGCGGGCGAGGGCCGCACCCCGAGCGCCCCCGCGGCCGCGCTCAGCTGAGCGCGGCGCTCAGCTCGCGCAGGTAGTCCCGCAGCCTGGTGTCCTCGAGCAGGTCCTCGCGATCGTCCTCGCCGGCGATCTGCTCCGCATAGTGATCGCGAAGGCCGCCCCCTTCCCAGACCTCGTAGAGGCGCCGCCACGTGCGGCCGGTGCGGTGCGGGAGCTCCCGATTACGGGCGTAGGCACGCCCGCCCTTGACGATCTTGTTCTCGAACTGGGCGTACGTGCGCATCGGGTAATGGAGGATCTCGATGGACCCGTCATCGAGCTTCTCCCCCAGCTCCGCCCCCTCGACCCGGTGGTTTCCCTGCACGACCGTGATCTCGGGATGAGCGCGGTGGGCGACCTTGGGCGGCAGCGGCTTGCCGAGAGGGTTGAGCGACTCGCGCTCGCGTAGCGTCATCCGCTCCCAGAACGGGCGTCCGTCCTCTGCGCGCGGCACGAAGTTGGTCCGGTGCGCCACCACCACTCCGATCTCCTCCGACAGTTCCTCGAACGTCGATCGCAGCGTGCCGGCGCGAGGCCACCAGAACTCGTCGGCGTCGTTGTTGATCACCCAGTCGGCACCCTCCTCCGCCGCGAGCCGGGCCATGCGCGTCACCCAGCGGCCCTGCGAGTAGTCGTCGGTCGGCTCGATCAGCAGCCGCACGACCCCGCGTGCCTCGTATTCGCGCAGGATCTCGACCGTCCGGTCCTCGGACCCGTTGTCGGTGACGATCACGCGATCCACTCCCTGCGCCAGGTGGAAGTCGAGGTTCTCCCGGACGATGTCCTCCTCGTCACGCAGGAGCAGGGTCATGAACAGCCTCACGCCGCTCATTCCTAGCACCTGGTGGGGCCGTCCATACAATCCCGCCCTTGCCCGAGCCGCCCGAGAGCCCAGGCCCGCGCGTCGCGATGGCGTTCAAGATCCGGGACGAGGGAGACGTCCTCGAGCACAACCTGCGCTTTCATCACGCGCTCGGCGTCGACCACTTCATCGTCACCGACAACGGCTCGACCGACGAGACGGTGGACATTCTCACCCGCTACGCGGAAGCCGGACTGCTCACCGTGATCCGGGCCCCCGACATGGACTACCGCGAGGAGGGGGCTCGATGGATGACCGAGATGGCGCGGTTGGCGGCCACGGAGCACGACGCGGACTGGGTCGTGCACACCGACGCCGACGAGTTCTGGTGGCCCGATCGAGGGCACCCTGAAGCAGGTTCTCGGCGCGGTTGACGAGCGCTACGGGGTCCTGATCGCGCCGCGCTGCGAGTTCATCGGCCGGCCGGACGGCCCGGGCTCGTTCGCGGACCGGCTGACCATTCGCGAGGCTCGGGCGCGATATCAGCCCAAGGTGGCCCACCGCGCCGACCCGGATGTCGTGATGCTCGACAGAGGGCCGCATGACGTCGCGGCGCTGGGCCCGTCCGGCGACGTCGCGGACAGCGTCAGGCCGCCGGGACGGCCGGTTCACCGCGTGGTCCGAAACCGGGAGCTGGGCGTGAGCTCGTGGCCGGAGGAGGAGACGCGGCTCACCTGGGCGCCGTGGTGGCCGGTACGGATCCTCCACTTTCCAGTCCGGTCCTCGGCGCAGTTCAAGCGACGCACCCAAATCGCGATCTTCGAGGGCATGTTCCCGGATCGGGGGCGCTTCAAGCGGCTGCGGGAGCACTACGAGCAGGGCCGCTTCTCCGAGCTCTACCGCGAGCTGATCTTCGAGGAGTCCGACGTCCAGGAAGGGCTCGCGCCAGGGCCGGCTGGTGGTTGACGAGCGGTTCGCCCGCCTGCTGGAGACCTGCCCTGATCCTCTCGACGGGGGCGCCTCCGGGTCGCGGCGGGTCGAGCCCTCGCCGGAGGAGCTTCGGCGCGACCGCGCGGAGCTGGAGTTCGACGCGATGCACACATTGGCCCGAACCAGCCGCTGGCTGATGGTGAACCGGGACCGAAACCGCGAGCGGCTCGCGAAGGTGATCGAACAGCGAGACGCGGCCCAGGCGCGCGAGGGCCGCATCCGCGGGCGGGCGGGCGGTGGACGGCTTCGCGCCTGGACACGCCTGCGACGCGCCCTCTCCCGCCGCGGCGGCTAGTCGGCTGGTTATCGTTCCGCCGGTGTCGCGCTACCTGGTCACGGGCTGTGCGGGATTCGTCGGGTCCACGCTGGTCGACGCGCTGCTCGCCGAGGGGTGCGAGGTCGTCGGCGTCGACGCCTTCACGGACTACTACCCCCGCGACCGCAAGGAGGCGGCGCTCGCGACGGCACGGTCGGATCCGGGCTTCGAGCTGATCGAGCACGATCTGGGATCGGGCCCCCCGCCGGACGCGGCGCTGGAGGGGGTCGAGGGCGTCTTTCACCTCGCCGCCCGCCCCGGCGTGCGCGCGAGCTGGGGGGACGGGTTCGAGCCCTACCTCCACGACAACGTCATGGCCACGCACAAGATCGCCGAGTGTGCAGCCCGGCGCGGGCTCCGGCTCGTGTTCGCATCCTCCTCGTCCGTATACGGGGACGCTCTCGCGTATCCGACTCGAGAGGACGCGCAGCCGGCTCCGGTGTCGCCGTACGGGGTCACCAAGCTGACCTGCGAGCACCTGTTGCGCGCCCACTCTCGCAACTTCGGGCTCGAGTACGTGGCGCTCCGCTACTTCACGGTCTACGGTCCCAGGCAGCGGCCCGACATGGCCTTCGCGCGGATCGTGGACGCGCTGATGGCGGGCACTGCCTTCGAGGTGTTCGGCGACGGCCGCCAGTCGCGGGACTTCACCTTCGTTCAGGACGCCGTCGCCGCCACCACCCTCGCGATGCGGAAGGGCATCCCGGGAGCCGTCTACAACGTCGGCGGCGGAGGCGAGGCGACACTCCGGGAGTCCGTGGAGATCCTGGAGGAGCTGAGCGGCCGCACCCTCGACGTGCACTACGGCAGGGAGGCGGCCGGCGACGTTCGCCGGACGCTGGCGGACACGGGGCGGATTCGGGAGGAGATCGGGTGGGAGCCGGCGGTCGAGCTCCGCGCGGGCCTTGGCAGCATGCTGGAGGCGACCGAGGCGATCGTTTCCGCCGGTCGCGACAACGACTAGAGGTGGTGTAGGCCATGCGCCTTGCGATGACCATCCTGGTCCGCGACGCCGAGGACCTGATCGAGACCAACCTGCGCTTTCACCGGGCGCAGGGCGTCGACCTGTTCCTGATCGGCGACAACGGATCGACGGACCGGACGCTCGAGATCCTCGAGCCGTACCGCGAGGCCGGGATGGTCGAGCTGTTCCACATCGAGGGGGACGCCCGTCAGGTGTGGTCCGAAGGCCGAACCATGCTCGCCCGCAAGGCCTACGAGCGGGGCGCCGACTGGGTGATCCATGATGACCACGACGAGTTCTGGTGGCCGCTGTCGGGCACCCTCAAGGAGGCGCTGGCGGCTGTGCCCGAGCGCTTCGGCCTGGTCTCCGCTCCGCGGACGGAGTTCGTCGCCCGGGCCGGTGAGGACTTCTGGCCGGAGCGCCTCACGGTGCGGGAGGCCCGCTTTCGCCGCCCGCCGAAGATCGGGCACCGCACGCATCCGCGAGTTCGATCAGGCAGCCCCACCCGGTGGACATCTGGATCGACCACGGCACCTCGCCACGCGACGGCCTCGTCGGCAGACCCGTCCGCCGGGCCCGCGAGGCGCACTCGGAGGCGACCGAGCTCGAACTCCTCCTGGCTCCGAACTTCTCGATCGGCGTCCTCCACTTCCCGGTCCGCTCGCTGAAGCAGTACACGCGTCTCGTCGGCATCGCGGTCGCCAACAGCGACCTGGGCCGCGACGACGAGGCGCGCCGGGTGCGAGAGGCCTATCGGGAGGGGCGGCTCGGGGACATCTACAGCGAGATGGTGTTCGAGGACGACGAGATCGCCAGCAGCATCGACGCGGGGCACCTCGTGAAGGACACGGACTTTCGGGACTACCTGCGAGCGTGCCCTGATCCGCTGGACGGCAAGGACGGGCCGGGGCCGCTGGCCGACGTTCTGGGCTGGTCGGACGAGCGGCGCGAGCACGAGCTGGCTGAGCTGGAGGCGGACGGCATGTACACGCTGAGCCGCTACCTCCAGACGATCGCCTACCGGCGGCTGAGCGACCGTCAGTTGCGCAGAGAGGCGCGGGGCGCCCAGGAGCGCCTCGCGGACATCGAGGGCAGCGCGTGGTGGCGAATGCGGCCGCGGTACCGGTTCATCACCAACCGCCTGAGGAGGGGAGGGAAGAAGTGGCGGCGCCGACTGCGGCGAGGCAACGGCGCCCCGGCGGGTGACGACCCCATCGCATGAAGCTCGCGATGACCTTGATCGTCCGGAACGAGGCGGACATCATCGAGGACAACCTCCGTTATCACCGAGCGCAGGGCGTGGACCTCTTCATCGTGCTCGACAACGGCTCCACCGATGGGACGGTGGAGATCCTCGAGCGCTACGAGCGAGCCGGGATGCTGACGCTGCTTCACCGGCCCGGCACGATGCTGTCCATCCAGCGGAAGGGCAACACGGAGATCGGCCGGCTCGCTTACGAGATGGGCGCCGACTGGGTCTTCCACAACGACGCCGACGAGTTCTGGTGGCCTGTCGACGGCGACCTCAAGGAGACGTTCGAACGCATCCCCGAGAATCAGGGGGCCGTGCTGATACCGCGGACGGAGTTCATCCCGCGCCCCGATGGGCCGGGGTCGTTCTCGGAGCGCTTGACGATCCGGGAGTCGCGCTTCAGGCGGCCCCCCAAGACGGCCCATCGGACCCATCCAGGGATCAAGCTGTGGTCCGCTCACCCGATCGACCTCTGGGTGAAGCGCGACGAGCCGCCGCGAAGCGGACTGGTGGGAAAGCCGGCGCTGAGAATCGAAGCGACGCACAAGGAGGAACAGGAGCTCGATCTCGTGTTCGCTCCCGAGTTTCCGATCGCCGCTCTCCACTTCCCACTGCGCTCGTTCGAGCAGTACCGGAAGAAGATCGCGATCGCCGACCACAACCAGATGTGGGAACGCAACGAGGAGACGCGAGCGCTGTATGAGGCGTACAGGGCCGGACGTCTCGATCAGGTGTTCGCGAACCTCCTGCTCGACGACGAGGCCGTCGAGACCGGGCTGGCGGAGGGATGGCTGGTCGAAGAGACCGACCTCCGCGACTATCTGCGCGCCTGCCCGGACGCGCTCACCGAAGGCGGAGCCCCCCCGGGGTCCCGCGCCTGGCCCAAGGAGCGGCGCGAGGCCGCGCTCGCGGAGCTGCGCGAGGACGGGATGTACGTGATCAGCCGCTACATGCAGACGGTCGCCTCCAAGAAGCGCAAGCGGCACCGCGATGCCCGCGAGCTGAAGGGGCTCCGCGCCCGGCTGAAGGAATCGAGACAGGAGCTTCGCGCGCTCGAACGCCGCTCCAGGCGCCTGGAACGCCGCTCGAGGCGGCTCGAGAAAGTGGAGAGGAGTCGCTGGTGGCGGATGCGGCCGCGGCTTCCGGCTCGTCGCCGTCCAGACCACTAAGTTGGACGGGTGAAGGCGAGGATCCTGATCAGGCCCAAAGAGGGGATTCTCGACCCTCAGGGCAAGGCGATCGAGCGCGCGTTGCCGGCACTCGGCTTCCAGGGCGTTTCGAGCGTTCGGGTGGGGCGCCTCGTCGAGCTCGAGGCGACGACGCCGGACGGCCTGGCGGACCTTTGCGAGAAGCTGCTCGCCAACCCGCTGATCGAGGACTACGAGATCGAGCTGTCCGACGGTACGGGGGGCCCGGATTGAAGTTCGGGGTTCTGCAGTTCCCGGGAAGCTGCGACGATCGTGATGCGCTCCTCGCCTGCAGCAGGGTCGGGGATGTGCGCCTCGTCTGGCACACCGACGCCGACCTCGAGGACGTGGACGTCGTCGTGGTCCCGGGAGGGTTCTCGTACGGCGACTACCTGCGGGCGGGAGCGATCGCCCGGTTCGCTCCGGCGATGGAGGCGGTCGCTTCTCACGCCGATGCCGGGGGCGCGGTGCTCGGGATCTGCAACGGATTCCAGGTGCTCTGCGAGGCCGGGCTGCTGCCCGGGGCATTGCTGCCGAATGACTCGCTTCGCTTCGTCTCGCGACAGGTGGACGTGGTGGTCGAGAACGCCGAGACGCCGTTCACCCGCGGGACCGAGCCGGGACAGCGGCTCTCGATCCCCGTCAAGCACGAGTCCGGGCGCTATTTCGCGCCCGAGGATCAGCTCGAGGCCCTCGAGGCCGGGGGCGGGGTGGTTCTCCGCTACGCGGAGGGCCACAACCCCAACGGCTCCGTGCGCGGGATCGCCGGGGTCGTCAACGAGCGGGGGAACGTGATGGGGCTTGATGCCCCATCCCGAGCACGCCGTGGACCCGCTCACCGGGTCCGACGACGGCCTGGCGATCTTCCGCTCGCTCGCCGGCGCCGCCTCGAGCGCCCGGCCGGCGCCGCTCAGCGTGTAGCCGACAGCTGGTTGGCGTCCTCCAGCAGCACCGGCGCGCGGAGCTCCGTCAGCTCGCCCCCGCGCTCGGGCTCGATCAGCTGGCGGTAGAACTCGTCGTCGCGCTGGATCAGCTCGAAGACCTGCTCGTTTACCCTCGCGAGCTCCACGCCGAGCGTTCTCCGGTAGCGTCGCAGCGGGTCGATTCGCTTGCGGATTCGCCCTCCGATCCCATCCGCGGGGAGGCGCGAGGCCAGCCGGCCACGCAGGCTCGAGTTGAGCTTGTCCTCGACCGAGGCCCTCCACAGTCGCCCTCCGGCGGTCAGCCGAAAGCCGCCCCCATGGTGGTAGACGAGGTCCTCGTACACCCCGAACTGGAGCGGATGCGGGTTCACCCTGTTGGTGCGGAGCATCGGGTACCACTCGATTCCGGCGTCCTCGATGAGCCCGAGCAGGTTGCCTCCGACGTCGGTCACCTGCTTGCCCTGCGGATTGGTCCAGGTGTGCCCGCGGCGCCAATCTCCGGGCAGGTCACGCCAGAACCCGGCGGTCGTGACGCAGAAGGACGGATGAGGCTGGGGATCGCCGTTGTTCTCGTCCCGTCGGACCGCCACCAGGGGGTAGCGCTCGAGCTTGTCGCGCAGGAACGGGCCGATCGGGGCGATCGGAAACGCGTCCCCGTCGATGAACATGATCTGTTCGTCGTCCGCCGCGGCGTGCGCGACCAGGTCGCCCAACAGGGTCAGTTTGAGCTCGTGGCGGTCCACGGCGACATCGGTCGCGTAGAAGAACTTGCTCGCCTGGCCCCTCATCCCCTCGTCGATCCACGCATAGACGCGATAGGGCTGATCGAGGTTTCGCTCCAGATAGCGAAGCTGGATGTCTATCCAGCGGTCGGAGCGCCAGTGCACGGTCGCTATGTGGATCATCGGGACTGGACGCGGGCCGCGGCGGGATCGAGTCTCACAGGGTGGGCGGCGCGATGTGCGTGGCCCCGGCGGCGCGGGCGTTCGGGCGCTAGATTAAATCCGATGAGGGCGCTGCGGCGCAAGACCGTCGTCGCGGTGCTCGGCATGCACCGCAGCGGCACCTCGGCGACCGCCGGGATGCTCGAGGAGCACGGCGTGGAGCTGGGGCCCGTCTCCGAGCAGGCTCGCTTCAACGCTCGCGGCAATCGCGAGATCAGGGACCTCAATCGCCTGCACAACTCGATCCTCGAGCGAAACGGGGGCTCGTGGTCCAAGCCGCCGCTCGACCCGCGCCTCGAGCGGGGCGACTTCAGGAGGCGGGACGAGATCCTCGGCACGATTTCGGGCCGGACGATCGGGGTCAAGGATCCCAGGATGCTCCTGCTCCTCGAGCTCTGGCGTGACCTCGACCCGAAGCCGATCGGGGTGATTCGCAATCCGGTCGCCGTCCGCAGGTCGCTCGAGCGGCGGGCCCGGGAGCGGGGCGACCGCCATCCGCAGCTGTCCGCCGTGGAGTGGGAGCAGCTGTGGACCACCTACAACCGCGCCCTCCTCTCCGAGCTCCAGGCCGAGCCGTTCCCGGTGATCGACTTCGACCGCCATTCGGAGCTGGACGCACAGGTCCGCGCGGCGCTCGCCTTCCACGGGCTGGAAGGCCGGGCGGAGTCGAGCTTCTTCGATCGGGACCTGGTCGCCCACGACGTGGAGGAGTGGCGCTCCCAGGTGGTTCTCGGCGAGGCGCTCGAGCTCTGGGATGAACTGGCGCGCCGCGCGCTCATGTCCCCGGCGTAGTCGATCGACGCGCCCGCCGTGCGCTCGGTGATACTGGCGAGGTGACCGTCGCGGGCCAGGCACCGCACCGCGAGCTCGGGCTGACCGACTCGGAGTACGACCGGATCTGCGAGCTGCTCGACCGCGCCCCGAATGGGGTCGAGCTCGCGATGTTCTCGCTGCTGTGGTCCGAGCACTGCGCCTACAAGCACTCGCGAAAGCTCTTGCGCCGGCTGCCCACCGAGGGGCCTCGGGTTCTGCTCGGCCCCGGCGAGAACGCCGGCGCCGTCGACGTCGGCGAGGGCATGGCGATCGCGTTCAAGGTCGAGTCGCACAATCATCCGAGCGCCGTGGAGCCCTTCCAGGGAGCGGCGACCGGGGTGGGCGGCATCCTCCGCGACGTCTTCGCGCTGGGCGCCCGGCCGATCGCGGTCCTGGACTCCCTTCGCTTCGGCGAGCTCTCCTCCGAACGGTCTGCCTACCTGCTCGACCGCGTGGTCGCCGGCATCGGCCACTACGGGAACTCGATCGGGGTGCCGACCGTGGGGGGCGAGATCTACTTCGAGCCGCCCTATGAGCGGAACTGCCTGGTGAACGCGATGTGCGTCGGGCTGGCCCGAGCCGACCGCATGGTCCGCTCGGCCGCCGCCGGGCCCGGCAACTCCATCGTCTTGCTCGGGGCCTCCACCGGTCGCGACGGGATCGGCGGCGCCTCGGTGCTGGCTTCCGCTGAGCTCGCTGACGGCGAAGAGAAGCGTCCCAGCGTGCAGATCGGAGACCCGTTCGAGGAGAAGAAGCTGATGGAGTGCTGCCTGGAGCTGCTCGATCGCGGGCTGCTGGTCGCCCTTCAGGACCTGGGCGCCGCAGGCCTTACGTCGTCCGCAGCTGAGATGGCGGCGGGCGGGGGTGTCGGAGTCGAGATCGCCGTTGACCGCGTGCCGCTTCGCGAGCCCGGGATGGAGGCGTTCGAGATCATGATCTCGGAGTCCCAGGAGCGGATGCTCGCGGTGATCGACCCCGCCCGCACGGACGAGGTGATGGCGGTCTGCGAGCGCTGGGAGACCGGCGCTGCCACGATCGGCCGGGTCACCGACGACGGCTCGGTCCGAGTCACCCGCGACGACGAGGTGGTGGCCGACCTGCCGGTTTCAGCGCTGGTCGACGAATGCCCGCTCTATGACCTGGAGCCCGAGCAGTCGGATCGCTGGCTGTACGGGAACGGCGTCGCGCTCGATCGCGATGCCGAGCCGAACGACATCCTGGCCGCGCTGCTCGCATCTCCGAACGTGGCCTCGAAGCGATGGGCGTTCGAGCAGTACGACTCGATCGTGCAATCGCGGACCGTGCGCCGGCCGGAGGCGGCGGACGCGGCCGTGCTGAGGTTGGAGGAGACCGGCTCGGCGATCGCCATGTCGATCGACGGCAACGGGCGTCGCGTCGCCTGCGATCCGTACCGAGGGACGATCGAGGCCGTGCTCGAGTGCGCCCAGAACCTCGCCTGCGTTGGAGCCCGGCCGCTTGGATTGACGAACTGCCTCAACTTCGGGAACCCCGAGCGACCTCACGTCGCCTGGCAGCTCGACCGCTCGGTGCAGGGACTCGCCGACGCGTGTGAGGCGCTCGACGTGCCGGTCGTCGGCGGGAACGTGTCGCTCTACAACGAGACCGATGAGGGACCGATCTACCCCACCCCTGTCGTGGGAATGGTCGGCGAGCTTCCCGACCCGGCTCGCGCCCCGGGGATCGGGCTGACCGAGGGCGATTCGCTTGCCCTGGTCGGACCCTTCGCCCCATCGCTCGCCGGCTCGGAGCTCGCCAAGCTTCGCGGCGACCTCGACCTCGGACTCCCGGGCGCATCGATCGGCGCTGTGCGCGAGGCGATCGAGCTCGTGTGCGACTCCGTCCGCGCCGGGGTCGTGGTTGCGGCTCACGACGTGAGCGACGGTGGCCTGGCCTGCGCGCTGGCGGAGTGCGCCATCCACGGCGGGGTGGGCGTGAGCGTCGACCTCGACGGGCTGGTGGAGGCACGCGGCGCGTCGGGCGAGGCCTGCCTGTTCGGCGAGGGCATCGGCGGGATCTGCGTCGCCGGCCGAGCGGACGAGCTGGAGGCGCTCGCCGCCACCGGGCACAAGCGGGGCGTCGACGTGATGCTCATCGGGCGGGCCGACGGGCGATCGGATCGCGATCTCGGCGGCCGAGGCCGAGGTGTCCCTCCCGCTCGATGCGGCCGAGCGCGCGTGGCGCTCGCTCCAGCCCGCCTGAGGGGTTTACAGGCGTTCGCTAGCATCCCCGGCTCGCGGGCGCGGTGGCAGGGACCAGCATCGTCCTCGAGCGATCGCTTACAGCGCCGCCCCCGCCTCCATGCATCCGAGCCGGTCATCGATCTCAACTCGCTCGTCTCGCAGGCTCGCGCTCGTCGCGGCCAGCCTGTTCGCGGCCGCCTGCGTGGGCCTGTCGGCGTCGGCGCCGCACGGGGTGGGCACCGGCGTCGCCGACGCCGTGGGCGGCCCGCCGAACATCGTCGTGATCCAGGCTGACGATCAGACGCTGGGCCAGTTCAACGCCGAGACGATGCCGAACACGATGCGGCTGCTCGCGCGACACGGCACGATGTTCCGCAACTACATCGCCACCACCGGGCAGTGCTGCCCGTCCCGAGCGTCACTGATCACGGGCCAGTACGCGCACAACGACGGGGTGACGTCCAACGGCGTGGGCTATCCCGGCCTGGTCGACAAGGGCAACGTGCTTCCCGTGTGGCTGCAACAGGCCGGCTACCTGACCTTTCACGTGGGCAAGTTCATGAACGGCTACCAGAACTTCGCCCGCCCCCCCTCGACGGTGCCGCCCGGCTGGGACCAGTGGTACAGCTATCTGGCGGGCACCCGGTACTACGACTACGACATGTACGTGAACGGGTCGGTCGTCCATCGCGGGGAGAGCCGCCAGGCCAACGCCACCCACGTCGCGACCCAGAAGGCGGTTCAGCTGATTCGCGACTGGGCGTCCCAGGCAATCCCGATGTACCTGCAGCTGGACGAGCCCGCGCCGCACGTAGCCGGCCAGAAGGACCCCTTCGGCAAATGCGGGCACGTGCCGATCCCAGAGCCCCAGGACGAGGGTGCGTTCAAGAACGCCCCGCTGCCGCGTCCCCCCTCCTACAACGAGCGGGACATGCGCGACAAGCCGCCCTTCCTGAGCTCGGCGCCCAGATTGGATCGAGGCGCAACGAACCGCGTCCGTCGGCGCTGGCGCTGCGCCCTCGCCGCCACGAAGGGAGTGGACCGTGGCGTCGCCCGGGTCTACGAGGCGATCAAGAACGCGGGCCTGCTCGGGCGCACGGTGTTCATCTTCATCTCGGACAACGGGCAGTTCTACGGCGAGCACCGGATCGCCAAGGGGAAGGTGTTCCCCTACCAGGAGGCGCTGCATCTACCGCTCGTGATCAGCGCGCCGAGGCGATATCTGAACGGCGGACGCCCCGTGCGAAACGTGCTCAAGCCGGTCGCCAACATCGATCTCGCGCCGACGATCCTCAGCTTCGCCCATGGGCAGCCGTGCCCGCCCAGCGGGCCCTGCCGGACGATGGACGGGCGCTCGCTGAGGCCGCTGCTGAAGCCATCCGGAAAGTGGCCACGGCAGCGCGGATTGCTGACCGAGTACAAGGCCCCGGACCCGGCAAGTACGCGACGTGCCAGTTCGCCGGGATCCTCACCCGAGACACGACGTACGTGGAGCACACCCGGGTCGCCGACCCGGCCACGGGCCAGTGCGTGCCGGCCGACCAGGTCGAGCGCTACAACCGCAAGCGGGATCCGTACGAGCTCCACAACCTCTGCTTCGGGGGCAAGCCGGTGAACTGCCCGGGCAACGCCTCCCAGACCGAGCTCGAGTCGCGACTGGACCGGCTCCGCCACTGCGCCGGGATTCGCGGCCGCGACCAGCGGGTGGACGGGCGGCCCTTCTGCGAATAGGCGCCGCGGGAAGGGCTGATCCGGGCCCGTTGCTACCCTGCGGTTGCAGGCGGTCGCCGCCTGCCTCGCAAGCTCGATCCCAAGCAGCGAAGCCCTCATGAACTCCACCGAGCGGCCTCTTCCGGACCGCGACGGCCCGCGCGATGAGTGCGGGGTCTTCGGCGTCTACGCGCCCGGCCACGAGGTCGCGCGGCTGGCCTACTTCGGCCTCTACGCACTGCAGCACCGCGGCCAGGAGTCGGCCGGCATCGCCACCTGCGAGGGCGGTCACATCACCACCCTGCGCGACACCGGGCTCGTGTCCCAGGTCTTCGACGAGGGGAAGCTGCGCGCGCTCGAGGGGGACATGGCGATCGGCCACGTTCGCTACTCGACCACGGGCGGGGCATCGTGGGAGAACACCCAGCCGGTCTGGCGCGACGACGGGCGTGAGGTGGCACTCGCCCACAACGGGAACCTGACCAACGCGGTCGAGCTCCACAACGAGCTACGGGAACGCGGTGTCCGGTTTCGCGGGACGTCCGACTCGGAGATCATCGCCGCGCTGCTCTCGGTGGAGGAGGCGCGACCGATCGAGAATGCCGTCGCGGCGGTCATGCCCAGGCTTCGTGGCGCGTATTCGACCGTGGTCATGACGAAGCGCGCCGTGGTGGCCTTCCGGGACCCCGCCGGCGTGCGGCCGCTGTCCATCGGCAAGCTGGGCGACCGCTACGTGATCGCCTCGGAGAGCTGCGCGTTCGACATCATCGGGGCCGAGCTGATGAGGGAGGTGACCCCCGGCGAGGCGATCTCGTTGACGGAGGACGGGATCGAGGCCCGCCAGGTCGTTCCCTCCGAGCGACCCGCGCGGTGCGTGTTCGAGCACATCTACTTCTCCCGGCCGGACACCAGGCTCGAGGGACGGGTGCTCCAGCACGTGCGCGGCCGGATGGGCGAGATCCTGTGGCGGGAGGCTCCGGTGGATGCCGACCTGGTCATCTCGGTGCCGGACTCCGGCAATCCGGCGGCGAACGGGTTCGCCAGGGCTTCCGGCATCCCCCAGGACGACGGGCTGATCAAGAACCGCTACGTCGCCCGGACGTTCATCCAGCCCGGACAGGAGCTCCGGAAGCGCGGGCTGCGGATGAAGTTCAACCCGCTGCCCGAGATCGTCGCCGACCAGCGGGTGGTGGTGGTCGACGACTCGATCGTGCGGGGCAACACCACCCGCCAGATCGTGGGCATGCTCAAGGACGCCGGGGCGAGGGAGGTGCACCTGAGGATCTCCTCGCCGCCGATCCGCCACCCCTGCCACTACGGGATCGACATGTCGACCCGCGAGGAGATGGTTGCTCACGGGCGCTCCATCGACGAGATCGCCGCCGAGCTCGGGGCCGACTCGCTCGCCTATCTCTCGATCGAGGGCGTATACGAGGCGGTCGGGACGCCCGCAGCGCACCACTGCGACGCGTGCTTCACGGGTCGCTACCCGCTCGGGGATGGCGGCGAGGGGAACGGCAAGTTCGCTCTCGAGGAGATCGCCGTCGTCCCGGCGGCGCCGTGACCCGCTCCGCGCGTAGGTGTCCAGCGAGAACGTAGAGTTCGTTCGCCGTCACTACGAAGCGTGGAACGGCGGCGACCTCGACACGGGTCGTCGCCGCATTCGCCCCGGACATCGAGTGGCACGGGCATCCGCGACTCCCGGAGCCGGGCCCCTATCGGGGGCGCGATCAGGTGGAGCGCTGGATGGAGCAGTTCCGCGAGGCTTGGGGGGAGCTCTCGGCGGAGCCCGTCGAGCTGCTCGATGCGGGCGACAGCGTCGTGGCCCTCGTCCACATGACCGGGAAGGGGCGCGGAAGCGGCGTCGAGGTCCGCGGCGGCGTCGACGTGCACGTGCTGACGCTCGGACCCGATGGGGTCACCTTCTTCGCCATCTATCCGGCCGATGTCGCCACAGAGCGCGCCGGGCTGAACGAGGCCGCGATGGAGACCCTCGTCCTCCGTGTCCAGGAGGGGCTCGACCAAGAGGCGATCGCGCGCCGCCTGGGGACGTCGGAGTCCGACGTGTCGAGCTCTCTGGAGCGGGCCTTCGAGCGTCTGCGCGGCCTGGCACCCCGAGAGGTGGGCCGGTGAGAGCGTTTCGCATCGCGGTCCTCGTCTCCGGCACCGGCACCAACCTGCAGGCGATCCTCGATCGGCTCCACGGGCGCGACGGCGTCGAGGTCGCGGCGGTGGCCTCCAACAAGCCCGGCGCGATGGCGCTGGAGCGCGCGCGCGATGCCGGGGTGGAGACGCGGGTGTTCGAACGAAGCGAGCATGGCGATCGCGCCGAAAGGGACGCCGCGATCGCCGACTGGCTCGAGGCACTCGGCGTGGACCTGATCGTCCTGGCCGGCTACATGGAGCTGCTCTCCGCCGGGTTCGTCCGGCGATTCCGCGAGCGAATCGTCAACGTCCACCCGGCGCTGCTGCCGTCGTTCCCGGGCCTCGACCCGATCGGGCAGGCCCTGGAGCACGGCGTCGCGGTGACGGGGGTCACCGTCCACTTCGTCGACGAGGGGGTGGACTCCGGGCCGATCATCCTGCAGCGGGCGATCGAGGTGCCATACACTCGCGACCGCCCCGAGCTGGAAGAGGCGATCCACCGGGTCGAGCACGAGCTGCTTCCGGAGGCGATCCGCATGATCGCCGCCGGAGCGGTCAGCATCGATGCCGACAATCCGCGACTCGTTCACGTCGAGAGGCGATAGCAGTGGCCGATCCCACCACCGAAGCACCAGACCAGCAGCCGTCCGTGCCGGGGGACGGGTCGATCAGGGTGCGTCGCGCGCTGATCTCGGTCTCCGACAAGACCGGCATCGTCGACTTCGCCCGCGGGCTGCTCGGGCTGGGGATCGAGATCGTCTCGACCGGAGGAACGGCGGCCGCGCTGCGCGAGGCGGGCCTGGAGGTGCGTGACGTGTCCGACCTCACGGGCTCTCCCGAGATCCTCGACGGTCGCGTGAAGACGCTTCACCCCCGCCTGCACGCGGGCCTGCTGGCGGTCCGCGACAACCCGGAGCACATCGCGGCGCTCGAGGCGGAGGGGATCGAGCCGATCGACCTCGTGTGCGTGAACCTCTATCCGTTCGAGCGCACGGTGGCGAGCCGGGACGTGAGCGAGGAGGACGCGGTCGAGAACATCGACATCGGCGGACCCACGATGATCAGGGCGGCGGCGAAGAACCACCGGTTCGTGGCCGCGGTGGTGACTCCGGAGAGCTACGACGCCGTGCTCGCCGAGCTCGAGGATTCAGGGGGCGAGATCTCGGCGGAGACCCGCCATTGGCTGGCCAACGAGGCGTTCGCTGTCACCGCGCGATACGACGGCGCGGTCAGCCGCTGGTTCGGCATGCGGTACGAGACGTTTCCCGGCCACTGGGTGATGGCGCACGAGAAGTTCATGGACCTGTCCTACGGCGAGAACCCCCATCAGAACGCCGCGCTGTACGTCGAGGTGGGCACGCGCTCGCATGTGCTCTCGCGGGTGGCGAAGCTCCACGGAAGGGCGCTGTCGTTCAACAACGTTCTGGACCTCGATGCGGCGCGCCGGCTGCTGGACGAGTTCGAGCAGGCCGCCTGCGTGATCGTCAAGCACAACAATCCATGCGGGGTCGCGGTCGCCGAGACGCCCACCGCGGCGTACGAGAAGGCCCTGGCATGCGATCCGATGTCCGCCTTCGGGGGGGTGATCGCGTTCAATCGCCCGATCGGTCGTGAGCTGGCCGAGCGGCTGCACGAGCACTTCATCGAGGTGCTGATCGCACCGGGGTATGACGAGGACGCGCTCGAGGTGCTCAAGCAGAAGGAGGCGGTGCGGATCCTCGAGGCGGGCGAGCAGCGGAGCTACGAGCCGCGCGAGCGGGACGTGAAGCGGGTACGCGGAGGCCTACTCGTGCAGGACCCGGACCGCGTCGACGAGCAGCGCGACTCGATGCAGGTGGTCACCGAGGCAAGCCCGGGCGAGCGCCAGTGGGAGGACCTGTGGTTCGCCTGGAAGGTGTGCCGGCACGTGCGCTCCAACGCGATCGTGATCGCCAAGGACGGAGCCACCCTGGGGATCGGAGCGGGGCAGATGAGCCGGGTCGACTCCGTCCGGATCGCGATCGAGAAGGCGCGGGACGCACGGGGCGACGAGGCCGCCGAGCTGCTCGCCGGGTCCGCGGTGGCGTCGGACGCGTTCTTCCCCTTCCCCGACGGCCCGCTGCAGGCGATCGACGCGGGCGCGACGGCGCTGATCCAGCCAGGGGGGTCGGTGCGGGACGCAGAGGTGACCGCCGCCTGCAACGAGGCGGGGGCCGCGATGGTGTTCACCGGCCGGCGGCACTTTCGCCACTGAATTCGACGGCGGGAATGGCCGAGCTGCACGTGCTTCGCGTCTTCTGCGGCCCGGCCGCGGGCGGCAATCCGCTGGGCGTGTTCCTCGACCGGGAGCGAGGTCCCCGACGCCCGCCGCCAGGACATCGCCGCCGAGCTCGGCTTCGCCGAGACGGTGTTCGTCGACGACTCGGCGCGCGGCGAGATCCGGATCTACACGCCCGGCGAGGAGGTCCCGTTCGCGGGCCATCCGGTGGTGGGGACGGCCTGGCTGCTCGCCCGCACGCACGGCGAGATCGACGGAGCTCCACCCCCCTGCCGGCAGGGTCCCGGTGCGCGAGGCGCGCGGGCTGACGTTTGCCGCGGGTCGTCCGGAGTGGGCGCCCGACTGGGAGTTCATGCAGCTCGAATCCCCCGACGAGGTCGAAGGGCTCGATGGCGCGCCCGGCGGCCGGGACGCGGTCGCGGTCTGGGCCTGGAAGGACGAGGCGGCGGGCGTCATCCGCGCGCGCGTCTTCGCGGCCCGCTACGGGATCCCGGAGGACGAGGCCACCGGCTCCGCCGCCGTCGCGCTCGCGGGCCGGCTGCGACGCACCCTGGACATCCGCCAGGGAGCCGGCTCGGAGATCGTCGCCGAGCCGCTGCCGGACGGGATGGTCGAGATCGGGGGGCGCGTGGTGCTCGACGACGTGCGGGAGCACGAGACCTAAGGCAGTGGGGGCGCTGGGAATCGAACCCAGACCAGCAGATTAAAAGCCTGCAGCCCGACCTTCGGGCCACGCCCCCAAGGGCGTATTTGACTGTAGACGCTGGCACGCCCACAAGACGCCCCTTCCCCATCCAGGAAGGAGGACGGGGCGGCGGACCGAAGTTGGCGAGCGCATCTCGTGATCACCGACAACCTCGACGTCGCTCGCATCATCCTGCTGTGGCTGTGGGCCTTCGGGCTCGGCTGCATCGAGATCGAGATCGAGGGCGGTCACGGCTGGGCGGAGCGCCTGCCCACCTGGTACCTGATGCGGGGCCGTACCGGCCGCGTCTACAGGCTGGCGATGGGACAGCGGCCGCTGACGGGCTACCACGTGTTCGCCTTCACGATCCCGCTGGTGATCGTCCACCTCCCGTTCGCCTTCGGGCTGGACTGGAGCCTCAGCGCCGAGCTGTCCCAGCTCGCGATCTACTTCGCCCTCGCGGTGATCTGGGACTACATCTGGTTCGTGATGAATCCGGCCTACACGGTGCGCCGCTTTCGCCGCGGGAACGTCTGGTGGTTCCAGGTCCCCTGGATCTGGCGATTCCCGCTCGACTACTACATGGGAATGGGGCTGTCGGTCGCCCTCGCCGGCGTCGCCGCCATCGACGCGGGCAGCTGGGCCCCGGTGCGCGCGCAGCTCTGGCTGATCGTGGGGCTGATCGTCCTGACGGCGCTCGCGGTCCTGGCGTCGCCCCTGTATCACCGCTGGTACCGGCACATGCGCCGCGCCGGCGCCGACGACCGCGCGATCACCCCCAGCTTCGGGCCCCCCGCACCCGACCAGGTCTGGAACGGCGGCACCCCGGACCTCCACCCGCTCGACCGACCCACCGACTGACGCCCGAGGGCCGGGCGGGCAGCGAGCGGGGCCGGCGCCCGCGCCTACCATGGATCCGATGGCGCCGCGAAAGGCCACCGACTACGAGCGCAAGCGCTCGTTCGACAAGACCCCGGAACCGCGCGGCCGCAAGCGCGGGCAGACGAAGGCCAAGGGCAATCGCTTCGTGGTCCAGGAGCACCACGCGCGTCGGCTTCACTGGGACCTGCGGCTCGAGCACGACGGCGCGCTCGCATCTTGGGCGCTTCCCCGGGGCGTGCCACAGGACCCCAAGGACAACCGCCTGGCCGTCCGCACCGAGGACCATCCGCTCGAGTACCTGGAATTCGAGGGCGAGATCCCCAAGGGCGAGTACGGCGGCCGGGACCGTCGAGATCTGGGACCGGGGGACGTTCGAGGCCGAGAAATTCCGCGACGACGAGGTGATCGCCACCCTCGCCGGCGAGCGGGTGCAGGGCAAGTACGCCCTGTTTCAGACCGACGGGGACAACTGGATGATCCACCGGATGGATCCGCCGGCGGATCCGGACCACGAGCCGATGCCCCGCCACGTCAAGCCGATGCTGGCGGTCCTGTCCACCCTCCCCCGCGACGAGGACGGCTGGGCCTACGAGATCAAGTGGGACGGCGTGCGGGCGATCGCCTACTGCGAGACGGGACGGCTGCGCCTCGAGAGCCGCACGCTCCGCGAGATCACCTCGCACTATCCGGAGCTCCGCGCGCTCGCCGCCGAGCTCGGCTCACGGGAAGTGGTGCTCGACGGAGAGATCGTCGCCTTCGACGACGAGGGCAAGCCCAGCTTCGAGCGGCTCCAGAGCCGCATGAACCTCGGCTCCGAGGCGGCCGTCCGCCGCCGGATGGCCGACATCCCGGTGACCTACATGGCCTTCGACCTCCTCTACGCCGACGGACGCTCCCTGGTCGACACCGCCTATACCGAACGGCGCGAGCGGCTGGAGGAGCTCGAGCTCGACGGGCCGAACTGGCAGACGCCGGCGTGTCACCGCGGCGAGGGAGAGGCGCTCCTGCGACTCACCAAGGCGCGTGGACTCGAGGGGCTGGTCGCCAAGCGGCTCGACAGCCGCTACCTCGTGGGTCGTCGAAGCCGAGCCTGGCTCAAGGTGAAGAACACGATGCGCCAGGAGCTGGTCGTCGGCGGGTGGCTGCCCGGCAAGGGACGGCGGGCCGGAACGCTCGGGGCTCTCCTCGTCGGCTATCACGAGGAGGACGAGGATGGGGGCCGCGCTGCGCTACGCGGGAAGGGTCGGCAGCGGCTTCACCGACGAGGAGCTCGACCGGCTGTCCGCGGAGCTCGAGCCGTTGCGAACCTCCGAGAGCCCCTTCGAGGGCCGACAGCCTCCGAAGGAGGCCGTCTTCGTCGAGCCCCGGCTGGTGGCCGAGATCGACTTCCGGGAGTGGACGGCCGCTCGCACGCTTCGCGCCCCCGTCTACAAGGGTCTGCGGCCCGACAAGGACCCCGCCGAGGTGGTGCTCGAGACGGTCCAGCCGCCCCCGTCCGCCTAGTTCGGAGAGAATGCCGCTCGGTGAGGGTCTCGGCGAAAGCTGACTACGCCGTTCGCGCGATGATCGAGCTCGTCGCGGGCGCTGAGGATGCGCCGGTGAAGGGCGAGATCGTCTCCTCCTCCCAGGACATCCCCCTGCGCTTCCTGGAGAACATCCTCAGCGAGCTGCGGCACGCAGGGCTCGTCCACAGCCGGCGCGGCACCGACGGCGGCTACTGGCTGGCGAAGCCTGCTGATTCGATCAGCGTCGCAGACATCATCCGGGGCGTCGAGGGCCCGCTCGCGACGGTGCGAGGCGAGCCCGCGGACGAGCTCGACTACGCCGGACGACGTCAAGCCCCTCCAGGAGGTGTGGATAGCGCTGCGCGCCAACATCCGCGAGATCCTGGAGACGGTCACCCTCGCCGACGTGGTCGCCGGGCAAGCTCCCGGAGCCGGTGCGCAACATCGCCAGTCAGCCCGGCGTCTGGCAGACGCGTTAGCCCTCGTGCACGGAACGCCGCGTTGCACACCGTCCCCGATTCCTCTGCTATCTTGACTAACTCGCTCAAGATAGTGCGAAAGATAGGAGGCCCGCATGACCCCCGTTTGGATGTTCGAAGGACCACGTCAGCTGGACCCCGTCGGCGAGCGAAACGTCGCCGAGCGGCGCTTCTCCGCCCTCGCCGCGGCGGTCCGCCAGCACGAGGCTTCGACCAGGCGCGAGCTACCGGGCGTGCGGGCCACGGACACGGCCCTCTACCGCCGCCTGCGGCAGATCATCGGCGAGCCCGCCCGGGCGCAGAGCGTCGCCTAGTCCTGCATCCAGCTCGTCGAGTCGCTCACGCAGCGATGCCAGCACTTCGGCACGTAGCCGGATCATCGGCCACGTTTCGGGCCTCCTGCGGGTCGAAGATGAAGGTCGTAGAGCTGCTCGCGCAGCGACCAGCTGGTCCGCCCAGCCCGTGCTCGACGAGCAGGTCCTTGGTCGCGGTGTCGTCGCAGTTGGCCAGCACCGGGCCCGGACGGTCGTCGAACCGGCGGATGTACTTCCAGCGCTCGGTCCGGCACCGCCCGCTGCGGCTCGTAGGCGGCGTGGAAGGTGACCTCGGCGAAGATCTCGTCGTGCGAGGCGGTCCGACTTCGCCCCGAACCAGCGGCAGCAGCGAGGTCGCCCTGCACGAAGCCAGGGCGGATGCCGACGCCCGCCGAGGTCGCAGAGCGTCGGATAGACGTCGAGGTGGGTGACCATGGCATTGAACACCTTGCCGCCCGTGAACCCTCCGGGGCCGCGCATCAGCAGCATCACGCCGAGCCCGCGATCGAACAGCGTCGCCTTGGCGCCCGGGGAACGCGAGACCATGGTCGGTGGTGCAGATGATCAGCGTGCGTTCGGCGAGGCCGGCTGCGTGCAGTCCGTTGAGCACCGCCCCGATGCCCTGATCGAGCGATCGGGCGCTCGCCTTGAACGCCGCCATGTCCTGCGCGGGTCCGCGGCCGTGTCGGGGAGATTCGGCGGCGGCAGCGAATACAGCGTGTCGCGGACCGAGGTCGGCGCCGAGAACTGGCTGTGGGTCTCGAAGAAGCCGACCGACAGGAAGAACGGCTCCGCCGCGTCTCGCAGCATCGTCGCCGCGCCATCGGGGCCACGTCGCCGGCGCCGTTGGCTGTCGAGCTCGATCACGTCGTCGTAGCCGATCACCCCCGCATCCTCGGGAGATGTGCTGCTCGCCGATCAGCGACCGAGTAGTAGCCGGCGGCGTGCAGCGGGTGAACGACGTGCTGGCCGTAGTCGTTCGAGAGACCAGCCGCGGTGCGCGAGCCCGAGCATGCCGTTGTTGTGGCAGTACTGGCCCGTCAGCAGCGAGGCGCGGCTGCCGGAGCAGGTCGGGCGCGCGCAGAATGCCTTGCGGAACAGCACCCCTTGATCGGCCAGCAGCTGGATGTTCGGCGTCGGCACCTGATAGCCGTACGGCTGCACGTAGCGGCCCGTGTCGTGGGAGTGGATGTAGAGGATGTTCGGCGGTCAGGCGCGGCTCGTCGTTCGCGCGCTCATGCCGGCTCCGGCACGGCCGGGACGAGGTCGAACTCGCGTCCCGAGCCGGAGCTCGCTGTAGCGTGCGAGTCCAGTCGTCGTTGATGCTCGTCCGACTGCGGCCTCATGCGCGGCTCGAAGCTGAAGCCGTCGGGGGCTCGAGACCTTCAGGCGCTCCGAGCACGCTCAACGTGCTCGACCCCGGGATCGGCGGCAAAGTTCTCGTACAGGACCAGCACCGGCCTGATCCTCGTAGTGCTCGAAGAAGGCGTCCCAGAAGGCCTCCTCGGCGAGGATCTGGTCGAGCAGGTGCGCGATCGCCCCGTAGTGGAAGCGGAGCTGCGGCCGGTGCTCCTGCGATGAAGGCCTTGTAGGGAGGCGTGTCGCGAGTCGCCGATCCGAGGCGTCGCGCCTCGCTGGGCCTTCGGTCCTCGCGCCACCTCGCCGTCTGGACGGCCTTCCACAGCGAGACCGCCTGGCGAACCTTGTTCGCCCGCACAACGCGGACGAAGGTCAGGTTGCGGGAACACCGCCGGCATCAGCTCGGCCAGCGGCAGGTCGCTGTAGCGGGGGATGTTGCGCAAGCAGGCTCACGAAGTCGCCGAAGTATCCCCACATGAGCTTTGCCCCAAAGATCCCGTTCGCGCGTCGTGCCGGCGTCCATCGCCCACTCGAGATAGCGGTCGTACGCGGTCCGGCTCCAGAGCGGCGACCGAGGCGGCGGGTCGTCTCGCGATCCCGCGCTCGTCCAAGGTGATCGAGGATCGACGGATCGTCAATGCCCCGTGAAATACTCGCTCCGGCCGCCGAGGCCGGCCGCTGTGCAGGAGGGCCTCGAAGTACTCCTCTGGCCTTCCGGCCACCCCGGTGGCCTTCAGCGCCTGGCAGACCAGCGTGCTTCCGCTACGGGGCGTTGCGCAAACCAGGTACGACATCCGTGGGCGCATTGCGCTCTTCCCAGCCCTCGGTGTGGAGGCGTCCGCTCAGGCGGCGGAGGCGAGCTCCTCGGTCCTCGGCTCCCCGTTGGCCTCGAACACCTTCGCCCGTCGCGGCCGTCGCGTAGACGATCTGGCCGTCGGCCAGCTCGAGCAGGTCCGCCTCCTCGCGGGTCATCTGCGCCCAGAGCTGCTCCCCGTCGGCGAGCAGGAGCTCGACGCGCGTCTCGAACCCAAGGTTGACGACGCGCTCGATCATCGCCTCCTCCGCCTCCGGCGCCGGGACGTGGAGCACGCTCGAGGTCGTGCGGGCGGATGAACACCGCGCCGCGCCGGTTGACGGGGCCGATGAAGCTCATCACGAACTCCGTCTGGGGATGCTCGTAGAGGTCGCTGGGCTGACCGGTCTGTTCGACTCGACCCTCGTTCATGACCACGATCTGCCCTGCGACCTCCATCGCCTCCTCCTGGTCGTGGGTGACGAAGATCGTCGTCACGTGGACGTCCTCGTGCAAGCGGCGAAGCCATTGGCGGAGCTCCTTGCGGACGTTCGCGTCCAGCGCCCCGAACGGCTCGTCCAACAGCAACACCTTGGGCTCGACGGCGAGCGCGCGAGCCAGCGCCATGCGCTGGCGCTGGCCGCCCGAGAGCTGCGACGGGTACCGGTCGCCGAACCCATCGAGGTGTACGAGTGAGATCAGCTCCTGCACCCGCTCGTCGATCTCCTTCTTCGGGCGCTTGCGGATGCTCAGGCCGAAGGCGATGTTGTTCTTCACCGTCATGTGCTTGAACGCCGCGTAGTGCTGGAACACGAAGCCGACGCCGCGGTTCTGTGCCGGGATGCCGGTGGCGTCCTCGCCCAGGATCAGGACGCGGCCGGCGTCGGGTTGCTCGAGGCCCGCGATCACTCGCAAAAGCGTCGACTTGCCGCTGCCGCTCGGTCCGAGAAGCGCCGTCAACGAGCCGTCCGGCACCTCGATCGAGACATCGTCGAGAGCGACGAAGTCGCCGAACTGCTTCCTGGCCTGCTCAACGATGATGCTCATCAGGACGCTTCCTTTCGCTTGAATGAATTCATCGCGAGCAGAGTCGCGATCGCGATCAGCGCCAGCACCAGCGAAGCCGTGTAGGCCCCGGTCGTGTTGAACTGCCCGAACTCCCGCCACACCCAGAGCGGCGCGGTCTCCGTCTGGCCGCTGATCCGCCCCGAGACCACGGCCACGGCGCCGAACTCCCCGAGCGCCCGCGCGGTGGTCAGGACGACCCCGTACGCGACTCCCCACCGGATCGCGGGCAGCGTGATTCGCCAGAAGGTCTGCCACCAGTTGGCGCCGAGCGTTTGCGCGGCCTGCTCCTGCTCGTCGCCGATCTCGTGCAGCACGGGCACGACCTCCCGCACCACGAACGGCAGCGAGACGAAGATCGTCGCCAGGACCATCCCCGGCATCGCGAACAGGATCTGGATCCCGTTGTCCAGGAACACGCTGCCGAACCAGCCCGTGCGGCCGTAGAGGAGCAGCAGGGCGAGGCCCGACGACCACCGGCGAGATCGCGAACGGAAGGTCGATGATCGCGTTCAACAGGGCCTTGCCGCGGAACTTGGTGCGCACCAGGAGCAGCGCGCAGCCGACGCCGAAGATCGTGTTCGCCACCACGGCGATCGCGGCGATCACGATCGTCAGATAGAAGGCGTGGAGCGCGTCCGGCGTGGTGACGGAGCTCCAGGCTGTCGGCGAACCCGTGCTCGAAGGCGCGGTAGGAGATCATCCCGACGGGAATCAGGAGCAACATCGACAGATAGCCGAGCGCGAAGAACCGCAGCCCGTACTTGCCGAGCCTGTCGCCTAGCGGCCATGGCGAAGGCTCCAGTGCGTGAGGCGACCGATCACGAGCAGCACGACGAGCGCGATCACGAGCAGGGTGACCGACACCGCGGCCGCGCCCCTCCGTGTTGCCGCTCTCGATCTGGGCGAAGATGAACAGCGAGGCGATCTGGGTCTTGGGCAGGTTGCCCGAGATCAGGATCACCGAGCCGAACTCGCCGATCGCTCGGGCGAACGCCAGCGCCGTGCCCGCCAGGAGCGCCGGCCTCAGGTTCGGGAAGATGACCCGGCGGAAGGTGGTCAGCGGGCTCGCGCCCAGCGATGCGGCGGCCTCCTCCATCTCGCGGTCGAGCTCGAGCAGCACCGGCTGCACGGCGCGGACGACGAACGGCAGGGTGACGAACAGGAGCGCCACGGCGATCCCGACCCGCGTGAACGCGATGTCGATCCCCACCGGGCTGTTGGTCCCGTAGAGGGCGAGCAGGGTGATCCCGGCGACGACCGTCGGCAGCGCGAACGGGAGGTCGATGACCGAGTTCACGATCGCCTTCCCCGGGAACTTGTCCCTGACCAGCACCCAGGCGATCGCTGTGCCGGTGACGACGTTGATCGCGACCACGATCAGCCGAGAGATCAGGCGTCAGCTTCAGCGCCGAGAGCGCCAACGGCGACGTGACCGAGTCCCAGAACCCGCTGAGGCCCCCTCGAGCGACTTCGAGACGAGGGCCGCGATCGGGATCAGGACGATCAGGCTCAGATACGCCGTAACCAGGCCACGCCCGAGCGAGGCACCCCCGAGGCGCGGCAATGAGACCGGCCGCGGGGGCGCCTCCGCTCGGGCTCCCGGAGCTACGGGCGTCACTCCGCAGCCACCCCCAGGAGCTTCTGGACGACCGGGGTCACCCGGTGGAGACCCCCAGGTCCTCCTCGATCTTGGCGACGCTGCCGTTGGTGGGATCGAAGAAGTCGGCGTTCGCCTTCTCCCAGCCACCGATGCTCGGATCGTTGACCGTGAACAGGCCGGGCGGAGTGGGGAACTTGTCCTTGTTCTTCGCCAGCACCTGCTTGTTCACCGGCCGGTAGCCGCCGTCGGCCCAGAGCTGCTGGGCCTGGGGAGTCCACAGGAACTTGAGGAAGTCCTGCGCCTGGGTGGAGGCATCGGTCGTCGTCGCGGCCGGCGTCTCGATCAGGATCGTGTCGTCGGGGACGACGTAGTCGACGTCCTCGCCGGCCTTCTGCGCCTCGATCGCGTCGCTCTCGTACGACAGCAGGACGTCGCCCTTGCCGCTCGTGAACGTGGTCAGAGCGTCGCTCGCGCTGCCCGGCTGGGCGACGGCGTTGGAGAGCAGCGACTTCAGGTAGTCCAGCGCCTGAGTCGGCGACTTGCCCTCCTCGATCTGGGCACCGTAGGCGGCCAGGAGGTTCCACTTCGCGCCGCCCGAGCTGAACACGTTCGGGGTCACGACCTCGACGCCCGGCTTGATCAGGTCATCCCAGTTCTGGATGTTGTCCGGGTTGCCCTTCCGGACCACGAACACCACCACCGAGTCCTGGACGATCCCGTGGTACTGGTTCTGGTCCCAGTTGGAATCGACGAGCCCGGCGTCGACCAGGTTCTGCATGTCGGGCTCGATCGAGAGGTGCACGTAGTCGGCCGGCTGACCCGCGACCACCGCGCGCGACTGGTCACCCGACGGCCCGAACGAGGTCGAGAACGTCGGCCCCGCTGCCCTCCGAGGTCTTCTGGAAGGCCGGGATCAGCGCCTTGTCGTAGACGGTCTCGGGCGTCGAGTAGGCGACCAGGTTGATCGGCCCACCGCTGTCGCTCGACGAGCTGCCGCAGGCGGCAACGCCCGAGGCCGAGCGCAAGGGCCAGCGCGCCGGCGACGGCGAGCCGGACGGGCTTGGGCCGCCGGCTCGGGCGCTGCGCCTCCGCTTCGACGCGACTCTGAGACTTCCGGAAGCTGATTCTCATGGGGGTGTTCTTGTCCTTCCCGATTAGTTTAGTGGAGAATACGAAGCCCGGCAGAGTAGCACACGCCTCCCACGGTGGCGGACTAGCACTCGGTCGACTACGGTTCTCGGCCGTGCCCCTTCACCCGGCCGAGAACCGTGGCTATCGTGAGCTCTATCTGACCGGCCGCCAGGCGGTGAAGCGCCTGGGCCGGCTGGCGTCGGCCTTCGACGGATCCCCCACGCGCGAGCTGCTCGACAAGGCCGCCGAGTCGATCTCGCGGATGCTCGGCGAACTGGCCCCGCTGACCGCCCGCCACGACCTGCACGGCGGGGTCACCGCGCAGAGCGGCGGGGCGAACGTCGGGTTGGTGCGAGGGGCTGTGCTCGATCGCTTCCTGGAGCGCAACCAGGCCCTCCGCCTCGCCGTCGAGGACCTCGAGCACGTGACCACGCTGCTCGGCTACCTGGCCACCGTCAGCGAGACTCGCGGCGACGCCACGCTCGCCGAGTTCTGCCGCTCGTGGGAGCGCCGCCTCCGCCGCCAGGTCGGCTCCGTTCGCAAGGCGGCGATCGAGCTCGGCTGCGACCCGGACGCCGCGGTTCAGCCGCTCGACCCATCGCCCACCGGACGCGCCGCGCACCGGGTCGCCTGGACGGTGGGCTCGGTGGGCGAGTGGGCCGACCGCCAGATCGTCCGGCGAAAGCAGTCCTAGCGGGGCGAGCTCATCCCAGGTCCGGGATGCCCTCGTCGGGCGTCGAGGCCTCGGCGTGAAGCTTGCGGGGAATCCGGCCCGCCAGGCGGGCCCCGTACCCGGCCTCCACCGCCCGTCGCATGGCGAGCGCCATCCGCTCCGGGTCCTTCGCCCTCGCCACCGAGCTCGACAGGAGGACGCCGTCGCACCCGAGCTCCATCGCCTGCGCCGCGTCGGAGGCGGTGCCGATCCCCGCGTCGAGGATCACCGGGATCGTCGCCCGCTCGACGATGATCTGCAGGTTGTACGGGTTACGGATCCCCATGCCGGAGCCGATCGGCGACCCGAGCGGCATGACCGCTGAGCAACCCGCCTCCTCGAGGCGGCGGGCGAGGATGGGGTCGTCGTTGGTGTAGGGCAGGACGGTGAAGCCGTCCTCGACCAGGCTCTCGGCCGCAGAGAGAAGCTCGACGGCGTCCGGGAACAGGGTGCGGTCGTCCGCGATCACCTCGAGCTTGATCCACTCCGTCTCGAAGGCCTCGCGCGCGAGCTGCGCGGTGCGCACCGCATCGCGCGCCGTGTAGCACCCCGCCGTGTTCGGCAACGCGAATACGCCGAGGCGATCGATCACCTCGAGCGCGGAGCCACCGGCGGCTGGATCGACGCGGCGCAGCGCGACCGTGACTATCTCCGCGCCCGACGCGGCCACTGCCCGCTCCATGGCCTCCAGCGAGCGAAAGCCGCCGCTGCCGACGATCAGTCGGGAGCCCCAGGTTCGTCCGCCCAGGGCGAACCCGGGATCAGGGGCGGCGGCGCCCGAGCGCTCGCCCGCGGCAGACGAGGAGGTTTCCGTCGCGGATGCGCTATCCGCCCTGGACTGCACGAACCACCTCCACCGTCTGATCGCTCCTCAGCTTCGTCTCCGTCCACTCCGTCCGGCGAACGACCTCGCCGTCGACCGCCACCGCGACGCCGCGGCTCTCACCGCCCGCGCCGACCTGCTCGACGGCGTCGGCGACCGTTGCCCCATCCGGCAGCTCCGCCGGCCGCCCGTTCAGGGCGACGATCATCGCGGGTGCTCCTCGAGCGCCGGCGCGGCGGTGAGCCCGGGGGAGCTCAGGCCGGCGAAGCGTCCCGGATGGGCAGGCTTCGCGGCCTCTGGGGGCGGCTCGGATGCCAGCTGCGCAGCGATCGCCTCCGACGTGAGCGGGGTCATCAGGATCCCGTTGCGGTAGTGCCCGGTGGCGAGCAGCAGCCCCTCCAGGCTCCCGGGCCCGATCAGGGGCGCATTGTCGGGGGTCCCGGGCCGCAGGCCCGCCAGGGTGTCCACCAGCTCGAGCTCGGCGATCTCGGGGAGCGCGCGGTAGCCCTCTCGCAGCAGCTCGTGAACGCCGCCCGCGGTCACCTGGACGTCGAAGCCGCGCTCCTCCACGGTCGCCCCGATGACCACCCGGCCATCCGGGCGGGGCACGACGTAAACGCGTTCCGAGGCGACGATCCGCTCGCATGGCCTGGAGTCCGGCGCCCCGCGCAGCGTGAGGATCTGTCCCTTCACCGGCCTCACGGGGGGGCGCGCCCCGGGTGGAAGCCATGGCGAGGTTCCGGACCAGGCGCCTGTGGCCAGGACCACGCGGTCGGCCCGATGCTCGCGACCGTCCGTTGTGACGACACCGACGAGGCGACCGTGCTCCAGCAGCGCGTCGGCCACCTCGGCATCGATCAACACCTCGCCCCCCCGGTGCTCCACCGCTGCAGCGAGCGCCGCGACCAGAGGTCGCGGGTCAATCGCCGCTTCGTTCGGCGGCATGGACGCCCGCGGCACATGCAGGGGCGAGCCCGGGCTCGAGCGCGCGACATTCGCGGCCGCGGAGCCACTCCACCCCGATGTCAAGGGGCTCCATCAGCTCGAACCGCCGCCGAAGCTCCTCCGCCTCGTCGCGGTCGAGCGCGACATGGAGCGCGCCGCAGGCGTCATAGCCGACATCGAGCTGACTGTCCGCCGCCAGCTCGGATGCGAACTCCGGCCACGCCCTCGCGGAGGCGGTCGCCATCCGCATCAGCGCGTCCTCGCCCCAGTTCGCCTCCCCCACGGGCGCCAGCATGCCTGCGGCGACCCCTGATGCCCCAGCGGCGGGCTCATCGCGTTCGAGGACACGGACCCGAAGCCCCCGGCGTGCCGCGCGCCACGCACACGCCAGCCCGATGGTCCCGCCACCGACCACGATCGCATCGACCGCTCCCGGATCTCCGTCGGGCGCCCCCGACCTGCGCAGAGGCACCACGACCTCGCCGCTCGTTCCGTTTGGCCTGTCGGTTTGCTCGGGCACGGTTGCCTTCTCTCCCGTCGCCGGTACTCCGGGGGGCGATCCGCGCCACCATCCCTGCGCCGGCATTACCCGGATCAGGTTCGGACGGTCGGCGGCCCGGATGCCGCCCTCTCAGCCCATGTTCGAGGGCTCCCGTTGTGGCTCCATGGTACTCCGACGACTGCGAGACTCACGGGCATGCCGGTCGACCGAGCACACCGCCTGCGACGGCTCAGCGCCGCGCGGCTCTACTTCGTGTGCGAAGGCCTGCCGCATGGGCGCGATCCCTCCGGGCTGCTCGACGCCTCTCTGCGCGGCGGGGCGGACATCGTCCAGATGCGAGAGAAGTCGCCCAGGTGCGCGGAGGAGATCGTCTCGCTGGCCGACCCGTTTCGTCGTGCGGCGGCGGAGCACGGCGCGCTGTTCATTCTCAACGACCGTCCCGACCTGGTCGCGGAATGCGGCGCCGACGGCGTCCACGTCGGCCAGGAGGACACGTCCGTGGCCGAAGCTCGGGAACTCGCCGGGCCGGCGGCACTCGTCGGGTTGTCCACCCACTCACCGGAACAGGTCGAGGCCGCATGCGCCGCCGCCGGCGACGATCGTCCCGACCAGATCAGCGTGGGGCCCGTCTGGGAGACACCCACCAAAGCCGGGCGACCCGCCACGGGACTCGGGCTGATCGAGTTCGCCGCCCGCGAGGCGACCGTTCCCTGGTTTGCGATCGGCGGCATCGACGTCGACAATGTCGCGGAGGCGGCGGCCGCCGGAGCCTCGCGGATCGTCGTCGTGCGGGCGATTCGCGACGCAGAGGACCCGGAACGCGCCGCCCGCGCCCTGCGAGGAGCGCTGGACGACGCGGCCCGCGCCGCTCCGGCCGAGCAGGCGTCGGAGGCGCATGGCTAGCCGGGAGCGAAAGAGGACCGAACGCCAAAAGCGCAAGGCCCGCTCCTCAGAGCGGCGCGCGGAGGTGGCGGCCCGCTACGAGGAACGAAATCAGGGCGCCCGTGAAGCGCTGGAGCCGCTCACGCCCACGGAACGCCCCGTCGTCGTCACGGTCGGGGCGGTGATCTCGGGGCTGGTCGCGCTCTCCGTGCTGGTCGCGTACGTGGCCGGCGCGACCGTGAACGGGGATCGGCCACACCTCCTGCAGGTGATCGTTCCCGCGCTCCTCATGGGCGCGATGGCAATCGGGATGTGGCGCGTCCGCTATTGGGCGGTGCTCGGATTTCAGGCGGTCCTCGCCCTCCTGCTCCTGGGCGCGAGCCTCGGTCTGCTCAGCGCCGACGGGGTCGCCCCGGTGATCGGCAACGTGGCCCTGATCGCGGTCGCGGGAACGCTCTTCTACTTCATGATCAAGGCGATGGCCCGGATCCAGATGCCCACGCGCGAGCGGGAGTAGCCCCGCGGCGCCCGGCTGGCCGCGATCGGGTCTCTTATAGAGTCGGACCGATGGCCGAGGCTTACGACGTCATCGTGATCGGAGGCGGTCCGGGCGGCTACGTGGCCGCGATCCGCGCCGCTCAGCTGGGTCGCCGAACCGCGGTCGTCGAGCGCGACAAGCCCGGGGGGCGGTGCCTGAACTACGCCTGCATTCCCGCGAAGACGGTGCTCCACAGCGCAGAGCTCTACGACCACGCCACGAACGGCGCCGAGCTCGGGGTCAAGGCGGAGGGCGTGAGCATCGACTGGAAGGCACTCGGCGCGCGGCGCGCCAAGGTCTCGGAGACGCTCGACAGCGGAGTGAAGATGCTCTGGGACAAGAACAAGGTGGAGCTGATCCAGGGCGAGGCCTCGCTCACCGCGGACGGCAACGTCGACGTCGGCGGCCAGGCATACGAGGCGGGCGCGGTGATCCTCGCGACGGGCTCGGTGGCCCTCCCGATCCCCGGCGCGGAGTTCGGCGGACGCGTCGTGGACACATGGGGCGCCTGGTCGCTGCCCGAGCAGCCGAAGCGGATCGCCGTCGTCGGCGCCGGCGCCTCAGGAGCCGAGATCGCCTCCGCCTATGGCCGCTTCGGCACCGAGGTGATCCTGATCGAGATGCTCGACCAGATCCTCCCCGCCGAGGACAAGGACATGGCGAGGGTCGTGGAGCGCACCTTCAAGAAGCAGAACATCACGGTGTCGACCGGCACGAAGGTCGAGTCGGTGGACGCCGGCAAGAGCTCGGTCAAGGTCGCATACGGGGACACCGAGGCGGAGGTCGACTACCTGTGCATCGCGGGCGGCCGTGCCCCGGACACTGAGCCGCTCAACCTGGAGGCGGCCGGGGTGGAGACGGAGGAGGGTGGCAAGATCAAGGTCGACTCCTACCAGCGGACCTCCAACCCGAAGGTCTACGCGATCGGCGACCTGGTGGGGACGAAGGCGCTCGCGCACAAGGCCTCCGAGGAGGGCGTCGTGGCGGTCGAGCACGCATCCGGCGCCGAAACTCACCCCGTCGACGAGAACCTCGTCGCCGGCGCGACCTTCTGCCAGCCACAGGTGGCGAGCGTGGGGATCACGGAGGCGCGGGCGAAGGAGGAAGGACGCGACGTCAAGGTGGGCAAGTTCAAGCTCGGAGGCGTGGGTGCGGCGGCCGTCTACGACGACCGGGACGGCCTGGTGAAGATCGTCGCCGACTCGGAGTACGGCGAGATCCTCGGCGCCCACATCGTCGGTAACCGGGCCTGCGACATGATCAGCGAGCTGGTCGCCACGATGGCCTTGGAGGGCGGATACCAGGAGCTCGCGCGCATCGTCCACCCCCACCCGACGATCTCCGAGGCGGTCCTCGACGCGGCTCGCTCGGTTGACGGCTGGGCGATCCACGCATAGTCACCCGCCCCAGCGAATGAGCGCCCAGCCGGACCCCTACGTGCTCCCGGCGAACCTGCCCGCGCCCGTGGATGACGGGGCCGCCGACCATCTCCAGGGGGCCATCGTCCCGCCGGTCTCGCTGCCCTCGACCTCGGGGCACGAGATCAACCTGGCCGAGGCAGCGGAGGAGACGCTCGTCGTCTACTGCTACCCGCGGACGGGGCGGCCCGGCGAGCCGCTTCCTCCGGGATGGGACGAGATCCCGGGGGCGCGCGGCTGCACGCCCCAGTCGTGCGCGTTTCGGGACCACTTCGCCGAGCTGCGGGCTCTCGCCGCCGCCGTTCTGGGACTGAGCGCCCAGCCGTTGGACGACCAAGTCGAGCTCGCCGAACGCGTGGGTCTGCCCTACCCGGTGCTGAGCGACCCGGACCTGCGCCTCGCGGACGCGCTGGGACTACCGACCTTCGAGGTCGCCGGCATGCGCCTGTATCGCCGGCTCACGTTCATCGCCCGCCGGGCGCGCATCGTCAAAGTCCTCTATCCGGTCTTTCCGCCGGACCGCAACGCATCCGATGTCCTCTCCTGGCTCGCTCGAGGACTCGAGCTGAGCTTGCGTCCCGTCTTCTACTACGACCTCGGCTCTCCGTACGCCTACCTCGCGGCGGAGCGGGTCAACTCGATGTTCGTGGAGGCGGTGGGCGAACCTCCAGAATGGCGCCCGGTGCTGCTCGGGGCCCTGTTCAAGCGCTTCGGCCGCGACTCGTGGTCGAAAGGGCCCGACCGGGCTTCGGGGATCGCGGAGGTCGAGCGCCGGGCGGCTTCCTACGGCCTGCCCCCGCTCCGCTGGCCGGATCCGTTCCCCGGCAACACCCTGGTCGCGATGCGCGCGGCCGCCTACGCGAAGGAGGTCGGCCGCGCGGTCGCATTCTCGCTGGCGGCATTCCGCCAGGCGTTCGCGGCCGGGCGCGATCTCACCGATCCGGACAACGTGGTGCTGGCCGCCGCCGCCGCCGAGCTCCACCCCCGCGCGGTGACAGCGGCCCTGGAGCGCGACTCCGTCAAGCGGGCGCTGCGCGAGACGACCGACGAGGCCGGTGACCTCGGCGTGAAGGGGGTCCCCAGCCTGGTCGTGGACGGCGAGGTGTTCTGGGGCGATGACCGCCTCGCGGATGCCGCGGCGCGGGCCGCCCGCAGTCCGGGCGCCTGAGGCCCACCCCGCCGCCGCGCGTGGCGCGCTCGCTCCCGGCCCCCGCTGGGTTATCTTGGGCGGCGGTGGCGCAGGAGCGCACCCAGACCGGGCGGTCCGGCCTCGCCGGCGACGGCAGGGCCGGCGCGGCGCACCCGCTGCCGGACGCCGAGACCTGCCGCGAGCTGCTCGAGACGATGGCCCTGATCCGGCGGTTCGAGGAGGAGGCCGGTCGCCAGTACCAGCAGGCGAAGGCCGGCGGCTTCCTGCACCTGGGGATCGGGGAGGAGGCGACGATCGTGGGGACCGCATCGGTGATGGATCCCCAGGACTACCTGATCGGCACGTACCGCACCCACGGGCACGCGATCGCCAGGGGAACGGATCCGAGGAACGTGATGGCCGAGCTATTCGGACGGGAGGACGGATGCTCTCGCGGGCGCGGCGGGTCGATGCACATCTTCGACGGCGAGCGGCGCTTCATGGGCGGCTACGGGATCGTGGGTGGCAACCTCCCGATCGCCGCCGGGCTCGCGCTGGCCTCGGACTACCAGGGCTCCGACGCGGTCACCGTCTGCATGTTCGGCGACGGCGCGTCCAACACCGGCAACTTCGGCGAGACCATGAACCTCGCCGCGCTCTGGAAGCTGCCGCTCGTCTTCCTGGTCGAGAACAACCTCTACGGCATGGGCACGGCGATCGAGCGCCACTCGGCCGTCACCGACCTCTCGAGAAAGGCGGAGGGCCTCGGAGTGCCGGGCGTCCGGGTGGACGGCATGGACGTGCTCGCGGTGCGCGAGACCGTCGCCGAGCACCTCCGAATGGCGCGAGCCGAGCGCCAGCCCACCCTCGTCGAAGCATTCACCTACCGCTATCGAGGCCATTCAGCGGCCGACCCCGAGGTCTACAGGACCAAGGAGGAGGTGGAGGAGTGGCGCAAGAAGGACCCTGTCAAGGTCTTTCGCGACCGTTTGCTCGCCGAGGGCGTGATCTCCGAGGACGAGGTCTCGCAGCTCCGGGAGCGCCTCGAGCGGCAGGTGATGGACGCGGTGGAGTTCGCGGACAACTCGCCCGAGCCCCCGCTCGAGTCGCTGTACGACCACATCTACGTCATCGGCGACCAGGTGCCCGGCTGGTACGCCGTCGACGAGCGCACGCCCGAGCCGCACCGGGGCGAAGAGGAGCGCGAGGTGGGAGCCACCGGGGAGGCACGCAAGCTCGCCGAGGCGGGGGCGGCATACGCCGGGCAGAGAACCCCCCGGCCACGCCCCCGGGACGGGCGGGTGCCCGGCGGCGATCAGGACGCCGCGCGCGATCGGGAGGCCTACGACGCGGTTGAGGAGGACGATGCGGGCTAGGGGGCGGTCGCGGTGGCGGTGATGCGGATGCGGGAGGCCCTCCGCGACGCCCTGGCGGAGGAGATGCGCCGCGACGAGTCCGTGTTCGTCATGGGCGAGGACGTGGGCGTCTTCCAGGGTGCCTTCAAGGTCACCGAGGGCCTGCTGGACGAGTTCGGCGAGAAGCGCGTCCGAGATACGCCGATCTCCGAGAACACGATCGTCGGGACGGGGGTCGGCGCGGCGATGGCGGGGCTTCGCCCCGTGGTCGAGCTGATGACGGTCAACTTCGCCCTGCTGGCGATGGACCAGATCGTCAACCACATGGCTGCGATCCCGTACATGTTCAACGGCCAGGTTCGGGTGCCGATGGTGATCCGGATGCCCGGCGGCGGCGGTCACCAGCTCGGCCCCACCCACTCGCACTCGTTGGAGGCGCTCTTCCTCCACATTCCGGGGCTGCTGGTCGCCGCCCCATCCACCCCGGCTGACGGGAAGGGGTTGCTCAAGGCGGCCATTCGCGACGACAACCCCGTCATCTTCATCGAGCACGAGACCCTCTACGGGTCGCGGGGCGACGTACCCGAAGGCGAATCCGACGGGATCGTGAACTTCGGCGAGGCGGCGGTGAGGCGCGAGGGCGGCGACGTGACGATCATCGGCATCCTTCGGATGGCGGACGTGGCCCAGAAGGCTGCCAAGACGCTCGCCAACGAGCATGGGGTCGAGGCCGAGGTCATCGACCCGCGCACCCTGCGACCGCTCGACCTCGACACGATCCTGCACTCCGTCCGCAAGACCAACCGCGTCGTCGTCCTCGAGGAGGGTTGGCCCCATGGCGGGGTTGGCGCCAACATCGCCGCGCTGATCGCCGAGCAGGCATTCGACGATCTGGACGCCCCCCCGCAGCGGGTCACGGGCGCGGACGTCCCGATGCCCTATGCCAAACGGCTCGAGCAGGCGGCGATCCCGCACGCCGAGCATGTCGTGAGCGCGGCGCTGGCCACGCTCGCAGGGAGCGGCATGAGCGCCGATGTCGTCATGCCACGGCTCTCCGACTCGATGGAGGAGGGGACGATCCTCCGCTGGCTGAAATCGCCGGGCGAGGAGGTGGCGCTGGGCGACGAGCTCGTGGAGATCGAGACCGACAAGGCGAACATGGTCTACGAGGCGCCCGCCGCCGGCTCGCTGATCGAGGTCCTCGCCGCGGAGGGGGACACCCTGCCGATCGGCGAGGTGATTGCGCGACTCGGCGAGCCGGGCGAGGCCCCGTCGGGCGACGGCGCCGACGCCGCCGGTGACCCGCGCCTCCCTGCTGCGGAGGCTCCCCCGGACGCATCCCCCTCCCCCGCCCAGCCCTCCACCCAAGCGGCCGAGGCCCCCGTGCGCCGCGCCCGCCGCCCCGACCGCCGGTGGGGACGGAAGGGTCAAGGCCTCGCCGCTCGCCCGGCGGATCGCCAAGGAGAACGGACTCGAGCTCGCGAGCGTCGCGGGCTCCGGGCCGGGAGGCCGGATCGTCAAGGCGGACGTCGAGCGGGCGATCGCCTCGGGTCCCGCCCCCTCCGCGCCGGAGGCCCCAAGCGCTCCGGCGGAGGCGACGCCCGGTGCGGGCGAGCGGCCGGAAACGGCCAAGGGCCAGGTTTCCACGCAGGAGCTGACCAAGCTCCAGCAGACCGTCGCGCGTCGCATGGCGGAGTCGAAGGCCACCGCTCCTCACTTCTATCTGCAGGTCGAGGTCGACATGAGCCGCTGCGTCGCCGCGCGAACCAAGCTGAAGCAGGACGCCGCGGAGGGCGACATCGTGCCGTCCTTCAACGACATGGTGGTCAAGGCCGCTGCGATCGCCCTCCGCGAGCACCCGCGGGCCAACGGGGCCTACCGCGACGGGAAGCTGGAGCTGTATGGGCGGATCAACGTCGGCGTCGCCGTCGCCGCCCGCGACGCGCTCGTGGTCCCGACGGTGTTCGACGCGGACCGCAAGGGCCTTCGGCAGATCGCGGCGGAGACTCGGGCTCTGGCTCAACGCGTCCGGGACGGGACCGTGACGCCACCCGAGCTCTCCGGCGGCACGTTCACGGTCTCCAATCTCGGGATGTTCGGCATCGACTCGTTCTCTGCGGTGATCAATCCGCCCCAGGCGGGAATCCTCGCCGTCGGGGGAATCACCGAGACGCCGGTCGTCCGAGACGGCACGATCACGACGGCGCACCTGATGACCCTCAACCTCGCCTGCGATCACCGGATCCTCTACGGGGCCGAGGGTGCGCGGTTCGTCGACCGGATCAGGGGACTGCTCGCCGAGCCGCTCGGCTTGGCGCTGTAGCCACAGGGGCCGAACCGGGCTCGTGAGAGACTGAACCCATGCCGATCGATGCTTCCGCGCAGCCGGATGTGTGGGTCGTGCGAGCGGGCGTCGTCCCGTACGAGCAGGCCCGCCTCGCGCAGCGGCGGCTCGAGGAGGCCCGGATCGCTCGAGAGGTCCCGGACGTTCTGCTCTTGCTCGAGCACCCGCCCGTCTACACGCGGGGCCGCCGGTCCAGCGCGGACGAGCTCCCGATGGGTGAGGAGTGGTACCGCGAGCGGGGGATCGAGGTCCGCGACACCGACCGCGGTGGCCGCGTCACCTACCACGGCCCGGGCCAGCTCGTCGGGTATCCGATCGTCTCCTTGAAGCCGTACGGCGACGACATCCACGACTACGTCAGGCGACTGGAGCGCACCATCATCGGCGCCCTTGCTGCCTGGGGCATCGAGGCCGGCCCGGTGCCCGGGCTCACCGGGGTCTGGACGAGAGCGGCAAGGTCTCGGGCGCCTGATCCCGAGGGAACGGGCTTGCCCGCTCCCGAGGCCGAGAAGATCGGCTCGATCGGCGTCCACGTGAACCGCTCGGTGACCACCCACGGATTCGCGATCAACGTCAACAACGACCTGGAGCCCTTCGAGTGGATCGTTCCCTGCGGGATCGAGTCGTGTCGCATGAGCTCGCTGGCCCGCGAGCTCGGCACCCAGCAGGATCTCGACGCGTTCGCGAGCACCGTCAGCTCGCGCTTCGGCGAGGTGTACGGTCGCGTGCCGGTCGGGGTGGGCATGGACGAGCTCGCCGAGCGGGTCCCGGGGCTCTCCGAGCTGGCTGAGCCGGCGGCGGCGCTACGGTAGAGCGATGAACCCCGCGACGAGCACCGGCCACTCCTCGTTGCCTCGCACACCGGTGGATCGGCTGCACGTGACCCGCTCACGCGCCAATCCCGGCGGCATGCAGGTTGCCGAGGGGCGCCCATTCCGCGAGCGAAAGCCCCCGTGGCTGAAGGTTCCGGCGCCGGGCGGTCCCACCTATCGCCGCCTGAAGCAGGCGATCGAGGCCGACAACCTGCACACGGTGTGCGAGGAGGCGAACTGCCCGAACGTCGGCGAATGCTGGGAGCGCGGTACCGCCACCTTCATGATCCTCGGCGACGTCTGCACGCGACGGTGCGGCTTCTGCAACGTCAAGACGGGCAAGCCGACCTGGAGCGACCCGCTGGAGCCGATGCGCGTCGCGGCGCAGGTGAGGCGAATGGGTCTTCGCCATGCGGTCGTGACGTCGGTCGATCGCGACGACCTGCCGGACTACGGCGCCGGCGCCTTCGTCGGCGTGATCCGCTCGATCCGCATGCTCGCCCCTCGCTGCCAGGTGGAGGTGCTGACGCCGGACTTCCGCGGCCAGGAGATGCCGCTCGCCAAGGTCGTCCACGAGCGGCCGGACGTCTTCAACCACAACGTCGAGACCGTTCCCCGCCTGTACCCGAAGGCGCGGCGGGGCTCCGACTTCATGCGCTCCGCGCGCGTGCTGCGCCTCGCGAAGGAGATGGGCGGCGACCGCGTCGTGACCAAGTCGGGCTTGATGGTGGGCCTCGGCGAAAGCTTCGAGGAGCTGGTGGAGGCGTTCCGGATCCTGCGCGAGCACCGCGTGCAGATCCTGACGGTGGGCCAGTATCTGCGCCCCACGAAGCAGCACCTTCCGGTAGTGCGCTATTGGCATCCGGATGAGTTCAGAGAGCTGGAGCGAGCCGCCCTCGAGCTCGGCTTCGAGTCGGTCGCCGCCGGGCCCCTGGTCCGAAGCTCCTACCACGCGGACGAGAGCGCCCGCGAGGTGGCGGAGCAACGCGCCGCCGCCTGACGCAGACCCGTAGGCGAGATCCGCCGTGTGACGGCGGTCATTGACATGACCGCCCAGTTGGTGGATGGTCTTGCGAAACGATTTGAGGAGGCGAGATGAGCGAAACGGTTCTTGACGACGGCGCGGTCGAAGGCCTGCGCGCGGCGATCACCGGGGACGTGCTGGCTCCGGGCGACGCCGGGTACGACGACGCCTGCGAGATGTTCAACTCGATGGTCGCCAAGCGGCCCGGGCTCGTGGCCCGCTGCGCGTCGACCGACGACGTGGTGGCTGCGGTGAACTTCGCGCGCGATCGCGATCTCGAGGTCGCGGTTCGCTCCGGTGGCCACAGCGTGGCCGGCCTCAGCACCTGTGAGGGCGGGCTGCTGATCGACCTGGCCGGGCTCAAGGAGATCGACGTGGACCCCGATGCCCGCCTGGCCCGCACGGGCGGGGGCGTGCTGTGGGGGGAGTTCGACGCCGCCACCCAGGAGCACGGGCTGCACACGCCCGGCGGACGCGTGACGACCACCGGCGTCGGAGGCTTCACCACCGGCGGCGGATACGGCTGGACTTCGTCCAAGCACGGCCTGACGTGCGACAACCTCGTCTCGGCCGAGGTCGTGACCGCCGACGGCAGGGTGGTGGCGGCCAGCGAGACCGAGAACGAGGACCTGTTCTGGGGGATCCGGGGTGGTGGCGGAAACTTCGGCGTCGTCACGAGGTTCGATCTCCGGCTCCACCCGCTCGGGCCCAACGTGCTCGCCGGGCTCGCGCTGTGGCCGATCGACCGCGCCGCCGAGGTCATGCCGGCCTGGCGCGACTATGTCGACAACGCGCCCGACGAGCTCTCCACGGCCTGCGTTGTCCTCACGGCTCCCCCGGAGGAGTTCGTGCCCGATCACCTGAAGGGGCAGGCGGCCCTGGGGATGGCGGCCATGTACGTGGGAGATCCCGAGGAGGGGGCGAGCGTCGTGCAGCCGCTCAAGGACCTCGGGCCCGAGGTGGACCTGATCCAGCCGATGCCCTATACGGCGTTCCAGGCGATCCTCGACCCGTCAGCCCCGAAGGGCCTTCGGAACTACTGGCGGGGCGAGTACCTGCCGGGCCTGAACGACGAGGCGATCGCGACCTTCCTTCGGCACGCGCCGGACGTCAGGGCCGCGGCGGTCCCGTTCACCCAGCTGATCATGTTCCGGATCGGCCAGGGGGTCACGGCCGTGCCGGATGACGACACGGCCTTCTCGCACCGCGACGCCGACTACCTGTTCCACCCGCTCGCGGTCTGGGAGGACCCCGCCGACGACGAACGGGTGATCGCCGCGACCCGGGCGTTCGCGGAGGCGATGCAGCCGTTCGGCACCGGGGCCGCCTACCTCAACTTCACGCCGGAGGTGGATCGCGTGCGAGATGCCTACGGCGCCGAGAAGTACGAGCGGCTGGTGGCGCTCAAGGACGAGTACGACCCCGAGAACCTGTTCCGGGGCAACCAGAACATCAAGCCGAGCCGCGCAACGGGGGAGCCCGCCCTCGCCTGAGAGGCGGCGGCCCTAGAGCTTCAGTGGGCGGCGCCAAAGCGCCGGCTGCGCGCGCGAGCCCCCGCGCAAGCCTCAGTTCTCCGCGTGGATCGGTCTTGCTGTTTCGCGCCCTTGCAGCCGGGCATCCTTCTTCGTGAAGGCGTAGACCTTCCCGGACTTGCCGGTGTTCCGATCGTACCACTGAGAGTCCTGGCCCGTTGGGCTGGGCGGTGTCCGTGCCGATCAACTTGTCCGTGCGCCGGTTGTGGTGGTGCCCTTCTGCTTGTAGAGCTTGACCTTGCGGTTCAGTTCTTGCACGGGTCCTGCTTCGGGCTGTTGACGTACCCGAAGAATCTCGCCCTGCCGCGCCTCGATCGAGACCTTGGTCTTCGCCGGCTTCTTGGCGCTCCTGCGACGGACACCATGCCCACCAGGGCAAGCACAGTGGCCGCGATTGCCACCGCGATCCGAAGCGTCCTTGCTGTCAAGGCTGTCCCCTTTCGTCGTGTCTTCAAAGGCCTGCTCACGTGTGGATCGACTTGCTCGTGCCGCCCCGGCAACCCGGGATCTTGCGGGTGTGGGCATAGAACGTGCCGTGGATCTGCCCGGAATTCCCGGTGTTCCAGCGGCCGTCGCTATCCGAGGTGTCCGTGTAGAGCTTCTGGCCGTTGCTCTTCTTGATGACCTTGACCGTGCGGTTGCGGATGCACTTGCCCTTCGAGCTCTTCAGCTTCCCCTGGAAGCCGTCGCCGTTGTAGTGAATGGTCACCGTCGTCTTCGCCGCGTCACGTGCGGCCGCTACTGAGACGACGCCTGCAAACACGAAGATGGCCGCGGTCACCGCGGCGATCCTGAGTGTCCTGCGCTGTCAAGACTGTCCCCCTTCGTCGGTTGGTTGCGGGGACGGTAACAGGTGAACCGGGGCCGTCGAGGGCATTTGGCCGAACGTCGGGGGCCGGGTTGTGGACGAGGTGACCACTAGGCTTCGCCGGCCTTGATCCCGATCAAGGACAACATCCCGACGTCGCGGTTCCCGATTCTCACGGTGCTGCTGATCGTGGCCAACCTGGTCGTCTTCGGCTGGCAGCTCCACTTCTCGAGCAGCGACTACTCCAATGCGCGGTATCGGGAGCTGGGGGTCTCCGAGCAGGACCAGAGCACGCTGGAGTACGGAGCGATCCCCTACCGCCTCACGCATCCGGGCAAGGACTGCGCGGTCGGGGTGACGAGTCGCAACGCCACGAGCGCCTCGGTGGTCTGCCAGGGGACACGGGAGTACTCGCAGGCAACGGCGCTGGCGGGCGCCGGTGCGCCCTTCCAGCCACTCGACGCGCCGGCGTGGTGGGCAACCGTGTTCACCTCGATGTTCATGCACGGCGGCATCCTCCACATCGCCTTCAACATGCTGTTCCTGTGGATCTTCGGCAACAACGTCGAGGACTCCATGGGAAGGCCGCGCTTTCTGCTCTTCTACCTCCTGGCCGGCGTGGTGGCCGCCTATACGCAGGCGCTCATCAATGTCGACTCCACCGAGCCGGCGATCGGCGCGAGCGGCGCGATCGCGGGGGTGCTCGGCGGTTACCTGCTCCTGTTCCCCCGGGCACGCGTGCTGACGGTCATCTTCATCATCTTCTTCGTGACCCTGCTCGAGATCCCGGCCGTGATCATGCTCGGGATCTGGTTCGTGCTCCAGTTCCTGCCGGCGATCGGGCAGGTGGGCACCGACGCGGTTTCGGGCGGCGGCGTCGCCTACTGGGCGCACGTCGGCGGATTCGCCTTCGGCCTGGCGGCGATCAAGCTGTTCGCGAACCGCTATCGCGCGATCGACGCCGGACATGCGTAACACGTTCCTCCTCGTGGCGCTGGCGTTCTGCCTCGTGTTCGGAGGGATGACGGCGGCGGTCGCGGCTCAGTCGGGCTTCGACATCTTCACCGTCGTGTCGTTCGCGATCGTGGCGATGATCGGGATCGCCGTCCTGGGCGCGCTGCGGAACCCTCCCGACGACTAGCCGGGAGGGAGTGCAGCGTCAGTCAGCTCGGCTCAGGGCGTGTAGACGTCCGTGTGGCAGGGCTGCCCGCCGCAGACGTCGACGACCTTGCTGAGGCTGTCCGGCCTCAGGAAGTTCGACTTCTGGAGCCGCGCGGCGACCGTGGCCCTCACGTCGCCGTGCGGGTCGTCCTGGTGCGGACCTCCCTCTGCCGGCGGCGTGTTGGTCGTCGGCGGATCCTCGGTCAGCCCGGGCCCGTTGTCCCAGATCACGTACGCCGAGCCGTGGAACGGGTAGCTCTGGATCGGCGTCAGGGCGTAGAACATGTTCTTGTCCTGGTTGCGCGCGGGCAGGTCGAGCGCCGGCGAGTGGTACCTGGCGCCGATCGTCCGCGCCTCGACGGCCGCCGAGTACATGCTGACCTGATGGTCGCCGTAGGCGCCCTGCATCAGGACCTTGTGCTGCGGGGTGTTGGGCAGCGCCGAGTAGGTCATGTGCTGGGCATAGCCGTCGGCCTCGCCGCGATCCCAGAGCTGCTGCATCAGGTCGAGGATCAACGGATGAAGCGAGTCGTCGGTGTAGCCGCCGGCTCCGAGCGAGCCGAAGAGGAAGCTCGCGTAAGCGCCGAAGTCGGTGCTCCGCTGGAGCAGCAGCCCGCCGTAGTCCATTCCGGGGACGCCCAGCACGGCGCGCGTGTAGTCGGGCGCGACCGCGGTGGTCATGCCGCCCATGATTCCGCCCTGGCTGTTGCCGTCGTAGTACGTGTGGGCGGTGCTGAACAGCGGCTGGTTGCTTCCGTTCTGGAACGCCGGATCGGTGGCGAACCCGTCGGAGTTCCTCATCAGTCGGCTGAGATAGAGCGTGTTGAGCACGCCCTGCTGCAGCCGGTCGACGACGTCCGGGAACTTGTTGAGGTCCTGAAGAGCGGCGATGTCGAAGGGGACGTCAGCGCTCGCAAGACCCCACCAGTTGGTGGCGCAGAACATCATGTCGTGCTCGGACGCCATGGCCTCGACGTTCCCCGCGTCGACCTCATCCGCCGACCCGAGGAGCCCGTGGCCGTACAGCGACGGGCGCGCGGGCGAGCCCGCGCTGGCCGAGGTCGGGATGATGCAGTCGAACTGCGCGGTCGCGGTGTTGCCGGGCTTTCGAGTCGGCACCGCGTCGGGCGAGCTCGAGCTGTAGTGGAACCCGCCGCCGTCCGTCGTCCCGCTCGGCGTGGGCGAACAGCCCGTGTCGTTCAGGTAGCAGGGCACCTGGAACGTCCCGGTGACCTCCTTGGCGATTCCCGTCGCCGGGTTGGGGGTGGTGTTGGCGACCGTGAAGACCGGAGCCGTGCCCTGCGGCTGGCCGTCGGCGAGGTTGGTGTCACCGAGATCGGTGCCGAAGGCGTTGTTGCGGATCTGGAGCATCCGCGAGGTGAGGCTCTGGCGGCTCATGACCGTGAAGTCCCAGGCCTCATAGAGGCTGTTGTTGCGGGCGATCCCCGCCTTGTCGAGGGACTGGAAGATCGAGTCGTAGCGCGCCTTCTGCGACTGCTCAGCCGCCGGAAGCGGCTTGTTGTCCCTGAGCTTCGCGAACCAGCTCGGCGCCTGGAGGGCCGCGCCGTTCTTGTCCTTGAGGTTGCGCATCGCGACGATGTAGCGGTGCCCCTCGGTGAAGTTCTTCGCCGCATGGATGAGCAGGGTCGTGTGGGCGGCGTCGGAGGCGTTGGAGTCGAGCTCCGCCCAGACCACCCTTCGCTTGCCGGTGGCGGCGTCGATGACGACGATGGGCGCGTTCGCGTTTCGGGCCTGCGACGAGGTCGGTCAGCGGGGCGGGCTTGGTCTTGGCCATCGCGGCCGGGTTGTCGAGCCCGGGCACCCGGACGACGATGTCGCTGCCGGGGCTGAAGCCGTCGTTTCGGTTGTACTCGGACGTAGTGATCGCCACGTTGGCCTTGTTCTTCGGCATCGCGGCTGCCGGCAGGTGGACACGGACGCCGGTGGGCGTGGAGTTGTCCTTGACCGTGTAGAGGTTGTTCGGGAACGGCAGCAGGCAGGCAGTGCTCGAGAACGGCTGGCAGTCCGCTCCCGGCGCGGCGAACGCCGCCGGGGCCACCGTCAGTCCGGCCAGGAGCAGCGCCCCTCCGAGTGCCAGCGACAGCAGCCTGGTTCCACGCGTCCGATTCAACCGCGCAACGTCCTTGCCCATGCAGTTCTCCTCCTTGCGCATCCGATGCTCTCCCCTGCTTGACCGATGCACCCTAGTCCATCCGGAGGCTCCCTGCTCGCTGGCTGGACGACCAGCCGAGCGGGGGACTAGACGGTTTCCGGTAGACACGGAACGCACAATCCATGGAGCCAGCGGGACTCGAACCCGCGACCTCCGCGGATGCAAACCGGACGCTCTCCCAACTGAGCTATGGCCCCGGAAAGCAAATTCTAAGGCCGACCGCCGGCAGCGGCCCCCGCCGCCACCGGACGCAAGTCTGCTGCTGAGAGCGGTTGTTATGGGAGGATGGATCCTCCAGCCGCAACGGAGGATCGCGATGGCAGAGACGAGTACGGCGACCGGCCCGGTCGGGGAGCGTGAGCACCCGGACAAGTCCCCGCAGGCCGTCCAGGATGCAGCCGTCGAGGCGAAGGCTCGGACCGGGCGCAAGCCGGGCCAGCGCGCCGAGGTGTCCAACCTCGAGATCGTCCGCCATTACTTCGACCTCGCGGCCGACCGCCTGAAGCTCGCCGACGACCTCCGCGTCGTCTTCTGGACGCCGTACCGCGCGGTCACCGTCCAGATCCCGATCAAGCAATCCGACGGCAAGGTCCACGTCTACTCCGGCTACCGGATCCAGCACAACGGCGCCCGCGGCCCCTACAAGGGCGGCGTCCGCTTCCATCCCGAGGTCGACATCGACGAGGTGGGCGCCCTCGCTTCGCTCATGACCTGGAAGACCGCGGTGGCCGGCGTCCCCTTCGGCGGCGCGAAGGGAGGCATCAACTGTCCCGCGGACGAGCTCGAGCGCTCCGAGGTCCAGGCGATCGCGCGGTCCTTCATGGACAAGGTCGAGAAGGTCCTCGGCCCGACCCGCGACATCCCCGCGCCCGGACGTCAACACCAACGCCCAGGTGATGGCCTGGATGATGGACGAGTACGGCAAGCTCCACGGGCACACGCCGGCGATCTGCACCGGCAAGCCCATCGCGCTGGAGGGCTCATACGGCCGGGAGGCGGCGACGGGACGCGGGTGCGTCTACATGTTCCGCGAGGCGGCTCCGCACCTGGGCCTCTCCCCGGCCGACACGACCTTCGCCGTCCAGGGATTCGGCAATGTGGGCTCGTGGGCGGCCCGGATCATGCAGCAGCTCGGCGCCACGATGGTCGCCGTCTCCGACGCCCACGGCGCGATCCGCAACGACGCCGGGATCGACGCGAACGCGCTGCAGGACCACCTGACGGAGGGCGGCGCCATCACCGAGTTCCCCGACGCCGAGAAGATCGACCCGGACGACCTGATCGCCGTCCCGTGCGACGTGCTCATCCCCGCGGCGCTCGGCGGGATGATCCACGAGCAGAACGCCGACCGCGTGGAGTGCCGGATGATCCTCGAGGGGGCGAACAGCCCGACCACACCCGCCGCGGACCGCATCCTCAAGGACAAGGACGTCTACATCGTCCCCGACGTGATGGCGAACGCCGGCGGGGTCGTCGTCTCCTACTTCGAGTGGGTGCAGAACCTCCAGCACTTCCGCTGGGACGAGCGTGAGGTCAACGACAAGCTCGGCACGATCATGCGGCGCGCCTACCGCGAGGTCTCAGCGCGAGCCCGCGAGGAGGGAATCGACCTGCGCGAATCCGCCTACCTCGTCGGCCTGGAGCGGGTCGTCGAGGCCTCGCGAACCCGCGGCTACGTCTAGAAGTCGAAGTCCTTCGGCTTGCCCTGCTCGAACCAGAGCTCGTCGTCCTCGGGAGCGTCCTTGAGGAACTCCGGGGTGTCCGCGAGGACGTCCTCGTCCTCCTCGTCCCCCTCGTCCCCCTCATCCTCGTCCCCCTCCTGATCGGGGTGCGGCTCCTCTTCGCTCGGAGGCTCCTCCTGCTCGTCGATCGCCGGGACGGCCTCGTCCTCGGGGTCGGGAGCGGGCTCCTCGGCCGGCGGGGACTCGGGCTCGACCGCCTCCTCGGGGAGCGAGTGCTCGACGGTGTCCAGCGACTCGATGGGCGGAGCGGAATCGGGCTCGGCCTCTTCGACCTCGACCGCCTCCAGCTCGACCTCCGCCTCGACGCTCGGGCTCGCCATCCTCCGTGTGGTCGTAGATCGTCGTCAGCTCCTCCGACGCCGGAGTCGGCTCGGCGGCCTGCGGCTCATCCTCCAGCGCCGGCGGCTCGTGGGCCTCCGGCGGTGACTCCACGACTGGATGCTCGCCCGCGGACGGCTCTGCCTCGGAGCTCGGCTCCAAGGGCCCATCGGCGGGCGTGGCCTCGGGCTCGGAAACCGCCGTTTCGGCACCAGCGCCGTTGCCGTTTTGATCGCGCGAGTCCTCGCCCGGGAAGTCGGGCTCCCCAGGTCGGGTCGGCGGGCCGAACGCCTCGTCCTCGAGCTCCTTGAGCTCGGACTCGGTCGCGCCACGCTGCCGCTTCAGGTCCAGGTGCTGGCGAATCGCGTCGTCGAGGATTCCCATGGGCGGTTGAGGGTGAAAAGAGTAACGGGACTCCGTGGGCCCGAAGGCAGGTATTCCTGCATGGGCGCAAACGCCCGATCGAACGCTCAGGACCGCCCTGCGGCGCTCTTCTCCGGTGCGCCGCTGACCCGGTTCTTGCCCGAGCGCTTGGCCTCGTACAGCGCCGCGTCGGCCGCGGCGATCAGGGTCCGCGCCGTATCCGCCGACTCCGGGATCGACGCAGCCCCCACGCTGGCGGTGATCCGAAGCGACCCGGAGCCTTCGAGGCGGGGGATCGCCTCCGACTCGATGCGGGCGCGAATGCGCTCCGCGAGCTCCACGGCGCCCGCGAGCCCAGTTTCCGGGAGCGCCACGACGAACTCCTCGCCGCCATAGCGCGCCGGCTCGTCCACGCCGCGCGACTCGGACGTAAGCACCGCGCCGACCTTTCGCAGCACCTCGTCGCCCTGGAGGTGCCCGTACGTGTCGTTGATCCGCTTGAAGTCGTCCAGGTCGAGCATGAGCAGCGAGAGCTCGTGCCCGAAGCGCTGGGCGCGCGCCGCCTCCTTCGAGATCAGCTCCCGGAAGCGGCGATTGTTGGAGAGCCCCGTGAGCTCGTCGGTGACGGCCTGCTCGGAGACCAGCTCGTGCAGCGCGATGTTCTCGATGGAGGACGAGACCTGGCCCACCAGATACAGGAAGACGTCGCGCTCGGCGTGGCTGAACTGCTCGCCGTGGCGTGCGACCGTCATCACCCCCATGGTGCCCGGAGGCTCCGCGAGCCGTCGCAGCGGTCCCGCCAGCGCGCAGTAGCCGTCGTCCTCGCGGACGACCAGGTCGTCCCTGGCGCTCGCCCTGTCGGCTGCGGCCACTGCCACGTCGCGAAGCGCGGGACTGAGCTCGCCTGCCTCGGCCTCGGTCCCGTCGCGGCCGCTGAGCACGATCGTCCCGTACTCGGCCCGACATGCCGCGAGCGACGTCTCGACGACGACCTGGAGCAGGGCCTGCCGATCCAGGCCCGAGGCGAACGCCTCGCCGATCCGGCTCACCGAACGGTCGATCTCGATCTGCTGGCGGCGCAACTCGTCCATCTGGGTCTTGAGGCGATCGCTCATCTTGTTGAACTCGCTTGCCAGTCCGGCCATCTCGTCCTTACCGACGACGGGGACCTTGTGGCTGAAGTCGCCCTGGCCGATTCGCCGCGCCGCATCGAGCATCGCGGCAACCTGTCCGCCGAGTGCCCGCAGCAGCATCGCCACGAACACCAGAGCCACCGCGAAGAACGCGACCAGCACGGCCGCGACCAGCGGGCTCGAGGAGAAGAAGCCCGCCGACTCGCTGGGGCCGAACAGGGCCACGCGCAGCGGGCTCGGCCCCGGGAGGTCCGTGGTACCGACGCGAAGCTTCGCGCCGTTGACCTCGACGTCGCCGGAGTGGCCGCTCGCCGGAAGGCTCGAGTCACCCACGTCGAGCGTCCCCGAGACCGGTCCCGCCGGCGCCGAGAAGCGCGCCCTCACGGCCCGTCAGATGGTGGACCTCCTCGAGATAGGCGTCGGGCGTGGTGGTCGAGACCACGAGCGAGCCGAGGGCGCCCGCGGGCCCGCGAAGGTTGAGGCGGTAGGGCGCCACCACGGGCGGACCACCGATCGCCGCCAGCTGACTGCCGCGCGCGATCGCGCACGACGAGCGAGCGCACCCCCTGGGAGCGGGAGGCCGAGCGCGCGGCGGCGGCGACCTGCGCGGAGTCACCCGTTTGAAGCGCGGCGCCCAGCGTCGGGTCGTGTCCGAGCGCGGACGTCGCTCGCCTGGCCTGCGCCATGTCGTCGCGATACACGGTCAGGGCGGTCCCGAGCCCCGCGGCGAGCCTCGCGTCCGCCTTGCCGTTTCTCGACTGGGTCGTCACCTGCGTGACCAGCACGGCGACGGCGATCATCGGCAAGACGACGATCAGCAGGAAAAAGAGCGTGAGGCGACCGCGAAAGCTCAATTTGGGCTCCACCAGCTTAGATCGGCATTCCTACGGCTATCCTTGCCCCCCCGGACGCACTTTCCCAAGTATGCGTCTTTACGAGGGGCTATAGCTCAGTTGGGAGAGCGCCTGGATCGCACCCAGGAGGTCGGGGGTTCGAGTCCCCCTAGCTCCACTCTCGCGCGGCTCAATCGCCTCGCAGGCTGAACCCGTATTCCCGAGCTCGGCGGCTTCAAGGACCTCGTCAGACGCCGACGTTCAGGTCCAGATTGATCCCGTCGTCGACCGATCCCGACCAGGCCGCCAGCTGGCTGGAATAGCCGTCGCTGAAGACCATGTCGGTGTCAAGGGACACCTGCGAGAGGTTGGACACCGATTGCTCGTATCCGCCGGCCGAGGAATAGACGGACTCGCAGAGGTCCTTCGGCAGCGCCAGCTGCGAGGTTCGGAGCTTCGGCGTGCCTGCGGTCGCGGCCTTGAGGTCGTCGTAGACCTCGAAGTGGACGTGCGGCCAGCGGCCGCTGTAGCAGGCGGGAAAGATCGACCGGAACGAGAGCCTGCCGGAGCCGTCGCTCACCTGAACGCCGCGCAGGTAGTTCTGATGGGCGATCGAGGGGTCGTAGAGCGAATAGGCACCCTCGCGGCTGCAGTGCCAGAGGTAGACCGCTGCGCCTGCCAGCGGGCCGCCGCCGCCGGCAACATCCAGAAGCTTGAGGTTGATCGTCGTCGGGACCCCCTCCGCGGTCCCCTTCAAGCCTCCGAAGCTCGTGGTGATGTCGTGCCGCACGATGCCGCTCTGGGTCAGCACGTCCGGGCCGTTCGACCCGTCCGCGGGGAACGGCCCGGCGGTCTCCTCGGGGATCTGCGTGTCGATGTCGGCGGCCACCGCGCCGGTCGAGCTGCCGCCGTTGGACCCGCAGGCCGCCAGGGCGACCGCGCCCACTCCAGACGCCATCGCGCCCGAGGACCTGGCGGCGGCTGAGAAGTCGCGCCAGGTCGTGGGAGAGGCCCCGGTCGTGGTCGTGGATCTCGTCGGTTGTCCGGGTCATGTCTTCGCTCACTGTGCTCCGAGCGTGAGGGCGGTGGCTAAGCCGAGGATGAGCGCGGCGTAAAGAGGTCGTCAAAGGCACGCCCGAGCGAGGCGTCAGGGCGGGCGGCCAGCGGAGCCTCAGCCGGACGATTGAGGCGCGTAGCGATGGTGAATCGCCAACGCGTTTCCGTCAGGGTCGCGAAAGATCACCTGCCAGCAGACGCCGCTGTCGATCACCTCGCCGACGAACTCGACGCCCCGCGACTCGAGCTCGGCCTTCGCGGCTTCGAAATCGTCCACATGGAACTCGATCGGATGGGTGTGCGGCGCGAACTCGATCCCGAAGGCGTCCGACTGCATGACCGCGAGCGTCACGGTCCCCGTTTCGAACTCGCCCGCCGGCATGTCGCCCCACTGCTTCGAGAACGGTAGCCCGAGCACCTCGCCATAGAAGCGGCGCGCGGCCTCGTAGTCCCTGGTCGGGATCGCGATGAAGTCCACCCCGCTGATCAACTGTTCGCCAGTGCTCATGCCTGGAGCCTCCCACATACTCTGACTGAGGGCGAGCCCGGCACGGGCTCCCTCCAACACGAGGAGAAGCAACGTGCCCGAGCGCATGATCGAAGCGAACGGTGTCGAGCTCTGCACTGAGCCCTTCGGCGACCCAGACGACCCGCCCGTTCTGCTCATCATGGGCGTTGGAGGATCGATGTTGTGGTGGGAGGAGGGCTTCTGTCGGCTGCTCGCCGAGGGCGGGCGCTACGTGATCCGGTACGACCATCGCGACACAGGCAGATCCGTCACCTACGAACCTGGGCGCCCCGGGTACACGGCAGACGATCTGGTCGACGACGCCACCAGGGTGCTCGACGCCTACGGGATCGCCGCGGCACACCTGGTCGGCGTTTCCGCCGGCGGGGCGTTCGCGCAACTCGTCGCGCTCGACTTCCCGGATCGTGTCCTCTCCCTCGTCCTGATAAGCACCTCCCCGGCGCTGCCCGGTGAGCGCGAGCTTCCACCGCCGACCGAGGAGTTCGGGCGATTCGCGGCGGCGGCACGAGTGGACTGGTCGGACGCGGAGTCCGTGACGGATTACCTCCTCGATTACTCGCGCTTGCTCGCCGGAGGCCAGCGGCCATTCGACGAGGCAGCGGTTCGAGCGCTGGTGCATCGCGACGTCCAGCGGGCGCGCGACTTCGCGGCCATGCAGAACCACGAAGCGATCCCAGACGGCGACCGCTCTCGCGCTTCCCTGTCCTCGATCGCCGTGCCCACCCTCGTGATCCACGGAACCGCCGACCCCATGTTCCCGATTGACCACGGTGTTGCCCTGGCCGACGAGCTTCCGCATGCGACGCTGCTGCGGCTAGGCGGAGCAGGACACGGCGTCGATCGAGCGGACTGGGAGACCATCGCCCGGGCGATCGCGGAGCACACGGCGGCCGCCGAGCAAGAATGGCGGGATCAGTCGAGGTCCCAGCCGAAGTAGACCTCGGTCTTCGCGATCTTCGCGCCGTCGAAGGCCAACACCTCGGTATTGCGAAAGCGGCTGCCATCGGTCCTCGTCGCCTCGTACGTGACGACGACCTCGTCGCCGTGCTCGATCAGCCGGACGAACTCGAATCGGTTCCCGTTCCCTGAGTGGGGCCAGCATCGCTCGAAATAGCCCTCCCTATCGAGCCCCGGGTCGGGCGGGCTGTAGAAGGCATAGTCGGGCGCCAGCAGCTGCTCCATTGCCTCACGGTCGCCAGCGGCGAACGCCGCGTAGGCGGCGCGGGCCAGCTCGGCTCGGTCGCGCCTCGGCGTCATGCGTCTCCTCTCGATTGCTCGCCCACTGCGCATACCCACTGCGTATAAGCTCGAACCTCCTCGCCACGGCACGATGACGGAGCTGACCGAGCAGAAGCAAATGAGCACGGCGTCCGGCTACGAGACGGTGATCTGGGAGCAGTCCGGCGCCGTCGGCCGGCTGACGCTGAACCGACCCGAGACCCTCAATGCGTGGACGGCGCAGTTCGGAGGCGAGCTGAATCGGGTCCTGGAGAACGAGGCCGCGGACGAGTCCGTGCGCGCCGTCCTCATCACAGGCGCCGGACGGGGCTTCTCCTCCGGCGCCGACCTCAAGGCGGGCTTCGAGCCCGCCGACGACGGCATGGCCGATATCAAGACCGAGCTCCGCGAGCTCTACCACCCGGCGATCGCCGGCGTTCGGCGGCTGCCCAAGCCCGTGGTGGCCGCCGTCAACGGGCCCGCCGTGGGGATCGGCTGCTCGCTCGCGCTCGCCTGCGACCTCGTGATGGCGGCGGAGTCCGCGTTCTTCGGGCTGGCCTTCGTGAACATCGGCCTGATGCCTGACGGCGGGTCCACGGCCTTCGTCCCGCCGGCCGTCGGCAAGGCGCGCGCGTTCCAGATGGCGCTGCTCGGCGAGCGGATCCCCGCCGCGAAGGCGCTCGAGTGGGGACTCGCCAACTGGGTCCACCCGGACGACGAGCTGATGGACCGTGCGAACGCTCTGGTCGAGGCGCTCGCCGCCGGGCCCACCCGCTCCTACGCCAGCTCGAAGGAGGCGCTCAACCGGTTCATCTACGGCGACCTCGACGCGCAGCTGGACCTCGAGGCCGAGCTCCAGCACGCGCTTGGGCGAAGCAAGGACTTCGTCGAGGGCGCCGCCGCTTTCGTCGAGAAGCGCGACCCGGACTTCACCGGCTCCTAGCCGATCGCCCCCGGCCGAAGCGGCTCGAGCGTCAGGACAGCGAGGCGCTCTTCTCCTCGGTCTCCTCCTCTGCCGGCGCCTTCGTCCCTCGCCCCCCGTCCGGGCGCGCGGCACGGTCCTCGTAAGCGGCGCGCTCGGCGCGGTCAGGTGCGGCGAGCACCCGGTCGGCCCTCATGAAGCGAGCGATCGCCTCCTTGGCGCGCCGGGGAAGCGGGTGGATCACCTTGTCGATCACCGCGCTCGAAGCCGGCACCCAGACGTCGAACTTCGGGAACTTGAGCGCCTCGACGATCGCCTCGGCGACGTCCTCGGGCTCGAGCTTGCCCACGCCGCGGGTATCCGGAAGCCCGGAGCCGAGCTCGGTGTTGACCACCGCGGGCATCACCACCGAGATCTCGATCCCGGTGTCGCGGAGCTCCGCGCGCACTCCCTCGCTCAGGCCGACGACGGCATGCTTGGTCGCGCAATAGGTGGCGCCTCCGGGAAGACCGACCTTCCCGGCCTGCGAAGCGATGTTGACGATGTGACCCGCGGCCCGCTGCTTCATGCCCGGGATCGTCAGCTTCATGCCGTAGATGACGCCGTGAAGGTTGATGTCGACCATCCGCTGCGCGGTGGCATCCGTCTCGTCGACGAACGGGCCGATCGGCATGATCCCGGCGTTGTTGATCATCACGTCGATCGGTCCCAGGCGCTCGGAGACCTGGTCGAGGAAGTTGGCGAACGAGTCGCGATCCGTGACGTCGACCTCGAGCCCGATGGCCTCGGTGCCGAGCGAGCTGGCCACCTCATCGGCGAGCGGCTTGTCCAGGTCGCCGATCGCGATCTTCGCGCCCTCTCGCGAAAGCGACTGAGCGGTCGCCTTGCCGATACCGCGGGCGCCGCCGGTGATCGCGACGACCTTCCCATGCAGTGAACGCGGTTCCTTGGCCATCAGCTCTCCTCCAGGTTCGTGGTGCAAGACACGACGCGGGACGGCGCGCCGGGTTCTCGCATGTCCCCTACATACTGTCGGACCGCGCGATCGAGCGGAAGCCTGGGGACGATCGCCCGCAACGGGAAAGCGCCCCTACGCCGCCCCGGAGTTCGACCGCGACCCAGCGCCCCTGGGCTAGCCTGCCGGGCATGGGCGAGCTTCTCCTGGCGCGTCACGGCGAGACGGAGTGGAGCGTCAACGGGCGCCACACGGGGCGGACTGACCTCCCGCTGACCGATGAGGGGAGGCGACGCGCCCGCGCTCTGGCTGATCTCGTCGCCCGCCGTTCGTTCGCCCTCGTGATCACGAGTCCCCTGCGCCGCGCGGTGGAGACCTGCGAGCTCGCCGGCCTCGGCGACTCGGCGCAGGTCCGCGAGGACCTCCACGAGTGGGACTACGGCGACTATGAGGGGCTCACCACCCCCCAGATTCAGGAGCGACGGCCCGATTGGAACCTGTTCCGAGACGGCTGCCCCAACGGCGAGACGGCTGCCGACGTGGGCGCCCGCGCGGATCGCGTCATCGCCGAGGTGCGTGGGCTCGATGGGGATGCGATCGCCTTCGGGCACGGCCACATGCTGAGGGTGCTCGGCGCCCGCTGGGTTCGGCTCCCGCCCGAGGATGGCGGGCTGCTGAATCTCGGCACGGGCGCCCTCTGCACCCTGGGCTACGAGCACGGTCTCCCGGTCGTCGTGCATTGGAACCTCGTCCACGAGGATTGAGGCCCGCAAACGATCGCCCGCCGGCACGCCTCTACCATCCTCGAACGATGCGGATCGACCAGCTCCTACAGAACAGCGTCCCCGTCTTCTCGATCGAGTTCTTCCCTCCGAAGACGCCGGAGGGAGTCGACAACCTCTTCCAAGCCGTCGAGGCGCTGAAGCCCCTGCAGCCGGACTTCGTCTCCGTCACCTACGGAGCCGGCGGCGCGACCCGCGACGGGACCGTCGAGATCGCAACGAGGATCAAGCGCGATCACGGGCTCGAGGCGATGGCACATCTGAGCTGCGTCGGGGAGACGCGCGAGGGGCTCGTGGAGATCCTCGATCGGTTCGAGGACGCGGGGATCGAGAACGTGCTTGCCCTTCGCGGCGATCCGCCGCGGGGCGAAGCCGAGTTTCGGGCGCCGGACGGCGGCTTGTCGAGCGCGGCGGAGCTCGCCGGGTTCATCTCCGAGCGGTACGAGTTCGCGCTCGGCGGGGCCTGCTTTCCGGAGGTGCACCCGGAGGCCCCCACCCTGGAGGACGACCTCGCCTACCTCAAGACGAAGGTCGAGGCCGGCGCGAAGTTTCTGATCACCCAGCTCTTCTTCGACAACCGCGCGTACTTCAAGTTCGTCGAGGCGGCCCGCGACGCCGGCATCGAGGTTCCCATCATCCCCGGCGTGATCCCGATCGCGAGCTACGCCCAGGTCTCTCGCATCTGCGACCTCTGCGATGCGTCGATCCCACGTGAGCTGTCGGCCGCGATGGATGGGCTCGGCGGCGACCCGGAGGCCGAGATGCTCCTGGGAGTGGCCTACGCCGCGCAGCAATGCGAAGAGCTCTTGGCGCACGGCGCCCCGGGCATTCACTTCTATGCGCTCAACCGTGCCCCGGGGACGCGGGCCGTCCTGAGCGCGCTTCGGGCCTCCCGGCCGTGGCAGCGCGCCGGCGGCGAACCAGCGTCGGCGCCGGTGAGCGTCGAATAGACTGGGCCGCCGCCATGGCCGACCAGGGGTCGCTCCGCTATCACGGCCACCGGATCGAGTACGAGGTCCACGGTGAGGGAGATCGTGTGCTCGTCCTCGTTCACGGGCTGCTGATGAACCGGCGCATGTACGACCGGCTCGCCCCGGAGATCGCGGCGCGCGGGAACCGCGTGATCATCGTCGACCTCCTCGGCCACGGCCAGTCGGACAAGCCGCCGGACATGCGCATCTACTCGATGAACTCGTTCGCGAACCAGCTCGCGGCGGTGATCGACCATCTCGAGCTGAGCGCTCCCGTTGTCGGTGGAACGTCGCTGGGCGCCAACGTCGCCCTCGAGCTGGCCGTGCACCACCCCGATCGCGCCGGAGGGCTCTTCATCGAGATGCCGGTGCTCGAGGACGCGCTTCTCGGGGCTGCGCTGATGTTCACCCCGCTTCTGCTCGGGCTGCGCTTCGGCAAGCCGGTCCTCGTCCCCCTCTCCGAGGCCTTGAGGCGTGTGCCCCGAACGAACTATCTGGTCGACATATTCCTCGACTGGCTGCGCCGCGATCCCGACGCGTCCCGGGCGGTGCTCGAGGGCGTGCTGTTCGGCGGCGCGGCGCCGGCGTCCGAAGTGCGTCGGGGGATCACGCAGCCGGCACTCGTCATCGGCCACCCCGCCGATCCGCTCCACCCCTTCTCGGATGCGGACATGCTCGTGGACGAGATGCCGAACGCCCGGCTGGTCGACGCGAACTCGATTCTGGAGTGGCGCGTCACGCCCGCGCGGCTCAACGACGAGCTCGCCGGGTTCCTCGACGACGTCTACGAATCGAGGAAGCCGGTGAAGACTCCATCCGCACGGGCGGCGAAGGGCTGAGCGTCCGGCCCACGAGCGCGCGTTCGCTACCCTGACGCGCCTGATGGCGAGCCGCAAGGAGGATCGGGAACAGCGTCGCGTCGAGCGACGCGAGGCGGAGCAACGCGAGGCAGCGGCCGCTCGGCGACGGCGGCTGGTCGGGTACGGCATCGCCGGCGTCCTGACACTCGCGGTGGTCGCCGGGATCGTCGTCGTGATCGCAAGCGGCGGCTCCAGCAGCTCCGGCAGCTCGGCGACGACCCACGCCAACTCGGTGCCGGCCGCGGCCGAGGTCGGCGTTCAGACGACACCACCGCCGTGGGAGCCCGAGTACGACCACCTCTCCCAGCGTCTGGACGCTCTGGCTCTTCCGGGACTGAATGAGCAGATCTTCCACATACACTCGCTCCTCCATGTGTACGTGAACGGCAAGCCGGTCACGGTGCCCGCGAACATCGGGCTCAAGGAGCCGACCGGGCCCTTCTCTCCGATCCACACGCACGACACCAGCGGCATCGTGCACATGGAGGCCGATCAGGAGTATCCGTTCACGATCGGGCAGTTCTTCGCCGTCTGGGGCGTCAAGTTCTCGGACGACCAGCTCGGCCCCTACAAGCCCAAGGGCGACCAGAAGCTGAGCGCGTACGTCAACGGGAAGAAGGTCAGCGACCCGGTCAACTACGTGATGAAGGAGCACGATGTGATCTCGGTCGGATACGGAAAGCAGGGCTCGTTCCCCACGAATCCCCCGGCCAGCTTCCCGGCGGGGCTGTAGCGCTATTCAGCCGGCGCCCTATACGCCGGAAAGAAGTCCGTCTCCGCGCGATCCCGGCTGAGACGGTCGTATGCGGCCCGGTCGCAGACGATTTCGTGGGTGTGAAAGGGGAGCTCCGCGTTCGCGAAGCCCCGCTTGAAGTCCTCCAGCCCGTCGCCCGGCCGGATTCCCCCGCCGAGGTTGAGGGGGAGGCCCAACTCGTCGGCGAGCCGGATCATCGAGTCCACCACGTTCTTGAACGGCGAGTGCCGGAGCCGCGAGCCCGCCGTGCCGCCCAGGAAGTAGTGGAGCAGGCCGTCCGAGAGCCCGGCGATCGCGCCGGCGGCCGGGGCCCCGTCGGGGTCCAGACACAGGACCAGCCATGAGCGCTCGAAGGCGAGCACGCCGCTGAGATAGCGATCGTCGAAGAAATAGCGTTCAGTGGCGCCGGCGCGCTCCATCGTCTCGGTGTAGATGGAGTGGAAGGTCGACCGCTGGTCGGCCGACGAGTCGGGACCGGGGGTGGTCTCGACGCGGTAGCCCAGCCTCGCATTGCGCCGGATCTGCTCGGCGAAGCGGTCGCGAAGCCTGCGATCTGCGCGCCGGGTCGTGCACCTGGACGACGGAGCGGAGCGTGCCGCCGGCGAGGCATGGATCGGCGCCGAGCCGCTCTCGAACGAACACGCTCACGAGCGCCGTCGGTGACCAGTCGATCGACCCGGGGTCCGGCGGCGCACCCGTGCCTTCGCCAACCGCTCCGCCCGGATAGCCGTACGGCGACACGGCGTCCGCCAGGCCGGCGTCCGGAACCTCACGGACCAGCACGGGGAGGGCGACCGTCGCCGAGCCCGTCTCGACGCGCAGCGTGTGGGTTACGCCCTCGGCGTCGTAGAAGGGGCGCGAGCGAAAGAAGTCGTCCGTCTGCGCCGCGGCCCCCCGGTCGGGCAGGAGAGCGGCGAGGTGCGGTTCGCCGTCGCCCCTCAGCTCCCCGGTGCCTCCCGGCCTGTGAACTCCTCCGGCAACAGGCCCCAGATCTCGTTGTCGACCGCCTCGTCGCCGCGCCGGATCGCCTTCCGCATCACGCCCTCACGCCGGAACCCGAGGTGCGTGACGACCTTCTGCGCGGCCTGGTTCGTGGCCGGGATCTCGGCGTGGATGCGGTGGGTCCCGTGATCGTCGAACGCGTGCAGGCACGCCTGCCGCTCCGCCTCACGGGCGACCCCCTTTCCCCAGGCCTCGGGGTCGCCGACCAGCACCGCCAGCTCCGGCCCGGTCTCGCGATCCAGGCCGAAGAGGGCGACGAAGCCCACCGGTTCCGCTCCGCCGTCGAGCAGGATCGCCCACTTGCGGTCGCGCCTGGAGTCCATCGCGCGCTCGACCCAGCCACGAGCGTCCTCCTCGGTGAACGAATCGCGGCCTCCGACGAGGTCCGCCGTGACCTGCGGGTCGTTGAACCAGCGGTGCACAGCCGGAGCGTCCTCGGGTCTGAAATCCCGCAGCTCGACGTTCGCGGCCATCGGCGCCGGACCCTACCCGTAAAGCCCGCGACCGGTGACCAGGAGCCGCGCCGTGCGGGCCAGGATCCGCAGGTCGAGCCCAGGGAGCGGTGGTCCACGTACCAGACGTCGAGCTCGATCCGCTCCTCCCACGGTATGCCCGCGCGACCGTTCACCTGCGCCCATCCGGTGACCCCCGGCTTGACCTCCAGCCGCCGGCGCTGATGCGGGGTGTAGAGCTCGACCTGCGCCGCCAGCGTCGGGCGCGGGCCGACGATCGCCATCTCGCCGCGCAGCACGTTGACGAGATTGGGCACCTCGTCCAGCGAGATGCGGCGCAGCAGCGCGCCGACCCGCGTGACGCGGGGGTCGCCCTCGAGCACCGGAGTCCCCACCCCGACCGGGTCGGCGCCCAGCGTCATCGTCCGGAGCTTGAACAGGTCGAACATCTCGCCGTCCGCGCCGGCCCGGGGCTGTCGGTAGATCGCCGGCCCCCGCGAATCGAGCTTGATCGCGATCACAGCGAAGAGGAGGAAGGGGCCGGCGATCGCCAAGCCCATCGAGGCCAGGAGGACGTCGAGGGCTCGGGGCAGCCCGTTCCGCGCAGGCTGGGTCATCAGCGCGTGGTGGCGGCCGGCGTCATCTCGTTCCCTCCGCCTTCTCCCACGTCCGCGGAACGCCGCGGACCAGGTAGTCCCACAGGCCGACGGCGCTCGCCGCGGTGACCGCGACGTAGTAGTGGGCGATGCGGAGCGGCCGCAACGGAAGCACGGTGCCCAGCACGGCTGCGGCCAGCAGGGCGAGCTGACAGCCCAGGGTCACGGCGTAGACCGCGCCCCTGCCCAGCAGCGCGATGTTGGTCCCCAGGGCGACGAGGTGAAGCAGCGGGGACGCGTAGCGCAGGAGGCGGTGCGAGAGCACCTCGAGCGCGTACATGGGCGCTGTATCCGCGCACCGACAGGAGCCCGTGGCTCAGCATCGTGCTCCAGGCGCCGGCCATCATCCGCCGCTTGCGCCCGAACTCCTCGCCGACCGAGGCGGCGAGGCGCTCGCGTGCGAGCGCTCCCGGTTCGTACACCGATCGCCAGCCCCGCTTCTCGAGCTCGAACGGAAACGAGATGTCCTGGCCGCGGGTGGGCTCGAGGAAGAGGTAGGCCTCGCGACGGATCGCGTTGATCGCGCCGTTGCCGGCCGTCACCCCGCCGAGGCTCGACTCGAGCTCCCGCACCGCCATCTCGTAGCGCCAGTAGAGGCCCTCCTCGTTGGCCGCCCCCGTCCCGTCGAACCGCACCTGGCCGCAGACGTATCCCACGGCCGGGTCGGCCAGCCGGGCCACCAGGCGGCGGAGGGCGTCACGCTCCCAGAAGCTGTTGGCGTCGGAGAAGGCGAGGATCTCCCCCGTGGATCGCTCCACCGCCGCGTTGAGGGCAGCCACCTTGCCCCCGCGCGGCAGGTCGAGCACGACGTCGGCGCCACCCTGTCTCGGCGAGCTCGACGGTCCGATCGGCGGAGCCGTCCGACGCCACGATCACCTGAAGCCGGTCCCGGGGGTAGTCGAGCTCGCCGGCCTCTCGGAGCTTGGCCTGGATGACCGCCTCCTCGTCGTGTGCCGCGACGATCAACGTCACCCTCGGCGGCGGCTCAGCGGCGCGAGCGTGGGGCTCAGGTCGCCGACGAGCCCGGGCGAGCGCCCACAGCAGCGCCGGATAGCCGAGGTGGGTATAGACGAGCAGGCCCACGGACGCCCAGAAGGCGATCTCCAGGACGATCACCCCCGAAGCTCCCCGTACAGCGCCATGGTCTGCTCCGCAACGGTGTCCCACGAGTACGGCCCGGCCGCGGCCTCTCGCGCAGACGCGGCGAGGCGTTCGCGTTCGCCCCGGATCGCGCAGCAGGTCCTCGATCGCGCTCGCCAAAGCGCCGGCGTCTCCCGGAGGCACGAGCCGCCCCACGCCGTGGGCGGCGACCTCCGCCGAATCCCCCGACGTCGCTCATCACGATCGCCTTCCCGAACGCAAGCGCCGCGAAGAGGACGCCCGACTGCTCGGCCTCTCGGTGCGGGAGCGCCACCAGGTCGGCGCGGCGAAAGTAGGCCGGGAGCTCGCTGTCGGAGACGAACCGGGGGACGAACCGCACGCGACCCCCTGCCGACGCCGCCACCCTCCGCAGCTCGTCCAACGAGACCCCGAGCGGCCGTCCGACGATCCAGAGCTCCGCGTCGCCGATCGAGCGAAACGCCTCGAGCAAGACGTCCACGCCCTTGTATGGGCGGATCAGCCCGAAGCAGAGGACCACGGGCTTCTCGACTTCGGCCAGCTCGGAGGGAAGCGGCGCCTCATCCGGCAGCCGGGTGAGGTAGTCGAGCGCGCCGTGAGGGATCACGCGCACCCGCCGTCCGTCCACGTCGGCCTCGTCGCGGAGCCGACGGGCGCCGTGCTCGGAGAGGGTGACGATCGCGTCCATTCGCTGGAGCAGCGAGTTGAGCCCCCGGGCGAGGCGTCGCTCGAGGCCCTCCCCACGGAGCACCCCATGCGCCGTCAGCACCCGCGGTCGGGTGGGCGGCAGAAGGCGGCTGTCCAGGCTCGGCAGCGGAAGCCACTGGTAGTGGACGACATCCGCGGCAGCCGCCGTTGCGGCGGAAGCGCATCATGTCCCTTACGTGCTCCGCGGCCTTGAGCGCGCGCCTCGCTGCTCCCCCGCCGGGACGTTCGCCGGAGCGCCGGTAGAAGACCTCCGACACACGGTAGCCCTCCGCGGGCGGCACGGAGCCGTGCGCGAACCTGCTGGTGACAAGCTCGACGTCGGCCCCCGAGCGCGCGAGGGCGGCGCAGAGCGACCTGTCGTAGGGCGGCGTGTACGCCGGCGGATCGACGACCTGGACCTTCATCCGCCAGGATTGTGGCGGTGGAGGTTTCCTACTGCGTGGTGAACACCAACGGCCGGGAGCTCCTGCTCAGCTGCCTGGAGGCGATCGCCCGCACCCACCCGGCCGGCCTCGATCACGAGATCCTGGTGCTGGACAACGCCTCGGATGACGGCTCGGCGGATGCCGTCGCGGCACGGTTTCCGGAGGTTCGCCTCATTGCCCGCGAGCGCCGCGCGGGTCTCGCGGAGAACAACACGCTCCTCCTTCGGGAGGCTCGGGGGCGCTTCTGCCTGCTGCTGAACGAGGACTCCGAGATCGGAGACGGCGCGGCGCGAGCGCTCCTCGACGCGCTCGATGCCGACCCGCAGGCCGCCGTCGCGGGCGCTCAGCTCGTGGACCCCGGCGGGGTCCCAATCGCCTGCGCGTGGCGGTTTCCCGGGCCCGGCACGGCCCTCGCCCAGGCGCTCTTCCTTCATCGCTGGCTGGTGACTCAGAGCGGCGGCTCCGAAGGCGGCCGGCCACGCGAGGTCGGCTGGGTCCAGTCGTGCACGATGCTCGTGCGGCGTGAGGCGGCGGAGAGCGTCGGCTACCTGGATCCCGACTTCTTCGTCTACTCGGAGGAGGTGGACTTCCAGAAGCGGCTCCACGACTCCGGTTGGCGGATCCTCCACGTACCCGCCGCGAGGGCCGTCCACCACGAGCAGCTCGCCACCGACCGCTCCACCGGAGCGCGACGCATCGTCCAGTTCCAGCGTGGCCGAGAGACCTACATGCGCAAGCATCACTCAGCCGCCGCCCGGGCTCTCTGCCGCGTCCTTTGGGCCTGGTCCTACGTGCCGCGGGCCATCGCGGCAACCATCCTGCCCGGACACGACGCCCACCGGTACTGGCTTCACGCCCGCCAGGCGCTGCGCCCCACGCACGGGGAGGGCATGCGTGAAGCGGCCGAGGCGTACAACCTCAAGCTCGGGGCGGCACATGGGGATCCGGCGACGTCCGGTCAGGTCCCGGGCCGGTCCTCGTCGCGGGCCACCGCCTCGTAGACCTCGGGCCCGAGGGGCTCCGTCTCGCCGGCCTCCGCGTTCGCCGGAGCGGTCTCCGCTCGCAGCGCTCGGGCGCGCGCGGCGATCGCCGACGGGCGGAGCAGCTCGCCGAGCCGCGAGCGTTCCTCCTCGTGCAGGAACCCGATCGCGAACAGGGCCAGCGGATAGGCGAGCCAGAGCGCCGTTCGGCTCACGAGCCCGCCCAGACCGACGGTCGGCAGCAGCGCCTCCCCCGCGCCCACCAGCGCCGCCGCAGAGCCGACCACCAGCGCGAGCCGTCCCCACTCGTAGGGGACGGGGAAGAGCCGCTGTGTGAACACGTACATCAGCGCCAGCACGACGAGATAGGAGCCGACGAGCGCCAGCCCCGCCCCCACGATCCCATGCGACGGCACGAGGGCCAGGTTGAGCGCCACGTTCGTCGCGACCGCCGCGATCGTCGCCGGAAAGCTGAACTCGGTTCGCCCCGTGCGCCCGAGGATCACCACCATTCCCAGGTACAGCGCGTAGAGGGCGATGCCGGTCGCGAGCAGGCCGATCGCCTGGTAGGAGGGGAAGAAGTCCGGAGCGGCGAGGAGGCGCACGATCCAGCGCGCATCGAGCCACAGGCCCGTGACCCCGAATGCCAAAACGGCGGCGAACCAGGTGAGGATCGCCGCGTACACGCGTCGGGCTTCCTCGTCGTCCCGGATCGAGTAGGCGAGCGGCGGCCAGGCGAGCTGAAACCCGCGAGCGAGCACCTGCATGCCCTGCGCGAACTTGACGGCGAGCGCGTACAGACCCGCCTCGGCGAGGCCGGCCATGCGGACGAGGATGATCCGGTCGATGAAGTTGAGCGAGTAGAGCGAGAGCTCCGCCGGCATCGTCGGCAGCCCGAAGCGGAACATCCTCCGCAGGAGGGGGGCGTCCGGGACGAAGGAGAGCCGGCGGCGCTCGCGCCACAGCATCCAGACCGTGAACAGGGCGCCGGTCGCGAAGGTTCCGAGGAGGATGCCGTTCGCCCGCTCCCCTTCGACCACGATCAGCCAGACGGTGAAGGGGATCGTCAACAGGACGTTCGCGACGGTGATGCCGAAGTACGCGCGCGCGCGCTCGTCGAGACGCAGCAGGGTGAGGGCGTACTCGTACATCGTCAGGGTCCAGAGGCCGAGGATCGCCAGGCGCGCCAAGCCGGCATCCTCGTGGCGAAGCAGGGCCTCCGAGATCGGCCCGGCGAACGGCAGCGCGATCGCCGCGGCGACCGTCGCGCCCCAGAACAGCGCGGCGAAGCCGGTCGACACCACTCGCGCGGGGCGCTCCCCCGCGAGGTAGTAGAACCGGAGGATCGCCTCGATGATCCCGAACCGCACGATGATGCTCGCGGCGATCACCGACGAGAGCATCACCTCCGCCGCGCCGTAGTCGCTCGGCGTCAGATAGTGCGTGTAGATGGGCAAGAGGAAGACCGCGATCAGCTTCGAGACCACGCTCGAGGCCGTGTACGCAGCCCCGGTGGTCGCCAGCCGGCGCAGGTACTCGAACATCGCGCGACTACCTCGCCCGGGCCATCTAGGAGACGGTCGCCGGACGAGGCTCGTCGGGTGGGTGCGCGATGCCGGGGCCGCCGCGGACGTCGGCGCTCGCCTCGCCCGCCGCGGGCCCCGCCCGCCGCAGCGCCACCCCGAGGCCCAAGAGGGCCCACGTCGCCGGATCGATCGTGAAGGCGGCGTATCCGAGGCTGTGGACGACCATCGCGACGAAGCAAGCCGCCGTCGCCGCCGTCGCCGCCGTCGCGGACGCTCCCGTGAACAGCACCGCCAAGGCCAGCACCACGAGCGCCAGGTAGACGATCAGGCCGATCCCCCCCTGCTCGGCGGCCACGGTTACCGGCTCCGTGTGGGACACGGTCGTCTTCGCCCTCTCGATGTGGGTCGAGAATGCGGCGCCGAAGGATCCCGAGCCCCAGCCCCAGACCGGGCGGCGGCCCCAGAGCCGAACTCCCCCCTTGACGAGGTCCACCTGTCCGCGCGCAGCCTCACTGCCGCTCTCCGTCACGCGTGTGTCGCTGTGCGCCGTCCCGATCACCACCAGGACCAGGGCCCCGCACACCAAGCGCCAGCGCACCACCCGCCGCGGCCCACTTGATGCTCCACCGGAGGCCGGCCACCACGAGGAGCCCCGCGAACAGCGCCACGAAGCTCGTGATCGAATAGCTGAAGGCGAGCGCGACGAGCAGGACGCCTGAGACGGCGGAGGCGGCGATCGCCACGCGGGTGCCTCGCGACCACGCCAGATACGCGCCGAGCGCGACGAGCACCAACGCCAGATCACGCCCGAAGATGTTCGGGTCATAAAAGAGGGAGTTGACCCGGAAGTAGAGGTGCAGCTGGTTCGACTCGAGCAGGTTGCCGCGGCTCAGGATCAGGTCTCGCACCGCGTACTCGGCGAAGGCGACGCCCGCGAAGATCAGGGCCACGCCCGACACCGCGACCAGGACCCAGCTCAGGATCCGCCTCGTCCAGCGCACTTCTCCGAGCAGCATCACCATCACCGCGAACGGGACCAGGAAGAAGGAGGCGTTCTCGATCGCGTTGGAGACGTCCTCGGAGTAGGCGGTCTGGATCGCGTACAGCACGAGGGTCGCTGCCAGGGCACGGTAGAGCCACGTCGCGGCGGGCCAGTCCGCCAGGCCCCTTCCGGGGTCGTCGCCGAGCACGGGGCCCGCTGGCGGCCCTCGCGCCCGCACGCTTCTCGAGCGCGAGGCAGACCAACCCGCCAGCGATCACCAGATACAACGGCACCAGGAGGTGCGAGGTCTGGCCGCCGAGCTGCACCGGGACGCGGAGCGGCAGCGTCGCGAACACCCCAACGGGAAACGCCCATGACCACCGCCGAAACACCGCCGCGGCGGCCGCCACGGCCAGGACGGCGAGGGCGACGGCGGCCGCCAGCTTCGCGGGGTGGTGGCGGAGCTCCACCAAGCGGGTGGAGTGCCAAACGTCTCCGGCGACCAGCAACGGTGCCGCGATCAACGCGACCGCCGCGGCCGCATACCGGACACGCGGATCGCGAGCGAGCAGGGAGGCGGCGGCGCTCCCGCAGGCGATCAGGATTCCGAGCGAGCTGGAGCGCCGACGCCGTCACGAGCCTCGCGGCTCGACGATGTCGATCCGCCGCGGGTAGACCATGTCGCGATCCCGGCTGGGCAGGATCACCCGGAGCCGATAGCGATGGTTCGCGTTGGGAACCTGCCCGTCCTCGTTTCGCCCGTTCCAGGTGAATGCGACGGGCTGGTCCGCCTTCAACGGGCCCCGGTAAAGGGTCCGGACGACCTTGACGTTCGGGCCGACCACCTGGACGGTGGCGTTTGGATCGCTCTCGCGGACGAAGAAGGAGATGTGCGCCACGCGATACCCGCCTCCCCCTTTCGGAGAGATCTTGTGGGTGAGGTGCGTGACCTGGAGCTCCAGGTCCGGGCTTCGGGCGTGGACCACGATCGCCGCCGTGACCACGGTTGCGACCAGCAGCGCGGCGAACAGGGCGGCCCCGACCCGGTTCACGGCTTCGCGCGATCCGCCCCGGCGATCACCACCACGTCAGCGCTACCGGCTGCCTGCTCGGTCTGACGATCGATCTCCTGTACCGGCTGGACCCCCAGGTCATGCGCGACCCGCTTGGCGGCACGATGCTGGCCGGGCTCGTACATGACCACCGTCTGATCGAATCGCGTCCTGCTGTTGCTGATCGTGCCGAGCTTGAAGCCGTTCACCTGCACATCGTCTCCGACCTTTCCGGCCAGCCCCGGGACCGAGGTTCCGTTCAGAACCGCAACCTCGACGTCTCCCGGAACGATGGACCCCGGCTTCGGGTGATGCCCGGACTCCTCGCCGTTCTGAAGCAGCCGCTCGGAGCCGAAGATCGCAGCGATGCCGAGGACGACGGCCGCCATGGCGACGAGGCCCAGCACCCGAGGCTGCCCGATGCGGCGCAGCAGCCGATGCCAGCGGGGATGCGGCTCGAGGGCGGCGCGCTCGGTGGTGATCCGCTCGAGGGCGGGGCGCTCGGTGGTCACCCGCGCTGCGGGCGACCGGCTCGGGGGCACCGGGGCGGCGGGAGCCGGCGTCGGGGGGGCGACCAGGGTCGGCTCGGATGCCGGCCGCTTGACCGCCGATCTCCCAAGCCTCGTCCCGACCGCCGGGTCCCAGCAGGGCCTCGAGGTCGGCTTCGGCCCGGTCGAGGAGCGCCTCGCTGGCGCCCAGGTCAGCGGCCGGGTGAGAGGGCTCGCGCTCCATCCAGGTCGTGAGGCGCTCGAGGTCCCGCCGCTGTGAGGCATACAGGACCAGGAGCAGCCCGAACGCCAGAACCGCCGCAAGGGACGCGTAGTCGGGAAGGGTGCGGACCGCGTCGTAGATGTTGATGGTCCCGGTCAACCTCAACGGCCCTCAGGCGCTCCCGAACCCCACATCGTCGAGGCCCAGCGCCAGCGCCAGCGGCGCCTTCCCCGACCGCGACTTCACATCCGCGGTCATCTCCTGCACCGGCGTCTCCCCGAGCTTCGGCTTGACCGCGCTCGCCAACTCCTTCGCCTGCGCCCGGCCTCCCGGGAGATACATCACCACGGTGTTCGCGAAGCTCGACCCGGCGTTGGTGACCGTGTCCGACTTGTAGCCGGCGGGCTTGACCACCTTCTTCTCGACGAGGTCGGCGAGCCCGGTGACCGACGTACCGTTGAGGACGGCGACCGCGGGCTTGCCGGAGCCGTGCTTTTTGTGATGGTCGCCGCCTCCGCCGCCGATGAGCCCGAACCCGCTCGTGAGCACCGCCGCCACGGCGATGGCCACCACGGCGAGCCCCACCAGGTATCGCCCGTCCACCGGGAGGCGGCGATCGATCTTTCGGAACCACTCCCCGACGCGTCCGGCTGCGCGCCCCCAGGCGGCTCGAACCCGAGCCAGAACGCCCTCCCCCTCCTCGGCGGCGGGCTCCTCGGCGGCGTCGGTGCGGGATGCTTCGGCCGCGGCCTGCACCGCGTCGGCCGCCTCCTGCGCCCGCTCCGGCGCTCGGCCGGCCCACTCCCGCAGCCGGCGTACGTCGCGCGACTGCTGGAACAGCAGGAACGCGAGGACGGCGAGCCCGATGAAGGCAGCGATGCCGAGGAGAGGCCCGATGGAGTCGATCACGTGCATCGGCGCGGGCGCATCTTAAGGGCGCCGGTGAAGGGTTCCTCGGTGGGATTCGCGGTGCTTGCTGGGACTTCAGTCGGGCTGGAGCGCCCGTTCAGAGGTCCACCGGCGCCCGCTCCAGCCGTTCCGTGACGACCTCGACCACGCGCTCGGCGAGCCCGGCCTCGTCCCCGGCCGCCACCAGGGCCTCGAGCCGCTCCACGGTGCTCTCCACCCAGCCCGGATCAAGCGCCTGTGGCCGCACGGCGCGGACGATGCGATCCGCCGTCGTGGGCTGGGCGCGCTCGTCGCGGTTGAACAGCTCCTCGTGGATCTTCTCCCCGGGTCGGGGGCCGACGAAGTCGATCGCGACGTCGACCTCCGGCTCGAACCCGGCGAGGGTGATCATGTTCCGCGCCAGGTCGAGAATCCGCACCGGCTCGCCCATCTCGAGGACGAAGACGTCGCCCGAGCTGCCCCCGAGGTCGCCTGACTGAATGACGAGCTGCACGGCCTCCGGGATCGTCATGAAGTACCGGGTCATCTCGGGGTGCGTGACCGTGACGGGTCCGCCGCGGGATATCTGGTCGCGGAAGATCGGCACGACGCTGCCGGACGAGGCGAGGACGTTGCCGAACCGCACGATCACGAACCGCGTGCGGGCATGTCGCTGGCCGGCCGCCTCGACGATCCACTCCGCCATCGCCTTCGACGCCCCCATCACGGTGGCGGGATTCACCGCCTTGTCGGTCGAGATGAGGACGAAGCGCTCCGCCGCGGCCGCCGCGGCCGTCTCCGCCGTCACCCGGGTCGCGATCGCGTTGTTCCTGACCGCCTCGAGCGGGTTGGCCTCCATGAGCGCCACGTGCTTGTAGGCGGCGGCGTGGAAGACGACCTCGGGCTTGAAGCGCTGCATCACCTCCAGCATCCGCTCCGGCTCCCTGCAGTCGGCGAGGACCGCCTCGACCCTCGTGAAGTGCCATTCCGCCACCAGCTCGCGATCGATCCGGAACAGGTTCTCCTCCGCGTGGTCCAGCAGCACCAGCAGCTTCGGCCGCACGCGGGCGACCTGGCGGCTGAGCTCGGAGCCGATCGAGCCGCCCGCCCCCGTCACGAGCACGATCTTGTCCTCCAGATAGGCCCCCACGCGATCCAGCTCCATCACCACGGGGTCCCGGCCGAGCACGTCCTCGACCTGAACCTCCCGGAGCTGGCGCGTGAGCTGAACGCCCCCGCGCAGGAGCTCGAAGACGGTGGGCAGCGTGCGCACGGGGATGTCTCGCTCGCGACAGGCCGTGACCACCTTCGCCCGCAGGACGCCTGGTGCGGAGGGGATGGCGATGATCACCTCGTCGGGATTCCTTCGGTCCAGGATCTCGCCGATCTCGTCCGTCGCGCCGAGCACCTTCACGCCCGCGGCCGTCATGCCCCGCTTGCGCGGGTCGTCGTCCACGAACCCGATCGCGCGAGCTCCGAGGTTGGGATTCAGCCGGAGCTCGCGGACGACCATCTGCCCGCCTGAGCCGGCGCCAACGATCAGCACGCCTCGGCTGCGGCCATGTCGGGTCGCCCGGTTCGGCCGCTCGGCGAGCATCCTCCGCGCGAGCCGTGCCCCCCCGAGCAGGAATACCGTGAGCAGGAAGTCGAACACGACGACCGAGCGCGGCAGGTTGTACGCGTACGGCTTCGCGAGGGTGAACACCGCCAACCAGGAGCCCGCTCGCCACTGCAGCGGCCCGGACGACCGGCCAAAGGTCAGGGAGCTGGAAATAGCGCCACCACTTGCCATGCAGGCCGAGGACGCTGAACACGATCGCCTTCCCGACGGCCACGAAGACGACCGCGCCGGTGAGCATCGTCCAGTAGCGGTCGGGGATGCCTCCCGAGGCATCGAGGAAGCGGAGCTTGAAGGCCAGCGCGAATGCGATGGCGGCGAGCAGGGCGTCGGCGGCGAACTGAAGCGCCCGGCGCCTGTACACCGGGTCACGCGCGGCACGGAGGCGGGACATCGAGGCGAGTGTAATGCTGCCGTCCCATGACTGGTGACATTCTCGAACCGCTGGTCAACGCCGCGACCAATCTCATCGACGCCACGGGCCTCGCCGGGGTGTTCGTGCTGATGGTCCTGGAGAGCGCGTGCGTGCCCATCCCGAGCGAGGCGACCATGCTGTTTGCGGGCTTCAACGTCTCGGAGGGGAACCTGACCCTGTTCGGGATCGTCGCGGCGGGCGTGCTGGGGAATCTGGTGGGGTCGCTGATCGCCTACGCGGTCGGCTACTACGGCCGGCTCGAGCTCCTGGACCAGAATCGCCTCATCCACATCAACCGGCGCCACCTCGAGGCGGCGGACCGATGGTTCGAGCGCCACGGACCGGCCACGGTCTTCTTCACGAGGATGCTGCCGATCATCCGGACCTTCATCTCGCTCCCGGCCGGAGTGGCTCGGATGCCGCTCGCCAAGTTCGTCGTCTACACCCTGGCCGGGTGCATCCCCTGGGTGCTTGGCCTGGCGATCATCGGGAGGGAGGTCGGCGACCGCTGGGATCAGTGGAAGGACTACCTCCATTACCTCGACTACGCGGTGGTCGCCGGGATCGCGGTCGCGATCGTGTACCTGGTCGTACGCCGGCGCCGCGGGAGCGCCAAGTGGGAGCCGACGCCGCCGAGCTGACCTCGCAGCCCGGCGGGCTCACCCGGACCAGGGCGGCGCTCCTCGGCCTCGTGCAGGGGCCGGCCGAGCTCCTGCCCGTGTCGAGCTCGGCGCACCTGTCGCTGCTGCCCTGGCTGGCAGGCTGGCGCTTGGACGACCTCGACGCGGAGTCCAGAAAGAGCTTCGAGGTGGCGCTCCACACGGGAGCGGCGGCGGCGCTCCTCATCGGGCAGCGACGCGTGATCGCGGATGAGCTGCGGCAGTTCGACGCCCGCCGTGCAGCGGTCGTCGCCCTCTCGTTCGTCCCGCCGGCGCTGATCGGCTACCGGTTCGAGCGACAGATCGAGCGGCGGCTTGGCGGTCCGCGGGCAACGGCCTTGGGCTTGATCGCAGGAGCGCTCGCAATGACGGTCGCCGACCGCCATCCCCAGCGCCGCGGGCGCGGTGAGGCGACGCCCATCGACGGCCTCGCCCTCGGGCTGGGCCAGGCGGCTGCACTCGCGCCGGGCGTGTCCCGAAACGGCGCCACGCTCGCGGCGGCGCGGTGGCGGGGCTTCGACCGCGAGCATGCCAACCTCCTCTCGCGGACCGTCGCTCTGCCGGTGATCGTGGGCGCGACGCTCCTTGAAGGGCGTCCGCCTTCGCCGCCGGGGCGTCGAGCCGGGCCTCGGAGGCGCGATGGCGACCGGCGTGGCGGCGTCCTTCGGCTCGACGCTTGCCTCCCAGAAGCTGATCACGCTCGTCGAGCGCGATCGCGCGCTGTGGCCGTATGCCGCCTACCGGCTCGGCCTGGCGTTCGCGGTGCTCGGAAAGCTCCGCCGGGACCGAGCTCGAGAGGCGGCGCGGTCCGGTCCGGTCACCGCCGCCTATTCCGAGAACGGAGCGGGGCGCCGCAGGGTGGTTGAATCCGCTCCTTGACGGATTCAGGAGCGCAGCCCCCGAGATGACCGACGCGTACGCGCGCGCAGGCGTCAGCCAGAAGGCGGCGGATGCCGCCGTCGAGGCGCTGGTCAGCAGCCTGCGCGATATCGACACCGGCAAGCCTTCGCGCGTGGTGCCCCTGCCGGGCCACTATGCCAGCGTGCTCCGGATTGACGACAGGGCTGGGACTTGCGATGTCCACGGACACCGTGGGAACCAAGATGGTCGTGGCCGAGAGGCTCGGTCGGTACGACACGATCGGGATCGACTGCGTGGCGATGAACGCCAACGATGTGATCTGCGTCGGGGCGGAGCCGATCGCGATGCTCGATTTCGTCCTCACCGAGCGTGCGGATCCGGAGGTCTGCGCCCAGCTCGGCGCCGGGCTCGCGCGGGGCGCCGAGTTGGCGGGGATCGAGATCCCCGGCGGCGAGATCGCGCAGGTGGGCGACATCGTGTCCGGCCAAGAGCTCGGCGGGACCTGCGTCGGGCTCGTGAGCCTGGACGCGCTGGTCACCGGCGCCGCGATCGAGCCGGGGGATCCCGTGATCGGGCTGCCCTCCTCGGGCCTCCACTCGAACGGCTATACCCTGGCGCGCCGTGCGCTCGCCGACCTGCCGCTCACCGACGAGCGCCTCGGGAGGCCGCTGGGCGACGTCCTCCTCGAGCCCACCGAGATCTACGTGCGGCCCATTCTGGAGCTGCTGCGTTCGGCCGTCGACGTGCGAGGCCTCGTCCACATCACGGGAGATGGCCTCCAGAACCTGCTGCGCCTCGCGGGCTCGGTCGGCTATGTGATCGACGATCCGCTTCCCGCGCCGGCCGTGTTCGGCCTGATCCAGGAGCTCGGGGAGGTCTCCGACGACGAGATGCATGAGGTCTTCAACATGGGCTGCGGGTTCTGCTGCGTGGTCGCAGCCGCAGACGAGGGAACCGCGCTGGAGCTCCTGCGCCGGCACTACCCAGACGCCAGGCGCATCGGCCACGCGACCGACCGCGGCGGGGACGTCGTCCGCTCATGAGAGGTCGCTGCTAGCGTCCGCGCCGTGCGGATCGCGCTGCTCGTCTTCGACCGGCTTACGGCCCTCGACGCGGTTGGGCCGTATGAGGTCCTCTCCCGGCTGCCGGACGCGGATCTGAGCCTGGTCGCGAAGGAGGCGGGGGTCAAGCGCACGGACACCGGGGCCCTCGGCCTGGAGGCGGACCTGGAGATCGCGGAGCTGCCCGATCCGGATGTCGTGCTCGTGCCCGGCGGCCCGGGAAGCCGGTCGCTGATGAGCGATCCGGAGGTACTCGACTGGGTTCGATCGGCCCACCACAGCTCCGTTTGGACGACGTCCGTCTGCACGGGCTCGCTGGTCCTCGGCGCCGCCGGCGTCCTCGAGGGCAAGCGGGCGACCACGCACTGGGCCCAGCTCGACCGCCTTCGCGAGCTCGGCGCGGAACCGGTTTCCGAGCGGGTCGTCGAGGACGGCAAGGTCATCACGGCCGCCGGTGTGTCCGCCGGGATCGACATGGCGCTGGGGCTCGCCGCGCGAATCGCCGGCGAGGAGGTAGCGCATGCGATCCAGCTCGGGATCGAATACGACCCGCAGCCGCCGTTCGACTCAGGATCGCCGGCGAAGGCGTCGCCCCAGCTGATCGAGCTGGTGCGAGCGGCCGGGGAGCGACCGTCGTAATCGGTCAGCCACGCCCGCGGCGCCGCCACCACTGAGCCGGCCTACGCCAGCTCCCAGAGCGTCCCGCCGAGCACCTGCGACCGCCCTCAGCTTCCAGTCCCGGGCGAGGGCCCATAGCTCTGCCTCGAGCACCGGGCGCGGCTTTCCGCTCAGCTCCTCGAGCTCGCGCGTCGCGCAGCGGCCGAATCGCTCGAGCGCCTCGAGTGGCTCAGCGCGGTCCTGCCCGGCCGCCGCGCCGGCGGCGATCGCTGCCTCGCGGTAGGCGTCGTACGGCTGCCACCCCCAGACGCCGTGCCGGGACCCGTCGTCGGCCACGAACAGCGCCGAAGGGAAGCTCACACGCTCGTGCCGCTCCGTCCTTCTCACCTGGCCCGCTTCGCGAGCCTCGGGCGGCGGGCTTCGGACCTCGTCGAGGTCCGAGGCGAACGCCTCCGTGATCGCGTTCGAGGTGAGGTCGATCCGAAATCGCTCGATGTCGAGCTTCGCCGTGGCGGCCTCGCCGACCAGCGCCTCCGCGTAATCGAGCTTCTTGCGCTCGATCATCAAGCCCTCTCGGAGCCGCCGCAGATACCGGTAGGCCGCGTCCGATCCCTGCTCCGCGGCGGCCTTGACGCCCTGACACGCCGGGTAGGTGGAGTCGATCGGGCCTTTGCTCCAGATCCGCGGGTCGATGGGCATCCCCGTCTCGGCGCCCACGTCCAGCCAGTGCGCCATGAGGTCCGAGAAGCAGTCGGCGCCCGAGCCGATGCCGCCCTCTTCGTCTCGATAATCAGCGCCATACTTTCGGGCCAGCCCTCCCATCACCCAGACGAAGCGCAACTGATCGCCGAACTCCCACATCAGCCGACGCAGCATCGGCTCGAATCCCCACGACCACGTGCAGGCAGGATCGGTGTAGTACCGAACCTCTACGGGCATGGGCATGCACGATGGCGCCCGGCGAGCCGGGGCTTAAGGTGAGTGTCGAAAATACTCATCGGATGGCCGAGGAAGCGACAACCGGGCTTGCGAGCAGCCTTATCGGGACGGTTCTCTCCGGTCGCTATCGGCTCGAATCGAAGCTTGGCAGCGGCGGGATGTCGACGGTGTTCCTCGCTCGGGACGAGACCCTCGAGCGGTGGGTCGCGGTCAAGGTAATGCATCGGGAGATCTCCGACCAGCCCGACCAGATCGAGCGCTTTCGGCGAGAGGCCCGGTCGGTTGCGCAGCTCTCGCATCCCAACGTCGTGTCCGTGATCGACGCGGGCGAGGATGGCGGCTATCCGTACATCGTCCTCGAGTACGTAGAGGGAGAGACGCTGAAGCAGCGGATCGAGCGCCTCGGCCGCCTGCCGGTCGACGAGGCCGTCGCGTATGCGATCGAGATCGGGCGAGGGCTCGCCGCCGCCCACGCCCGTCGCATGGTCCATCGCGACGTCAAGCCGCAGAACGTGCTGATCGACACCGAGGGCCGGGCAAAGGTGACCGACTTCGGAATCGCCCGCTCGCTCGAGTCGGACGGGCTGACCAAGACCGGTCGAGTTCTCGGAACCACCGACTACGTGGCACCGGAGCAGGCGATGGGCCAAGGTGTCGACTCGCGCTCGGACATCTACTCGCTCGGGGTGTTGCTTTACGAGATGCTCACCGGCGAGGTGCCGTTCCGAGCCGAGACGGTTGTTGGGGTGGCGATGAAGCACGTCAACGAGGACATGCCCGACGTACAGGAGCGGCGCCCGGAGATCTCCTCGGCGCTCGCTGCGGTGATCGAGCGGGCCACCTCCAAGGACCCGAAGAAGCGTTACGACGACATGATGGCCTTCCTCGCGTGATCTCGAGGGCGCGCTCGAGGTCGAGGTCGCGCGCTCGGGGACGAGTTACGGCGAGGCGACCAACGTGCTCGACGCGGTGCCGTCGGGACGCAGGCTGCTCACGGCCCGCCGCGTCTCCGCGGCCGGCATCGTCCTCGTCCTGGCGGGAGTCACAGCCGCGCTCCTGATCGCGGCGTTCACCGGCGGCGGCGGCAAGCACACCCCGAATGCGGTGGCTTCGGGCGCGCCGATCCCGCTTCAGAGCGCCGAGGCGTTCGACCCGGACGGCGATAACGAAGAGCACAGCGACGAGGCCCCGTTGGCGATCGACGCCGACGCGGGCACCGCGTGGACGACCGAGACCTACCACAACAGCCCGGTGATGTCCGAAGCCGCGGGCAAGCCCGGCGTCGGCCTGGTGGTCACCACCAAGAAGCCCGTCGTCGCCCGCACGATGACCGTCCAGGCGGCGAAGGGCGGGTGGGACGGTCGCGTCTATGGATCCCTCCAGCCGCCGACCGTCGATGAGTCCACCGGCGAGCCCGTCGGTCAGCCGATCGGCGAGATCCCCGCGGCCAACTCCGACCAGACGATCCAGCTCAACGGGACGAAGGCGCGCTACTTCCTGATCTGGGTCACGAAGGTGTCCCCCACCTACAACTCCGACACGGGGGGCTACAGCCTCGAGATCCAGGACGTGACGCTGAACAGCTGACGCACCGCGGCGGGGAGCCGGAGCGATGGAGCCCTAGAACCGGTACGCCCGCTCAGCCTCGTAGCGCTCGAGGGCGAGCCGGACGAGCCTGTCGCAGAGCTCGGGATAGGAGATCCCGTCGGCCTCGAACAGCTTCGCGAACACGCTCGTTGACGTGAAGCCGGGGATCGTGTTGATCTCGTTCACCAGCACTTCGCCGTCCTCGCGAACGAAGAAGTCGCAGCGAGCGAGCCCCGAGCCGCCGATCGCGGTGAACACCCTCGCCGCGAGCTCGCGCACCCGCGCGATCTGCTCCTCGCCGATTCGGGCCGGGACGACCAACTCCATGCCGTCGTCGGAGTACTTGGCCTCGTAGTCGTACCAATCAGCATGGGCCACGATCTCGCCCGGGGGCGAGACGAGGGGATCAGCGTTACCGAGCACCGAGCACTCGACCTCGCGGCCGCCGCCGTCGGCCTCCACGATCACCCGCGGGTCATGGCGAGCCGCCAGCTCCACGGCCTCGTCCAGCCCTCCTTCCAGGCTCGTGACCTTCGAGATCCCCACGCTCGACCCGAGCCGCGCGGGCTTCACCCACAGCGGCAGGCCCATCGCGGCCGCCTGGTCGCGCCACCCGTCGGCTCCCGCCTCGCAGAACTCCACCTGGGGGATGCGGTGGAAGCCGAGGAGGCGCTTGAAGACGAGCTTGTCGATCGCCAGCGACGCCGCCAGGACGCTCGGACCAACGTACGGAAGGTCCAGGCATTCGAGCATGCCCTGCACCGTGCCGTCCTCGCCGAACGGCCCGTGCAGCACCGGAAACGCAGCGTCCGCGTCGAGCAGGCCTCCAGCGGCCTTGAGCTCGACCTCCCGGCCGCCGGCCAGCCAGCGCCCGTCGCGCTCGATCAAGATCGGAATCACCTCGTGACCGGCCTCGCGCAGGCCATCCGCGACCGATGCGCCGGACCTCCGCGAAACCTCGTGCTCGCTCGACCGGCCGCCGCTGAGGACCGCGACCCGCATCAAGGCGTCTGCGTCGTGTCGGTCGACGTCGTGGTGGTCGTCGTGGGCGGCGGCGGGGTGAACTTGCCGACGAAGATGGTGACGAACTCGCCCGGCGACAGGCGGGTGCCCGCCGGTGGCGCCTGGTTGAGCACTTGGCCGTCTTCGTTGGCGTCGGTGGTCGCCTGCTTGACGACCCGCACGCTGAGCCGGGCGGATTTCAGATCCGCCTTCGCCGCGTCCAACGACTCGCCGACCACGTTCGGGACCGAGGCGGGCGCCGGGCCGTTGGAGACGACGATCGTGACCGCGGTGTGCTTCTTGACCGTGCTCCCACCCGCCGGGTCCTGCGCGATCACCTGGCCTGCGGGAGCGTCCGAGTCCCGGCTCTCGAAGTTCGGGATCAACCCGGCGTCACGGATCTGGGTGTCGGCGGCGTCCTGCTGGGAGCCGATGACGGAGGGCACCTCCGCGAGCTTGGGCCCGCTGGAGACGAGCAGCGTGATGCGCTTCCCGCGTTCGAGCTCGTTCCCCGCCGCCGGGACCGTGGCGATCGCCAGCCCCTTCTTCACCGTGTTCGATCGCTGATCCTTCTGCTTCGGGCGAAGGCCGGCGTCCTTGAGCGCCTTCAGCGCCTGCTTGGCGGGCTGGCCCGCTACGTCCGGGACCACGATGGTCCCGCGGCCGCTCGAGACCGTGATCGTCACCGTGGAGCCCTTGTCGGCGTGGGAGCCGGCCGGAGGGTCCTGCTCCGTCACGGTCCCGGGCGGGTTGTCGCTCGGGACGGACGTGACCGCGATCTCGAAGCCGGCATCGCTCAGGATCGCCTCCGCCTGCGGCTGGGTCTTGCTGATCACCGTCGGCACGAGCACGCTCTCCGGCCTCGTCAGCGCGTACGCGATCACCCCCGCGATCGCCAGCAGCAGGACCGCGAGAAGGGCCAGGCGGGCCGGGGTGAAGAAGCCGCGCCTGGGCGGAGGCTCCTCCTCGGGCGGCTCGGCCGGCGGGGCGCCGGCCGCGGCGGCAACCGCGGCGTACGACGCCGTGTCGCCGAGGGAGCCCGCGGACGGGTCCGCCTCGGCGGCGTCCAGGGCCCGCTCGAACTCCTCCACCGAGGCAAAGCGGTTCGCCGGGTCCTTCGCCAGAGCCTTCAGCACGACCGCGTCCAGGGCCCGCGAGACCTGCGGGTTCAGTTCGCTCGGCGGCCGGGGACGCTCCGACACCTGCTTCAGGGCCACCGTGACCGGTGAGTCGCCCTCGAACGGAACCTGCCCCGTGAGCGCCTCGTACAGCAACACGCCGATCGAGTAGATGTCGGAGGCGGCAGTGACCGGGAGGCCCTGCGCCTGCTCGGGCGAGAGGTACTGTGCGGTCCCCAGCACCGAGCCGGTCTGGGTGATCTCGGAGGCGCCGGCTCGGGCGATCCCGAAGTCGCTGACCCGGGCGCGCCCCTCGCCGTCCACGAGCACGTTCTGGGGCTTCAGGTCGCGATGGACGATCCCGTGCGAGTGCGCGTACTTGGCGCCCGCAAGCACCTGGCGCACGATCTCCACCGCCTCGCTCACGGAGAGCCCCCGCTCGATCAGATCCTTCAGCGACGCCCCCTCGACGTACTCCATCGCGATGTAGTGGGTGCCGTCGTACGTGCCCCGGTCGAAGACCCCGACCACGTTCGGATGCTGCAGGCCCGCCGCCGAAGACGCCTCGCGGCGAAACCGCTCCACGAACTGAGCGTCCTGCGCGAAGCGCTCGTGCAGGAACTTCAGCGCCACGCGCCGGTCGAGCATCGTGTCCTCTGCGCACCAGACGTCCGCCATCCCGCCCGAGCCGACCCGCCCGAGCAGCCGGTAGCGGCCGGCCACCAGTGTCTCCGCCTCGAGCCTCATCCGCCCAGGAGGGTGTCGATCACCTGCGTGGCCACGGGCCCCGCCACCTCGGCGCCGAAGCAGCCCTGACAGCGCTCGATCGTCGCCGCCACCGCCACCTGCGGGTTGTCGGTCGGGGCAAAAGCGATGAACCAGGGTTGGTTGATGCCGTCGGCGGGGTCGCCGATCTCGGCCGTCCCCGTCTTGCCCGCGAACGGGACGCCGCCGCTGACCGTCAGGCCCGCGGCCGTCCCCTCCGGGTCCTGCGTGACGTGGGTCATCATGTCCGTCAGCTCCGTCGCCGTCTGTGGGCTGATCGCGGTCGAGGCGACCTTCGGGCTGAGCTTGTCGGTCACTCGGCCGTCCGGATCGGTGACCTGCTGCACGAACGTCGGGCGCATCAGCCTGCCGCCGTTGGCCACGGTCGCCGCGACCTCGGCCATCTGGAGCGGCGTCGCCAGGTCCTGCCCCTCGGCGCCGCCCTGGCCGATCGCCACCCGGCCGACGTCGAACCCGGAGGTCACCAGATGGCCGCTGGAGTTGTAGGCGCCGCTCGGGGCCATCTGATCGCCGGGGTAGTCGAGCTGCGGGTCGCTGTAGAAGCCGAAGCGCTTCATGTACTTGACCATCGTGTCCGTCCCGAGCTGCTCGCCGACCTGCGCGAAGTATGTGTTCACCGAGGCCGTGAGCGCCGTGGTCATGTCGATGTCGCCGAACTGCTCGCCACCCGCGTTGGAGAGCGGAAGGCCGTCGATCGTCTGAGGTGAGCGACCGCTGAGGACGCTGGACGGCGTGAACTGGCCCGAGTCGAGCGCCGCGGCTGCCGTGACCACCTTCATCGTCGAGCCAGGCGGATAGGTGCTCTGGGTGGCACGGTTGACGATTGGCGCCCCTGAGCTTGCCTTTCCCAACTGCTTTCGAATCTTGGGGTTCTCAAGTGAGTTCGGGTCGTAGCCCGGGCACCGACGCCATCGCCTTCACGGCCCCGGTGGAGGGGTCGAGGGCCACGACGGCGCCCGCCATTTCCGGAGGCGCCCGGGGTCGAGGCGATGGCCGACTGAAGCGCCTGTGTGGCGACCCGCTGGGCGTTGGAATCGATCGTCAGGGTGACGTTGTTGCCCTCCTGGGGAACGTTGCGAAGCTGATCGAGGATCGAGCTGAACTCGTTCCGCTCGCCCGCCAGGACGGCGTTCTCGGATCGCTCGATCCCGGTTTGGCCGAGATCGACGAAGCTGTAGCCCACTGGGTTGGCGAACTCGGAGCCCTGTGGGTAGCTCCGGACGTAGACCGGATGGCTGCCGCCGCCCTGCGGATGGCTGTACGGCAACCGTAACTCCATCGGCGGTCTTGATCGTCCCTCGCTTGACCGTTTGCTCGGCGATCAGCGGCCTGCGGTTCTCAGGGTTGTCCTTGAGGTTGGTCGAATCGAAGACGGCCCAGTACGACGTGAACCCGACCAGGGCCGCGAAGAGGAGCAAAAGCAGGCCGTACAGGCGAACGATCGGGGGGTTCACGCCGGCAGCGCCTCCAACTCGTGGTCCGGCTCCCTTGCCGGACGCGGCCGCCGAGCGTCGTCGGAGATCATCAGCAGCAGGCCGAGGAGGATCATGTTCGCGATCACCGAGCTGCCGCCGAAGCTGACGAAGGGCAGGGTCACGCCGGTCAGCGGGATGAACCGCACGACGCCCCCGATGATCACGACCGCCTGGAGGGCGAACACGGCCGTCAGGCCCGCGGCCAGGAGCTTCGAGAACCCGTCGCGAGCCATGACGGCGATCTTGAAGCCCCGCGCAGCGATCAACGCGTAGACGGCGATCAGCCCCGCGCCGCCGAACAGCCCCAGCTCGCTGACGATCACGGCGAAGATCTCGTCCGTGTGCGGCGCGGGCAGGATGCTGCCGCAGTCGGGGAACGGCTGGGCGCAGTGGGGGGCGAACGGCCCCGGGAGCTTGAGCAGAGACTCGCCCAGGCCCTGGCCGAACAATCCGCCGTCGGCCTGAGCGAACAGCGACTGCTGGATCTGGCCGGCGCCCACCGCCTTGCTGTGCCAGGGGTCGAGCCAGATGTCCACCCGATCGCCGATGTGGGGGATCAGGCTCTGCATCAGCAGGGCGCCGACGAAGAAGAGGGCGAGGCCCGCGACCACGTATGAGAAGCGCGCCGTGGCGACGTAGAGCAGCGCCAGGAAGGCGCCGAAGAACATCAGCGAGCTCCCGACGTCGCCGATGTAGAAGAGCATGAGCATCGCTCCTCCCCAGACGACCAGCAGCGGGCCGAAGTGCTTCAGCGGCGGGATCGTCAGCCCCGCGACCCGTCGAGCCGCCACAGCGAGCAGCTCTCGCTTCTCGTGCAGATAGCTCGCGAGGAAGATGACGATGCAGATCTTCGAGAGCTCCGCCGGCTGAAAGGAGAACGGGCCGAGGTTGATGTTGAGGTACGCGCCGTTCACGGGCGCCCTGAGCCCGGGGACGCGGGTCGCCAGCAACAGCAGGATCCCCCCGGTGGCGATCAGGTAGCGGTAGCGCTCGAGCGCGTGATAGTCGCGAACGAAGAGGATCGTCGCGGCAAGCAGGGCGGCGCCGGCGACGAAGATCGAGGCCTGCTTCAGCGCCAGGCTGTCGTCGATTCGGAACAGCATCACGAGGCCGATCGCCGCCAGCAAAGCGCAGAGGGGGAACAGGTAGGGGTCCGCGTACGGGAGGCGAGCTCGGATGAACAGGTGGACGCCGAAGCAGACGGCGAGGAAGTAGCCGCCGTAGATCAGGCTGACGTCGCCGATCCGGCTCGACTCGACGATGAAGACCTCCGTGAAGCCTCCGGTGACGAGGATCGCCACCGGGATCAGCGCCAGGAGCTCACGGTTCCGCGCGCTCACTGCCCGCCACCGCCGCCGCCGGAGCCCTGTCCGGCTCCGTTGCGGGCTTGTCCACCTGCGTCGCGGGCCTGGGCGCGCTTGGAGCCCTGCGAGCTCGACTTTGCGCCGCCCCCCTGTCCGCGCTCCTTCGGTGCCGGTTTCGCGCCTGGCTTCGCCGCTTTGCGGCCGCCTTCTGCTTCCGCTCGGCGGATTGCTCGGCCGCCCGCTGGAGGTCTGCCAGCAGCGAGACGGCGTCGCCATGGAAGCGCAGGGTGTGGTTGATGGCGCTGTCCTGGCGATTTGCCGGGATCGAGCTCACCTGGACGGGGGCCGGGTAGACCTCCGAGTACAGCTTGATGTCAAGCGGCAGGCTGTAGGGCAGGCCCCGGTACAGGGCGAGGCGGCCGCCGGAATCGCTTCCGAGGAAGTAGATCTGGCGGACGCCCCACACGGCAAGCGCCGCCAGCCCGACGGTGACCAGCAGGGCGACCAGCACACGCGCCACGGTTCCGAGCCGGGGACCACGGCGCGTCCGGGGTGCTGCGGCCCCGCCGAGCGCCGTCCCGTCTCCGGAGGCTCCGGCCGCGGCCACCCGATCCGCGGTCAGGCCCGCCTCTTCAGCCGCCGGCCCGACCAGAGTCGCCCCCTCCTCGGCCACCGGCGCCCTCTCGGCCTCGAGCCTGAAGGCGACCACCGTGATGTTGTCCCGCCCGCCCGCCTCGTTGGCCTCGCGCACCAGGCTGTCCACGGCCTCCTCGAGCGTGGCCGAGCCGGTGAGCACCTCCCTGATCCTCTCCTCCCGGAGCATCGTGGTCAGCCCGTCGGAGCACAGCAGGTACACGTCGCCGGGTCGCGCACGGTAGGTCATCGTGTCCACCTCGACCTCTCGCTCGGGTCCCAGGGCCCTGGTGATGATCGAGCGCTGCGGGTGATCCTCGGCCTGCTCGTCCGTGAGGCGACCCTGGCGGCGAAGCTCCTCGACCAGCGAGTGATCCGAGGTGAGCAGCTTCAGCTCGCCGTCCCGCAACAGGTACGCGCGGCTGTCCCCGACGTGAGCGAAGCCGACCTCGTCCTCCTCCACCAGCGCAGCGGTCAGC
>CAVYXB010000007.1:0-304870 GCA_963772345.1 uncultured bacterium | reverse complement strand
CGAGGATCTCGTTCTGGCGGCCGAACGTGGCGATCGCCTTCGCGGCAACCACGGCGTCGCCCTTGACGAACGTCAGGGCCGTCGGGCCCACGAGCACCTGGTCGAGCTCGGCGCGTGCCCGCCCGCTCCACGGCCCGCTTCGCGAGCCGGTTCTTGACCACCCGGAAGGTGGCGTCGGCCTCCGAGAGCTGCGCGCGCAGCTCGGCGGCCTGTGGAACGCTGATTCCCCGGTAGTCGACAGCGAAGATCGCGCTCGCGTCGCCGAGGCGATCGGCGATCTCGTCGACCAGTGCTGACTTCTCGTTCCTTGTTCATGTTCGTGTCTCAGTCGGCTCGGCGCCGCCCGCGAAAGAGCCCGCACGCAGGCGGGCTCGGAGCATCGACTCGAAAGCCTCGCCTGCGCCGGTCTTCCGGGCTGCATCGCGTGTCAGCCCCGCCGACGGTCTTCGGCAGGTTCGCTTGGGTGTCCGATTCTACGCGGGCGCCTCCGCGGGTGTCTCCTCGGCTCTCCGCGGCCTGCGCCGTTACCAGCCCCCGCCAGGATCTCGGCCTCTCGCGTGCGGGAGGCGTCCACCCGGATCCCCGGCCCCATCGTCGTCGCCAGGGTGATCGAGAGGAGGTAGCGGCCCTTGGCGGCAGCCGGGCGGGCGCGGACGATCTCCTCGACGACGGCGGCGTAGTTCTCGAGCAGCGCCCGCTCGTCGAAGCTCGCCTTGCCGATCGTCAGGTGCACCACCGCCTGCCGGTCGGTCCGATACTCGACCTTTCCCGCCTTCGCCTCGCCCACGGCCTTCGCGATGTCGTTGGTGACCGTGCCGACCTTGGGGTTCGGCATCTTCCCCTGGGGGCCCAGGATCCGCCCGAGCTTCGACACCACCGGGCCCATCAGGTCCGGGCGTCGCGATGGCGACGTCGAAGTCGGTCCAGCCTTCGTTGACGCGATCGGCGAGATCCTGGGCGCCCACGTGATCGGCACCCGCCTCGGTCGCCGCCTTTGCCGCGTCCCCCTCGGCGAACACCGCCACCGACGACCTCCTTGCCGAGGCCGTGCGGAAGCGCGAGCGTCCCGCGGAGCTGCTCCTCGGCGTGGCGGACGTTGACGCCGAGGCGGAGGTGGACCTCGACCGTCTCGTCGAACTTCGTGGTCGCCGTCTGCTTGACCAGAGCAACCGCCTCCGCCGGCGGGTAGTGGTGGTCCCGATCGACCTGCTCGTAGGCGGCGCGGAAGCGCTTGCCTCGGTGATGGCCGCTCACTGCAGCTCCCCCTCGACGTCGACGCCCATCGAGCGCGCGGTGCCGGCGATGATCCTGGATGCCGCGTCGAGATCGTTGGCGTTCAGGTCGGGCATCTTGCGCTCCGCGATCTGGCGCACCTGGGCGGCGCTGATCCGGCCGACCTTCTCGCGGTTGGGCTCGCCCGAGCCCTTCTCGATGCCGGCCGCCTCCTTGATCAGGACCGCCGCCGGTGGCGTCTTGGTGATGAACTCGAACGAGCGGTCCTCGAAGACGGTGATCTCGACCGGAATGATCGTCCCGGCGTCCTGCTGCGTCTCGGCGTTGAACGCCTTGCAGAACTCCATGATGTTGACGCCGTGCTGACCGAGCGCGGGGCCAACCGGGGGCGCCGGGTTGGCTGCGCCCGCCGGAATCTGGAGCTTGATCATGGTGAGGACCTTCTTGGCCATCTGCGGGGGTGAGGTTAGGGGGTGGGTGAGTTCTTCTGAATATCTTGCGGATGCCTTCGGCATCCTTACATGCCAGTTTCGGGGCTGAGGCCCCTCACCTGACCAGAAGACTTTTCAGATCTTCTTCACCTGGTCGTAGCCGACCTCGACGGGTGTCTCCCGGCCGAAGATCGAGACCAGCACCTTGAGCTTCGCCGCGTCCTCGTTGATCTCGGCGATCTCGCCGGAGAAGTCGGACAGGGGCCCGGAGATCACCTTGACCGTCTCCCCGACCGTGAACTGGGCTCGGCTGCGCGGCCGCTCGGCGGTCTCGCGGTGCAGGAGCCGATCGACCTCGGGCTGGGAGAGCGGGATCGGCTTGTTGCGGGAGCCGACGAAGCCGGTCACGCCCGGGGTGTTCTTGACCAGGTTCCAGGCGTCGTCGCTCATCTCCATCTGCACCAGGACGTAGCCGGGCATCGTGCGCTTCTCCACCTGCACGCGCTGGCCGTCCTTGAGCTCGGAGATCTGCTCCGTGGGGACGACGACCTGGCGCACGCGTTGGCGCTCGCCCATCGTCTCGATCCGGTGCTCGAGGTTGTGCTTGACCTTGTTCTCGTGCCCGGAGTAGGTGTTGATCACGTACCAGCGGAACATTCGTTCAGTTCTCGTTTCTCAGTTCTCGTTCTCGGTTGGAGGCCGACGACGCGATGGCGGAGCGAAGCGCTACAGGATCCGTTGGACCAGCCAGTTGAACGCGGCGTCGAGCCCCCCCAGGTACGCGGCCGCGACGGCGATGAACAGCACGGTGACCGCCGAAGCCTGAATCAGCGTCTCGCGGTTCGGCCATTGGACCCGCTTGAGCTCGGCCCAGCAGGAGACCAGGAACCCGATCACCACGCCGCGCTGTCGCTCCTGCGGCTCCGCGGGGGCCCGCCGGCGCTTCTCCGACTCCTTGGCGCGCTTGGAGCGGTCGCGCTCCTCCCGGCGCCGCTGGCGACGGCTGATCTTGTCCGAAGCCTCCTCCTCGGCGGGCGCTCCGACGTCGGCTCGCGAGGGCGCGGGCGCCTCCATTCGCTTGGGCGCCTCGGCCGGCGCCTCCGCGGTGGCCGAGGAGCCGTCGCCGGGAGCGCCCGTCAGCTCGTCGAGGTTCGCACCCTCCTCGGCGAGCTGCGCTTCCACCTCGTAGGCGCTCTCCGGGACCTGGGTCCGCTCCTGAGCGCGACTGTCGGCGTCGCGCGATCGCTCGGCTTCGCGCGCAGCCCTCTGCTCGCGCTTTCGCCGCTCGGCCTTTCGCTGCGCTCTCGTCTTCGCCACGGCTACTCCGACCCTCGCTCAGCGCGTCTCCTTGTGAGGGGTGTGATGCCCGCACCAGTGGCAGTACTTGCGCAGCTCGATTCGGTCGGGAGTGTTGCGGCGCGACTTGTTGGTCTGGTAGTTGCGTCGCTTGCACTCCTCGCAGGCGAGCGTGACGGCGATTCGGACTTCTCCGCGGGCCATTGGCTGGTCGTGGTTCCCCTCTTCGGTCCGGGCGGATGGCGCTTCACGGGACGGCCTCCACCCCTCAGAAAAAAGACCCGGCCCCTCGCTTGCGGCGAGGGAGCGCGAGGTGGGCGAAGGATAGCGCCCCGCAAGCGACGCGGCTCGCGCGTCACCAATCACACACGAGGGACCCGCGGGCCGACGTCGAAATGATCGAGCCCGGCGGCTTCGGCGGCCAATCCGGCGACCCAACACGAGGAGATGACGAATGCGAATTGGTGAGCGGCCCGACCGACGACCCCGACTGCGAGGCTGGCTCGCGACGATCTCTCTCGCATTGCTGATCTCCGCGGCGACCGCGCTCGGAGCATCTTCGGTGCGCTCCACGATCTCCGTCCCGGCCCGGTCGGCCGGCAAGGCGACCGCCGAGTGCGGAAACGGGCGAACTCCGGTTGCCGGCGGCTTCGCGGCCCCGGGCTTCAGTCCGGGCGACAATGGGGGCGGGGTCGTCCGGTTGACCTCGAGGGTGGTCGGCAAGCACGCAATCGAAACCAAGGGCTTCAACTTCAGCCGCGACCCCGCCGACCTCGTCTCGTTGGCGTACTGCGTCAAGCATGCGCCCGGCTTTCAGGTCCGATCGAACAAGGTGTTCGTGCCTCCGAACAGCCCGGTGGCCGCGATCGCGAGCTGCCGGCAGGGCACCCGCGTGGTCGGAGGAGGTTTCGCGACTCCGAGCTTCAGCAGCGCGTCCGGACCGGGCGTGGTCACCCTGACCTCGAGACGCACGAACCTTCACGACTGGCGGGTCGAAGCGCTCAACATCGGGGGAGACGGCTCTGGCCAGTCGCGCCCCGGGACCCTCGTCGCCTACGCCTACTGCGTCACCAAGGCGCCGAGGCTCGTCACCGTGTCGAAGCGAGCGGAGTTGGCTCCCGGCACGGTGCAGACGACGCGCATCGCCTGTCCCCACGGGTCGAGCGCCTATTCGGGTGGATTCGATGGCAACCTGAAGCTGACCGCGGATTCGAGCGCAGCGGGGGCCCTGACGTCGAAGCGGGTGGACGGAGGCCGGGCATGGCGTGTCCGCTCGCTCGACGTCTCGGACACGGCGAGCTCGCACGTCACCGTCTACGCCTACTGTCGCGGGGCGGGCTGAACCGATCCGATCCGGGCCGCCGGCGGCCCCGGTGATCCTCGCTAGAGACCGAGGGTCTTCGCGATGATGTTGCGCTGGATCTCGGACGTGCCGCCGTAGATCGTCGAGACGAGGGTGGCCCGAACGAGGCGCTCCATGTCGTACTCGGACGAATAGCCGTAGCCGCCCATCATCTGCATGCCCTCGAGCGCGGCCTTCTGCGCCGTCTCGGTGACCAGGAGCTTCACCATCGAGGCCTCGCGGGGCAGCATCCGATCGGGATCCGAGTCGACCTTTGACGCAACCCAGTAGGTCATCAGCCGGGCCGCCTCGAGCTCCGTCGCGAGATCGGCGAGCCGGTGTTGGAGGGCCTGGAACGAGCCGATCGGTCGCCCGAACTGGCGGCGCTCCTTGACGTAGGCGAGGACGTCGTCGAAGGCGCGCTGCCCGATCCCGAGCATGGTCGCCGCGAGGATCAGGCGCTCGACGTTGAGGCCCGGCCATCAGCTGGGTCCAGCCCTGGTCGAGCTCGCCGAGGAGGGCGTCCTCGGGCGCCTCGACCTCGTCCAGATAGAGCTGAGCGGTCTCGCGGCCGCCCATCGTGTCGATCGGGTCGATGCGCAGGTTCGGCGCGTCGGTCGGGATCCAGATCATCGACAGGCCCTGGTGCTTGTCGTCGGCCTTCGCGGTCCGGCAGACGACCAGGATGTGGCGGGCGATCCGGGCGTTGGAGCAGAAGACCTTCTGCCCGCGGAGCACGAACCCGCCGTTGACCCGCTCGGCGCGTGGTCTTCAGCGAGCCCGACGTCGGAGCCGGCCTCCGGCTCGGTCATCGCGATCGCCTCGACGTCCCCGCGGGCGATCCCGCCGAGCACGTCGTTCTTCTGCTCGTCGGTGCCGAAGCGCTGGGTGGCGCCGGCGACGATCAGCGTCGTGGCGTAGCCGCCGATCGGCGCCAGGCCACGCGAGGTCTCCTCCATGAACAGGCAGGCGTCGAGCATCCCGCCGCCCGAGCCCCCGTGCTCCTCGGGGATCGTGACGCCGAGCCATCCGAGCTCCGCCATCTTCCGGTAGAGCGCCTCGTTGTGGGCCTCGGAGTGGCCGTTGGTCAGCTGCTCGCGCTGCTCCAGGGTGCCGCACTCCCGGCGGCAGAAGTCGCGGATCGCGTCGACGAAATCGCGCTGCGCGTCGGTGAGCGAGAAGTCCACGGGCGGAATAGGCTATCCGCGCCATGGATCGGCGGGCGTTGGAGACCAGGGGGCGTCGTCGTGGCGTAGCCGCTCCCGCTCCTGCTCGCTTTCGCCGGGAATCGCGGCCGCCGCGCTCAGCTTCACCTCGGACAGCGTCACCGTGGCCCCCGATCAGAAGGGGTCAGCGACGGCGAAGTGCCCCCGGGGCAGCGAGGCGGTCGCCGGCGGGTTCGCGAGCCCGGGCTTCGACCCGAGTTCGACGACGCATTCGATCGTCCACTTCGACTCCCACCGGACGAGCGACCGCGAGTGGCGGCACCCAGGGCCACAACTTCGGCGACGGCGGAGTCGCCGACAAGGCCAGCTCGCGGCGAGCTGGACGCCTACGCGGTCTGCGACTCGAAGATCCCCGCCGATCTCGTCAGGTCGAAGACCAAGTCGGTGTCCCGTTGCCCGCCTGAGGTGATGCGCTCGGACCCGCAAGGGCGTCGGCACCGCGGTCGCCAAGTGCCCGAAGGGAAGCGAGGCCGTGTCTCGGGCGGCTTCGCGTCGCCGGGCAACCGCAGCAGGGGGAGGGCGCGACCTATCCGTTCACCTCGAAGCGGGTCGGCGAGCGGAAGTGGAAGGTCCAGGCGATCAACAACGACTTCAAGTCAGCGCCGAAAGCTGAAGGCGTTCGCCTACTGCGACAAGAGCGAGCCCGGCCTCGACGTGAAGTCAGACAGGATTCGACCGTGCACGTCCGGCGACAAGACCACCCTCGACCTCGAGCTGCCGCGACGGCGAAACGCCGGTCTCCGGTGGATATGCGAGCACCTTCGACAGGCCGAGCATCCTGCCGGCTGCGCCTTCACCTTCACCTCCAGGCCGATCTCGGGCGACCGCTGGCGGGTCTCGGCGTTCGGAAGCGGGGGGGCGGCGCGAAGATGGGGCGCCGAGCGGTGCACGAAGAGCAGGAGGGCGGCGTCATCGTGCCCGTCGACGTCGCCCGAGCTGCACGGCGCTACGCCTACTGCAAGTAGCCGCCGGACATTCGGGCTCGGAGCGCCGATGCCATCGGCGGCGGATGGCCGTCGCCCGTGGATCAGCTTCGGGCTTTGGACTCGTTCAGGGCCACGGCGGCGCGAATGAGGGCCTTCAACGCCTTCTCGTCGATCTCCTCGCCCTCGTGGAAGTCGATGGCGCGCCTCGTGTTCCCCTCGAGGCTGGAGTTGAAGAGGCCCGAAGGATCCTCCAGAGACGCGCCTTTGGCGAAGGTCATCTTCACGACGCTCTTGTAAGTCTCGCCCGTGCAGATGATTCCGTCGTGCGACCACACCGGCGACCCGGGTCGTGGCTTCCCCACTTCCACTCCTCGACGACCTCGGGATCGGCTTCCTTGACCAAGGCTCGGACCCGGCTGAGCATCTCGCCCCGCCAGTCGCCCAGCTCCTTGATTCTCGCGTCGATCAGCTGAGAAGGAGACTTGTCCTGTTGCGACTCGCTCTTCTCCATGTCCGTTTCTCCTTCCTGTTCTCGAGGCTTCACGATGAGGAGCCCGGAGTCGGACTCGAACCGACGACCCCCTCCTTACCATGGAGGTGCTCTACCAACTGAGCTATCCGGGCGGGAGCCTCACGATAGCGCCGTCGCCCGGCTCTCCACCGAGCGGCGTGCGGCGCCTATGTGTCGGCCTCTGGAGAAGACCGGCGGCCCGCAGCGCCTCCTCGGGCGTCGCGTACATCTCCATCCGGAGCTGCTTTCCGTCGCGATAGGTCCAGACTTGGCCGAAGTGCATGTCGACCGGCAGCCCGGTTTCCTTCGCGCGCCCCCGCTGGCGGACGATGGCGACGACCTTGTCACCGGCCGGGTGCAGCTCCTCCACCTCGAGCACCCAGTCCTCCCAGGCGCTGACCCAGTGGTCAGGAACTCGCGCATCCCCTCGACTCCCTCGTACGTCTGGCGCTCCGGCCAGTCGCGGAAGGTGGACATGTCCCAGACGAACTCCGGGTCGACGATCTCGTCCAGGACCTCGCCCGTTGCGCGGAAGTGCTCGTAGCCGCGGCGCTGGATCTCGAGGTTGTCGGAGGCCACGACTAGAGCGCCTCGGCGAGGGCCGTCGCGAGCTCGTCGACGTCCTCCTCGGTCGTGTCCCACGAGCACATCAGGCGGATCGTGCCGGCGGCCTCGTCCCACACGTAGAACGGCAGCGCGGCCGGGAGAGCGTCGCGCAGGCGCTCGATCGCCTGCGCCGGGAGGGTGAGCGAAGACGCCGTTCGCCTCGACCGGGTAGGCGACCCGGACGCCGTCGAGCTTCGAGACCGCGTCGGCGAGGCGCCGCGCCATCGCGTTCGCGTGCGAGGCGTTCGCTCGCCACAGGTCGCCCGCCGAGGAGGGCGTCGAACTGGACGGCAAGAAACCGCATCTTCGAGGCGAGCTGCCCGAGTTGCTTGCGGGTGAAGCGGAAGGTCGCGCGCCAGCTCGGGGCGCAGGAAGACGACCGCGTCGCCGAGCAGGAGCCCGTTCTTGGTCCCGCCGAAGGAGAGGACGTCCACGCCGGCGTCGGTGGTCAGCGCGCGCAGCGGCAGGTCGAGCGACGCGGCGGCGTTGGCCAGTCGCGCGCCGTCGACGTGCAGGTACATCCCGAGCTCGTGGGCGGCGGTCGGCGATCGCGCTGGTCTCCTCGGGCGTGTAGACGGTGCCGAGCTCGGTCGCCTGGGTGATCGAGACGACTCGCGGCTGCGACCCGGTGCTCGTCGCCGCCGCCGGCTCCTCCCAGCGGCGACGTCGGCCGGGGTCGAGCTTGCCGTCGTCGGTCGGCACGGTGAGCAGCTTGATGCCGGCGATCCGCTCCGGCGCGCCGCACTCGTCGACGTGCAGGTGGGCGACCTCGGTGCAGATGACCGCCTCGTGGGGCCGGGTGAGCGCGTCGATCGCGGTGACGTTCGCGCCGGTGCCGTTGAAGACGAGGAAGGCCTCGGCCCGCTCGCCGAAGTGGTGGCGAAAGCGGTCCCGGGTGGCGGCCGTGTAGTCGTCGTCGCCGTAGGCGACCACGTGTCCGTCGTTGGCCGCGGCGATCGCCGCGAGGACCTCGGGATGGGCGCCGGAGTTGTTGTCGCTGGCGAACCCGCGCGGGTGGCGATCGCTCACGGATGGAGTGATAGCCGCTGGCCGTTCATCTTTGCGGCGGCGTCGCTGCAGACGAAGCAGATCGCCTCGGCGATCTCGCTCGGCCGAGGTGAAGGTCCGGAACTCCTTGTCCGGGTTCTCGCGCGCGCATCGCCGGGGTCAGGATCGCGTTGACGACGATCACGTTCGCGGTCGCCGAGGTCTCCTTGAAGGAGTCTGCGAGGGCGAGCGTCCAGCTCTCGGCGGCCGCCTTGGCGGCAGCGTAGGAGGCGTTGGTGCCGTCCGGGCGCTGCGCCTGGGAGGAGCTGACCAGGACGAAGCGCCCGTGCTCGCTCGCGGCGAGCGCGTCCCAGAAGGCGCGCGTCGTGTGCTGGACGGTGCGGACGAGTAGGTCGTGGAGCCACTCGTAGTCGGACAGCGGCGCCTCTGCGAGCGGCTCGCCTCCGCGCCAGCCGCCCACCAGGTGCAGCAGGGCGTCCACGCCGGCCGAATCGCTCGCGCAGGTCGCTCGCCCACTTGCGCGCCGCCTCGCTCGTCGAGCAGGTCGACCGCGCGGCCGTCGAAGCGCTGGTCGGAGAGCACGAGGTCGTCGCCGAGCTGGTCCAGGCGCTCCTGCGAGACGTCCGTCGCGGCGATCGTCGCCCCCTCCTCGACCAGCCGCCGGCACGACCGAGGGGCCCAGCCCGCCGGCGGCCCCGGCGATCGCGATCACCCGGCCGTCGAGCTCGCTCATCGCGGCGATTGTGCCCGATTCCTACAGCGCGTCGTCGGGACGCTCAGGACCGCTCGAGCGGCCTGGAGCTGGACGTAGAAGAGGCTGAGCGGGAACTCGTCGTCCTTGACCAGGTCGACGAGCTCCTTGGGCTCGGAGACCTCGGGGAGGTCGCGGCGCTCGCGCAGCCCAGCGCGAGCCGTCGGCCGGAGGCACGTAGGCGGCGACGAGGTCGTGGGCGGCGATCCACTGCCCGAGCTTCGAGCGGTCGATCCCGGAGTGGTAGAGGTCCTGCACCCTGCTCGCGCAGCGCGCCGACGCCGTCGGCGATCCGCTCCCAGTCGATGGTCAGGCGGTTGTCGGTCCAGTGCAGGTAGCCCTCCTTGTGGAGGAAGGCGAACAGGAGCTGGCCGCCGAGGCCGTCGTAGTTTCGGACCCGGTTGCCGGTGACCGGGAAGCGGAACAGGCGGTCGAAGAGGATCGCGTACTGCACGTAGCGCGCGAAGGCGAAGCCCTCGCGCTCGAGCTTCACCGCCTCGGCGAACGCCGTCAGGTCGCAGCGAAGCTCCTCGAGCGAGTACATCCAGTAGGGGCTTCGCTGGCGGATCATGAACGGGTCGAAGGGCAGGTCGCCGTGCATGTGCGTGCGGTCGTGGATCAGGTCCCAGACGATGTAGGCGTCCATCGAGAGCTCGGGCGAGGTCAGGAGGCACGCCGCGTCCGGCGGCAGGTTGAGGCCCGAGGAGCTCGGCGGCGCCGCCGCAAACGCGGCGGAAGCGCTCGGCCTCGCGGTCGCAGAAGATGCCGCCGAAGTGGCTCGGCGGGCGCTCCGCGGTGGAGAAGGTCTCGGGGAAGAGCACCGCGCACTCGGAGTCGTAGCCCGAGGTGTAGTCGACGAAGTTGACCGGGACGAACTTCGGGTTGTCGTAGCCGGAGCGCTCGAGCTCGGCGACGAAGTCCGGCCAGGGGACGCGGACGATCAGCGCCTCGAAGCAGGTGTCGCGGGAGGCGTTCTGCTTGTACATCGGGAAGACCACCAGGTGCTCGATCCCGTCGCGGCGGTCGCGCTCGGGGCGGAAGGCCTCGAGTCGAGCGCATGAAGTCGGGCTTGCGCGAAGCCGGAGTCGACCCATGAGCGCAGGTCGGCGCGGAGGGCCTCGATGTAGTCCTTCTGGTGGGGGAAGTGGCGGGCGAGGCGCGGCGGTGGCGGTCGAGATCGCCTCGACCAGCTCGGTCGAAGCGGTCGGGGTCGTGCTCGGCAGTGTCGACCGAGCCGTCGGGCTCCTGGGTCGGCGCGGAGCTCCTCGACCGCCTGCTTCAGCTCGCGCCCAGCTCGGGTCGGCGCTGAGCCGGCGAGTCGGTGACGGCCTGGACGCCGGCGAACGCCGGCTGCGCGGCCCAGTAGACGAGGTTCAGCCAGAGCGGCTCGTTGTCGAGCTCGCCGATGCAGTCGTCGCCGAACAGGTCGGAGTCGGCGAGCACGACGACGCGCCCGTCGCCGTGCTCCACGACGGCGGCGAGCGGGGCGCGGGGCGGCGAGGCGGTGGGGAAGGTGCGGGCGATCACATGGCCGCCGTTGTGCAGCGCGAGCGTCCCGGTTCGGTAGAAGCAGGCGCTGCTGGACGCGGGCGAGCAGGTCGACCTGCGAATGGCCGTTTGCGCGCCCGCCGTTGGCGGCGCTCTCCAGGTCGTTGGCCGTCCCCGGAGCTCGGCGAGGACCCAGGAGGGGGCGGAGTGGAAGTGCCGGTAGTCCTGCACGGTGCGGTGCTCGACCTCGATGCCGAAGCGGGCGAGGAGGTCGTTCAGGTTGTTCCCGTACTTGTCCTGCTCCGTCTCGCCGAGGGCGATCAGGCCGCCGCCGCCGCGGACGAACTCCTCGATCGCGTCGAGCTCGGCGTCCGAGAGCCGCGGGGGGCGCGAGCTGACGGTCGCCTCCCACTTCGGGTCGGAGGGATGAGCGATCACGAGCACGTCCGCGCCCGCGAGCGTGTCGCGCGTCAGCGGGCGGTCCTCGTTGGGGAGGACCTCGAAGTCGCGGCCCGCCAGGTGCTCAGCGGCCGTCGCGTAGGAGGAGTCCTCCGGGTGAGCGGGCTGCATCTCCTCGGCGCGGTCGCGGCGGATCGTCCACGCCTCGGAGTGGGACTCGTCGAACAGGACGCGCGCGACTTTGGGCTGAGTGAGCATTTGGTTTCCCTCCTCGGACCGTTCTCATCAACGGTACGGGGCGGAATTCCCCGCGTCAATCCCCGATTCTCTACGGATTTGCGCAATGATTCGCCGAATGGACGCAGTTGATCGCAAGATTCTGTCGCTGCTGGTCGAGGACGGGCGGCGCACCTACGACGACATCGGCTCCCGCGTCGGCCTCTCCGCGCCGTCGGTGAAGCGGCGGATCGATCGGCTGCGCGCGCAGTGGGGCGCTGGAGGGCTTCAGCGCGGTGGTGGACCACTCGGCGATGGGCTGGAACACCGAGGCGCTGGTGGAGCTCTTCTTCCAGGCGGGAACCACGCTCGACCGGGTGGCGGCGACGCTTCGCGAGCACCCGGAGGTGGTCGAGGCGTGGAGCGTCACCGGGGAGGCCGATGCGATCGCGCGGGTCCGGACCGAGGACAACGCGGCGCTCGAGCGCCTGATCATGGACCTGCAGCAGAACGGGCTGGTGATCCGCACCCGCTCGCAGGTGGTGATGTCGCGGCTGGTCAGCCGGGCCGGAGAGGGGCTTTAGGCGTAATTAGAATCGACCGCGACCGGGGGAGTATCCAAGCGGTCAAAGGATGGCGGCTGTAAACCGTCCGGCTAAGCCTTCGCAGGTTCGAATCCTGCCTCCCCCATCAGCCTCGGCTCAGGACGGACGCAGGAAGCTAACGGCGGCGCTTCGCATGGCGCCCGCGGCCCCTGCCTCGATCCCGAGGCTCCCGCAGCGTCCGTTGGAGGTCGCGCGCAGTGGCCTGCTCGACCTCCTCGCTCATCACCTCCTGGAAGATGGCGAGCATCGCCTCGGAGGCCAGCGGGCGCAGGCGCTCGAGCGCGTCGCGCACCTTGGGCCACTCCTCCTCCGGGCGGCCCGCCCGATTGAACGGCTTCCAGACGCTCTCCATGAACAGCTCGATGAAGACGCGGGCGATCCCCTGCGCGTGCGTCCTCACCTTCGCGGCCACCTCGAGCGCGTCGGTCGGCGGCACGCCCAGCTCGGCCAGCTCGATCCCGGCGCGCTGGAGGCGCGGGCTGAGGACCTCGATGCGGCCGTCGCCGAGCGAGCGCATCATCCCCAGCTTCTCCGCCCGGGCGATCAGCGACGGGTCGAGCCGCCCGCTCCACCGCTCCATCATCTCCTCGGCGTCGAGGATCTCCGGCTCCTCGTCCTCGAACGGCGCCCGCAGGGTCCGCGAGAAGTCCAGCACCTCGCGGCTCGAGCCTCCCGCCCCCTCCAGCAGACGACGGATCGCCTCGAGGTTGAAGCCGTCGGCCTGAAGCTCCTTGATCAGCTCGATCCGGGTGAGGTGCTCCTCGCCGTAGTAGCCGGTTCGCCCGCGAACGTCCGGCGCCGGCACCAGCCCGCGCGACTGATGGGCGCGGATGTTGCGGACGGTCATTCCGGTGCGGCGAGCCAGCTCGTCGATCGTCATCGACGCCGGGGAGTCGCCGCCGTTACGCCCGGCTCGGTTCGCGCTCGCGGGGGTCACTTCGGTGATCCTACCTGGCCATGTCTCATCAAATGATGTTACGTTCGGGCCGCACGAGGGTATGCAACGCAGAATGAAGCACGACCTCCACCTCAAGCAGGTGGCCCTCCACGGCCACCGCGTCGGCTACCGGATGGCCGGCGACGGCCCGCTGATCGTCCTGATCCACGGGATCACCTCGCGATCGGACGTCTGGCTCGAGGCGATGGACGTGCTGGCCGACCGCTACACGGTCGTCGCCCCGGACCTGCTCGGGCACGGGCGCTCCGCCAAGCCGCGTGGCGACTACTCGCTCGGCGCCTACGCCAGCGGCTGTCGCGACCTGCTCGGCGTGCTCGGCTTCGAGCGCGGGACGGTCGTCGGGCCACTCGCTCGGCGGCGGGATCGCCCTGCAGTTCGCCTACCAGTTCCCCGAGTACACCGAGCGGCTCGTCCTCGTCTCCAGCGGCGGCCTGGGAACCGAGGTCCACCCCCTGCTGCGCGCCGGCGCCCTTCCGGGCTCCGAGCTCGTGATGCCGCTGATCGCCCCCACGTGGGCCGTCCGCGCCGGGGCGACGGTCGCCGAATTCCTCGAGCGCTTCGGCGTGAAGGCCGGGCCGGACCTCGCCGAGGCCGCCCGCGGCTACGCGTCCCTCGCCGACCGCGACGCCCGATCCGCGTTCCTCCACACCCTGAGGGCCGTCATCGACCTGGACGGCCAACGGGTCAGCGCGGCCGACCGCCTCTACCTGGCCGAGCGCCATCCCAACCCTCCTGGTCTGGGGCACCGGCGACCGGATCATCCCCGTCGCCCACGGCCGCTCGGCCGTGAAGCAGATTCCCGGCAGCCGCCTGGTGGAGATCCCGGGCGCGGGCCACTGGCCGCAGCTCGACGACCCCGCTCGCTTCGCCTCCGAGCTGACGAGCTTCATCGAGACGACCGAGCCCTACGAGTTCGACCTGGGCCACATGCGCGAGATGCTGCGGCGCGGCCCCGGCGGCCGCGAGCGCCCGGAGGCGGAAGGCGCCCGGCCGACTAGCTCAGGCGAATTCCCGCAGGCGCTGCGCCTCCGGGAGCTGCTTCAGCTTCTTGAGCGTGTTGTTCTCGATCTGGCGGATGCGCTCACGGGTGACCCCGAACGCGCGGCCGACCTCCTCCAGCGTCAGCGGCTCGTGGCCGCGGAGGCCGTAGCGGAGCTCGATCACCTGCCGCTCGCGCTCCGGCAGCGCGTTGAGCGCCCGCTGGATGTCCTGGCGCTGGAGGTTCTCGGTCGCGGTGTCGAACGGCTCCTCGGTCGTCTCGTCGGCGACGAAGTCCCCGAGCTCCGATTCCTCCTCGTCGCCGATCGGCTTCTCCAGCGAGACGGGCATCTGCGCGACCCGGAGGATGTCGCGGACCTCGCGGACCGAGACCTTGAGCTCCGCCGCGATCTCCGCCGGCTCGGGCTCCCGACCGAGGCGCTGGACGAGCTGGCGCTCCACGTGCGTGACCCGGTTCAGCTTCTCGACCATGTGCACGGGGATCCGGATCGTGCGCGCCTTGTCGGCGATCGCCCGCGTCACCGCCTGGCGGATCCACCAGGTCGCATAGGTCGAGAACTTGTAGCCACGGCGATAGTCGAACTTCTCGACCGCCCGGATCAGCCCCAAGGAGCCCTCCTGGATCAGGTCGAGGAAGCTGAGGCCGCGGCCGAGATATCCCTTCGCGATCGAGACGACGAGTCGCAGATTGGCCTCCACCATGTGCCGCTTCGCGATCATGTCCCCCTTCTCGATCCGCTGCGCGAGCTCGATCTCCTGCTCGGCGGTCAGCAGATCCACGCGACCGATCGAGCGCAGGTAGAGCCGCAGCGAGTCGAGGCTCGGCTCCACGGTCAAGTCGAGCTCCGGCTTCTTCGAGGAGCCAGGCTGGCCCGATTCCTTCGCCTCCTTGTAGGCGGTCAGGCCGTCCTCCGCGATCACGTCCACGCCGTGCTCGATCAGGTACGAGTGCAGGTCGTGGACCTGCTCCTTGGTGACCTCGACCTCCTCGAGCGTCGCGGCGATGTGCTCGAAGGTCAGATATCCGCGCTCGCGCCCCTGGGCGATCAGCGAGCGAAGCTCCTCGGAGTCACCGAACGGAAGATCGCCGTTCAGCTCGGCCGGGGCGCCCGTCGCGGCCGGCGCATCCTCGGCGGTCGGCTGGGAACCAGCCTCGCCGGTGAGCAGAGCGTCTCCCTTCTGTGACAACTCCCCGCCCCTACCTCTCCTCACGCTCGGGGTCCCGGGACGCGCGAAGTATACGGACTGCTCCTCCCGCCGAGAGCGACACTGGACGCCCGTTAACCTTCGACCGAGCCCGGTTGCAGGGCGCAGATTGCGTGCTCCCCAACGCGACCGATCCGCCCCTGACCACTTCGACCCCGATGAGCGAGACCCACCAGATCCCTCTTCCCCCGGTAGACGTCCAGGCTTCGCGGCCGCGCACCGAGGTCAGCCTGACGCAGGGTCGGCGTCCGGGGGATCGAGAAGGTGATTCGCGTCGGCGGCCGCGGAGGAGCGACGACCGACGGCAGCCCCACCGCCCCCGACCCGGCCGGCAGCTACTTCTTCGCCGAGCTCGAGTGCTCCGTGGACCTCAACCCGCACCAGGCAGGGGTACACATGTCGCGCTTCGAGGAGGTCGTGAACGAGGCGATCGACCAGGTCGTGCTGAGCGAGACCCTCCGCGCCGAGGAGCTCGCCGCTCGCATCGCGGAGCAGGTTCGCGAGCAGCAGGGTGGCCTTCGCGCGGAGGTGACCATCGCCGCCCGCTACCCGGAGACCGTGCCGACCCCCGCGTCCGGCCTGCCGCACCCAGGAGATCTACACGCTGCGCGGCGCGGCCGTGGCGTCCGAGCGCGGCACCCGCACCCTCACCGGCGTCGAGGCCCAGGGCATGACCGCCTGTCCCTGCGCACAGGAGCTGGTCGCCGGGCGCTCGAGGGAGCGTCTCGCCGCCGAGGGCTTCACCGACGACGAGATCGAGCGCGTGTTCGCGGCCGTCCCTGTCGCCACCCACAACCAGCGTGGGATCGGCTCGCTTCACATCGGCCTCCCGGAGGGGGTCGAGCTCGACGTCGACGTGCGCGACCTGTTGCACATCGTCGAGCAGTCGATGAGCTCGGAGATCTACGAGCTCATGAAGCGCTCAGACGAGGTGACCGTGGTCGAGAAGGCCCACCTCAATCCGCGATTCGTCGAGGACTGCGTTCGCGAGATGGTCCGGCGCGTCGCCGAGTCGTTTCCGCAGCTCGGCGACGGTGGCTTCGTCCTCGCCCGTCAGGAGAACCTGGAGACGATCCACCGCCACTCCGTCTTCGCGGAGCGATCGGGGCTGCTGGCCGAGATCGTCGCCGAGCTCGGGAGCGGCGAGCACTCTCGCCACCACATGACCGAGCGCGAATGGCTCGAGGCGCCCTGTAGCGCCTAGGCGCCTCGGCTCGCCCGCGATACCCTCACGTGCCCATGGGGGAGAGTGCTAAGAAAGCGCTGGTCACCGGCATCACCGGCCAGGACGGCTCATATCTCGCCGAGTTCCTCCTCGACAAGGGCTATGAGGTCCACGGCATCATCCGGCGCTCATCCACCTTCAACACCGACCGCATCGACCACCTCTACCGGGACCCGCACGAGACGGGCGTGCGCCTCTTCAACTGCATTACGGCGATCTCGCCGACCCGGTGGCCTGAGCCGCCTCCTCGACAAGCTCGCAGCCCGACGAGGTCTACCACCTCGGCGCGCAGAGCCACGTGCGGGTCTCGCTTCGACATCCCGGACTACACCGCCGACGTCACCGGCGTGGGGACGCTGCGGCTGCTCGAGGCGATGCGGGAGGCGGGCGTCGCACGCCGCGCTTCTACCAGGCCTCCTCATCGGAGATGTTCGGCGTCGGCGCCGCCTCCGCAGTCCGAGGCCACGCCGTTCCATCCGCGCAGCCCCTACGGCGTGGCCAAGGTGGCCGCGTTCTGGTCGACCGTCAACTACCGCGAGGCCTACGGGATGTTCGCCGTCAACGGCATCCTCTTCAACCACGAGTCGCCGCGGCGCGGCGAGACGTTCGTGACCCGCAAGATCACGCGGGCGGTCGCGCGGATCAAGGCGGGGCTGCAGGACAAGCTCTATCTCGGCAACCTCGATGCGCGCCGCGACTGGGGCTACGCGCCCGACTACGTCGAGGCGATGTGGCGGATGCTCCAGGCCCGACGAGCCCGACGATTACGTCGTCGCGACCGGCGAGCAGCACACCGTGCGGGAGTTCTGTCGAGTTCGCCTTCGCGCACGTCGGACCTCGACTGGAAGGCACACGTGGAGATCGACCCCCGCTACTTCCGGCCCACCGAGGTCGACGCGCTGCTTGGCGATGCCACGAAGGCAGCGAGCAGCTTGGCTGGGAGCCGACGGTCGGCTTCGAGGAGCTGGTGCGGATCATGGTCGACGCGGACATGCAGACGCTCGAGGACCAGCTCGCAGGCAAGGTCACCCGATACAGTCACGAGCTGACGTGAGCGGGACCCCGGACAAGGTCTTCTGGGAGGGCCGCGAGGTGGTCGTCACCGGTGGCGCGGGCTTTCTCGGCAAGCCCACGATGAGGATGCTCGAGGAGCTGGGCGCCGAGGTGCGAATCCCCCGATCGGCCGAGTACGACCTGCGCGACACCGTGGCATGTCGCGAGGCCCTCGAGGGAGCGAACGTGGTCATCCACCTGGCGGCGAACGTGGGAGGGATCGGCTACAACCTCCGCAACCCGGCGCCCCTCGCGCATGACAACACCCGGATGGGCATCAACGTCTTCGAGGCGTGCAGGGAGCTCGAAGTCGAAAAGCTGGTGGCGGTCTGCTCGGTCTGCGCCTATCCAAAGCACACTCCGATCCCGTTTCGCGAGGAGGAGCTCTGGAACGGGTACCCGGAGGAGTCCAACGCCCCCTACGGCCTCGCCAAACGGATGCTCGCCGTCCTCTCGGACGCCTATCGGCGCCAGTACGGCCTCGAGTCCTGTGTGCCTGTGCTCGCCAACCTCTACGGGCCGGACGACAACTTCGACCTCGAGGACTCCCACGTGATCGCGGCAATGATCAACAAGTACGTCACCGCCCGCGACGAGGACCAGCCGCGGGTCGTGCTGTGGGGAACCGGCGAGCCCACGCGCGAGTTCCTCTACGTCGACGACGCGGCAACCGCGTTGCTGCTCGCCGCCGAGCGCGCCGATACCTCCGAGCCGTTCAACGTCGGCACCGGGACGGAGACCCGCATTCGCGACCTGGCCGAGGCCGTCTCGCGGCTTGCCGGCTACGAGGGCGAGACGGTCTGGGACAGCTCCCGCCCCGACGGCCAGCCGAAGCGCTTCCTGGATGTCAGCCGCGCCCGCGAGTGGATCGGCTTCGAGGCGGCCGTAGAGCTCGAAGAGGGCCTTCGTCAAACGATCCGGAGCTTCTCCGAGGGTCCTCGAGTGGGCACCGCGGTCGAGTAGGCCCGCTCCCACCGCCCTATGACCTGCGATTCATCGTGAGGGTTTCAAACGCGATCGAGGTCCGGGACCTCTCGAAGACTTTCCGGATTCCCACCAACCAGGTGACGACCCTGCGGGAGCGCTTCGCGCAGAGGACGAAGTCCACCTATCGCGAGGTCCCCGTGCTCGACGGCATCTCCTTTGACGTACGGCGGGGTGAGTTCCTCGGCATCGCCGGGCGCAACGGCAGCGGCAAGAGCACGCTGTTGAAGATCCTGGCCGGGATCTACCGGCCCGATTCCGGGACCGCCTTCGGCGCGGGCCGGGTCGCGCCGATCATCGAGCTCGGCGTCGGGTTCAGCGACGAACTCCCGGCCTACGACAACGTGATGATGAACGCGGTGATGATGGGGCTTCAGCCGGCCGAGGCCCGCAGACGCTACCGGGAGATCATCGAGTTCGCCGAGCTGAGCGACTTCGAGCACCTGAAGCTCGCGCAACTACTCCTCCGGCATGCGCGCCCGGCTTGGCTTCGCGGTGATGACCCACGTGGACGCGGACATCCTGCTCTTCGACGAGGTGCTCGCGGTCGGCGACGGCCGGTTCAAGGAGAAGTGCTCGGAGACCTTCAAGCGCCTGCGGAATAACAGGCGAACCGGAGTCCTGGTCACGCACTCGATGGACGAGCTCGTCGAACATTGCGCGAGCTCGATCCTGCTCGAGGACGGACGATCTACGCCGCCGGCAAGCCCGAGCACGTCGCCGAGGAGTACAAGCAGCTTCAGACCAGGGCGCCGAGGGCCGCCGCATGAGCACCGGGCCGCAAACACAGCCCGCCGCGGACGTGGTCGCCGATGCCCCCCCGATCCCGGCACCCCCCGTCGGGGAGGAGCCGCCCTGCGCCCGATCGCGGGGCCGTCGGCTTTCGGCGGAGACAGACGCCGCTTCCTGAATCTGCTGCGGCTCACCGCGATCCAGGACTTCCGCCTCCAGTACCGGACCTCCGCCCTGGGCTACCTGTGGACGCTCGGGCGGCCGCTACTCCTGTTCGCGGTCCTCTACTTCGTGTTCACTCACATTATTCGATTCGGCAGACCATTCCCAACTACCCGGTCCTGCTGCTGATGAACATCATGCTGTACCAATTCTTCGCTGACGCAACCGGAGCGGCGATGGGATCAGTGGTCCGCGGCGAGTCGCTGGTGAGGAAGATGCACTTCCCCCGAATGGTGATCCCGCTCGCGGTCGTGGCCAGCGCGGCGATGACCTCTGGGATGAACCTGGTCGTCGTGTTCGGGTTCATGCTCGCATCGGGAGTCGGCCCGTTCACGACCTGGCTGCTGCTGCCGGTGATCGTGGTCCCGCTCGTTGTTCTAAGCGCCGGAGTCGCCCTACTGCTCTCGATCGCATATGTGCGCATGCGTGATTTGGAGCATGTGTGGACCATCGTATTCCGAGCGCTTTTCTACGCCATGCCGGTCCTCTATCCACTGGAGCGCGTGCCCGAGTCCTTCAGGTCGCTCTTCGCCCTTAACCCGCTGATGCCGATCCTCTACCAGGCGCGCGTCTGGCTCGTCCAGCCGGACGCCCCCTCGTCTGGTCCAGCGATTCGGCGTGACTCCATTGCTCGGCTCGATGGTTGTCGCCCTTGCGCTCTGTGCCTGGGGCTCTGGCTTTTCGTCCGCCGCGCGCCGCAGGTTGCCGAAGCCCTCTAAGGGCTGGCCGCGATACGGGCCACCCGACGGGCGCGCTTCAGTACTCAGTACCGGAGCAATCCGCGGCGGTAGAGCTGGTCGAGGACGACGTGGCGGACCACATACGGCCGTACCCGCCGCAGGACCTCCGCCTGATCAACGGGGCGCCCGTGCAGTCGCCCCGGATTCGCTCCATCTCCTCGACCCCGGTCGTCTGGCCCAGGGCACTGGTCTTCTGCTCGCCGTGGACCCTGAACGCACCCAGGAAACGCGGCACGCGGACCATGCGCGCGCCGGCGTCCCGCAGGCGCACGAGTAAGTCCCAGTCCATCGCGCACCCGAAGCTCTCGTCGAAGGCCCGCCGGCTCGCACCCATGCGGCGCGGCGCCAGAAAACGCGTCTCCTGGGGGATGAAGTCCGCCCAGGACAGGACCCTGTCGCTGTGCCGCGGAATCACCTGGCGGCCGATCTCCATGCCCGCCTCGTCGATCAGCACTCGATGCCCATAGACCACGTCCACCTCCGGGTGGCTGTGCAGGAATCGCGTCACGTAGTCGAGCGCCCCCGGCAGAAGCAGGTCGTCGGAGTTGAGATAGGCCATCACCTCCCCGGACGTCCTGGCGAAGCCCAGGTTCAGCGCGGGCGTCTGTCCGCCATCCGGCGCCGACTCCCAATGGTGGAGCCGGTCCGAGTAGCGCTCGAGTATCTCCCGCGACCCGTCACTCGATCCCCCATCCTGGACCACGTACTCGAGGGCTGGGTATTCCTGGCCCAGCACGCTCTCGATCGTCTGCTCCAGGAACTGAGCCTGGTTGAACGATGGGGTGACGATCGAGATCGTCGGCGGGTCGTCGAGCGGCGATTCCGGGCGATCATCGATCGGGGTGCGCAAGCGGCCGCGGTGGATGATGCCGCAGCGTCCCGAGCCGGTTCGCCCGGCGCTTCGCCGCCTCCAGCCTGTCACGCATGGTCATTCGCTGTATAAGCTCATTCAGGGACTTCGACCGCGATCGACCGCCTGCGAGCCGATTCGGAGGCTCACCTCCCCAACGAGTGCCGGGTGATCCACGACGGTACAGGACCCGGCCAGCGTTGACGGGTTCGGATTGACGGTATGTCGCCTTTCTTGATTGCCGTCTGAAGCGCTGAAAAGGCGCTTATTCAGCTCCGAAACTGCTGGATGACATGGATGGTCAGAATCCTCCCGCAGCCTTAATCGGCCTGGTATCAGTGGTTGCAAAGTGGTCCGACAGTCAGGGCGTTTCTCCGTCCCCCCTACCAGCGGAGAAACCAGTTGAGCGGCCTGTCGAAGCTCGTTGTGCTCCGAGCACCCGGCTCCACGCATCTGATTTTCGGGGTTAGCTGACCATATCGCAGGTGGAGCGGGGCAGGGGCCTTCGTAGACCTCTCCAGCGTCTCCACAACATCTCAGGTTGCCCACCTCGGAAGCGTCGAAGCGGTTGGACGTGATAGCGGCAGGCGTCGACATAGAGGTCGATCGCGTGGCGCATCGACCGCCTTGGCATGTCGGCCGGTCAGTGGAAAGCCCCTCGGCCAGCACGATGGGGTGGCTTTCCACGACATCCACCACCTCGAAGCCGAGCGTGCCGAGCATGCTTTTCATGAGACCCGTCGTCGGGGACCACCACTCTTGATCCCCAGGTTGTCCCACCGCTCGCCGGAGGGGATGAAACCGGCGCGAGGGGTGTCGTTGACCTCGAAGATGCTCGTGACGATGATCGCCTCGCGGCACCGCTTAGCGCCTTGGTAAAGGGCCTGGTAGGGATCGCGCAGGTGGCCGATGACCATTCCGTAGTAGATGACATCGACTCGCCAAGGTCGTCGTCCATCGCGTAGATGTCCCCGTAGTTGGCCTTCGCCCGTGAATCGAGCAGCCGGTGCGCGAGCCAGTAGGCCCGCTTCTGGCGCACGAGGACATCGCTCTGCGCGGCGCGAATCTCCGGCAGCTCATCCCGAAGCTGGAAGTGGGGAACGACGTTCCAGTTGGCCCCATCGTCTATGTCGAAAGACACGACCTCCGCACCGCGTTTCTCCATCTCGAAGCTGAGATAGCCGGAGGCACAACCCACATCGAGAACGCGCTTTCCCTCAAAGCCGTAGTTGCCTAGGTAGGCATCCGTGCAATCGCGCAGGTCCCAAGCCTCGCCCACTTCGCCAATCTCCGGCAACGTGGTCCGGTGGTAGAACCACGTTCTCTGAGGCCCCTCCACGTCCCACGGCGTTTCAAAGGTCGGCATGCGGGGCCGGAGTCTAGCTCTGGGTAATTCGGGGCCGCCCTCCGAACGTTCTTTGCCCTAGCGGAGGGCGGCCCCGGCGCCATAGCGCTGGGATAGCGCCCCTGGGTCGGCATCTTTGGTTGTTGGGCTTATACAGCGGACCATGCGTGCAACCTGTCGCCTGTCACGCAAGGCCACGATTCAACCCAGGCAAACGCGAAACAGGCCCCCGGCGAGCGGATCCTCGCTCAAAGCGTCGACGCTCGCTGAGGTGACGAACATCTCGGTGCATTCCGAGTCAACAAAGGTGCAGGACGTCGGCCTCGGGGTCGGAATTGGAACTGCCCCAAGACGAGCGCCCGCCGACGAAAGCTGCTCCACTCGCCCCCCGTCCCACATCGCAACCCACAGGTTGCCCTGGCGATCGGTGGTCATCCCGTCCGGGTGCCCCTCGCCTTTGCCGAACCGCGCGAACACCCGCTTGTTCTTCAGGGTTCCGTTGGACGCGAGGTCGAAGGTGTAAATCTCCATTTGAGCCGAATCGGAGTGATAGAGCACCGACCCGTCGGGGCTGAACGCCGGCCCGTTAGCCACCCGATAGCCACTGTCCAGCACCTCGTAAGTGCCATCGGCACGAAACGCATACAGCGATCCGGTGGCGCGCTCCTCGGCTTCGTGCATCGTTCCGGCCCAGTAGCGCCCGTCCGGCCCCGCCTTCCCATCGTTGAAGCGGTTGTCAGGTCGATCTCGCTCCGGATGCGCTATCTCGACCATCTCCACCAGATTGTCGTCCACCCCGATCCACGTGAAACCGACGTCGCCACAACCGACGAAGACCTCGCCCCGCAATCTGGTCGGCGAGCTCCATGCGTCCGGCGGCACATCCAGCGAACAGAGCCGGGAGGGCAGCTTCCAGCTCTGGCGCATTCCGACGGTCGGCTGAAACGCATGAAGCGCGCCGCCTCTGATGTCAACCCAGAAGACCCTTTCCGATCGTCGGTCCCAACAAGGGCACTCTCCGAGCTGTGCACGTGCCGGCCACACGCATTCGACGCTTGCCCCCTGGGTCAAATCGGCACGACCATCACGCCGTGAGGGTGCGCGCAAGCGGGCTGTTGTGGATGAGGTAAGTCTCCGGCGAATCGGCGCGCACGTCGGCGAGCAGCGCCGGATCCGGCTCTTCGACGTCGATCCGCGCAGAGATGTTCTGTATGTAGTCAGTCGCGTGGAAACGATGTGCGATCGCCTGGAAGTAGTGCCAAAGCGCTCGCTCGCCTTCGGTCGCCTGTGCGTCACAGCTCGCGCCGCTGAAGAGAACCTCCAGCGCCGTATCGTAGGCGTACCGGGGGTCCTCCGAGAGTAGATCCGTGAAACGGGACTCGAAGTCGATCAGGAATTTTTGAAACCCCGAATCCCCGACGGCATAGATCGCGTTGCCGTTGAGATGGCGCATGAAGCGCCGGTCGAGGGTTCCCCTGCCACGATAGACGCTGCCGATAATCCAAGCGTCGGCCTGTTCCAGGCGGTCCAGCAACTGCCCCAGCCAGTCGGGGCGGATGGGCACGCAATCGGGCTCCATGTAGAAGACGTAGCGGCCCGCGCCCCCCACACGCCGCATCGTCTCGAAGAACTGGTTGTTGGGACCCGACTTGAAGCCCTGCGGGCCGACGGCCTTCGTGTAGTCGGTTTCGTAGAGATCGGCTTCCCCGACAAGATCAAGGTGCTCAAAGGCGAGCGCGTCGAAGTAGCGGCCCAGGCCGTGAGCCTTGAAAGTTTCGGAGATCGCGGCCTCCAGCGCATCGGCCGTTTCACCGTTGTTGAAGGAGAAGATGAGGTCCGGCTTGTAGTCGCGGGGCCAGAGCATTGGCGCCGCTTCCGGCCGAGCCCAGAACTCCAGGTTCGCGAAGACTTGCGCCTTCGAAAAAGCGACGGCTGGGACGACCACCGCACCCAGTGATCGCACGCCGACGAAGGCGTCCAAGTTCTGAAGCGCGAAGACCCCTTGCCGCGACAGCTCGGATGCTGGATTGGCGTTCACCACGCGTACGCCCATGTTCTTGGCGGCGAGATCGTCCCTCAAGGCACAAAAGGACTCAACGTGAAGGTTTCCATCGTGCGCGTCCGGATTGGGGATGTTGAACCTGTCGCCCGCGCGTTGATAGTCGTCAAAGAAGTAATTTGGGTTGCGGTCCGGAGTCTCGGTGATCGAGAGCTTGATCCCCTCTCCGGCGACGCTTTCCGGTATCCGTTCGACGTATCTGAGGTCGATACCGATCAGCGCGATCTCGGTGTAACCGCGCCAAATCGCATAACGAACTGCGTGGGAGCCCGTCGTGAGCTTGCTCATCTGGGAGGACTGGAAGGCAGCTTCGTGCGTGCGGGCCTCGAGCTTGAACTGCCGACCGCGCTTCTCGAACCAGTATGGGATGAACTGGTCGAGAAAGACAAATCGATCATCATCGGCGGCTTCGGGATGGTGGAGAAGGAATTGACCGCTAAGGAATGCTGTCTCACACTGGCCCTCGTCCATGAAGCGGACAATCTGCGCGTGATGCGTCTCGATCAATTCGTCGTCCAGACAGGCGTAATGAGTCGGATACCAGCCAATCCGCTCCCAATGGCGATAGGCGGCGTTCATGCCCACCGTGTCGAGCTTGGAAAGCCGCGTGAGGTCGAACCCGCGCAATGACGGACCGTTGCCAATTACAACACACTTCATTTCGGCAACCTCAAACCGCTTTGACTGGCTTCACCAGTCAAAATCCTGCGCGTAGCCGAGCTCGATCAGCGCCTGACCGTAACGCTCCTTGAACACCTCTCGGAGGCGAGGGGTGAACTTTTCCCGCCACGGGGCGCTGGATGGATTTGCGTGTGTGCGCCCCAAGTCAACCCCGGCGATGTCGGGCACCTCTAGGAACGCCGCGATCCGCTCCAAAACGGCTCGCGGTTCTCGTGACAAGTCCTCCAGCTTGATCGTGAGAACGCGCTCGTCGTCGAACGGTTCCAGCAACTGATCCTCGATGATCTCCTTCGTGATGTGATCCAGCTCGTAGAGCAAGCCCTCCTCCTCCGGAAGCTCGCGGAGGATCGGCTTCTCCTCCACAAGCCGATCCCAGACCCATCCGAGCTCGGTGGCCTCGGCCAAGTGATCACCCCGATGATGGAGATAGTCCGAAACGAGCACCTGCCGGGGGTCACGGATCGCCCTTATCCCCTTCCAGTCGCTCGTGGAGCTTCTGATGCTGTCCAGGGACCTGCGGGTCGCGTTGGAGAACAGAACGACATCACGGCCGCCCTCCCCCAGTCCGGAAAAGTCGATGTTGGAGAGATCAAGGTCATCGGACCGGAAGTAATGAAATGGTGGATCGCTGACCTTGTACCTGCGCACACGCCGTTGTGTCACCTCGGCCACTCGCATGAAGAGTTCCTCTCGCAAGAAACGTGACCCACATTTGTGATGCCCGAACAAGACGATGCAGGCGGGGGAATTCGGGTAGCGGATCTCCCCGATCTGATTCTCAGTCGCCGTTACACGCTGCCGAAGAAGCTTCGAAGCAGTAGCCTCAGCCGACTCCAGCCCGGCGACCTTGGCGCCGAGCGTCGACGTGGCTTCCTGCGCGGAGCGCAGGGACCTCTCGAGGACGGCCATCCTAGCCTCCAGTCCCTTGGTCACGTTGTCTCGCTCGGCACTGAGCGCCTCCCTGGCCTCCCGCTCATCCCGCAAGTTCTTTTCCGCCTGCTCCATCCTTCGTCGAAAGCTGAGCTGTATCAACTCGAGCTCATGACGCGCGTCCTTGATCAGAAAGCCGGTGAAACCGATCGCGACGGCGAAACACCCCGCGACTGCCAGCAGCCCCGCGGCCGTCCACAGAAGCGGCGCATACGGCTGCTCGCCTCCCGAAAGCAGCGCGGCCGCGATTAGTCCCACCAGAAGCGTTAGGTAAGCGGCCGCCGGGACTGGGTATCGCCGTACCTTGCGCGCGCACCACATCACCAAGCGGCCGATCGAGAGAACCGCCAGGTTCCTGGTCGTAGCCCATACGTAGAGCCGCTCGTATTGAGAGGAGCCGACGGGCACCGGAGCTCGGGGAGCGTAGCCGGCATTGCCCTCACCTCCACCGGATTTGCCAGCGCCGCTTGCAGCAACCGTTTCGTGACCGCCTGCCTCGATCGCCGAGGGTTCTCGGACGCCCAAGTGTGCCTCAAACGCCGCCTGACCGCCTTGAGCCCGGATCGTTCAAGAAAGCCAACAGTTGCCCCATGCGTCGCTGGAGCTAATGGCGTTGGGTAGCGGACCAGTTGGCGCCAATCGCGCGAGCACCATCATTAACGATCGGGTGCCACTCGCTGAGATACACCGCGTAACCCCTCCGATACGAGATAGTCCAGCGATGTCCGCGTGGCTGTGCTCGAGCGGGCGGGTCTTTGCGTCATCGAACGCGCATCCGATCACCTCAGGCTTCGCTTGATCCCATGGCACACCCTTGAGCGCGCTCCGGTCGAGCCCTCCTCATCTTGAGGAAATCGATTTTCGTTAGCTCGTACTATCGATCAGGTCGCCACGGTCGTGACGTCAACGGTCTCAGCCTCTGGTGCGGTCTCGTTAAATGCCTGGGCTGCTGATTCCCGAGTATAGGGACGAGAAAAACGGGACCTGTTGGGCCGCTTCGTCGCTCACCGCCCGGGAGTCGATCTGGACGTTGGGCCGATCGCCGAAGCCCCGGCCAACCTTGCTCGATTGTCGGAGTCAGGCTCGCAGGCCACCACGGTCCAGCCCGCCTCCGCGAAGGGCTTCAAGCAGGACCCATGATGGGCGCCAACGTCGACCAGCGCGCCGCCGCCTTTCAGCGGCGCCATGAGGTGGGCGATAACGGCGCTCTCATCGACCCTTGCCCTGTTGTCGCGCGAGAAGGAGTTGACGATTGGGATCCTCTCGGCGGATCCGCATGCTGTCTCCCGGAGGATCGCTTCGAAACGCCTTGAGATCTGGCCACGTCGAGCTCCTCAAACGCCCAGGCCTGCGCCTTCTCGGCCAGTCGTCCCTGTACTCGGTGTCGGTACAGACGCCGATGGCCTCCGCGATCTTGTCGGGATCCCGGTCGGTGACACAACAGCCGAGGTCGTGCGAGAGACGTAGTCGATGCCGTTCGCCTCCCGTGGCCCGACGGCCAGGAGCGCGGCGCCCGAGGCGAGGTACTCCGGCAGCTTGTTGGGTACCGAAAGGCCGACGTAACGGAGGGAGCCTGGTCGAAGTTGTAGGCGAGCACCAAGACGTCGGCGTCAGCCAGCAGCGAAGGAAAACCGTCGCCGAACACGGCCTCCGAAACGTGGTCCCACGAACGCCTGTCACCGCCTCCTCGAATCGGCGACGCCACATCGGCATCGTGTAGACCTCCAACCGAATGGGCAACTCACCCTGTAGCGCATCCACGCCTTCGACGACGTCGACGAGCGTCTGGAAGGTCATATCCTTGGCGATGCCTCCGCAGTAGCGGAGCACCACTTCTCCTCGCTCCGCCCTTCCCGACTCCGCAGCTTGAGGCGGCCCGGAACCTTTCGACGTCCACGCCGTTGGCGATCGCTTCGAACGTGACCCCGTAGCGCTCGCCGAAGACCGCCGACATCTTGCCGAAATGCTGAACAGCTTGTCGCTTCGCGACAGGAGCAGGCGCAGGTCCTCGTTCACCTTCCGTCCGCGAACCTCATCCTCGCTTCAAGCCGGCTCGGCCAGTCATCCATGATGTGCGTGACGAGGGGGACTGGTTGCCGTGCCAGGACGTTGAGGGCCAGCGCGTGCAGATGCGGATGGAGATCGATCGTGGGCCGGTAATAGATGACCTCGGGCTGAACGACGCGACCTCGTCGAAGACCTCATCCTCGGTCGGGAGCAGCGCATCGTCGGACGGATCGTCGAGTGATCGGGCCACGGTGTATCGGCCGCCGGCGAGTCATAATCTGAAGGAATGCTTCGTCGCGCCACCCGTTCAGGAAGTTCCTTTTTAGCTGGCCTGTGGCGCTTTCCCCGCCCACTCTGGTGGAGTCGATGACGAGCAGGCGGGGCAGCAGTCGAGTTCCCGATACTTCCCTCGCTGGGCCCGTGCGACCGATCGGACTCTCATTCTGTTCAATGCAGCCGCTTTCGGACGAGCTCAAACATGACTCATTACCTTATCCAGCTCCCGGCGCTGAACACGTCGAGGGCGCTGTCCGGGGTTCCGTTGAAGACCCGGCGGCCGTCGGCCTCGAACGCCGCCCGGCCATCGCGTAACCCCGCTCCGACTGGTGGAGGTCGGGGAGGTTCCACGCTACTCCGTCGCCGAAGTAATCGCCGCGAAAGTGGTTTGGGTCGTCGCCCCGCTGGCGGACTCGGGCATGCGGCTCACCCGTGGTCTCGAAGCGGTGGTCCACCCCGAGCAGGGTCACAGTCGAGAACCCCATGTGGTAGGCGAGCTGCAGGGCGGCGACCGTGACGGTGGCACAGGGCGCCACACCACTGCGTGCGTCGGTGATGAACCGCTGCTCGTTCCGGATCTCGAAGAAGATGGAGTTCGGTACGCCGTGAAAGCGATCGCGGTAGATCCAGGGGAGGAAGAGCGGACAGGAGAGCGCGGCGATCTCGTCGTGGAACTGGTCGATGACGAGGTCGTTGACCGCAACGAAGAAGCTCGGCTCGCGGTCGAAGTCGCGCCAGAGCAGGTAGCCGCGGTTGAGGCAGAAGGCCGGCGTCCCGTCGAGCCGCGTGAGGTCGAAGCCGCGCATGCTGGGGCCGTTGCCGAGGATGACGCAGCTCTCTCCGCGGTGGGCGTCCCGGAGGGCGGCGAGCCGCGCGCGGGCCGCTCGGCCCTCCGGAAGGGCCCGCATCGGCAGGTGGCTCGCACGCAGGCGAAGGGCCTGGGCACGCAGATAGAGGGGCTCGGGCAGCGCCCGCCGCGCGAGCGACCGCGAGGAAGACATGGTCACACCCACCCCCCGTCGACGATCAGGGGCTGCTGGGTGATCATCGAGGCGTCGTCAGAGGCCAGGAACAGGGCCGCGCGGGCGACGTCGTCGGGCAGCAGGCGTTGCGGCAGGCATTGGGCGGCCTCGATCTCGCCTTCGGCCGCCTCGTCTATGTGCTCAGACAGTTGCTTCTCGGTCATCGTCCAGCCGGGGAGGAGTGCGTTGACGCGGATCCCAGCGCCGCCCCAAAGCCTGGCCAGCGTGCGGACGAGGCCGTGGACGCCGGCCTTGGCCGTCGTGTAGGCGACCATCCCGGTGGTGTTGTTGAGCCACGCGATCGAGCCAAGCAGGACGATCGCGCCGCCGCCCGCGGCGCTCAGGTGCGGCTCGGCCGCCTGGGCGGCGAAGAACTGGTGGCCCAGGTTGAGCGACAGCGTCGCGTCCCAGAGCTCGGGTGTGATCGACCGGGCGTCGTGGCGGTGTCGTCGGCGGCATTGGCGATCAAGACGTCGAGGCCGCCGAAGGCGGCGGCGGTCTGGTCGATCGCTTCCCGCAGGTCGGGGGTCTCGGTGACATCGCATTCCACAAACGTGTGTGAGGCGCCGAGCTCGCGGGCGAGCTGCTCTCCCGCCTCGACGTCGACGTCCACGACAGCCACTCGGGAGCCCTGCTCGGCAAAGGCCAGCGACATCGCTCGGCCGATCCCGTTCGCGCCGCCGGTGATCACGACGCCCTTGCCACGAAGGCTCGGATAGGTGGCGAATCGATCGTCCACGGTCAGGCAACCCGGTTCGGGGTGAAGCGTTCGACCTTCCTCAGGCCAAGAACGTCGAACAGAATGTCATCGCGATCCGATTCGTCCGCGCCACCGCCTCGGCGGTGTTCGACGCGTTGTGAGTGCTGAACACGCAGCGATCGGAGAAGGCGCGCAATGGATCGTCCTCCGGCAGCGGCTCCTGCTCGAAGACGTCGAGCCCCGCACCGGCAACCTTGCCGCTGCGCAACGCGTCGACGAGCGCCGACTGATCGATCAGCGCGCCGCGTGAGACGTTGACGACCAGAACCCCATCGCGCATCGCATCGAACTGCGGGCGGGACAGCAGATGATGGTTCTCCGGCGTCAGCGCGCACGCCACGAAGACCACGTCGCTGTCCGCGAGAACGGCATCGAGGGCAACCTGCCGCGGGCCTGGCGCCGAGTGGTCGTCGGACGCGACAGCGCGAATGTCGTAGCCGATCACGTCCATGCCGAAGGCGGCGGCGCGCCTCGCGATCGCCGAGCCGACCGACCCGAGACCGAGGATCCCCGCCGTCATGCCCGCCAACGTGCGCCCCTGAAGCTGCGCCCAGCCGCCGGCGAGCACCGAGCGTGCAGCTCGTGCGCCCTGCGAACGAGCATCAACACATGGCTCATCGCGAAATCGGCGACCTCGTCGGCGAACACCCCCGGTGTGTTGAACACGGGAATCCCAACCTTGGCGGCGGCCGCCGTGTCGATCGAGTCGGTGCCGACACCCCACTTGATCACCGCGCGCAGGCGCGATGCCTTGCCGGCGCGCAGAACCTGCTCGTCGATGACGTCATCGCCGGCGATCACGGCATCGACGTCCTCGATCAGCGACGCCATCGCTGCTGCATCGAGCTGCTGACCGTCGATCGGCGGCAGGACCGGGGTGACGCCGAGCCCCTCGTACTCGGGCCGGAACCGGTCGAAGCCCCGCTGCAGGTGAAGGCATGTGATCAAGGCCGCGGGCATCGGATCACCCCGCTTCCTGCGCTCGAAGATCAGCTCGGCGATCTCGAAGTCGACCTCGTCGTCGATGTCGACCGCCTCCAGCCGATCGATCTCGAACAGGTAGGGCCGCTCGCCGATTCGGTTGTGACGTTCCCTGAGCGTCTGGCCCGGGAAGATATACGCAGGAGTTCTCCTCGAACACCGGCGGCAGGTCCTGGGTCCGGATCAGGACGTTCGGGTCGTGGTTCACCGCCCTCCCGGAGCCATCCCAGAGTCGCGTCTGGAGGCGCGTGACTCCGAAGAGCGAGTCGTGGTCCGGATAGCCGTCGAAGAGTCCGGATCGCTCGCCGGAGCGTGTCGGTCGTCAAGAGCGGATTGGTGGAGTGCGTCTGGAGGTAGAACTCGACTCCACCTTGGTCACGTCGTGCAGCAGACTTCGTTCATCGGCGTCATCCCCGAGCGCAGATGCTGAGGCCGATCGAGCACGACGACCTTCGGATATTGCTCTGCGCAGTGCTCCTTGATCGTCGGGGAATCGATGTCGATCACCACTCGATCAATCTCTGGACAGCCCACCAGCGCGTCCAGCATGTGCTCAAAGAGCGGTCGCCCCGTCCCCGAAGGGCCGGTAGTTCTTGCCCGGCACCCGCTCGGAGTCGTGGCGCATCGGCATCAAGGCGACCAGCCGGCCACCCTCCGTCGATTCGGCTGCGTCGCCAGTCAACGCGTCCTTACGTGCTTGGCCCCTGAGCCGGAGGTGGCGCTTCCTGACCCGTCCTCGCCTGCCGGGGGCCGTTGGTGCTCGAGTCGCGCGCGACGCGCCGTGTGGTCTCAAGAGCGGGGTAGTCGATCGTGTCGGCGCCGTCCCCACCGAAGTGATGGGCCCGGCCGTGCTCACCCGGGTAGTAGAAGCGCTCCCTGAGCTCCGCGGAGACCGTCGACGGGCCGTTGAAGCCACGATAGGTGCCCGCCAGCTGGTTGTACCGGAACCGCAGGATCGACCCGAATTCCTTCGTCAAGGCGCCGTGGCTGAAGGCAGCGCGCAGGTCGGAGACCACGTTGCGGGCAAAGAGCGAGGCGAAGTCGCCGCGAGTGAAGTGCGACTGCTGATCGATCGAGCGCATTGCCATCGCCTCGCGCCGGTAGCGGTTTCTGACCTGCTCCCATGCTTCGTCATGGACGTGGACCACCTCCGCCTCGGCGACATATGCGATCCAGCCGCCGTCTGCCTGCGCCGCCTTGGCCCAGGCTATGTCCTCGAGCCCCGGCAACGCCTCGTCGTAGGGCATCGACTCCCACGTCGATCGACGTATCGCGCAATTGGCGTTGTTGCAGAAATGGGTCGTCTGCGGACACACCGAGTGGGGCGGAAACCACTGCGCAAACAATGACGCTCTGAGAACGTGCTCTCCTCGTTGCCCATCTGGCGGCCATAGCTCAAGACCACGCGGTCATCACGTAGGGGACCGACGAGCTGCTCGAGCCATGTCGTCCGCACCGGGTAGACGTGGGCACTTGGGAACACGCAGATCTCACCCGTGGCGGCAGCACACCCGTGGTTCAGAGCGCGACCGAACGTGAACTCCGCGCTGTCGACCTCCACCACGTGGGCGCCATGGGCACGGGCGATGGCCATCGTATCGTCGGTGGACCCGGAGTCCACGAGGATGACCTCCTGCGGGGTCACGGTCTGGGCGCCGATTCCGATCATCAGCCGCTCGAGGTGCTCGGCTTCGTTGTAAGCCCTGACGACGATCGAGACAGTCATGAGAGGGGTTTCGCCCGGCGCTTCAGTTCGAGGAGCGACCGGCCACGCTCTCGCTCTCGGCGCTGGGGGGCCCGACGGTGGCGCCACCCCCTACTCCGTTCCACATGCCAAGCGCGTGATCGTACGCGGGCACCTTGACGCTCGTAGGTGAATCGACAAGTCGGTTGACCTCGGCGCTGAACGCCGCCAGGGAAGCCGACGGACAGAGCTCAGCACGTGCTCGTGCACCACCCGCATCGACCAGGCGACGGGCCAGGTCACCGTCGGTCAGCACCGTGGTTATCGCACGCGCCAGAGCGCTCGGGCGCTCGCTCGGCACCAGGAGGGCATCGACACCGTCCCGAAGCACCTCGGGTACGGCCCCGACCGAGGTTGCGACCACGGGGCGACCGGCCCGCAGCGCTTCGAACGCCACCCGCCCGAACGCCTCGTAGCGCGTCGGGTTGACGACGACGGAGGAGGCCGCGTAGGCATCCTCCATGCGCTCTTGGAAGCCGGTGAAGGTGACCGCTCCAGGGGCCAGGGATTCGCTGAATCGAGCGAGGGACCGCGCGTACTTGCGGTCGAGCTCGCGTGGATGCGGCTCACCGACGATCGCCAGATGCGCGTCGGGAATCAGCCTTCGGATCGCGGGGAGCGCGTGAACGAGGACGTCCTGGCCCCGGCTGTGGGTGATCGCGCCGACAGCGACGATCAGAGGCACATCGGCGGGAATCCCGTGGGGCGACGGAAGCGCTCGCCGTCTCCCCCTGCGTAGCACGACCCGATCGGCGGCGAGATCGTCGTCACATGCTTGGCGCCTCGGACGGTGTACTGGCGTGACACGCGATCGGAGCAGGCGACGATCGTCGTCGCTGATCTCGCCACGAGCCTGAGCAGGCCCTTTCCGGCGAGGGTGCGTTTCCCGGTGGCCACGCGCGGCTCGTCCAGGATCTCGCCGGCGTAGAGGATCGAGCGGACCCTGCGCTCGAGGCCGCAAGCAGTGCGCAATACAGAAGCGCGCTCGTGACGATCACGAAATCGGGATTGAAGTCGCGAATCGCGGTTCGCAAGGTGCGAAGATCGCGCCAGAATCCGCGGATCCAGGGGATCAGCCCGCCAGCGCCATTGGGCCGCGAGCGTGAGTACGCAAGCCTCCTAACCCTTACGTAGCGATCCAGCTCGCCCTTCGAGCGCCCATCGCCGGGCACGAACACCTCCGAGCTCGACCCTGATCAGCGAGCCATTTGAGCTCGTTCTCCAGCGAACGTGAGGGCCCGCTCACGTCGGGCAGGTGCATGATCGCCACATGCGCGGCAATTTTAGTACGAGCCCCATATGTTCAGGACGACCTGTCCCGGAGCATGCCGATTAGGACAACGGCAGCATTGATCTGAGCCCGGTCTGGATTGTGCCCACGGCGACCAATGCGATCTTGGGATTCGGTTTAGCTCGGCGCCTCATGGGAGGAGGGGCTGCCTTCGGGGGGGGCTTGAGGAACAGGAGATCCCAGCGGGTCGCGACAATCGCGACCGCCGCGCTCGTCCTGTCGCTGCTCGGAGCGTCGGTCGCCCAGGCGGCCCGATCAGAGTTCTTCGGCGTCAACCAGGGGCCGCCGCTCGACGACGCGGATTTCCAGGCGCTCGCTCCGACGGGAGTAAGACGGTCCGGTTCCTGCTCCCCTGGATGCTGATCGAGCAGAGCCGCGGGCAGCGGGACTGGACGGCCACAGACAAACTGGTCGGCGGCCTCGCCTCCCGCGGGATCCGTCCTTTCCCGTTCGCGTGGGGATCGCCGTCCTGGACGCGATCCGGTGGCTTCGCGCGCCCTCCGCTCAAGAACGGCGCGGCACGCCAGGCGTGGGAGGACTTCCTGAAGGCGGCGGTGGACCGCTACGGCCCGCAGGGAAGCTACTGGACCCACGGGTATCCTCAGCAGTTCGGTCAGGACGCGGTGCCGTTCCCATCACGGCTGGCAGATCTGGAACGAGCCGAACCCCAGGCAGCAGTTCGATCCGGGGGGAACGGTCGAGCATGCGGCCCAGCTATACGCCCAGCTGCTGCGGATCTCCATGACGCGATCACCTCCCGGGACCCACAGGCCAAGATCGTCACCGCCGGATTCATCACCCAGAAGGATCCGAACGTCTTCGAATGGCTCGAGAGCTTCTACTCGGTGCCCGGATCAAGAACTACTTTGACGCTGGTCGCCCAGCACGGGTACGCGCCACCCTCGACGAGCTGAGCGCCGCGATCAAGGGGGTTCGCAAGGTGATGGCGAAGCACGGGGATCAGGCTACGCCGCTCTGGATCACGGAGATCGGCTGGGGTCGGCGCCCCCCGACGGCGAGGGCATCAACCTGGGCCCGACGGCCAGGCGCAGATGCTGACCCGCTCCTTCAACCTGCTCCTGAGTCACCGAAGCATCTGGAACATCCAGCGCATCTACTGGTTCGACTGGCGCGACCCCGGCCGCGGACTCGCCCTATGTGAATCTGTGCATCCGGTGCGGCAGCGCCGGCCTTCTTGACCTACGAGCGGGACCCGAAGCCCGCCTATGACGCCTTCCTTGCGTTCACGGCCGAGACCACCCCGCCCGTGGTGACGATCACTGGGGGACCTGCGAGGGAGGACTGATAAACGATGCCACCCCCAACTTCTCGCTCGTCTCCAACGAGGCCGGCTCGACCTTTGTATGTCGGATCGACGCGGGCCCCTATAGCCCCGCCCCTCCCCCTACACCACCCCGAAGCTCTCCGATGGACCGCACACTTTCTCAGCGCGGGCAATCGATGCGGCAGGCAACGAGAGCACCGTCGTCTCGCGCTCGTTCAGGGTGGACTCCACACCCTCCGCCGGCTCCGCACATCGACTCCATCGCACCCAAGTCCCCCGCGAACAACAACGGTCCCGACGCTGAGCGGCTCCGCCGAGCCGGGCTCGACGGTGAGGCTTTACCAGAACACTGCCTGCACTGGCACCCCGATTCGCAAGGCGCCCGCGGTCCAGTTCGCATCCGGGATCACCGTCCACGTCGACGACAACACGTCGACCAGCTTCCGGGCGGCGGCGGTCGATGCCGCCGGCAACATCTCACCGTGCTCGCCCGCGCGGACCTACGTCGAGGACTCGATCTCGCCGCAAACGACGATCAAGGGCGGTCCCTCGACCCCGACGACGGACTCCACCCCCACCTTCACCTTCACCTCCAACGAGGCACAGTCAACGTTCCGCTGCCGCTTCGATCAAAGGAGTTATGGGCCGTGCTCCGGGCCGGGACAGAGCCACACTCCCTCGACCCCGCTGGCCACTGGTCCACACACCTTCTACGTGCGGGCCTCGACCGGGCGCAGAACACGGACTGGACGGCCGCCAAGCGCACCTTCACGCGTCATTCCCTGAGCCCGAGCTCAGAGGAAGCCGGACGGACGGTCGGCGCCCCGAATCGCGCTAGCAAGCGCGAACGCGCCTCAGGGGGGCGGGCTTTTCGTGAACGTCTTGAACGCGCTCAGGGCGGGCTTTGCGTTCCCGTTGTACGCCACCAACCCCGCTGTGCCGCAGAAGCTGCACCCGTTCGCGAGGACCGAACCCGGCTCAGGATCGCGCCACAGGAACCAGTCGACGCGCTGCAGGTTCCAGGCGGTCCGGTTGTTGAGCAGCATCTTGGAGGAGTTGGTGAGTGCCTGCTTCTGGCCGGCGAGGCCCTTGTTGATGCCGGCGCTGTCGGGCGGACCGGAGCCCCAGGCGAACTCGGTGATCCACAGGGGCGTGGACTTGTCGCCGTGGCTTCCCATCACCGACCGGAACCTCTGGATCGCGGTGCGGATCTTGCGTCGCTCGAGGCATAGGGGTGCTGGGCGGCGACGTCGAAGGCGTTCTTGATGTTGCTGACGCCGTAGAGGCTGTTGAGGAAGTTGAAGGCGTCGGGGTCGTTCTGGGTGGCGATCCCGCCGAGCACGATCTTCGCCTTGGGGTCCTTGGACTTGATCGCATTGTGGGAGATCTGCAACAGCTGCCCGTACTTCTGCGCCTTCTGCTGGTAAGTCGACCCGGGCGAGAAGGCCTTCAGGTTGGGCTCGTTCCAGATCTGCCAGGAGGTGACCGGCCACGGCCGTGGCCCCGGCGCCGAACTGCTGGTGATATGGGGTCCCCCAGTAGCCGCCCCCCGGTCCGTAGCGGGCGACTGCCGCCTTCAGGAAGTCCTGCCAGGCGGCTTTGGCGGCCGTACTGGCCGGCGGACGTCGGACGCCACCGGTCTGGCCCACCCAGGGGATCCGTAGACGAACGGGGCCGGGCGGATCCCTGCTTCGCGAGGCCTCCGACCAGCTGGTCGACGTCGCTCCAGTGAAAGGTGTTCTTGCTCGGCTCCGCCAGATCCCACCCCACCGGAAAGCGGTCGGTATGCACCTTCGCCGCGGCGATCCCCGAGAGATCCTGGCCACTGAGCGTCCGGCGGCTGGGTGATCCCGTAGAACTCAGATCGGGCCGCCTGGGCGGTGGACGCCGCGAACACCGCCGCGACGAGCCCCCCGAGGACGATCCCGATGCGCGTCGCCCTTCGAACCCTGTCCCTCCTTGCGACTCCCATGCTCTGGCGCAGCCTACCCGAGATCCGGCGCGCGTGGGGATCGGCCCCAGGGGCATGCTCGGTTAGACTGAGCCGCCGGGAGGGACGCGACCGCCAGGGTTGGCTACCTGGACGAGACGAGGGGGTTTGTTCGTCGGCATCGGTTCTGGGACCATGGAACTCCGGAAGGGATGATGGATCTCCCCATCGGAGACGGTCCGCGGCGCGCTGGCTTGATTCTCGGAGGCCTCGTCCTCCTCCCTGCTCGCCGTGCCGGCCGCCCAGGCTGCCCGATCGGAATTCTTCGGCCTCGACCAGCGGCCCCGCTCGACGGCACCGATTGCCAGGGGATCCACGCCGCCGGGGTCAAGACCGCCGGTTCCTGCTCGGCTGGGACCAGGTGCAGCCGAGCAGCGGCAGTTTCAACTGGAGCCACCGACCAGTAGATCGGCGGCCTCGCCTCGAACGGGGATCCGGGCGCTCCGTTCGTTTGGGGCTCGCCCCCCTGGGTGGGAACCGGCGCCCCTCCGTCCCCCAGTCGACACCGGTCGGCAGAAGCAGGCCTGGGAGGACTTCCTGAGGCCGCCGTGGACCGCTACGGGAGGGGAGGAAGCTATTGGACGAACCAGTACCCCCAGCAGTTCGGCCAGGCCGCCGTGCCGCTCCCGATCACTCATGGCAGATCTGGAACGAGCCCAACCTCAACCATTCAATCTGGGGGCGACGGTCGCAGCAAGCGGCTCGCAGAGTACGCCCAGCTGCTGCAGATCTCCCACGACGCGATCACCTCCGAGGACCCGCAGGCCACGATCGTCACGGCCGGAATCCTCACGAATCGACCAAACGCCTTCGACTTCCTCGACGACCTCTACTCGGTGCCGGGGATCAAGGGCGACTTCGACGTCCTCGCTCTGCATGCCTACGAGGGGAGGTCGACCAGGTCGACGCCGATATACAGATGGCTCGCCAAGTGATGGCGAACCACGGCGATCAGGCAACTCCGCTCTGGCTCACCGAGATCGGCTGGACGTCGACGCCGCCCGACGGTTACTGCCCTCCCCCAGGGGGGGGTGACGACATCAACGTGGGCCCCGAGGCACAGGCGCAGCTGCTGACCGATCTCTTCAACTCGATCCTCGCCAACCGCGAGGACTGGAACGTCCAGCGCGTCTATTGGTTCGACGGCGCGACCCGGATCCGAACGCTCCGTACTTCAACCAGTGCCGTCGCTGCCCCGCCGCCGGCCTGTTGAACTACGACCGCACGCCGAAACCCGCCTACGACGCCTTTCTGGCCTTCACGGCCGAGACCACCCGCCCCAGGCGAGCATCACCGGGGCCCGGCCAGGGGAGCCCCAACGAATGACCCGACCCCGAGCTTCTCGCTCAGCTCCAGCGAGCCCGGCTCGACCTTCGCCTGCCGGATCGACGGTGGCGCCCTTGCGCCCTGCTCCTCCCCCTACACCGCGCCCGCACTCTCTCAGGGCCCGCACAGCTTCTCGGTCGAGGCGATCGATGCGGCCGGCAACGAGAGCTCCATCGTCTCGCGTTCCTTCACCGTCGATACGCGCGCCACCCGACACGACGATCCGCGCCGGCCCCTCGGGGGCCACCAACGATCCGACCCCCACCTTTGGCTTCTCCTCCTCGGAGGCCGGGTCGAGCTTCAGGTGCGCGATCGACTCTGGCCCCTACAAGGGCCTGCACATCGCCGAAGACGACCGCGCACCTCGCCGACGGGCCCCACAACTTCTATGTTCGGGCCATCGACCGGGCCCAAAACACCGACCCGAGCCCGGCGATGCGCACAATCAAGGTCACGACCGCCGCCGTCGGGCGCTCCGGGGCGACCCTGGTCATCAACGCGGCGCCCGGCGCCAAGGACAACCTCCAGATCACCCGCCCGTCGGCCGCGACCTTAAGATCACCGACCTCGCCTCCGGCCCGTACAGCGGCTCCGGCGTCCAAGCCGGCGCCCGCTGCACGCGAAGTGGCGACTACACGGCAATCTGCGAGGCCGGCGGGATGACCCAGATCAAGGTCCTCGGCCGGGGACCAGAACGACAAGGTAGTCAACTCGACCGGATCAAGAGCTCGCTCGACGGTGGGCCCGGCGACGACACGTTGATCGGCGGATCGAACAACGACACCGTGATCGGAGGCCCGGGCGTCAACGTGCTCGAGGGGATGGCGGGCAACGACCTGCTGATGGCCCGGAACCTCCGCCCCGACAAGCTGATCGACTGCGGTGTCGGGACCGACAACGCCAACCTCGACCTCCTCCCCGAGGATCCCGACTCCGTCGTCAACGGCTGCGAGACGAAGGTGGACACTGAGACTCGTTCGGCCTTCAGGCTCGCTTTTCGCGGCCGCCCGTGCCTCCCGCTCCTGCTCGACGCGCCGCCGCAACCCGAAGAAGTAGTCGGCGCCGGAGATCACCGTAACGACGACCGCCAGGTAGACGAGAACGTCCACCCAGGTGGGCGAGGGATTCCAGATGATCAGCGCAAAGACGGCGGCCACCTGGAGCATCGTCTTCAGCTTTCCCAGCCAGCTCGCCGAGATGACCACCCCCTGCTCGACGGCGACGGCCCGCAGCCCCGTGACCGCCAGCTCGCGGGCGATGATCACCATCGCCACCCAGGCCGCGAGACGGCCGAGAGAGACCAGCGAGACCAGCGCGGCCACGATCAGAAGCTTGTCCGCCAGTGGGTCGACGAGCTTTCCGAAGGTGGTGCACGTCCTGACGGCGGCGAGCGATGTACCCGTCGAGGCCGTCCGTGAGCGCTGCCAGCGCGAAGACCCCGGCCGCGAGCGCGTCGCCGTTGGGCGTCTCGCCGAGCAGCGCCACCACGATCACGGGCACCGCCAGGATGCGGAGCAGCGTCAGCACGTTCGGCACGTTCAGCGGGAACATCGCTACTCCAGTATCCCGCCTCGTGAGTGCTCAGCCAGCACGCGCGCTCTCACGAATACCTCGTCGAGCATCGCCTCGGTGAGCGTCCCCGTGAACGTGTTCTGCTGCGACGGGTGGTAGCACCCGAGCAGCGTCAATCCCCCCACCCTTGCCTCGGCTCCGTGCCCGAAGCGAGGCTTCGGCCGCGGGACCTCCGTGCCGAGCGCTCGCAGCGCACGGAGAGCGCCGTCCCATGCGAACGAGCCGAGCGCGACGACCACGCGCTTTCGTCCGAGGAGATCGAGCTCGCCGGTCAGGTACGGCAGGCAGTTGTCGCGCTCGGCCGGCGTCGGCCGGTTGCCCGGCGGCGGGCAGCGGTTCACCGCGGTCACGTATGCACCCCGCAGGCGCAGCCCGTCGCCGCGATGGTCGGAGCGAGCCTGGCTGGCGAGCCCGGCGCGGTGAAGCGCCGCGAACAGCCAGTCCCCCGATCGATCCCCCGTGAAGATGCGCCCGGTTCGGTTTCCGCCGTGGGCTGCGGGCGCCAGGCCCACCAGGACGACCGTCGCCCGCGGGTCCCCGAACCCGGGCAACGGCCTCGCCCAGTACGCCTGCCCCTGAAAGCGGCGCGGCGGCTCCGCCGCAACCTGCTCGCGCCACTCGACCAGCCGGGGACAGCGGCGGCAGTCGATGATCTGCTTCGCCAGGGCCGGCAGGGATTGCGCCATCGCCCAGAGGCTAGGCCGACCGGTCCCAGCGGCGGCTGAAGGCGTCCACCCGGTCCTCGAGCCGCTTGCCCACGAAGAAAACGGCCACCCAGATCACGCTGGCCGCAATCGGGCTCACGAAGGCGATGGGGATGGAGACTCCGAACACGGCCGCGACCAGGAAGTTTGCGGGCCCCGCCTGCCGCCGCTCGAACTCCCGCGCCTCGGGCCAGACTAGGTCGTGCCGGTACGCGTAGATGATCTGAGCCTGGAACGCGAGGCTCACGCAGGCGAGGTTGACCGCGTACAGGACCACCGCCGCCGTCTCGCGGCTGTAGTCGCCGAGCACCGACGAGGTGAAGGGAACCAGGACCAGGAACGCCAGGTACACGAGGTTGAGCCCCATCAGCGTGCCGTCGAAACGCGCGAGCGCCGCGAAGAACCGGTGATGAGCGACCCACAATCTCCCGATCACCGCGAAGCTGATCGCGTAGGCGAGCAGGTCGGCCTCCTGGCCGAGCAGGGCCTTCGTGAGGTCCGGTTGCCCTTGGGGAATCAAGAGGCCCAGCACGAGCAGCGTGATCGCGATCGCGAAGACCCCGTCGCTGAAGGCGACGATCCGGTTGAACTCGATGCCCGCCTCGTCGCGGTGGCGGGCGTGGCCCCCGGCAACCTCGTCGAAGCGGCTTCGGCGCTCTTCGGCCACCCCCTCAGATACGGCCAGCGACGCGAGAACCCTCCTGATGGCGCACACCCGATTGCCCGGTTCGCGGCGCGGTAACCTGGCTGGCCCGAGCGCGGTACGCCCCCCGACCGCCCTCGCGACCGAGATGGCGCCCAACGGTCCCCACCTCCGCAAGCTCGCGATCGTCCCCGCCTACAACGAGCAGGGGATGGTCGGCCGCGTGGTGCGCGAGATCGAGCGCCAGGCCCCGGGCTTCGACGTCCTCGTGGTGGACGACGGCTCCACGGACCACACCGCGGTTGAGGCGGAGGCCAGTGGCGCGATCGTCCTTCGCCATCCGTTCAACACCGGGATCGGCGGGGCGATGCAGTCCGGGTTCAAGTACGCGCTTCGCCACGGCTACGACGTCGCCGCCCAGGTGGACGGCGACGGCCAGCACAAGCCGGCATACCTCTCCGACCTGCTCGGCAAGCTCCAGACGTCAGGCGACGAGGCCGACATGGTGTGCGGCAGCCGTTTCCGCGGAGACCCCGGCTACAAGGTCCCGATCGGCCGCCGGATCGGGAACCTGATCTTCTCCGTCGTCTTGACCGTCATCTGCCGCCAGCGGATCAGCGACCCCACCTCCGGCTTTCGGATGACGAATCGCCGCGGGATCGAGCTCTTCGCTCGCGACTACCCGCACGACTACCCGGAGGTCGAGGCGATCCTGATGCTCCACGCTCACCGCCTGCGCATCCACGAGGTGCCGGTGCGAATGAACGCGCGAGGCTTCGGGCGCAGCTCGATCGACTACCCCCGGAGCGCCTACTACATGGCCAAGGTGCTCCTCGCCCTGTTCGTGGGGCTGTTCCGCCGCCGCCCGACGCCCGTCGAGGCAACCGGGGAGGACGAGCTGGTAGAGCCGCCGGCCCAAGACGCCGCCACGAGCGGGGGCTCCGCCAGATGATCGCCCTTCCGCTCGCCGCCAGCCACGCGGTCGGCACCAAGGCGCAGATCGTCGCGGTGATCGTCGCCGGCATCTTCCTGGGGGTTGTCCTCGAGCTTGTCCGACGCCGCCGGCTCGTCGAGCGCTACGCCCTGCTGTGGATGATCGCCGCGGTGGCGATGCTGGTCCTCGCGGTGTGGCGCGACGGGCTGAAGACGCTCGCCGACGCGGTCGGAGTCCACTCGCCTCCCAACGCCCTGTTCCTGGTGGCGCTGGGCGTCGTGTTCATCCTGCTCCTCCACTTCTCAATCGCCACGTCGCGGCTCTCCGAGGAGACCAAGATCCTGGCCCAGGAGGTAGCCCGCCTCGATGCCGAGGCCAAGGCGGCCCGGGAGGCCTCCGCCAATGGTGGCCCCACGGCCGAGAAGGCGATCGGCAGCGATGGTGGCGTGAGCGGCTCAGGCTCGCCCGGAGCCGAGGAGCCCGAGCACCAGGGCCCAGTAGGCACGTAGCGCCGCCCGCAGGACCCGCGACCGCCCCGCGCCGCCGAGGTACGACGACCTGAGGTCGGGAGTGAGCCCGTCGGCGAACTCCCGCGCCGCCACGGCCCTCGTCGCCTGGATCTCCCGCCGCTCCCGGCGCAGCCGCCGCGCCGCCAGCAAGGAGATCCGCCCACGCGGCGACCTTCTGGCGGAACCAGCCGCCGGCGATGGAGATCGGGATCAGGGCGAGCTCCGTCGCCGCGAGTGCCGGCGCGACCAGCGCGAGCAGACCGGCCGGGTAGGTGCGGATCACCGTCGCCCACCGGTTGCGCTCCAGCAGGCGCCACTTGGCGGGCCCCTTCTCGAACTCGTACTCGTGGTCGACGCGGGCGGCGTGCTCCACCCCCAGCCGCCCGCCCGCCAGCCGAACGCGAAGCGACAGGTCGACGTCCTCGTGGTAGAGGAAGAACTCCGCCGGGAATGCGCCCAGCCGCTTAAAGAGCTCCCTCGGGATCGCCAGGCAGGCCCCCGATGCGAAGCCGGGCTCCTCCCCGGCCGAGGGCGCCTCGTCGAGGCGGCTCCCCCGCTCCCCCCGCCCAGGCGATGCCGGTGAAATGGACGAGGCCGCCGCGCGTGTTGATCACCCGTTCCCCCTCGGCGGTGACGAGCCCCTGCCAGGCGGCCCACCCCCGCCCTTCCACCATGCGGCCGCTCGATCGCCTCGCGGAATCCCTCCGCGGGGACGGCATCAGGATTCAGGAACACCAGCAGCTCGTTCGACGCGGCCTCGGCCCCGAGGTTGCAGCCGGACGCGAAGCCGAGGTTCGAGCCGGCTTCGATCACGGTTGCCTTCGGGGCGAGCTCGCGAACCGCATCGGCGGTGCCATCGGACGAGGCATTGTCGACCACCACGAGCTCGTCGTCGGCGCAGGAGCTGGCCGCTCAGGGCGGGCAGGGCCCTCCGCACCGCTTCGCGGCTGTCGTGCGTGACGATGACGATCGAGAGGCTCAGCCGAGCGCCTGAAGGACCTGGGCCGTGTCGCCGAAGGTCTCAGCGTCGGCGATCCTGCCCTCGCGCAGCTGGTACACCCAGACGGCGCGATTCTCGATCGTGGCCCCCCCCTTGGTCCGCCCCTTCACCTTCGCCACGACGATCACGTGGTTGTCGTCGGCGCCCAGGACCTTGTCGGGCGTGGCCGTGAACTGATCGAAGTTCTCGTTCAGCCTGGCGACGAAGTCCCCGAACCCCTCCGGCCCGGCGTAGGTCCCCCCCCAGGGAAGGCGTCTCCGGGACCCGAGTCTCGGCCGACGGAGCGAATACGTCGAGCACCGCGTCGATGTCACCGCGGCTGAAGGCGTCCCACGCCCCCTGGACCACGTCCACATTGTCCTGCGCCATGCTCCTTCATCCTTTCCGGTCGGCGTTCGGTGCCCGTGACCCTATTGGGCGGGGCCGGGAGGGTCAACCAGGCGAGGCGCAAGCCGGCGAGCGGACTCGAACCGCTGACCCCTTCATTACGAGTGAAGTGCTCTACCAGCTGAGCTACGCCGGCGCCGCGCGCAATTCTAGGCGGCGCTGTCCTCGGCCAGCCGATAGCCGATCCCGCGAACGGTCAGCACCAGCTCCGGTTCCTGCGGATCGCGCTCGATCTTCTGGCGCAGGTTCGAGATGTGCACGTCGCAGGCGCGCACGTCGCCTGAGAACTCGGACTGCCAGAGCTCCTCCATGATCTCGCGCCGGCTGAAGACCTGGCCCGGGCGCTCGGCGAGCAGTCGAAGCACCTGGAACTCCGAGCGGGTGAGGTTGACGGGCTGACCGCGAACGGTCACGAGATGGCGAGCGAGGTCGATCCTGACCGAGCCGGCCTCGATCCGCTTGCCCTCGCGCGCCGAGGACGTCCGGTCCAGCTCCCGTCGCCGCAGCTGAGCGCGGACCCGGCCCAGGAGCTCCCGCACGGAGAAGGGCTTCGTGACGTAGTCGTCGGCTCCCACCTCCAGCCCCACCACCTTGTCCACCTCGGCGTCCTTGGCGGTCAGGAGGATGATCGGCACCGGGCTCCGCGCGCGCACGTCCCGGCAGATGTCGAGTCCGCTCCGGCCCGGCATCATGATGTCGAGGATCAAGAGGTCGAAGGTGGGAGCCTCAACGCCCAGCTTGCGGTCGGCGTCGTCGCCGTCCTCGGCAAGCGTCACGTCGAAGCCCTCCTGCTCGAGCGCATAGCCCACCGCGTCCCGCACCGAGGGCTCGTCGTCCGCGATCAGGATCCTGCCGTCGGTCATCATCATCACGCGACCGGTGTCGCGGCGGCCTTCGCCGGCGGCAGGCGGACCCAGAAGGTGCTGCCGACCCCCCGCTTGGACTCGACCCCGATCTCGCCTCCCATCACGTCGACCATTCGTTGCGCGATCGAGAGGCCGAGGCCGAACCCCTCCTGCTCGAGCGAGCCCGAGCCGCGATAGAAGCGCTCGAACACGCGCTCCACTTCCTCCGCGGCGATTCCCGAGCCCGTGTCACTGACTTCGATCAAGACCTCATTGTCCCCGTGGCGACGGGCGCGAAGCGTAACGACGCCCGGCGCGGGCGTGTTCTTGAACGCGTTCGTCAACAGGCCGATCAGCACCTGGCGCAGCAGGACCTGGTCCGCTTCGACGGTCAGCTCGGGCTCGAGCTCGAGCTTCACGTCCAGCCCGTCGGGCGGCGCGACGGCCTGGGCCGCCTCCTCGATCACGAGGCGTACCTCGAGCCCCTCGGTCCTCCCCTTGCCGCCCGCCTCCATCCGCGCCAGGGTGAGCAGCGAGTCGGTCAGGCGGCTCACGCGCTCGGCATCGTCGGAGAGGCGGCCGAGGAAGTGCTCGCGGGCAGCAGGGTCGTCCTTCGCGCCGGCCCGCAGGACCTCGACCGCTCCCGAGATGCCGGCGATCGGGTTGCGGAGCTCGTGGGCGGCGTTGGAGACGAACTCGCGCTCGGCGAGCTCGCGCCGAAGCCCGTCCGTGCGATCGCGGACCACGGCGAGCACGGCGTTCTCCGCGGGAAGCTCGCGCGCGCCGATCGCGTAGACGCGGTCTCCCACCGGCAGGCCGTCGTGCTCCGCCGACCCTCGATCGGCCGCGCGCCGAAGCCACGGGACGAGCGCGTCGATGACCTTGCGCGTCCGGGCCGATCAGCGGCTCGGCAGCGGGATTCGAGAACCTCACCTCCCCGTTGGTCCCAACGACCATCACGGCGTCGTCCAGCGCGTCGAAGATCGCGGACAGCCGGTCACGCTCGGACGACAGCGCCCCGAACGTCTCCCGCAGGGCCACCCGCATCGTCTCCAGCGCGGTCCCGAGCTCGGTGATCTCGTCGCGGCCGCCGGCGCGCGACCAGCGGCTCGTCGAGCCGTCCCTCCGTGATCCGCGCGGCGCCGTCGGCAAGGCGCTTGACCCGCGAGGTGATCGCGGTGGCGATCAGGAACCCGATCACGATCGCGACCGCGATCGCCACGCCTGCCGCCGTGAGCCGATCGCCGCGCAGCGCCTCGACCGCCTGGGCGATCTCCTGCGGTCGCTCGGCGCGAGCGAGCAGGGCGCCGGAGAGCCGACCGTTTCGGAACACCGGCGCGGACGCCAGCGTGACCGAGTCGGGCAGCGAGTTCACGGCCCGCGAGCCTCGGAGGGCAACGGCGACCGCCGTGCGGCGGCCGGGAACCGCTCCCAGGGGCACCGCCCGCGAGATGCGTGGCGTCAAGAGGCGCCCGCGCTCGCCGAACACCCAGGCGGAGTAGCCGGGGTCCGTGATCGACTCGAGCTCCGCTCCCGACGCGCTGACCGGATGGGCGCCGATCCTGTCCGCGAGCCGGACCGTCCGTCCGACGGTGATGTCGGCCGCGCGCTCGCTGGCGGCGTCTTGGCTCGACCCGGTGATCAGGATGTACGAGAAGCCGGCGGTGATCAACGCGACGGCCGCGAACCCGATCGTCAAATAGAGGCGAACCCCGAACGGCCGCCGGGTCCGAGTCCGAGTGGCCTCCGCTGGTTGCCCGATCGCGGTGGTGCCGCTCACGATGGGAAAGTCTAAGAGTCCCTTAACAGGGCTTCCAGGCGAAACACCAGGGCCTCCAAGGCGAGCTCCTCGGCCACGTTCACCTGGAGACGTCGCCTGGTGTCCATCACGAGCTCGGCGGCGCGTCGCGCGCGGCGGCCGTCCAGCCCCTCGGACATCGTCTGGAGCTCCTCCGCCCGGTCGGTGTTCAGCAGAAGACCGTCGACGCCATCGGCAACCGCAGCCAGGTCCCGCAACCAGGCGGCGATGAGGGCCAAGCCGAGGTCCAGCGCCTCGGTGCGCGCCCGGCGGGCCACTCGCCTCGCGGCCTCGGTCGCTTCGCGCTCGCTGCGGCGGGCCGCGGGGCCGCCGCCCTGATCCGCCTCGAGGGACGCCAGCCGCTCGCGAGCCGCCTCGCCCGCCTGGGCTCCGGCCGCCTCGGCCGCTTCCAAGAGGCCGCTCCATGGAGCTTGCGCGAGCTGCCCGGAGCGGGCGGCGGCGACGCACTGCTCGGCCGCTTCGCGGAGCGCGTGACCGTCGCTGCTCACGAGGAAGGCCGCTCGGTTCGGGTCCCCCGCCGCCAGACGAGCCGCGGCCCGGCGCTCCCCCTCGTCCTCTCCCAGGCCAAGCTCGGCCAGCCGAGCCTCCACGGCACCGTCCGGCAAGCGGAGCGAAGCGGACCGCCTGGCACCTGGAGCGAACCGTCTCGAGCAGCGCCGCGGGCTCCGAGCTGATCAGGACCAGGTGGACGTAGGGGGCCGGCTCCTCCAGCGTCTTCAGGAGCGCATTCTGGCTTTCGTCCGCCATCGCGTCCGCAGCCTCGATGACGAACACGCGGCGCTCGCCTTCGAACGGCCGGTAGGCAGCCGCCGTGATCACCTGCCCGCGAACCTCCTCGACGAGGTGCTGGATCCCCTGTGGGGCCAGCCACACCAGGTCCGGATGGGGCGAGGGGTCGGCCAGAGCGCGGCGTCGCGCGTCGCCCGGATCCGCCGAGCCGGCGGCGATCAGCTCAGCCGCGAACGCCCGCGCTGCCGCACGCTTTCCCGAGCCCGGCGGCCCTGCCAGCAGGTAGGCGTGGACCGGGTCGGTGAGGGCGGCCGCAAGCGCCGCCCTGGCGGCCGGCTGATGCTCGGTGGCGGCGCGAAGCGTCTCCGGAATCTCGGTCGCGGTGGTCACGTGCGCGCCCGGGCCTCGGCGACGACCTTCATCACGCGTTCGTGGACTCGCTCCACGGGGGCCTCGGCGTCGATCGCGACGATCCGCTCCGGGTGGCGCTCCGCGAGCTCGTCGTACGAGGCGGCAACCGCACGCTGGAAGCCGACCCCCTCGCCCTCGAAGCGGTCCGAGCCATCCGCCTGCCCCGCCGCCAGCCGCTGCTGGCCGCGGGCCTCGGCCTTCTCCGGCTCGATCCGAAGCAGGACGGTGAGCTGCGGCGAGCAGCCGGCGATCGCGACCTCGTTCAGCCCTTCGACCATCCGGACTCCCAAGCCCCGCGCGGCCCCCTGATAGGCGACGGTCGAGTCGATGAAGCGGTCGCAGACCACGTCGCGGCCGTCATCGAGCGCAGGCCGTACCACGCGTGCGCAGAGCTCAGCGCGGGCAGCGCAGAACAGGAGCAGCTCGGCGCGAGGGTCGAGCTCGATGGCGGGATCCTTGAGCAGCTCGCGGATCCGCTCCGCCACGTCGGTCCCACCGGGTTCGCGAAGCAGGAGCGTCTCCGGACCCAGCGCCTCGGCGAGCAGGGCGGCCTGGGTGGTCTTCCCCGAGCGGTCGATGCCCTCGAGCGTGACGAACACGCAGGGAAGCTACTTATTGCGCGCGCTGGACCGGGCTCGCTTGGTTCGAGCCGTCCCCGGCGACGGCTTGGCGCGGCGCCGTGGCTTCTTGGCCGATCCGCCGTTGGCGTCGGAGTCGGCCGGTGTGTCTTCGGAGCCGGACGCCGCCCCGTTCTTCGCGGCTTCCTTCGCCGCACGCGCCCGCTGCCGCTCCTCCCGCTTCTGCCGCATCTCGACCATCGACGGACAGTCGTCGTTGAGGCAGAGCTTCCAGGGACGACCGCGAAAGCCCTTGACGGTGAGCCTTGGCATCTCACCGCAGACCGAGCAGCGCTCCTCCAGCCGCCACAGCTCGTAGCCGCGACCAGGGAGCGGCCCGCTGACCTGGCAGGAGTCCGGGGACTCGGGGTTGTCGCGGTCCCACCCCTCGCAGCCGTACATCCGCTTGCCGCCCTTGAGCTCGATGATGCGAAGGCGGTTCGGCGAGCCGTCCTCGTGGCTTCTGCCCGCCTCCTCGCAGACCTTGCAGGGCCCCAGGAACTTGTCCTCGTCCATTCCGGCCCAGATCTGCTTCGCGAACGCCTCGCGTCGATCCTCGAGGTCGGTGGTGGTCGAGTGGAGCATCTCGCGGCTGGAGCGCAGGACCTCGTCCTTGGACGTCTGGCCCGCCGCGATCTGATCCATGTCCTGCTCGAGCTCCGCGGTCATCTCCGGAGTCGCCATCCGCGGCACGTACTCGTGGAACGCCTTGTACATCGCGATCCCCGTCTCCGACGGCTCCGGAGGATTCCCGAACACATAGCCGCGGTCATAGAGCTTCTGGATGATGTCGGCGCGCGTCGCCTTGGTACCGAGCCCGCGCTCCTCCATCATCTCCACCAGCCGTCCCTGGCTGATCCGGGAGGGCGGCTGCGTCTCCTTGTCCACCATCCAGGGATCGCCGTCGAGCTCGAGCGACTGCCCCTCCTCCAGCTTCGGGATCTCCTCGTCGCTGGAGCGCGCATAGGTGTAGATGGCGGCGTACCCGGGATCGACGACCACCGAGCCGCGGACGAAGTAGGTTTGCGAGCCCGCCTCGATGTCCGCCCGTGTGGACTCGGTCACCATCGGCGGCGCGAAGGTGGCCAGGAAGCGGCGGACGACCAGCTCGTAGACCCGCTGCTTTGGTCCCTCGAAGGCACCCGGGTGGACGGCCTGAGTGGGATAGATCGGCGGGTGGTCGGTGGTCTCCTTGCGGCCCCGGGTGGGCGTCAGGTCGCCCTCGAGCAGGAAGGCCGCGCTCTCGAACTCCGGGATGCGGACCATTGAGGAAACAAGCTCGCGGGTGTTGAGCGAGCGGGGATAGACGGTGTTGTCGGTGCGAGGGTAGGAGATGAACCCGTCCATATAGAGGTCCTCCGCGAGCCGCATCGCGCGCGAGGGGGTGATCCCCAGCCGGCTCGACGCATCGGTCGTGAAGGCGGTGGTGTTGAAGGGCGTCGGAGGCTTGCGCGAGTTGCGCCGCGAGGCGACCTCCTTGACGACGCCGGGGCTCTTGGTCCCGGCCAGCGCCGCCTCGGCCTCGGCCTTCTCCCAGAACTTGTCCGTCGCGTGGTGGGCCTCGAAGGACTCGTCCGGGTGCTTGAAGCGGGCGAAGACCTCCCAGTACGGCTTCGGGACGTGGGCACGGCGTTCCAGCTCGCGCTCCACGATCAGCGCCAGGGTCGGGCTCTGCACGCGGCCGACCGAGAGGAAGTTGGAGCCGAAGCGCCGGGTTGCCAGCGAGACGGCGCGGGTGAGCGTGGCCCCCCAGATCAGGTCGATGTCCTGCCGGGTGGCGCCGGCATACGCGAGCTCGTACGAGAGGTCGTCGAGCTCGGCGAAGGCGCGCTCGATCTCCTCCTTCGTCAGCGCCGAATAGCGAGCCCGCTTGATCGGCGGCCGGTTCGCGAGCGGGTCGTCCCCTGAGGGGGTCGGCTCTCCGTCGACGGCCCCGGGGTTCGCATCGATGATCTGCTCCAGCGCCTCGAGCCCGATCAGCTCGCCCTCGCGGTCGTAGTCGGTGGCGATCACGATCGAGTCGGCTTCCTTGGCGACCTTGCGCACCGCCTTGACGACGTTCTTGTCGGTCGGCTCCTTCGTGAGCTCGGCGTCGATCAGGTCGTGCAGGTCGGTCTCCTGCCAGTTCGAGTAGCCGTCTGGGAACGCCGGGCTCATGACGTGGCCCTTGAGGCCGATCGTCATTTGGTCGCCGTCGGCGTCCGTCCAGGTGTAGAACGGCACCTTGTAGGCGGCGTCGGCCTTGGCCTCGCCCCGGCTGAGGATGTCGGCAATCTTCTTCGCCGAGTTGTTCTTCTCGGTGACTATGAGTCGCATCTGCCTACCCAGGATAAGGCGGAGCGCCCTGGCTCCGCGGTCGCGGCGAGGGTAGCAGGGGCATCAAACGCGGCTGCAGGGCCTGCGCCGCGGCCGGGCTCGCCCTAGAGCACCCTCATCGGCAGCCCCCCGCGCGGGGAGAGCGTGGGCATCTGACGCACCCGCAGTCGCCAATCGGGCTCCAATCCGAGGCGGAACCGGCTCAGGATCGCCGCCGCGATCGCCCGGACCTCGAGCTCGCCGAAACGCATCCCGATGCAGATCCTCGGGCCGGCGCCGAAGGGGATGTAGGCGCCCTTGGGCAGCTTCGCTCGTGCCTCGGGCTCGAACCGCTCGGGCCTGAAGGCATGCGGGTCCGGAAACACCTCGGACAGGCGATGGCTCGCCCAGGAGGAGTAGTTGACCGGGAGCCCCGCCGGCACGCGGTGGCCGGCGAACTCGAAGTCCGCGATCGCTCGCCGCGGGCCGATCCACGCCGGAGGGTAGAGCCGCAGGGTCTCCTGAACAGCCATGTCGAGCAGGGGCATCTCCCCGAACAGCTGATCGGCGCTCGGCGCCTCTCCGCCCGCCACGTCGCGCTGCTCGGTGGCCAGCCGCTCGGCCCACTCGGGGTCGCGTGCGAGCTCGTAGAACATGAACGCCACGGTCGAGGTGGTGGTGTCGTGCCCGGCGAACAGCAGCGTCAGCACCTGGTCGCGCACCTGGCCGTCGTCGAAGCTCTGACCGTCCTCGTCGCGCGCCTCCATGAGCAGCCCGAGCACGTCCTCTCCGGGCTCGCCGGCTCGCCGGCGGCGGGCGATCTCGCCGAGGATGATCTGGTCGAGGGTTCGCCGGACGCGCCGCAGGCGCGCGAAGGGGCTCCCCGGGCCGCGAAGTACCTGGAGGAAGTACTCGCGCTCGTAGAAGGAGAGCCCCTGCTCGAAGGTGGCGGCGACGTCGACGCCGGAGCGGTCCGGGTCGAAGCCGAACAGCGCGCGCATGGCGACCCGCATCGCCACGTGGCGGGTCCAGTCGTAGAGGTCCACGCGGTCGCCCGCCCTCCACCCGGTCATCGCTCGTACGGCCTCCTCGCTCATCACGTCCGCCGCCGCCGCGATTCGCTGCCGATGGAAGACGGGCAGCATGGTCTGCCGGGCCCGGTCGTGGTACTCGCCGTCCGTGGTCAGCAGCCCGTCCCCGATGAGCGGAATCAGGTCGCCCAGATTCCCGTCTCGCCAACGGAACTTGTCGCGGTCCGTAACGAGGATGTAGCGGTTCGCCTCGGGGCCGAGCATGAACACCTGGATCCCGTGGAAGATGCGGATCGCGAAGATCGGGCCGTGCTCCTCATAGGCGGTGAGCAGCACGGCGAGCGGATCCCGGCGCATCCGCTCGGTCAGCACGAGGCTGGGGAGCTTGGAGCCGGGCGGAAGCGGACCCCGGCGGGAGGCTCGCCACTCGATGCCAAGGTCCTCGCGGATCCGGGCCAGCGGATTGGTGGTGCGCGGACTCGGAACGCTCAGCGCCATCGCGGTCAGCATAGCCCGAGTCCTGGCTGGCTGGCCAAATTTTGACCCGCCGCTCGTGATGGAAAAGCTGGGTAGGGAGGCAGCGAACCCGTGCTTTTGGCGTCTTTCCTTCGCATAGCGGCAGAAAGTCGCCATCTTCTGGATGGCCCCTCCCCTACCCAGCCCTTCACCCGCGGCGACTGCATCGCCCTGCTCATGGGGGCCCACCGCCGCAAGCCGCGCGATCCACACCACTACGATTGCTGCGATGCCCGCCCAGGCCTACGCCGGCAAGGAGTGCGTCTGCCAGCTCCGCAAGGGGATCTGCGACCAGTCCTGCGTCAGGGACCTGCTCGAGACTCCGCTCTACATCGCCTGCCTTCGGCTCGGCGGGCGTCCGACCCTGGTGGTCGGCGGCGGCGACGTCGGGCTGGAGAAGGTGGAGGGGCTTCTCGCCTGCGACGGCCAGGTCACGCTGGTGGCCCCGAACGCGGTGGACGAGCTCGCCGAGTACGCGCGGGAGGGCTCGATTCGCTGGGAGCGGCGCGAGTTCCGCGACTCCGACCTGGACGGCAAGTTCCTTGCGATCGCCGCAACCGCCCACACCGAGGTCGAACATCTCCGTGTATGAGGGCGCGGAGCGGCGGGCGATGCTCTGCAACGTGGTCGACGTGCCGCCTCTGTGCAGCTTCATCCTGCCGGCCATCGTGCGCACCGGCCCACTCGCGATCGCGATCTCCACGTCCGGCGCCTCGCCCGCGCTCGCGAAGCGGCTGAAGCGGGAGATCGCCGACACATATGGGGAGCCCTATGCGCGGCTGGCGGTGATCCTGAACGAGGCCCGCGGCTGGGCGAAGGCCACGCTTCCGACCTACCAGGACCGCAAGGAGTTCTTCGAGGGGATCGTCAACGGTGACCCCGACCCCATCGAGCTGCTCCGGGACGGGCGGGACGACCAGGTGCGGGCTCTGGTCGAGAGCGCCAAGGACGCTCACGCCACACCGACCTTGAGTTAGGCTCGGCCCGGTGCGCTTCCGCAAGCTCGGGGATTCGGACATCGAGGTCTCGGAGATCTCCCTCGGATCCTGGCTCACCTACGGCGCGGGGGTCGAGCGCGACCAGACGGAGGCCTGCACGCGGGCGGCGTTCGACGCCGGGATCAACTTCTTCGACACCTCGAACATCTACGGCGTCGGGGCGGCGGAGACGGCGTGGGGGGAGGTCCTCTCCGACTTCCCGCGCGACTCCTTCGTGCTCGCGACCAAGGTCTACTTCCCGATGTCGGAGACCGACCTCGGGCTGTCGCGGGAGCAGATCCACAAGCAGCTCGACGCCTCGCTGGAGCGCCTGCGGACCGACTACGTCGACCTCTACCAGTGCCATCGCCCCGATCCGGAGACCCCGATCGAGGAGACGATGGAGGCGCTCACCGAGGTCCGGGACGCCGGCAAGGTTCGCGAGATCGGCTTCTCGGAGTGGACCGTCGAGCAGATCGAGGCTGGCCTCGAGGTCCCGGAGCGAGGAAGTGGGTCTCCTCCCAGCCCCAGTACAACATGATCTGGCGCGCACCAGAGGCCGAGCTGATCCCGTTCTGTGCCGAGCACGGGATCTCGCAGGTCGTCTGGTCGCCGCTCGCGCAGGGGGTGCTCACCGGCAAGTACCGGCCCGGCGAAGCGCCGCCGCAGGACTCCCGCGCCGCCCACGACGAGATGAGCGTCTCGATCTCCCGCTACATGGAGGACGAGCTGCTCGAGGCCGTCCAGCGGCTGGTGCCGATCGCGGAGGGGGCGGGGATCACCATGGCCGAGATGGGGCTCGCCTGGGTTCTGCGCGAGCCCAACGTCGCCTCGGCGATCATCGGCGCGTCGCGGCCGGAGCAGGTGCACGCCAACGCGCGGGCCTCCGGGGTGGAGCTGTCACAGGACGTCCTCGACTCGATCGACGAGGCGCTCGACGGCCTGGTGGAGCGCGGCCCCAGGCTCGCCTACTTCGCCCAGGAGGGCGTCAAGCACCGCTGACGGACGCGGGGCCGCGTCGGCCTACGAGGCCGGCAGCGCGTAGATCGCCACGGCGGCGAAGTGAGATGCGGCGCGCCGCGATGACGAGGACGTGGAAGATCTCGTGGTAGCCGAAGACCGCGGGGTTTGGATCCGGCCGCTGGCGGGCGTAGATCACCGCGCCCGCCGTGTAGAGGATGCCGCCAACCGCGATCAGGATCCCCGCCCCCAGCCCCGCCTTGATCACGATCGCGGGGAATCCGAGCGCTCCGATCCAACCGACGGCCAGATAGACGGCCACCGCCACCCACTTCGGCGCCTCGACCCACACCATCTCCACGACGATCCCCGCCGCGGCTCCGGCCCAGACCGCGATCAGGAGCGCGCTTCCCAGTCCCCCACCGAGGACGAGGACGGCAAAGGGCGTCACGGTCCCGGCGATCAGCAGGAAGATCATCGAGTGGTCCAGCCTCCGCATCCAACGGCGGATCTCGGGGCGGCGCCAGTTGATGCGGTGGTATAGGGCGCTCACCCCAAGGAGGGCGGAGAGCGACCCGGCGTAGATCGCGGCCACGGCCGCGGCCCGGCCGCTGGGCGCCGTCACCACCAGTGCGCCACCGGCGGCCAGCGAGAAGAAGAAGGCCCACTCGTGCGAGACCCCGCGGAGCCGGGGCTTTGAGCGCGCGATCAGGTCCTCGGCGGCCGCCTTCGCGTCCGCGACGCGCTCCGTGGCAGCGGACTTCGCGTCGGCGACCCGCCCGGACGCGACTGCCCTCGCGTCCGCGACGCGCTCCGTGGCGACCGACCGCGCGTCGGTGACGCGTTCCTTGGCGCGCTCCCTTCTGGTCATCGTGGCGAGCCTAGCGAATGTGACCGCTTCGGATGTCCACTCCTCACATTTACGCACACGGCGCTACATCTAGTGCTTAGCTGATGCAGGAGCACGCCACGACTAGTAGAATCAATGCGAGTGCTGTGTCCCCGATGCCACGCCTCGACGCGAGTCCTGGAGAGCCGCCGTTCGCCCGACGGCGCGGCGGTCCGCCGGCGCCGCGAGTGCACCGGGTGCCGGCTTCGGTTCACGACCTTCGAGCGCCGGGAGCCCGAGCCGGCCTACGTGATCAAGCGCGACGGCGAGCGCCAGCGCTTCGATCGCGCCAAGCTTCGCGCGGCGCTCATGGGGGCGGCCCACAAGCGGCCGGTGATCGCATCGGACATCGAGGCGATCGTCGACCGGGTGGAGCTCGCGGCCGCGGACGGAGGCGGCGAGCTGTCCTCGGAGCGGATCGGCGAGCTCTGTCTCTCCGAGCTCCAACAGCTCGACCGCGGCGCCTACCTGCAGTTCGCCGGGACGCTGCCGTCGATCTCGATCGATCCGGAGGCCTCGGAACCGGTCCCGGCCGGGGTCGGTTCCGTCCGCGCCGCGCGCGAGGATCCGGAGTCCATCCCTAAAGCCGCTTCGAGGAGAGGACTTGATGAGTAAAACCGCTGCAAAGGACGCTCGGACCCGGACCCGGGACTGAGCGTCGAACGCCGCCACACCACCGCCGGCGTCCACCCCTTCGACCAGGTCGAATGGGAGCTTCGCGACGCGATCATCGGCGACCCCGACAACCCGGCGTTCGAGCAGCGGGAGGTCGAATTCCCGAAGAGCTGGTCCCAGAACGCGACCAACATCGTCGCCCAGAAGTACTTCCGGGGCAAGCTCGGATCGCCCGAGCGAGAGCATTCCGTGAAGCAGATGATCTCCCGGGTCGCGGGAACGATCGCGGCCTGGGGACGGGACGGCGGCTACTTCGCGACCGACGACGACGCCGACGCCTTCGAGGCCGAGCTGACCCACATCCTGCTCCACCAGCGGGCCGCGTTCAACAGCCCGGTCTGGTTCAACGTCGGGTTCGAGGACCATCCACAGTGCTCGGCCTGCTTCATCCTCAGCGTCCAGGACACGATGGAGTCCATCCTCGACTGGAACACCAAGGAGGGGATGATCTTCCGGGGCGGGTCGGGGTCGGGGATCAACCTCTCGAACATCCGCTCCTCGGCCGAGCACCTCTCCAAGGGTGGGCTGGCCTCCGGCCCGGTCAGCTTCATGCGCGGCGCCGACGCGTGGGCCGGCACCATCAAGTCCGGCGGCAAGACCCGGCGGGCGGCCAAGATGGTCGTGCTCGACGTCGACCATCCCGACATCGAGGACTTCATCTGGTGCAAGGCGCGCGAGGAGGAGAAGGCGGGCGCCCTGCGCGACGCAGGCTTCGACATGCGCCTGGACAGCGACTCCTTCCACTCGATCCAGTACCAGAACGCCAACAACTCGGTCAGGGTGACGGACGAGTTCATGGAGGCCGTCGAGGAGGGCGACGACTGGGACCTGACGGCCCGCACGACCGGCGAGGCGCTGAAGACGCTCCCGGCCCGCGACCTCATGCGCCAGATCGCCGACGCAGCCTGGCGCTGCGCCGATCCGGGCGTTCAATACGACACGACGATCAACCGCTGGCACACTTGCCCGGAGTCGGGGCGGATCAACGCGTCGAACCCGTGCTCGGAGTACATGCACGTGGACGATTCGGCGTGCAACCTCGCCTCGATCAACCTGATGAAGTTCCGCAACGAGGACGGGAGCTTCGACGTCGAGGACTTCTGCCACGTCGTGGACGTCGTCTTCTGTGCCCAGGAGATCGTGGTGGGCCCCTCGAGCTACCCGACCGACGAGATCGGCCGCAATGCCCGGGCCTTCCGCCAGATCGGACTCGGCTTCGCGAACCTAGGCGCGCTCCTGATGTCGAACGGGCTTCCCGTACGACTCCGCCGAGGGGCGCTCGATGGCGGCCGCGATCACGGCGCTGATGACCGGGCGCGCCTATCGCGAGTCGGCCGAGATCGCCGCGCAGGTGGGCACCTACGACGAGTATCCGATGAACCGCGAGCCGCACAACGCCGTGATGCGGATGCATCGCGACGCCGCCGCCGAGATCGACGGCTCGCTGGCTGACGAGGCCCTGCTGGACGCGGCGCGCCAGGCCTGGGACGAAGCCGTGGCGCTCGGCGAGGAGCACGGTTACCGGAACGCGCAGGCCACCGTGCTGGCCCCCACCGGGACGATCAGCTTCCTGATGGATTGCGACACCACCGGGATCGAGCCCGACTTCTCGCTGGTGAAGTTCAAGGAGCTGGTCGGCGGCGGGCAGATGAAGATCATCAACCGCTCAGTGCCGCTGGCTCTGCGGACGCTCGGCTACTCGGAGAGCCAGGTCGAGCAGATCGAGGCCTACGTCAACGAAGAGGCGACGATCATCGGCGCGCCGGAGCTCGCCGAAGAGCATCTCGCGGTGTTCGACGTCGCGGTCGGCGAGCGGGCGATCTCGCACATGGGCCACATCGAGATGATGTCCGCGGTCCAGCCGTTCATCTCGGGGGCGATCTCCAAGACCGTCAACCTTCCCGAGTCGGCGAGCGTCGATGACATAGCGGACGCCTATACCCAGGGCTGGAAGCGCGGCCTCAAGGCGCTGGCGATCTATCGCGACGGGTCCAAGACCGCGCAGGCCCTGAAGACCGATGGCGGCGAGAAGAAGTCCGAGCCTGCCGAGGCCGAGAGCGATAGTGCCCCCCGGCCCGAGCGCCGCCGGATGCCTCGCGAGCGGGAGTCGATCACCCACAAGTTCTCGATCGCCGGGCACGAGGGCTACATCACCGCCGGCAAGTACGAGGACGGCTCCGTCGGCGAGATCTTCCTCACCGACATCGGCAAGGAGGGCTCGACCCTCCGCGGGATGATGAACGCGTTTGCGACCGCGATCTCGATCGGGCTCCAGTACGGCGTTCCGCTCGAGGTCTTCGTGCGCAAGTTCAGCTACATGCGGTTCGACCCGGAGGGGATCACGAACAACCCCGAGATCCCGTTCGCCAAGTCGATGCCCGATTACCTGATGCGCTGGCTCGCCAGCCGGTTCATCGACGATCCCGACGAGCTCGAGGACCTGGGCATCCTGACGCCCGAGGTGAGGGCCCGGCGCGAGGCGCAGCAGAGCCTGCCGCTCGGCGACGCCGCCGAGACCGAGGGCAACGCCTCAAGCGATGCGAACGGGGGCAACGGCAACGGCCACCACGAGGGCAACGGCTCCGCGGCCGATCCGGTTCCGCCCACCGCCGCGCTGACCGACAGCCCGCCGGTGATCCCGGCGCGGATGCAGGGCCGCGACCTCGGCCCGGCCTGCGACCAGTGCGGCGGGATGATGCAGCGCACGGGCAGCTGTTACACCTGCACGAGCTGCGGGAACAACACCGGCTGCGGATAGACCAAAGCGCGTCAGCTCGCGTCGCCGACCGCGGCTCTCAGGGCGGCGAGGTCGGGCGCCCCGAAGACCACGCGGTTCTGCGTCGCGACGTAGACGAGATCGAGGTTGACTCCGGCCCGGGCGATCCTGCGGGTCAGGTCCGCCAGGACCCCTGGGCGATCATCGACGTCGACGACGACCACTTCGCGCTCGCGAGTGACCGCGACGTGGGAGATCGCCAACGCATGCCTCACAGCCTCGGCATGCGGGACGAGGATGTGAAGCTCAGCCCGCTCGCCGGGCCCGACGCAGGTGGCGGCTGCGATGTTCACGCCGGCGTCGCTGATCGCGGCCGCCACCTGCGCGAGCGCGCCAGGCGTGTTCTCGATGTCGATGACCAGGTCGACCGCCATGTGCCCCCGTGCTTCCTCAGCCTACCTGCGCGAGGGAGCCATACGGCGCGCGTATGCTCTGAGCGACGAGCTCACGACCGACCGAGGAGGTCCGTACATGCCGATGCTCGAACTCACCTATCCCAAGGGGGCGATTCCCTCCGACGCTCGCGAGGAATTGCTCGAGGAGCTGGCGACGAAGATGCTCGAGGCCGAGCGGGCGCCCGACACCGAGTTCTTCCGTTCGATCACCTGGGTCTATGCGAACGAGATCGAGCCGGAGATGCTCGCCGTCGGCGGCCGCCCAGGTGGCGAGCCCCGATTTCGCGTCCAGGTCACCGTGCCCGAGGGGGCGCTCTCCGATCGGCGCAAGGGCGTCATCGTCGATGCGTTCAATCAGGCCGTGCTGCGGGCCGCCGGGCTCGACGAGAGCCAGGGCATCCGGGTCTGGACCGTGATCCGCGAGGTCCCCGACGGCAACTGGGGCGCTGCCGGTCAACAGGTTCGCTATCAGCAGCTGGTCCAGGCGGCGACCGCTGAGCGCGAGAAGGCGGGCGCGCCGGCCTAGCTATCTGGCCGAGTCCGTAGGGTGCCTGGAAGTCGTGAGCGAGCCCTCTCCTCGCAGACCGCTTCCGGCGCGCCTGATCGGAACCGGGGCGCGTGGAGCACGGCAGGTCGCCGGCCTCACCGGCCTCGATAGCGCCGCGGAGACGGCGATCGAGGAGGCAATCGTGCGAGCGGCCGAGAGTCCCGCCATGGAGCGCGCGCTCGTTCGGATCCTGGAGGGGCCGCAGTTCGAGGAGGCGCTGGCCCGAGCGCTCGGACAACCGGCCGTCGAGCAAGCCCTGGCGCGGGCGCTGGACAGCGACCAGTTCGATCACCTCTGGAACCGGCTCCTAGCCAGCGACGAGGCACAGCGGCTCGTGGAGCGCATCGCGGAGGCGCCCGAGGTCCGGGCGGCGGTTACCGCCCAGGGCGTGGGCCTGCTGGAGGACCTCGGCCGCCAGCTTCGCCGGATCGCGCGCCGACTGGACGACGGGCTCGAGCGGGTGGTGCGGCGCATCTTCGGCCGCCCGCAGCGGACCGACAGCCCCAAGCAGGCCGGGCTCGTAACCCGGGCGCTCGCCTTCGGCCTGGATGCCGGGATCCTCAACGGGATCTTCATCGTGATCGCGGGCGTCATCGCACTGACCGCCTCGTTCATCCTCGGCGACAGCGGTCATATCTCCGTGGGCGGGGTGGCGGTCGGCGCGGTGGGCTGGATCATCGCCTGGACCGTGTACCTGCTCTTCTTCTGGTCGCTGTCGGGCCAGACCCCGGGCATGCGATTCCTGGCGATCGCCATCGAAGCGGACGGATCACGGAGGGTGGGCATTCGGCGGTCAATCCGTCGTCTGGTCGGCCTCGCGCTCGGGATCCTGTCGCTAGGGCTTGGCTTTCTCGGGATCCTGTTCACGCCGCGCAGACTCGGTCTGCTCGACCGGATGGCCGACACGGAGGTCGTCTACGTCGACATCGAGCGCCGGGGCGCGCCGTGGTCGGGGGATGGCCCGGTCCCTCGCTCGGGCTGACGCCCTGACGTCAGACGACCCGGTTGGGCGGTTCGGAGCCGCTGAGGACCGCAAGCACGTTCTCCGCCGCCATGCGCGCCATCCCGTCGCGGGCCCTCGTCGTCGCCGAGCCGATGTGCGGCAAAAGCACGCAACGCGGCACCTCGAGCAGCTCGGGCGGGATGTTCGGCTCGGATTCGTAGACGTCGAGCCCGGCCGCCCCGATCTCGTCGGCCCGCAAGGCCTCGGCGAGCGCCGCCGAGTCGACGAGCGCCCCGCGGGCCGTGTTGACGAGCACGGCGTGCGGCCTCATCGCCCTCAGCTCGGCGCCGCCGATCAGGCCGACCGTCTCCGGGCTCGCCGGCACGTGGAGGCTCACCACGTCGGCGCGTCTCAAAAGCTCACCCAACTCCACCCGGATGGCGCCCAGCTCCCGCTCCACCTCCGGCCGTGGCGTTCGGCTCACGTACAGGGTCTCGCCCGCGAGCGGCGCGACCAGCTCCGCATAACGGCCGCCGATCCTGCCCATCCCGACCACGCCGAACGTTGCGCCGCTCAGCTCCAGGCCCAGGAGGGCGCCCGGATCCCACCCAACCCAGCGCCCTGCCCGGAGGCTCGCCTCAGCGTCGCTCATCCGTCGCGCAGCGGCGATCGTCAGCGCCAGGGCGAGCTCCGCCGTGGCGTTCGTGAGCACGTCCGGCGTGTTGGTGACCGCGACGCCTCGGCGCCGACAGGCGTCCAGGTCCACGTTGTCGTAACCAACCGCGAAGTTGGCGACGACTCGAAGCTGCGGCCCAGTCGCATCCAAGAGCTGATCGCCGACTGCAACCGTGGGGTCAGCGACGATCGCCGCGGCCCCCGGCGCCAGCCTCAGCAATCGCTCCGGCTCGACGTCCAACCCACCCTCGACGACGTCGCAACGGTCGACCAGGAGAGCCATGCCGGCCGGCAGCAGCGTCCTCGCGACCAGCACCCTCGGACGAGCCGCCGCGGCCTCCGTCATCGAGCCTCGCGCTCGCCGATCAACAGGGCCTGCATCGCCCGGCCGACCGGGCCGCGCTCGTCGTAGAGGGCCGTGTCCGCCACTCCCACGCCGTTGGGCTCCGGGATCGTGATCGCGTCGAGGCACACCCACTCGCCGGCGAGTGCTCGATTGATGTGAACCGTGAGCTCGACGTTGATGAACAGGTAACGCGCCCAGTCGAGCGTCGAGCTGACGCCGTTGCCCGAGTCCGCCGCGACGAGCACCCGCTGAAGCGGTGTCGGCTTCTCACCCGCGACCAACGGGTGGCGCATTCGCATCCAGGCGACCGCCGGACCGCGATCGCCGAACCCGCCGTGAACGAACCGATACTCCATCGCCGTGTGGTACCCGACGTCCCGCCCGATCTCGGGAAACTCTCCCGGGTCGGCCTGACCGGGTCCCGGTGGAGCGAACCCGGGACGGAGCGTCGACGGGGAGCTTCCCATGACCCCCGGCCCGTCGACGCTCGTCAACCCTGCCGGGATGTCAACGTCCTCGATCCGAATCCGCCAGGCCCGCGTCTTGACGACCTCTCCCTCCTCATCGGAGAGCGTTGCCTCGATCAGCTCCACGCTGCGTCCGGGACGGACGATGCGCGCCTCCACTCGAAGGGGCGCGATCGGCACGGCACGCAGGATCTCGAACGTGATGCGGCCCACGTGGCGCTCGTCTCCGCCGTCGAGCATCTCCACCTCGCGGGCGATCAGCCCGGCAGGGGGCCCGGCGTGCTGAAACTCAGGGTCCCAGGGTCCACGGGTCAGCTCGGTGGGCACGAAGAGGTCGCCCTCGGCCCGGAAGAAGGCGTCGGTCACCCGCGGATCGTATGGGTCGCCGGGCCGGCGTAACGACGAACGATCCCGCGCGACTAACCTGATGTAAGGAAGAAGAGCGAGCCCGAAAGAGGGAAGAGGCCAGATGGAGAAACTCGAGAAGTCGGACGCCGAGTGGCGAGCGGAGCTCACGCCCGAGCAGTACGAGATCCTGCGTAAGAAGGGGACCGAGCGCGCCTTCACCGGCACCTACTGGGACGAGAAGGCGGGCGGCATGTACCGCTGCGCCGGATGCGGACAGGAGCTGTTCAGCGCCGACACCAAGTTCGACTCGGGCACCGGTTGGCCCAGCTTCTGGGACCCGGTCGCCGACGACAAGGTCGAGACCCGGCCCGACAACAGCCTGTTCATGCGCCGTACGGAGGTGGTCTGTGCGCGCTGCGGCGGGCACCTGGGCCACCTGTTCGACGACGGCCCGAACCCGACCGGGCAGCGCTACTGCATCAACTCCTGCGCGTTGACGCTGGACCGGGACGACGAGGGCGCCTCGAGCTGAGGCGCCCTCGTCGGCGATCGCCCGCCGGGAACGGCCGGGTCAGCGCCCGCCGATCGTCTCGGGGGCTCCGGCCTCCACCAGCGCGTCAGGCAGCTCGACGGATCCGTCCGCGCGCTGCCCGTTCTCGATCAGCGCGACCAGGGTCCGCCCGACAGCGACGGCGGTGCCGTTCAGGGTGTGCACGTTCGCGGGTTGGGCGTCCGCCTCGGCCCGAAACCGGCAATCGAGGCGCCGAGCCTGGTAGTTGGTGGTGTTCGAGCAGGAGGTGACCTCGCGGTAGCGGGACTGACTGGGGATCCACGCCTCGCAGTCGAACTTGCGCGCGGCCGGGGCGCCGAGGTCGCCGACCGGGATATCCACCACCCGATACGGAAGACCCAGCGCCTGCAGGATGCGCTCCTGGATCGCAAGCAGCCGCTCGTGCTCGGCGCGAGACTCCTCCGGCCGGACGAACGAGAACATCTCCACCTTGTCGAACTGGTGCACGCGGAAGATCCCGCGGGTGTCCTTTCCGGCCGCCCCCGACTCGCGACGGAAGCAAGTTGAGAAGCCCGCGTAGCGGCGTGGCAGCTCGTCGGCCGCGAGGATCTCGCCGGCGTGCAGCGCGGCGAGGGACACCTCGGAGGTGCCGACCAGGAACAGCTCGTCGCGCGGGACCTCGTAGATCATCTCCCGCTCCCCGGGGAAGAAGCCCGTCCCGACGAGCGGTCCCTCGCGGACGAGGACCGGTGGCACGACCGGGATCAGGCCCTCGCCCCGCAGGACGTCGTGCGTGAATCGCTCCAGCGCCAGCTCGACGGTCACCAGGTCGCCGAGTAGATAGGCGAACCGTGAGCCGGACGCCTCCGCCGCCTTCTCCATCTCGATCCAGCCGTTCGCGACGCCGAGATCCAGGTGGTCACGGGCCTCGAAGCCGAACTCGGGCGGCTCGCCCACCTCGCGGAGCGTCACCGCGTCCTCCTCGGCTTCACCGTCCGGAGCCTCGGGATCAGGGAGGTTGGGCAGCGCCATGAGGAGCTCGGAGCGCTTCGACTCCACGTCGTTGAGCTCCGCCTCGAGCTCCTTGAGCTCGGCGCTCACCTCGCGCATCTCGGCGATCAGCGGCTCGGCGTCGTCGCCGACGCGCTTGGCCTCTGCGATCCGGTCAGACGCACGGTTCTGCCGCGCGCGCCGCTCCTCGACCTCCGGGAGCAGCTCCCGACGGCGGGCGTCCACACCCAGCAGCTCGTCGAGCTCGTCGGCGGCGCCTCGGCGCGCCAGCGCGGCCCTCGCGGAATCCGGATCCTCGCGGATGCTCCTCAGGTCGAGCACTACGTCTTGTCAGCGGGCGGGTTCACTGGTGGCCGAGCGGCACCGCGTGGCCGTCCGGTCGCCTACGGCGAACCGGAGCCAGGCGGCTGGACCGTCGTCTGGGCGTTGGAGCCCGCGTACTTCGAGACGAATCGCGCGACCTCCGAGGCCTCGCTGCCCGTGACGATGTTCTGGGGCATGATCGCGCCGGAGAAACCGCCGTTGCGAATCGCGAAGATGACGTCGTGGTAGCTCTCCACCCGCTGGTTGAGGTTGGGGCCCTGCACGCGGACCGCGCGGTTTGCAGACCCCTGGGTGCCCGCCGCCGACAGCGTGTGACAGCCCGAGCACCGCTGAGAGAAGAGCACGGCGCCGCGAATAGGTCGGATCGTCCTTGGGCACGGAGATCCCCTCGCTCCCGCACGCGGCGAGGACGAGGGCCGCCGCGACTGCCGCTGTGGTGACGAGGACGGGCCGCACGCGCGCGGCATCATACTTTCCGCCTCCTTGCCCGTGAAGCGACTCACCTGATGCCGCCACACGTCGAGCCGGATGCGCTGCGGACGGCGATGTCCCGGTTCCCGACCGCGGTGACCGTGGTCACCGCGGTCGGGCCGGCGGGGCCGGCCGGCGCGACCGCCAACGCCGTCGCCTCGCTGTCGCTCGAGCCGCCGATGATGCTCGCCTGCCTCGATCTCGGCTCGCGGACCCTGGTCGCGGTCGAGCACGCGGGCGCGTTCGGGATCAACGTGCTGGCCGCCGATCAGGCGGAGCTCGCCCGGCGGTTCAGCACCAAGGACCCGCACCCGCAGAAGTGGGAGGGCGTCGGGTGGACCGAGCGCGCCGGCACCCCGATGATCGACGGAGCGCTGATCTGGCTCGCTTGCGAGGTTCGCGAGATCCACCAGGGAGGCGATCACGTGATCGCGACGGGGCCGGTGGTCGAGCTGGAGGCCGGCGAGGACGGGGAGCCGCTGCTCTTCTACGGGGGGGACTACCAGGGGCTGGACGGGGCTGGGTAGAGAGAGGCGCCCGGGCAAGCGCTACCCCGCCGTCGTCGCGGCTCGGAGCGCCAACAGGAAGATCACGAGCGCCGAGACCGCCATGATCCCGGTCTCGCGCCGAACGATCGCCAACGCGATCCCCCGCTGGCGCTCGGTGGGCAGCGACTCGAAGTCCAAGCCGACGAGCTCCCGCTCGGCCGCACCCGCCCGGACCGCCTCGGCCAACAGCGAAACCCCGACGGGCAGCAGGCCGTACAGGTAGTGAAGGCCGCTCGCGGCCTCGTGGCCCGAGAGCAGCAGGATCGCCCCGAGCGCGGCCTGGAGAACGACCGCGACCTGAGCCACGCGCAGCGCGTACCAGAACCCGACGCTTGGCTCGCGCCGAAGCCACGCGATCCCTCCCCAGCCGCCCGCGATCAGGTTGGTGGTGATGACCGTGATCCCGACCACGAGATGGACCGTGACCATCGCTCAGCCCCGCGTCCGGAGTAGCGTCGCGGGCCGTCCCCGCGTCGCCCCCGAGGGTCGGTCGGTGAGCATCGGAAATCCGCTTGCTGATGCGGAAAATCACTATGTAGCAAGTCCGCACAAAGTGGGTATATAACTCGGCCTGTGGCCCGAGTGGTGGCGAGGAGCGTTTAGGTGCTTCACAGCTATCTGCCCGTGATCGTCTTCGCCGGCCTCGGGCTGATCGTCGGCGGAACGCTGGCGATGGTCAATGGCCTGATCGGCCCCCGCCGACCGAGCCGCGCCAAGAACGACCCGTACGAGTGCGGCCTCCCGAGCGAGGTGACCCGGACCTTCCGCTTCGGGGTCAGCTTCTACATGGTCGCGATGCTGTTCATCCTGTTCGACATCGAGGTGGTCTTCCTCTACCCCGTCGGGGTGATCCTGCGGGCGGCTCACTCGGTCTTCGTCCTCGTCGAGGTGATCGTCTTCGTGGTCCTGCTGTTCGTCGCGCTGGTCTACGTGTGGCGCAGGGGGGCCCTGGATTGGAGGTGAGGCGGGAGAAGCTCCGCGCGCTCGCCCCGCTCGAGGAGCCAAGCTCCCCAACGGATCTCCGGGTGCGGCAGCTTCGCGCTCGCGACCTCCTGCGGGGCGACCTGGAGGGACCGGACCTCGAACGCCACGTGGCCGAGGCGGTGATGACCACGACGATGTCCAAGACGATCGGCTGGGCGCGCGCCAACTCGATCTTCCCGGCCACCTTCGGTCTCGCCTGCTGCGCGATCGAGATGATGTCGATGGTCAGCCCGCGCTACGACATCGCGCGGTTCGGCGCCGAGAACATGCGCGCTTCGCCGCGACAGGCGGACATGCTGATCCTGTCCGGTCGCGTGTCGATCAAGATGGCCCCGGTCGTTCGGCGCATCTACGACCAGATGCTCGAGCCCAAGTGGGTGATCTCAATGGGCGCCTGTTCCTCGTCCGGCGGGATGTTCGCGAACTACGCCGTGGTCCAGGGCGCGGACAAGTTCATGCCGGTCGACATCCACGTCCCGGGATGTCCCCCGCGACCCGAGGCGCTCGTGTTCGGGTTCAACAAGCTCCAGCGGATGATCCTCGGCAACCCGGACCCGGGCTGGCGCCGCCGCTACAACGCGATCGGCACCGAGGAATGGGCCCGCCCCGGCACCGGAACCGCCTCGAAGGAGGAGGTCGAGGCCTACGCCGCGGCGCGGGAGCTCTCCGTCGCCTACGACTCGGCGCGCGCCCAGGAGACCCGCAAGGGGCCCTCGTGATGCCCGACTCGCCGGGCCTCGAGTTGATCGCGCACGAGCTCGACGCCGCCTCGGCCGGGTCGGTGCTCGGGACCTACCACGAGCGCGGGCAGGCCTGTCTGATCGTCGAGCCCAAGGCGATCCTCGACGTGCTCGGTTGGCTCCGCGACACACCCGGCCAGGAGTACCGATTTCTGGCGAGCCTTCACGGGGTCGACTATCTGCCCGCCTCGCCGCGGTTCGGCGTGGTGTACGAGCTCCTGAACATGCCCCGGGTCGAGCGGCTGCGGGTCCGCGCCGCGCTCGACGATCCCGGTGAGGACCAACTGCCGGAGATCGACAGCTGCGTGCCCCTGTTTCCGACCGCGGAGTATCAGGAGCGCGAGGTGTACGACTTCTTCGGGATCGCCTTCCGTGGCCATCCCGACCTGCGCCGGATCCTGATGCCGGAGGACTACGTCGGGTGGCCGCAGCGCCGCGACTTCCCGGTCGGCGGCGAGCCGGTGATCTTCACGCACAACGAGCGCGAGGTCCCGAGGTGGTACGCGTGAGCGTCCACGGATCGGCACCCGCTCGCGGCGGAGACGTCATCGCGCGCACCGGGGCGGAGGTGATCGGCACGTCGCCCGTCGAACGCACGGCCGCCGGCGAGGGGATGGGGCCCGAGCAGGAGCTGATGACGATCAACATGGGGCCGCACCACCCGGCGACCCACGGCGTGTTGCGACTCCTGGTCAGCCTCGAAGGCGAGGTCGTCCGCGACCTGAAGCCGATCGTGGGCTATGTCCACACCGGAATCGAGAAGAACTGCGAGGACAAGTCCTATTGGAAGGTGATCCCGTTCGTCGAGCGGATGGACTACCTCTCCTACTTCTTCAACATGGAGGCGTTCGTCGGCTGCGTGGAGCGGTTGCTGGAGCTGGAGATCCCGGAGCGGGCCAAGTACCTGCGGGTGATCCACCTGGAGCTGAACCGGCTCCACTCCCACCTGGTCTGGCTCGGGACCTCCGCGCTCGACCTCGGCGCGATGTCGATGTTCTTCTACTGCTTTCGCGACCGGGACCGGGTGCTCGACCTCTTCGAGATGTCGACCGGGCAGCGGATGCACACGCGCTACTTCCAGGTGGGCGGCGTCTTCGAAGACATCCCGGTCGGCTTCGAGCGAAACCTCCGGGCGTTCTGCGCGGAGATGCCATCCCGGGTCGACCAGTACGAGGCGATCCTCAATCGGAACGAGATCTTCCTACGGCGCACGAAGAACGTCGGCGTCGTGCCCCGTCAGCGTCTGCTGGACCTCGGCGTGACGGGCCCGCTTCTGCGCGCCGCGGGCGAGCCCTGGGACCTGCGGAAGGTGGACCCGACGCTCGCGTACGCGGACTTCGACTTCAACATTCCCGTCGGCACCGTCGGCGACGGCTACGACCGCTACCGGGTTCGCGTCCAGGAGATGCGCGAGTCCGTGCGGATCATCGAGCAGGCGCTCGACGGTCTGCCGGAGGGCCCGTGGATCGCCGACGACCGCAAGGTCGTGCTGCCGCCGCGTCACGAGCTGTCCACATCGATGGAGGCTCTGATCCACCACTTCAAGCTGGTCACCGAGGGCTTCCGGGTACCGCCCGGCGAGGCCTACTACGCCGTCGAGTCCCCGCGAGGGGAGCTCGGTTGCTTCGTGGTCGCCGACGGCTCCTCGAAGCCGGTACGGGTGCACGTCCGCGACCCCTCGTTCGTGAACCTCCAAAGCCTTCGCGACATGTGCCTGAACGGCTACCTCGCCGACATGATCCAGAACCTCGCGATGCTGGACCCGATCCTCGGAGGAATAGACAGGTGAAGGACCAAGCGCCAAACGCCGGGGCTAGGGACGAAGTCCCGGGTCGAGCGGTTGACCCTGCCGGTCGGGCGGCGCCCGAACCCGGGCAGAGCGGACGCGAAGCGGAGCATCTGCCCGGAGTGGTTATTCCCGAGATCCGGGCGACGGATGAGATGTCCGCCGAGGAGCGGCGCCGCCTGATCGAGTCGATGCGCCCCGAGGACGCCGAGCCGGTGCCCGAGCTGCACGAGGTGGACGTCCCGGACGAGCTTCGGGAGCGGATCGAGGCCGCGATGGGCCAGTATCCCGAGATCCGCTCGGCGGCCCTGCCGGCCCTGTGGGCCGTGCAGCGCACCTACGGCTGGTGCACGCCCGACGGGATCCGCCAGGCGGCGGCCGTGATGGGGGTCACGCCGGGATACCTCGAATCGCTGGCCACCTTCTACGACCTCTTCCGCACCACGCCCGTGGGCCGCCACCAGGTGCTCGTCTGCCACAACATCTCCTGCTGGATGCGGGGATCGGACGAGCTGATGGAGTCGTTCTGCGAGGTCGCCGGGATCGACGCCGACGAGGCCGACCACGGCGCCAGCTCCGCCGACGGCGAGCTCTTCCTGAAGGGGTTCGAGTGCATGGGGGCGTGCGACCTGGCGCCGATGGCCTCGATCGACGACCGCTACTACGGGCCACTCGGACCGGAGGACGCCCGGACCGCGGTCGAGCAGCTGCGCGCCGGCGCCGAGGTGCTCCCCGACAAGGCGCTCGCCAAGCGCCCCGCCGCCGGAGGGCCCGAGCCGGAGCCCGACCCCCGCGTCAAGCGGATCGAAGCGGACCCGGCGGGCCCCGGAGTCGCAGACGAGGAGGCCGCCGGCTGATGTCGCGTGAGACCCGGGTGCTGTTTCGCCACATCGACGAGCCGGGTCTCGCGTCGATCGAGACCTACCGGCGGCTGGGCGGGTATCGCTCGCTGGAGCGGGCCCTGAAGGAGATCGAGCCTCAGGAGCTCTTGACGACGCTCGAGGACTCCGGCCTCCGAGGCCGCGGCGGCGCCGGCTTCTCGATGGGCAAGAAGGCCTCGTTCCTTCCCCGCGGCGACATGGAGAAGTTCCTCTGCTGCAACGCCGACGAGTCGGAGCCCGGGGCGTTCAAGGACCGCGAGCTGATGCAGAAGAACCCCCACCAGCTGATCGAGGGCGCCACCATCGCGGCGATCGCGGCCGGGGCCGGCTGGGCCTTCATCTTCATCCGCGGCGAGTACGCCGAGGTGGCCGACATCCTGGAGGCCGCAGTATCCGAGGCCTACGAGGCGGGGTTCCTCGGCGCCGACATCCTCGGTACGGGGCATCGAGTCGAGCTGGTCGTCCACCGCGGCGCGGGCGCCTACATCTGCGGCGAGGAGACGGCCCTGTTGGACGCGCTCGAGGGCAAGCGGGGGAACCCGCGACTGAAGCCCCCCTTCCCGGCGATCCAGGGGCTCTACGGCGGCCCGACCCTGATCAACAACGTCGAGACGCTGTCCAACGTCCCCCACATCGTCGCCAACGGCGCGGACTGGTTCAAGAGCTTCGGCACCGAGCAGTCGCCGGGCACCAAGGTGGTGTCCGTGTCCGGGTGCGTTCAGCGACCCGGCAACTACGAGGTCGAGCTGGGGATCCCGTCCCGGGACCTCATCTACGGCCTCGCCGGCGGGCCGCCCGAGGGGCGCGAGGTCAAGGCCTGGTTCCCCGGCGGCTCCTCGGCGCCGGTCCTGACCTCCGCCGAGCTCGATCTGCCGTACAGCTTCGAGGCGCTCGCCGACGCCGGCTCGATGCTGGGATCCGGGTCGATCATCGTCGCCGACGACTCCGTGTCGATCCCGGCGCTGGCGCTGCGGACGGCGCGCTTCTACCACCACGAGTCGTGCGGGAAGTGCACCCCCTGCCGGGAGGGCACGAACTGGACGGTGAAGATGCTGGAGCGCGTGATCTCCGGCGAGGCGACGCCGATGGACCTCGACGTCATCGCTTCGGTGCAGGACAACATCATGGGCCACTGCCTGTGCGTGCTGGGCGACTCGATGGCGATGCCGGTTGCGAGCATGGTCCAGAAGTTCCGAGGCGAGTTCGAGGAACACATCCGACGAGTCGCGAGCGACCCGTCGGGTTCGGGCGCCGACGAGGCGGCAGGTTTGCACGCACTCACCGGGACTGCGTCCCTAGCGCCAGCGAGCGGACACGCGATGTCTGAGCCAGCCCGCGATCACCTTCGTCATCGACGGCGTCGAGGTTGCGGCGCCGCAGGGGACGATGCTGGTGGACGCCGCGAAGCACGGCGACATCGAGATCCCGGTCTTCTGCTACGAGCCGAAGCTCGGCCATCCGGTCGGCGCCTGCCGGATGTGCATGGTCGAGATCGAGGGGATCCCCAAGCTTCAGACCGCCTGCTCCACCCCGGTGCGCGACGGGATGGTCGTCTACACCCAGAACGAGCGGGTCAAGGAGGCCCAGAACGCGGTCGTCGAGTTCCTGCTCGTCAACCACCCGCTCGACTGCCCCGTGTGCGACAAGGGCGGGGAGTGCCCGCTGCAGGACGTCGCGATGGGCTGGGGCCCGGGCAGGAGCCGGGTGATCGACCCCAAGCGCCACTTCCAGAAGCCCATCCCGCTCTCGCCGCTGATCAAGATCGATCGCGAGCGCTGCATCCTCTGCTACCGCTGCGTGCGGTTCAGCCAGGAGGTGGCCGAGGACGAGCAGCTCCAGCTCCTGGAGCGCGGCTCCTCGACGTTCGTCGGGACGTTCGACGACCGCCCCTACATCGCCCCGTTCCACGGCAACATCATCGAGCTGTGCCCCGTCGGCGCGCTCACCTCGGACGCTTACCGGTTCCGGGCGCGGCCCTGGGACATCGAGGACGCGGGCACGGTGTGCACGCTCTGCCCGAGCCAGTGCAACATCAAGCTGACCGTTCGCGACGAGCGCATCCAGCGGGTGCTCGCCCGCGACAACGTCGAGGTCGACGACGGGTGGCTCTGCGACAAGGGCCGCTTCGGCTACCAGATGGCCGAGTCCGCCGACCGGATCACCGAGCCGCATGGTCCGCGTCGGTGGCGAGCTCCGACCGGCGAGCTGGGAGGAGGCGCTCGAGGCTGCGGCGGCCGGGCTGCGCGAGGCCGGCGAGCGCACGGCGGCGATCGTCGGTGGCTCGTCCTCGAACGAGGAGGGCTACCTGGCGCAGCGGATCGTCCGCAAGGCCCTGCGGCTCGCCGCATGTGGAGTCACGCCCCGCCGGCGGACCGGGCATCGAGTCACGGCGCACCGGGGACCGCGGACCGGGTGGGATGATCCGCCGAGGCCTGGTCGAGCTCTCGCGCCCCGATCTGGGCGCCAGCGTCGCCGACCTCGACCGCGCCGAGTCGATCCTCGTGATCGGCACCGACCCGCTTCACTCGATGCCGATCCTGGACCTGCGGATCCGAAAGGCGGTGCGCCTGCGCGGCGCCCGCTGGCCGTGGCCACGGACCGCCCGAGCGCCCTCGACGGCGGCGCCGAGGAGACGGCCCGCTACGCGCCCGGGTTCGCGGGCGCCTTCGCCTCCGCGCTGGCCGCCGAGGTCGGGGCCGACGGATACGAGCGGGCGCCGGGCGAGCTCGGCGCGGACGCCGAGCGGATCGCGGGGACGTTGAAGCCGGGCTCGACCGTGATCGTGTGGGCCGGCACGGATGCGCGTCCGCTCCTCGACTGCGCGCGCGCCCTTCGCCTCGAGGAGGATGGCGCGGGGCTGATCGAGGTCCCGGACGGCGCCAACGGGCGCGGCCTGCGGGAGGTCGGCTGCCTTCCAGTCGCCGGCCCCGGCCTGTCCGAGACGGAGCAGGGGCTCGACGGCGGCCGGCATTCGCGACGGCCTCGAGGAGGGAAGCCTCGACGCCGCCTTGCTGGTCAACGCCGACCCGGTCCGGGACTTCGCCGACGGGCCGGCCTGGAGCGAGGCGCTCGGCAAGGCGAAGTTCGTGCTCTCGGTGTCGATGTTCGAGGACGGCTCCACCCGTCACGCCGACGTCGTCTTCCCCGCCGAGTCCTACGCCGAGAAGGAGGGCACGGTCACCCACCCCGACGGGCGGCTTCAGCGGCTGCGCCCGGGTACGCCGCCCCCGGGCAACGTGCGAGCCCTGTGGGAGGTGCTCGCCGAGCTCTCCGCCCTGCTGGGCGATGAGACCGGGATCGAGTCGGCGCCCGACGCCCTCGCCGCGATCGCATCCGAGGTCCCCTTCTACGCGGGGCTCACCCACGAGGAGATCGGGGGACGGGCGTCCGCTGGCAGGAGCGGAGTAGCTCCGCCGACGTCCTCCGCTACGCGTCCGGTGTCGGCGGCGTCCGGACGCCAGCCGGGCGGCAGGTCCACCGGCACGACTCAGGACTCCGTCCTGAGCGCCGACGAGTCAGCCTCGGGCGGCCGGGTTCGCCTTGGCACCTACCGCGATCTCTGGGCGGCGGAGGTCACCGATCGCAGCCCCGCCCTGAGGTTCCTTGCGCCGAAGCAGACGCTCGAGCTCGCGCCCGCGGATGCTGATCGGCTCGGCCTCGGAAGCGGCGACGAGGTCGACGTTCGCTCCAACGGGACGAGCGTCCGCGCAAGGGTCTCGATCCACGAGCGGGTCAGACCTGGGACGGGATTCCTGATCGAGGGGCTCGGCGACGGGGCCAGGCGCGCCTCGGCGGCGAGCTGGTCGAGATCTCGAAGCCGGAGACGACCGAGTGATCCTTCCCCTCGCCGACACGACCTTCGTCGAGGCGACCTGGATCCTGGTCGTGAAGTCGATCGTGATCTTCGCGGTGATCTTCGCGATCGTGCCGATGCTGACCGTGCTCGAGCGAAAGCTCCTGGGCCGCTTCCAGGCCCGCTACGGCCCCAACCGGGTCGGCCCCTTCGGCCTGCTGCAGCCGCTTGCCGACGCCGTGAAGCTGGTCACCAAGGAGCACTACCGGCCGGAGAACGCGATCCCGATCCTGTGGCCGATCGCGCCGGCGATCGTCGTGTTCACCGGCGTCGCGACGATGGCGATCATCCCGTTCGGAGACGTCAAGAACGGGGTCGGCTTCTACGGCATCGACGTCTCGATCGGCATCCTCTACTTCTTCGCCTTCGGCTCGATCGCCTTCTACGGCCTGCTGCTGGGCGGCTGGGCCTCCGGGTCGAAGTACAGCTTCCTCGGCGCGATGCGCGCCGCCGCGCAGCTGATCTCCTACGAGATCTCGATGGGCCTGGCGCTGCTCGGGGCGATCATGATGGCGGGCTCGCTGTCGCTGGTCTCGATCGTCGAGGCCCAGAACCAGATCTGGTACATCGTCCCGCAGCTCGTCGGCTTCCTGATCTTCATGGTCGCCGGATTCGCGGAGACCAACCGGGCCCCATTCGACCTGCCGGAGGCCGACGCCGAGCTGGTCGCCGGCTACGGGACCGAGTACGGGGGGATGCGCTACGGGTCCTACGCGATGGCCGAGTACATCGAGATGTTCGTGATCTCGGGGGTCGCGGTGACCTTCTTCCTCGGCGGCTGGCATGGGCCGGGGCCCGGCTGGCTCGACCCGATCTGGGTGATCGTCAAGATCTTCGGCTTCCTGTTCGTGTTCATGTGGATCCGCGCCACGCTGCCGAGGGTCCGCTACGACCAGCTGATGTCGCTGGGCTGGAAGGTGCTCCTGCCGCTGGCGACGCTGAACGTGCTGGTGACCGCGGTGCTGGTGACGGTGACGTGAGCGAACAACCCGGCCACTCCTCCTGGCGTGAAACTCGCGCACCGGGGGGGATCGCGACGAGCCAAGAGTTTCCGTACCTCGCCGACGACCAGGGTCGTCGCGGTGCAGCGCGGGCCGGAGCCCGGGGGCGCGAAGGGCGCCTACCGCGCCTTCGGCGAGACCCTGCGGGGCCTGAAGACGACCTTCGCGCGGATCGTCGAGGGCCCCGTCACGATCCAGTACCCGGAGGAGAAGACGCCCGTCTACCCGCGCTTTCGCGGCCGCCACAAGCTGCACCGCTTCGAGGACACCGGGCTCGAGAAGTGCGTCGGCTGCTCGCTGTGCGCCGCCGCCTGTCCGGCGGACTGCATCCGGGTGGTCGCCGCCGAGAACGATCCCGACGACCGCAAGTCTCGGCCGGCGAGCGCTATGCCGAGGTCTACGAGATCAACCTCGCCCGCTGCATCTTCTGCGGCTACTGCGAGGTCGCCTGCCCGTTCGACGCGATCACGATGGGCCACGAGTACGAGATCGCCGACTACAACCGCGAGGACCTGATCTTCACCAAGGAGATGCTGCTGGCGGAGCCTGTCGAGCGAACTCCGCTGCGCGGGGAGGGCGAGTAGTGAGCACGGTAGACCGCGACCTCGCCGCCCCCGCATCCGGCTGCGCGATACCGGTCGCCTTCGGCTCCCTCGGAGGAGGCGGCGAGTAGTGGTTCAAGTCGCGTTCTTCGCCGGCGCCATCGGCGCGATCGGCGGCGCGATCGCCGTGGTCGGGCTTCGCAACCCGTTCTACAGCGTGCTGGCGCTGGTCGTGCACCTGGTCGCGCTGGCGGGCCTCTTCCTGCTCCTCTACGCGCAGTTCGTCGCCGCCGCCCAGGTGGTCGTGTACGCGGGCGCGGTGATGGTGCTGTACGTGTTCGTGGCCGCCTACGTGGGGGCGGTCGAGGAGCCGATCTGGGAGCCGATCCCCGGCCAGCGTTTCCTCGCCCCGCTGCTCGCCGTGGCGCTGTTCGTCGAGCTCTCGATCGCGATCCTCGGCACCGGGCTGTCAGGCGCTCGACTGCGAGGGCCCGACGGTGCCGCTCGGCTTCGGCTCGCCGGCGGCGATCGGCAACCTGCTGCTCGAGCGCTTCCTGGTCGTCTTCGAGGCGGCCTCGATGCTGTTGCTGGTGGCGGCGGTGGGGGCGGTCGTGCTGGCAGGCCATCGGCACGAGCGCGAGGAGTCGCGGTAGCACTAGATGGACGTCACCTGGTACCTGGTTCTCTCGGCGCTCCTGTTCGCGATCGGCGCCGGCGGCGTGCTGATCCGGCGCAGCCCGCTGGTGATCCTGCTCTGCCTGGAGCTGATGCTGAACGCCGGCAACCTGGCCCTGGTCGCCTTCGCCCGCGACCACGGCGACCAGGACGGCCAGGTGTTCGCGCTGATCGTGATGGTGGTCGCGGCCTGCGAGGTGGTGGTGGGGCTGGGCCTGATCGTGGCGATGTTCAGGCGACGGCTGCCGCTGAACGTCGATGAGCTGAGGGACCTGCGCGGTTGAGCGCGACCACGTACGCATGGCTGGTGCTGGCGTTTCCGCTCGCCGGGCTGCCTGGTGAACGCTTTCGGCTGGCGCGTGCTGCCGGGCCGGACCGCGGGCTGGATCGGCACCGGCGCGATCGCGCTCGCTTTCGCGAATTCGATCGGGGCGCTGGTGATGCTGCTGGACAAGCCGGTGGCCGGCCGCGAGCTCACCTCGTCGCTTTGGACCTATGCCTCGGCGGCGGGCCTCGACATCAAGCTCGGGATCCTCGTCGACCCACTGTCGGTGCTACATGATCCTGATCGTCAGCGGGGTCTCGACGCTGATCCACCTCTACTCGGTCGCCTACCTGCGATTCCGACCGGGGCTACGCGCGCTACTTCAGCTACCTCAACTTCTTCGTCTTCTCGATGCTCCTGCTGATCCTGGCGGGCAACTTCGTGCTGCTGATCGTCGGCTGGGCGTTCGTCGGCTTCGCCTCCTACGCGCTGATCAGCTTCTGGTACCGGCGCAACACGGCCACCAAGGCGGGATGAAGGCGTTCGTGATCAACGTGATCGGCGACGTCGGCCTGGTGCTCGCGGCGTTCTTCATCTTCCGGGAGCTGGGGAGCTTCGACTACCTGACCGTCTTCAGCGCGGCGCCGCAGCACTTCTCGACCAATCAGGGGACCGCTGATCGCGATCTGCCTGCTGCTGCTGGTCGGCGCGTTCGCGAAATCGGCCCAGCTACCGCTCCACACCTGGCTCCCGGACGCGATGGAGGGACCCACGCCGGTCTCGGCGCTGATCCACGCCGCCACCATGGTGACGGCGGGCGTCTACCTCATCGGGCGCACCTACCCGTTCTTCGAGCTTGCTCCGACCGCGGCCGACATCTCCGCGTTCATCGGGCTGGCGACGCTGCTGTTCGCCGCCACCTGCGCGCTTGCGGTCACCGACCTGAAGCGGATCATCGCCTACTCGACGATCAGCCAGATCGGCTACATGGTCGTGGGCGTGTCGATCGGCGCCTACGCCGCCGGCTTCTTCCACCTGATGTCGCACGCCTTCTTCAAGGCGCTCCTCTTCATGTCCGCCGGCTCGGTGATCTCGGCGATGGCCGGGACCCAGGACATCGACCGCATGGGCGGCCTTCGCAAGGCGATGCCGTTCACCGCCACGGTGATGATCATCGGCGCCCTGGCCCTCGCCGGCTTCCCCGGAACGGCCGGGTTCTTCTCCAAGGACGAGATCCTCGTCTTCGCGGCCCACCGGGGAGGCTTCTATTGGATCTTCACGATCGGCGGCTACATCGGGGCGCTCCTGACCTCCTTCTACGCGTTCCGGATCATCTTCCGGGTCTTCTGGGGTGAGCCCGTGCCCGAGGCTCGCGAGCTCGAGCAGGGACACCTCGCTCACGCGGAGCCCGAGAACCCGCTGAGCGGCGAGAAGGAGGACACCGACGTCGGCTTCCCGGGACCCGAGCACCACATCGCGGAGCGCGACCGCCCGATGTGGCTGGCGATGGCCGCCCTCGCCTTCCTCTCGATCGTCGGCGGCGCGCTCCAGATCCCGGGCCTCGACGACGTGATCGACAAGTTCCTGCACGGATCGTTCCTCAACTCCAGCCTGTACGAGCAGTTCCCGTCGATCGCCGCCGACTGGGAGGGGCTGGCCGTCGGCGGGGCGGTCGCCGTGATCGGTATCGCCGCCGCCTACCGCGTCTACATCGCCCGACCGGGCACGTCCGCTGCGCTGATCCGGCGCTTCGGCCCGATCCACTCGCTCTTCGTCAACAAGTGGTACTTCGACGAGCTGTATGACGCGGTGATCTACCGTCCGGTGCTCGCGGTCGGCAGGTTCGCGAACGACGTGGTCGAGAGGGTCGTGGTCCAGGGGATCGTCGTCGCGGCGGTCGACGCCGTCCGGGGCGTCGGGGTGCTCGTGCGCGGCGCCCAGTCCGGGTTCGTGCGCGCCTACGCGCTGCTGCTGATCGGAGGCTTCGCAGCCCTCGGCCTCTACTTCCTGATCGTGAGCTCAGCTGACGATGCCGGGGTGGCGCGCGTGATCCAGCTCTGCTCTGGCTGCCGGTTGCGATCGGGCTCCTGTGCTTCGTCGTGCCGCGCAGGGCGGTGCCGGCCCTGGCATCGATCGGCAGCCTGGTGGTGCTGGCCCGCGCGATCGTCGCGGTCGCGGACTTCCACGCCGGCCAGCCGGGACTCCAGCAGACCGTCAACGAGAGCTGGATCCCCGACCTCGGCGTCCGCTACCAGCTCGGCGTCGACGGGATCAGCGTGTTCCTGATCCTGCTGACGGCGCTGCTGTGGGCGGGGGCGACCATCTTCTCCGCCTTCCGCGTTCCCGACAGGCGCCGGATCTACTTCTTCATGCTCGGGCTTGGCGGAGACCGCCGCGCTCGGGGCTTTCCTGGCCCAGGACCTGCTGCTGTTCGTCCTCTTCTTCGACCTGATGCTGGTGCCGTTCTGGTTCCTGATCGGCGCTTTCGGAGGCGAGAACCGCATCGCGGCGACCACGAAGATGATCGTCTACACGCTGGTCGGCTCGCTGCTGATGCTGGTCGCCGCGGTCGCCACCGCGATCCTGTCAGCCGACCAGGTGGGCCACCTGAGCTTCTCGATCGCCGACCTGCGCGCCCACACGCTCGGGACCGGCAGCCAGGAGTGGATCTTCCTGTTCTTCGCCGCCGCGTTCCTGATCAAGATGCCGGCGGTCCTCGTCCACGGCTGGCTGCCCGACGCGTACCGGGCCGCGCCGCTGCCCGTCCTGGCGCTGCTGGCGGGCGTGCTCTCGAAGGTCGGCGCCTACGGCTTCCTGCGCGTCGCGCTGCCGCTCTACCCGCAGGCGACGGTCCACTACCAGGAGCTGATCCTGGTGATCGGCGTCGCCAGCATCCTCTACGGCTCGGTGATGGCGTTCACCCAGACCAACGTGAGGCTGATCGCCGGCTACTCGTCGATCGCCCAGCTCGGCTTCATCACGATCGGGATCTTCTCCCTGCGACCCGACGGGGCCGACGGCTCGGTGCTCCAGATGGTCAACCACGGCCTGGTGGTGGCGCCGATCTTCCTGATCGTCGCCCTGCTGCCGGAGCGCTCCGGCACCGAGGACCTCACCCGGCTCGGCGGGCCTCGCGATGCGGGCGCCCGTGCTGGCGGCGCTGTTCCTGATCGTCACGCTGGCGACCCTGGCGATGCCGGGGACTCGCCAACTTCATCGGCGAGTTCTACATCCTGATCGGCGTCTTCCAGGCGAAGATCGTGTACGCCTTCGTGGCCATCGATCGGGGTGGTGCTGGCGGCCTTCTATGCGATCCGCCTCTTCCAGCGCACGATGCACAACCGACAAGCCGGACGGGATCGAGTCCCGGGAGATCGGGCTGCGCGACGCGCTGGTGCTGGCGCCGCTCGTCGCCTGCATCGTCGGCCTGGCGCTCTACCCGGGCCTGATCCTCGGCGCGCAGCGACGCGGCGGTGAAGGACAAGATCGCGGCGCCGTGGACCTCCAACCCGCAGTCACGCCCTGGCTCGCTTCAACACGCTCCGCCGTGCGCGCCCAAGGCCAGGGTTGGCCGGCTACGGGCTCGCGCCCCGGAGGACCCGTGACCTTCAACGCCCCCGCACGATCGACTACGCCGGGCTGTCGCCCGTCATCGCGCTGACCGCCGGGATCTGCGTCGTCCTGGTCGGCGGGCGTCCTGAGCGAGCGACCGCCAGCGCGCCGTCGTCTCGGCCCTTCGCCTCACCACGCTCGCGGCCGCCGCCGGCCTGTGCATCTGGCAGTGGGGCGACGCGCAAGGACCTGGTGGCGGGGGCGCTGCGGCTGGACGAGCTCGGGCTCGCGGCCGCCCTGATCGCGATCCTCGCCGCCGCGTTCGTGGTGCCGCTGTCTGGCGGGAGCCTGCCGCCGAGCGTCCCGGAGAGGAGGCGCGTCACGGCGAGTTCCAGGCGCTCCTGCTCTCGCTCGGTGCTCGGCATGGTCCTGCTGGCCCAGGCGCAGAACCTGGTCTCGTTCTTCGTCGCGCTCGAGCTGCTGTCGGTGCCGCTCTACGTGCTCTGCGGCTCGGCGCTACGGCGAGCCGAATCGCTCGAGTCCGGCCTCAAGTACCTGATCGTCGGCTCGCTGGGCTCGGCGACGCTGCTCTACGGGCTCGCGTTCATCTACGGAGGCTCGGGCTCGACCGACTTCACCGGCATCCGCGACGCGGTCGGCGCCGGGCTCGCCGACGACCCGCTGATCCTGATCGGGATCGGGCTTGCCGCCACCGGGCTGGCCTTCAAGATCTCGATCGCCCCCTTCCACCAGTGGACGCCGGACGTCTACCAGGGCGCGCCCACGCCGGTGACCGCGTTCATGGCGGTGGCGACGAAGGCGGCCGCCTTCTGCGTCTTCGTGCGCTTCTTCGAGGTCGCGCTGGGCCCGGCGGTCGACAACTGGCAGCCGGCGCTGGCGGTGCTCGCCGCGGTCTCGATCGTGGTCGGGAACATCGGCGCGCTCGGCCAGAGCTCGCTGAAGCGCCTGCTCGGCTACTCGGGGGTCGCCCAGGCCGGCTACATGCTCGTCGGCCTCGTCGCCGCCTCCGAGCTGGGCATCAATGCGCTCGTCTTCTACCTCGCCGCGTACGCGCTGATGAACCTGGCCGCGTTCGCGGTGATCGTGGTCCGCGAGCGCGAGAGCGAGATACGGAGACGACATCCGGGCCTTCGCAGGGGCTCGGGTCCGCGATCGGCCCGAGCTGGCCTGGCCGCTGACGATCTCGATGCTGGCGCTGGCCGGACTGCCGGCGACCGCGGGTTCATGGGCAAGCTCTACCTGATCGAGGCAGCCGTCGACGCCGACTACACCTGGCTCGGAGTGGCGATCGCGATCGGGACGATGATCTCGCTCGCCTACTACCTGCGCGTGGTCGCCGCCGTCTGGATGCGTCCCGCGCCCGAGCCCGTGGCCCCGGACGCGCGGGCGTGCCGGCGATGGCGGGCGGCTCGCCCGAGGCCGACGAGCTCCCGCCCCCCGCGCCCGACAGGGCGTCGTGGCCCCAAAGGGCACCCGCTGCATCGTGATCCTGGCTCGGCCGCCGCTCGCCGCGGGCGCGACGCTCTTCTTCGGCATCATCCCCTCGCCGCTGGTGGACTGGGCGTCGCATGCCGGCAGTCCCTGGCTCCCTTCATTTCCTGATGCGTGCTGCCGCCGAGCCCGGATCGATGCCGGGGATCAGGTGAACATGGCGAGGAGGAACCCGGGAGGCCACCGGGATCGTCCTGGCCACGCTGGCCGCTGGGCAGTTCGTCATGGCGCTGGATACCACCGTGATGAACACCGCCATCGCCACCGTCGCCGACGACGTCGGCACCACCGTGACGGGAATCCAGACGGCGATCACCCTGTACACGCTGGTGATGGCCTCCCTCATGATCACCGGCGGAAAGCTCGGTCCGATCCTCGGCCGAAAGCGGGCCTTTTCGATCGGCTGCGTGGTCTACGCCTGCGGCTCATTCACCACCTCGCTGGCGCCGAACCTGACGGTGCTGATGATCGGCTGGTCGTTCCTAGAGGGCCTCGGCGCGGTGCTGATCATGCCGGCGATCGTCGCCTTGGTCGCGTCGAACTTCGGGAAGGCCGAGCGTCCGCGGGCCTATGGGCTGGTCGCCGCTGCCGCAGCGATGGCGGCCGCCCTCGGCCCCGTGATCGGCGGCGCGTTCACCACCTATGCGTCGTGGCGGTGGGTATTCGCGGGGGAGGTCCTGATCGTGCTCGTGATCCTCTGTTGGCGCGGCGGATGAACGACACCCCGCCCGAGGAGGGCGTCCGCCTGGACCTCGGGGGGACTGTCCTCTCGGCGCTGGGCCTCGGCTCGATCGTCCTGGGCATCCTCAAATCCGGCACCTGGGGCTTCGTTCAGCCCAAGCCCGAAGCCCCTGAGTGGCTAGGGCTCTCTCCCGTGATCTGGATGGTCCTGGCAGGCGGTGTCGCGCTGGCGCTGTTCCGGCCTGGGAGAACCGGCGGGTCGAGCGGGGTCAGGGCGTCCTGATCGACCCATCGATGCTCCGCAACCTCCAGCTGCGAAACGGGGTGATGTCGTTCCTGTTCATGTTCTTGATCCAGGCCGGGATCTTCTTCACGGTCCCGCTGTTCTTGTCGATCGCCCTCGGCCTGTCGGCGATCGAAACCGGAGTGCGGCTCCTGCCCCTTTCGCTGTCGCTGCTGGTGTTCGCCATAGGGATCCCGAAGGTGCTTCCAGATGCGTCTCCGCGGCGGGTCGTCCGCCTTGGATTCTTGTCCCTGTTCGCCGGCTTGGTTCTCCTGGTCGGCCTGCTGGACGCCGGTGCGGGCCCGGAGATCATCACCTGGCCGCTGCTCTTCGCCGGCGCCGGCCTCGGCGCGATGGCCTCACAGCTCGGAAGCGTGACCGTCTCGTCGGTTCCCGACGAGCAGAGCGGTGAGGTCGGCGGGCTTCAGAACACCGGCACCCAGCTGGGCGCGTCGATCGGCACCGCGCTGGCCGGTGCGGTTCTGATCTCCGCGCTGACCGCGTCGTTCTTCACCGGCCTCCAGAACAACCCGGCCGTTCCCGAAAGCGTCGCCTCGAAGGCACAGACGGAGCTCGCGGCCGGGATCCCGTTCATCTCCGACGACGACCTCAAGACCGCCCTCTCGGACGCGCACGTGCCCCCCGCGACGGCCGACGCGGTCGTGGACACCAACGAGCAGAGCCGGATCGACGGATTGCGTGTCGCGGTGTCGATCCTGGCGCTCCTCTCGCTCGTCGCCCTACCGTTCACCCGCGGCATCCCGACGGTGCAGCCGGGAAAACAAGCGGCGGCGAGTTCCGCCTCGACCTAGCCACGAGAGGACTGGTGGGCGAGGCGCCGAAAACCTCGTCCATGGAGGGGCAGCCGCCGCGTCAGCTTGGCCACAGGCTCCAGAGCCGCGTCGATCGCAAGGGACTGCGACCGCGGCTCGCCGTGTTTGTGATCGTGCTCGCCTGGACGATCGGCGTGGTCGTCTTCAGCGTCGTCGAACGCCTCGTCGATCCGGATACGTTCGACACCGTCTGGCTGGGCATGTGGTGGGCGATCCAGACCGTGACGACGGTCGGCTATGGCGACGTGGTCCCGGGGTCGACGGCCGGGAAGGTGATCGCCAGCTTCTTGATGCTCGGCGGCCTCTCGCTGTTCGCTGTCGTCACCGGAGCGATCACCAGCGCCTTCGTCTCCCAGGCTCAGAGGCGGAGGGCATCGGACCCGGTGATCCAGAAGCTCGACGAGATGGACGGCCGAGCTCGCGGCGCTGAAGGCTGACCTCGCGCGCCTCGGCGGCACCGGCAACTGACGTTCGTGGCCTTCGGTCGAACTCGGCCCTCCAGCGCCCGCAGCGGTTAGGGTCGGGCCACGTGGCCGAGGCGCTGCCCCAAGTCAAGGATCCGACCGCGATCCTCCGGAGCAGGCAGTTCCCCGTACTGCTGCGTGCTCGCCGCGATCGTCGGCGTGGTGACGTCGGCCGTCGCATGGGGCTTCCTGGAGTTGATCTACCAGATCCAGCAGGGCGTCTACATCCACCTGCCTCAAGAGCTCGGATTCAGCGGCACGCCCGAATGGTGGTCGCTGCCGGTCTTGGGCATCGCGGGGCTGATCACGGCCCTCGCGATCGTGCGTCTGCCGGGCACCGGGGGACACATTCCCGCGGACGGCCTCAACGCATCGCCAACCCAGCCGATCGAGCTGCCGGGCGTGATCCTCGCCGCCCTTGCCTCGATCGGCCTCGGGGCTGTGATCGGTCCGGAGGCCCCGCTGATCGCCTTGGCGGGGGCCTTGGGTTCCTGGCCATCCGCCTGCTCAGAAGAGACGCGCCTCCCGATTTCGGCCTCCTGCTCGCAACCGCCTCCACCTTCGCGGCGATCTCGTTCCTGTTCGGCTCACCGCTCATCGCGGCGGTGCTTTGATCGAGGCGGCCGGGTTGGGTGGCCCGAGGCTGCCGCTGGTCCTGATCCCCGGCCTGACGGCGGCCGGGATCGGGTCCCTGTCTCGATCGGGCTCGGCCAGTGGACCGGGCTCAGCACGACCCACATCTCGATCGGCGTCCTGCCCCTGGCTCCCTTCGCGCGTCCGGACCTCACCGATTTCGCCTGGACGATCCCTTTCGCGGCGGTGATCGCCGCTCGGCACCGTGCTGATCTTCCGCCTCGCCAAGGAGGTGGTGCCTGTGGTGAGCTCACGGCCCTTCCTCGCTGCTTCCGGCCGCCGGACTCGCCGTCGCCGGCCTGGCCATCGCATTCCAGGAGGCTGCGGAAAGAGACGCCAGCGAAGTGCTCTTCTCCGGACAGGAGGCCCTGTCCCCGCCTGTGGCGGCGCCGGCGCGTGGTCGTTCTCCGCCCTCGCCCTTCTGATCGCCTTCAAGGGGCTGGCCTACGCGATCTCGCTCGGCAGCTTCAGGGGCGGCCCGGTGTTCCCGGCGATGTTCCTCGGCAGCGCTGCCGGCCTGATGGCTGGGCAGCTACCGGGCTTCGAGGTCGACGCCGGCGGTCGCCGTCGGGATCGGGGCGGCGATCGTGGCCGTCTTCAGGCTGCCGCTGTCGGCCGTCGTCCTGGCGCTCCGTCCTGACCTCGAAGGCCGGCCTGCGACGAGCCCGCTGATCATCGTGGGGGTGGTGGTCGCGCTACCTGACGGCGATGGCCATAAGCCCAGCCGAAGTGCCCGGCTCAACGGACGAGGCGCCGCCGCCCGGGAGCCCCCAGCCGACCTAGCCGGTCCCCGGTCGCTCGAACGCCTGCACGATCCCTCCGACCGCGAAGCAGAGCGCGCCGGTCAGCGTGCCCCAGTTGGCGATCGTCACGTTGATCTCGCTGCCGGTCACGGGCCTGGTGAAGGCCGCGAGCGCCGAGATCATGAAGAGGATCGAGCCGACCTGGTTGATCGCCACGATCCACCAGTCGAGGTTCCGCGGGCGCAGACAGGGGCGACGGCGGTGGCAGAGCTGGACGAACCCCAGATGCCCGGAGACCAGGAAGAAGACGCACCCGATCATCTCCGGCGTCCAGATCTGGCGATTCACCTCGTGGACGGTCAGGCCGGTGAGGAAGGAGTGGATGAGGCTGACGCCGAACGCCAGCGTGCCCACGAACAGGACGAAGGCGCTCAGCCAGTCGAGTCGCTTCGGCTCATACGACCACCAGCGCCAGGGCCCGACCAAGGCCTCCCCGCCGCCACCCGACGCATTGATCGCTCCGAGAAGAGACGCGTAGCCGCCCGTGCTGAAGAAGAGCCCTCCCGCGAAGTAGATCGAGGCGGCGGTCGTGGCATCCCCGGAGCCGAGCTGCGCCTCGGCGGCACCCAGGGCGAAGAGGGAGCCCCCGATCGTGAACGCGCCCGCGGCCACCCAGTTGGCTCGGCGCAGGCGCTGGACGATCCCAGCCGATCGCGGCAAACTTGAGTCCTCTCCGCGGCGCTTCAGGTCGGCGGCCCGGCGCCGAACATCTCGCCCAGGCGGCCGGCGAGCGCGAAGTCGCCCTCGATCACCAGGGCGCCGTCGAGCAGCAGCTTGGGGGGAAACGCCTCGCGGGCCGCCATGCGCACGAAGTCGGGCACGCTGGCCCGCAGCGTCACGGCCGGATCCGACGCCCGTCCGCGGCGGGCCTTGGCGTCGCCGTCCTCGATCGCGACGGTCCAGCTCTGCGGCTCGACGCGTCCCCGAAGCTCGTATTGGAGCTCGCCCGCAAAGCCCTTCGCCTTCTCGGGCACGAACGAACGCTCCATCCCCTTGAAGATCACCGACAGCCCGGGGCCGCGATCGAAGAGCCGATGGAGCTGGTCGTCCGAGCGGTTTCGCACCAGCGCCGCAAACCCGATCTCCCCGGCCCGCTCGAGGAGCTCCCTGGCGCCGGTGCCCGGCGCCGCCCGGCCATCGCCGCCGGGTGAGCCCGCGATCCCCTGCGCCGGGTCGGGCTCGCCGTCGGGCTTGACCACGTAGCCCGGATCCCCGGTGCGCGGGGGCTCGCGCCGCGCCATCGCCCGCTCGACCGCCTCCGCGAGGCGCTCGCGCTTGGCGGCCTCGCGTTCCTCCGCCCCTCGGCGAAACGGGGCATCACCTCGGCGGCGAACAGCTCGATGCTCTCGCAGATGTGGTCGTGGCGGTTGGCGCCTGCCTGCGCGACGAAGATCACCTGGTCCACTCCGGCCTGCTCGTAGCGGTCGATCAGGTCCGTGATCTGCTCCGGGGTGCCGATCGCCCCCCGCAGGCTGCCGAGACCCTCCTGCAGCAGCCGAACCCCGAGCGGGGCGGCGTCGGGAGTGATGATCTCGCGGGCGAACCCGACCTCCGCGCGGCGCTCGGTGAACTCCTGCCAGAGATTCGAGTGGCCGGGACGGTGCTCGCCGAAGGCGTAGTAGTAGGCGAGCGAGAAGCCGAAGAAGTGGGCGCCGTCGATCCCGCGGTCGATCGCCGTCTGCTCGTCACGGTGGCACATCAGCGGCAGGACCACGGCCACATTGGGGTTGACGCTGAAGCCCGCGGGGACGCAGCGTTCCGAGGCCAGTGTCTCGTAGTAGGAGTCGACCCACTCCTTCGAATCCTCGGGCTCGACGAACGCGAACGACAGGGCGCCGAGCCCGCGCTCGGCGGCCGTCAGGATCGTCTCGCGCCGACTGCAGGCGACCCATAGCGGCGGGTGCGGGCGCTGCTTCGGCTTGGGGATCACGTTTCGCGGCGGCATCGAGAGCCACCGGCCGGCATACCCCGCGAACGGCTCCTCCACGAACATCCGGGTGATCGCGTCGAGGGACTCCTCCCACTGGGCGCGCTTCAGCTCACGGTCGACGCCGAATCCGCCCAGCTCCATCTGCGAGCTCCCCTCCCCGGTCCCGAACTCGACCCGGCCCCCGGAGATCAGGTCAAGCGTCGCCACCCGCTCCGCGACACGCGCCGGATGATTGACGGCGGGCGGCACCTGCACGATCCCGTGGCCGAGGCGGATGCGGCTGGTGCGCTGGCTGGCGGCGGCGAGGAAGACCTCGGGGGCGCTGGAGTGGGAGTACTCCTCCAGGAAGTGGTGCTCCACCTCCCACACGTAGTCGATCCCGAGCCGGTCGGCCAGCTCCACCTGCTCCAGGGCGTCGGCCAGAAGCCGGCCCTCGTCGAGCTCGCCGTCGAGCGCGGGGGAGCTGGTGTTCGTAGAAGAGGCCGAACCTCAGCCTGCGGCGCGAGCATAGTCGCTCGGAGGCGCGGCGGTCGGCACGTGGAGCAATGCTTCGCGCTGCCACGTCTCGCGGAGGTGGCGCCGGGCGAGTCGAGGGCGCGACGACCTCGAGCTGCTCGGCTGCGCCGCCGGCCTGACCCCGCTCCCTTCGTCGTGGCCGGAGGCGGACGAGCCCGGTCCACCTGGTCCACACCCCCGAGCCGACGACCCGCCTCGGCCACCCGGCCGTCGTGCCGGACTTCGACCCGGCAGCCGCCTCGAGGAAGCCGGCTTCGAGGTCGAAGAGGCGGATGAGCTCTGGGGCAGCCTCGCGCCTTCGGGCTGATGCCGGGCGGAGGACGGGTGGAGCTGATGGCGGCCCACCCGCGCCGGCGGTCCGATGACCGGCTTTCCAACCGTACGCGTCGCCGCGATTCAGGCGACGCCGGTGATTCTCGATGCGGACGCCACGATCGAGAAGGCCTGTGCACTGATCGGGGAGGTGGCCGAACAGGGCGCCCGGCTGGCGGTGTTCCCGGAGACCTTCGTGCCGCTGTACCCCTCAAACACCTGGGCGAAGGACGCGACCTCGTTCGATGGCTGGAACGAGTTCTGGGAGCGCCTGTGGGCCAACGCCGTCGACGTTCCCGGCCCCCACATCGACCGACTCGCCGCCGCCTGTGCGGAGCATGGGGTGCATTGCGCGATCGGCGTCAACGAGCGCGAGTCGGAACGGCCAGGGTCGCTCTACAACGCCTTGGTGCTCGTGGGCCCGGAGGGGCTCCTGGCCAAGCACCGGAAGCTGATGCCGACCATGCACGAGCGTCTGTTCCACGGGGTGGGCGCCGGCGACGATCTCGTGGTCGTGGACACCCCCGCCGGGCGCCTGGGCGGCCTGGTCTGCTGGGAGAACATGATGCCGCTGGCCCGCTACGCGATCTATCGCGGCGGGCCGCAGATCTGGCTGGCGCCAACCGCCGACGACAGCGATGGCTGGCTCGCCAGCATGCGGCACATCGCGATCGAGTCTGGGGCGTTCGTCGTCTCGGTTCCCCAGTTCATCCCGGCGAGCGCGTTCCCCGACGACTTCCCCGTCCCTCTGCCGGAGGGCAAGGAGGTGTTCGGCAGGGGCGGCGCCGCGATCTGCGAGCCGGACGAGGGCGAGGTGATCGCCGGCCCGCTGTACGGCGAGGAGGGAATCGTGGTCGCCGACTGCGACCTCCGCGTCACGCTGCACACGAAGCGCTGGTTCGACGCCGTCGGCCACTACAGCCGCGAGGACGCGTTGATCTCGAGTGCGGCCCTCCCCGCCACGGACGGCCACCCGGCGCGGCCCTCGGTCGCCGATCGCGCCGAGGCCGACGCCGGCTGAGCCGGGGCTCGACCGCGTGCCAGGGCATCCGCATCGCCGGCGCCGGGCCGAATCCTAGGATTCACGGTCCGTGCGATACCCGGTCGAAAGCTTCACGCCGCAGGAGGAGGAGGTCCTCCGCCCTCACTTCACCAACCTGGATCGGCCGGTGTTCTGCCTGGTCAACCTCCCGGAGACGGTGAAGGGAGCGCTGTTCGCCCGCTACTCCCGCTATCCGGGCACGCTCAGGCGCCTCTTCCTGGACGAGTTCGCAGGCGATCTCGAGCCGGGGGAGCGGCCCTTCGACGGAATCGAGGGGGAGCGGGCGGCGGGGCTCTACGAGCGCGTCTTCATGGGATACGGGGACGACTCCATCGCCCAGGTGGGTAGTGCGCACGTCGCATGCGAGTGGGTATCCAACGTCCTCACGAAGGTCCTTCAGCGTGGGCGCCTGGCCGCGTATCTGGAGCAGTCCACGCGATACATCCCCTACGACCAGCCCATGCCGGACGGTGGCGGCTACCGCTACTACTGGGACGAGCGGCTCGGCGATCCGTACCGGGCGGCGATGGACGAGCTGTTCGAGATCTACTCCCGCGGCCTGGCCTCCGTGACCGCCTGGGCCGCCGAGCGCTGGCCCCGCGGCGAGGAGCCCGAGGCGGCCTGGAAGCGGTCCATCCGGGCCAAGGCCCTCGACCTGTTGCGCGGAGTGCTGCCCGCCGCCACCCTGAGCCACGTGGGGGTGTTCGCCTCCGGCCAGGCGTACGAGCAGCTGCTGCTGCGCCTGATGGCGTCCCCACTCCCGGAGGCCCGCGACTTCGGCGGCATGATCCTCGAGGAGCTCGGCAAGGTGATCCCGAGCTTCGTCGCCCGAGTGGACCGCCCCGACCGCGGCGGCGAGTGGATCACCTACCTGCGCGACCGCCGGGTGGCCGCGGAGCGGGCGGCGGCCCGGCTCGGGCTCGATCGCTCGAGCGCCGGCGACGCGCCGTCGGTCGACCTGGTCCACGTCGACGGGAATGAGGACGACCTGCTGGCCGCGTCGCTCTATGAGTCCGCCGCCGTCGGCGAGGCGGAGATCCAGCGAAGGATCGAGGCCCTTGACCCCCTGGAGCGCGCGGAGTTGATCGCCGAGCTGGCCGGCGAGCGGCGCAACCGGCGACACCGCCCTGGGCGCGGCTGGGAGGCGGTTCGCTACCGGTTCGAGATCGTCTCCGACTACGGCGGCTTTCGGGACCTCCAGCGGCACCGGATGCTCACCTGCCAATGGCAGCGCCTCGGGCCGGATCTGGGCGCCGGAATCCCGGAGGAGGTCAGGGAGGCCGGCGCGGCGCCGGACTACGAGCGTGCACTGGAGCTCTCGCGAGTGGAGTTCGACCGGCTCCAGGACGAGGGGCTCGCGGACGCCGCGCCGTACGCACTCTGTCTCGGCTACCGGATCCGATACGTGCTCGACCTCAACGCCCGCGAGGCCATGCACCTGATCGAGCTCCGCTCGGGCCGCGAGGGGCATCCGACGTATCGCGCCGTGGCGCAGGCCATGTATGAGCGGATCGCGGCCGTGCACCCCGCAATCGCCCGGGCGTTGACCCATGTCGACTCGTCCCGGGAACCCCGCCTGGAACGGATCCTCAGCGAGATCCGCACGCACCGCAAGCGCGCGGCCGCCGCCCGCGGTTGAACCCGGCCGCTCCGGTGAACGTATGCTGGGTACGTGGGGTCCAGGGAGCGCCCATCCGGCTTCACTCGCGCGAGGGTTAGAACGCTGGCGCTGAGCGCTGCGGCGCTGGGGGCCTCCCTCGCGATCCCGGCAACTCTTCTCGCCGCCCAGCCGACGCCACCCACGGACGCCGTGAACCCGGCGGTGGATGCTCAGCAGCCATCGCCCGACCCCGTCGCCGGCCGACCCGGCGGCGCCCGGCGATCCCGCCGACGCCTCTCAGCCGCCCGCCCACGGGACGCCGCCCGCCGGCGCCACGCCGGACGGGCCGGGCGGTGGCTCGCCCACCGCCGGCGCCCCGGCCGAGCGGCCCGTGCCCGCGTCCTCCGCGAGTGGCTGCAAAGGTCGTCCTCCGTCTCGATCGTCGGAGCTCAGTTCTCGGCCTTCGCCTTCAATCCCAAGACGATCACGGTCCACGTCGGTGACACCGTGCGCTGGGTCAACAACAGCAGCGCTCCCGAGGGCCACACCGTCACCGGCCACGGCCTCGACTCCGGGACTCTGCACCAGGGTGACGACTATTCGTTCAAGTTCTCGAAGGCCGGCACCTACGACTACGTCTGCGCGTTCCACTCGAACATGAAGGGCGCCGTGAAGGTCCTCGCCTCCGGCGGAAGCAGCGGCGGGGGATCGTCGAACGGCGGCTCGTCGAGCGATGGGGGATCACGAGCTCCGGATCGGGCACGGGCGGCAGCGGCACGTCCAGCTCGGGCTTCGGCTCCAGCGCCGCTGATCCGGGCGGCTCCGGCGAGCTTCCCATCACCGGGCTGCCGCTACTGCCGCTGGCGGTCGCCGGGGTGGGTTTGATTCTCCTCGGGGCGCTCCTCAGCCGACTCGAGTTCTACTAGGAGCGGCGCTTTCGCTTTCGCTTGGCCGGGGCCGGGGCGGCCTGCCCCTGGCCCTGTGAGCCGCCTGCCGGCTGGTCGCCGCCGTCGACCTCACTCGCGTTGCCCTCGATCGCGCCCTCGCCGGGGGCGGCGGAGGAGTCCCCCTCCCCCGGGCGCAGCCAGGGAACCGCCTCGCCGGCCTCCCAGGCCGGCGGGCGGCCGCCGGGCACCCGGCCGGCGAAGAGCAGGCCCAGGTAGCCGACCCACACGAGGACGCCGAGCAGGGCCACCGGCAGGATGAGGATCATCGAGGCCCCCAGGGCCATCCCGAAGCTGCCGAAGAAGCGCGAGAGCAGGCCCACGCGCTGAGCCTGTAGTGGCACGTAGATCATCATCACCACGAGGCCGAGCACCGCCGGGAAAGCAGCGCCTGTGAGACCTGGAGGGTGCCTGCGTTGTCGGTCGTGTGGGTGGCGCGGGCGTCGCCCGGTTGAGCCTCCGCGTCGGACTCGGTTTCGTGGTCGATACTCGGACTCGCGCCGTCGAGCTCGCCCGGAAGCTGGCTCACGACCTTGCCGGGATCCTGGTTGCCGAAATCGGAGACCGTGTAGAAGGTGTCACCACGCTGAACCTCGAGGCTCGGCGGCTCCTGTCCCGTATAGATGGTCACCTTGTCGATTGAGCCGGGATCGCTCTTCACCTGGTGCTGGAAGTCGGCGAAGGCTCGCGACTGCTCGGGGTGCTGGGCCTGAGCGTCAACGAAGTCCGAGGCGGCCTGACCGGCGCCCACCGCCTGGACGACCCCCTGGGCCGCAAACAGGATCGGCCCGATGAAGATGAACGCCACCATCGTCGACTGGATGCGGGGGTTACGGGCCTGCGCGGCGCGGAAGAGGTAGAGGAGGGGGATGGGGAGAAGCAGAAAGGCCAGCGCCCTGATCACCGAGGCGACGAGAATGGTCCCGGCGTTCTCGTGCAGGGAGACGAGCTGACGAGCGTCGCTCGCTCCCGTGTAGAGGCTCGCGGTGCGGTCGACTATGAACGACGCCACATAGAGCGCGAACGTGAGCACGGCAGCGGTCGCCGCCGGAGTCGCCCAGCGACGTTCGCGCTCGATGGTCTGCTGGGCGCCCACGAAGCGCCGTATCTTAGATGCGTGCCCGAGTTCGCCGTGACCGCCATCGGCCGCGACCGCCCCGGGATCGTCGCGGGGATCAGCGGCGCGCTGCTCGAGCTCGACGGCAACCTCGAGGACTCCCAGATGGCGATCCTCGGCGGACACTTCGCGGTCACCCTGATCGTGAGCGTTCCCGAGCGGGTGGACCGCGAGCGGCTTCAGGACCGTCTCGATCTCGTGGGAGGCGAGCTGGGCCTGGAGGCGATCGCCGTCAACGCCATCGAGGACCTCGGCGCCCGCGCGCCACGCCCCTCGCACGTGATCAGCGTCTACGGAGCCGACCATCCCGGGGATCGTCCACGCCGTCGCGAGCGCACTCGCCGAGCGAGGCGTCAACGTCACGGGCCTCGAGACGCGCCTGGCGGGCGCCGAGGACTCCCGCATCTACGTGATGACGATGGAGGTGACGCTCGGCGACGCCGCCGAGGACGACGTCAGGGCGATGCTCGGCGAGGTCGCCGGCGAGGCGGGGGTCGAGGTCAGCGTCCGGCCCCTCGAGGCCGAGGCGCTGTAGAAGCGAGTCACCTCAGTTGGCGGCGCGAGAGGTTCTCGTCTACCCGAACCCGATGCTCAAGCAGGTCGCGGCGCCGGTGCAGCTCGACGACGCCGAGCCGGTGGGCCGGGACCTGCTCGACACGATGCGCTCGTTCCAGCGGTGCGTCGGGTTGGCCGCTCCGCAGATCGGGGAGCTGAGCCGGGTGGTCGCTGTCGACGTCAGCGAACATCCGAAGGGCGAGGCGGACAACAACGGACTGCTCGTGCTGGCCAACCCGCGGATCGTCGAGGCCGAGGGATCGGAGGTCGCGCGCGAGGGCTGCCTCTCCATTCCCGATCTGACCGCGAACGTGCGCCGCGCGACGCGCATCGTGGTCGAGCACGCCGAGGGCATGGTGGAGTCGCGTGGATTCGAAGCCCGCTGCATTCAGCACGAGATCGACCACCTCGACGGGCTCCTGTTCCTCGACCGCGTCGAGTCGCTGGTGGACGACGTCTTTCGCCGCCGCGTGTACGCGGACCCTGGCCCGCGACGAGGGCCGCTAGTCCACCGGGGAGGACCTACCGGGCCGCGCCGCGTCGAGCTCAAAGGCCTCGCCTGGAGGGCGGATCGGGTAGTAGTCGCGATCCTCCGGAGCGATGACGCGGGAGACGCGCTCCCCCGCATTCAGCAGGAGGTCCAGCGCTGGAGCCGCAAGGCCGATCAGGGCCTCGGCGCGGTCCCGCCAGATCCGTTGGGAGGGCGTCGAGCCCATCTAGCCTCCGCGCTCGTGGAAGAAGAACTCGGGCAGGGCGCCCTCGATCACTTCCTGGGTCATCTTCTGCGCCACCTCCAGGTTTCCGGTCCTGACCGCGATGTCGTCGAGCGTCACGATCCCGGCCAGAGCACCGCCTTCCACCACCGGGAGACGACGCACCCGATGCTGAACCATCCGAGCGGCCGCTTCCTCCAGGTCCATGTCAGGCTCGCCCGTCACCAGGGGGCGAGAGGCCAGATCACGAACGGGCTCGGACCCCGGACGGTCGGCGGCAAGCGCGCGCACCGCCAGGTCGCGGTCGGTCACCATCGCCATCGGCTCGCCCTGGGGATCGCAGAGCACCACGGAGCCTACGTTGTGATCGCGCATGAGCTGAGCGACCTCGACCACCCCTGCGTCGAGCGCCGCCGTGACCACACCCGGGGTCATGAGCTCGCGGAGTTGCATCGGCGATCTATACCGCCTGTCTCCAGACGCGCTTGGCGAGCGGCAGCACGAGCGTCCGCGGCGTGTGCTGGCCGGTGATCGCGCCGGCCCGGTTGAGAATGCCCGGGAACGACCGCCCGCTTTCCCTTGTCGGCAGCCTCGACCGCCGCCCTGGCGACGTCGCCGGCGGACATCCAGAACATGCCCGGCACCTGGTCCTCGGCGGCCTCGATGCCGGCAACCTCCATGAACTCGGTCTTCACCGGGCCCTGGGCAGACCGCGGTCATCGTCACACCCGTTCCCTTGAGCTCCTCGTGGACCGCCTCGCTGAGGCTGAGCACGAACGCCTTGGTGGCCGCGTAGGTCGCGGTTCCGGGAAGCGGCTGGAAGGCGGCGGTGGAGGCGACGTTGATCACCGCGCCTCGGCCTCGCTCGACCATCGGCCGCAGGTAGCGCTCCTGCAGGTCCATGAGCGCCACGCAGTTCAACTCCACCATCGCGACCAGGCGCTCGCGGTCGCCGGTGCCGCCGAACCCGGCGTTGTTGACCAGGATCTCCACCTGAAGACCCTTCTCGGCGATCTGAGCGGCGAGCCCGTCGCGGGCGGCCGAATCACCGAGATCGACGCCGATCACCTCGGCGCGCACACCGTGCTTCTGCGCCAAGTCGCCGGCAAGGGCCCTGAGCCTGTCCTCGCGCCTCGCCGCCAGCGTCACGCCGTGGCCGCGCGAGGCGAGCTCGCGCGCGACGGCCTCGCCGATGCCGGACGACGCGCCCGTGACGAGGGCTGTCGCGGACTCGGAGGGGGCAGGGAGCGCCACGGGCCTCAGGCTACCTCAGCGCCAGCCGCTGGAAGCCCACGCCACCGGGGCGAGCGCCACGGACCTCTAAGATCGAGACATGGAAGGAAGCGAGGGCTTCAACGTCTTCGGCGACCCGGACGAGCTTCGGGAGCGCCTCGGAGAGCTGGCGGAGCAGATGCAAGGGGCGCAACGGGTCGCCTGGGCCGACAACGCGATCAAGCTGGCGGTCGACATGACCGTGGCAGCGATCAACCGCCTCGACCTCAATGGTGGCAGCGACGAGCAGGCGGTTCAGGTGCGGGATGCGATCCGGATCGTGTTCCCGGAGGCCGTCACCCTGGTCCGCGAGGCTCGCGAGGGGCTCTCCTAAGACCCCGAGCGGCCGAGGGTTCGTCACCGTACGCGCGCCTCGCGTGCGCCGGCGGGACCTAGATTCGGCCGCATGCGATTGCGCCATCCCCGCGGCGCGGCTTCGGTGGAGCAGGCCGGGCTCGTCCTCGGAGTCGCGCTCCTGCTGGTGGCGGCGGTGTCGGCGATCGCCGCCAGCGGACCGGACGATGCCGGGCCGGAGCTCGGCTCCGCGCTCGCTCGAAAGCTTCGATGCGCGCCGCGGCTTCCCGGCCCATGCTGGCGCGATTCGTTGACCGAAGCCTACGGTCGGCCGCTCGCGGGCCTGGTTCGGGCGCTGGCTCCCATACCGGCCGCCCTAACGGGACCGACGGGAGAGGCGCTGGCGCCGGTCGACTTTCGATACTGCCGCCAACCGAGCTGCGCCGTACCGTCGGGCCGCGTCGGGCTCACCGCCTCGAACCGCCGCGTCACCGCCTTCACCTCGGTCGAGGACCATCGCCGGGCCCAGGGCACCGTCGAAGTGACGTACTGGCTGTACCGGCCGACGCTCGGCTGGGCTCGCGTTGTCCGCACAGCGGACTCCCCACGGGTCGACCGAAACGGCATCCACGCCGCTGCTCGAGAGCGCTAACCCGCGCCTCGTGCCGCTCGAGACGCTCGCCGGTCGAAACCACTACGACTTCCCGGCCCGCGAGGAGCCACCCTGGCGCTGGCAGGTCGAGGGCGTCTATCCCGGTTGATCCGTCGTGCCCGAAGCGGGTCCCAGCGGGAACCGGCCCAGTGTGCGCGTGCCCTGGTCTGAGAGGACCTTGTCGGTTCGAACCAGCTCGATCTCCGCCACGTCGAAGCGCCCGAAGCGGGCGGCTCGAAGCCTTCCAACCTCCGCGAGCAGGCCAGGCTCGACTTGCCCGGCGAACCGGATCAAGTTGGCGTGGGCAAGCCGTCGTCGCAGCCAGCGGGACGCAGGCCCGTGCTCGTGCGATTCAACGAGCCGGAGGGCCTCGCGTAGCTCCCTGAGGCCGGAGCCCACCGGATAGAGCTCCGCGAACACGGTCTCCCGGGAGACGTTCAGGCCTCTCACCTCGACACCGAAAGGGGGATGCCGCCTCGCGATCTCACGCACGTCCTCCTCGAGTCCGGCGCCGTCGGCGAGCCCGAGAACGGTGAGGTGGATGCTCGGCGCCGGGTACGGGTAATGGGGCGAGCGAGCGCCAAGCAGCCTCGACCCGGCCGCTGCGAGCTGCCCTGCGATCTCCGCCGGCAGGCGGACGACCGTGGTCACGTACCGGCGCTCGCCCAGGCTGACACCCGCGGGCTCTCGACGCGTTCTCCCCGCGTACCGGGAGAAACGCATCGAGCGAGGGCTGCGGCTCATGAAGAGCCAGTTGGCGGCGAACGCGATCCTGCCGGCGGTCACCAGCGGGCGTCGTGGTGCTCCATGACCCCGAGCCCACGCTCGAGCTCGATCCCGCCCGCAAGCGTCCCGCTGAAGCTGCCGAACGGCTGCCTGTACGAGTATCGAGCGACGATCCTGTTCTCCTCCTTGCTGCGCTCGCACTCGGCCGCGAACTCGAGCCGCGCTCCGTCGTCGAACGTGATCGCCTCGAGGTCGTCGAACTCGACCTGACCGGGCTCGAACGGCTCGCCGGCCAGCCAAATACCCCGTTCTGAGCGCTCCTGGGGATCGTTGATGCCGGAGACCAGGTTCCAGCCTACGCCGCGTCCATCGGTCGTCGTGCCGACCCCGGCGGACCAGGTCCAGACCGTGTGGTGCGGGTGATAGCCAGCCGACTCGTCCTCCACTCCACGAGCCTGCACCCGCCAGCGCTTCTCGCCGATCCGCACATCGCATTCGACCGGCACGTCGACTCGCTTTCTGGTCCAGACGTACTCGCCCGCCTCGCTCGGGCAGACGGCCTCCACCCACTTGCCGGCCCCGCCACGCAGGAACGCCCGTACCTCGCCGGCCTCGGGGTGATGGCCCTCGATCCGGACGACCGAGCCGCCGTCATCCGCGTAGTCGACTTGTCCGTCCCCCCCGGCGACCTCCGTCCAGACCTCGCCGCGGGCCCCTGGAAGGAGAGTCTTCGTGCGCTCCCACATCCGCCGCCCCTCCCGGTCCCATATGACCCAGAAGGTCTGTCCCATCGGCCCGACCTGTACCCGGGCCGCGCACAACAGCAGCTCGTCACTGAATGCGCCGAGATAGCGCCAGCGCTTGCGCCACAGGCCCCGACGCCGGATCGGCATCTTCTCGGGCGGAAGCGGCAACGCCGGGCGCCCGGGCCCGGGCCCCCTCCAGGGGAGGTCGGCGCTAGCGACGAAGTCGCGGTTCACGCGCTTACGATGCGGGCGATCGTTTCGCCCGCGGCCACCGAGCCTCCCTCGGAGACGCCGAGATCCGCCACGGTGCCGGCACGATGAGCCGTGATCTCATTCTCCATCTTCATCGCTTCGACGATGCAGATGAGAGCCCCCTCGGCGACCTCGTCCCCGTTGCTCACCGCGACCTTGAGCACCGAGCCCTGGATGGGAGAGACGAGCGTGTCGCCTGCGCCGCCTCCCGCTGCGCCAGCGCTCGCGCGCTCGCGGCGCGGCGGGCGCCCCGCCCCGGCCGCCGGGCCGGGATTGGCCGCCACCGGCGCGGCGCCGATCACTTTGACCTCGTGTAGGCGGCCGTCGACCTCGACCTTGTAGTCACGCACCTGGAGGGGTTGGTCCCCCTCACCGCCTTCACCCCCGGAAACGGCAGCGGACGGCTCGCTTGGAGCGAGCGACTTCAGCCACTCCTTGTCCCCCAGGAGGTCCCGGCAGGTCTCTGCCCTGTGCCACTGCTCCGTCGCCAGGATCGCCCGATGGAAGGGGATCAGCGTGGTGAGCCCGCCGATCTCGTATTCGCCGAGGGCCCGGAGCATGCGCGCGGTCGCGCGCTCGCGATCCGTGTCCCAGACGATCAGCTTGGCGATCATCGGGTCATACAGCGGGGTCACCTCCGACCCGGCGCGAACTCCGGAGTCGACGCGCACCCCAGGGCCCGCGGGCTCCGTGTACGTCTCGATCCGCCCGGGGGCCGGCGCGAACCCCTTGTGGGCCGCCTCCGCGTTGATCCGGCACTCGATCGCGTGGCCGCGGAGCTCGACATCCTCCTGGGCCATCGACAGCCTCTCCCCGGTGGCGATCAGCACCTGCTCGCGGACGATGTCGATCCCGGTCGCCATCTCGGTCACGCAGTGCTCGACCTGAACGCGTGTGTTCATCTCCAGGAAGAAGTACTCCTCGCCTTCCTGCAGTCCCTCGACCGTCCCCGCCGAACGGTAATCCACGGCGGCCGCGGCATCGGTGGCGATCTTCCCGATCCGCTCCCGCATCGCGTCGTCGACGTGCGGCGCGGGCGCCTCCTCGATCAGCTTCTGGTGGCGACGCTGGATCGAGCAGTCCCGCTCCCCGAGGTGGATCACGCTGCCGTGCGAATCGGCCAGGACCTGCACCTCGACGTGTCGCGGATCCTCGAGGTAGCGCTCGAGGTAGACCGTGGGGTCGGAGAAGAACTTCTCCCCCTCCCGGGCGGCCCCCTCGAAGGCCTCCTCCAGCTCGTCCTCCGAAGCCGCCACGCGAAATCCCTTGCCCCCGCCTCCACCGGCGGCCTTGCACGCGACCGGATAGCCGATCTTCCTCGCCTCCGTCGCGGCGTCCGCGACGCTCTCGACGGGAGCCGTCGTGCCGGGCACGATCGGCACGCCCGCAGCCGCCATCAGCTCCCGTGCGCGGGTCTTCGAGCCCATCGCCTCGATCGCGCTCGCCGGGGGGCCGATGAACGTGATCCCGGCCTCCTCGCAGGCGCCGGCGAACCCGGCGTTCTCGGCCAAGAACCCGTAGCCGGGATGAATCGCCTGAGCGCCGGCGGCGCTGGCGGTCTCCAGCAGCCGGTCGACGTTTAGATAGCTCTCGGCGGGCACCGGCGGCCCGATGAGGTGCGCTTCGTCTGCCTCGGCGACGTGGGGCGCATCGCGGTCGGCCTCGGAGTACACGGCGACCGAGCGGATGCTCATCTCCTCGAGCGTCCGTATGACCCGGATGGCGATTTCGCCCCGGTTGGCGACCAGGACCTTGTCGAACATGGCGGGTGAGTCTATGCCGCCCGCAGGTGGCGCTCGGCCTCGCCCATCCAGATCACCTGATCGCGACCCGGCCCCACCCCGACGAGGCGGATCGGGGCCCCGGCGTGTTCGGCCACGAAGTCGAGATAGTCGCGGGCCTCGCGGGGAAGCTCGGACTCGCTCCGGCACTCGCCGATGTCGTCGTCGAAGCCCGGGAGCTCCTCGTACTGGGCCTCAGCCGCGTGAAGTACGGACTGGTGATATGGGAGCTCGTCGAGCAGGGCGCCCTCGCTCGAGCGGTAGCGAACCGCGACGCGCAGCGGGTCGATCCCGGCGAGCACGTCGAGCTTGGTGATCGCGAGGGCCGACATGCGGTTGAGACGGACTGCGTAGCGAAGCGCGACCAGGTCCAGCCAGCCTGTCCGGCGGTCGCGGCCTGTGGTGGTGCCACGTTCGCCACCGCGCTCGCGGATATGGGCCCCGAGGTCGTCGTCCAGCTCGGTGGGGAACGGGCCGGCGCCCACCCTGGTCGCGTAAGCCTTGGCTACGCCCCAGACCTCGTCGATGTCAGCCGGGCCCACCCCCGCTCCGACGCATGCGGCGCCCGCGATCGGATTGGACGAGGTGACGAACGGGTAGGTGCCGTGGTCGAGGTCGAGCAGCGTTCCCTGCGCCCCCTCGAAGATCACGGTGCGCCCCGCGTCGAGCGCCTCCCAGCACAGGTGGGCGGTGTCCGCGATGAACGGCTCGATCCGGTGGCCGTAGCGCAGGTACTCCTCGGTCATCGCGTGCAGATCGAGCTTCGGGTCGCGAACGAAGGGGCGGAGCATCTGCTTCTTGGGCTCGAGGGCGGCCATGATCTTCTTGCGCAGGATCTTGGCGTCGAGGAGATCCTGGACCCGGATCCCCAGGCGCGCCGCCTTGTCCGCGTAGCACGGGCCGATGCCGCGCTTCGTCGTCCCGATCTCGAGCTTGCCGAGCCTCGCCTCGCCCGCGGTGTCGAGCATCACGTGGTAGGGCATGACCAGATGGGCGTTGGCGGAGATCCGCAGGCCCGAGTGGTCGATTCCCTGGCGCCGCAGGCCGTCGAGCTCCGAGATCAGCACCGCCGGGTCGATCACCACCCCGTTCCCGACCACGCAGGTCTTCCCCGGGTAGAGGATCCCGGACGGGATCAGGTGGAACTTGAACTCCTCGCCGTCGCGGACGATCGTGTGCCCGGCGTTGTTGCCGCCCTGGAAGCGCACCACGACGTCCGCCCGCTCCGCGAGCAGATCGGTCAGCTTTCCCTTTCCCTCGTCGCCCCACTGGGCGCCGACGATCACGATTCCAGGCATTTGCTCGCGTGATTATGGAGTGCGCCAGGGACGCGCGCGCTCGGTGTTGCTCAGCGCGTGCCTCAGGCCGCCCGCTCGACCGTCACCTCGCCGTGCGCGGCCTCGACCCGCTCGACCTCGAGATCGGCCAGCTCGTCACGCACGAACTCGGCCGCGAGCTCAGTGGAGCGCTCGACCGCCGCCGCGTCCTCGCCCAGCGTCACCGTGATCACGATGCCGTGGGTGGCGTCGACCACGTAGTAGCCGCCGAACCCCGGAATGCCCGAGAGCCGCGGCGCGAACGTTTCCTCGATCCGCCGCGACAGCTCAGCGATCTGATCCTCGACCACCTGGTACTTCCGCACGCCTGCGTGCATGTTCCTCCTCTCGCTGGACGCCCGCAAACCTATTGCAGGCTCTACCTGTGCGGCGTTCACGAATTGCCTGCGGACGCCTGGCGGCGCACTTACACGCCTGTTTCGGGGTCAAAGCCCCTCAAATCAGGCAACGCGGTAGCGAAGGTCCTCGCCGAAGAGGGGCAGCGGGTCCCCGCAGATCTCGACGAGGCGCGAGACCGTGCGCGGGCCGATCTGGTCCTCGAGCGCCGCCTGGTCGAGATTCGTGGTCACGACCATCGAGCGCTGGGCCTCGTAGCGCTCGTTGACGATCGCGTAGAGCTGCTCCAGCACCCAGTCGCTGCGCTTCTCGGCTCCGAGGTCGTCGATGTGGAGGAGATCGACCGAGGTCAAACGCTCGAAGAAGCCGAGATAGGACTGCTCCCCGGCCTCAGCATCGTAGGTGCGGCGGATCCGGGACAGGAGCCGCGGGAGCGAGTAGATGGCGACCGTTCGCTCGGACTCCACCGCGGCCTTCGAGACCAGCATCGCGAGCGTCGTCTTGCCGGTGCCGACGTCGCCCATCAGCCAGATGCCCGCGCCTTCGTCGAGACGCTCGTCGATCGCCTCGATGAACTCCTTGACCGCGTCGTACACCGGGGCGCGTCCGGGGTGGCGCGCCATGTCGGAGACCGGCGGCCTGTCGAGGCTGACGCCCTGGTACTTGCGCGGGATCGCCGAGGCCACGCCGCGCGCGCGACGCTTCGCTGCGCGGCGCGCCCGGCACTCGCACGGCCTGGCGACGTCCTCGGGACCGAGGATCCACCCCGAGCCGTCGCAGACCCCGAGCGGGCAGGCCGGTTGGGCGTCGCCCGTCGCGGCCAGCCGCACCGGTCGCGGCGGGGTGCTCACGCCTCCTCGGCCAAGTCGACCAGCGGTGGGCCCTCCCCGGGCCGCTGCTCCATCGGGCGGTCCGAGCCGGCCGCCCGGTCCACGAACCGGGGGTACTGCTCCAGGAACACGACCGGCACGTCTCCGGTGGGGCCGTTGCGGTGCTTGGAGACGATCAGGTCGGCCTCGCTGGGGTCGGCGTCCTCGTCGTACTTGGACGCCCGGTAGATGAAGATCACGACGTCGGCGTCCTGCTCGATGCCGCCGGACTCGCGGAGGTCGGACAGCATGGGCCGACCGCCGGGTCGCTGCTCCGGGGCGCGGGACAGCTGCGAGATGCCGATCACGGGGACCCCGAGCTCCCGCGCGAGGATCTTGAGGCCGCGGCTGAACTGGCTCACCTGCTCCACCCGGTTGGCGCGCGGGTCCTCGGCGCGCATCAGCTGGAGGTAATCGACGATCACGAGCCCGAGCCCGCCCTGGCTGGACGCAAGCCGACGCGCCTTGGCCCGCAGCTCGAGCAGGCTCAGGTCGGAGGAGTCGTCGAGCCACAGAGGGACCTGATCGAGCTCGTTACAGGCCCGCACGACGCGCGGCCAGTCGCGCGCGGCGACGTTGCCCTTGCGGAGCTTGTCGTTCGGGATTCTCGATCGACACGAGATGAAGCGGTGGGCGAGCTCCGCCTCGGACATCTCGAGGGAGAAGAAGGCGACCGGCTTTCCGTGCTTCGAGGCAACGTTCTCCGCGATGTTGCACACGAGTGCGGACTTGCCGAGCGAGGGCCGCGCGGCGATCACGATCAGGTTTCCCGGCTGGAATCCGCCCAGCTTCGCGTCGAGATCCCGAAAGCCGGAAGGCGTCCCGGTCACGTCGCGGTCTCCCTTCGACAGGGCCTCCAGGCGGTCGATCTCGACGTGCAGGACTTCCGCGACGCTCTTGAAGTCCTTCGACTGATCCTCGTGGGCCACCTTGAACAGCAGCGTCTCGGCGCGCTCGACGAGCTCCGCGGGCTCCCCCTCGTGATCGTGCACGGACTTCTGGATCTGCTGGGAGGTCGCGAGCAGCCTCCGGAGGAGGGAGTTCTGCTTGACGATGTGCGCGTAGTGGCCCGCGTTGCCCGGCACGGGGACGGTGGAGGCCAGCTCTGAGATGGCCTCCTTGCCGCCGGCTTCCTCCAGCTCGCCGCGCTGGGTGAGCTGCTCGGAGACCGTGAGCGCGTCCACCGGCTCACTCTGCTCGTACAGCCCGGTGATCGCTCGGAACACGATCCGGTGGCGCTCGCGGTAGAAGTCCTCGGCCTGCAGGCGCACGTCCAGAATCACCGGCGAGATCGCCCCCTCGGAGACCATCATCGCTCCGAGCACCGATGCCTCGGCCTCGAGGTTCTGGGGCGGGACGTGGGTCTCGGCGGTGGGCATTTCGCGTGCTTCGGGCTGGGCGGAGCGCATCAGCTCCGTCTATTAGAGGCCCCGAGGCGGCGGATTTCGCCCCGTCCCGGCCCCGGTCGCGAGGAAATCACACGGGCGCGCAGGCCGTGACGCGCGTTCCCGCAAACTGGCGCTAAAGCGTTCGGGGGCCGGCTCGTTACTTCTCTTCGGCGACGATCGTCTTGATCCGCGCCGTTTCGGTGCCGACCTCGACCTCGACCATGTAGGTGCCGATCTCGCGGATCGGGCTCTCGAGCCGGATCTTCTTGTTGTCCACCTTGAGGCCTCTCGCCTCGGCGATCGCCTCGGCGATCTCCTTTGCCGTCACCGAGCCATAGAGCTTCCCGTCCTCGCCGGCCCGGTGCTGGATCGTCAGCACGGTCTTCGAGAGCAGGGCGGTGGTCTCCTCGGCGCGCTCCGAGGCCTCGCGCGCAGCGCGCTCGGCGGCCTCCCGTCGGCGGCGGGCCTCCTCGAGCGATCGGTCCGTCGCAGGCTGGGCCAGCTTTCGCGGGAGCAGGTAGTTCCGCAGATAGCCGGGCGACACGTCGATCGCCTCGCCGGCCTTGCCCAGGCTGTCAACGTCCTTGAGGAGGATCGCCTGCGCCATCTCGTCGGGCCCTAACGCTCGCCGACGTAGGGCAGGAGCGCGATCTCGCGGGCGCGCTTGACGGCGACCGCGAGCTGCTTCTGGTGGCGACGCGACAGGCCGGTCACGCGGCGTGAGCGAACCTTGCCGCGGTCGGAGATGAACCGCCGAAGCGTCGCCAGGTCCTTGTAGTCGATCTGCTCGACGTTGATTCGGGTGTACTTGCGCGGCCGGAAGCGATCCGCGCCGCGCGGGCGCCTGCGCCCGCCGCCCGGGCCACCTTGGGCTCCGACCGGGGCGCGCTGCCGGCGGGCCATCAGGCCCACCCCCGCTTGTCGCTAACGTTCTCCACGCTCTCGCACAGGCGCCGCCTGGTCCGGGCGGCGCAGAGGGGGATGATAGCTGGGGCCGATCCCGCGGGCCAAGCGCGGATCGGCGCGGAACTCAGAACGGAATGTCGTCGCTCGACGAGCCGACCCCGGCGGGCTCGGAGTCCTCGAAGTCCGAGGTGTCCGCGGGGACGTCGGAGCGCGGGGTGATGCCGTTGCCGCCGCCACCGGCTTCGTCGCGGGAGCCGAGGAACTGGACCGAGTTGGCGATGATCTCGACGCTCTGGCGCTTCGATCCGTCCTGTGCCTCCCACTCGCGCCAATCGAGGCGGCCCTCCACGGCCACCGGACGACCCTTGGAGAGATAGGTGGCGCAGTTCTCGCCCTGCGCACCCCACACCGTGACGTCGAAATAGTTCGGCTTGTCCACCCACTCGCCGCTCTGATCCTTCCGGCGGCTGTTGACGGCTATGCGCAGCTTGCAGACCGAGGTCCCGCTCGGCAAGCTCCGCAGCTCCGGGTCCCGGGTCAGGTTGCCCGTGACGACTACGACGTTCAGATTGGTGGCGGCCATTCGCTCAGCACCTTCCTCGACTCGTTTGATCGGCTCCCAAGTCTAAGGACGGAGTCGGCGCGTTCTCGCCCCCCGAGGAGGAGAGGAAAGCGCAACGAGCGGCTTTAGGTGGACTCGGAGGGCTCCGAGCCCTGGCCTTCCGGCGATGCCGGGGCGGGCTCCTCGCCCTCACCCTCGCTCTCCGGTGAGGCGGCGGGCGCTGGCGCCTCCTCGGCGGCGGGAGCTCCCTCGGCCGCCGGCTCGGGCGCCTCGGCCACCTCCTCGGCGGCAGGGGCTCCCTCGGGCGCCGGCTCGGCCGCGGGCGCCTCGGATGCCTTCTCGGCGGCGGGCTCTGACGCCTCCTTGGCGGGCTCGCGCTCCTCGCGCGGCGGCCCCCCCTGCTGGCGCCGCGAGCCGCGGGCCGGAGCCGATGCGGTGCTCGCCACCGGCGCAGGCGGAACGGTCGCCGGCAACCGTGGGTCGACCTTGAAGATGCGGAAGCGCAGCACGCCGTCCGCGATCCGAAGGTTATGGTCGAGCTCGTTCAAGAGCTCGCCGCCGGTCTCGAATCGGAAGAATCGGTAGTCCGCCTCGGTGCGCTGGCGGATCTCGTAGGCGAGCTTGCGCATGCCCCACGAGGTGTCGTGCTTGAGCTCGCCGCCCGACTCGATGCGCGTTCGCGCCTCCGAGGTGATCTGCTCGCGCCGCTCCTCCGGAATCTCCGGATCGAGCATCAGGACGAGCTCATATTCCCTGTTCGTGGTTGCCGCCAAGAGCGGCGGACGACTATAGCGGGGAGAACTCCGCCGTCCTGCCGCGGGGGCGTCCGGTCGCCCCCCGGGGTTGTGAGGGTCGATGGCAAGCCGATCGCGGATCCGTTGGGAGAACGTCGCCAAGCTCGGCGCCGGCGGGGCCGCGTGCGTGGCCCTCGCAGCGGCGCTGCCCGGCCTGCTCCGGCGGCCGGAGCCCCCTCCCCTCGAATCGGACGTGGGGTTCGCGTCCGCGGTCGATGCGCCGCCACCACCGGCTGACCGCCACCGCCGTCCTCGGCATCGAGAGCGCGGCCGCGAGGGCCGGCACCCTGTCCGACGGCGATTCACCCCACGAGCACCAGCCCCGTACACCCGCGCGGGTCCAAGGCACATGAGCCGGCGGTGCCCGCAATCCCCCGGGGCCAGCGCCCACGCCGGCGCCCGTACGCACTGCCACCCCGACCGTCGAGGCGGCTCCCGCGCCGGCGACCTCTTCGGGGCCGGTCGCCCCGCCGAGGCCTCCCGCTCCCCCGCCACCGCCGACTCCCCCGCAGCCCGATCCGCCGGAGCCCGCGCCCCACCCATCCGAGTTCGGGTTCGAGCGTTGAGCGGCGAGGGTCAAGCAGTGCGTTCGCCGAGCGCGGGCTGGATCGGCCGTAGGGCGGTGGCGGCGATCACGCGTGCTCGCGGCTCTCGCACTCGCGTGGCCGGCCGCCGCGCGGGCCGGGATTTACCGGGCGGCGCTCTGCAACCCCGATCTGGACGCATTCCACGCCGATGCGACCTTCGAGCGCAACTCGCGGCGTTACCGGTCCGATGCTTCGTGCAGGGCGGGCGGAAACGGGCTCCGGGTGCGCCGGCGCCAGGGCGCCTCCGGCGTCGGCGCCTGGGGTGCCTGGGTGATTCGCGCCCCCAGGGGCACGGCCATCTCGGCGCTCAGCGTGAAGGCGGCCGGCCGCTCGGCGCACGGCCAGGTCCCCGAGCTGCTCCTCGACCCGGCGGGTCGGCCGACCCCCTTCGCCAATCCGACGCCCGAGCTGCGGCGATTCAGATGGGCTGGTGCGGCTGCTCGGAGCCTTGGCGCCCGGCTCCGCTGCGAGCGTCCCTCCGGTTGCCCGCGCGGTCGAGGCGCCGGGATACGGGTCAAGCGGGTGGCGCTCGTCCTCGGGGATCGCGTGGATCCGACGCTGAGCCTCGATGGCTCGCTGTTCGGGCCCGGAAGCCGGCGCGGCCTGCAGACCGTCGCTCCGTTGGCCGCCGACGTCGGCGCGCGGCGTCCGGCGGATCCTGCTCCAGGTCAACGGCGTGCCCATCACGGCCCACACCGTCCGCTGTCGCCTGGTCACGAGGATCGCGCTCCGCCTTCAGCCCTGCCCGGGCCGCGCGAGCGACCCGGTTGGCGGCCGCGACGGCCTCTCCCCCGTTCCGCCAGGGCCCGAACCTGGTCCGGGTCTGCGCGGCGGACTACGCCGTGACCACGGCCGCGAACCGCTCCTGCGCCAGGCGCCGGGTCAGGGTGGACAACCTCTGCCCGGTCTCCGAGATCGGCGGCGCGACCACGTTGCGGGCCCGCCTGCGCCAGCGGGGCCGCCGCTCCGTCGGTCGTCGGCCGCGTCCTCGACGCTCAGGAGCTGGGCGTCCCGGGCGCGCGCGTCTGCCTGGCCACGCGCGTGCGGCTGCGCGGGAGCGGCCGAGCGAGTGGTGGCCGCCCCCGTGGCCGGCGAGCGCGGGCGATTCAGAGTGCAGCTTCCCGAGGGCCCGAGCCGCGAGGTGCGAATCGCCTGCTGGCCGAGCGCGGCTGCGGCCGTCGAGCGCTATCTCCGGCTCGATGTCCCGGTTCGGCCCCGTCTGCGCCTTCGCCCGCGCCACCCGATCGCCAACGGCAGCCGGGTGCGCTTCACGGTCTGGCTGCCGGGACCGGAGAACCGGGGACGCCGGGTGAGGATTCAGGCGCGATCTGGACGCCGCTGGGTCGACGTGCGAAGCGGCCTCGCGGGCGCCCGCGGCATCTACAGGGCCGAGTACCGCTTCCGCTCCACCACGGGGCGGCGGCGATACGGCTTTCGAGCGCGTGGTCCCGAGACAGCGCGGCTACCCGTACGAGGCCGGGACCTCCAGCGTCGAACACGTGACGGTCGTCGGCTGAGGCCCGCGAACGGCGGGCGGCGGCTAAGCGGCCGCGTGCGCCTCCCGCTTGGCCCGGATGTCGGCGAGCTGCTCGTCGATCCAGACGCCCGGATCGCGCTCGTGCACGATCTCCCGCAGGCGGCTCGCCCGGAGCGCGCGCTCCTCGGCGTCCATGGTCAGCGCGCGGTAGATCGTGTCCGCCTGCTCCTGGGTGTCGAACGGGTTCACCGAGAGCGTGCAGTCGCCGAGCTCCTCGTGGGCGCCGGTGTTCTCCGACAGCATCACCACGCCGTCACGGGTGTTGACCGCCGGCGCCTCCTTGGCGACCAGGTTCATGCCGTCGAAGAGCGAGTTGACGATCAGCAGATCGAAGTGCTTGTAGCGGGCCACCGCCTCCGGGAAGTTCTCGTAGATTCGCAAGTCGATGGGCATCCAGTCGGTGGTTCCGTGGCGGTGGTTGACGACCGCGACCAGGGCCTCGATCCGCTCCAGGTACTCGGCGTACTCCGGCACGTCCGTCCGCGATGGCTGGAGGTGGGCGATGAACGTCACCCGTTCGCGGAACTCGGGGTGCTGCTGCAGGAAGGTGTCGAAGGCCGTGAATCCACGCAGCACGTTCTTCGACAGGTCGGCGCGGTCGACTCGCAGGAGCATGTGGTCGCGGCGGCGCCGCAGGAGCTCCGCCTCGTACTCGGCCACCTCCTCGGAGGCGGCCGCCCGCTCGAGTCGGCGCGCATCGATGCCCAGCGGGTAGGCCCGCACCCAGGTCTGGCGCCCGGAGTGCAGCACCGCCCCGGCCTCGTAGTCGACCTCGAGCTCCATGAGCTCACGGCAGCAGTGGAGGAAGTTCCGGCAGTAGGCGGTGGTGTGGAAGCCGATGATGTCGTTGGCCAGCAGGCCGCGATAGATCCGCTCCCTCATTCGCCCCGGAAGGATCCGCCAGCTGTCCGGCTGGGACCAGGGGATGTGGACGAAGTGGTGGAGGAACGCGTCCGGCCGCGCCTCGCGGAGGAGGGCCGGACAGCTGTAGAGGTGGTAGTCGTGGAGCATCACGAGGGGCTCCGAGTCCTCCTTCACGGCCTCGAGCACCGCCGTCGCGATGTCGGCGTTGACCGTCTCGTATCCGTACCGCCAAGCGTCCGCTTCCTCCTGGCGGATGTCGGGGGCGTTCGAGAGGTCCCACAGGTAGTGCTGGATGAACCACAGGATCGGGTTGGCGATCACGTTGTAGAACCGGTCGTAGGCGACGGGATCGCTCTCGACGAGCAGCACGTCGTAGCTCACCCCGTCGATCTCCTGGGTCACGGGCCGGCCCTCCGCCTCGCGGCTGACCAGGATGTCCTCCTCGGTCATCGCGGAGGCGATCCACAGAGCCCCGCGATGGGCCACCAGCCCGCTCAGCGCCGTCACCAGCCCCCCGCCGCCGCGCCGCACCGTGCGTTCTCCGTCCTCGGAGCGGTGGAACTCCGCCGGGCCCCGGTTGGAGACGATCACCAGGCGGCGGTCCTCGTTCACGCGCACTCTCCCCCGGCGCTCACAGCCCGAGGTCCCCGAACAGCTCGAGCCAGTCGCGCAGCAGGCGCGGAGTCAGGAACATCTCCCGCGCGCGCTCCTTGCCGGCACGCCCGAGGCGCTTGGCCAGCTCGGGGTCGCCGAGCACTGTGAGCGCGCGCTGGGCGGCCTCCTCTGGCGAGGAGACCAGGAATCCGGTCTCCCCGTCCTCGATCTGCAGCGGGATGCCGCCGACGTTTCCGGCGACCACAGGCCGCACCTTCCACATCGCCTCGGTGACGGTGAGGCCGAACCCCTCTCGCAGCGACTTCTGCACGATCACGTCGGCCTGGGACTGGAATGCGTTCACCTCGATCGCGCCCACGTTGTTCAGGTTGTTGAGGATCTTGATGTCGGGATCGCCGTCCGCGTAGCTGAACGTGCGGTGGAAGAACTCCCAGCCCTCCGGGTCGTCCGTGGCCATCGAGCCCACCAGCGCCAACTGGACGTCGGACATCTGCTCGCGGACGAGGCGGAAGCTGTCGATCACGCCCATGGGGTCCTTCCAGGGATCGAACCGGGAGACCTGGCAGATGAGCGGCCGCTCGACGTCGATCCCGAACTGCTGGCAGACGAAGGACGCGTCCTCCGGGGAGAGCGCCATGTTCTTGGGCGAGAGCGGGTCGATCGCCGGCGGGATGATCCGAACGCTCCCGTCCAGGCCCTTGGGGACGTACTTCTCCATGTGGTAGATCGACTCGTCGTAGTCTCGCAGGAGGGGCAGGAGGCGGGCCAGGGTCTCCTCGTTGGGGGTGGAGAGGTCGATGTGGCAGCGCCAGATCCACAGCTTCGATCGGTCGGCCGCGTTCTCCCGCAGGCCAGCGGGCTGGGGGTCGTGCACGATGACCACGTCCCACTCGTCCTCGAGCCCCTGCGCGTTCATCGCGTTGTAGGCCTCGAACACCTCCCATTGCTGCTCGGAGATCGACTGGGGATCACCCTGGAGGGAGTTGTGCATCAGCTTGGTGACGTTGAAGAACTCCTCCCTGCCGAGGATCACCCGCCAGTGGACGTCGAGGCCGACGTCCCGCATCAGCGGCACGAGCGTGTACAGGATCTCCGACACGCCTCCGCCGAACGCGGTGGCGCTCACGTGGAGAACCCGCTTGCCGACCAACGGCGCGGCGCGCTCGCGGATCTCCTCGACGAGCCCGCGGCCGACCAGGTGTGTGTAGTCGGAGAGCGACTTGGCGCCGAGGGCGACGTCCTGAAGCATGCGCGTCAGCCTACTTTTTGCCTCAGCCGTTGCACCCCGGCGTCCAGCTCCCGGAGGATCGTCGCGTGGAGCTCGGGGGTCGCCGCTGCGACGCACGAGAGCTGATATTCGGCGCCCGAGCCCAGGATCGGGCGGCCACCGAGCGGCTCCCCGTAGGCATCGGTGATCATGCCGCCCGCCTCCTCCAGGATCAGCGCGGCCGCGGCTAGGTCGTAGGGCGAGTTGTTGAGGACGGCGCCTCCTCCCACCCGCTCGAACTCGGCCCGCATTCCCGGGACGTCGGCCACGATCCTCGGCCCGGGCTCGACGTACGCGTCGAGCTGGCCGGTGACGATGCGGGTGATGTCGAAGGTCGCCGAGCCGAGGTCGAAGGTCCCTCCGCCAACCGACGACGCGTCGATGAGGTCGCCCACGACCTCGGCGATCGCCCGCATCGGGCGGCCCCGGAGCCCGTAGGCCCAGAACATCCGCGAGACGTCCACGTTCGCGGACAGCGTCGGGGCCGGCTCGAGCCCGCCGTCGCGCTCGCCGACGAACGTCCGTCCGGACTTGATCTCGACCACGCAGCCGACGCGCACGTCCCCCATGGTCGGCTCCGTGGGCGAGGCCCCGCCGTCGAGTGGGGCGGCGGCGACGGACACGCACGCGGCCTCGAACCCCGCGATCGCCGGCCGGGTGCCGTCGATCGGATCGACGACCAGTACCCACTCGGCCCCGCCCGGCGACACCAGCCCGCGGTCCTCGGAGTAGAACGCGACGTCCGGAGCCCGCTTCGCGAGAAATCGCTCCAGGAACGCCTCGGCGTGCTCGTCGATCTGGAAGGTGACGTCGCCGCCCTCGGCCTCACCGGCGTGGGCGCGGCCCGCGTCTCCGCCGAGCTGTGGGGCGACCTCGGCCCGAAGCGCCCCGGCCAGCTCCACCGCGAGCGCGCGGGGCGATCCAAGAGGATCCATCGAGCGCTAGCCGCCGGTCCCCGGCCGCTCGCCGAGCTTGACGTCGACGTCCTGGCGCTGCCCGTCGCGGATGATCTGGACGGTCACCGTGTCGCCCGGATTGAAGTGGGAGATCAGCCTCGGTAGATCGGCCTCGGTGACGATCTGGTGGCCGTCCACCGCCACGATCACGTCCCCCCCGGCGCTGATCTCCTGACCCTGGAACCGGATCTTCTGGTCCGAGCCCTTGAGGCCGGCGTCGGCGGCGGGGCCGCCCGAGATCACCTTCGCGACCAGGGCCCCCGTGTCGGACGGGATGCCGAGCCGGTCGGCGAGCTGCGGGTAGAGAGACTGGGTCGACACCCCGATGTACGCGTATTTGACGGACCCCTGGCTGCGGAGCTCGTCAAGCGAATGAGCCACGAGGGCGATCGGCACGGCGAAGCCGACCCCCTCGTTGCCGCCCGAGGTGGTGTTGATCTGCTGATTGATCCCGACGACGTTGGCGTCGGCGTCGAGCAGCGGGCCACCGGAGTTGCCCGGGTTGATCGAGGCATCCGTCTGAACCGCTCCCTCGATCTGGAACCTGGTGAGGGACGGGATGGAGCGGTCGGTCGCCGAGACGACGCCCACCGACAGCGACCGGTCCTCGCCGAACGGGCTGCCGATCGCCGCGACCGGCTGTCCGACCTGGACCTGCTCGTTGGTCGCGAGCTGGAGCGGGTGCAGGTCCAACCCCGACGGGTCCACCTTCAGCAGCGCGACGTCGGCGTTGGGGTCGAATCCGACGATGCTCGCGGCAACCTGGTTTCGATCCGCGAACTGCACGTAGACCTCCTTCGCCTCGTGGATCGGGCCGCCGCCGCCCTCGCCATCGGTCACCACGTGGGCGTTGGTCGCGATCTCGCCGCCGTCGGAGATCACGAAGCCGGACCCCTGGGCGGCGGAGCCGCTGCCCCCCAAGACGCTCGAAAGGCTTCCCCCGGAGAAGATCGACCGGATCGTGACCACCCCGGGGGCCGCCTGCTGGTAGACGGCCTCCGGATCGAACGACGCGCCGTGCGAGGACACGACGACGGACTTCTGCTGCGACGTGCTCGGAGCCGCGACCGTGGTCACGGATCCGGAGTCGCCGGAGTCGCCGCCGCACCCCCCGAACCCCAGCACCGCGGCGGCCAGCAGCGCGGCGAGGGGCGCCCGCCATCCGCTCAAGCCGGCGCCCCCTCCATCGCCGGCGCGGGGAGCCGGAGCGTGAACTCCGTGAGCCCGCGGCGCGACGACATCGCCAGCTCTCCCCCCATGTGGAGCGTGAACTCACGAGCGATCGCCAGGCCGAGGCCGGAGCCGCTCACCCGATCGCCCGTGTAGAAGCGGTCGAACACGCGGGCGCTCTCGTGCGGATCGACGCCGGGCCCGTCATCGCTCACGACCAGACTCGCCGTCCCGTCCTGAAGCTGCGATGTGATCGAGATCGAGGTGCCCTCCGGCGTGTGCGTAAGCGCGTTGTCGAGCAGGATACGCATGATCTGCGCGACCCGATCGGCGTCGGCCACCGCCTCGGCGCTCCCGTTGCCGCGGAGCTCGATCGCGGACTTGTGCCGCTCCGCTGCTGGGCCGAACTCGCGGGCCACCCGGCGCGCGACGTTGAGCAGGTCGACCGGCTCGGACCTGAACTCCAACGCATCTGCGTCGAGCTTCGACAGGTTGAGGAGATCGGCGGTCAGCTTGGTCAGCCGCTCGACCTGCTCCCGCATCGTGCGCACGAACTCCTTGCGCGCCGCCGGGTCCGGTTCCTCCTCGTCGAGCAGCTCCACGAAGCCCCCGAGCGAAAAGATCGGGGTGCGAAGCTCATGCGACGCGTTGGCGATGAAGTCCCTGCGGGCGCTGTCGAGTTGCCCGAGGCGTCGCTGCATCTCGTCGAGGGCGGCGGCGAGCTGGCCCACCTCGTCGTTTCCCTCGTCCGGCACCGGCGTCGAGAAATCCCCCTCCGCCAGTCGCTCGGCCGCTAGCCTCCAGGCGCCTGAGCCGCTTCGCATGGATCCCGGCGACCGCCCAGCCGCCGGCGGCAGCGCCGACGAGGGCAACGCCGGCGGCGATCAGGACCTGGTGGCCAACCAGGGCGTGGAAGAGGTAGACGAATCCGATCGCGGCGGCCGTGATTCCGAAGAACGCCAGCGCGAGCCGGTTGCGGACGCTGCCCAGGATCAAGCTCTATTCCTCTTTGTCGCGGAACCGGTACCCGACCCCGCGCACCGTCAGCAGATACTCGGGCGAGCGCGGGTCGCGTTCGAGCTTCTCCCGCAGGTGGCGGATGTGCACGTCGATCGTGCGGGAGTCGCGGTACGCCGAGTCACCCCACACCTGCTCGAGCAGCATCTCCCGGGTGTGAACGCGGCCCGGCGAGCGTGCGAGGGCGGCCAATACCTCGAACTCCACGTACGTCAGCCGCAGGCCTCCGTCCCGCATGCTCACCGCCCGGCGCTCGAAGTCGATCTTCAGGTCGCCGATCGCGATGGGCTCCTCGCCGCCCGGCCTGCCGCGGAGCATCTCGGTACGCCGCAGGGCGGCTCGGACGCGGCTTCGAAACTCACGGACCGAGAACGGCTTGGTGATGTAGTCGTCGGCGCCCATCTCGAGGCCGAGCACCTTGTCGATCTCGTCGTCCTTGGCGGTCAGCATGATGATCGGCACTTGGCTCCGGCTCCGGATGCGCCTGCATACCTCGATCCCGTCGATGTGGGGGAGCATGATGTCCAGCACGACGAGATCGAACCGCTGCGTCCGCGAATCGATCGAGGGCCTCTCGCCCGTCGTGGGCCGACACCACTTCGTAGCCCTCCTTGATGAGCGGGTACATGAGCAGGGTCTGCACCGACTGCTCGTCGTCGACGAGCAGGATGCGGGTGGAGCCTGTGTTTGCCGCGCTGGGCACGGTCGAGAGTGCCCAAAGGGTAGTTTGCCCCTCCGGCCGTGATCGATTTCCGCGTCTACCGCGCGGCTTACCTACCCGCGCTCGTCGCCATCGTGGTCCTGCTGTTCGCGCTGCAGGCCCCGCCTGCAGCGCTCTCGCCGGTCGTGGCGCCGGCCGAGTTCGACGAGGACGCCGCCACGAAGATCGCGCACCAGATCGTCGACGACGCACCCGTCAGGACGCCCGGAAGCCAGGGCGACGCGGCGATCGGCGACATGGTCGAGCATCGGTTCAGGGCGGTGCGCGACGGTCAGGTGGCCGAGCAGCGATTCACGGGGAGCTTCGACGGCAAGGACGTACAGCTCCGCAACGTGATCCTGACCCTGCCCGGCGCGTCCCCCCGGAGCATCGTCGTCATGGCCTCCCGCGATTCGGCCAGCGGCCCCGGCGCCGCGTCGAGCGCGGCGGCAACCGCCACCCTGCTCGAGCTGGTGAAGGAGCTGTCCAGCACCACGCACAAGAAGACGCTGACGTTCGTGTCGACGGACGGCGGCAGCGCCGGCGCGCTGGGCGCAAGGCAGTTCGCCTCCGAGTTCCCGCAGCGCGACCTGATCGACGGCTTGATCGTGCTGTGGCAGCCGGGCTCGGCCACTCCGCGCCAGCCCTCGCTGCTCGAGACGTCGGACGGGCCCCAGAGCGCGTCCTCGGGGTGGGCCCGGACCGCCGCGAGGATCCTCACGGACCAGACCGGTGCGCGGCCGCAGGAGCAAGGGCTCATGGGGGAGTTGGCCGGGCTTGCGCTTCCGAGCGGCCTGGGGGACCAGGCGCCCGTGATCGAGCGCGGGATCGACGCGATCGGCTTGTCGTCGGCGGGAGAGCGGCCGCTGCCGGCCACGGCGGACCGACTCGCGAATCTCTCCACCGCCACGCTCGGGGACTTCGGGCGAGCCGCCCTGCTGCTGGCGGTGACGCTCGACGCCGCGCCGGGTCCACCGGACCACGGCCCATCCGCCTACGTGACGCTGTCCGGCAGTCTCGTGCCCGGCTGGACGCTCGCGTTGCTTGCGCTGACACTCACCCTTCCGGCGGGCGTCGCGTCGATCGACGGGCTCGCCCGTGCCAAGCGGCGCCGGCGGCGGCTCGGCTGGGCGCTGTGGTGGTCCGTCTCCAGGGGCCTGCCTCCGCTGGCGGCGCTGCTGTTCCTCTACATCCTCACCGGGCTCGGGATCGTGGCGCAGCCGACTTTTCCGTTCGACCCCGGCCGCTTCCGGATCGGCGCGGGCGAGATCGTCGTGATGACGTTGCTCGCGCTGATCGTGCTCGGCGGCTACTACGCGATCCGGGGATGGCGTATCCCCTCTGGGCTGGGGAGGGACGCGGCAGCGCCGGCGCTCGGACTCATCTCTGTCGGTGCCGTGCTCCTGGCCTGGCTTGCCAATCCGTTCTTGGCCCTCCTGCTGGTGCCGATCGCGCACGTCTGGCTGCTCGACGCCCGGAGAGAGCGCAGCCTTCCCTGGCCGGCGGTCACGCTCGGGGCGGTGATCTCCCTGCTCCCGCTGGCCGCCGTCGTCGGCAACGTCGCGGGTCGGCTCGAGCTTGGGATCACCGCGCCGTGGCAGCTCCTGCTCATGGTCGGGGATGGCCAGATCGGATTCGGCACGATGCTCGCGGTTTGCATCCTCGTGGGCTGCCTGGTCGGGGTCATCGCGGTCGCGGCTCGGCGAGGCGGGCCAACGCGCCCTCCTCTCGTCCGGCCGGGCGAGAGCCCGGGGGCGCTGGAGGCGCGGCCGGCTCCCGCTCCCGACGGCGATCTGGACGCATCTCCTATCGCGCCCGCCGGGGCGCGTGACGATCTGGGAGACGGAAGATGAGGCCTGAAGACGGGCGTGTGTCCGAATCGCCTGACAGCCTCTGGGACCGGGACATGACTCGATTGAAGGATCAAATCGCTCGACGCAGATATCGCGTCGACGCCGAGGCGGTGGCTCGGGAGATCCTGTTCAAGCTGCGCATGATCAGTGCCGGGCGACGGTCGCTCGTCACCGATCCACCGAACGGCCAGGCTCCGCCCGGCTTCCGAGTAGCGGCGCTAGCCCTGTAGCTGGTCGAACCCCGCCGGCTTTCGCCTGGAGCCATCCGGCTCGATCAGGACCACGCCCGCGCCCTCTCCGACGGATCCGATCGGCGTCAGCGCGCAACCCGTGCCAGCGACCGCTTGCAACGCGTCGTGCACCCGGTCCTTCGGCACCGTGACGAGGAGCTCGTAGTCCTCCCCGCGCTCCGCCGCCAGCTCGTGGAGATCGATGCCCGCGGCCTCGGCGACCGCGGCCACGCCCTCCTGAAGCGGCACCCGCTCGAGCTCGACGACCACCTCGACGCCGCTGGATTCGGCCAGGTGGCGAGCGTCGCCGCCGAGGCCGTCGCTCAGGTCGATCATCGCCGTCGCGCCGCTTCGCGCCAGAGCCTGCCCGGCTTCCAGGCGAGCCTCCGGCTCGAGCTGGCGGAGCCGCAGCCGCTCGGCGACGCGGGGATCGAGGTCGCCCGCCAGCTCCGGGCGCTCCAGGAGCAGCAGTCCCGCCGCCGCGCCTCCGAGCTCGCCGGTCACCGCCACCACGTCGCCCGGACGAGCGCCGTCGCGGGTCACGAGCTCCGCCGGGGCCGCGGCGTGTCCGACGACGGTGAGCGCCAGGGTGAGCGCCGGAGCACGGGTGACGTCACCTCCGAGCACCGCCACGGAGTGGTCCGCGGCGACCGCCGCGAGCCCGCGCGCCAGCTCGGCGCAACCCGCCTCGTCGAGATCGTCCGGGACGCCGAGCTGAATGTAGGCCTCGCCCGGGGCTGCCCCCATCGCCGCCAGGTCCGAGAGCGCGGTCGCCAGGGCCTTCCGCCCGACCGACGAAAGCGGCGCTGTGTCGCGCCGAAAGTGGACCCCCTCCACCATCGTGTCGACCGATGTCGCCGTGGCGCCCGGCGGGACCGTGATCGCCGCGTCGTCTCCACTTCCGAGGCGCACCTGAGGGCCCCACGACGCGGAGCGCTCCCGCCTCGCCGCTTCTACGCGTCTCGACCAGGCGCGCGATCAGGTCGAACTCTCCGATGCCGGCCACTCCCATATTCAAGCCGCATCGGCGATTCCCGTGGGTCGGCGCGGTCTAATATCCGCGCGCGGTGAGACGACTACGCGCGCTGCGACAAGCGGCACTCGCTCGCCCCGGAGTCTGCGCCATCGTTTCGATCGGCATCGCCTGGGGCCTCTTCATGCACGCGATGGGGTGGGCCCAGACTTCCTACTACGCGCAGGTGCGCTCCCTCGCTGCGGGGCATTCCGACATCGACTCGCTGAAGTGGCAGGCGAAGGACGAGGCCTACGTGAACGGCCACTTCTACTCGGTGAAGGCCCCCGGACTGGCGGCGTTGACGCTCCCGCCGTATCTCGTCCTGAACGCGCTGAACGCTCAGTCAGCGGCCAGGAGCGCGGCCGACAACGCCCATGCGACCGCGCACGACCACTGGCACTCCCATGCGCCGCCCAAGTACTTCGGCTTCGACGTCCACCGCACGCGCACCGTCCAGAGAGAGGTGGCACAGGACACGCCGATGATCTGGGCGCTGACGCTGTTCGGCGCCGTGCTCCCTGGGATCGCGCTGCTCCTGCTCGTCCGATGGGCGGCCGAGCGGGTCGAGCCCGGGTTCGGCACAGCCGCCGCGGTGACCCTCGGGCTGGGGACGATCGTGATGACCTTCGGCAGCGAGTACTTCTCGCACGTGGCCTCCGCGGCGCTCGGATTCGGGGCCTTCGCGTTGCTGATGCGCGAACGGGCGGGTCCGGGCCGCATCGGCCTCGTCGCGGTAGCCGGCCTCCTGGCCGGCTTGGCGGTCTGCTTCGAGTACCCGCTCGCGCTTCTCGCCGCGATCCTCTTCTTCTACGCGCTCGCTCGACCCGACCGGCTTCGCCGCGCGGGCGCGTTCGCTGCGGCGGCCGCCGTGGGCGCGGCGCCGGCGCTCCTCTACAACCAATGGTCGCTCGGATCGCCGCTCCGCTTCGCCTACTCCTACGCGGTCTCGGTTCCCGGGCGCAGCGGGCACGCGGAGCTGGGGCTGAACTCCAGCGGCTTCTTCGGGATCACCGCTCCGCGCCCCGGCGCCGCGATCGACCTGCTCCTCTCGGGCCGTGGCCTGCTCACGCTGACCCCGGTGCTGGTCATGGGCGTGGTCGGAGCGGTCGCGATGCGAAAGCGCAGCCATCGCGCCGAGGCGAATGTGATCGCCGCGGTCGCGGCGCTCTACTTCCTCTACAACGCGGGCTACTGGCAGCCCCTCGGCGGCGGCACGCCTGGGCCGCGGTTCCTGATCCCGGCGCTGCCGTTCCTGGCGCTGGGCCTGGCCCCCGCCTACCGCAGGTTCCCGGCCATCACCCTCGGCCTCGCAATCCCGTCCGGGCTGGCGATGCTCGCCGCCACGCTCACCTATCCGCTCCTTGGAGACATGGGGACCGCCACCTGGGTCAGCTGGCTGGGTCAGGGAAGCCTCGAGCACACGCTGCTGACCGCGTTCGGCGTCACCAACGCCTGGCTCGCGATCCTGCCGGTGCTCGCCGCGCTCGCGTCCGCGGTCGTCTTCGCGGCGCTGGCCACGCCCGCGCGTCAGGCTCGGCGGCGTTGCGCCGGCGATGTACGCCGTGCTCGCCTGGAGCTTCGTCGCGATCGTCGGGCCGACGATTGCCGGCGACCCCATCACCCCTCTCAGCGATGGGTCGGCAGCGCTCATCCTGGTGGCGGCCGGCGTGGCGTCCTCCCTCGTCACCCTGCTCGCGCTGCGCTACCGGGAGCTGCGGGCGGACCGACCCCCGGGGCAGCTGCGAGCGGAGCCGGGGTTCGAGCAGGGGACCTAGGGTCCGTCCCGCCATCGAGCGCCGAGTTACGGTCGCCTACTCGAGCCTAAGGATTTCCGCCGGTCCCGCCGCCGCCGTTGCCCTGTGGCGTCGGCGACGGCCCTTGCCCTGCGCCGGGCGCGTAGAGCTGCGGCGGGTAGCCGTTCCCGCCCCCCGTGGTCGAGCCCCCGGTGCCCGTCGACGGCGCGGGGGTGGCCGGGGCAGCTCGAGCTGCTCGACGATCCCGGCGAGCCCGGCGAGGAGACCGTGTGGGAGCCGCTCCAGGAGCTCGAGAACTGCATGGGGTTCTGCGGCTGCGGGAAGTCGCCGCAGTAGCTGCCCTTCGCCGCCGACATGTAGCTCTGCCAGATCGGGCCGGCGGTGGGGCCGCCGAAGCCGGTGGTGGCGCGGGACTCGGGGTGCCCCACCCAGACCGCGGTCGAGATCTTCGGCGTGTAGCCGACGAACCAGGCGTCGGACTCGCCCTCGGTTGTTCCGGTCTTGCCCGCCGCCGGGCAGCCGATGTCCGTGTAGCCGGCCCCGGTCCCCGAGGTGATCACTCCCTTGAGCACGTCGGTGAGCTCGTAGGCGACCCCGTCGGAGAACGCCCTCGAGCTGCTGCTCTCGCCCGGCGTGTCGGTGTCGCCGTTCGGGGAACACGATCTTGCCGATCGCGGTTGCCGAGTTGTGGATCCCTCCGTTGGCGAAGGTGGCGTATGCGTCCGCCTGCTCGAGCGGGGTCACCCCGATCCGCAGGCCGCCGATGCCCTCCGCCGGGAAGGCGTCGAGGTGGGTCGTGATCCCCGCCGCGTAGGCGGCCTTTCGCACGTTCTCCGGCCCGACGTCGAGGTCGAGCTGCGCGAAGACGACGTTGACCGACTCGACCGTTGCCTGGCGGACGCTCAGCGTTCCCGCGCCCGCCTTCTCCGCGTTGTTCACGGTCCAGCTCGTCCCGTCGGGGAGGGACAGGGTCATCGGGCTCGCCCCCGAGTAGTAGGTGGAGTCCGGGTTCATCCCCTCCTTCAACGCGGCCGCCAGCACGTACGGCTTGAAGGACGACCCGGGCTGGCGATGGGCATCGGCCGCGAAGTTGAACTGGGAGGTGGGCGAGTACGGCTGCGATGAGGCCATCGCGAGGATGTGGCCGTTGGTCACGTCGACCGAGGCGAGCGCCGCAGCCGGCCCTCCTCCCGTGTAGCAGACCGCGCACGCGTCGACGGCGCGCTGGGCGTCCACCTGCAGCTGCGGATTGATGGTCGTATAGACCTTGAGCCCGCCGTTGCGGACGGTGTTGACGCCGTACTTGTCGATCAGCTGCTGCTGGACGTAGTCGAAGAAGTACGGCTCGTGGATCGTGTCGTACTTGTGGCCCGGGTCCAGGCCGAGGTCCGCCTGGGACGCCTGGTCGTAGTCCGCCTGGGAGATGTAGCCCTGCTGCTGCATCGCCAGCAGCACCTCGTTGCGACGCTCGAGGGCGGCCTTCGGGTTGACGAACGGGTTGTACTGCGAGGGGGCCTGCGGCAGCCCGGCGATCATCGCCGCCTGCGGCAGGTCGAGATGACTGACCCCGCGGTTGAAGTAGGTCTCCGCCGCCGCCTGCACGCCCACCGCCGTGCGCCCGTTGGTCGTCCCGTACGAGGCCGTGTTCAGGTACTTCGTGAGGATCTGGTCCTTCGTGTACTTGTCCTCGTACTCCGTCGCGAGCTTTGCCTCCTCGATCTTGCGCTCGATGTCCTCCTGCGGGTGGGCTATGTAGAGGTTGCGGACCAGCTGCTGCGTGATCGTCGAGCCGCCCTGGACCGGAGAGCCCGCCTTCAGGTCCGCCCAGGCCGCCCGCACGATGGAGGTGTAGTCGACGCCGCCGTGCTCGTAGAAGTTCCTGTCCTCGATCGCGACCGTGGCGAACTTGAGGAGGTTCGGGAATCGTCTTGCTGTCAACGGGGTGGCGGATCGTGTCCGACTGGATGTAGCCCAGGCGGCTGCCGTCCGCGGCGAAGACGACCGACGTCGAGCCCTCCTTGATGGGCTTCAGTGAGCCGAGCGCCGGCGTCTTGTCCCAGACGCTGACCGCGTAGGCCGCGACGCCACCGACCACGACCAGGACCGCGCCGAGCACGATGCACAGACCGATCACGATCTTGCGGCGTAGGGACCCGCGCGAGCGGTGATTCCGTTTACGTGCTCGCTGAGTCATTTCGAGGTGCCCGGGAAGGGTAGCTGTCCCGGATCGGCTACCGGCCGAACCCGCCCTCCAGGAGCCCGGCCGCGCGCAGCGCGTCGTGAGCGTTCTCACGCAGAACGGCCTCCTCGTCGCCCACCTGGGTGCGCTCGTGCTCGCGCGGCCCCCGCAGCTCGATCCGCACGCCATCCGGGGTCATCTCCGCGACGCTCACCTGTGCAGCGCCCGCCGGCTTCAGCACCCGGCGGGCCTCGTCCAGGTCGGCGTCGGGCGGCACCCAGATGGAGACGGTGGCCGGCGCGGCGCGGTCGCCGGTCGAGTGGTTGAACAGCACCCCGGAGGTCACCTTCTCGTTCGGGACGACGACCAGGCGCCCGTCCCCGGTATCGAGGAACGTGTACGAGAGGGTGAGGTCGTCGACGCGGCCGGTCTCGCCCTCGATCGTCACCGTGTCGCCGATCCGGAGCGGCTGCGTGATCGCGATCAGGATGCCCGACGACCATGTTGGCGATCGTCTGGCGGGCGGCGAAGCCGATCACGAGACCCAGCACCGCGCTCGACGCGAGGATCCCGGTGGCGAGCCGCTGGATCTTGGCGAAGTTGCTGAGCGCCAGCGCCACCCCGATCAGCAGGATCGCGACGAAGACGAGGCGGCGAATCAGGCGCAACCTCGTCTGCGCGGCCCGGGAGACCCTGACCTCGGTCACCCGGCCGGCGACATGGCCGGCTCGGGCGATCACGAGCCGGTCCACGATGAAGGCGATCACGATCGCGACCGCCATCGTGATCAGGGCGGAGATCAGATCGCCGTGCTGTTGCCAGAAGCTCTGGTCCACCGGGTGACCTCTTCGCGCATCCGCGGGCGGGTTCCTTCGTGAGAATGCTCGCATGAAGCCTCGCCCGCCCACGCGCGCAGTGCTCCTCGACGCGCTCGGGACGCTCGTCGAGCTCGAGCCGCCGTGGGTCCACCTGGCGAAGGAGCTGGGCACAGAGCCCGACGAGCGCCTGGTGCGAGCCGTGCGCGCTGAGATGGGCTACTACAAGGAGCACAGCCACGAGGGCCGGGACGCCGAGTCGCTGGCGGCGCTCCGCGCTCGCTGCGCGGCGATCCTCTCGGACGAGCTCGGCCGCGAGATTCCGGTGGAGACGATGATGGGCGCGATCCGGTTCCGGGCCTTCGACGACGCGGCGCCGGCGCTGGCCGAGCTCCGCGACCTCGGGCTGATCCTCGTGTGCGTGTCCAACTGGGACGTGTCACTACCCGACGTGCTCGTCCGCTGCGGCCTCGACGGAGCGCTCGACGGTGTCGTCACCTCCGCGCAGGCTGGAGCCCGCAAGCCTGACCCCGCGATCTTCCAGCCCGCCCTGCGGCTCGCCGACTGCTCCCCCGACGAGGCCCTCTACGTGGGCGACACGCCCGACGAGGACGTCCAGGGCGGCCGAGCCGCAGGGATCCCTACGCTGTTGATCGACCGCGACGGGGGCGCGGACATCGACTCCCTCGATGCCATCAGGCACCATCTCACCGAGTGACCAGTCCAGGCCTTCCACCGAAGAAGCCGGCGATCGAACCGGCATCCCAAAGCACCGCGGGGTCCGCCCCCCCACCGGCCGCGGCCGCTCTGCCGACGGCTGCCACGAGCCCGCCTGAGCCGGCCGGGAGCTGGACCGGATCCGAGCCCGGCAAGCCCGGTAGGAGCTGGGGGCCCGGCCGGGTGGCGGTCGGGATCCTGGCGCTGCTCCTGACGACCGTGTTCGAGGTCGGGGTCGTCTCGGCGTTCGACCCCGGCTTGAACTCGCTGGCCGCGCGACTCGTGACCCAGGCACTCCTCGCGGTGACCCTGGTGGGGGTCGCCTTCGCGGTCACGGCGGAGCCGAACGCGGGCATCGCCCCCCCGAGCGCCCTCGGTCTTCGCAGGCCGCTCCGGTCGCCGTTCGGGATCGCCGCCGCCGCCTACCTCGGATACATCGTGTTCGCGATCGTCTACTCCGGGCTGCTCCACCCGCACCAGAAGGACATCACGCGGGACCTCGGGTTCGGCCATGGCGGATTCGGAACGGTCGCGGCCGGAGTGCTGATCGTGCTCGCCGCGCCCGCCTCCGAGGAGATCTTCTTCCGCGGCTTCATCTTCGGTGGGCTCCGGAGCCGGCTCTCGTTCCCGATTGCGGCGGTGATCTCCGCCGCGATCTTCGGCCTCTTCCACTACACGGGCGCCGGAAGCATCGCGGTGGTCCCGCAGCTCGCCTTCCTCGGCCTCGTCCTGTGCTGGGTCTACGAGGAGACCGGCTCGATCTATCCGACGATGGCGATCCACGCGGTGAACAACCTGATCGCGTTCATCTTCCTGACATCGTGAGCGAGCAACGGGCAGCATGCTGCGGTGGTGGCCCGAGCGCTCGAGAAGAGCTACGGAGAGCGGCGGGCGGTCGACCGGATCGACTTCGAGGTGCCGGCGGGGATCTGCTTCGGCTTCCTGGGGCCGAACGGGGCCGGGAAGACCACGACCATGAAGATGATCTACGGCCTCGCCGGGATCGGAGGCGGGGAGCTGCGGGTGCTCGGACTCGACGCGGTCCGCGATCGGCGCCGGATCAAGGCCCGGATCGGCGTCGTTCCCCAGGAGACGAACCTCGACGGCGAGCTCACGGTCCGCGAGAACCTCGTGGTGCACGCGAGCTACTTCGGCCTGCCGCCCGAGAGCGTGGCGGACCGGGTGGAGGAGCTCCTCGACTTCACCCTGCTCCGCGACCGGGCGGGCGAGAGCATCTGGGCGCTGTCGGGCGGCATGAAGCGCCGCCTGCTGGTCGCGAGGGCGCTGGTCAACGAGCCTCACCTGGTCGTGCTGGACGAGCCGACCACCGGGCTCGACCCCCAGGCACGCCTGGCGGTGTGGAGGGCGCTCGAGCGCCTGCGGGCCAGGGGCGTCACGCTGCTCTTGACGACGCACTACATGGAGGAGGCGGCCCGTCTTTGCGATCGGCTCCTGATCATGGACCATGGGCGGATCGTGGCTGAGGGCGAGCCGGGCTTCCTCGTGCGCGAGCACGTCGGCCGCGAGGTGCTCGAGCTGAAGCTCGGCGAGGGTTGCGACGCGGACGCTTTGATCGCCTCGCTCAACGGACGCCTCGACGGGCACGAGCTGACCGAGGACGCCCTGATGCTCTACGCCGACGACGCCGAAGACGTGCTCCGCACCCTCGACCACGAGCGCTTTCCGACCGACTCGGCGCTGGTCCGAAACGCGACGCTCGAGGACGTCTTTCTGCGCCTCACGGGCAGGAGCCTGGACGAGTAGCCGTGGCCTTCGCCGGAGCAACGTTACGCCGGGCTGGGCGCCCCCGTCGGACGCGGGGACCTGGTCCCCTCCGCGCGGCTCGCCGCGAGCATCTGGATGCGAAACGCCCGCGTGTTCTCGAAGCTGTGGAAGGGGGCGCTCCTGCCCCAGTTCCTCGACCCGCTGTTCTACCTGGTGGCCCTGGGGTTCGGGCTGGGGACCTACGTGGCGATCGGCAACGGGATCTCCTACAAGGAGTTCGTCGCTCCGGGGTTGATCGCCTCGGCCGCGATGTGGTCGGCGTCGTTCGAGTGCACCTACAACGTCTACCTGCGGATGAACGAGACCCGCCTCTACGACGCCGTGCTGGCGACGCCGGTCGAGGTTCAGGACATCGTCGCGGGCGACCTGATGTGGTCGGCCAGCAGGGCAACGGTGTACGGGACGGTCTTCCTCGTCATCGTCGCGATCTTCGGCCTGATCTCCTCGCCCTGGGCGATTCTGATCCCCCCCTTCGTGTTCATCGGCGGGCTGTGCTTCTCGATCATCGCCTACACCTTCACGTCGCTGATCCCGAAGATCGACCTCTACAGCTACTTCTTCACGCTCGGGATCACGCCGATGTTCCTGTTCTCGGGCATCTTCTTCCCGTTCAGCCAGCTTCCCGGGTGGGTTGACGTCGTGGCCTGGTTCCTGCCCCTCTACCACCTGGTCGAGATCACGCGGGGGATGGCCAACGGCCCGGACGCGCTTCAGATCTTCCTCCATACCGCCTGGCTCGCCGCCGTGACGGCGGCGCTCTTCGTGGTCCCGGTGCGGGCGCTACGCGCCAAGCTGGTTCCCTGACACCGGATTTCGCCACTCCGCATGAGAGAATGCCCGTCGTGCATGGCCGGCAGCGGATCGGTCTCGTCTGGGCGGGGGCCCTGGCCATCGCGCTCGCGATGCTGCCCGCGACCGCGCTCGGCGATCAGGGTGGGCCGCCGGTTGCCGGGCCCGCCGACGCTCAGCCGGCTCGGTCGGACGCGCCCGCGAAGGCGAGCCCGGCCGCGGCCCATCTGAGCGTCCAGGCGAAGGGCGTCCGCAACCGCAAGCTCAGGGTGGGGCACCGGGGCCGCGCCGTGGGCTACCTGCGCCCCTTCGTCGCGGGCCAGCGAGTTGAGGTCGCTCTCGTGCACAAGGGCCATGTGGTCGCCAAGCGCAACCCGGTGGTCACGCGCGTCCACGGCACGGACAAGGGCCGCTTCGACCTGCGATCGAAGAGCCTGATCAAGCCCGGGACGTACCGAATCGTGGCCAGGCACGTGGCGACGCCCGTGCAGGGCAGGGCGGTCGTCCGCTCCTCCAAGTTCCACCTGAAGTACCCGAACCTGGGCAAGGGCGCCAAGAGCAGCTCGGTGAAGCTCTTCAACCATCTGCTCCTCAAGCAGGGCTACTACACGACGCACGGCAAGCGATACGGCTCCAAGACCGGCTTCGCCGTGATGGCGTTCCGCAAGGTGAATGGGATGAAGCGCACTTTCAACGCCTCGCCGGGAATCTTCAAGAAGCTGGCCGCCGGGAAGGGGAGCTTCCATCTCCACTATCCCGGCAAGGGCAAGCACGTCGAGGTGGACATCTCGAAGCAGGTGATGGTGCTGGCCAATCACGGCAAGCCCCAGTACACGTTCCACATCTCGACGGGAGCGCCCGCGACCCCGACCATCCGCGGCCACTACCACTTCTACATGCGCCAGCCCGGGTTCAATGCGGAGGGCATGTACTACTCCGTGTACTGGCACGGCGGGTACGCGATCCACGGCTACCACTCGGTCCCGCCCTATCCGGCCAGCCACGGCTGCGTCCGCAACCCGATTCCCGAGTCGAAGTTCATCTACAACTGGGTGAGCCTCGGGATGTCGATCTACACCTACGGCTGACGTATAACTCCGGCGATCCTCCTGAATCACTCCGCCGAAAGCCTCGGCTTCGCCTCCGTTTTCGGCGGGTTAGGGCCTGTTGCGTGGCGGCAGGTCGTACTCGCGTGAATCGCCACTGCGTCCCTAGCCCGGGCGATGAGTGAGCTCGGAAGCCGCACGATCCACGCTGATCGCCGAGCTTCGGGAGCACGCGCTCGTAATCGGCGACGTGACCCTGTCGAGCGGGCAGCGGGCTTCCTACTACGTAGACGCGCGTCGTGCCCTATTGCGCCCGGCGGGCTTCCTGGCCGCGGGAGAGTTGATCGCGGCGGCCGCCACCGAAGCCGGCGCCGAGGCGGTGGGCGGCCCCGTGATGGCCGCCATCCCGCTCGCCTGCGCGGCGATCGCCGTGCCCGGACGGCAACGGGCTCGCGGGCTTCTTCGTCCGCAAGGAGCGCAAGGAGCACGGCCTCCAGCGGTGGGTGGAGGGGCCGGTCGAGGCGGGCGCCCGCTGTCTCGTGGTCGAGGACACGGTCACGACCGGCGGCTCCACCGTCGCCGCGATCGAGCGCATCGGGAGCGAGGGGCTCGAGATCGTCGGGGCCCTGTGTGTGGTCGATCGGCTTGCCGGCGGGGGCGAGGCGATCGCCGAGGCCGCCGGCGCCCCATTCCGGGCGCTGGTCACGATCGACGACCTCTATCCGGAGCGCCCGGACCGCGGCGTGACGAGCGGCTCGCCATGACCGCGGCCGGACCTCCGGCGTTAGGATCGTCGGCCGTGCGCCGACTGTCTGATCCTGCCCGTGATCGCGGCACCCTCGGCCTCGGGGCGTGCGGCGGCAACAGCGACAAGACCACCGCCGACGTGTCGTTTCCACCTGTGCATGAGCAGGACGGCAAGCGCGTATGCCTCGCGTCAAGAATCAGGCGGCCGCGACCAGGTATTGCATTCAGGCGCTCGGCTCCTGGCCCGAGGCCTACTCCGCCTACAACGAGGTCATCTTCGACTATCCCGGGCCCCGGGCGCAACTACGCCTGCAAGCGATCCAGTGATCGGCCGGCTGGGACCGTCTCCGGCCTGAGCCGTGAAGAAGCACGTCCTGATCCTCGGGGCCGGGTTCGCCGGCCTGGAGCTCGCCTCGCGGCTCTCCGAGTCCCTCGCCGACGAGGTTCGCGTCACCCTCATCGACCAGAACGACTCGTTCAGCTTCGGGTTCTCGAAGCTCGACGTCCTGCTTGGGCGCAGAGCCGCGGCCGACATTCGCCTGCCCTACAGCGAGATCTCCAAGGAGGGGGTCGAGTTTCGCCGGGAGCGAGTGACGTCCATCGACCCCGAGGGCCGGCGGGTGGAGACCGACGCGGATGCCTACGAGGCGGACATCCTGGCCGTCGCGCTCGGGGCGGGCTACGACCTCGCGGCCACCCCGGGCTTCGAGGAGGGCGGGTTCGAGTTCTACTCCGTGGCGGGTGCCGAGCGCCTGCGCGACGTGCTCCCGGAGTTCGAGTCGGGGCGGATCGTGATCGGAATCCTCGGACATCCGTTCAAGTGCCCCCCCGCTCCGTTCGAGGGGGCGCTCCTGTTGCACGACCTGCTCACCGAGCGTGGCGTCAGGGACGCCACCGAGATCCGGATCTTCGGCCCGATGGCCGCCCCGGTGCCCGGTCACGAAGCAGGTCTCCCAGGCCTTCCTGGACATCCTGTCCGAGCGGGGAATCGAGTACGTTCCGAAGCAGGTCGTGGCGCGGCTCGACCCCGAGGCGAAGCAGGCGGAGCTCGCCGGCGGCGGGACGGTCCCGTATGACCTCTTCATCGGCGTTCCGGTCCATCGCGTGCCAGAGGTGGTCGAGCGCTCCGGGCTGGCGGTCGACGGGTGGGTGCCGGTGGACCGCGCGAACCTGGCGACGCGCTTTCCCCGCGTGTACGCGATCGGCGACCTCGCGGGCCTTCCGATGGCGAAGGCAGGAGTGTTCGCCGAGGCGGCCGCACGGGTCGTCGCCGACGACATCGCCGCCACCCTCCACGGCAGGGAGCTGGAGCAGGCCGTATCGAGGGCGCGGGCAACTGCTTCCTCGAGTTCGGCGGCGGGTTGGTCGGGAAGGTCGAGGCCAATTTCCTCGGCGGGCCCGAGCCGACCGCCCAGCTCGTCGGCCCAAGCCGCGAGCTCGCGGCCGAGAAGGAGGCCTTCGCAGCGACACGTCGCGAGCGCTGGTTCGGGGCCTGAGCCCTACTCCGGCAGGCCCGAGCGTCGAAGCACGGAAGCGAACCTCCGTCGATGGAGGCATTCGCTCCCGCTCGTCCTCGCCGCTGAGGAGGCGCCGCCGGCACAGGGAACCCCGCCCGGCGGTCAAGTGCGGCGTCAGACGCAGCACGACCCTACCCGCTAATTCGCGCCAGTCAAGTGCTCGGCCGAGAGGCCGGCGAAAGCCCGGCAGCTTTGCGAGCCTCGGCCTCCTCGTGCTGGAGATACATCTCAGCCCGTGCGACCAGGCCGTCCTCCGTCGAGCGTGAAGACCGCCCAGGAGTTGACGTCCAGCTCGATCCCGCTCTCGGCGCCCCGCGCCGAAAAGCGCTGCCTTACGAGCACCCTGTTGCCGTTGACCTCGAACGAGAGCGGTTCCGTGCGCTGGCGATCGAATGCATCGGGTTCCATCCATGCACGCACGGCCTCGGTGCCCGTCAGCGAAGCCTCGACGCCGGTGCGCCTGTACTGAACGTCGGGCCTGGCCAGCTCGAGGACCGCGTCGTAGTCGCCGCGGTTGAAGGCTTCGTACGCTCGTCGAAGCTGCCTCGATCATGGCCTCGTCGCGCTCGCGCATGGCTAACGCCCCGAGCAGGACTCGAACCTGCGGCCTACTCCTTAGGAGGGAGTCGCTCTATCCAGCTGAGCTATCGGGGCTCATGCTCAGGTGCAGGGCTTTTCTGACATGCACTCTGCAGCGCAGTGCTCCACGTCGGAGCATTTTTGGGACACATGCGAGCAGGCCGTGACGCGAGCATGGTTCGATCGTACCGACCACATGCGCGACGAATCGGGCGCGGCTGTTGAAGAACAAGCGGCAATCGCGCGTCTCTTCCCCGGCCGATCGACATGGTCTCGCGTTATCCGTGGGGTGCGGGACTCGCACCCGTCCGCGACCGTCTGCGCAGCAGTGCCCGGCATCGCTCGGCGCGGTCCGCCACCAAATCGACGAGCCGCGTTGGGAGCCGGCGCTGGAGCGACGCGACCTCGGGCACGGAAGCGGCATCCGCAAACGCGTCCGGTGCGCGCGCAGCAAGCTCTTCCACGCGTGCGAGCACGCGCTCGGGGGCGAGGTCGAGATCTTGGGCGGCCTTCGGCCAGGTGTTGCGTCCGGAAAGACGCGGTCGACATTCCCTCCCTCAACTTATATCGGACTCGCACCTTCGTCTGAACCTGGCGATGCCCTCTTGGGGGACGGTGCGAAAGCCCGAGAAGCTGCCGCCGGCCCAAAGCGAGCCGTCGGGACCGAAGGCAAGAGCTCGGACGTCGTCGTTGGGCCTCGGGTGCCAGTCGACCGCCTGTCCGCTCGCCGAATCGAGGGCGGCGATGTTGGACGGGACTTGCCACCTGCCCGGATGAAGTTGCCTCCCGCATAGACGGTCGAGCCGGAGAGCGCGAGTGCTTCGACATCGGGAACGAAGCTCGTGAAGGACCCGGACACGTCCGGATCGAAGCCGGTCGCGCGACCGCTGGCCTGACTCAGAGCCGCGACTCTCCTTCGGGGCGCACCGCCGATCCGAGTGAAGATGCCTCCCTCGTAGACGGTGGACCCGGAGATCGCGAGCGCGCCGACGACGTTGTCGGCGTTCGGGTTCCATCTCCGTCGCAGCCCCGGTGGTTGCGTTTAGAGCGGCCGCATAGTGGCGGGGCGGGCCGCCGATCGAGACGAAGTTCCCGCCCGCGAACACGGTCGAACCCGAGAGAGCGAGGGCACTGACATTCGTCGACCCGGGTGGACCCCCGCCGGCGGTCGGGTTCCAACCGGTGGCCTCGCCCGTGGTCGCATCCAGGGCGGCGATGTTTCTTCGCGAGCTTTCCGCCGATCGAGATGAAGTCTCCACCCGCATACACGAGCGAGCCCGGAAGCCTCGAGGGCGTACACCTGGCCTGCGGCATCTGGGTTCCAGGCCGTCGCCCCGCCATCCGTTCGGTTCAGGGCGGCGATGCTGTTGCGGGCCTTGCCACCCACCCGGGTCGAAGGCTCCACCGGCGTAGACGGTCGGGCCGGAGACGGCGAGTGAGTTGATGATGCCGACCGCGTCGGGGTCCCAGTTCGCCACCCGCCCGGTCGCGGGTTGATCGCGGCCAGGTTGTTTCGGGTCTTGGCTCCCGACGGAGGTGAACTCGCCGCCGGCGTAGACGATCCGGCCGGAGACCGCGAGGGCGTCGACGGCGTCGTTCGCGCGCGGGTTCCAGCCCGCTTGCCTGGCCGCTGGTTGCGTCGAGCGCTGCGACATTGTCGCGGGGCTTGCCGCCGATCTCGTCGAAGACCCCGCCCGCGTAGATCGTCGAGCCCGCAACGGCAAGCCCCGGCACCGTGGTGCTCGCGTCGCCACCGGTCGATCCGCTGGCGCTCGGGTTCCAGCCCGTGGCGGCGCCCGTGGTCGCGTTGAGTGCCGCGATGTGGGCACGCGCCTTGCCGCCGATCATGTTGAAGTCCCCTCCGGCGTAGACGGTCGAGCCCGAAACGGCGAGGACGTTTACGAAGCCGGCGGCGTTCGGGTTCCAGGTCGTCGCCTGTCCGGTGGCCCGGTTGAGCGCCGCGATGTTGTTGCGAGGCTGGCCGCCGATCGAGTTGAACACTCCGCCGACGAACAGGGTCGACCCGGAGATCGCCATCGCGTGCACGAAGCCGTCGGAATTCGGGTTCCAGCCCGTGGCAGTGCCGGCCGTCGCGTCGAGGCCGGCGATGCCCTCGCGGAGCCGCCCGCCGATTCTGTTGAAGTCCCCGCCCGCGTAGACGACCTGCCCGGTCGCGACCAGAGAGCTGACGGTGCCGTTGGCGTTCGGGTTCCAGGTCGTCGCCTGTCCGGAGGCCCGGTTGAGCGCCGCGATGTTGTTGCGAGGCTTGCCGCCGATCCGGCTGAAGTAGCCGCCGACGTAGAGTGTCCCTCCGGAGACGGTGAGGGTGCGAACAGCGTCGTAGGGAGCGTTGCCGGTGGGACTCGGAGTGAAGTTGGGGTCGACCTTTCCGCCGGACAGGACGTGCGCCAGGTCGCGCAGTGGAAGACCGCCGACGTGGGTGAAGCTGCCACCGATGTAGTAGCCGCCGGAACCGTCGGGCGCCACGGCGGCAACGGTCTGGGTTCCGCCGGCCACCTCCGGCAGGGCGGCCGCCTTGGCGCTCGCTGAGTCGATCCCAACCGCCGGGCCCGTCCGGGGGCCAACCCGGGTGAAGGCGCCTCCGATGTAGATCGCCTTGGCGCTTGGAGCGATGGCGTTGACGGGGCCGTTGGTGACGTAGGTGGTGGCGGGCGTGGACCTGAGCGCATGGGCCGTCGGCGCGGCGAGTAGCAGGGCGATGACCGTTGCCGCGAGCAAGGGCAGGGCCAGGGACTGCACCGGGTGGCGCTCCCCGGGTTGAGCGCAAGAAGGCCTTTGCCAGGCAGCTCAGATCGGACCCTCCTCATGCGCGCCTCCTCATCCTTCTGGCTCCTTGGCCGTGACCATCGTGACGGTCGCTGTACCGAGGATCTTCCCACGCTTGAACGGCGTCGGGGTAGGGACACCTCAAGCGTGATCGCTCCATCCTAGGCCGAGATCCCGGCAACAAAAGGGGGGCGGCAACTGCCGCCCCCCTTGAGATTCCGGCAACTCGCTCGCGCTAGCCGACCGTGCAGTTCTGCGTCACGGTGGTGGTGTCCGGCGCCTCCCCGGTTCCGCTGTAGGCGAACGTGCCCTGTATGCGGAGGGTGTGGTTGGGGTGGCTGCAGCGCGCGCTCAGGTAATTGCCACGCTGGACGGTGGTCGTGAAGTCGTCCAGCGGCAGCGGCGCGGTGTCGATGTTCGGCACCGTGAGCTTCTTCCCGAAGCCGGCAACCCCGGCGTTGGTGATCGTCCCCTTCAGGGTGACGCTCGTGTTGCCGGACGTGTTGTTCGCGGGGTTGGCGCAGTTGGCCGTCCCGTTGACCGCCAGTGTCACCCTGGTGAACAGGATCAGCGTCGGGTCACCCTGCGCGGTGTTCTTGCCGCGGAACGCCAACACGCAGCCGTTGAAGTTCGACGGCGGCGCGGTCGAAGCGCGCCCGCTGACGGCACTGGGCGGCGACAGATAGGCGTTCTTCGCGGCTCCGGCGCCCGGACCACAGGCGGCCCACGCCTGCTTCAGCGTCGTTCCGCTCGTGAACGTCCCGGCGCACTGCGGGACCGATCCCGGGGTGATCTTGCCATCGTTGTCGAACAGCAGGGTCACCGTCTTCGCGAACCCACCGTGGGCCTTGTCGCCCGGGTGCGTGTAGATCGTGCCCGTGTGAACGAACAGGCTCACCGGCTTGAACGTGGTCTTCGGGAGCTTCGTCGGCGTGATCTTGGTGCCGCTGAGCGTCGACACGTTGTTCGCGAGTGCCGTCGCCGCACCGGCCACGAGCAATGCCGCGGCCCCGATCAACGCGATCCGCGCTCCATGGCGCCTGTGAATGCGCATTCTGTCCTCCTCGTCGCATCGGGCGGCGTCGGAGCCACCCCTGTACCCACGGCGCGCGACTGTAGCGCCGGAAATCGGCGCATGCGCCGGTTCTCCCTGACCGGGGCGCGAAACCCAGCCGGCCCCTGGGACGCTAGGCGCGCTCGCCCTCCAGGCCCTGTTCCTCGATGGCGCCGGCTCGCTCGGGTCGCAACATCACGAGAGCCGCCGCGGCGCCGACGAGACAGAAGACCGCCCCGACTCCGAACTGGAACTGGAAGCCGTCGGTCAGGGCGGTTGCGGTGGAAGCGCCCGAGGCGAGCGCGGCGTGAGTATGGGACGCCGCGATCGTGATGAGCACGGCGAGGCCCAGGGCAGCTCCCACGAACCTCGAGGTGTTGAGGACGCCCGAGGCGAGCCCGCTCGTTGCCGCGGGCACCCCCTGCACCGCCACGATCGTCGCGGGCACGAGGGAGAGCCCGAGCCCGAAGGCGCCCAGCATCCCGCCCGGAAGCACCTGAGCGACGTAGGTCCCTCCCGGGTGGACCCCGGTGAGGAGCGCCTCCCCGGCGGTCGCGGACAGCATTCCGGCGGCCAGCACCATCCGGGCGCCGACCCGGCGAGTCAGGCGCGGCGCGAGGGTCGCGCCGAGGCCGACCCCGAGCGTCATGGGCACGAATGCGAGCCCCGTCTCCAGCGCGCTGAAGTGGAGGGTTCCCTGCATGTAGAGCGACTGGAAGAACCAGAACCCGAAGATCGCCGCATAGAGGAGGAAGATCACGACGTTCGCGGCTCGAAGCGTTCGCAGCCGAAACACGCTGAGCGGCATCAACGGCTCTCGGGCCACGCGCCCCTCGTACAAGCGCGAAGGACCCGAGCAGCGACACCCCGGCGACGAGCGGCGCAAGCACCCCGGGCGAGCCCCAGCTGAGCCGGTCGGTGGTCACGATGCCGTACGTGACAGCGCGTCATGCCGAGCGTGACCAGCACCGCGCCCAGCAGATCGAAGTGCCGGTTGTCCGTCGTTCCCCGGCCCTCGGGAACGACGCCCCGGCTGAGCGCAACGACGACCGCCCCGAGGGGCACGTTGATGAGGAAGATCGCGGGCCAGCTGAAGGCCTCGGTGAGCACGCCGCCGAGCAGCACCCCGGACGTGGCCCCGATCGCACCGATCGCACCCCAGGCGCCGAGGGCGCGATTGCGCGCCGCTCCCTCGTCGAAGGAGGTGGTGATGATCGCCAGCGTGGCGGGCGAGATCACCGCGCCGCCGATTCCCTGAACCGCGCGGGCGCCGACCAGCGTCTCTGGGGACGAGGCGACGGCGCACAGCAGCGAGGCCCCCGAGAAGAGCAGGAGGCCGGTCACGAACATGCGGCGCCGGCCGAGGAGGTCGGCCGCCCGCCCGCCTAACAGGAGAAAGCCCGCAAAGGTGAGCGTGTAGGCGTTCAATACCCACTGCAACCCGTTGCTGGAGAAGCCCAGCGAATCCTTGATCGAGGGCAGCGCTACGTTGACGATCGAAACGTCGAGGATGACCATGAACTGGCCGAGACAGACGACCAGGAGCAGCGCGTTCGAGTTGCGTCGCAGCACATCCCGCGAGGCGGTGACGGGGTTCAACCCCGCCCCGCGACGTCCAGGATGTAGGCGGCCTGAACCACTGCGGCCCGGAGCGATGCGCTTATCCGGGGCGGATCCATGCCGTCGGTCGGGACCATCGTCTCGGTGCTCTTGTCTGCGTCCATTTGCCCGTCCTTCGACCTATTCGATAGTACGAAGGGCATCGTACCAAAAGTTCGATGATCGCCGTATAATGATTCTTACATGGGCGTCGACCAGCAGATCACCCTGCACCATCCGGCTCGAACGGAGTTCGAGCTTCCCGCCGTGCTGCACGCCCTGAGCGACCCGCAGCGCCTCCAGATCGTCCGCGAGTTGGCGGGTGCCGCCGGTCCGCTGCCCTGTGGCGCGATCGAGCTCGGCGTCGCTAAGTCGACGATGACCCACCACTTTCGCGTCCTGCGCGAGTCCGGCGTGATCCGGCAGGAGCGAGCCGGGACGACCAGGCTGACCTCCTTGCGTCGCGAGGATCTCGACGCGCGCTTTCCGGGACTGCTCGACGCCGTGCTCTCGTCGGCGGACCTGCCCGCCCCGGCGGTCGCGGTTTAGCCGATGGCGCTGTTCACCCGACGGCCAGAGATTCAGGCAACCCCGATCGAGGGCCACGAGGACCTGGCCCTCGTCGACGAAGACGACGTCGAGGACCTGCTCGACACCCTGGCGATGGAGGCCTTCGCGTACGTGGACACTCAGGAGCTCCCGGCCGATCTCGCGCACGCGCTCGAGATCGGCCTGTTCGGCGTCACGGGTCTGGAGGCCGCGACCAACGCCACCATCGTCGGCGGGCGGGCGGTCGCCCGGATCGGCTACATGGCACGGGTGGCCGAGTGGGAGCGGGTGCCCGCGGCCCGAAAGCCGGGGGGATCGATGTGCGTCGGGCTTCGCCAAGCCGTCGAGTCGAGCGTCGGCGAGGAGCTCCGCGATTCGGGCGCCGATGCGTCCTTCTACGACGCCCTCGGCGAGGTGACCGCGTTCTTCGTGACCCGCGAGCCGCTCGACGTGCCCTACGACGCCCAGCAGGGGCTGAAGCCCATGTGGACGATTCCCGGCATGGGAGGCGACTTCCGCGCGCTGCTCCGGGACTGGACGCTCGAAATGGCGCTTCCGCGCGAAGGGGATGCGCTCAGCGGGCCGGCGGGACCGATCGACGGCGCGAGCTTCGAGGACCTCCAGCTGGTGTGGAAGTACGGCTTCCTCCTGCGCTCATTCGAGGAGTTCTTCCGGGAGGACTGACCCTCGGGTCGGCGCGACCGCGCGGCGTGCGGTCACTCGTACAGGCTCTCGGACGCGATCTCGCGCAGGGTCCGGTCCCAGAGGCGAATGTCGACGTAGAGCTGGTCGCCGAAGCCGCGGACAGCGTCCACGGCCACGAGAGTGAAGCGGCCGTCCTGGACGGCGGCCTGGTCCAGCACCTCGCCGTCGAGCTCGGCAGTGACGGCGACGGCACCGCGCACCATCGGGAGACCCCAGACAAGCGTGACGTCGCCGCCCCGATCCCCTTCGGCGCTCCAGGTCCCGATCACGTCGTCGGAGATGTCGATCTTCCAGTCCGGGTTGTCCTCGGCGGTCACGTCGGTGAAGTCGGCTTGGGCAGCGGAGGTCGCCCGGCTCGCCGTCGGGCGAGCGCTCGAACGAGACCCAGCCGAAGTACTCGACGGTCGCCGGCGCCGCCGCCTGCTCGCCGTCCTCCGGCTCGCCTCCTTGCTCGGGCAGGCCGGCACGGCCCGTCGCGGGAACGTAGGCCCGCCCACCCCAGGTCCGATCGGGGAACCAGCGCACCGTCTGCGGGTCGAGTGGCGCTCCCGCTTCCTTCGCCTGCTCCTCGCAAGCGTTCGCGAACGCCTTTGCGAGTCGCTCCTCCCAGCGGCCGTACGGATTTGCCTCCTGCGGGGAGTCGGCGATGAATTTCGGGAACGGACGCGGTACCGGGGGCATGGTCACGAGAGCCTATTCAGCCCGACCGCGGCTCAGGCGGCATCCAACGCGCCCCGCAGGTCAGCGGCCGCGCGCTCGGGCGGGTAGACGTTGACATCGACTCCGGTTCCGAGCTCGAATCCGGCGCGGATCGTCAGCCGCGGCACCACATCGACGTGCCAGCAGAAGTCCTCGGCCCCGCTCGGGGCCGTGCGCACCCACAGGTTCAGCTGCGGGGGCGCGCCGAACAGCGTGGCGAGGGATCGGAGCGCCGTGCGGATCATCGCGGTGCCGGTCTCGCCATCGAGCTGGAACTCGGCCGCCGGTCGGCGCGGGATCACCCGGAGCTCGAACGGGGTCCGAGACGCCCACGGACAGATCAGAAGCGCCTCGTCGTCGATCGCGACGAGCCGGTCCTTGCGGCGCACCTCCTCCGTGGCGACGTCGCCGAGCAGGTGCCCGCCCATCGTCCGCTGGTGGTAGGCCGCGGCTCGCTCGCGCTCGCGGGCAAGGTCGGGCGGCACGAACCGCATCGCGTATAGCTGAGCGTGCGAATGCTCGAGCGAGGCTCCCGCGTCGGGGCCCTCGTTCACGATCAGGTGGACGTAGGCCGCGTCATCAGCGTGCGCCCGCATCCGCTCGCGCCACGCCGCCACGGCTCCCGCGAAGCGCCCGTCATCGAGCTCGCACAACGAGGTCGCGTGCTCGGGGGCGTGGACGATCACCTCGTGGGCGCCGCCCGCGGGGCTCGACGCGAACAGGTTGGGCTCTCCCGCCCGGGTCGACGCCCTCAGCGGGTCGATCGAGCTGGCCAGGCCGGTCTCGGCCTCCGGCTGACCGGGGTTCGTCCCGCGCTCGTCGGAGGCGCGGGTCCCGAGCTCCACACCGCCGAGGACCGGATAGAGGTTCGGCACGGCCCGGGAGGTCCACCCCACCGAATCCGGCGCGCCGCCGCCGGGGCGAGCCGCCCAGACCTCGGGCGGGGTCCGGTCCTCGCGGCCCTCACAGAACGGGCAAGTCTCGAGGGCGTCCTCCTTCGCCCTCACCGGCGGCAGGGCGAAGGCGTCGGGGCGCTCTGCTCGGCCCGGCGCCAGGATCGCGCGCTGGCCGGTGAGCTGGTCGATCCGGACCTCGGGGGCGTTCACCCGCGGCCGTTAGGGCGTGCCCTGCCCGGCGTCCCCCGGGCGCGCGGCCGGAGCGGCCGGGCCGCCGTCCGCGAAGTCGAAGCCGAGGAACGGCTTGATCATGTCGAGCGGCAACGGGAAGATGATGGTCGAGTTCTGGTTGACCCCGATGTCCAGGAGCGTCTGCAGGTAGCGGAGCTGGAGGGTTGCCGGATTGAGGCTGATGATGTTGGCGGCCTGGGCGAGCTTCTCCGCGGCCTGAAACTCCCCGTCGGCGGAGATGATCTTGGCGCGGCGCTCACGCTCGGCCTCGGCCTGGCGGGCGATCGCGCGCTGCATGTCGGCGGGAAGCTCGACGTCCTTGACCTCGACCGTCGTCACCTTGACTCCCCACGGCTCGGTCTGCTCGTCGATGATCTGTTGCAGCTCGACGTTCAGCCGCTCGCGCTCGGACAGCAGGGCGTCGAGTTCCGCCTTGCCGAGCACGGAGCGCAGCGTCGTCTGCCCGATCTGTGACGTGGCGAGGAGGAAGTTCTCGACCTCGGTGACAGCCTTGTTCGGGTCGATCACCCGGAAATACGCGACCGCCGTGACCCGCACGGTGACGTTGTCCTTCGTGATCACCTCCTGCGGGGGCACGGTGAGGGTCACGGTCCGCAGATCGATCCTGACCATCCGGTCGATGATCGGGATGAGGTAGATGAGCCCCGGCCCCTTCTGTGCGATCAGCCGGCCGAGGCGAAAGATCACTCCGCGCTCGTACTCTCGAAGGATCCTGACCCCAGAGAGGAGCAGGATCGCCACGATGACGATGATCAGGACGACGATCGCGATAACGACTCCCACTGGGCTCCTCCTCTATCGGGGGACCGTGCTCGGCTCGGCTCGCTCGGCGGACTCCTCCCCGCTCTCCAGCGGCCGCACGTGGAGCGTCAACCCCTCCACGGATTCGACCCGCACTTTACTGCCGCGCTCGAGCCTCCGGTCCCCCCCGTTCGGTCCTCCGAGCCGCGCCCGCCAAAGCGCTCCCTGAACAAAGATCTGGCCCACTGGGGCGAGCGGCTGACGGACCTCGCCCACGGCGCCCACCATTTCCTCCCACCCGGTGCGCTTCGGCTGGGTCCGCGCCTGCACGGCCCGCTCCACCGCGAACGCCAGCAGGCCCCCGAGAATCAACCCGACGGCGATCACGACGGGCGCCGAGATCCCGAACGCGCTCGAGTTGGTGTCGTAGAGGAGCAGCCCGGCAGCGATCAGCGACGCAACGCCGGACGCCCCGAGGATCCCGTGCGTGGGCAGATGCGCCTCGGCGATGATCATCGCGAGGCCGAAGATCAGCAGGAGCACTCCCGCGATCGTCACCGGAAGCTGAGCGCTCCCGTAAAGGCCGAGGAGGAGCGAGATCACGCCGATCGTCCCCGGAGCGATCAGCCCGGGGCTGAAGAACTCGATCCCGATCCCCACCAGCCCCAGCAGGATCAGGAGATAGGAGACGGTGGGATCGACGAGGATCTCGAGCAGCTGGTACTGGAGCGGCATGTCGTGGTTTTGGATCTCGAGGCCGGAGGTGTGCAGCACCTGGGCCTTGGGGCCCTTGACGTGGAACCCGTTCAGCTGATGGAGCAGGCTCTCCTGGCTCGAGGCGATCACGTCGATCAGGCCGGCCTTCTTGGCCTCTGTGGCCGTCAGGTTCTTGGCCTTGGTGACCAATAGCTGGGCGAGCTTCGGATTTCGCCCGTGCGCGGATGCGAGCGCCCGCATCGAAGCCGCCGCGTCGTTCTTGATCTTTCGCGAGAGGTCCTGGCTTTCCCCACCGGGGCCGATCGCGATCGGGGTGGCCGAGCCGATGTTCGAGACCGGGTACATGGCGGCGACGTCCGCCGCCTCCGTGATGTACGCGCCGGCCGATCCCGCGCGGGCGTTGCTCGGGTAGACATAGACGACCACCGGCATCGGCGCCGCGCCCATGTCCTCGATGATCGAGCGCATCGAGTCCGAGAGGCCCCCCGGCGTGTCGAGGCGGATGATCGCGAGCTTCGCGTGCTGGCTGGCGGCGTCGTCGAGGGCGCTCGAGATCCACTTCTCGGTCGCCGGGTCGATCGTCGCCTGGAGCTGGATCGAGTAGGCGATCCCGCTCGACGAGCCCTGCGCCGGCGAGGAGTCGGCGAGCGTCGGGGCGATTGCGGTCGCCGCACCCGCCAGCGCGAGCGCGGTGCAGACCAGGATCCGGAGCCGGCGGCCCCTCATGCCTCAATTATGCGCTTCTGCCCCCGCTGGTCAGGCGCCGGTGCGCGGGTCGGGCGCGGCCTACCGCGCGTAGCGCCTGATGTCCGCGGCGAGCGCGGCCTCGCTCGGGTACTGGCCCTGCCTCGTATAGACGAGCCTGCCCTCGCGGTCGTAGAAGGCGGTGCCAGGGAATCCGACCGCGGCGTGGATCGACCTGGCGATCTCCTGGCCGGGATCGCTGTAGCTCGGATAGGGGACCGGGAACTCGCCCGAGGAAGGTCTTGGCGGCGGCGCTCGAGTCGTTCGAGTCCACCCCCAGGAACGCGACCCGCTTCCCCAGCCTCGCGGAGAGGTCCTGAAACCAGGGGAACTCCTCGCGGCAGGGACCGCACCACGACGCCCACTTGTTGACCACCACCGGATGGCCGCGAAGGCCCTTCAACCGCGCGTCGAACGCGTCGAGCCCTCCGGGCAAGAGCCGGTTCGCCTGCCGGTAGAGGCTCGCGAGCGCCGGCGGGGCTCCGGCGAGCGCCTGCCGATAGTCGGGCGCCCTGCTGCCTTGGGCGTCCCCGCCGGCGGCTCCCACAGGCGGTGACGGACACGGCCAGGGTGGCCGCCGCTGTCAGCAGGCACACACGCCTCAGGCATGCGGACCGGCATGTCTTCGCCCTTCGCGCGGGTCTCGGCCGCATTACGTCGGGCGCGATGGTTTAATTAGGACTCGGTCCACGCGTCATCCGGACCGCGGGGGAAACGGCCGACTCGCCACGAGGGGAACCAACCGGCGACCGGCGCGGCCTCCAGCGAGCTTACAGCGCGCCCGCTGCCAGTCGGGAGCGCGAGGCGCTCAACAACTTCTCAGATGGCCAAACCAGTCGAAGTCGCCGCAGCGCGGACACGGCCGATCCCAGCGGATCAACTCGATCGCGTGCGCGAGTTCACGCGCGAGCCGATCCTGCTCGAGGGAGAGACCGCGGACGATCTCGCCCCGGGGAGCGCCCGGCTTCGCGCCGTGGAGGCCGCCATCGCCGAGCTCGACGCCGGTCGTGAGAGCCCGTCGGCCGAGTGGCGACGGCGCTTCTCGCTGCTGCTGGGCCTCGAGCGGCTGCTCACCACCGAGCCCGTGGAGCTGGCCGACGGGGCCGAGCTGACCGAGCACCAGGTCGACGTGCTCTCCGGGACGCTGGCGGCGCTCACCGCCGAGCTCGAGGACTCGGTGGCCGCGGAGGCCTCCAACGGCGCCGGCGACGCCGAGGGGTCCGCCGGGGTGCGTCCGAGGCCAACGGGACCGAGGCCGCGAACGGCGATCGCGCGCCCGCTGCCGAGGAGGAGGAGACCCTCGCCCCGGACGAGGAGGAGCCCCAGGACTGGGACGAGCCGGCGGAGGAGCTCGTCGACGAGGCCCCGGAGGACCCCGGCGCCAGCCGGCGGTTCTGGTTCGAGCACGCGACCGGATCGGGCAAGACGGTGGCAGCTCTGGGCTTCGTGGAGGGCTCGCGGACGGGCGGTGTTCTGATCCTGACCCATCGCCGTAACCTCGTCGATCAGTTCATCGGCGAGATCTCGGACCGCGGGTACAAGGACCGCCTCTCGCCGCCGCTCCTCGACGGGTCCGACCACCCCTACGGGCCCGTGACCGTCGAGACGTACCAGTGGTTCGTCCGCAACGCGGAGCGGATCTCCGATGCGTACGCGATCGTGATCTGCGACGAGGCGCACACCGCGCTCGGGGAGAAGACCAGCGCGTGCATCCGCAACTGGCTGGGACCGGTCTATATCGGGATGACCGCGACCGGAGCGCTGATCGCTCGCCACGTCGCGGACCTCTTCCCGACCCAGACCTCCCGCTTCGACCTCGCGCAGGCGGCGAGGCGGGGCGTGATCGCGCCGCTGCGGTGCATCCGCATCCCGCCCGGCCCCGGGGTCAGGACGATCGCGAAGGTGCCCCTGCGCCGAGGCGAGGTGGACCAGGACTTCGACCAAGAGGAGTTGGCCAAGCTCCTGGACCAGGAGCCCTTCAACGTGGCCGTGGCCGACCTCTACCGATCGCGCTTCCGGCGAACCCCGGGCGTCGTCTACACCGCCGGCGTGCGGCACGCCAACAACGTCGCCGCGTCGTTCCGCGCCGCGGGCATCAACGCGCGCGCGGTCTCCGGCGAGACTCCAAAGCGCGAGTTGGCGGAGATCCTGGCCGCGTTCGAGCGCGGCGAGGTGGACGTGCTCTGCAACGCGATGCTGCTCGCCGAGGGCTGGAACTCGCCCCGGGCGACGATCTGCATGCATCTGGCGCCCACCGCGTCACGGCGCGTCTACCAGCAGCGCGTCGGCCGGGTCACTCGGCGGGCCCCCGAGAAGGAGGCCGGCCTCGTGATCGACTTCGTCCACCCTGCTACCACCAGCGACGAGACCATCGTCACCCTGCACAGCCTGCTGGACCGCGACGTCTACCGCGGTGGCGCGATCGTCGTCGGCCCGGTGCGCCGCGGCCGCGGCCGGCGGGTGCGCGTGGAGCGGCGAGTCGTGCCCGTGTCGGCCGACCCCGAACGCCGACTCGCGGTGCTCGAGCGCGAGCTCTGGCGGATCGCGGTCGAGAACCTCAACTACTCAGAGCAGCACGCCTGGGCGGCGCTCGCCGGCGCCCGCGTCACCGCCAACAACTGGCGACGCGCCAAGGCGATGCTCCAGCACGACCAGGCAAAGGAGCTGCGCCGTCGATTCCTGCAGACCTGCGTGCAGCGAAACCGCAACCAACAGCTTCGTCTCAAGGCGCTGGCCGAGGTGGCGGCGCTCCGCGACCCGGACGCGTTCGACGACTCGGTGGAAGTGGTGGCCACCTGGCCCCGAGACGAGCGCCGAGCCGGCGCCAAGGTCCTGCTTCAGTCCCTCGCGGAGCGCCGGATCGGCCGCCGCGACCAGGCGCAGGCCTGGGTCTGGCGGCTCGCCGCCATCACCCGCGAGCTTCACGAGGAGTACGCGGTCCAGCGCTGGCCCGAGACCAAGCGTCTGCTGGGCCTGTTCGTCAACTCCTCGGGCCGGGCACACGGCCGGAACGCCCGCCGGATCGTCCACGCGGCCCGCCAGCAGGATCGCCGCCTGGCGATCGCCCTCCTCGCCGCCGCCGTCGCCCACACGCCGGAGGCCGAGGAGGTGCTCCGGGGCGCCCGAATGCGAATGGCTCGCAAGCCGTCCGCGGTGGCCCGCGAGCTGTTGCGGAACTTCCCGAGGTCCGGCGGCAAGCGCCGGCGGCGACGGCGGTCGAAGAACGGATCGCAGCAGAACGGCGCGCCGAAGGCACGGCGGCGCAGCAAACGGCGGCACGAGGCGGCGCGAGGAGCGAGGCGGACGCTCCGAACCGAGTGGCGGATTAGTCGCTTACCAAGCGACTCAGGTGCCACTCGACGCGGCCGGTCGCAGCGATCCTCCCTACCCAGCCTCGTCACTCATCGAGGCGGACAGCTGGACCTCCCCGGCGCCGAGACTGAGCCGCTCGCCGTCGTCGTCGACGACCACGAGGTTGCCGCGCTCGTCGATTCCCTGGGCGACGCCGCTTCCCTCCGCCGTCCGTCCTCCGGCCCCCATCCAGCTCACCGGGCGCCCGGCGAGCGCATCGCGCTCGGTGAACTCGGCCACCACCCGGTCGGCGCCGGCGTCCACCCAGCGCTCCAACCGCTCGCAAACGGCGGCCAGGGCGCTCTCGACCCCGACACCGTGGCCCATCGAGGTGGCGGGCTGGCGCAGATCCGGGGGAACTCGTCCGGCTCGATCGCCACGTTCAGCCCGATCCCGATCACCGCCCATGCGGGCGGCTCCGCCTCGATCAGCACCCCCCGGCGCACGCCTCTGCCGCTCGCGCTCGAGTCCAGACGTCATTCGGCCACTTCACGCGGCACTCGAGCGGCGTCAGCGACTCGACCGCCTCGCAGACGGCGAGCGGAACGGCCAGCGGGAGGAGGGAGTGCTCGAGCTCCAGCGGGGCGAGGATGGCCGAGCACAGGAGCGCCTTGCCGGCGGGGGCGGTCCACGCCCGGCCGCGCCGTCCTCGGCCCGCGGTCTGGAGGCCCGCCGTCACGACGGTCCCGCTGGGCGCCCCTTCGATCACAAGCTGTCGTGCGCACTCGTTGGTGGAATCGGTGCTGGAGAGATGGCGGCGGGGATGTCCGAAGGCGGTCACGTCTCGGCGCGGAGGGTGACCTCGTCGCCGAGGTCCAGGCCAAGGGCCTCCGCCGCGCTGCCGCGGTTCACCGCCAGCGCGAGGTGCCGGTGGGAGTCCTCGTAGAGGATCAGCTCTCCGGGTTCGACGTCGGCGAAGGTCGGCGTGAACACGGCCTCGTGCTCGGATCTTGAGGCCTCCACGGCAAGGCGCCGGCCGAGCCGCAGCCCCGTTCGCGGGAGGTGGCTGTCGTCCAGATCGAGGGACGCGTTTCCGTACCGGTCGATCAAGACCACGTGGGCCACGACGCGTCCGGCGCCGATCGATGGCTCGCTCGGCGACAGCCGGACCAGCGAGCCGAGGTCGATCTCATCCCCCGCCTCCGCGAGGCCGGCTCCCCGGGCGACGTGGGCGGCGACCGGGGCGAAGACGTCCCGCCCGTGGAAGGTCGCCGAAATGGGCTCGAGCCGGAACGGCGAGAGCGAGACGTCCACCGCCGCGACCGCCCCGCCCAAGCGGTCGATCGCCGGCCATAGGACACCGTTGTCCGGTCCGACCAGCACCCGGGCCTCGGTCTCCACCCGAACCGCGATGCCGCGCCGCGCGGTGCCCACCTCGGGATCGATCACCGCCAGGTGCACGCCGGCGGGAGCGAATGGGAGCGCGTTGGCGAGCACCGTCGCCCCCACCTCGATTGCGTGGCGGGGGATCCCGTGCGTCAGGTCGATCACGGCGGCATCGGGCGCAATCCGTGCGATTACGGCACGGCAGACGCCCGCGAACTCGTCCGAATACCCGTAGTCGGAGAGGAATGTGATCGGCAGGGCCGCCACGCTCTGAGCCTAGACGGCTCAGGCAAGCGGGACGGGCCGGCCGATCAGATATCCCTGGGCGTAGTCGACGCCGTACTCGGTGACCAGGCTCATGGTCTCCTCGTCCTCGATTCCCTCCGCCACCGTGAGCACGCCGAGCTCCCGGGCGATCGCGACGATTCCCCTGACCATCGCCTGATCCTGGTGGCTCGTAGCGAGGGCGCTGACGAAGCTCGTGTCGATCTTGAGGTAGCCGACCGGGAGCCGCCGCAGATAGGTCAGCGACCCGAAGCCGGTGCCGAAGTCGTCGAGGGCGAAGCGGCAGCCGAGCCGCGTCAGGCGGTCGGCGAAGTCGCGCGCCGCGTCCAGGTGCTCGATGGCGGCTGTCTCGGTGATCTCGAAGATCAGGTTCTCCGCGCTCGCCTCGGACCCGGCGATGGTGGTCTCGAGCTCAGCGGCCAGCTCCGGATCCTCGATCGAGCGCGCGGACAGGTTCACCTCGGCGCGCCGGCCCCGGCTGGCCAGCGCGACGCCCTGGGCGACCATCCATCGGTCCACCACCCCGATCAGCCCGCAGCGCTCGACGTCCGGCAGGAACTCGGCCGGCCCGATGACCTCCTCGGGGTTCGCGCTGTCCCGCAACCGCACCAGCAGCTCCTCTTGGGCCACGGTGCCTCGGCGCTGGTCGAGGATCGGCTGCGTATACGCCAACAGGTGATCATCGGTCAAGAGGCCCCGCAGGCGTTGCTCCGTCTCCTTGCGCTCGGTGATGTCGAACGCGACCGCGAACCACGCCTCGCCGTCGGAGCGCATGCTCCAGCGCAGCCAGCGCCAGTCCCCTCCGCGGGCGCGGACAGCGGTTCTCGAAGTGGACGACGCGCGACCCATTCCTTGCGACCTCGGCCGTCTGGGCCATGGTTAGGTCCCTGTCCGCGGGATGGACGAAGTCCACGAACGGGCGTGAGCGAAGCTCCTCCCCCGTCCAGCCGAGCAGCCGCTCCCATCCCCCGTTCAACGAGGTGAAGTACCCGTTGGCGTCGGCCGTGCACAGCAGGTCGCGCTCGAAGTCGAACCCCACGCCGGCGTCCCGATCCTCGTTCATGATCCACTCGGCGCCCATCGTCATCCCATCGCTCAGGGCCGGAGACGTCTCCGGCCCTGCGAGCCTACGGGCGAGGGCCGCCGACTGTCAACCGCGCCGCGCTGCCCAGGCCAAACCGGTGCTCGCCGGGCTCCAGCCGAGCAGTGTTCTTGGCTGGGTAAGGGGACGCCGATCGGCCGATTTCGGTCCAAGGGACAAATAGACACGCATGCCATGTCCAATGTTCCTCTCGACGGAATCCGCGAATCGCATCCGCGCTCCGGCGCGCGGACCTGTGACCTCTCCCCTACCCAGCCCGGTCCCGACACAGCCGGGCCGGCGCTCAGTCCCGGCGCGCGTCCGCGAGGAGCGCCTCGACGAGACCGTCGACGTCGTGGCGCTCCGCCTCGACCTTGACCTCGAGCCCGGCTTCGCGGGCGGTCTGGGCGGTCACCGGCCCGATCGCGACCACCCGGGCTTCGGCCGGCACGCGCTCTCCCAGCGCCGCGACGAAGTTCCTGACCGTCGACGACGACGTGAAGGTGACGTAGTCGGCGTCCTGCGCCGCCTCGATCGCCTCGGGGTCGGGATCCTCGGAGACGGTCTCGTACAGGGCGACGACGTCCACCTCGGCGCCGCGCTCGCGAAGCGCTTCCGGAATCACGTCACGCGCCTCCGCAGCGCGGGCGACGAGCGCCGGGCGCCCCTCCAGGTCGAGGTGGCCCAGAGCCTCCACGAGCGCCTCGGCGATCGAGCGCTCGGGAACGATGTCCGCCCGGATGCCGTGGTCGGCCAGCGCGCCGGCGGTGCCCGGGCCGATCGCGGCGACGGTGGCGTTGGCCAGGGCCCGCGCGTCGCGCCCGGCGGCGGCGAGCGCTTCGAACAGGAGCCGAGCCCCATTCGGGCTGGTCAGGCACACGAGCGCGTAGGAATGGATCGAGCTCATCGCCTCGCGGACCTCCCGGGAGTCGATCCGGGGGACGATCCGGATCGCCGGCAGCTCGATCACCTCGGCCCCGAGCGCGGCGAGCGTTGCCGCGAGGCCGCTTGCCTGCGCCCGCGCCCTGGTGACGACGACCCGCCGCCCAAAAAGAGGGCGATTCTCGAGCCAGGCGATCGTCTCCCGCCGCGCCGCAACCGAGCCGATGAGGATGATCGACGGTGGGCCGATTGCCGCCTCGGCGGCCGCCGCAGGCAGCTCCGCGAGGCTCGCCGTCACCGCACGCTGCGCGGCCATGGTCCCCTTCTCCACGGCGGCCGCCGGCTCCTGACCGTCTCTGCCGGCGGCGATCAAGCGCTCGGCGATCTCCGGCAGTCGCTTCAGCCCCATGTACATCACGAGCGTTCCCGGGAAGGCCGCAAGCGCGTTCCAGTCGAGCGCCGAGTCGTCCTTGGCGGGATCCTCGTGCCCGGTGACGAAGGCGACGGCGGACGCCTCGTCCCGGTGGGTCACCGGGATCCCGGCGTACGCCGGCGCCGCCACCCCGGCCGTGACGCCGGGGACCACCTCGAACTCGATCCCGGCGGCTGCGAGCGCCTCTGCCTCCTCACCGCCGCGTCCGAAGACGAACGGATCGCCGCCCTTCAGGCGGACGACAGAGCGACCGGCCCGCGCGCGATCGATCATCAGCCGCTCGATCTCCTCCTGCGGCATCTGCGCCGAGCCCGGCTCCTTGCCGACGTACACGAGCTCGGCGTCAGGGCGCGCCCGCGCCATTGCCGCTTGCGGGATCAGGCGGTCGTAGAGCACGGTGTCGGCGTCGGCGAGGAGCTCCGCCGCCCGCAGCGTCATGAGGCCTGGGTCGCCGGGCCCGGCGCCGACGAGGTAGACGACGCCCGGACGAGCCGCGGTCACGCCGCCTCCTCGACCCGTCTCAGGATCTCTCGCGCTCCGGCGGCCAGCATCCGCTCGGCGAGGGTCTCCCCCAGGGCCGCGGGCTGCTCCGGGTCACCGCTCAACCGGTCCCGCACCCAATCGGCGCCGTCGGGATCGCCGGCGTACCCGAACATCTCCAGGCTCCCGTCACCCAAGCGAGCGCAGACCCCAACCGGCGTGTGGCACGTGGCCTCGAGCCGGGCGATCGCAGCGCGCTCTGCGGTCAACTCGACCAGGGCATCGTGGTCCGAGATCCGCGCCGCCTCGGCGGCGGCCTCCGTGTCCGAGCGTCGCGCCTCGAGCGCCAGCGAGCCCTGGCCTCCGGCCGGGGTCAGCTCGTCGATCCCGAAGCGAAACGAGATCTCGGAATCCCTGCCCAGCCGGTGCAGCCCCGCGGCGGCGAGCACGATCCCTTCGTAGTCGCCCTCGGAGAGCTTTCGGAGCCGGGTATCGACATTCCCGTGCAGCTCGACGATCTCGAGGTCCGGGCGCAGGGCGAGGAGCTGAGACCGGCGGCGAAGGCTGGCGGTGCCGACCCGCGACCCGGCGGGAAGCTCGGCGATCGAGGACCCTCCACCCAGGTATGCGTCGGCTGGCTCCTCGCGGCCGACGACGCCGACGAGCCTGATCGCCTCGGGACGGTCTGACGGAAGGTCCTTGGCCGAGTGGACGCCCAGGTCCACCTCGCCCTCGAGCAGGGCCCGGTCCACGCCGCGCACGAACCGCTCTTTGTCTCCGGGCTCGCCGTCGCTCGACTTGACCGGCACGATCTCGGCGCCGCCGAGGGCGTCGGCCACCAGCTCGGCCTGCGCGAGGGCCAGGCTGCTGCCGCGCGTCCCGAGCTTCAGCCGTTCGCTCAACTGGCGGGGCGCTTGCGGGCGCGAGCCTCGTGCAGAGGTCGCACCTCGGCGCCGGCGTCCTCGGTCGGCACGCTCTCGGCGTCGAGGCCGAACAGCTCCCGCAGGGCGCTGACGAACAGGTACGCGTCGTCGTCACCGGACGCGCGCTTCAGCCGCAGGGTGGGCTCGTGCAGCAGCCTGCCGGCGACCGCTCGCGCCATCGCTCGCACTCGCTCCCGGTCTCGATCGCTGAGGGATTCCCACCGCGGCTCGTTCTCGGTCAGGACCCGGGAGACGACCTCGTCCGCGCGGGCACGGAGAGCGGCCACCGTCGGTACGACGTCCTGGGAACCGAGCCAGCGCTCGAACCGCCCGAGCTCGGCGCGCAGGATCGTCTCCGCCCGCCGAGCCTCGACCTCGCGACCGGACGCGTTCCGCTCGACGATTGCCTGGAGATCGTCCATGTCGTGGAGGGAGACCCCTTCGAGGTCGCGGCAATCCGGATGGATGTCGCGTGGAACCGCCAGGTCGATCAGCAGGACGGGCCGCCCGCGGCGTGCCCGCATCACCTCGCCCAGCGCCTCACGCTCGATCACATGGTGCGGAGAGGCCGTCGAGGCGACCACGATGTCCGCCCGCTCGAGATTCTCGGGAAGCTCCTCGAACCGAATCGCCCTGCCGCCGAAGCGCTGGGCGAGCCCAATCGCCCGGTCGTAGCGGCGGTTGGCGATGAACGCAGGCTCCACGCCGCGGGCGGCGAGCGCCCGGGCGGTGAGCTCGGCCGTCTCGCCTGCGCCGACCACGACGACCAGCCGGCTCGAGAGGTCGCCCAGCGTCCGCTGGGCGAGCTGGACCGCCACCGAGGGGACCGACAGCCCGTGCTCAGTGATGGCGGTCTCGGATCGAGCCCGCTTGCCCGCGGCGAGCGCCCCGCGGAACAGCCGGTTGAGGATCGGCCCGGTGGCCCCCTCGACGAGGGCAAGCTCGTAGGCCCGCTTCACCTGGCCCTGCACCTCGGCCTCGCCGAGGATCATCGAGTCGAGCCCCGCCGTGACCCGGAACGCCTGCATCGCGGCCTCGGCCCCCCGCATCGAGTACAGGTGGCCCACGAGCTCCGTGGGGGGCGTCCCGGCCTCTCGCGCGAGCACCCCCAGCGCCAGCGACTCCGCTCCCACAGGGTCCTGCGCGGCGAGGTAGAGCTCGGTGCGGTTGCAGGTGGAGATCGCCGCGGCCTCCTGGATCTCGGGTGCGGACACCAGCTCACTCAGGACGCCGGCGGCGCGTCCCTCGGTGAGGGCGACCCGCTCGCGCAGCTCGAGCGGAGCGGTCTTGTGGGAGACGCCGAGCGCCAGGATCTCGGTCACGGGTGGACCCCTTCGGCAGGGTCGTCCTGAACAACTCCGCCGGAATGCTCCGGACTACTCCGCCGACATCCTCCGCTTCGCGTCCGGTGTCGGCGGGTTGCGACGCCGAACGTGGCGGCAGGGTCACTCGCCTGCACCGCGACTTCGTCCCTAGCGCTGACGGGCTTACCTTCGGCCAGGTCGGCCAGCTCGCCCAGCTCGCGGTCGATTCGCTGGAGCTTGGCGGCCATGATCGCCACGTAAACCAGGATCAGCGCGACGAAGACCACGTATGCGGCCGCGACGTACTTCCCCGCCTCGTCGAGCGGCAGAGCGGGCATCAGCTGAGCGCGGACGGAGCGCGGGAGATCACGCCCGGCGCGATTCGCGGGCCCGAGGGGGCGCCGGTATGTCTCGCCCTCGAGCGCCCGCCGGAGTCGGGACAACTTCGCCGACGCGGACTTCGCCGCGAGCTCGAACCGAACCAGGCAGATCCAGAGCAACGCCATCCCGGCCAGGCAGACGAGGAAGGTGAACAGCATCGAGCCCGGGAGGCCGCCATTGGCGGTCGCGAACACGCGCGGGTGAACGAGCGACTGCGCCATCCTGACCGCGATGAAGTTCAGCGGCACGAAGGCCCCGGCCGTGATCGCGAACACGGACGCGTAGCGCGCCTGCCGGTCGCGGTCCTCGATCGCGTAGCGAAGCGGGTAGTAGGTCACGTAGAGGAGGAAGACGATCAGGAAGCTCACCAGGGTCGGCTCGTCCCAGACCCACCACCGGCCCCACGATGCATGGGCCCAGATCGACCCGGTGACGAGCACGGCGACCCCGAAGATCACCGAGAGGTGGATCGACACGTACGAGCGGACGTCGTGCACCGGGTCGCCCGTCCGGAGGTGGCGGATCGCGTGCACCCCGGCGATCACGAAGCCGGCGAGCGAGCACATGGCGAGCGGCACGTGCAGGTAGAAGATCTTCTGGATGAATCCCTGATCCGCGTCCAGGGGCGCGTAAAAGAACACCAGCGCGAAGCCCGCGCTCAGGCACAGGATCGTGGCGATGGACGTGACTCGGAGGCTGGGGACCTTCATTGGGATCAGTCCTCGAGAAGGAAGTCGTAGACGGCAAAGCCGACCGCGATGAACGTCATATCGTAGAGAGCCAGGAAGCCCAGCCATTTGCCGATCCCCCCGTAATCGGGGCCCTGCGCGGCGAGGAGTGACTCGGCCGCATTCCCGGCAGCGATCATCACCGGGACGAGGAGCGGCAGTAGCACGAGCGGCACGAGCAGGTCGCGGGCTCGGGAGTTGGCGGCGATCACCGACACGAGCGCCCCGATCGCCGCGAGCCCGACGTCGGCCAGCGCGAGCACGCCGGCCAGGGCCGGGAGCCCGCTCCACGAGTCCAGGAAGAAGATCGCGAAGACCGGCAACGTGATCGCCTCGAGGATGAGCAGGTACACGATCAGCGCCGCCGCCTTGGCGCCGCCCAGCGCGGTGCCGTCCACCGGGGCGAGCCGGATCGCGTCGAACCCACCCTCGTCGCGCTCGGCGACGAACAGCCGGTTGATCGCGAGGATCGCGGCGAACAACACGGTGGCGAGCAACACGCCGGCGGCCAGGCTGCCGCTGAGGGTCGTGCGATCGAGCCCGAAGCGGAACAGGATGAACGTGGTGATCCCGAAGAGCGCCATCGCCGGGACGGACTGAAGGGTCCGGAGCTCGACCCGCAGGTCCTTGGCGAGGATCGCCTTGAAGGCATCGACCGAGGCCCCGCGGCGCCGGTCTGTCGCGCGCTCGGCGGCTCCGGTCACGGTGCCCCCCCGAAGATCGCTCGGGCATCCCCCGCCGAGAGGCCGCTGGCAGGGCCCTCGTAGGCGACCGCTCCCCCGGCGCGAAGCGCCAGCACGCGGTCCGCCTCGGCGAGCCCCGAGCCGATGTCGTGAGTGACCAGCACCCGCGCTCGCCCAGGCGACGCCGCGAGCAAAGGCTCGACGAGGCCGGCCGCCTCGGGGTCCAGGTGGGAGCTCGGCTCGTCGAGCAGGAGCAGCTCCGGCTCGTGCAGCACGGCCCGACAGACGGCGAGCCGCTGGACCATGCCCGCGGAGAGGTTGCGGACGAGCTCATCCGCACGACGGGACATCCTCACGCGCTCGACCAGCTCGGCGATCCGTTCAGCCGCACCCTCCCCAAGCCCCTGAAGCCGCGCGGCGAAGAGGAGGTTCTCCATGCCGGTCAGGTCCCGATAGAGGAGCGGCTCGTGACCGAGGTAACCGATCCGCCCGCGAGCTCGCCAGGACTCCCGCGGCAGCGAGCAGCCCAACACCGAGACGTCGCCGGCCGTCGGCCGAAGCAACGTCGCGAGCACCCGCAACAGCGTCGTCTTCCCGGCGCCGTTCGGGCCCAGCACCGCCAGCGTCTCCCCATCTCGAAGGTCGAGGGCGACGTCGCGGAGCACCGGGACCTCCGAGAACTCGCGCCAGAGCCCCCGCACCGACACCAAAAGGGGGGCCGCCGGCTTCCTTGGCGGGGTCGCGATTTCGACGGGCGCGGCTTCGGGCACTAGCGTACGATTGTCCCAGCTAGCAGGGGAGCAACGACATGGACGGGGAGCGCAAGGATGCGCAATCGCAGGAAGCTGGCCGTGCTCGCATTGACCGTCGCCGCCCTGGCGGTGCCGCAGTTCGCAGTCGCCGGCCCGCCGGCCTCGCAGGTCACGGTCAAGGACGACAGCTTCGCGCCCGCCCAACCCGCCGCGCTCAACTTCGGCGGCAGCTTCAGCCTGGAAGCGGGCGCCGGGCGCTGTCGACGAGCACAACGTCCACCAGGTCGCGGGGCTCTTCAGGTCCGGGAGCCCGACCGAGACCAGCTTCACCGCAGCCCACCCCTACTCGATCACGCCGTCAGCGGGCAGCTACACCTACTACTGCGACGCGCACCGCGCGCAACAAATGGTCGGCAAGATCAAGGTCCGCCCGATCGTCGAGCCCGGCACGCTTGGCAGCCGCAGCTTCGGAGTCCAGTGGGCCTCTCGGACGAACAAGGAGACCGGCACTCGCTTCGACGTGCGCTATCAGGTCGGCGGCAAGTGGAAGGCCTGGAAGAACGACACGGCGAGCTTCCATGGCACGTTCGGCAAGCACAGGCGACCCGTTCGCGTCAAGCCCCGGCACACCTACAAGATCGAGGTGCGGTCGGAGCAGCAGAACACGAGAAAGAAGAGCGACTGGTCGCCGGCGCTCTCCGTCAAGACGTCAGGCTGATCAGCGGTCCTTGCGCAGGGTGCGGGCGCTCGCCCGCACCAAGGGCAGGCCGCCCTCGCGCAGGGCGCGCAGCCGCTGGCCGTTGCGGCCGTACAGAAGCCGGGCCGATGCCCGCACGGCCTCGCCCAGGGTGCGGTCGTACGGCTGCCACCAGAGATCCCGCGTGACCCCCGGCTCCCACGAGACGAGCTTGACGTCCACGCACTCGTAGAAGCCGAACTTGGAGTGGGAGCGCCCGAGTCCCGATTCCTTCACCCCGCCCCAAGAGCACTGGCAGGCGCCGTGCGTGTAGGAATGGTCGTTGATCCACACCATCCCGGACTCGATCCGCCGCGCCATCCGCTCTCCCTTGGCCCGGTCCTTGGTCCAGACGGAGGCGCCGAGCCCGAAGTTCGAGTCGTTTGCCCGCCGCAGCGCTTCCTCCTCCGAATCCACCACGATGATGGGCACGACCGGGCCGAAGATCTCCTCGCTCATGATCCGCATGTCGTCCTCCACTCCCGCGAGGACTGTGGGCGCGATGAACTTGCCGCTGAAGCCCGGAACCTCGCGCGGCCCCCCGGCGACCCGCTCGGCGCCCGCGCCCAGGGCATCGTCGACGAGCTCGGTGACGACGCCGTACTGATCCTCCGAGACCATCGGGCCGATCTCGGTCTCCCATTCCAGAGGGTCGCCAACGGTGAGCTCGCTCGCCCGCCGCACGACTCCCTCCACGAACCGATCGGCAACCTCCTTCACGACGTACGTGCGCTCGATCCCGGAGCACGTCTGGCCGGCATTGGCGAACCCTCCCCACACGCAGCCGGAGATCGCGTTGCCGAGGTCGGCGTCCGCGCAGACGATCTGTGGGTCCTTGCCGCCGAGCTCCAGCACGGAGCCCTTGAGGCGCGAGGCGCAGATCTCGCCGACCTTCCGACCCACCTCGACCGAGCCGGTGAAGAAGATCTTCCGTGCGGAGGACTCGCAGAGCGCGCTGCCCACCGCGCCGCCTCCGTGGACGACTCGGACCAAGCCCTCGGGCAGGCCGGCCTTCTCGAACGTCTCGCGGATGCGCTCCCCGAGAAGGGGCGTCAGGCTCGCGGGCTTCAGCACCACGCCGTTGCCCGCCATCAGCGCCATCGCCACCTCGTCGAACGGGATCGACCACGGGTAGTTCCAGGGGGCGATCACGCCGACGACCCCGTGCGGCTCGTAGCTGAACTTGGCTTTCTTCGAGAGGAAGAGGACCTGCCCCATGCGGATGGGCTCGTCGGCAAGGATCTTCGGGCCGGTGTCAGCGCACCAGTGGAGGACGTCGATCGTCGGGACGATCTCCATCGTGTAGCTCTCCGTCAGGGGCTTCCCCTGCTCGCGGGTCAGAAGGTCTGCGACCTCGTCGATCTCCTCGACCAGCACGTCGGCCGCCCTGCGCAGGTACCGCCCACGGTCCGCGAGCGACAGCTGCGCCCAGAAGGGCTGGACCTCGGCGACGTCATCGACGACGGCCTGCACCTGATCGGGCGTCAGCGTCTCGACGGCCCCGACCAGCTCGCCGGTCGCGGGATTGAAGGACTCGAGCTGGCCCATCGCCCCGATTCTATGTAGATGCGGGCCGGGGGCAGATCCCGCCCCCGGCCCCGCATCTGGAACGCCCATGCCGCAGGAGGTGCGCGACAGGGCCGGGTCGCGGTCCCGCTCGGCGAAGGGGGGGTGCGCGCCTCACGGGAGCGTGACCTCCTGGTCGCTGCAGACCTGGGAACACGCGGGAGCCCCTGTAGTTGCGGTAGGAGCGAAATTCCGGTCTAGCCGGCGCCGGCGAGCCGACGGCGGATCTCGGCCAGCCGGCGTCCCAGCTCTGCCTCGGCGCCCCGATCGGTCGGCTCGTAGAAGCGCTCGCCCTCGAGCCCCTCCGGGATCACCGGTTGATCGGCGACGCCGCCCGGATGATCGTGTGGATACGCGTACCCGATCCCACGGCCCAGCTTGCGCGCGCCGGGGTAGTGGGCGTCCCGCAGGTACGCCGGCGGTGGCTTCGCCCCGTGCTCGCGCACGTGGGCAGTGGCGCGCTGGATCCCCCGGTACGAGGAATTCGACTTCGGCGCGAGCGCCAGGTACGTGGCCGCCTGGGCGAGGTTGAGCCGGCACTCGGGCAGCCCCACGCGGTCCACCGCAGCGGCGGCGGCCGTGGCGACGACCAGCGCCTGCGGGTCGGCGTTGCCGATGTCCTCCGAGGCCAGGATCACCATTCGCCTGGCGATGAACCGGGGATCCTCGCCACCCTCCAGCATCACGGCCAGGTAGTACAGCGATGCATCGGGGTCCGAGGCCCGGGTGGCCTTGATCCAGGCGGAGGCATAGTCGTAGTGCCGGTCGCCGTCGCGATCGAAGCTGAGCGCCTTGCGCTGGAGGGCATCCTCGGCCACGTCGAGATCGACCGGGCGATCGCTACCGCGAACGGACTCGACCGCCCGCTCGAGCGCCGACAGGGCCGTGCGGGCGTCGCCGCCCGCCCGGCCTGCGAGCAGACTCATCGCCTCGTCGGAGATCGCCGGTGGATCCGCGATCCCGCGCTCCGAATCGGCGAGCGCCCGCTCCAACACGAGTGCGCGTCTCCACCGGGGTCAGCGGTTGGAGCTCATAGAGCTGGGTCCGGCTCAAGAGTGCCGAGTTGACCTCGAAGTACGGGTTCTCCGTCGTCGCGCCGATCAAAGTCACGAGCCCGTCCTCGACCGCCGGCAGGAGCGCGTCCTGTTGGGCCTTGTTGAAGCGATGGATCTCGTCGAGGAAGAAGATCGTGGGCTCTCCGGATGCGCGGCGCCGCTCCTCCGCGCGGGCAATCACGGCCCGCACCTCCGCCCGTCCCGCGTTGACGGCCGAAGCCTCCTCGAAGGCCCCCCGGCAGGCGATCGCGATGATCCTCGCGAGGGTGGTCTTCCCCGAGCCCGGCGGCCCGTGGAAGATGGCCGAGTGGGGCTCGCCGCTCTCCACGGCTCTCCGCAGCGCCGAACCGGAGCCGAGCAGGTGCTCCTGCCCGACCAGCTCGTCCAGCGAGCGTGGCCGCATCCGGACCGCGAGCGGGGCATCCGACGGGGGCACGCCAGTGCGCTGACCTGACTCCTCACCGGTGTCGAACAGGCGCTCCATGCGGATCCTCGGACCCAGTATGACCCGGGCCTGGACGCGGTCGGGCTGCCAGTAACCTGCCTCGGGTGGAGGACGAGGCAGCGGTCGCGGCCGAGGACGAGCTCGGGACGGAGGGCGTCGAGCTCCTCCGGCGGCTGATCCGCATCGACACCACAAACCCACCCGGAAACGAGCTGCCCGCTCAGGAGCTCCTAGCCGAGACGCTGAGCGACGCCGGGTTCGATTGCGAGCTGCTCGCCGCCGAATCTGGACGACCGAACCTCGTGGCGCGGCTGCGCGGGTCGGAGCCGGGACCCACGCTGTGCCTGCTCGGCCACGCGGACACCGTGCCGGCGGATCCCTCCGAATGGAGCTTCGACCCCTGGGCCGGCGACGTCGTCGACGGGCAGGTTCGCGGCCGCGGCGCGCAGGACATGAAGGACCAGGTGGCAGCCGAGGTCGCCGCCGCCGCCGCCCTCGGCCGTGAGGGCTGGCGGCCGCGGCGGGGCGAGCTGCTCGTGGTCACGACCGCTGACGAGGAGATGGGGGCGGGCAAGGGCGCCCAGTGGCTGTGCCGGGAGCACCCGGAGAAGGTGCGGTCCGACTACGTCCTCAACGAGGGCGGAGGGATCTCGTTCGAGCTCGGCGGCCGTCGCTTCTACACACTCTGCGTAGGCGAGAAGGGCGTCTTCAGGTTCCGGGTCCACGCGCGAGGCACCGCCGGGCACGCATCCGTCCCGGGGCTCGGCGACAACGCTCTCCTGAAGCTCGCGCCGCTGCTGGAGCGCCTGGGACGACAACCCGAGCCCGAGGCGACCCCGGAGGGGCTGGCGTTCCTCTCGGCGATCAGCGGCGAGGAGGTGGGCGAGGATCCCGCGCGGCTCGGGCAGGCGATCGAGACCCTGAGGGCAACGGCGCCCGAGCTTGTCGCCTACCTGGTCGAGCCGATGCTCCGGGTGACGCTCGTGCCCACCCAGGCGCGAGCCTCGGAGAAGGAGAACGTGATCCCCTCGCACGCCGAGGTGCTGGTGGACTGTCGCGTCCCCCCCGGGATGGACGAGGGGGACGCTCGCCGCCGCGCTGTGCAGGTGCTCGGGTCTCCCAACGGGGCCGGGGAAGCGGATGGGAGCACTGCCGCATACGAGCTCGAGTTCGTCGAGCATGCGGTCGGAAACCGCTCGCCCCACCGCTCGCCGCTCACGGAGATGATCGAGGCCTGGCTGGAGCGGGCCGACCCGGGCGCGACCCTGGTCCCGATCGTGATGGCCGGCTTCAGCGACAGCAACTGGTTCCGGCGGGCATTCGGCTCCGCGGTCGTCTACGGGTTCTGCCCCCAGCGGGAGATGTCCATGCTCGAAGCGGTGCCGCTCATCCACAACGCCGACGAGCGGGCTGCGGTGGCCGACATCGGCCTCGCGACGCACTTCTACCGCGACATCGTCTTGGCGGCGCTCGGATGAGCGCCCCGGACAACGGCCCCTCCCCCGAGCACGTGGTCGATTCCACCGGGAACGGAGCGGGGCCCGATCAGCGGCTGCGGCTCGGCGGGATGGCGCTTCGCAACGGCCTCCTGATTCACGGGCCCCACGCCTGGGCGGCCGCCGCCCGCACGCCGGATGGCCGGATCGAGGTGTCATCGGGATTGAAGCCGGCCTTTTCCCAGGGTCGGCTCGGCTCGACGCCGGTGATCCGCGGTCCGTTGCGCCTGGCGGAGGCCTTCGCGGTCGTGCCGGTCGCCCGCCGAGGCCTGCCCGCCGCCCGGCTGCCGATCGAGGACCCGCGCGTACTCGTCGTCGCGCTGGCCACGGCGGCCGCGAGCAGGGGCATCCGCAGGCTGGGGCGCGGCAGCGCGGCGGGCGAGACGGTGATCGCCGTGCTCGGGGTCCTCCCGGCGCTGACGGCGCTCAGGGACCGCGACCTGGCCGCCTATCACGGGGTCGAGCACAAGGCGATCGGAGCTTACGAGCGAGGCAGCTTCGATCCGGCGGATGCCCCAAAGGAGCACGAGCGTTGCGGCTCGAACCTGATCGTGCCCCTCCTCGTCCTGTCGATCGCCGGCCAGCTGATCGTCGAGCGGCTGTTCAGCCGTCCCGGGCCCGTAGCTCGCGCCGTCGCCGCGGTCGGCAGCACGTCCGGGGCGGTGGAGCTCTTCGCGTTCGCCGAGCGACGGCCGGAATCCGCGCTCGGGCGCGCCATCCACGCGGTCGGCCATCAGATCCAGCGCGTCGTCTCAACCCGGGAGCCCACCGCCGAGCAGCTCGAGGTCGGCTCGGCCGCCCTTCACGAGGTGCTCCGCGCCGAAGCCGAGTCCTCCGTCCGGCGATTCACGCAAATAGCGGGGCGCCGCTACCGTGTATAGAGGAGACAGGGAGGTTTCACGGAGCAGATGACGACGCTCGCGATTCTAGGCATCGACTGGTATCAGTTCGAGAACTTCGCGCAGCTGTGGCTCCCGCTCATCTTCATGGGGCTGCTGGTGTATCTGGTGTGGCGCACGCTGCGCCTCATGCCGCGGACCAAACCGCAGCAGATCACCCCCCGCTCCGCCAGCTCCGTCACCTGGGAGGACATCGCGGGGGTTGACGAGACGAAGGACGAGCTGCGAGAGGTGGTCGAATTCCTTCGCAGCCCGAAGCAGTTCAAGCGCCTCGGCGCGGAGGTGCCGAAGGGCATCCTCCTCCACGGCCCCCCTGGGACCGGCAAGACCCTGCTCGCCAAGGCGGTAGCCCACGAGTCAGGGGCGAACTTCTTCGGGCAGTCCGCCTCTTCGTTCGTGGAGATGTTCGCCGGCCTCGGGGCGGCCAGGATCAGGCGCCTCTTCAAGCAGGCGCGCGAGCACGCGCCGGCGATCATCTTCATCGACGAGCTCGACGCGGTGGGCGCGCACCGGGGCAGCGACATCTCCGGTGAGCGGGATCAGACCCTGAACCAGCTCCTGGTCGAGATGGACGGCTTCGACGCGCGCGACAACGTGATCGTGATGGCCGCCTCGAACATGCTGGAGAAGCTCGACAAGGCGCTCTTGCGCCCGGGCCGCTTCGACCGTCAGGTGTTCGTTCCTCCGCCCGACATGCGTGGCCGCGAGCGGATCCTCGGGGTGCACACGCGCCAAAAGCCGCTGGCGCAGGAGGTGGACATGGAGCGAGTGGCGCGCCACACCGCGGGCCTGACCGGCGCCGACCTGGCCAACCTCTGCAACGAGGCCGCGATCCTCGCGGGCCGCAGCGATCGAGACTTCATCACGCAGTCCGATTTCGACGACGCATTCGAGCGGGTCGTCGCCGGGCTTCAGTCGCGCAAGGTGATCACCCTGCACGAGAAGCGGGTGGTCGCCTGGCACGAGGCGGGACACGCGCTCGTCTCCGAATTGCTCCCGACCGTCGACAAGGTCCAGAAGGTGTCGATCGTGCCCCGGGGCAAGTCGCTCGGCTACACGCTGAACCTCCCGCAGGAGGACCGCTACCTGAAGTCACGCGAGGAGCTGATCGACTACATGAAGGTGCTGCTGGCGGGACGCGTGTCGGAGCAGGTGACCTTCGGCCGGATCACCACCGGGGCCTCTGACGACCTCAAGCGGGTCACCGACATCGCCCGGTCGATGGTCTACGAGTACGGGATGGGGACTTCGATTCGCTCCCACCAGGTCCCGGCCGACGACTACAACGTCTCCGAGGCGCTCCGCCGCACCCGCGACGAAGAGGTGCAGGCGATCTGCCGAGGAGGCCTACCGGGGTGCATACCGCCTGCTGATCGACCATCGCGACCTCCTCGACGAGATCGCCGAGCGCCTCCTCGCCAATGAGGTCATCGAGCACGACGAGATCCGCTCGATCATGGACGGCGAGCGGGCCGACGCTCGGGTTTCCCGCGAGCTCGAGAGGCTCGCCGAGCCGGACGCTGATGACGCCGGCCGGGGATCGCGCCGGCGCCTACGCGACCAAGCCGCCCGTCGATCAGGCCTGAAGCCGGCGCCGCGACTTGACGGACCGCCGGCGCATCCGGCGGTCAATAGTCTTGCGCTCCTGATGTTCGAGACGATCGATCACGTCGGCATCGCCGTCCTCGACCTCGACCACGCCGCGACCCAATACGAGGCCGCGTTCGGGATGCCGCTGGTGCACCGGGAGACGGTCGAGTCCCAGGGGGTCGACGCCGCTCTGCTCGACGTCGGCCCGTCCCACGTGGAGCTGCTCCAGCCCCTGGGGCCCGAGACCGTGGTCGGACGCTTCATCGCCAAGCGCGGCGAGGGGCTTCATCATGTCGCCTACCGCGTCGGCGACATCGACGTGACCCTGGCCGCGCTCGCGGAGGCGGGCGTCGAGCTGATCGACAAGGAGGCCGCGCATCGGGATCCGCGGCAGCCGGGTCGCCTTCCTGCACCCCCGGGCCGCGGGCGGCGTCCTGACAGAGCTCGTGGAACCGCACCCGGGCAAATAGGACTGATCCCGACGCGAAGGAGGAATCGATGGCCGAGGACATGAAGCGGGTCGAGGTGGGCTTCAGCGGCGGGCAGGTGATGTCCGTCCGCGTGAGCGACAGCGCCCGCACCGCCCTGCGGGAGGCCGTCCAGCGCGGGGAGGGTTGGTACGACCTCGAGACCGAGGACGGCTCGGTCTCCCTCGACCTCGCCCAGGTGGTCTTCGTTCGCACCGCGGGCGCCCCCCACACGATCGGCTTCTCAGGGAAGTAGGGATGTCGATGGCGCGGCGGGCCCGCTCGAAGGCGGCCGGGTCGCCGAAGAGCTGGAAGGACGAGTTCGCCCCCTGGCCGAGGGCCTGCAGCTCGAAGGCGAGCTGCCTCGGGTCATCCGCGCCGGCGATCGCTGCCTGACGCTCGAGCTCGGCGAGCCACGCGCCAGACCCGCTCCCGGATCCGGTCCCTGACCGGCCCGGGTCGCCCGTCGAATTCGGCCATCGTCGCGCCCCAGAAGCACCCGCCCTCAAAGACGCGGCCCTCGAGGTAGGCGATGAAGCGATCGCAGAGCGCCCGCAGGCGGGGAGCCCCCTCCGGCTTCGTGAGGGCCGGCTCGACCACCGCCTGCACGAAGCGCCGTTGGGCGGCGTCGATCGTGGCGAGCTGGAGGTCCTCCTTGGACCCGAAGTGCCCGAACAGGCCGCTCTTGCTCATCTCGAGCTCGCTCGCCAGGCGCCCGATCGTCAAGCCCTCGAGCCCCTCGGTGGAGGCGAGATCAACGGCGCGGTCCAGGATCGCCTCCCGGGTTCCGGCGCCGGCTCGGGATTCGGCGACTTTCCTTCGTCCAGCGAAGGAAAGTCGCCAGATTCTGGGCCTGGGTCGCCACCGGACGATGATATCCGCTCCGCCGCACGAACGTTCGTGCGTTATGCCGTGCCCGACGCAAGCCACGCGACACGAATGGAGAGCCAGATGGCCGACTACGCGGTGAAGAGGATCGACGACATGGAGGCGATCTACGGAGGGGCCTTCAAGCGCGCCCGGGCGGAGCTGGGCGTCGAATCCTTCGGACTGCAGGTGCTCGACTTCCCGCCCAACGCCGATCCTACCCGGAGCACGATCACTCGGAGGACGGGCAGGAGGAGGTCTACGTCATCCTGCGAGGCTCCGGCGAGGTCGAGATCGACGGCGAGCGGCACCCGCTGGAGACCGACACCATGGTCCGCGTCACCTCCGGCACGAAGCGCAAGCTGCGGACTGGGGACGAGGGCATGCGAGTGCTGGCGATCGGTGGGTGCCCCGGCAAGGCGTACGAGGCGCCGGAGATCTCGCAGCTCGGGGTCCCGGACCCGCTCGCGCAGGCTCAGAGCTAGGCGCGGCGGCGCCCGGACGCCCTAGGCAGCGAGCGCCGGCCAGAGACGCTCCTCGGTCTCGAGGACCCTCGCCGCCTCCTCCCGGACGGGCGACCAGAGCCGCTGGGCGGGCTCGTCCGACTCGCTGGCCGCCAGCAGCGCGGCGGCCAGCGACGGTCCAGGCCTCGGCCGCCTCGGCGGCGAGGTCGGCGTGCTCGTTGTCCGCCTCACGTAGGAAGCGCGAGTACATCAGCCTGAAGTTGCCGCCCCCGGTCCCCCGGCGCTCGATCACCTGGTAGCAGAACCGGGCGCACCACTGCCAGTCCTCGATCTCCTCGGGCCACTCGCCGACCTCGGACGCGAAACGGCGCAGGGCGAGCAGGCCCTCGTACTCGCCCATCGGCGGGTCGATCATCTGGCGCGCGTTTCGCTCGATCGCGCGACCCGCCGCCTCGCGGACGTCCCCGACCTCGGCCCCCTCGGGGATCGTGAGCATGTGGCCCTCGAGCGCCAACACCGGATGCTTGCCGTGTCGCGCCCGCGCGAGGTTCTCGAGACGGGTGGTCTGAAGCTCCTCGAATCCGGTGTCCGACAGATAGGCGACCTCGGAGTCGTAGCCCGCGAGGACGACCGCGTGACCGGGGAAGCGAGCCGACTTTCCGTAGTGGTCGAGGTAGTAGAGGTCGGTGAGCAGAATGGCCGAGCGGCCCGAGTCGACGGCGGCCCTCGCGGCCTGCCAGGAGGCGTCCGGGCTCTCGAACGTCTCGAGCCGGATGGGGGCCCCGGTCAACTCGATGAACTGCGCCTCGAGCTGCCCGGCCCGCCCGTTCGTGAACCGGGAGGGCGACTGCCCCTCGATCTGCACGTAGTAGAAGCTCACGCCCGCGCCGAGCCCCAGGGCCATCTCCTCCGAGATCTCGACGCCGTGGTGAGCGAGCAGGTTGCGGAGCGCCGTGGATCCGCAGTGGTGACCCGGCCTGTGCCGGTATCCCGGGACCATCCGCGGCGCCGCGACCGTCTCCATGCGCTGGATTCTCCCGAATCCGGCCGCCCGTATCCTCCGCCCGATGCTCAGGAAGCTTCAGCGCGTCGACCAGCGGCTCTTGCGCACGATGCGCACGCGATACCACGGCCCACGGGCCGAGGCCACGCTCAAGGCCATGGGAACCGCGGGCGAATGGGGCGCGATCTGGGTCGCCCTGGGGCTGGGCGCCGCAACGGTGGACGGCAACCGCCGCGGGCGCTGGCTCCGCGCCAGCGCGGCGGCGCCCGCCTCGATCGGCGTCAACTATCTCGTGAAGCTGGCGGTTCGCCGACGCCGCCCGCGGCTTCGGCGCCTGCCGCCGCTCGCGGGAGCGCCCAGCCAGCTCTCGTTTCCTTCGGCCCACGCCACCTCGTCGTTCGCGGCGGCGACCGCCATGGGCAGGGTCTCGCCCGGCGCCCGGTTGCCGCTCTACGCGCTCGCCGGCGCGATCTGCGTGACCCGTCCGTATCTCGGCATGCACTACCCGTCCGACGTGCTGGGCGGCGCGGCCTTCGGGCTTCTCATCGGGGCCCTTTGGCCAGGCCTGCGGCCTCCGGACGCCGAGGATCGCCTGATCGACCTGGTCGCCGACGCGGCGCTTTCGGGGTCGCAGTCGGGCGAGGGCGTGCCCCCGGGCGACGGGCGTCCCGAGGCGAGTCGCCTCCGGTGAAGATCGGCATCGTCGGCCTGCCGAACGCCGGCAAGACGACGCTGTTCAATGCGCTCACGCAAGCGGGCGCGGACACGGCGGCCTACCCCTTCACCACGGTTGACCCGAACGTCGCCCTGGTCGAGGTGCCGGACGAGCGCCTCGCCCAGGTGGCCGCCGCTGCGGGGGCGAACCCGGTGCTGGCGGAGACGATCGAGTTCCACGACATCGCCGGCCTGGTTCGAGGCGCCGCGGGGGGCGAGGGACTCGGAAACCGCTTCCTGGCGGCGATCAGGGAGACGGACGCGATCTGCCACGTCGTACGCGCTCATGGCGACGAACACGTTCCCCACCCCGAGGGCAGCGCCGACCCCGTGGCCGACGCCGAGGTCGTGGAGGCCGAGCTCCTGCTCGCCGACCTCGAGCAGGCGGAGGGGCGACTCGAGCGCGTGCGCAAGCAGGCCGGTTCGGGCGCCAAGGAGGCGGGGGCCGAGCGTGACTGGCTGGAGCAGGTGGTCGGGGCGCTGTCGGCCGGCCGGCCGGTCCGGGAGGTGCCCGCGCCGCCGCTTGCCGCCGATGCCCCCGCGCGCCTCCAGGCGCTCAGCTCGAAGCCGATGCTCTATGTGGCGAACGTGGACGAGGGCGTCGAGGAGCCCCCCGCCGAGCTGATCCGGCACGCCGGGGAGGGGGCGAGCTGCATCGCCGTCAGTGCCCGCATCGAGGCCGAGCTCGCGGAGCTTGGAAGCGAAGAGGCGGCCCAGATCCGCTCCGAGCTCGGCCTGGCCGAGTCCGGCCTGGCGCGTCTGGTGCGCGCGGCCTACGACCTCCTCGACCTCGTCACCTTCTTCACCGCCCATCGTGGGAGCGAGGCCCGCGCCCGCGCGCTGCGCCAAGGCCTGACGGCGTGGGACGCCGCGGGCGAGGTCCACACCGACATCCAGGCCGGGTTCGTGCGCGCGGAGGTGATCGGCTGGCGGGAGCTCGTGGATGCCGGCGGCTACCCGGAGGCACGCGAGCGGGGGCTGATCCGCACGGAGGGCCGCGACTATGCGGTCCGCGACGGCGACGTGATCACGATTCGGCACTAGAGGCCGCGAACGCAGCCCGCAGAGCTGTTAACTTTCCGCGATCGTTGTGTAAGTAAGCCTTTAGAAGCCTAGTCCCCGGTGCGCCCGCGCCGGGGAGCGGGGGACCCACCGGGGCCCATGCCCCAGGGGCGAATCGGATGCCTTCCGTAGCGCAGCTCTTTCAGCGCGAGCCCGCCAGCTAACCCCGCCGGCCCGAGAAAGAGGAGGCTCAAGTGAACCGGTCCCGGATCCGCACCCTGCCTTGGCGCACTCGGCGCCTTGTCGTCGTGATGCGCCTCGAGCGCCGCCGCACTGTCCGGGATCGGCGCACTCGTCGCCACCGGCGCCGGCGCGGCGGCCCCGAGCTCGGTGGCGAGCGCAGCACCGAGCGGGGGCAGCGCGGCGACCGGCGGCGCCTCGAGCCGCAGCGGCTCGGGCTCGTCGTCCCTGAAGCTGAAGTCCGAGGCGACGGCCCCGAAGAAGGCGTTCTTCTTCGGCAAGCGCAAGGCCACCTTTCACTACTCGATCGCGGGGAACGATCCCCGGAACCTGAAGATCCAGGCGGTGCGGCGAAAGAACTGGCGCGTCGTCCGCACCTGGACTCGCCGCCGGATCGAGCCCGGGAAGGTGCACGCCATCCGCTGGGCCGGCTCTGGGAAGCGCGGCCGTCCGGCCCCACCCGGCACCTATGTCTTCAGGGTTCTCACCCGCCATGGCGCCAAGGCGAAGCGGGGCCGCGCAAGGGGAGGCGACCGCTCATTCGGGCTGTTCCCCTACAAGTTCCCGCTCAGGGCTCGGCACACCTACGGCGACGGATACGGCGCGCCCCGGTCCGGTCACGTCCACCAGGGCCAGGACATCCTCGCCAAGTGCGGCAAGAGGGTCGTTGCGGCGCGCGGCGGCCGGATTCAGTACCGCGGCTACCAGGCGAGCGGCGCGGGCTACTACGTGGTGGTGGATGGCAAGAGCACCGGCCATGACTACGTGTATATGCACCTGCGGCCCCACGGCCTTCCGAAGCGCGGCCAGAGGATCCGAACCGGGGAGCCCATCGGCACGGTCGGCGAGACGGGCGATGCGTCCGGATGCCACCTGCACTTCGAGATGTGGACCAAGCCGGGGTGGTACGAAGGCGGGCACGCGATGCCCTCGGTCACCAGGCACCTGAAGGCCTGGGACGGGTGGAGCTAGCTCCCTGCGGATAGATTCCCGGCGTGCGAACCCAGGCGCGCTTTCCCGGCGTCGAGCGCGGCGCCGGTCATTACGAGAGCTTCTACGTCAAGGCCACGGACCCGTCTGGCGGCCGGGGCGTGTGGATCAGGCAGACGGTCCACAAGCGGCCCGGCGAAGAGCCCGTAGCGGCGATCTGGTTCACCCTGTTCGATGCGGGCGCGCCCGGTCCGCGGGCGACCAAGGCGAGCTTCGATGCGGCTGAGCTCTCGGCCGACCCCGGTACCTACATCCGGATCGACGGAGCGGTGCTCGAGCCCGGGCGGGCTGCCGGGCGGATGGAGACCCCCGAGCTCACCGCGAGCTGGGAGCTCACCTTCGACGACCCGGGCGGCCCGTTCCACCACCTCCCGTACGAGCGCCTCTACGACGCGCCGCTTCCACGAACCAAGTTCCTGAGCCCCTACCCGCGGGCGCGCTTCAATGGGACGCTGGAGGTCGCCGGCGAGCGGATCGAGGTGTCGGGCTGGCCCGGCATGATCGGCCACAACTGGGGCGCCGAGCACGCTGAGCGATGGGTCTGGATCCAGGGGGCGGGCCTCGGTGGGGACGAGACCAGCTACCTCGACATCGCCGCCGGCCGGATCAAGGTCGGGCCGCTCACCACGCCGTGGGTGGCGAACGGGATGCTCCTGATCGACGGCACAGAGCACCGGCTCGGGGGCTTCGACCGCATCCTGTCCACGAAGGTCGACGAGGAGCCGACGAGCTGCCGCTTCGTGATCTCGGGCAAGGACGTGAAGCTGCGCGGCCGCGTGTCCTCTGAGTCACGCAACTTCGTCGGCTGGGTGTACGCGGACCCGAAAGGGCCCGAGCACAACACGCTCAACTGCTCGATCTCGGACCTCTGGCTCGAGCTCGAGCAGCCCGGCCGAACGAAGCGGCGCCTCGAGGTCGCCGGGGTGGCGGCCTATGAGATCGGGATGCGCCAAACGGACCACGGCATCCCGATCCAGCCCTACCCCGACGGCTGAGGCACGCACTCAGCGCCTGCGGAACCGCTCCCAGGTGCTCTTCAGGCCCAGCCGGGCCTGGAGCACCGGGCCGGTCGTCTTCGAGCTTCCGCGTGAACCGACCACCTTGGCCCGGACGATCCTCGGCGAGTCCCCGCGCTTCAGCACCTTGATCTTCCGGAGCCTGCCCGAGAACAGGCCCTCCAGGCGGGACTCCATCTCGCCCTGCGAGTAACGCACCCGCCAGGTGTGGTCCGGCGAGATCCCGTCGTAGGGGTCCTTGACGCTCTGGAGGTACCGGACGGGGCGGGCACCGGGAAAGGCGAACTGAACGCTCTCGGTTCGACCGCCCGAGCTCGAGGAGTAGAAGGCGGTCGCGACCTGCCCGTGGTAGCGGAGGATTGTCCGCTTGGTGCGCCTGCACGCCCGGTTGGTGCTGGGAGTCTCGCTGCCCTTTCCACTGTAGACCTGGCTTCGCGTGTCGTCATAGACGTCGAACGATCTCCCGCGGCTCGCCGACAGCGCGATCGACCGCGCCGCCACCGCGAGAGCACGAAGCGCCGGCTGGGACCACGACGAGGGCATCTCGTTCGGGACCACCCCCATCACGTAGTCGTCGAGGCCGACCACGTTCGTGACCAACAGGCCCCCGCCCGAAGCCCGAACGCGCAGGCTCCCTCGATAGCTGCCCTTGCCGCGGATTCTGAGCGACCCCCCTCCGGAAGCCGTGGCGCCCGGCCCGCAGCGGGCGATTCGCCGCCCGCCTGAGCTGACCAGCGTCACCTGGCGCCCGGAGCGATCAAAGCGGTAGCCGTGGTGAGGGTGAAGACGCTTGCCGCACGCCTTCCCTGCCTTCTTGAACCCGACCGACCCGACGCCGCTCGCGAGCAGCACCCTGACCGGGTGGCGCGAGGTTCGCCTGACCTGCGCATGGCGGTAGTAGTGGGAGAGGATCGAGCGGTAGCCGCGGCCGTGGCGCGCCAGGCCGTAGGCCCCGTAAGCGCTCATCCCGACGCCGTGCCCCCACCCGTGGCCCTTGATGACCCAGGTCCGCGCCTCGGCCCGAGCGGACAGCGCCGTGAGGACGAGCGCTGCAAGTGCCAAGCTCGTCACGGCTCTCCTCACGGTCCCCACCTACATCTTCTCGGCCTCCCGAGCTCGCAACTGAAGCCCCTCGATGGGCGGGATACTGTGGGGACCGAGTGCCGACTGGAGGTCCGAAATGAGCATCGCGACGCGGGAGCAGGCGGTAGTGGACGGGGTCGAGAAGCGCCTCTACGTCGGTGGCGAATGGCGCGAGGCGGGCGGCGGAGCGACATTCGCCGTCCAGGATCCAGCCACCGGCGAATCCCTCTGCGAGGTCGCCGACGCAACCCCCGACGATGCCAGAGCGGCGCTGGATGCCGCGGTTGCAAAGCAGGCCGAATGGGCGGCCACGCCGCCGAACGAGCGCGGCGAGATCCTCTGGCGGGCCTTCGAGATGCTCACCGAGCGCGCCGACGACCTCGCGCTGCTGATGACCCTCGAGATGGGCAAGGCGGTGGCCGAGTCGAAGGCGGAGATCGCCTATGCCGCCGAGTTCTTCCGCTGGTTCTCGGGAGAGGCGCTGCGGATCGACGGCAACTACAAGGTGGCGGGCAACGCCGCCAGCCGGGTCCTCGTCATGCGCCAGCCCGTGGGCCCGAGCTTCTTCATCACGCCGTGGAACTTCCCGAACGCGATGGGCACCCGAAAGCTCGGCCCGGCGATCGCGGCGGGCTGCACGATGGTGATGAAGCCGGCTCAGCTCACGCCGCTTTCCATGCTCGCCCTCGCCCAGCTCCTGGAGGACTGCGGCCTCCCGCCCGGAGTCCTGAACGTCATCACGAGCTCCTCGTCGAGCTCAGTCGCCGAGCCGATCATCGGCGATTCACGGCTCCGCAAGCTGAGCTTCACCGGCTCCACCGAGGTGGGCCGCAAGCTGATCGCGCAGGCGGCCGACCAGGTGCTCAACGTCTCGATGGAGCTCGGCGGCAACGCGCCCTTCCTGATCTTCGACGACGCCGACCTGGATGCCGCGGTCGAGGGGGCGATGATCGCCAAGATGCGCAACATCGGCGAGGCGTGCACCTCGGCCAACCGGTTCCACGTCGCGGAATCAGTCGCCGGGGCTTTCGCCGACAAGCTCGCCCAGCGCATGGGAGCGCTCAAGGTCGGACGCGGGACGGAGCCGGACGTGGACGTCGGCCCCCTGATCGACGAGGACCAGCGCTCCAAGGTCTCCGAGCTGGTCGACGACGCCGTCGCCAAGGGCGCAAAGGCCGTCGTCGGCGGCTCGCGCCTGGACGGCGCCGGCTACTTCTTCGAGCCCACGGTGCTCGGGGACGTGACGCCCGAGGCGCGGCTGCTCAAGGAGGAGATCTTCGGGCCGGTCGCGCCGGTGACGTCATTCGAGTCGGAGGAGCAGGCGATCGCCGCCGCCAACGACACCGAGTACGGGCTCGTCGCCTACGTCTTCACCCGGGACCTGAAGCGAGCGCTGCGCGTCTGCGAGGGCCTTGAGACCGGGATGATCGGCCTCAACCAGGGGATGGTCTCCAACGCGGGCGCTCCCTTCGGCGGCGTCAAGCAGTCCGGCATCGGCCGCGAGGGCGGCAACGAGGGAATCGACGAGTACCTCGAGACGAAGTACGTCGCCGTGAACCTGTGAGCGGTCAGGACACGTACGTCGGACCATGAAGCGATTCGGGTTGACGATGCTGGTGGGAGCCGCCGCGCTGGCCCTCGTCGGCGTCGCCCTCGCGCGCACTCCGTCGTCGGCGACACGGATCGTCCTGGACCACTCGAGCCCGCAGAGCGGAACGAACAACACCAACCTGGCCGATTTCGTCGGCCACCTGGAGTCCCGCACGACGCGGTGCCTCGCCGGCCGCACCGTCAAGGTCTTTCTCCACAACGGCAACGACGGCACGACCAGGTTGTTGGACACGGACCGCACGGGCGCGAACGGCCTTTGGGCGCTTGGCGGAAAAGTGATCGGCGCCAACCGCGCTCGCTTCGCGGTGACTCCGAAGACGATCGGCGGTCGCGATCATCGGCGCATCTGCAAGGCGGATTCGACGTCGATCCGATTCGCATGAGCCGCCCGCGCGGGATGGCCGTTCGCGCGAGCCTCCTCGGCCTCGCCGCGGCGGTGGCGCTGCTGGGCGTCGGCGGAGGGGCAGCCCAGGGGAGCGTCTCGACCACGGTCGCGATCGACGACAGCACGGCGTCGGGTGACCCGCTCACCGTCTGGGGGCACCTCGACTCACCACAGCCGAGATGCCTGGCGGGGCGCACCGTGAAGCTCTTCCAGGACTTCGCGGACCACACCACGAAGCTGGTCGGCAGGGACCGGTCAAGCCGGAACGGCATCTGGGTCGCACAGGGAGACATCAGCAAGCTCGCCGTTGGGCTCCATGTGCGCGTGACCAGCAAGACGCTCGGCCACGGGCATCGTCGCCGCACCTGCGCCGGCGCGTCAAAGGCCTTCTCCGTCTAGGAGAGCCGTCCAGGGGTGGGCCGATTCACCCGTCGGGGTGATGACAGGCCGGCCATCCCCCGCTACCTTGGTCGCATGAATGGATTCAGGCGGACAACGGCGGCAATGGTCATCACGGTGATCGCGATCTTGGGCGCAAGCTCGTTGGTGGCGGTGGCCCAAGGGGCACCGAAGACCAAGCGCGTGAGCGTCAGCTCGAACGGCAAGGAGGGCAAGTACGGCAGTGACTTCCCCTCGGTGTCCGGCAACGGGCGCTACGTCTGCTTCGAGTCCCTGAACAAGCTCACCGGCGGAGACGCCGGCGTCGACGACGACGTCTTCGTCCACGATCGCAAGACCGGCAAGACGGCGCGCGCGAGCGTCAAGTCCAACGGCAAGGAGCCGGCGGGCCCGTCGGACTCGGACAGCTGCTCCCTCTCGGCCGACGGCCGTTTGGTCGCCTTCCGCTCCGACGGCGCGCTGGTCGGAGGCGACACCAACGGCTACCAGGACGTCTACGTCCACGACATGAAGACCGGCAAGACCACCCGGGTCAGCCTCAAGTCGGACGGGACCCAGGTGTTCGCCGACAGCCAGGACCCCCGGATCTCGGGAAATGGCCGCTACGTGGCCTGGGATACGGATGGAGCCTTCTCGGGCGCCGACGTCAACGGCTACCTGGACGTCTATCGCCACGACCTGAGCACCGGCAAGACCCAGCAGGTGAGCCTCCGAAACAACGGCTCGCAGCCGGCGGACGGCGACAGCTCCGAGCCCTCACTGTCGGCGAACGGCCACAAGATCGCCTTCCAGTCCGACGACGGCAGCATGACGTCGGACACCGACTATCAGTTCGCAATCGACACCGACGTGTTCGTCCGGAACATGCAGACGCAGAAGACGGTGCGGGCGAGCCTGAGCTCGAACGGAGACGAGCCCTCCTACCCGTTCCAGTCTCCTCCGTCGAACGTCAACTCGGACCACCCCGTGATCTCGGCCGACGGCAAGCTGGTCGCGTTCCACTCGCTCGGCGTCTACAACGGGTCGGACGACAACCTCAACTACGGAGACGTCTTCATCCGCAACCTGGACACCCACAAGACCTCGCTGGTCAGCCTGAAGTCGAACGGCAAGCAGGGCACTGGGGAGAGCGGCTACACGGATCCGCACCCGATCGAAATGTCGCACGACGGGCGCTACGTCGCCTTCGACTCGCTCGCGAGGCTCTCTCCGACCGACACAGACATGGTGGGCGACGTCTACGTCCGGGATCGCAAGGCCGGCAAGACAAAGCTGGTGACGGTCACGTCCAGCGGCAAGCCGCGCGAGAAGGTCGACGCCGCGCTCCCGGCGCTCTCGGCGAACGGCAAGTGGGTCGCCTTCGCCTCAGCGGACCCCTACGTCGGGAACGACCACAACAAGGAGAGCGACATCTTCGAGCGCGGGCCGCTGTTCTAGCGGCCCGCACCGACGGAGCGCTCAGCGGCCGAGCAGCGTCCCGATCAAGCCCCCTGAGTGGCGCTTGGAGAGATAGCACTGGTGGTACTCCTCGGCGCGCCAGAACGGCTTGGCGGGCTCGACCTCGGTCACGATCGGATCGCGGAAGCGCGGCTGGGTATCCTCGATCACGCTGCGGGCGGTCTCGGCCTGCTCGTCGGAGTGGGCGAAGATCACCGACCGATACTGGAAGCCGACATCCGGGCCCTGGCGGTTGAGCTGGGTCGGATCGTGGATCTCGAAGTACTTCGCCACCAGATCCTCGAAGCTCGCCTGTCGAGGGTCGAAGGTGACCTGGCAGACCTCGACGTGACCCGTCGCGCCGCTGCAGACCTGCTCGTAGGTGGGGTTGTCGACGTCGCCGCCCTCGTAGCCGACTGCGGTGTCGAGCACGCCCGGGAGCTCGCTGGAACGCGGCCTCGACCTGCCAGAAGCAGCCGGCACCGAAGGTCGCCTTCTCGGTTCTGGGTCTGCGTGTCGTGAGCGGTGTCCATGACGCTCCTTTCGAGGTGTATCCGGCGGTTGCGCCGTCCTATCCCTTGGACCACGAAGCGGCCCAGCCGTTACGCGGCGGTGCCTGGCTAGCCGTGCGGACGGGCCATCTTCCGGTGGTCGAGCGCCTGCTCGAGGATCTCCTCGTCGACCCCCATCTCGCGCGCGACCTCCCGCAGAGGCCGGCCGGACTCGTGTGCCTCCTTGACGATCTCGGCGCCCCGGTCGTAGCCGATGTGGGGATTGAGCGCCGTGGCCGTCGCCAGCGTGGCCTCGGCGTGGCGCTCCGCCATCTCCTCGTCCGCCTCGATGCCCTGCACGCACTTGGTGTCCAGCAGGCGGCAGGCGGCGGCCAGCAGCTTGATCGAGTCGAGCAGGTTGCGGGCCATCAGGGGCACCCGGACGTTGAGCTCGAACTGCCCCTGCGAGCCGGCGACGGTGATCGCCGCGTCGTTGCCGATCACCTGCGCCGCCACCTGGATCACCACCTCGCAGATCACCGGGTTGACCTTGCCGGGCATGATCGAGGAGCCCTTCTGAAGGGCCGGCAGGCGGATCTCGCCCAGCCCGGTCCGCGGGCCCGATCCCATCAGCGCCAGGTCGTTGGCGATCTTGGTGAGCGATACGGCGACGACCTTGAGGGCCCCGGACAGCTCGACCAGGGCGTCGCGGTTGCCCTGGGCCTCGAATGGGTCGAGCGGCTCGGAGATCTCGAGGCCGGTCTCCTCGGCGAGCTTCGTGCGGACCCGCTCGGCGAAATCGGAGTGGGTGTTGAGCCCGGTCCCGGTCGCCGTCCCGCCGAGCGGGATCTGCCCAACGCGTCCGAGCGTGGCCTGCACACGGTCGCGCCCGAGCTTGATCTGCGCGGCGTAGCCCCCGAACTCCTGGCCGAGGGTCACCGGCACCGCGTCCATCAGGTGAGTGCGGCCGGCCTTGACCACGTCGGCGAACTCCTCGGACTTGCGCTCGAGCGCCGCCGCCAGCCCGTCCATGGCCGGCAGCAGGTCGTGGGTGACCTCGCCGAGGGCCGCCAGGTGAACCGCCGACGGGAAGACGTCGTTCGACGACTGGCCCATGTTCACGTGGTCGTTCGGATGCGTGTCGTCGCCCGCGAGGTTGGCCATCACCTCGTTGGCGTTCATGTTCGACGAGGTCCCGGAGCCGGTCTGAAAGACGTCGATCGGGAACTGGTCGTCGTGCTTGCCGGCTGCCACCTCGTCGCCGGCGTCGGCGATCCGCTCGGCGATCTCCGGATCCAGCAGCTCCGAGCTCGGCGTTCACGCGGGCCGCCGCCGCCTTGATCCTCCCGAGCCAGCGGATGACCGGCACCGGCACCGGCTCGCCGGAGACCGGAAAGTTGGCAACGGCCTTGCTCGTCTCCTCGCCCCAGAGCTCGGTTTCAACGCCCGTCGCGCTCATCATCCTTCCTTTACGGTCAGCCGGACTGCTCTCCCGCAGCGTATCCCTTCCCGAATGCGCGCTCGAACGCTGCGCCGAGCGTCCCGCCTCCGGGCTCATACCGAGCGGCGGCGTCGAGCCGGCGCACGAGGTCGGCATCGACACCCGAGGCGTGCGAGGCGCCCTCGTGCACCGCGCCGGACAGGTACCCGAGCATCACCGTCTCCTGTCCGCCGGGATCGCGTCGCGCCTGCGCGTTGAGCTGGGTGGCGACCTGGATCACGGTCTGGCCCACGTTGGCCAGCTCCCCCGCCCCCTGGGTGGCCCCGAAGCAGTCGCTGATCGCGGTCCCCCCGCTGAGTCGGACCTCACCCGGAGCCGCGCGGAGCGCCCTCAGGTAGGAGCCCGCGGGTGCCAGGCAGGCCGTCGGCGTGGAGCTACCGGAGCTCGAGCCGCACCCGACGGCGAGCGAGGCGACGAGGGCGAAGAGGAGCGCGGCACGTCGCATTGGACCGGGATGCTACGCAGGGATGCGCTCCGGCCTGCGCGACCTTTGCGACCGATACGATCGTCGTGTGAAGGCTTGGCGAAGGATCGCCGCACCGCTGGTCATCGGTCTTGGAGTCGCGTGCCCGACAGCGGCGCTGGGAGCGCAGCCCGTCTACGTCGCGGACAACGCCGGCAAGGTGGAGCGGCTCAACCCGAAGACCGGCAAGGTCAAGGTCGTCTCCGACGACCCGCTGCTGGGCGGCCCCGGCGGGATCACGGTCGGCCGCGGGGGCAAGCTCCTCGTATCCGATTTCGACGGCGGCTCCCACTCGATCCTGCGCGTCAACCCCGGAACGGAAACGTCGCGACGGTGACCGACAGCGACAAGCTGGTCGCCCCGTTCGACCTCGCCCAAGCCCGCAGCGGGACGATCTACGTCACCGACGCGAACGCCGGGCCGGGCGACACGGGCGCGGTGTTCCGGGTCGATCCTGAGACCGGGAAGGCGAAGACGATCGCCAAGGGCGCCGCCGCTCTCGAACCCGTACGGCCTCGCGCTGGGCCGTCATCACAAGCTCTACCTGGCGGACGACGTGGGGAAGATCTTCCGGGTGAACATCGAATACCGGCGCCGTCCGGGCGATCGCCAAGGGGAAGCCGCTGGTCAATCCGACCGGCCTGGAGAAGGGGCCGGACGGCAAGCTCTACACGACCGATTACAGCGCCGGGCCCAGGTAACACGGGCGCCGTCTTCCGAGTGGACCCGAAGAACGGGAACGTCGCCAAGGTCCGCCGCGGATCGCCGCTCGATGAGGGCTTCGGGATCGACTTCGACGCCCAAGGCCGGATGTTCCTCCCCGAGAGCCCGGACGCGAACGGTGATTCCGACGTCTGGCGCATGACGCGCTCGGGAGCGGGGTTGAAGGACTTCTCCTCGGCCGACTTCGAGCGGCCGTACGGCGTCGCGGTCGGCGGCTGACGAATACGAAGCCCGCTGCCCATCGGGCGCTTGGCAGAATCAGGCGCCCATGGCCTTCCGGCCCGTAGACGCGAGGCAGTCCTTCCCCGAGCTCGAGGAGCAGATCCTCGAGCGGTGGCGCGAGCGCGACGTCTTTCAGCGCTCGCTGGCGCAACGGGCGGACGCCGAGGTCTGGAGCTTCTACGAGGGGCCGCCGACGGCCAACGGCGAGCCGGGGTCGCACCACGTGCTCTCGCGGGTGTTCAAGGACATCTACCCCCGGTACCGCACGATGCGCGGCTATCGCGTGCCGAGGAAGGCCGGCTGGGACTGCCACGGCCTCCCGGTGGAGCTCGCGGTGGAGAAGGAGCTCGACATCGCCTCGAAGGCCGAGATCGAGGCCTACGGCATCGCCGAGTTCAACGAGCGGTGTCGGGAGTCCGTCTTCCGCTACGTCGAGCAGTGGGGGCGCCTGACCGAGAGGGTCGGCTTCTGGATCGACCTCGACGACGCCTACGTCACGCTCGCCAACTCCTATATCGAGTCGGTGTGGTGGTCGCTGCGGAAGGTCTGGGACGAGGGGCGCCTCTATCAAGCGCAACAAGGTGGTGCCGTATTGCCCGCGCGACGGGACGGCGCTCTCCTCGCACGAGGTGGCCCAGGGATACCACGACGTCGAGGACCCCTCCGTCTACGTGAGGCTGCCCGTGCTGGATGCGGAGTCCCCGCTCGAGCCGGGGACGCCCTGTTGGTCTGGACGACGACCCCCTGGACGCTGATCACGAACGCGGCCGTGGCCGTTGGGCCGGAGATCGAATACGCGCGCGTTCGCATCGCCGACGAGGTGCTGATCGTGGCCGCGCCGCTCGTCGAGCGGGTGCTCGGCGAGGGCGCCGAGGTTCTCGACGCGCTTCCCCGGCTCGGCGCTGGCCGGATCGCGGTACGACCCGCCCTTCGACTACATCACCGACTACGGGCCGCGGGGCCACACGGTCCTCGAGGCCGACTTCGTCACCACCGACGAGGGGACCGGCCTCGTCCACACGGCGATCGCCTTCGGAGAGGACGACTTCCGCCTCGGCGAGCAATACGGGATCAAGCTCCAGAACCCGGTGAAGCCGGACGGAACGTTCGACGAGCGGATCACCGACTTCGCGGGGCGCTTCGTCAAGGAGGCCGACAGCGACATCGTCGAAGCCCTGCAGCAGCGCGGCAGGCTGCTTCGGGCCGAGACCTACGAGCACTCCTACCCGCATTGCTGGCGCTGCGACACGCCCCTCCTCTACTACGCGAAGTCGAGCTGGTACATCCGCACCACCGACGTCCGCGACCGGATGCTCGCCGAGAACGAGACCATCGGATGGCACCCGGAGCACATCAAGCACGGGCGCTTCGGCAAGTGGCTCGAGGGAAACGTCGACTGGGCCCTCTCCCGCGAGCGCTACTGGGGAACGCCGCTGCCCATCTGGGAGTGCGAGCGGGCCGGCTGCAAGGAGCGGTTCTGCGCCGGGTCGTTCGCTGACCTGCGCGAGCGGGGCGGCGACGTGCCGGAGGACGTCCACCGTCCGTTCATCGACGAGGTCGTCCTCCGCTGCGAGGCCTGCGGGGGCCAGATGCGACGGGTCCCCGAGGTGATCGACGCCTGGTACGACTCCGGCTCGATGCCCTTCGCGCAGTTCCACTACCCCTTCGAGGGAGAGGAGCTGTTCACCGAGCGCTTCCCCGCCAACTTCATCAGCGAGGCGATCGACCAGACCCGCGGCTGGTTTTACTCGCTGCTCGCCGTCTCCACCCTCGTCTTCGAGAAGACCAGCTACCAGAACTGTGTCTGCCTTGGCCTGATCCTCGATGCGGAGGGCCAGAAGATGTCGAAGAGCCGCGGCAACGTGGTGGATCCCTGGGAGGTGATCACGAGCCACGGCGCCGACGCTTTCCGCTGGTACCTGTTCACCGCCCAGCAACCCTGGGCCGTGTATCGGTTCTCCGCCGACACGGTCGGCGAGACGGTCTACCGGTTCTTCACCACGCTCTGGAACACGTATCGGATCTGCGCCCTTTACGCGAACGCCGAGGGTCTCGGCCCGGCCGAGCTCGCCGGCGCGGACTCTCCGAACGCCGACCTCGACCGCTGGGCGATCTCCAGGCTTCAGGCGACCACCCGGACGGTGATCGACCGGATGGACGCGTTCGACTGCACGAACGCCGGAGGCGCGATCGCGGCCTACGTCGAGGAGCTGTCGAACTGGTACGTGCCGCCTATCGCGGCGCCGCCTATGGGAAGGCGACATCGAGGCGCTCGCGACGCTGCGTCGCTGCCTGCTCCAGGTGGCGGCGCTGCTGGCGCCGTTCACGCCCTTCCTCGCGGAGGAGATCTACGCCAACCTGGCCGGCGGCGAGTCCGGCGACTTCGGCGAGCTCCCCGACTCGGTCCACCTCTGGGACTTCCCCGAGCCCGACGACTCGGTCGCCGATGTGGAGCTCGAGCGGAGCATGGAGGCGGTCCGGCGCACCGTGGAGCTCGGCCGGGCGGCGCGCGCCGAGTCGGGAATCAAGACGCGGCAACCGTTGCGCCGTGCGGTTGTCGTCGCCAGCGGGGCCGAGCGGGAGGCGATCGCGCAGCGGACCGACCTCGTGACCACGGAGCTCAACGTCAAGGAGCTCGAGTTCGTCTCCGAGGAATCCGAGCTGGTCAGCTACAGGGTGAAGCCGAACTACAGAACGCTCGGGCCGCGCTTCGGCAAGGAGATGCCGAAGGTCGCCGCCGCGATCGAGGCGCTCGACGCGGCGGGTCGTCGCGGAGTCCCTGGCGGACGGGCGCGAGGTGGGCTTCCATCTCAACGGCCGCGATCATTCGCTGGGCGCAGACGACATCAACCTGGTCATGGAGCCGCTCGACGGCTACCAGGTCGAGGCGGCCGCCGGGCATGCGGTCGCCTTGGCGCTCGAGATCGACGACGAGCTCCGGCGCGAGGGCCTCGCCCGAGAGATCGTGCACGCGGTCCAGAACGCTCGGCGCGACGCCGGCCTCGAGGTGACGGACCGGATCGCGTTGGGGCTCGGCGGCGACGCGGAGCTCCTCGACGCGGCCCGGGCCCACGAGGCATACCTCGCCGGCGAGACGCTGGCGACCGCGATCACCTACGACGGACGCCGGCGAGGGGGCCAGGGCCGAGATCGACGGCCGCGAGCTCCTGGTCGCCATCGAGCGGTCCTCGCAGCAGGGCGCCTGATCGCCCTCGACGCGGTCATCTTCGACCTCGACGGAGTCCTGATCGACTCCGAGGTCGTCTGGGCCAGGGTCCGCGAGGACTTCACCCGGGAGTCCGGGGGCCGCTGGCACGAGGGAGCCGCCGAGGAGATGATGGGGATGAGCTCCTTGGAGTGGTCCGGCTACATGCGCGATTCGCTCGGCGTGCCGATGGAGCCCGAGGAGATCTCCCGCGCGGTGGTCGCCAGGCTCGAGCAGAGCTACCGCGAGCGCGTGCCGCTGCTTCCCGGCGCCGAGGAGGCCGTCCGGGCCACGGCCGAGCGCTGGGCCCTCGGCCTCGCCTCGTCGGCGAATCGGCCGCTCATCGACTTGGTGCTGGAGCTGACCGGCCTCGCCCCGCTGTTCCGCGTCACGGTCTCCTCCGAGGAGGTACCGCACGGCAAGCCGGGGCCCGACGTCTACCTCGAGGCGGCCGATCGGCTGCAGCTGGAGCCGACGCGTTGCGCGGCGGTCGAGGACTCGGCCAACGGAATTCGCTCCGCGAGCGCGGCGGGGATGCACGTCGTGGCCATCCCGCGGCCCGAGTTCAGGCCGCCGGAGGACGCGCTCGGGCGCGCCGACGACGTGCTCGACTCGCTCGCCGAGCTCGTTCCGGCGCTCGAGCGAGTCGCCTGAGCTCTGGAGCCGTGCCAGGTCGCGCTAGGTCGTGAGCGCCGGCTCGAGCTCGGCCTCGAGACGTCGCTTCGGCATCGCCCCGATGACGCGCTTGGCCTCGGCGCCGTCGCGGAAGAGGATCAGCGTCGGGATCGAGAGCACGTCGAACCGCCCGGCGGTCTGCTGGTTCTCGTCCACGTTGATGCTGACGATGCGGAAGTCGTCGCGCTCGGCAGACATCTCCTCGAGGATCGGATGCACGACGCGGCAGGGACCGCACCAGGGGGCCCAGAAATCGACCAGCACCGGCTGATCCGATTCGAGCACCTCGGACTGGAAGGTTCCGTCGGTCACGTCGGGCAGCTTCCCAGTCACTTCTCGCCTCCTGATGGCTCGCTGTTCAAGGATCTCGATTCCATCCGCGGACGGCCTTGAGAGTCTCGCCCTCGGGCCGGTTGCCAATGCTATACAAAATATAGTAGCCGGTGGATCTCGGTCCCACCGTTACCTCGCGATGCTATTGATCGTCCGATGAGTAACGCCGAGATCGCGGAGGCGCTCACCGAGCTGGCGACGCTGTACGAGCTCGACGGGGCGATCCGATACCGGGTCCTCGCCTATCGGGAGGCGGCTCGCACCGTCCGCCAGAGCCCGGTTTCGGTCGAGGAGCTCGCGCGCGAGGGCCGCGCCACCGAGCTGCCCGGGGTCGGCGAAACGCTCCAGGGGAAGATCCTCGCGCTCGTCGACACCGGCGAGATCCCGTCGGCGACCAAGCTGAAGCGAAAGTTCCCGCCGGGGCTGGTCGAGGTGACGCGGGTCCCCGGGGTCGGCGCGAAGACGGCCCGCCGGCTCTTCGACGAGCTGGGGGTGGCCAGCCTCGACGATCTGAGAGCCGCCGCCGAGCAGGAGCGCATCCGAGACCTCAAGGGGCTCGGCCCGAAGGCCGAGGAGAACGTGCTCGCCGCGCTCGGCAAGCTCGCCGATCGCGGGCCGGCCGAGCGGCTCCTCCTCTCGGAGGTCCTGCCGGTCGCGGAGCAGCTCGCATCCGACCTGCGCGCCGATCCGGCGAGCGACGCGGTCGAGGTCGCGGGCTCGGCCCGACGTAAGACGGAGACCTGTCACGACGTCGACCTGATCGCCACCGCCGCCGATCCCGGCGCCCTCGCGCGGGCGCTGCTCGACCATCCCCTGGCGGCAGTCAAGGGGTCCTCCGGGAAGAACGGGGCCCGGATCACGACCCACAACGGTGTCGCGGTGGATCTTCGGATCGTGGCCCCTGAGGCCTACGGCAACCTGCTGCAGCACTTCACCGGGTCGGCCGAGCACAACGTTGAGCTTCGCGAGCGGGCGCTGAGCATGGGGCTGTCGGTGTCCGAGCACGGGATCACAGAGGTCGAGTCCGGCGAGGTGGCCAGATACGCGACCGAGGCCGAGGTCTACGGGCGACTCGGCCTTGCCTATATCGAGCCGGAGCTGCGCGAGGCAAACGGCGAGATCTCCGCCGCGTCCGACGGGGCGCTTCCGGCGCTGGTCGGGCTCGATGACATGAGGGGAGACCTTCATTGCCACACCACGCTCTCGGACGGCCACAACACGCTCGAGGAGATGGCCGAGGCGGCTCGCTCTCGCGGCTATGCCTACCTCGCCGTCACGGACCACTCGGCCAGCCACGGGTTCGGCAATGACGTACAAGCTGACCGCCTTCGCGAGCGAATCGAGGAGGTTCGAGAGCTGAACGCCGGGCGGCGCGGCTTTCGCGTCCTCGCCGGCTCGGAGGTGAACATCCTGCCCGACGGCTCCTTGGACTACGACGACGAGCTGCTCGGCGACCTCGACTGGGTGATCGCCAGCGTCCACACCTCGTTTCGCATCTCCAAGAAGGCGATGACCGAGCGCGTGCTCGCCGCGATCGACCATCCGCTGGTCGACTGCATCGGCCACCTCAGCGGCCGGCTGATCGGCAGGCGGGACCCGTACGAGATCGACGTCGAGCGGGTCGCCGCGGAGGCGGCGCGCACCGGGACGATGCTCGAGATCAACGGCAATCCGAACCGACGGGACCTCTCCGAGCGCCACGCCCGGCTCGCCGCGGAGGCCGGGGTGACGATCTGCGTCAACACCGACGCGCACCGGGTGGAGACGCTGAACAACATGGTCTACGGCATCGCGACGGCGCGCCGTGCCTGGCTCACCGCCGACCAGGTTGCGAACACAAAGCCCTGGCGGGAGTTCTCGAAGCTGCGCAAGCGCACGCCGGCGGCCAGCAGTTAGTTTGCTAACCTAATTAGCAATGGCAACGATCGCTCCCACGCGGCCGAGGCGAGGCGCTTCGGCGATCGCCGAGACGGATCTCGGCGAGCTCGCCGCGCGACTCCGGCTCGCGATCACGCGTACGGCGCGCCGACTGCGCCAGGAGGCGGGGACCGACCTCAGCCCGAGCCAGACGGCGGCTCTGGCCACGATCGACTCCGACGGGCCGCTCACGCCGAGCGAGCTCGCCTCGCTGGAGCGCGTGCAACGGCCCACCGCCACCCGCATCGTCGCCCGGCTGGAGGACGAGGGGTTGGTCGCGCGAGCCGCCGACCCGGCGGACGGCCGTTCGTTCATCGTCAGCGCCACCGCGCAGGGCCGCGCGCTGATTCGAAAGCTTCGAACCCGCAAGAACGCCTATCTCGCGCGGCGGCTGCGGGCGCTCGACGTCGAGGAGGTGGCGACCCTCGCACGGGCCGCCGAGATCCTCGAGCGCCTTCAGGATGGTGAGCGCGGGTGAGCGCCGCGCTCCGCCGCTCCTTCACATCCCTGGCCGTCCCGAACTATCGGCGTTACTTCGCCGGCCAGATCGTGTCGCTCAGCGGCAACTGGATGCAGATCGTCGCCGAGATGTGGCTCATCCTCTCCCTGACGGGCAGCGGCATCGCGGTCGGCGTCACCTCCGCGCTCCAGTTCCTGCCGATGCTCCTGTTCGGGGCCTGGGGCGGGCTGCTCGCCGATCGCTTCCCCAAGCGCTCCCTGCTCACCGTGACGCAGACTCTGATGGTCGTTCCTGCGCTCACGCTGTGGGCCTTGACCGCGAGCGGCGCCGTCGTTCCGTGGATGGTGTTCGCGCTCGTCTTCGCTCGAGGGGCCGTCAACTCAGTCGACAACCCGGCCCGCCAGAGCTTCGCGATCGAGATGGTGGGCTCGTCGCGGGTCGTAAACGCCGTCAGCCTGAACAGCGTCCTGATTCACTCAGCCCGGATCCTCGGCCCGGCCAGCGCAGGACTGATCATCGCAACCCTCGGCGTCGCGCCCTGCTTCCTCCTCAACGCGCTCTCCTTCGGCGCGATGATCGTCGCGCTCAGGTCCATGGACCCCCGCGAGCTTCGACCGGCACCCGAAGCCGCTCGCGGCGCGGGCGCCGTGCGGGCCGGGCTCCGCTACGTGCTCGAGACGCCCGCCCTGGCCGTTCCGCTCGGCATGATGGCCGTGGTCGGGACGCTGGGCTACAACTTCCAGGTCATCCTCCCGCTGCTGGCCCGATTCAGCTTCGACGGAGGGGCGGCGACCTACACGGCGCTCGCGGTCGCGATGGCGGCCGGCTCGGTCGTCGGCGCGCTCGCCGCGGGCGCTCGCGGGCGCGTCGGGCCGGACCTGCTGGTGGCCTCGGCATTCGGCTTCGGAGCCGTCGCCCTGATCGCCGCGGCCGCCCCGACACTGCCACTCGAGCTCGCGGCACTGGTTCCGCTCGGCGCCGCGAGCGTCACCTTCGCGGCGGGCGTGAACTCATCGCTCCAGCTCGACGCGGACCCGGCCATGCGCGGCCGGGTGATGGCGCTCTACTCGATCGTCTTCCTGGGCTCCGCCCCCATCGGGGGGCCGATCGTCGGCTGGCTCGGGGAGGCCATCGACCCGCGAGCCGGCCTCGTGCTCGCCGGTGCCGCGGGCCTTTTGGCCGCGGTCGGAGCCCGCGCGGCCTTGGCCCGGCGCGCCGCGGGCCGCGCCCTGCTCGACTGCGACGGCGTCAGGAGCCGCCCCCCGCAGCCGGCGGCGGGGGCGGCGGATGGCCGGCGGGCATGCGATCGCGACCCAGCCCCGGTGTCCGGACGAGCTTGATCGGCTGAAGGGCAGACGTCGGCTCGACGTAGAAGCGCACACCGTCGCGTTCCTCGATCGCGCTGACCGCGCGCTCGCGGTTACGCCACAGCAGTGCGTTGAGGATGGCGAAGCCCGCTCCCACGGCCGCGACCTGCGGCCACAGCCAGGCGAGCCCGCCCACGATCAGGGCGAAGGCGCCGATGGGCCACAGGCGCAAAAAGGCGATCCGACCCGAGCTCTCGGTGGGGAGGGAGGTGGCCGTTCTGGCGGACGCCAGCGCTCGCGACATCGCCTCTCCCGCGCGCGGCGAGCTCCCCAGGACGCCTCCGATGACGAGCGCGATGCTCCACCAGGCCCCCGCGAGGATCACCGTGGCGCTGGAGGCCTCCTGACTCGCCGAGACCGCTGTGGCCACGCCGAGCACGGTGGCCGCGGCGCCGATCAGCAGCACGGTGAGGCGGAGCAGGTCCACGAACAGCATCAGGCGGAAGCCCCCTCGGCTGCGTCGGCCGAAGCAAGCATCGCGAGCACCTCGACCAAGTCCGCCGGGCTCGAGACGAGCGCGTCCACCTCCTCGGCGAGGCCGGCGGGCGCCTCCGCCGACGCGATTCCGATGCACACGGCTCCGCGCAGATCCCCGTGGTCCACCAGTGAGCGGATCGCCCGGATCGCATCGAGATCGGTCCGGTCGTCCCCGGCGAACAGGGCGAGCCGCACGTCAACCCCATGGAGGAGCCGCCGCACCGCCGTTCCCTTGTCCACCTCGGTGATCGGCCGGAGCTCCAGCACCTTTCGCCCCCATCGTGGCTCGAGCCCGGCGCGGTCGGCCCGCTCGGCGATCTCGCGCGCCCGGCGCTCCGCGGCCGGCTGGTCCGGGGATCCACGCCAGTGGAAGGCCTGAATCGGCCCCTTGTCCTCGAGTCGCAGGCCCGCCTCGCTCAGCGCTTCGGAGTCGAGACCCAGCGCGAACTGCCGCGCCTGGTGTGCTCGATCGCCCAGCGATTGGTCGAGCGCTGCCTCCTGCTCGCCGGGGGCGAGGACCTCGAGGCCGTGGTTTCCGGCATAGGTCAGCTCCTCAACCCCGACCAGGCGCCGGGCTTCGATCGCGCGGCGTCCCGAGACGCATGCGACGAGCGCGAAACGCCCTGCCAACTCGCGGAGCACCGCCCGGGTCGCCGTCGGAACGTTCGCCTCGGCCGGGTCCTCCACGATCGGCGCCAGCGTCCCGTCGACGTCGAAGAGGAGCGCCGCGACCTTCGGGGCCTCTCGCAAGGGCTCGATGAGCTGCTCGAGAGCGTCCCGGGTCATCGCTACTAGTATCGCCGCCGGTGGCGCGCGACCGAATCCTCAAGTTGGTGGCGATCGCCACCGCCGCGGGGATGTTCAGCGGCCTGTTCGGCGTCGGGGGCGGCACGATCATCGTCCCACTGTTGATCTTCTGGCTCGCGTACGGCGAGCGGGAGGCGACCGGGACGAGCCTCGCCGCGATCGTGATCATCGCGGGCTACGCCGCAGCGGGCCAGGCCCTCTACGGGAATGTCGACGTAGCCCAGGCGGCGCTCGTGGGCGTGCCGGGCCTCGCCGGGGTCGTCGCCGGAACCGCCCTTCAGCAACGGATCCCGGAACGGGCGGTGGCGCTCCTGTTCGCCGCCCTCCTCGTCGCCACCGCGATCGAGCTGGCCGTGCCCTGATGGAGTACGTCGCCGCAGCTCTGCTCGGATTCGCCGGCGGGATGCTCGGCGGGCTGGTGGGCGTCGGCGGCGGGGTGCTCTTCGTGCCGGCGCTCGTGATCTTCCTGGATCAATCCCAGGTGCGCGCCGAGTCCACCTCGCTGCTGGCGATCGTGTTCGTCGCCATGCTCGGGGCCTGGCGGCAGCACGGCTACGGCAACGTGCGGGTGCGCGACGGGTTGATCCTCGGCATCCTCTCGCCACTCGGGGTGGCGGCCGGCGTGGTGATCTCGAACGCGGTCTCCGAGCGCACCCTCGAACTGCTCTTCGCCGCGCTCGCACTGGTAATCGCCGTCCAACTCGTCAGGCGGGCGCTCAGGCCGAGACCGCAATCTTCGCGCTAGAGCCCGTGCTCGAGGGCGCCCTTGACCGAGGCGTCCAGCGCGTTCAGCCGGTAAAGGGCCATCGCCTCGGCCGAACCGAACCCGCGGCCCCCACCGGCCTGACGAACTCGGCCCGGGCCCGCGTCGGGCCCGTGATGCGATAGGACGCAGTGAAGCAGCGCCAACCTCCGCTCCTCGGAGAGCCCCGTGGCCGCGGCGGCGATCATCTGAGCCCCGATCGCGAGGTGGCCGAGCAGTCGGCCTTCGTCCGTGATGCCGAACTGGGCGCCGTAGGTGAACTCTCGCGTCTTTCCGACGTCGTGGAGCAAGACGGCCGCCATCAGCAGGTCGGAGTCCAGCCGCGGATGGAGCTGGCAGAGCTCGCCGACCAGCGTGCCCACGGACACCGTGTGCTCCAGGAGGCCGCCGAGGTAGGCGTGGTGCCCCACTCGGGTGCAGGGGGAGCGGCGAAACTCTGCTGCGATGGGGCCCGTGAGGACCAGGCCCTCGACGGTGGCGCGGAGCTCCGAGTCATGGACTTCCCGCACCAGGTGCTCGAGGAAGCCCTCGAGCTCCTCCACGGAGCGGTAGGCGGCCGGAAGGAACTCACCTGGATCGAACGAACCGGGGTCGAGGCGGCGAACGTCGTCGAGCTCCGCCACCGGCTGGCCGCGGTAACGCTCGAGGCGACCGCGAACCTCGACCGCGTCGCCGCTCTCGAAGCGAAGCCCGACCCGATCCGCCTCTCGAAAAACGCGCGCGGCCAAGATGCCGGTGCGATCCCGAAGGTCCACCGAGAGATAGGCGCCGCCGTTGCGCGCCGTTAGACGGTCCTTGCGCAGGCACGCGTAGCGACCCTCGAACCGCTGGCCGGAGCGAAGCTCCGCGATCGGCACCTGAGGCCGTTCGCCGGAAAGAATGGCCACCGCAGCTTCCACCCCTTGATGGTGAAGCCGTCCTCGGACGGCCCACGCCACGAAGCGCCATGCCTTCTGGATAGGCTCGGGTCGTGGAACCGGTCATCTGGGAGAGCGAGCCGCCGGAGCTCCGCTCGCCGGCGTTGATCTGCGCGTTCGCTGGCTGGAACGACGCCGCGAGCGCGGCGACGGCGGCCCTCGAGGCGGTGGCCGCGTCGCTGGACCCCGAGGTCGTGGCCCGCATCGATCCGGAGGAGTTCTACGACTTCCAGGTCAATCGGCCGACGATCCGCCTCGTCGAGGGGCAGAGCCGCGAGATCGACTGGCCCGCGAACACGTTGCTGGCGGTCGAGGTGCCCACGGCCGAACGCGACCTGGCGCTGCTCAGCGGGGTGGAGCCAAACGTGCGCTGGCGCACCTTTGCCGACTCGATCGTCGACGCGGCCAGACGGCTGAACGTTGAGATCGTGATCACCCTCGGCGCGCTGATCGCCGACGTCGCGCACACCCGGCCGGTGCCGATCACGGGCCTCGCGTCGGATCCCGGCCTGGTCGAGCGTCTCGGCCTCAGCCGCTCCAGCTACGAGGGGCCGACCGGGATCGTGGGGGTCCTCCACAACGCATGCCGCCGCCATGATCTCGTGTCGGCGAGCCTGTGGGCGGCGGTCCCCCACTACGTCGCCGCCGTTCCCAATCCGAAGGCGGCACTGGCGCTCCTTCGCCGGCTGGAGGGCCTGACCGGGATCGCAGTGGAGGCGTCCGAGCTCGAAGATGCGACCGGGCGATTCGAGGAGCAGGTGGACCGCGCCGTATCGGCCAACCCGGAGATCGAGGAGCTCGTGAGAAATCTCGAGGCAACCCAGGAGGAGAGCCTCGAGTTCGGGCGGGACGTGTCCGCCGACGACATCGCGCAGGAGTTCCAGCGCTTCCTGCGCCAGCGCGGCACCGAAGACAGCTAGGGAGCCGCCATCGCGTCCATGCCCTGCCGCAGATCCTGGGCCGTGACCACGCCCGGAGGTACGGGCTGGGCCCGGTAGCTGAAGGTGGAATCGAAGGTGAGGAGGAAGGTCCGCTCGCCGTCCGGCTTGTAGCCGCCGATCGAGCCGGCACCCTGGCGCGTGTTCTGACCCCAGTCGATCAACCAGTCCTGATTCGGCAGGAGCCGGGCTGACCCGCATCGGTATGAGGCCGTGACGTCGGGATCCCTGATGGACTGCACGAGGGTGGCGGTTCCCGCGCCCTGATCGATCCGGTAGCGCACGGCGCGGGGCTCCGGGTCCTGCAACCCGGTGCGATTGTCGAACACGGTCAGCGTCCCGTCGGGGACGAGGCGGGCGTCGTGCTGCCCGCCGAAGGGGTAGGGCTCGGGGTCGGCTTGGACCTGGAGGCTCTTCTGCGTGGGCGTGCCGCCCAGCTTCCAGGCGATCGATCCGTTGCTCTGCCTGATCCGATAAACGGCGTCGAGATGCCTGAACGAGGCGATCACCGAGTCGCCGTGCGGCTCGATCGAGTTCCAGTGGGCAGGGTCGTAGTACCCGTCCGTGGCCCTGTGCTTGAGCACCCAGGGCCACCAGCGACCAGTCTCGGCGAGCGAGATGTGATCCTCGCTCCTCCAATCCCAGAGCAGCCGCCCCTCGCGGTCGACCTCCTGGAGGTCGGCGTACCGCACGTTGGCGTCGCTGGGCCCGCCATACGCGCTGATGTCGACGTGGTGGCGCCTCGTGTGGGCGCCGATCAGGTAGTCGCCGTTGGAGAGCAGCTGGAGGTCGTGGGTGTTCACCGCGCCGCCGCCTGCAGTAGTCAACGTGCGGACAAGGCTGCCATCGAGGCCGCGGACCTCGTAGCGGCTCGACTGTCCATTCGACAGAAACCACAGGACGTTGCCGCTCGGGAGCACCCTCGGGCCGACCGCAGGAGCCCGGTACCACCAGATCGGCACGCCATGGCGGTCGAAGATCATCGCGTAGCGGTTCTTGACCGCCGCGAAGCCGGTGTCCGCCGCGAAGTAGTCGGGCGAGACGGGGCCGTCGCGCGTGAAAGTGTACGTCGGGAAATCGCTCGGTAGACAGCGCACGTGGTACTGGAAGGCACGCCCGCCCGCCCGGTTTTCGATCGTGATCTTGAAAGCCGTCCCGGAGTGGAGCCCCACGGTGCGGCTGAAGCGCCCCGCGCGAGTAGCCGCGCCCGCGATCGACATCCGCCATGGGTCGGCGACGTGGGCGCTGACGCGGACCTGACCGTCGTCGCAGTGGACCACGTAGTCGTGGACGTAGGGGCCGTACCCGGGAAAGAGGCCCGGGACACTGAAGCTCGCCTGGCTCCGAGGCGGGACGTCTGCGGCGGCCGGGGCGGCCACGGCACCGGCAATCGCGAGGACTGCGAGGGCCGTGGCCTCCCGGCGCACGGTCAAGCCTCTGATGCGGGGCAGATCAGGCGGTAGTCGCACCAGGAGCAGATCTCATAGGACGGGCGCGGCTCGAAGTCCTGGCCCTCGATTCCCGTTCCGACCTCGAGCACGGTGCGCTCCACTCGCTCCGCGTCGTCCGTCGCCGGGGCCCTCGGCACCCGCTCGTCCTCCAGGACGTACCAGTAGCTGCCGAGCTCGGCGTCGATCTGCCAGGCCTCCTGGGCGCCGAGGCGGTAGAGGGCGAGCTGGACGTCGTCACCGGAGGACGCCCGCCTCTCTCCGGTCTTGTAGTCGATCAGCTCGTAGCCGCCGTCCTGAAGGCGATCCACCCGATCGACCCGGCCGCGAAGCCGGTGAGGGCCGATGGAGAACGCGAAGCTCCGCTCCAGCCACACCGGCCTCGAGTCCGAGCGGAGATGTCGCTCGTGGTATCGGGCGAGCGCGGCCACCGCGCGATCGCGGTACTGAAGCTCGTCGTCGGAGGAGCCGAACCCGGCCCGTCGCCACCCGGCCTCGAATAGCCCGAGGAGCCGGTCGAGGCTCCCCGCGGAATCGGCCCGAGCGCCGGGGCCTGCACCCGCGGCGCTGAGCGCGTCGGCGTGGAGGCCCTCCGTGTGAAATCGCTCCAGCACCTGGTGGATGAGGATCCCGAATCGCTGATTGATCGTCGGCTCCTGCGGGATGGCGAAGACCCGAGCGAACTTGTACTTCAGCGGGCAGGTCCGGTAGAGGTCGATGTCGGAGGCCGAGAGCGCCAGGCCGTCGCCCCGACGGGGGATGAACTGCTCGAGCGAAGGCTCGCGCCGCGAGGCGACCAGCTCGCGCCGCGCCGCCAGCTCGGCCTCCTCGCCGAGCACGAAGTCGTCCAGGGTCGAGAGCTCCAGTGCCGCTCTCTGCTCGGGCGACGCCACCCGGCCGATCAGCTCGTTCACGGCCGCGAGGGACTCGGCCGCCGCCTCGCCGCCGGGCGCCTGGACCAAGGCTGCGAGCTTGATCAGCTCCAGGTAGCGCGCCACGGCCTGGGTCACGTCCTCCGCCGTGTCGAGGCGCATCTCCGAAAGCGCCGACCCGGCTCGCCATGACGCCTCGAGGGCCTCGTCCCGGAGCATTCGGTAGGTCGAGTGGAGCCCCTCCGCCGGGCCGAAGAGCTCCTCCTCGTGGATCTCCTCCTCGCCGCCGAGCGCGTCGCGGGCCGACCTCGTAGAAAACCGAGGGGCCCACCGACTCCTCCCCCACCGCCTCCGGCCACGACACCACCAGCGCACGTGTGGCGCGGGTCATCGACAGGTATGCAAGCCGGGCTCGAGGCGCGAGCGCCGGGTCGGCAGCCTGACTCGGCGAGTGATCGGCCAAGAGACCGGCCGGGATCGCCACCGGGTCGATGTCCCTGAGGGCGATTGCGCCGCGGTGAAGACCCAGCAGGTACACGTGGGCGAACTCCAGGCCTTTGACCTGGTCGGGCTCGGCGAGGACCACGGCGCGGTTGGACGGCGAGGGGACGTCATCGGTCTCGAGCTCACCGGCATCGGCGACGGCCGTCAGGTGTCGCACGAAGTCACGGACCGAGCCACGTGGCTCGCGTTGCGTCCACTCCGCGGCCAGCTCGGAGAGACGGGAGAGGCTCTGGAGGCGTTCCGCGGCCTCCGGCGTGGCGACGAAGAGGCGGTGGCGGCGCAGGCCGATCCGCTCGATCAGGCGTCGCACGAAGACGTCCGCCCGCATCTCCTCGAGCGCCCTGGAGGCTGCGTCATGGAGCTTCAGGAACGCTTGGATGCGGTCCCGGGCCTCCGGCGGAAGCTGGGGGCTCTCGAGCCCGGCGTGAAGCGCCGAGATCATGTCCAGCTTGCGTCGTCGGGCGATCGCCGTGCACCGCGCCAGGTCGATCGAGCGCAGCTCGACGGGAGGACGGGTCAAGGCGCGCACGACCGCGGCGGAGTCGGTCGGGTCGGCCAGCATTCGCAGCCAGGCGAGCACGTCGCGAACCTCCGGCCGCTGAAAGAGCGCGGCGTTGCCGGCGAACCGGAAGGGGATCGTGCGCTCCTCGAGCGCCGCCGCCACGAGCCGCGCTTCGCGCCATCCCGATCCGACGATCAGGCAGACCTCTTCCGGGCGAACCTCCCCGGCCGCGAGCAGATGCTCGATCTCCCGCGCGGCGGCCTGCGCCTCGGCTCGCTCCCCGGTGCAGCGCCAGAAGCGAACCCCTCCGCCGAGATGCTCCGGAATACCTCCGCCGCCTCCTCCGCTCCCACCCACATCCTCCGCTTCGCGTCCGGTGCTCGGAATCACTCCGCCGACATCCTCCGCTTCGCGTCCGGTGTCGGCGGGTTGCAACGCTGGCGTGGCGGCAGGGTCACGCGCCTGCACCGCGACTTCGTCGCTAGCGCCAGCGACCTGCCCATCGGCCAGGCGGCTGACCGCCGCTGCTGCCCGTGCCATGGAGGCCCCGAAGCGGAGGGGGCGGTCGAGGACGACGTGCTCGGCCTCCGGATGGAGCTCCAGGAAGGACGGCGCGGGGTCTCGGGCGGCGATCGCGGCTCGGCGGATCGCCTGGGCCGTGTCGCACGCGCACACCAGGTTTCCGTGCTCGGCGGCCAGCCCCTCGATCAGCCTGCGATGGGCGAGCCCCGCATCCTCGAGCTCGTCCACCATCACGTGCCGAAAGCGCGCGGAGAGCGCGCCCCGGACGTCGGAGCGCTCGCTGGACGAGGCGGCCGAGCTCGATCACGAGGTCGGCGGCGTCCAGGCTGCCGCAGTCCCGCAGGACGCGGTCGTGGCTGGCGTAGAAGTCGGCGAACTCACGCTCGCGGGTCGCGCGCTCGCGCTCCCCGACGTCGGATGCCTCGCGCTCCGCCCGCTCGGCCCAATCCCGGAGCTGGGCGGGGGTCACGCTCTCGGCCTTCATCGCGTCGATCCGACGGAGCAGCCGGGCCAGCAGCCCTGCCGGGTTGCCACGGATCTCGTGCCGGCGCAGCGAGAGGTCGTCGAGGCGGTCGAGAAGCATCGCGAGGCGGTCGGCGGCGCGCACGGTGGCGAAGAACGGGTCGAGTCCCGCCTCCAACGCAGTACTCGCGGAGCAGTCGCTCCGCCGCGGCCTCGTAGGTCGTGATCCAGAGCTCCTCGTACGCGCTCTGGATCAGGGCTGTCGCGCGGGCTCGCAGTCGGTTGGCGCCGGCCCGGGAGCGAGCCAGAACCATGACCTGCTCGGGTGGGGTCCCCGCCGACGCGAGGCGGGCCAGCCGAGCCGCCAGCGCCTCGGTCCTCCCGAAGCCGGCCGGGCCGGTGACGAGCATCGCGCCGCCGCCGTGCTCGATCACGCGCCGCTGTGCATCCGTCGGCGGGGCCGTGGAACCGGCTGCGTCTCCCTCCATCCGGCTAAAGCTAGCGAGCGACTCCGCACAGGGCTCGGGGACGCAGCCCTCTAGCATGACCGCGGTGGCGCGCAGGCAGACGCAGCAGCCGGACGCCCAGCCGAGCGGGGATGCCCTGGCCGCGGATTGGATCGGCGCCTGCCGGAGGATCGTCGAGGCTCACCGCGAGCTCTTCGCGGAGCACCGCGGGATCGCCGCGCGCACCGTGTACGCGGGCATCGGGGAGGGAGGGGACCGATCGCTCGCAATCGACCGCCAATGCGAGGACATCGTCTTCGCCGAGCTCGAGACGCTTCATGACCAGGGCCATGCCTTCACCGCGATCTCCGAGGAACGCGGCGAGGTGACCTTCGGCGAGCCTGGGTCCCCGGTCTCGGTGATCGTGGATCCGCTCGACGGCTCGCTCAACGCGCGTCGCATGCTTCCCTCCCACTCGCTCAGCATCGCGATTGCGACGGGCCCCACGATGGCGGACGTGGAGTTCGGCTACGTGTACGACTTCGGGGCGTCCGAGGAGTACAGCGCCACCCGCGGAAAGCAGGCGATGGTCAACGGCGAGGCGCTTCGCGCGCGAGGGGCCCGGCTTTGGCCTCGAGGTGGTCGGCGTCGAGTCGGCCAAGCCGGAGCGGATGGTCCCCGTGCTCGCCGCCCTTGAGGGCAAGGCGTACAGGATGCGCGCAGTCGGGTCGATCGCGATCTCGCTCTGCTACGTGGCCGGAGGGCGCTTCGACGGCATGCTCACCTGCCGCGCATGCCGTTCGGTGGACGCGGCCGCCGGCCAACTGGTGGCGCGCCAGGCCGGCGCGGAGGTCGTCTTCAACGGCGCCGGCCTCGACGTGAGCCTGGATCTGGACGCCCGCTACCACGTAGCGGCGGCGCTCGACCGGGACCTCCTGGCTCCCGGTGCTCGTCGCCCAGCAACAGGCTGAGCCGGTTCGGCAGCCCGACTCATGACCGAGCCGGGGCTCGTCGACTGGACGCTTGCCCGGCGCATCGCGGTGGGCCTCGCCGGCGACGGGGGCGAGCTCCGGTCCCTTCGAACAGCGCACGCTCGATTCCGCCTGCGCCGATGCGGTCACCTTGGTCACCGAGTACACGGGCATGCAGCCGGGCGGGCCGCTGCCGGCCCCGGAGCTGATCGATCGCGCCGAGTGGGCGCGTCTGGGAGTTCGCAGCCTCCGCGAGCTCTCAGGGGGGCTGGAGCGGACCATCGCGGACGGCATCAGGCTGCCGGGGCCGCTCGCCGGGGTTGCAAGGTCGCTGGCGGGCGCCGCGGCCGGCGCCGAGGCCGGCGTCGCCGTCGGCTATGCGGCGCGCAAGGTCCTGGGTCAGTACGACATCGCCCTCGCGGGCGCCGATCGCGCAGCCAGGCTCGTCTTCGTCGGGCCCAACCTCGCGTCGGCCCATGCGGAGCTCGGGGAGGACGCCGGTCTCTTCCTGCGCTGGATCGCGATCCACGAGACCACCCACGCGGTGCAGTTCGGCTCAGTGCCGTGGCTCCGACCTCACCTGGTGGAACTGCTCGACCGGCTGCTCGAGGGCGCCTCGGGCCGGCTCGACCACGCGTCGGTGAGCGCCCTCGCGAAGCGGCTCTTTCGAAGCGACCCGCGGGCCGCGATCCGCGCCGTGATGCAGGGCGAGCTTCCTCGGCTTCTGGCCGGGCCCGAGCAGGAAGCGACCCTCGACTCCCTGCAGGCGGTGATGTCCGTGATCGAGGGGCATGCCGAGCACGTGATGGACGCCGCAGCGGCGTCGCTCGACGCGGGTTACGCGCGGCTTCGTGCTCGCCTCGATGCCCGGCGCGCAAGCCGCGGCGGGCTCGCCGAGGTGATCGGCAGGCTGATGGGGATGGAGCTGAAGCTCCGCCAGTACCGCCTCGGAAAGGCGTTTTGCGATGCCGTTGTGGCCGAGGCGGGCACCGAGGCGCTGAACGGCATCTGGCAAGCCCCCGAGGCCCTACCGGCCATGGCCGAGCTCGAGCGGCCCCTCGAGTGGCTCGCCCGGGTCGCCGCGCCGGCGCCCGCCTGAGGCCGGCCGGACATTCGGGCTGTAACCGGCCGGGACGGTGGGGTTACAAACGTGTGTTCGGGTTGGTAGACTCGAACATCCTTAGAAATAAGTAAGTCTCCAACACGACCCACCGAGGGGGTTCGAAGAAAGAAATGCCAGTCAACGGCACCAGCACCACCCAGCGCACCAGCACCACCCAGCCCAAGGCCGGCCCGGCGAGCCGCTCCGACAGCGCCAAGATCCGGGAGGGCTTCACCAAGGTCCGCAACGGGAGCGTCTCTTACGCGCGGCACACCGCCGAGCGCACGGTCGACGTCCCGGTCGGCGCGGTTCTCAGCGTCGCGGATCGCGTCACCGACATCGTCGAGCCGTTCACCGCGCGGCAGACGGCGAACCGGGAGCTCAAGTCCATTCGCACACGCGTCGAGCGCGAGCTGAACCGGCTCGAGCGACGTGGCGCGACCGCGCGGCGCAAGACCAGGACCCGGGCGCGCCGCACTCGCGGCCGGGTCGAGCGTGAGCTCACCCGCCGCCGGCGCAGGGTCCAGGCGACGGTCAAGAGCAACCGCACCCGGGCCGAGAACCAGCGTGAAGCACGCTCAGAACGTGGTCTCCGAGCGGGTCGCCACGCTGGTCTAACCCGCCTTCACCCGGGCCGTCTCGAGAGGTGACGGGCTCGGGGAGATCTGCCCACTGGGCGGCGGGGCAACCCGTACCCGGCGGGCAGAGCAGCAACCTCTCCTCCCAGAACCGACCGGCCCGCAAGGCCGGTCGGTTCTTTTGGCTGGGAAGAGACGGGGCGATCCATTCGACCGTCACCGACGCGTTTGTGCCGCTATGCGCGACTTAACGTCGAGCATGCCCATCGCCGTGGCTCCTGACCTGGCCGCCCTGCGACAATAGGCCAAGTGGCCGCACCGACAAAGGAACAAATCACTGAGGCGCTCGCCCACGTGATCGACCCCGAGCTCCGGCGGTCGATCGTCGATCTGGGAATGGTCAGGTCGATCGCGGTGGACGACGCCGGGCAAGTCGACGTCATGGTCTCCCTCACCACCCCCGGATGTCCCATCCGCTCGCACTTCCAGCAGGGGGTCGCCGAGCACGTCGGGAGCCTCGAGGGGGTCACGCAAGTCGCCGTCGAGTTCGACGTCCTCTCCAGCGAGGAGAAGGGCAGGCTTCAGCAGTCGCTCGGCCGCCAGCGCCTGCCCGAGGGCGCTTTGGCTCAGGTCAAGAATGTGGTCTGCGTCGCCTCCGGAAAGGGCGGCGTCGGAAAGTCGACGATGACGTCCAACCTCGCCGCGGCGCTACAGGCGGAGGGCCAGACCACCGGCGCCCTCGACTGCGACGTGTACGGCTACTCGATCCCGCGCATGCTCGGGGTCAACAGGAAGCCGGAGGTGAACGCGGAGCGAAAGATCGTGCCGCTGCCGGGGCCCGGCGGCATCAAGGTGATGTCCATCGGCTTCTTCCTGGAGGAGAACGCCGCGGTCGTCTGGCGCGGGCCGATGCTCCACAAGGCGATACAGCAGTTCCTCGAGGACGTCGACTGGGGGGAGCTGGACTACCTGCTGCTCGATCTCCCGCCGGGCACCGGGGACGTGTCGATGACCCTCGCACAGCTCCTTCCGCATGCCAAGATGCTGATCGTGACCACGCCGCAGCCGGCGGCGCAATCGGTCGCGAGGCGGGCCGCCGAGATGGCCGCGAAGGTGGACCTCGAGCTGCTTGGGGTCATCGAGAACATGTCCGGCTTCACGAGCCCCGACGGGCAGCGCTTCACGATCTTCGGCGAGGGCGGGGGCCAGCTCCTCGCCGACGAGCTCGACGTCCCCCTCGTGGGCAAGATTCCGCTCTCGGAGGAGCTCCGCGAGCACGCCGACGCGGGGACCCCATTGGTGCTCGAGGACCCGGACGCGCCGGCCGCCCAGGCGATCAGGGACGCGGCCCACGGAATCGTCGCCGCGACGCCGCAGGAGCTGCCTGTGATGCAGGCGGCTCCGGTCGCCGCGGCGGCTCAGGCCCCCGTCAGCGGCACCGAGCTGCCGGTCGTCCAGTAAGCCTCGCCCGGGCTAGCGACGAAGTCGCGGTAAGCACGAGTACGACCTGCCGCCACGTAACAGGCCCAACCCGCCGCCCCCGGACGCGAAGCGGAGGAGGCGGCGGAGTTATTCCCCTTCGAGTAGTACTCCGCGTTGATCGGCGTGTACTTGGCCCACTCCTCGGGCAACTGGTCCTCGGCGAAGCACGCATCCACCGGGCAAGCCTCCACACAGGCGTCGCAGTCGATGCACTCGTCCGGATCGATGTAGAGCTGCTCGACCCCCTCGTAGTCGGGCTCGTCGGGCGTCGGGTGGATGCAGTCGACGGGACAGACCTCGACGCACGAGTTGTCCTTCTGACCGATACAGGGCTCCGCGATGACGTATGCCAAGTCTTGGCTCCCTTTCCGTTTTCGCCTCGTTCGAATGGTCCAAGCGCATTCCGCCGGGCCTTCCGGCGGCGCGGAGCGGACATTCTAGGCAAGTGGCGATGCGTGGATAGAGTGCAGCCGGCGTGATCCTGCTTACTGGGGCGAGCGGAACCGTCGGCAGGGCCCTCCTTCCTCTCCTGCTCGAGGCCGGGCAAGACGTCCGAGCCCTCGTCCGCGATCCACGCGGGCTTGGCCGCCATCGGGTGGACGTCCAGATCGCGCTCGGCGACCTGGCCCATCTCGGGGACCGGCATCTCCAGCGCCAGGCGCTCCGCGGCGTCGACACCGTGATCCATCTCGCCGCGGCGATCCGCGACGAGCCGCACGCCCGGGTCGAGGAGCTCAACGGCCTCGCGACGGTGCGTCTGCTCCGCGCGGCGGAGCGGGCGGGCATCGAGCGATTCGTCTTCTTCTCCGCCCTGGGGGCCAGCGATTTCCAGCGGACGCGCTTCTTCCGCGCCAAGGCGCTGGCCGAGCAAGCGGTTGACGCCTCCCCCCTCGACGACCACGGTCTTCGCGCCGTCCATCGTCTACGACCCGGGCGACCGCTGGGTGCGGCTCATGAAGCGGCTGGCGCTCCTGCCCGGTACTCCCAATCTCGGGATCGGGGCGCTGTCGCTATCAGCCGATCTGGGCGGCCGACGTGGCCCGATGCGTCGTGGCAGCCCTGGAGCGCGGTGACGCGCGCCCGTTACGAGCTGGCGGGGCCCGAGATCCTCACCTACGACCAGATCGCCCGCACGGTGGCCCGCGAGGCCGGCAGAGAGCGGCCGCTGGCGCACGTGCCGCTGAGCCTCGTCCACCTGACGCTCGTCGCGCTCCGGCGGGTCTTCGGCGAAGCGGTCTTCGCCACCTGGGAGGAGGCGGAGCTGATGGAGGTGCCGATGACCACCCCGCGGGGGACGGGTGACGCCGAGAGCCTCGGCGTCACGCCCCTCGCGGTGCGTGAGGTCCTGCGGGCGGCCTGAAACCTCGCCTCAGCCGGCCTCGCCCAAGTCTGTGATCTTGAACCCTCCAACGCCCTTGGCGCAGACGGCCTGCGCATCGGCGGTTGCGCCGCGCTTTGTCGCTGGGCCGATGACGACCACGCGCCAACGCCGCTCATCCAGCTTCTCCGAGGTCGTCACGCCCGGGTCTCGAGCCGAAGAACCCGCCGCCGATGGCCACGTATCCCCGCGGGCACTTCGCCGTCGCCTGACCGCTGGGCTGGAAACCGCTCGTGACGGTCGCCACCTTCAGCCCGCCGCGGCTCTTGCTGCTCTGCGCCATCGGCGCGACCACGATCAGCGCGATCGCGGCAGTCGCGATCGCCGCGGCCAGCGCCGCCTTCCAAGCCTTCACTCGAGCCTCCTCTTTTCGTGGGCCCGACCCCGTGCCGGGCGGTGCGGCGGACCCTACATCGGCACATGAGGCTCCGCGGAACGCAGAAGGGCCCGGCTCTCGCCGGGCCCTTCAAAACACGTCCGGATGCCCGCCGAGGCGGGCGCGTCCGGATCGCTACATCATCCCGCCCATGTCCGGCATGCCCGCGCCGGCCGGCGCGCCGTCCTTCTCGGGCGGCTCGGCCACGATCGCCTCCGTGGTCAGGATGTTCTTGGAGATCGAGGCGGCGTTCTGGAGCGCCGACCGGGTGACCATGGTCGGATCGATGACCCCGTTCGTGATCAGGTCACCGAAATCGCCCGTATCGGCGTTGAGGCCCTCGCCGGGCTTCATGCCGCGCACCGTGTTGACGACCACCGAGCCCTCGAAGCCCGAGTTCTCGGCGATCTGGCGCAGCGGCTCCTCGAGCGCCCGGCGAACGATCTCCGCGCCGGTGCTCTCGTCGCCGTTCGTCAGGTCGGACGTGTCGATCGCGTCCTGGGCGTTCAGCAGCGCGACGCCGCCGCCCGGGACGATGCCCTCCTCGAGCGCCGCCCGGGTCGCCTGGAGCGCGTCCTCGACCCGATGCTTCTTCTCCTTCATCTCGGTCTCGGTGGCGGCGCCGACCTTGACCACCGCGACACCGCCGGCGAGCTTGGCCAGGCGCTCCTGGAGCTTCTCGCGATCGAAATCGGAGTCGGTCGTCTCGATCTCGGAGCGGATCTGGTTGATCCGGCCCTCGATCTGCTCCTTCTCGCCGCCGCCGTCGATGATCGTCGTCGTGTCCTTGTTGACGACCACCCGGCGGGCGCGGCCGAGCTGCGAGACCTGCGTGTTCTCGAGCTTCAGCCCCATCTCCTCGGTGATCACCTCGCCGCCGGTGAGGATCGCGATGTCCTCGAGCATCCGCTTGCGGCGGTCGCCGAAGCCCGGGGCCTTCACGGCCACGCCGGTGAACGTGCCGCGGAGCTTGTTCACCACCAGGGTCGCGAGCGACTCGCCCTCGACGTCCTCGGCGACGATGACCAGCGGCTTGCCGCTCTGCATCACCTGCTCGAGCACCGGCAGCATGTCGCGGACCGAGCCGATCTTCTGGTTGGCGATCAGGACGTATGGGTCCTCGAGGACCGCCTCCATCCGCTCCTGGTCCGTGATCATGTACGGGGAGATGTAGCCCTTGTCGAACTGCATCCCCTCCGTGAACTCGAGCTCCATCCCGAAGGTCTGGCCCTCTTCGACGTTCACGACGCCGTCCTTGCCGACCTTGTCGATCGCATCGGCGATCACGTTGCCGATCTCGTCGTCGGCGGCGGAGATCGCCGCCACGCGGGCGATCTGCTCCTTGCCGGCGATCTCGCGCGACTGCTTGTCGCGCAGGTTGTCGACCACCTGGTCGACGGCCTTCTCGATCCCGCGCCGCAGCGCCAGCGGGTTGGCCCCGGCCGCCACGTTCTTGAGGCCCGACTGGACCATCGTCTGGGCCAGCAGGGTGGCCGTCGTGGTGCCGTCGCCGGCGACGTCGTTGGTCGCCGTCGCGACCTCGCGCACCAGCTGGGCGCCTTGGTTCTCGAACACGTCCTCGAGTTCGATCTCGCGGGCGATCGTCACGCCGTCGTTGGTGATCGTCGGGGCGCCGAACTTCTTGTCGAGCACCACGTAGCGGCCCTTCGGGCCGAGCGTCACCTTGACGGCGTTGGCGACGCCATCGACGCCGGCCTGAAGCGCCGCGCGTGCTTCCGCGTCGTACTTGAGCTCCTTGTGAGCCATTTCTTCGCTTCCTCCTTCTTCTGTAAGTCCTAAGTCGTTCTAGTTGCTAGACGACCTTGGCCAGCACGTCCGACTCGCGAAGGACGAGCACGTCGTCGCCGTCCACCTTGATCTCGGTGCCGCCGTACTTCGAGTAGAGGACCTCGTCGCCCTCGCTCACGTCGAGCGGGCGGCGCTCGCCGTCCTCGATCGGCCCGTCTCCCACCGCGATGACCTTGCCCTTCTGGGGCTTTTCCTTGGCCGTATCCGGCAACACGATGCCGCTCGCGGTCGTCTCCTCCTCCTCGATTGCCTGGACGATCAGGCGGTCCCCAAGGGGCTTGAGGTTCATCCGTCTGCTACCTCCGTCTGCTAGAGCGTTTGAAAGGAAAGTCTTGCCGGGTTCGTGCCCGGCGCCTGGCACTCTACAGGGGAGAGTGCCAAAGGCCGCTGCGGAGTGTAGCCGCTTCGGCGCGGATGTCAAGCTCGGATCTGAGTCTGAACGACTCAGGTTCGGGAGAGCGGGTCTCCGCCCCCGAGGCGGCTCAGTCGATCGCCAGAAGACGGCAGCCCAGAAGCTTCGCGAGGCCCGCGCCGCCGTTTCGCATCACCCAGTCGTGGTTCCACTCGAACAGCGGGCGCGCGATCGGGGCCAGCAAGTTCATCCAGGGCTTCGTGGTGCTCACGTTCCACTCGTAGACCACCGCGGTGACCGGCACCTCGCCGTCCTGCTCGAACAGCCGCCAGCGCCCGATGCCGGCCAGCTCCCCCATCGGCGCGCCCCTCGAGCAGATGCGGCTTGTCCACCTTCGTGGTCGTCATCTCGAACTCGAGGTCGTAGGGGAGCCTCGAACGCCATGTGTACCGGGCGACCTGCCCGACCCCGGCGTCGTCGCCCGCGGTAACAGTCCGCGCGCCAACCACCCCGCGCCACCACTCCGGCCAGCGCTCCGCCTCCCAGATGGCGTCCCAGACCGGCTCCCGCGGAGCCTCCAGGCACCAGGTCGTGAGGAATTCGTAGTCGGACATGCCGCTAGGTCCTAGTTCGGTGACGGCGTCTCACCGTTGCCGAACTGGTGACCCACCGACTCGACCACCTGGGAGAAGCGGATGACCGTGACCTCCTCCTCGTGATCGATCTCGCGGCCGTAGATCTGGCGCAGGAAGCCGAGCGTCTCGTCCAGCCGCCGAAACTCCGGGTTGTCGTGCTCGATGTCGCGCGGGGAGAGCTGTCGCACCCGCTTCACCTCGACGTCGTCGATCACCGCCGCGAAGATCTTCTCGCGGGGGCTGTGTTGGTAGCCGACGGTGATCCACACCACCTGGCCACGCTCGTACTTGTGCGACTTGTCGCCGAGCCGGATCGTGGCGGTCTTGCGCCCGCGCTTCAGCTGATCGACGAAGGCAGGAGAGAAGAAGTTGAGGGCGAGCAGGCCGCCGGCCATGAGGAGGCCAGCCTAACGGGATTCGAAACCTCCCTGCTCACTCGGGAAACCCCTCGCTTCCGATCAGGGGAACGAAGCGGCACGGTCCGATCACCTCGCGCCGCAGGCCCTCGCCGGTCGAGGCGTTCACGTCCTCGCCCGCGCGGCTGAAGACGATCAGCATGTCGGCGCTGTCGGTCGCGATCGGGATCACCAGGCGGCCGCCGAGGACGAGCTGCCGGACGAGGGCGTCCGGTGGCGCCGGCGCGGTCGCATGGACCGCGATCGAGTCGAAGGGCGCCCGCTCACGGACGCCCGCGCTCCCATCGCCGACGAGCACCTCGACGTTCGCGATCCCCATGCCGTCGAGCAGCTCGCGGGCGGCCTCGGCGAGGCTCGTCACGCGCTCGATCGTGATCACCTCGCCCGCCAGCCGGGCGAGCACCGCCGTCGAGTAGCCGGAGCCCGTCCCGACCTCGAGGACACGCTCGAATCCCCGCAGCTCCAGCGCCTGACAGATCGCCGCCACGATCCAGGGCTGCGAGATCGTCTGGCTCTCCCCGATCGGAAGCGCCGAGTCCGCATAGGCGCGACGACGGTATCCCTCCGGCACGAAGCGCTCGCGGGGCACCTCCCCCATCGCCTCCAGCACCCGTTCGTCGCCGATGCCCCTCCGGCGCAGCTGATACTCGACCATCCGCGTCCGCTGGTCGGCGAAGTCGCCGCCCCCGGAGCCGAGCCGCATCAGAAGATGTAGGCGTGCAGTCGCCGGGGCTCGAGCACGGTGACGCGGCCGCGCCCTACGCGAACCACGCCGGCGCGCTCGAGGGTGGCCAGGAATCGGGAGACGCTTTCACGCGAGGTGCCTGCGAGCTGGGCGAGGTCCGCCTGCGTCATGCGGATCGTCACCCCCTGCCTCGCCTCGGCGGCCGCCTCCTCGGCGATCAGCTGAGTCAGCACACCGGCGACTCGGCTCGGCACCGTCTGAAAGGACTGCCGGGAGACCCGCTCGTTCGTCTCCCGAAGCCGCCGGGTGAGAGCGCCGATCAGCTTCACGGCGATTTCCGGGTGATCGGCGAGCAGGCGCCGGAAGTCCGACGCGGGCAGGGCCAGGAGCTCCGCGTCCGAGAGCGTCTCGACGCTCGCGGACCGAGCCTCGCCGTCGAACATCGCAAGCTCCCCGAACAGGTCCCCCGGGCCAAGCGTCGCCAGGGCGATCGCCCGCCCGTCGGAGTGCTCGCGGGTGACTCGCAGGTCGCCCTGTCGCACGAGGTAGCAGGCGTCCGAATGGTCCCCCTCGTGGAAGACGCGCACCCCGGCGGGAAACGACCTGGGAACCGCCACCCGGGAGATCCGCTCGAGCTCGTCCGCGGAGAGCTCTGAGAACAGCGGGACGCGCGCGAGCAGCTCGATCTGATCCGTGGCGCTCACTCCCGGTCCTCCGGCACTGGTCGATTATCCCCCTCTCGAGGCCAGGGCGGCGGCGTAGATGCTCTTCGCCTGGTCGTCAAGGTAGGGACCAACGCGCAGCTCAGGCGGATGCCACGAGCCGGCGCGGCTGGCGGGAGAACCCGGCGGCGACCCATGTGTCCTCGAGGCCCGAGCCGATCACGGGCTCACCGTCGAGGCGCTCGATCCCGAGTCGGGGGAGGACGCCGTCGCGCGCGGCGCCCGCCAGCTCGCCGATCGCGTCGGTCAGCGCCTCCCCCTCCAGGTCCATGAGCCGCAGGATGCCCCGGCCGCCCCGCTCGACGAACAGGAGTGGCTCGCCCGCGCGAAGCATCACGTACGCCCCGGGGGTTCGGCTTGGGCGCCTGCCCCCCTTCCCGGACCCGCCGCGCTTCGGCCACGGCACACCCGCCCCGTACGGGTTGGCCGGGTCCGTTGCGGCGAGCAGCAGGTAATCGTCAGGGGCGTCCGGAAGGGAGCGCAGGCGCTCGACTGCGCCCGGGAGGGCGAACTGAGCGCCCCCGAGCCCCTCCACGAAGTAGCCCCGGCGCGCCGTACCGAGCATCTCGAGATTGGACATCTCCCCGTAGAGCGCCGCGAAGCCGCCCGGGATCCCCTCCGCAAGCACCGTCTCGCGCGTGACTATCCCGTACCGCTCCAGCATCAGCTCCGCCTGCGCGCGCAGGCGCGGGCCCGCGGGCGGGGCGCCCTCGAACAGCCGAGCCGTCAACGACCAGCGCCCCTGGACGGCCTGGCCGGCTGCGGGGCGGCGGGCAGCGAACCGCCTGCCCCGCCGCTCGGTCCGGGGGACACTCCGCAGCCGCGGAGCGCGCAGGGGTGCGAAGGCATCGTTGGTGGCTTCGCCGGCCCAAGCCAGGTCCCAGAGGGCGGAGTGAAGCTCCTCGCGCGGGAGGTCCAGGGAGTCGACGAGGTCGAGCCAGAAGCACGGTTGGCCGGCGAGCAGCTCTCGGATCGCGTCGTGGACCTCCCCGGCGGGCGCCTCGAGCTTGGCGTTTGCCGGCGGCGGGCCGGCGAGACGCACGTCCTCGCGGAAGTAGAGAGCGACCTTGCCGCCGCTTCGGCCGAGCGCGCCGGCCCCGATCCACACGAGCTCTCCGCCGGTGCAGAGCTCGTCGAGCCACGCGGGGCTGTAGGCGCCCAGGCGCCGAGGAAGGACATCCCGCTCCCAGACCTCGGGCGTGAGCGCGACGCCCTGTAGGGGGACCAGCGCCTCCCGCAGGCGATCGGGGCCGGCACCCGCGGGCCGGTGGGCGTCGACGTTCTGCCAGCCGGGCAGGAACCGCGCCAGCTCGCGGACGTCCACGGCCTCGGCCTCGGCGCGAAGGTGAGCCAGGCTCGCCCGACGTAGACGTCGGAGCACGTCGGGATCGCACCACTCTCGCTCGGTGCCGCCGGGAAGGAGCTCGCCCCGGACCAGCTCACCGGCCTGCTCCAACTCCCGAAGCGCCGGGCCAGGGTCCACCCCGTACCGAGCCGCGGGCGCAGAGGTCGCGAACGGGCCGTGGGTGCGGGCGTAGCGGCGCATCAACGCGGTCATCGCGTCGGGCGCCTCGTGCAGGAAGGTGTCGGGCAGCCCCGGCGGCGGCGGGACGCCCAGGGCGTCGCGGTAGAGGCCGGCATCCTCGGCGGCGATCCACCGCTCCTCCCCCCCGATCCGCACCAGCGCGGCGCGGCGCTCGCGCTCGAGCTTGTCCAGCATCGAGGAGGCCGAGTAGCCCTCCGACACCCGCTCCTCGCATTCGGCGGGCGTCAGATCCCCGAGTCGGCGCAACACCTGCTGAAGCGCGTCGCGGTCCTTGGCGCGCGCGGCGTCGGTGCGATGCTGGAGCGACGCCTCGACATCCGCCAGTGCATCCGGGTCGATGAGCTCTCGAAGCTCCTCCTGGCCCAGCAGCTCGCGGAGAAGGTCGCGATCGAGGGACAGCGCCGCCGCCCGGCGCTCGGCGTTGGGGGTGTCGCCCTCGTACATGTAGGTGGCGACGTAGTCGAAGAGCAGGGACGATGCGAAGGGCGAGGCCGTCGGCGTCTCGACCTCCACCAGCGAGATGCGCCGTGTGGAGAGGTCCCGCAGCAGCGACTCGAGGCCGGGGAGGTCCAGCACGTCGCGGAGGCACTCGCGATAGGTCTCGAGCACGATCGGGAAGCGCGGAAAGTCCTTCGCCACCTCCAGCAGGCTCTGCGCCTTGAGGCGCTGCTGCCATAGCGGCGTCCGCTTGCCCGGATAGGCCCTGGGCAGGAGCAGCGCCCGAGCAGCGTTCTCGCGGAAGCGCGCTCCGAACAGCGCCGAGCTGCCGAGCTCGCGAACGACGAGGTCCTCGATCTCGTCCGGCTCGAGCAGCACGAGGTCGGCCGGGGGCGCTTCGTCAGCGTCGGGGAGGTGCACCACGATCCCGTCGTCGGACCAGATCGCGTCGGCCTCCAGGTCGTGCTCGTCGCGAATCCGGGCCGACAGCGCCAGGCCCCAGGCCGCGTGCACCCGGCCGCCCCACGGCGACAGCACGCACAGCCGCCAGTCGCCGATCTCGTCCCTGAAGCGCTCGACCACGACGGTCTCGTCGGAGGGAACCACGCGGGTAGCCGCCTGCTGTTCGCGAAGGTAGGCGACCAGGTTCTCGGACGCGAGTCGGTCGAGGTCGTAGTTCTTCGCGAGCTCCTTCGGGTCGGCGCTCACGGCCTCGCGCGCAAACGCTCCTATCGCCCGTCCGAGCTCCGCGGGTCGACCGATCCCGTCGCCCTTCCAGAACGGGACCGCCCCGGGGACCCCGGGGGCAGGCGTGACGATGACCCGGTCACGGGTGATGTCCTCGATCCGCCAGGTCGTGGCGCCCAGGAGGAACGTCTGGCCGGGACGCGCCTCGTACACCATCTCCTCGTCGAGCTCCCCCACGCGGCGCCCATCCGGCAGGTGAACCCCGTAGAGGCCGCGGTCCGGGATCGTGCCGGCGTTGGTGACCGCGAGCTGCCGCGCTCCCTTTCGGCCGCGCACGGTTCCGGTGGCGCGGTCCCACACGATCCGAGGCCGAAGCTCCGCGAACCGATCCGAGGGATAGCGGCCGTCGAGCATGTCGAGGACGTTCTCGAGCTGCTCGCGCGACAGCTCCGAGAACGGCTCGGCCCCCGTGACCGTGCGCTCGATCTCGTCCACCTCCCACTCGTCGTCGGCGCACATCGACACCAGGTGCTGCGCGAGCACGTCGAGCGGGTTGCGAGGGATGACCGTCTCCTCGATCTCCCCCTCACGCATCAGCCTGGTGACGACCGCGCACTCGAGCAGGTCGGCGCGGAACTTGGGGAAGATCCGCCCCACCGAGACCTCCTCGAGCGTGTGTCCCGCGCGCCCGATCCGCTGCAACCCGCGGGTGACGGACTTCGGGGACTCGACCTGGATCACGAGGTCAACCGCCCCCATGTCGATCCCCAGCTCCAGCGAGGAGGTGGCCACCAGGCAGGGAAGCCGGCCCGACTTGAGGAGCTCCTCCACCACCTGCCGCTCCTCGTGGGCGAGCGAGCCGTGGTGGGCCCTGGCGATCTCCGGAATGACTCCGCCGGAAGCCTCGCCTACGGCTACGTTTCCGGCGGGTTCGGGCTCCGGCGTGGCGGCAGGCACCTCCGCATCGACCGCGACTTCGTCGCTAGCCCCGTCCGATCCACCCTTTGCCTTCGGATGCCCTACCTGCTCAGTCGCGGGCAGTTCGACCGAGGGCTCCTCCGCGTTCAGCTCGTTCAGGCGCTTCGCGAGGCGCTCCGCGCCGCGGCGGTTGTTGACGAAGATGATCGTCGAGGTGTGCTCGCGGACGAGCTTCAGGAGCTCGGGGTAGATCGCCGGCCAGATCGAGCGTGTGGCAGGCGCGGCGTCGAGGGTCGGGTCGCCCGGGCTGACGCCGGAGTCGCCGCCGTCTCGGCGCTTCTCGATCGAGGCATCGGGCTCGGTCATGTCCTCGACCGGCACGACGATCTCCAGGTCGAGCTCCTTCGGCCTGCCCGCGTCCGCGATCGCGCAGCTTCGCCGCGGCCCGACCAGGAACTGGGCGACCCGCTCCAGCGGCCGCTGGGTGGCCGACAACCCGATCCTCTGCAACGGACTCCGCCGCCTCCTCCGCTCCGCCCTGAACATCTCCGGCGACTTCGTCGCTCAGCTCCGACGGGTCCGCCTTCGGCGTTGGTGCGAACGAGGTGCTCTAGTCGTTCCAGAGTCAGAGCGAGGTGGGCGCCGCGCTTGGACTGAGCGACGGCGTGGATCTCGTCGACGATCACCGCCTCCGCACGGGCGAGGATCTCGCGCGCCTGCGAGGTCATGATCAGGTAGAGCGACTCGGGCGTCGTGATCAGGATGTCCGGGGGCTTTCGCCGCATGGCCTGACGCTCCCGCTGTGGCGTGTCGCCGGTGCGCAGGCCGACGGAGATGTCGGCGCCGATCCCCTTGAGCGGCGCACGGAGGTTGCGCTCGATGTCGTAGGAGAGCGCCTTCAGCGGCGAGACGTAGACGATCCGCACGCCCTGCCCGAGGCGCTCCGGCTCGCGCGCGAGGCGGTCGATCCCCCACAGGAAGGCCGCCAAGGTCTTGCCCGACCCGGTGGGAGCGCAGATCAGCGTGTTCTCGCCGGAGGCGATCTTCGGCCAGCCCATCGCCTGCGCGGGCGTCGGCTCGCGAAACGACGCCTCGAACCAGCGCCGCACGGGGTCGCTGAAGGGCTCAAGCGGAATGGATTCGGCAGTCGCGGAGGCCATGGGGCTCAAACCCCCGATCTTAGGGACCGGGCGGACGCGATACCCACGCCGAGCGCGAGAGCGCTGAGCGCCTTACCAGGGAAGCTCGTCGGCGATCTCGGCCAGGCGAGGCCCGCTGCGGTCCCGGTCGGAGAGAACCGGATCGGCAATCGGCCACTCGACGCCGACATCCGGGTCGTCCCAGGCGATCCCGGCCTCGGTCGCCGGGTCGTAGGGGCTCGAGAGCCTGTAGGCGACGTCCGCCACCTCGCTCAAGACGCAGAAGCCGTGGGCGAACCCCGCCGGCACGAAGAGCTGCCTGTGACGCTCGTCGTCGAGCTCATGGCCCTCCCACTGCCGGTAGGTGGGCGAGTCGCTGCGCAGATCCACGGCTACGTCCCAGATCCGGCCCCTCAGGCACCGGACGAGCTTCGCCTGCCCGGGGACGGTCTGAAAGTGGAGCCCGCGAAGAATGTTGCGCGAGGATCGGGAGTGGTTGTCCTGAACGAAGTCGACGCCGACGCCGAGCTCGCGCCAGGCATCGTCCCGAAAGGTCTCCACCAGGAATCCGCGGTCGTCCCCGTGGACCTCGGGCTCGATCAGCGCCACACCGTCGAGCCGGGTCTCCAGTCGCCGAGCCATCAGCCCAGCGCTCGCCCGTATTGGCGCTCGTAGTACTCGCGGTACTCGCCGCTTCTGATCGGGGCCCACCACCACTCGTTCTCGCGATACCACTCGACGGTCCGTCGCAGCCCTTCCTCGAAGCCGACCTTCGCCTCCCACCCGAGCTCGCGGACCTTGTCGGAGGACAGCGAATAGCGGCGGTCGTGGCCAAGCCGGTCCGTCACGTAGTCGATCAGCGACTCGTCGCGATCGGTCAATGCGAGGATCGTCTTCACGACCTCGATGTTGGGGAGCTCGTCGGGGCCGCCGACGTTGTAGGCCTGGCCGGGCTCCCCGCGTTCGAGCACCAAGTCGATGCCGGCGCAGAAGTCCTCGGCGAAGATCCAGTTGCGAACCTGCATCCCATCGCCGTAGACGGGCAAGTGGTCCCCGGCGAGCGCATTCAGGACGCATAGGGGGATCAGCTTCTCGGGGTGCTGGCGCGGGCCGTAGTTGTTCGAACCCCGGACGATCAGGGCATCGGCACCGTAGGTGTTGTGGTAAGCGCCGACGATCATGTCGCCCCCGGCCTTGGAAGCCGAGTAGGGCGACGAGGGCTCGAGCGGGGACCGTTCGGTGAACGACCCGGACTCGATCGACCCGTACACCTCGTCGGTGGACACCTGGAGGTGGCGGATCCCTGCCCTGCGCGCCGCCTCGAGCAGGACGAAGGCTCCGAAGACGTCGGTCTGAATGAACTCGCCCGGGGACTCGATCGAGCGGTCAACATGGGACTCGGCGGCGAAGTTCACGATCGCGTCGCAGCCCTCGACCGCCGCGTCGACGGCGTCCGGATCGGCGATGTCCCCGATCACGAGCTCCAGCCTGTCGTCGGGCGCTCCCTCCAGGTTCTCGCGCCGTCCCGCGTAGGTGAGCTTGTCCAACACCCGCACGGAGTCGTCGGGATGGTCGGCGAGCCGCTTGCGAACGTACGTGGAGCCGATGAAGCCTGCCCCTCCGGCCACCAGGACCCTCACGCTGCGACCTCCGCAACGCGCCGCTCCGCGAGGTACTCCGCCAGGCCGCGCTTCCAGTGAGGCAGGGTGATCGGATCCGGGCGCTCCGACCCCAGGACCGAGTACGCGGGGCGGGGCGCCTTGCGGGCCAGCATCTCGGTGGTGCCGGCCATCACCCTGCACTCGACGCCGGCCTGATCGAAGATCTCCTGCGCGAATTCGTACCAGGAGCACTGCCCACCTGCAGCGATGTGATGGATGCCGAAGTCCTCGCCCTCGAGCAGCACGGCGAGCGCCTCGCCCAGATGGCGCGTGTACGTCGGGCAGCCCACCTGGTCGGAGACGACGAGCACCTCGGGCTGCTCGTTGCCGATCCGGAGCATGGTCTCGACGAAGTTCTTCCCGCGCACGCCGAACAGCCAGGACGCGCGAACGATGAAGTGACGGTCGTTCGACACGGCGACGGAGGTCTCGCCCGCCTGCTTGGACCGGCCATAGGCCGAGATGGGAGCCGGCATGTCCGACTCGACGTACGGCCTCCGCGCCGATCCGTCGAAGACGTAGTCGCTCGACGGGTGAACGATCTTTGCTCCCACGGCGGCCGCCCCGGCAGCCAGGTGAGCCGCGCCCTCGTCGTTGACCTTCATCGCGCCGGCCTCGTCGTCCTCGGCGCCGTCGACGTCGGTGAAGGCAGCGCAGTTGACCACCGCGTCGGGCCGATGAGACGCCAGAGTCGCGTCGACCGCGCCGGGATCGCAGATGTCGAGGGCGTCGTGGCCGAGGGCGACCACCTCGGCGCCCCGCGCGTGGCACGCGGTTGTGACGTCGCGACCCAGCATCCCGCCGGCGCCTGTGATCAGAACCTTCACGGGATCCTGATCTCCGAGTTGTCGCCGACGATCATGCGCAGCGTCTTCGGCAGGCCGTCGCCGCGCGAGAGCTTGACGTTTCGGCCCAGCAGGCTCGCCTCCATCCGGAACTCGAGGTCGGACACGCTCGATCCGGAGAGCAGGATGGAGTGCTCGACCTCGGCCCGCGCCACCGTGACCCCAGCGTCGATCGAGGTGTAAGGGCCGACGTAGGCATCGGTGATCAGCGCGTCGGCCCCGATGATCGCGGGGCCGCGAACCAGTGAGCGCTCGAGTCGCGCGCCGGCCTCGACGACGACCCGCCCGTCGACCTGCGAGTCGACGAGCTCGCCCTGAACCGAGCGCTCGATGTCCTCGAGCACGAGACGGTTCGCTTCGAGCATGTCGTCCAGCTGGCCAGTGTCCTTCCACCATCCGCTCACCCTGTGGCTCTCCACGCGCTGGCCGCCGTCGATCAGCCACTGAATCGCGTCGGTGATCTCGAGCTCCCCCCGCCCGGAGGGCTCGATCGCCTTAGCGGCCTGAAAGATCGAAGGTCCGAACATGTAGACGCCGACGAGGGCCATGTCACTGGGCGGAGACTCGGGCTTCTCGATCAGGCGAATCACCCGGTCTCCGTCGAGCTCGGCGACGCCGTAGTTCCCCGGATCGGGCACCCGGGTGAGCAGGATCAGGGCGTCGGGCCTCGAGGCCCGGAACGCGTCGACCAGCGCCCTGATCCCGTCGCGCAGGAGGTTGTCCCCCAGGTACATCACGAACGGCCCGTCCTGCAGGAACTCCTCCGCCGTGAGCACCGCATGCGCGAGGCCCAGGGGCTCGGTCTGATTGATGTAGGTGATGGACGCCCCGAAATCGGAGCCGTCGCCCACCATCGAGGCGATCTCGCCGCCCGTCTCCGGGGCGATCACGATCCCGATCTGGCTGACCCCGGCCTCGACCAGCGCCTCGATGCCGTAGAAGAGCACGGGCTTGTTGGCGACCGGCACGAGCTGTTTTGCCGACGTGTGCGTGATCGGGCGAAGGCGCGTGCCCGCGCCGCCCGAGAGGATCAGCCCCTTGAGGTTCTCCATCGCGCGGCAAGGCTACATAGCGCGCCCGGAACGAGGGCTCCGCGTAGGCGCGGCGGGCTAGCCGTCAGTAGACGCCGCCGAGCTTTCGGTGGTCCCACGTCGCGACGCGCTTGGGCGCGAACCGCACCGCTACCCGCTTTCGAGCTTGGGCCTTGAGAGCCTCGACACCGGCGTCGTCCATGGCCGCGCCGTCGCCCGCGTAGCGCATCGTGAGCTCCTGGGCGAGCTCGAATACCGTGTCGAGATCGCGGTGGACCTCCGCCTCCGCCTCGATCTCGATGCCGCGCAGCTCGCCGTACTCGTGGCCGGTCTCGGCGAGCAGCGTCGCCCGCGGATCGCGCTCGAGGTTGCGGACCTTCTGAGATTTCGCATAGGTGTAGATCCAGATCTCGCTGTCGCGAGGCACGTACCAGAGCGGCATCGAATGCGGCCAGCCTCGAGGGCCCAGCGTCGAGACGACGATGACCCGCTCGGCTTCGAGCAGCTCGCGCTGCTCGTCCGGCGAGAGCTGGATCTCGGCGCGCCTGCCGCTCACTGTCGGCTACGCCGCTCCCGCGTCGAGCCGGCGCCATCGGGCAGCAGCTCGAGCACCTGCCACGGGCCCTCGCCCGCCATCGGCTGAGTCCGCCCACCCACCCAGTCCACCTGCAGGTCGTCGTAGTGGGGGCTTCCCACCTGCCCGGACTGGCCGGTGAACGCCTGCCAGCGGGAGCGCTCCGGGCGCAGCGGGTCCGCGACCATCCGCCAGCAGGGCGCCCAGATCGCGGTGAACGGGTCGTTGGGATCCCAGCCGACCTGAGCAACGGTCTCCTGGCCGCCCCCTACCTCGAGCCGGCGGTTGAGAAGCCCGGCGAGGAGCGGTGAAGCTGCGCCGAGGGCGTGCGCGAAGACCAGCGCGTGGACCTTGCCCCAACGCCATCCGTCGGGGTCGAGACCGAACCTCGACTCGAGGTCGTCGAGGGCGCCGCGTAGCGCGTCGAGGGCGAGCTCCTCCCACGGCCGACCCACGAGCTCCTCGTCGCCCTCCTCCCATAGCGCGAGGAGGTGTGACTGCCACCGCCACGGGGAGGTCACGTGGGCAACGAAGCCGTTGTCGGCGCGATCCAGCCAGCGCTCCGACAGGTCCCGGTCCCGAATCGCCGCGCGGGTGACCTCGCGGCCGAGCCGCAGAGTGAACGCCTGGTAGATCGTCGCCGCGATCGAGTCCGGAGACATCCTCCCGTCCCAGGAGCGCAGCCGCTCGATCGCCGAGCGTTCGCGCTGGTCGCGCGGGCGCAGACGCACGAGGCGGCCGGCCGTCTCCAGCCCCGGAAGGGACAGCATGTCGGTCTGCATCGCCTCGAAGCTCTCGAGGTCGTGCTCGGGCTCGGCCTCCAGGAGCTCCTCGATCCGCTGGGCCCTGTACCCGTCGAGATAGTCGCTTGTGATGTGGTGGGGATAGTCCTCGGGCGCGATCCGGTTGTTCGCCGTGACCAGGAAGCCGCGATCCGGGTCGCGCGCCTCGGGCAGCTCCTCGTACGGGACCCAGCCATCCCACTCGTGCTCGGCGGTCCAGCCGGGCTTGGGCAGGTCCGGACAGCCGCCCGGGCGAATCGGCAGTCGGCCCACCGTCTTGTAGCCGATCGAGCCGTGCCGGTCCGCCCAGACCAGGTTCGAGACGGGATGTGTGTGCTCAGCCAGGGCCTCGACCAGCTCGGGACCGCTCTCGAGCCCGAGAGTGGACACGTTGGCCTCGGTGATCCCCGCCGAGTCGAGCACCGCGAACCGCAGCGCCAGGGGCTCGGCGTCGTCGGCACCCAAGGCCTCGTTGACGATCGGCCCGTGCCGAGTCTCCCGCACGACGAGCCGTTCAGGCTCTGAGCGTCCCTTGAGGACTATGTCCTCCTCGATCGTCGTCAGCGGATGCTGCTCACCCTCGAACTCGTACGTGTCGCCGTCGATTCGCTCGATGTACAGGTCCATCACGTCCGCCATGGCGTTGGTGAACGACCAGGCGAGGTCGTTGTTCTGGCCCATCATCACCCCCGGCATGCCGGGGAGGGACGCGCCGCGGCAGTAGCGGTCGCCGAGCTCGAGCCCCACCTGGTAGACGATCCCCGGCATGCCGGGGGGGAGGTGTGGATCGCCTGCCATGAGCGGCCCATCGGTGGCCGAGCGCGTTTTGGCGACGGCCCAGTTGTTGGATCCGGTGGCCTCGACCGTCAGCCCGATCGTGTCGCGGACCTTCGCGATCTGATCGACGAGGCTCAGCCCGTCGCCGTCCCACGTCGCGCCGGGCGTGAGCACGACGGGATTTCCCCGCGGATAACCGGGATCGAGGCGCGCAGTGAGCTCCGCGCCCAGCTCGCGCGTCATCTCGGCGCGCAGGAGCTCGCGCTCCCAGTTGGTCGAAAGCCCGAACGAGAGGAGCTTGGTCAAGGTGAGCGCGTCGGCCGGCGTGAACGGCTCGAACGCAAGCCTGAGGAGCTGGAACTCGATCGGCGGCGGCCGATCGGCGGCGGCCGAGTTGACGCCGGCGCACAACGCGTCGAGCTGGGAGCGCAGGCCCGGCTCGAGCGCCTCGAGCCTCGCGCTCGGCTGCCCTCCGCAGCCCCAGGGTCCGCATGAAGCGGTCGGTCTGCAGCCCCGGCCGGCCGGCGATCTCCGACAGCCTGCCGCAGCCGATGCGCCGGTAGAGGTCGATCTGCCAGAGACGGTCCTGGCCGTGGCAGAAGCCCTCGCCGAACCACAGGTCGTGCCTCGAGCCGGCGCGGATGTGAGGAACCCCCCAGCGGTCACGCCGAATCTCGACCCGTCCCTCGAGCCCCTCGAGCCGCAGGCTTCCCTTGGTGCGGGGCAGGGGGCGCCGGAAAAGCTGCCACCACAGGCCCGCGGCGGTTGTCGATGCCAGCGTCGCGAACCCCCCGCCGAGGAGCGCGAGACGCCTCGCCAGCGTGCCGCCGAGCATGGCGGCAACTCTAGATGAGTGATTCAGCTAGTCGCGCAGCCCCTCCGGGAGCCGACCCTCCGCGTCGAGCTTCTCCAGGTGAGCCTCCATCACCATCGACGCCACCGACAGGAGCTCGGGGGGCACGTCGTCCCACGCCGCGGCGAGCAGCCTGGCCCGGGATCGCTCCCCGCCGTCCAGGGCGGCGACGAGCTTCCGCTCGCGCATCAGGCGATGCTCGATGTACTCGTCGAGCTTCGCTCGCGGCTCGGTGATGTACGGCCCGTGGCCCGGGCAGAGCAAGCCTGGGTCGGCCGCCCGCAGGCGCTCGAGGGACTCCAGGTAGGCCGACAGCGAGCCCCCGTCCGGTGGAACGAAGCTCGAGCCGTGGCCGAGCACCAGGTCACCGCATAGGGCGACGTCGCCGATCAGGAAGCAGACGTGATCCGTCGCGTGGCCGGGCGTCGGCATGACCGCGAAGGGGCCGATGCGCTCGGGCTCCACGGCGACCGCGACTGAGCCGGGGGCGTTTCCCGCCTCCCCCGATGCCTCGTCCGCCGCCCCCACTTCTCCGAAGAGCAGCGGCGCATCGAGCATCGGCACCGCCGCCGAGTGATCCGCGTGCGAATGCGTCAGGAGAACGCCGGCCAGGCCGCCCCGATCTCCGGCGACGGAGCGAATGGCCTCGAGGTGCCCCTCGTCGGCCGGGCCCGGATCCACCACGTAGGCCGGGTCGTCGCCGACGACGTAGGTGTTGGTGCCCTCCAGCGTCAGCGGCCCGGGGTTGGGCGCGACGATCCTGACGATCTCCGGATGGCCCGGCGGAGAGTCGATGGGCGGTCCCGCTACCCGCTGCCGACGGCGTCCAGCACGGCCTGCCGGGCCTCCGGCGGCTCCAGCACCACGAGGTCGCCCAGGCCCTTGAGGATCTCGCGGACGAGCCAATCCGGCGAGCCGTAGGGCAGCTCCACCACCACCGCGCCGTCGGCGAGGTCCTCGACCACATTTCGCTCCTCCCGCAACCAGCGGGCCCGATCGGGGGAAACCCAGACCCGGGCTACGCCGGCGCTGCCGACCTCGCCGTGCACCAGCCACTCCTGCTCCGCGAGCCGCTCCTCCACCCCTTCGCGGGGCTCGAAGGACCGCCGGGTCAACCTCGCCTCCTTCATCCGGTCGAGGCGAAAGTGCCGCGTATCGTCACGGCCGAGGTCGTAGCAGCCCAGATACCACCCTTCCGGGCCGCTGACGAGCTGGTAGGGCTCCACTTCGCGCTTGATGAACTCGTCCTCGTTCTCCTTGTAATAGTGGAGCTCGAGGACCCGGTGCCGCTCGATCGCGTCGTTGACCGTGCGGACGACCTTGGAGTCGTCCCGCCCCGGTGCGATCTCGAGCCCCTCCTGGGAGGGGTCGTGGCCCAGAGCCGCGACGATCTTCTCGCGCGCGGTCGAGAGACCGGCCTGCGGGAGATGGTCACCGAAGAGGTCGATGGCCGCGACCAGCGCCTTCGCCTCCAGCGGGAGGAGGCGGGCCGGGCGGGCGAAGTTCTCGCCGTAGGTCTCCGGGTCCACCTCGATCATCTCGCCGGCGATCTCCGCGTAGAGGACGTAAGTGCCGCCGCCGAAGTTGACCACGTTGAGCACGTCGATGTCCTCGCGGAGCTCCTGGCGGCTGACGTTCAGCTCGTCGAGGACGGTGGCGACGGGAAGGCGGGCGTCTTCCCGCGCCGCGCCGATCAGGAAGCCGGCGAGGGTGACGAGCCGAGCAAAACGCTCGGGGCGGATCACCGACTCCGAGCGGCCGTTGACCGACCGGGGGCGGCCGTTGCCATCAGCGCCGGAGCTCTTGGTGGTCTTGGCGGGCGTGAACTTCCCGTTGTGGCGCTGACGCAGGAGCTCCAGCCGCTCGGCGGCCTCGACGGCGAGATCCTTCGGCTCGAGCAGCGTGGCGTTCTCGCGCCAGCCCAACACCCAGGAGATCAGCAACCGCCCCGACGCGTACTCGGTCTCGTAGATCAAGCCTCGCCCTGAGGCGCCGTCTTTCTTGGTTGCTTTGCGGAGCGACCCGTGGCCCGAGAAGTCGCGCTCGACCAGCCACGCGATCCGTTCGCGGACGAACACCTTCGCGGTCCCCTCGATCTCGCCCATCTGCCAGCCCGCCCGTGAGGCGTAGTCGCGGCGATCGAAGTCCTCGGGCGGCGCGAAGTCGTGTTCCGCCTTGGTCGCGTAGGAGACCTTGCCCCGGATCCGGGAAAGCCTGAAGACGCGTACGTCGTCCCGCTCGTGCGCGTGGCCGATCAAATAGAACTGCCCGCTGCGGAAGACGAGGTGGTACGGATCGATCTTCCGGTCGGAGACCTCGTCGCGTTGCATCGAGTAGTAGCTGAACTCGATCGTCTTGCGACGGGAGATCGCCGTTTCGATCTTCGCGAGGCGCTGCGACATCTCCCGGCCGCCTCCGGCCGGCGCGAGCTTGACGTCGATCGACGTCGAATCGTCCTCGGTCAGCGGGCTCGGACGCCCCCACGAGACCTGCTGGAGCGCGAGCCGCAGCGGTTCGGCGTAGGCGAACTCGCCGTCGAGGAGGCCGAGCGCCGTCCGCAGGGCCGCCAGCTCCCCATCGGTGAACTCGATCGGCCGGAGGTAGTAGTTCTCGGGCGGAAGCGCGTAAAGCTCCGCCTCGAAGAACCCCTCCGCCGGCTTCTCGACCTGGAGCGAGATCCCGAGACTCTCGAGCTCGGCGCGATCGGCGTAGAAGCGCCGCGCGAACGCGTCGTCGTTCATCGAGCTGTAGCCCTCGACCTCGCGCTTGATCTCGAGCGCCGAGACGGGGCGCCCGTTGGCCATCAGGAACGAGATCAGGGAGAGCTGCCGGATGAGCTTTTCAGTGTCCTTGGCCATCGGCAGCGGAGAATAAGGGCTGGCCGCCGCCTGTTCGCCGGGCGCTCGCAAGATGCCGCAATTTCGGCTCTCGGGCCGCGAGAGTTGGCGGTTTTGTCCGCGCTAGGCCGCGCGGGAGCTGAAGTAGGCCGCCGAGTCGATGCCCCGGTCGAAGCGAGACCAGGCCTCGCCGTCGGGCAGCGCGCGCTCGATCCGGTCGAAGCTGCCGAGCTTCCCGCCGAGGTTGTCGATCGCGTGGACGAGGGTTGCCTCGCGCGTGGCGGGCAGCACCGGGGACCCGTTCTCGTAGCTTCCGTGATGGGACAGGACGATGTGGAAGATCGCCTGCGCCAGCCCGGGATCGAAGCCCTGGATCCGCTCGACCTCGCGGCGTACTAGGTAGTAGCCGAGCGGGATCTCGCCCTGCAACCGGCCGGCATCGGTGAGGTCGATCGCTAGGGGGTCGTCGTTGTAGGCCATCGTCTTGCCGATGTCGTGGAGGAGCGCGCCGGTGACCGCCACGTCCCGGTCGATCCCGGGGAATGCGGGGGCGGACGCGCTGACGGCCTGCGCCACGGAGACCGTGTGGTCCAGCAACCCGTGGCGGTAGGCCTGGTGGTAGTACTTCGCGGCCGGCGCCTCCCGGAAGCGGGCCCAGACCGGGGAATCCGCCCCGAAGAACCTGTCCAGGAGCTGGCGGAGCTGGCCGTTCTGGATCGTCTCCAGGAGCTCCCTGAGGTCCGCCTCCAGGCGCTCGACCGGGACGCTCGGCGCGTCCGCGAGATCAGCCTCCTCGAACTCGCCCGGAGCCGCCGCGCGCAGCTCCTCGATCGTGATCTTGGGCCCGTACTGAGGGTGAACCCCGAACCGGCCACGGAGATGGACCGCGGCGCCCGGGCTCGCCACCTCGTAAGCGTCCTGGACGCCCTCCCAGACGACCGCCTCGATCCTGCCGGAGCTGTCGCAGACGACCAGCCGCAGCCACTCGCCGCCGTTTCGGCGCTGCCGGAGCTCGCGCTCACGCACCGCGAAGACCCCCTCGACCGTCTGGCCGTCCGCCAGTTCGCGCACCCAGACTCGCTCGATCGTCCCCGGCGTCCCGTTGACAGAGGGGCCGGTCGGGGTCGGCTGTTCGGTCAATTTCACCTGCTCGCTCATCGGTGAATCACAGTAGAGAGGGGGGCGGACGGGGCAAATCTCCCCCCTTCAGTCGCTCGCGGGCGAGGTTTCCTGACGCTGTGAGCTCAGGCTCGGCCGGGACGGGCGCGGGGCTCGACCGCGATCGTCTCGTCCTCGGGTACGCCGCTCTCGACCTCTCGGCGGCGCTCGACCTCGGCGTTCAGCTCCGCCCCGAGCAGGATCGCGACGTTCGAGATCCAGAGCCAGACGAGGAAGATGATCACTCCGGCCAGGCTTCCGTACGTCTTGTTGTAGGAGCCGAAGTTCGCAACGAAGAACGCGAAGCCGATCGACGCCGCGATCCACAGGGCGACGGCGAGGATCCCGCCCGGGGTGATCCACCGGAATCCCGGATGACGGACGTTCGGGGCGGCGTAATAGAGGATCGCGACCATGGTCAGGACGACGAGGACGATGACGGGCCACTTGACGAGATCCCAGACCGTCACGGCGGTGCCCTGCACCCCCAGAACGCTTCCGACTTCCTCCGCGAGCGGACCGCTCAGCACGACGGCGATCGCGCTGAACGCGACCAGCAGGAGGAGGATCAGGGTCAACGCCACCTGTAACGGGCGCAGCTTCCAGAACGGGCGCCCCTCGTCCACCTCGTAGATGAGGTTGGCCGCCCGGGAGAACGCGCCCACGTAGCCCGACGCCGACCACAGCGCGGCCGCCAGGCCGATGATGAACGCGATGCCCGCGGCCCCCTGGCTCCCGGCGATCTCCCTGATCGCCCCGCTGACGATGTCCTGGGCGGGTCCCGGGCCGAGTTGGTGGATGTTGTCGAGCAGCGCGTGCGTGGCCGAGTCCCCGGCCAGCCCGAGGATCGAGACGAGCACGATCAGGGCCGGGAAGATCGACAGGATCGCGTAGTAGGTCAGCGCCGCCGCCCAGTCCGTGAGGTTGTCGGCACGGAACTCGCTCACCGTCCGCTTGAGCACGCTCCACCACGAGCGAAGGCCCAGGTCAGTTGGTTTCCGTGGCCCCTTGTCCATGCGATGACGCCCGTTCCCGGCTCGACGCGTGCCAAACGCGAGCTGCGTCCTCTCGTGTCCGGTGGACGGACACAAGTTGCCACAGTTCGTCGATTCGGCCGCCTGCTCTCTCCTAGGCGCGGTTCCTGCCGGAGAGCCAACCGATCAGGCCGCCGAGCACCAGACCGGCCTCGGGCGCAAGGGGCAGATCGGTGATCACGCTGACGAGGATGCCGAGCGCCAGCCCGATCACCGCGCCGAGGACGACCACGACTCCGATGCTCATGCCGCTTGCGCTACGGGATCCTCGGCACGGTCGTCCCGCCGCCATATGAGTGTGGCCAGAGCGAGCATCCAGACCGACCACAAGATGTATCCGACGAAGTTGGCGAAGTCGGCACCGGGAACGTCGAGCGGCACAAGAACTCCGATGGCGATCAGGGCAGCCGCTCCGTAGCCGAGGAACGAGAACCAGGGGCCCGCGAGACGCCTGCCGAGGGCGGAGATGATGAGGACGGTCCAGGTGGCCGTCAAGAGGTAGCCGAAAGTCTCGCCCACGACCGTCCCGAGGACCGTATGGATCGTGTCGAACGCGTCCGTGTCGTCGCGTTCCGCGAGGAACGGGACGATCAGGGGCCACCGGAGAAGCCCGATCACCTGCACCACTGCCGCGGCGATCCCGACCCGCATCGACCAACGTTAGACACCCGAGCCATCAACCCTATGCGATGGCGAGGGCCAGAATCGAACTGGCGACACCACGATTTTCAGTCGTGTGCTCTACCAACTGAGCTACCTCGCCGGCGAGGGGTAAGGCTAGCGACGAATTCGCTCACGATCGACCCGGCCGCGCCGGGTGCCGCCGGCCGAATCAGTCACGCGGACGAGCGCGCTCGCTCGAGCGCCATCTCCACTGCGGCGGACGGATCGGACACGATCTCGATCCCGGGGCCGCCGCTCATCGCTCCGGCGCCGGTCAGCTCCCAGCTTTCGATCGCCACCACCGCGCGGCCCAGCTCGCGAGCGTACGCGATCTCCGAAAGCGTCCCCCACTCGCCGCCGATCGCGATCACCGCAGCGCCAGACGACACGACGGCGAGGTTGCGCGCCTGGCCGATCCCGGTTGCGATCACGTGAGTGCAGTGGGGATTTGCGTCGTCGGCATGGCTCGACGGGATCACCCCGATCACGGTTCCGCCGGCGCCCGAGGCACCCCGCGCCGTCGCCTCCATCACTCCGGTCAGGCCGCCGCACACCACGACGGCGTCCGCCTCGGCCAGGCGCCGGCCGACCTCCTCGGCGATCGGGGCGAGCGCCTCGTCGGGCGTCCCCTTTCCGATCACCGCGATCTGCACCCTCCTCGTCACGTCCGCCTCAACTCAGCCCGCCTTGAGCGCCCCGGCGAGCATCGCGGTCATCAGCTCCAGCGCGCCCTGCTTGTGAAGCGGCTCGTTCAGGTTGCCGCACTTGGGGCTTTGGACGCACGAGGGACAACCGTCCGAACAGGGACATTCGCCGATCAGCTTCGCGGCGTCGGCCACCAGCCGCCCGAAGAGGTCGAAACCGCGCTTTGCGATCCCGACTCCCCCTGGGTGGCCGTCGTAGATGAAGATCGTCGGCCGGCCGGTCTGGAAGTGGACGTTGGTGGACAGCCCGCCGATGTCCCAGCGGTCGCACATCGCGAGCAGCGGCAGGACGGCGATCTGCCCGTGCTCGGTGGCGTGAAGCGCGCCGAGCAGGACCTCCGGAGGAAGGCTCGCCGGGCCCGCAAGCTCGTCGCCGAGCACGTACCAGAGCGCCTGGGTCGGGAAGTTGGTCTCCGGCAGGTCGAGCGCCACCATGTCGATCACCTCGTGATCCGCGAGGCTCTTGCGCTGGAAGGCGATCACCTGCTGGGTCACCGACACCTCGCCGAAGGACAGCTCGAGGCCAGGTGTTGGCGTCGCTCCTTCAGTGCGTGCGATCCCGGCAGCGACCGGATCGTCGCTCTTGGCGACGATCCGCTCTATGTAGACCTCCGTCTCGCTCTTCGGCTGCGTGTACCAGTCGCCGTCGAACTTCTCGACGACGGCTCGCCGGGACTCGAGGTCGAGCTCCCTTACCTCATAGGAACGCCCCAGGTGTAGGTAGACGGCGCCCGGGTGCACCGTCGTGAACGCCCGCTCGGCCTCGACCGCTCCGAGCAGCTCGCCCGATGCCGCTTCGACCACGGCCACCGAGTCGGCGGACGCCGAGCGCAGCGAGATGTCCCCGGCGGGAAAGCGCGGCGATCGCGGCAGGTAGCGGTTCTCGCGGCCGCGGCGGAGCTCGCCGAGGGAGACGAGCGACTCCGCGCGCTCCCGCCAGCGCTCGCCGAAGACAGCCGCGTCGGACTCCGAGAGGGGAAGCTCGTAGGCCGCCGCCACCAGGTGCGCGAGCTGGATGCGGTCGTTCTCGTGGTCCAGGATCGCCGCCTCCACCGGTCGCTCGAGGAACTCCTCCGGATGACGGCAGAAGAACTGGTCGAGTGCGTCAGCGCCGGCCACGTACACGGCGAGGCCCTCTTTGCGACGCCCGGCGCGCCCCCACATCTGGCGCAGGCTGGCGACCGTACCGGGAAAGGTCACGCAGATCGCGGCGTCCAAGTGGCCGATGTCGATCCCGAGCTCCAAGGCGTCGGTGGCCACGACCGCCAGCAGGTCCCCGCCCGCGAGCCGCGCCTCGATCTCTCTCCTCTGCGCCGGGGTGTAGCCGGCCCGGTACGGGGCGATCCGCCCCGCGAGCTCCTCCCTGCCGAGCTCCTCGAGCCTCATCCGCGTGAAGCGCTGGATCAGCTCGATCCCCCGGCGACTCCGAAGGAAGCAGATCGTGCGAAGTCCCTGCCCGACGAGATCCGCCAAGAGCTCCGCGGCCTCGGAGAGCACCGAGCGGCGGGTCATGGACCGGGGATCGATCAGAGGCGGGTTCCACATCGCGATCCGCCGCCGTGCGCGCGGCGCGCCGTCGGACTCGACCAACCCGAACGGCTCGCCGACCAACCGCTCCGCGAGCTCAACCGGGTTCGCGATCGTGGCCGAGGCCAGCACGAATCGCGGCGTGCTCCCGTATCGACGGGCCAGCCGGCGCAGGCGGCGCAGCACGTTCGCCACGTGCGAGCCGAACACGCCGCGATAGGTGTGTGCCTCGTCCACCACGACCCACCCGAGGTTGGCCAGGAAATCGCCCCAGCTCTTGTGGTGCGGCAAGAGCCCGATGTGGAGCATGTCCGGGTTGGTGAGGATCAGGTTCGACCGTCGGCGGATGCCGGGCCGGTCGTCCCGCGGGGTGTCGCCGTCGTAGATCGCGTGCCGAAGCACGCCCAGGCCGAGGTTCGAGAGCTTTCGGGCCTGGTCCTGCGCGAGGGCCTTGGTCGGGTACAGGTAGAGCGCCCTCGTCCCGCGATCGCGTGTGAGGTCGTCGAGGACCGGCAGGTTGAAGCAAAGGGACTTGCCGGAGGCGGTGCCGCTCGTGACCACGACGTTCCCGCCCTTCGCAGCCTCGAGCGCCTCGAGCTGATGCGAGTAGAGAGCATCGACCCCGGATGCTCGGAGCGCCGACGCGAGGTCGGGCGCCAGCGAGGATGGGATCTCGACCGTCTCGGCCGATCGCGCGCCCTCCAGGCTCTCGGCCACCAGGCGCCCGTCGAGGCGTCCCGGCTCGATCGCGCGCTCCCATCCCGCGGACGCCGCGACCCCGTCCACCGCGCTAGCCACGGGCGGCGGGCGCGGCATCGTGGGCGCCACGACCGACCCCGTCGATCGCGGCGGCGACCCGCAGGGCGTCGAGAGCGCTTCGATCGTGGAGCCGGAGAACGTCGGCGCCCTCGGCGACCGCCAGCGCGGTGGCCGCGGCGGTGGCCCACTCCCGCTCGACGGCTGGCGCCCTGTGCTCCCACGAACCGGCCAGCACCGCACCGAGGAAGTCCTTGCGGGACAGGGCCACGAAGAGGGGGCGACCGAAGGAGCGCAGCCCGCGGAGCCCGGCGAGGATCCGCAGGTCGTCCTCGACCGTGAGGTCGAAATCGAGCCCGGGATCGAGCGCGATCTGATCCTCGGCAATCCCGCACCGTACCGCTGCTTCGATGCGGTCCGAGAACCAGCCGAGGAGGTGACCGACGGGGTCGGCGTGACCCTGGGGCTCGCGATCGGCCCGGGGCCGTCCCTCCATGTGCATGAGGACGTAGCCGCATCCGCGGTCGGCAACCAGGTTCCACATCTCCGTCCCACCGCCCGAGATGTCGTTGATCGCGACGGCGCCGGCGTCGAGCGCTCGCCGAGCGACCTCCGGTTGGAAGGTGTCGACGGTCACCGGCACCCCCACACCGCGGACCAGCCCCTCCACGGCGGGGATGAGCCGGGCAGTCTCCTCCTCGACGGATACCGGCGCGCCGCTGGCGGCCGGGACGGCTCCGACGTCGAGCAGGTCGAAGCCCGCCGACGCGAGCGCCCGGCCGTGCTCCACAGCGCCCTCGGGCGTGGCGCTGCGCGCGCCCTCGAAGAAGGAGTCGGCGCTCGCGTTGACGATCCCCGCGGCAAGCGGCGGCGGAAGCTCGAGGACCCGATCGGAAAGGCGCCACGAAGTCATTCCGGCCTACGTTAGTGGTCGCAGGCGAGGGCGATCATCGGGGGGCCGGCTCCGTGTACGGTGCCCGGCCGTGTCCCTTCGCTGCGCATACACCGACCTCGACGGGACCCTGCTCGGGCACCACGGCTCGCTGTTCCGGGACGCGGAGGGAAACTTCTCGCTACGGCAGGCGAGGATGCTCGAGGCCTGCCACCGTGCCGGCGTGGAGGTCGTGATCATGTCGGGCCGCCGCGAGGCCCAGGTGATGGCTGACGCCCGACTGCTCGGCCAGAGCTCCTACATCTACGAGGCCGGCTGCGGGGTCGTGATCGACGGCGAGCGGACGTTTCTCACCGGCGAGTGGCTGCCGGACGACGAAGGAACGCCGGCCGAGAGGATGCTCGCCGCCGGCATCCCGGATCTCCTGTTCGCGCGCTTCGGAGCCCGCCTCGAATGGCATCGTCCGTGGCACCGCGAGCGTCAGCTCTCGCATCTGTTCAGGGGCCTGGTCGACGTCTCCGAGGCGAACGCCCTGCTGTCCGAGCATGGACACTCGGACCTTCGTTTCCTGGACAACGGCGCGATCGTCCGGTCCATGGAGGGAATCGAGGGCCCAGCCCACGCGTACCACCTCGTCCCGGGTGGGGCGAGCAAGGCCAAGGCGGTGGGCTTCCACATGCGTGCTCGGGAGTACGCGCCCGAGCAGTGCATCGGCATCGGTGACTCGCTGGAGGACCTCGACACGTGCGAGTTCGTCGGACGCTTCTTCGTGGTCGCCAACGGCCCCGAGCGCGACCCCGGCCTGCGCGAAGCGATCGCCGGCCGGCTGAACGTGACCGTCACCGAGGGCCGCAACGGCGACGGCGCCTACGAGGCCGTCGTCTCCACCCTGGCCGAGCGCTCGTGAGCGATCACCGCCCGGCCGGCGGTCCGTCAGCGCGTCAGCTCCTCCAAAAGCTGGACGACGTGCACGTACCGCTCGCCCGTCGCGCGCTCGAGGCCGATCTCGCACGTTCGGTTGCTCGAGACGTAGGCGTCGAAGCTCCTCGCGCCGACCTCGGCCGCCTCCTCGCGAGTTGCCGCCTGCGTGAGCTCCGGGTGAAGGAAGCCGCGATCCCCGGCGAAGCCGCAGCAGGTCGCGGACGGCGGCACGTGGACATCGTGGGCGAGCTCCCCCGCCAGGGCGCGGAGCGGGCGGTCGAGACCGATGTGGCGACCGCCGCAGGTCGGATGAACCGCGACCGACCCGAGGCGGCGGCGGATCTCGAGCTGCGGCACGAGCCGGTCGCGCCCCCAGGCGATCGCATCCATCACTTCGAGCCGGCCGTGGCGCTCGCGGTTGGCGTCGCTCAGGACCGGGGAGACCTCGTCGAGCAGGGCATGGGCGCACGAGCTCGCGTCGATGACAGTCGGGAGCTCTCCCTCATCCGACCACCGCCACAGCCGCTCCACGATCCCGTTGGCCATCCAGCGGTGTCCCTGGCTGATAGCCCTTCGAGGCCCAGGGCGTGCCGCAGCATGATCCGGCGACGTCGGGCGGGATCCACACCGGGAGCCCCGCCCGCTCCGACACGCGCACCAAGGCCTCGGGCAGGCTCGTGGCATCCGGCTCGGCGCGCGAGACCCCGAACATCCGGTTGATGCACGCGGGGACGTAGACCGCGGCCGCCCCCTCTCGCGCCGTCCGGGGAAGGCGTGGGGTTGGCCGCCCTCGGCATCGACGGACCCCACTCCGGGACCAGCTCCGAGCCGGCGATGCGCCTGGCGGCTCGCGAGGCCCCCCGAACACCCGCGTCCCCGAGCACGCGGGCGAAGGCTCCGCCCACCCGCAGGCCGGCTCGGGCTGATCGCTCCGCCGTTCGCCAGCGCTGGGCGCCGGCGAGGGCGAGCCGTTCGGCCCGTGGCCCGTGCTCGGCCTCCCGGAACCCCTTGACGAGCCTGCCCGTGTCGATCCCCACCGGGCAGGCGAGCATGCAGCTGCCGTCCGCGGCACAGGTCTCGATCGCGTCGTACTCGTACTCGTCCAACAGCACCCGCTGAAGCGGCGATCCCGCGCGTTGGCGCGCCATCTCGCGGCGCAGAGCGATTCGCTGGCGGGGCGTCGTCGTCAACAGCCGGCTCGGGCAAACCGGCTCACAGAAGCCGCACTCCACGCAGGTGTCTGCCACCTCCTCGATCGGCGGGGTGGCCTTCAGGTTCCGAAGGTGAACGCCGGGATCGCGGTTCAGGACCACTCCCGGGGCGAGCAGCCCGTCGGGGTCCGCGAGCTCCTTCACCCGCCACATCAGCTCGGTCGCCTTGGGGCCCCACTCCCGCTCGACGTAGGGCGCCATGTTGATCCCGGTCCCGTGCTCCGCCTTCAGCGAGCCGTCGTACTTGTCGACGATCAGGTCGACGAGCTCCCCCATGAAGGCTTCGTAGCGCTCCCGCTCCCCGGCCTCCGAGAACTTGGGGGTGAGCATGAAGTGGAGGTTGCCGGCGGAGGCGTGGCCGGCCACGCCGGTCAGGAAGCCGTGCGCCCCGAGCAAGGCCTGGATGTCGGTCGCGGACTCCGCCATGCGATGCGGCGGGACGCAGACGTCCTCGATGATCAGCGCCGTCCCCTGGGGGCGAAGGCGTCCGACGATCCCGTGCATCCCCTCGCGCACGCGCCAGAAGACCTCGGTCAGCTCGGCGTCGCGGGTGAACTCCGGCTCCCGGAGGAACTCGCGATCGCCCAGGGCTTCCATCGCTGCCTCTTCGAGCCCGTCGAGCTCCCGATCGTCGTCGGAGCGAAACTCGACCAGGAGCGCCGCCGATTCAGGGGGCAGTTCCTTCCAGTATGCGGGCGTGCCCGGGAGCGAGTGGGCCGCGGCGATCAAGGCGGGCGCCACCATGAGCTCCACCGCGCTGGCCCCGGCTTCAACCAGGTCGGGCACCGGCTCCGCGGCCGCCGCGAGGTCGCCGAAGTGGACCCAGGCCGTGATCGTCCTCGGGAGGAGTGGCACGGTCTCGAACACCACCTCCGACGCGAACGCCAGGGTGCCCTCCGAGCCGATCACCAGCCGCCGGAAGATCTCCAGGGGCGTCTCGGCGTCGAGGAACGCGCACAGCCGGTAGCCGGTGGTGTTCTTGATCAGGAACTTCCGCCGGATGCGGTCCGCCAGCTCGTCGTCGTCGAGGATCTCGGCCCGGATCTCCTCCAGGCCGCGCGCGAGCTCGGGCTCGGCCTCCGCGAAGGCGGCCTCGGCGTCCGGCGCCTCGGTGTCGATCAGGGTGCCCGAGGGAAGCAGCAGTCTGAGCGCGCGAACGGTCGAGTAGGAATCGTGGACGACGCCGCACCGCATGCCCCCGGAGTTGTTGGCGACGACCCCGCCGACGGTGGCGAAGTCGGTGCTCGCCGGGTCGGGGCCGAGCTTTCGCCCATAGGCCGCGAGCACCCGATTGACGTGCCCGAGCGTCGTGCCCGGGCCCACGCGCGCCCGCGCCCCCTCCGCCTCGACCTCCACGCCGGTGAAGTGGCGCCGGACGTCCACGAGGATGCCCTCGCTCTGTCCCTGGCCGTTGAGGCTCGTGCCGCCGGAGCGAAAGGTGAGCGGCGTCCCGCTCCGCCGCGCGTACCCGAAGAGCTTGGACAGGTCCTCGACGCCGCGCGCCATGACCACGGCCTTCGGGAACAGGCGGTAAGGGCTCGCGTCTGAGGCGTAGCGGACCAGATCGGTGGGGCGGGCGAGGACCCGGTCGCGGCCCAGCAGCGACTCGAGCTCGGCGCGGAGCGGCTGCGGGCTTCCCGCCGCGACCCAGTCGGGGGCCCGATCGCCCGCCGGCTCCTGTGGCTCCGGGGCGATCCGCTCGACCTGGGGCTCGAGCAGCGCCATCAGGTCGGCGACGGCCGGGTCATCTCAGAACAGAGCCATCCCCGGGGTCACTCCGACCTCAATCAGGCGTGGCTCGGAGGCGGGGATGGCTTCGGCGAGCGCCTCGGCGAGCTCGTCGCTTCCCGTCACCCGGCGAGACTCCAGTCCATAGCCCGAGGCGATCGCGGCCGAATCGAGCGCGGGCAGATCGAGGCCCGGCGCCCCGCTCACCTGCTCGATGTCCGCGAACCACTTCAGGATCGAGTATTCCTCGTTTCGCAGCACCAGGAATGTGACAGGCACCTTGTAGGCGACGGCGGACCAGAACGCCGTCACCGCGTACTGCACCGAGCCCTCCCCCATCACGCAGACGACCGGGCGGCTCGGCTCGGCGAGCTGCACGCCGACGGCCGCGGCCAACCCGAAACCGAGGCCGCCGCCCGCCCCGAAGTAGTAGCTCCCGGGCGCCGACAGGCGAAGCTGGTTGCGTAGGGCCATGGTGCTCGAAGGGGACTCGAGCACCACGATTCCGTCCTCCGGGAAGGCCTCCCCGAGCGTCGCGTGGACCGTAGATGGGCTCAGGGGGTCGGACTCGGGCGGGGCCTCGGGGGCGCCCAGCGGCTCGGGGGCCTCTCGACCGGACTCCGGGACCTCCGCCACGAGCGCCTCCAGCGCGAGCCGCGGGTCGGCCACGATCGCCTCGCCCATCGGCGCGCGGGCCGCCTCGTCGGGGTCGCTGGTGATCTGGACGAGCGCGCTGCCCTCGGCCAGCAGGGGCCCCGGGATGTAGGGGTAGTAGGGGAACACCGAGCTCCCGACCACGAGCACCAGGTCGTGGTCGGCGAGCATCTCGCCGACCGGCCCGATGGCAGGAGGCAACGTGCCACGGAAGCTCGGATGACCCTCCGGAAAGCCGATCCGCCCTCCGCCGGGGGCGGGGGTGGCCCACACCGGCAGCCGCTGGCGCTCCGACAAGGCGACCGCCGCATCCCATGCGCCGGCCGCGTCGACATCAGGACCCACCACGAGGGTGGGGTTCGCGGCGGCGTCCAAGCGCTCGGCGAGCGACCTGATCGCCTCGGGGTCCGGCCCGGCCCGGCCGACCACCGAGCGCTCGATCGCGTGCTTCGCATCGCGGTCGTCGACCTCTTCCCCCCAGTCGTCCATCGGGATCGACACGAAGACGGGCCCCCGCGGTGGAAGCGTCGCAAGGTGCGTGGCCCGCCCGAGCGCCAGCGGCACATCTGCGGGGCGCGGGGGCTCGTAGCTCCACTTGACGAAGGGATGGGGCAGCCGGGTCGCGTCCCGGTTGGTCAGGTTGGCCTGCAGGGTGATCATGGCCCGCACCTGCTGGCCGGCGGTGATCACGAGTGGGGACTTGTTGGCCTGCGCGTTGAAGATCGCGCCCATCGCGTTGCCCACCCCGGGGGCCGTGTGGAGGTTCACGAGCGTCGGGCGGCCGGACGCCTGCGCGTACCCGTCGGCCATTCCCACCACCACGGCCTCCTGCAGCCCGAGCACGTACTTGAAGTCATCCGGGAAGCCGTGGAGCATCGGCAGCTCGGTGGAGCCGGGGTTGCCGAACATCGTGGTCATCCCGTGAGCTCGAAAGAGCTCGTAGGCCGCTTCGCGAACCGTGGTCACGGCGGGGCCAACCTACAGCAGTGGGGCGGTCTGCGTCCGAGCGGCGAACAACCCCTTCACTAGACTCGCTGGGGTGAGCCACGAGCACGCCACCGTCGCCGAGGAGGAGTACCTCCAGATCATGTTCTGGCTCGAGGAGGCGGGGCTCCCGATCACCGGGGCGAACATCGCCCGGGCGATGCAGCTCTCCGCCCCCACCGTCCACGAGATGATCGGGCGCCTCGAGAACGACGGCTATGTGGAACGGCTATCCGACAAGTCGCTCGCCTTCACCGCCGAGGGCCGCGAGCATGCCCAGGCGATCGTCCGGCGCCACCGCCTCATCGAGCGCTTCCTGACCGATGTCCTCGGGGTGCCGTGGGACGAGGTCCACGAGGAGGCCGAGCGGCTCGAGCACGCCATGTCGCCCGTGCTGGAGGAGCGGATGCTGGCCGCGATCGGCGACGCCAAGACCTGCCCGCACGGGCACCCGCTCGTCGAGGGGGTGCGCGAGGAAGGCGCGCTGCTCGCGGACGTCGAGTCGGGCGCGACGGTCCTCGTGCTGCGGTTCGAGAACGAGGCCGAGGAGATCCTGCACTACCTGAAGGCGGCCGGGCTCCACCCGGGGCTCGACGGAACCCTGGAAACGTCCGGGCCCGACGAGGTCGTGCTCAGCTCCGAGGACGGGGAGCATGTCGTCTCGCGGAGCGTCGCCGAGACGGTGTCGGTTCGCGCCAGCCCGTCGCCGGCTCCCCGTCCGCCACTACCCGAGCAGCTCGTCCTGAGCTCCGACCGCTACGGCCGGTAGCTCACACGTCGCCGCAGATCTGCCGTAGGCGTCGGTACAGGGACTGATCCTGGGGGCGCATTGCGTACTCCCGGCGCCGCACCGATGCCTCGTGCTCCCGCACAGCCGCCGCCAGGGCGGAGAACCGACGCTCTGCCAGATTGCGCTCGCTGACCGCGTCCAGCTTCCGCGCTCCCTCAACCATCGTGATCGGGGTCATCGTTGCCTCACCTCCTGAGCTCTTCGCATTGCTTGCTCACTTGCGGCGCAGGCTAGGGACGGGCGCTAAGCGCCGTGTAACGCCGAGGTAAAAGTTGCTCGAAGGAAGAGAGGCGCGATCAGGCCGGGCTCGCGGCCCTGATCCGCTCGAGCGCCCGGCAGATTCGAGCGACCCCCTCCGGGATCTGCTCGGGAGGGACGCTTGCGAACGAGAGGCGCAGGCTGGAGCGGCCGCCCTCGAGCATGAAGTCGGGGCCCGCGACGAAGGCGACCTGCTCCTCGAGGGCGGCGGCGAGCAACTCGACGGTGTCGACGTCGTCGCCGAGCGTCAGCCACAGGAAGTAGCCGCCGCCCGGGACGACGAAATCCGCCTCGGGGAGTTGCTCCGCCAGCGCGCCGACCAGGGCGTCACGTCGCTCCCGCAGGGCGCCCTTCACGAAGGCGATGTTCTCATCCAGGGCCCCGGAGCGGCAGAGCTCCCAGACCACGGACTCGGCGAGCATGTTCGGCGAGATGTACGTCTCGTTGGCCCACTTGGCGAGGCTCTTGATCTCGTCGGCCGGGCCGACGAGGTAGCCGACGCGGACCCCCGGGCTGACGGTCTTCGAGAACGAGGACGCATGGATCACCCGATCCGCGCCGTCGAGCGCGAGCATCGTCGGCGGCGGGTCGTCCTCGAATGGCAGCTCGCGATAGGGGTCGTCCTCGAAGAGCCAAAAGCCACGGGTGGAAGCGAGCTCGACGACGCTTCGCCGCTTCGCCTCCGCGAGCGTGCATCCCGCGGGGTTGTGGTAGTTGGGGATCAGGTGGACCAAGCGGGTGGGGAACTGGCCCGTCGCCCGCTCGAGCTCCTCGACGTCTATCCCGTCGTCCTCGAGGGGCACTCCGATCCGCTCGGCGCCGAGCCGCTCGAAAAGCAGGAGCGTCCGGTCGTAGGAGGGCTGTTCGACGATCACCCGATCCCCCGGGGTAACGAGATGCTGGAACAGCATCGCTCCGGCCTCGAGGGAACCGTTCGTGACCATCACCTGAGCCGGCTCGACGCCGTGTCGCTCAGCGATCCACTCCCGCAGACCGGGGTGGCCCACCCCGGTCCCGTAGGAAAGGGCCCGCTGCCAGTCGTCGGCGAGTGCTCGCTGTGCAGCCTCGCGCACAGCCTCGGCGGGCAGGATGTCGGCACTCGGGGCGCCACGGGCGAAGCTGATCACCTCATCGGCCATGCCGCGAGTATAGGAACGGGCCGGGCCGGGCGTTACGCGCGAGCGCCGACCGCCTCGACGGCGAGCCTGGCGGCCTCCGTCGGCGAGCGGCCGACCTGTACGCCGCGCGCCTCGAGGGCCTCCTTCTTCGCCTCGGCGGTGCCGGAGGAGCCGGAGATGATCGCCCCGGCGTGACCCATCTGCTTCCCGGGCGGAGCGGTGAACCCGGCGATGTATGCGACCACGGGCTTGGACACCTGCTCCGCGATGAAGTCGGCCGCGCGCTCTTCGGCGTCTCCGCCGATCTCCCCCACCATCACGATCAGCTCGGTTTCCGGATCCTGCTCGAACAGGGTGAGGATGTCGATGAAGTCCGAGCCGATTATCGGATCCCCGCCGATCCCGACGATGGAGGAATTGCCGGCGCCGGCCTGCTTGAGCTCGTTGCCGATCTGGTAGGTGAGGGTCCCCGACTTCGACACGACCCCGATCGAGCCGGGATCGAAGAACTGGGCCGGGATGATCCCCACGTTCGACTTCCCCGGGGACAGGACGCCGGGGCAGTTAGGGCCGATCAGCCGGACTTCCGCCTCCTGGGCCTGCCAATAGACACCCAACATGTCGTAGACCGGGATCCCCTCGGTGATCCCGATGACGGTGTGCACGCCCGCCTCGATCGCCTCGCTCATGGCCGCCGCCGCGAACCGCGCCGGGACGAAGATCATCGACGTGTTGGCGCCGCGCTCGGAGACCGCCTCGGCGATGGTGTCGAACACCGGGATGCCCTCCACCTCCTGGCCTCCCTTTCCCGGGGTGACCCCGGCCACCACGTCGGTGCCGTAATCGCGGTTGCGCAGCCCGTGGAAGGTGCCCTCCCGACCGGTCAGGCCGCTGATCACGAGCTTGGTCTCTTCGTTGACGATGATGGCCATCAGACGTGCGCGAGCTCCACGACGCGCTCGGCCGCGCCGAGCATCGTCTTCTCAACGTGGAGGTTGGACAGGTCCGCGTCGGCGAGGATCCCGAGGCCCTCCTCGGAGTTGGTGCCGTCAAGGCGGACCACCAGAGGGACCTCGATCTGGGTCTTCGCGGAGGCCTCGACGATCCCCTTCGCGATCTCGTCGCAGCGCGTGATCCCGCCGAAGATGTTGAACAGGATCGCGCTCACGTTGTCGTCGGATGTGATCACCTCGAGCGCGTCGACGATCGTGTCGGCCTTCGATCCCCCCCCGGCGTCGAGGAAGTTCGCGGGCTTGCCTCCCGCCTGAGCCACCACGTCGAGCGTGGACATGCAGAGCCCGGCGCCGTTGCCGAGGATGCCGACGTTGCCGCCGAGCTTCACGTACGTGAGCCCCTTCTCCTCGGCCATTCTCTCCTGCGGGTCCTCGGCGGAGCGATCCCGCAGCCCGGCGAGCTCCTCGTGCCTGTAGAGGGCACTGTTGTCGATCGTGATCTTCGAATCGAGGGCGACGACCTCGCGGTCCGAGGTGACGATCAGCGGATTGACCTCGATCAGCGTCGCGTCCTCCGCGCTCGCCACGTCGTGGAGCTTGACCAGCAGGTCCCCGACGCCGGCGCTCACGTCCTCGTCGATGTGGGCGTCGAGCGCAAGCTGCCCTGCGGCCTCGGCGGTGAAGGTCTCGCCGGGCTCGATGTGACGCCGGACCAGGGCCGAAGGATCCGCCTCGGCGATCTCCTCGATATCCATGCCGCCCATTCGCGACAGCATCACCAGAAGCTTCTTCTCGGATCGGTCGAGGATCACCGACGCGTAGTACTCCGCGTCGATCTTGGACGCCGCCTCGACCCATACCTCGTGGACCGTGAACCCCCGGATGTCCATCCCGAGGATGGCCTCGGCGTGCTTCAGCGCCTCGTCGCGATCGTTGGCGATCTTGATCCCGCCCGCCTTGCCGCGCTTGCCGATCCGCACCTGCGCCTTGACCACGCATGGATAGCCAACCTCCTCGGCGGCCTCCACCGCCGCGGGAACGGTGTCCGCGTGCCTGCCCGGCGGGACGGGCACGCCGTGCTTCGCGAACAGCTGCTTGCCTTGGTACTCGAGCAGGTCCATCAGAGAGGTGCGGTGAAGCCGTTCCGCATCGGGGCGGCGCAGCCTATCCGAAGGGCACGCACCCCGGTTGCGAGCGCCCGCTCACGGTCGGGCGCGAACGGGAGGAAATGTGGCGCTTGCCATAATCTCGCGCCCCGGCGCGCCAACCGATGCGCGTGGGTCACCTTCATGCCCCTACCGAAGCTCAAGGACATCAACTGGGTCACCGCCGACTGCTACGGCACCCTGATCGACTGGGAGAAGGGGATCCTCGACGCCTTCAAGAAGGAGGCTGACAGGGACGGGTTCAGCTTCGAGGAGGAGCCCTTCCTCGCCCGGTTCTTCGAGATCCAGGCGGAGATCATTCGGGGGTCGTACGAGCTCTACGCCGAGGTCCTGCGTCGCGCGACCGTCCGTGCCGCGAAGGAGATCGGCTGGGAGGTGGAGCCGTCTCGCGCCCAGTTCCTGCCCGACAGCGTCTCCCGCTGGCTGCCCTTCCGGGAGGCGAACGCGGCCATGGATCGGCTCTCGAAGCGCTACGAGGTCGGAATCGTCTCCAACATCGACGACAAGCTCCTCGGCGTCTCCCGTCGCCATCTGCGAACCGAGCTGGACCTCGTCGTGACCGCTCAGCAGGTGCGCAGCTACAAGCCGGACCCAGCCCACTTCAAGGAGTGCGCGCGTCGCATCGGCGGCAAGAAGGGATGGGTGCACATCGGCAGCGGATACGACACGGACGTGGCCCCGGTCCTGAAGATGAACGTCCCCGTCATCTGGGTGAATCGGAGTGGCGAGAAGCTCGACGGGCGCAAGCCGCCAACCGCGACGGTCAAGAACTTCCGCGAGGCGGCAAAGCGGCTTGGCGCAGGCTGACGCGGTCCCGCGCGATCCCGCCGACGAGGCGATGGTGGCGCGCGCGCACGAGCGCTTCGCCGCCGAACGGCGCCACGCGCGGCGAGGGCCGGGGCGGCACCGAACGGCGCTCCCCAACCTGCTGATCATCGGCGGCCTCAAGTGCGGGACCACCAGCCTCCATCACTACCTCAACCTGCATCCCGAGGTCGAGATGTCGCGTCCCAAGGAGCTCAACTTCTTCGTGTCCGAGCTGAACTGGCCGCTGGGGGCGGATTGGTACGGCACCCATTTCGATCCCGACGCTCGGGTGCGCGGCGAGAGCTCCCCGCACTACACCAATCTCCCTCGATTCTCCGGCGTGGCCGAGCGAATCCGCTCGGTGCTCGGCGAGCCGCGCATGATCTACGTGGTCCGCAACCCGATCGACCGCATGCTGTCGCACTACATTCACAACGTCGGCGGAGGCTACGAGGACCGGAAGCTGACCGAGGCGTTCGCCGACCCCCAGAGCTCGTACGTGGCCCGAAGCCGCTACGCCTACCAGCTCGAGCCGTACCTGGCGGCCTTCGGGCCTGAGCGGATCGAGGTCGTGAGCCGCGAGGAGCTGAAGAGCGAGCGCCCCGCGACGATGCGGCGTGTCTTCGGCTTCCTCGAGATCGATCCTGACTTCACCTCCGAGCAGTTCGAGCGCGAGTGGGAGACGGGGACCGCGAAGAGCGGCTCCCGCTTCCGGATCATGGACCAAGCGGTTCGCCTTCCCGGCCTTCGAGCCCTCGACCGAAACTTCGACCGCCTGCCAGAGTCGCTGCGCTGGCTCGTCGAGCGGATCGTCCACGACCCGCGCGCCGGCGAGGTGGAGAAGCCCGAGCTCCCGCCCGAGCTCCGCGACTGGCTCCGCGACCTCTTCCGCGAGGACGTGAAGCGACTCGAGGAGCTCACGGGGCGTCGCTTCGACTGGCTGGCGACGCCTTAGCCCGGTATGCAGGAGGAATCCGGCCGGGAAGCATCCCGTCGCTCCACCTGCCCTCTAACCTCGACGCATGCGCGTTTCAGTCTCGGCCGACGAGCTCGTGGGGGTCGCCGAGGGTGATCGTCGAGGAGCTTCGCCGCCGCGGTCACGAGCCGGTCGCGCACGGCGCGCTCACCGAAGAGGAGCGGAACGACTGGGCCTGGGCCAGCGAGGCGGCTGCGCGAGACGTGGCGGAGGGACGCGCCGAGCAGGGGATCGTCTGCTGCTGGACGGGCACCGGCGCCTCGATCGCCGCCAACAAGGTCTCGGGCGTCCGGGCCGCCCTGTGCCTGGACGCCGATAGCGCGGCAGGGGCGCGAAAGTGGAACGACGCCAACGTGCTCGCGCTCAGCCTGCGCGGAACATCGGACGCCGAGCTCGACGAGATCCTGAACGCCTGGTTCGAGGCCCAGCCCAGCGCCGACCGGCAGGATCGGGCCAATGTGGATCACCTGTCCGAGATCGAAGCCTGACGACGGCTAGCCTGCCCGACTATGCGCCGGCTGCTTCCAGATCCGGGCCCCGACCACGGCCGTCGATCAGTTGCACGACCTCGAACTCGTCGAACAGGCGCGCGAAGACCGGCCGTACACCGTCACCAACTTCGCGATCACGCTCGACGGCATGGCCACTCTGCACGGGCGCTCCGGCGGGATCGGCAGCGACACCGACACCCAGATGCTCGTCGGGCTGCGCACCAAGGTGGACGCGGTTCTGATCGGCGCGGGGACGATGCGAGTCGAACGCTACGGCCGAGTCGTCGCCGACTCCGAGAAGCGCTCGCGCCGCGAGCGCCGGGGGCTTCCGCACGACCCGTTGGTGGTGATCGTCAGCGGCCGGCTGGACCTGCCGTGGGACGCCCCCCTGTTCACCGCCGGCGGGGGCCGGGCCCTGATCTTCACCGCGTCCGACGCCGAGCCTCCGGAGACCGAGACGCCCGTCAGGGTCGTCCGCCATTCCGGCGCCGTCGACCTCGCGGAGATGCTCCGCTACCTCCGGGTCGAGCGTGGCGTTCGGGCGGTGCTGTGCGAGGGCGGCCCCCGGCTTCACGCCCAGCTCATCGACGCAGGCCTGGTTGACGAGCTGTTCGTCACCCATGCCCCAAAGCTCGCGGGCGGCGACGGGCCGGGGCTGGTCACGGGCCTCCCGGAGTTGGAGCGCCCCCTCGAGCTGGCGTGGCTCCTGGAGGACGCGGGCGAGCTCTTCGCTCGCTATCGCGTGATCCGCTGAGGCACCGGCCCTCAGGGAGCCGGGATCAGCCCCTCGGACTCGACCCGCTCCTCGCCGCGGCGAAGCATCCGCAGTGCGAGGATCGTGCCTCCCAGGGTCGCGGCCAGACCGAGGCTGAGCTGGACGCTGAGCACTCCCTCCCGGGTCCAATAGACGTCGCGCAAATCGAGCAACAAGGCCGCCTCGTCGAAAGTCAGCCCGATGCCGGCGCCGAACGGCACCGCGAGGAACTGCTCCAGGCGCGCATTGGTGGTCACCAGCGCCACTGCGCCTGAGGCGAACGCGACCAGGATCCCGGGGACGAAGTGGTGGATGTGACGGCCTCCGAGCCGGACGTTGCCGGCCGGCCACCATCCTCCCCGGATGCCGGCGGTCGAGAGCCTCATCAGCGCGAAGGCGCCGACGAAGCCGCTCAGCAGGTTGAACAGGATCGCCTCCTGTCGTGAGGTGGCCTCGTAGCCCTCCACCAGGACGGCCACCGTGTCCTGGGTGGCGCGGCTCGCCGTCTCCAGGCGCGGTCTATGTGCGCCTGTGTCGGACGAGCGAGGGCGAGCACGACGGCGGGCCATCCGCGTCCCCTCCCACGCGATCACCGTGCCGGCCGTGCCGACGGCCGCGACCGCGAGCGCCACGGTGAGGCGATCGGCTCGGCGCCGCGCCCCGCGGCGGGCGATCAACGCGCCGAGGCGGCGCATCTAGAGCCGCACGAGGTTGGGAGCCTCGATGCCCTTCGTGACGCCGCGGAAGTCGACGACCAGCTTCGCCTCACGCACGAGGCGCTCGTGGTCGATCTCGGGATGAGCGGTGACGATGCAGACCAGGTCCGCCTCCGCGACCTGCTCGTCGAGCGCGCCCGAGCGAAGCGAGAGCTCGGGCAGCTCGGGGACGTGGGGGTCGTGGTAGGAGATCTCGGCGCCCAGCTCCGTGAGGTGCCGGATGATCTTCAGCGCCGGCGCCTCGCGCAGGTCGCCGACCCCGCCCTTGTACGCCACGCCCATGACCAGGATTCGCGTCCCCTTCACGGGCTTCTCGACGTCGTTCAGGGTGCGCTCGATCTTCTCGACGCAGAATTGCGGCTGAGCCTGGTTCAGTTTCCCCGCCAGCTCGATGAACTCGGTGTAGAAGTCGTGCTCGCGAGCCTTGAACGCGAGGTAGAAGGGATCGACGGGGAGGCAGTGCCCACCCATGCCGGGTCCCGGATCGAAGCGCATGAACCCGAACGGCTTCGTGGCCGCTGCGTCGACGACTTCCCAGACGTTGATCCCCATCCGGTCGCAGAGCTGTGCCAGCTCGTTGACCAACGCGATGTTCACCGAGCGGAAGATGTTCTCGAGCAGCTTGCTGAGCTCCGCGACCTCGGGCGAGGAGACCTCGACCACCTCGTCGCAGATCAACCGGTAGAGCTCCGCGGCGCGGCGTCGGCAGTCCTCCGTCAGGCCCCCCACGATCTTGGGCGTGGTCCGGATCGTGTGGTCGACCCGGCCCGGATCGATGCGCTCGGGTGAATAAGCGAGGTTGAACTCCCGGCCGGCCGCCAGCCCGGACTCCTCGAGGATCGGGAGCAGGCGCTCCCGGGTGGTTCCGGGATACGTCGTGGACTCGAGGACGACCAGCCGGCCTTCATGGAGGACGCGGGACAGCTGGCTGGCGGCATCGACCAGGTACGAGAGGTCCGGCTCCCGGTGGTTTGCGAGCGGAGTCGGAACGCAGACGACGATCGCGTCGCAGGCGGCCAGCGCCCGATACTCGTCGCTCGCCGTGAACCGTTCCGCGATCGCCCGCAGCCGCTCCGACGGGATGTCCTCGATGTCCGACTCGCTGCGCCGAAGGCGCGCAACCCGTCGCTGGTCCGCATCCACGCCCACCACCTCGCAGCCGGCCTCCGCGAAGGCGACCGCGAGCGGCAGCCCGACGTAGCCGAGGCCGATGATCCCTACCTTCATCCCGCTCAAGGTTAGTGCTCCGCCGCGGCCTGGGACGGTTGTTGCGGCTCGCGCAGCCAACCGGTCACCGCTTCGTCCGCGAGCGCCGCATCCGCGAGGTGCTCGATCAGGCGGGCGTTGACGCCGGAGCGATCATCCTCACTCTCGCCGTCGGCGCTGGGGGTCGTGACCGCGCCCACGGGGACGACCATCTTCGTCGCCACGAGGAGCGCCGCGAGGCTGAGGTTCGACGAGTCGGTCAGCACCACGCGCTCGACCCTTTCGGCTTCGAAGAGGCTCTCGAACGCCCTCAGCGCCGCCGCAAGCTCGGGGATCTCCCGGCCGTCCGGACCCGCGAGCGCCCCGGGCGGGCCGATCAACTCGACCTCCGGCTCCGCTTCCAGGGCGGTCCTGACGGCCGCCCGATCATGGCCAACCAGCGCGACTCTCACGCCGGAACCCTTACCAGGCCGCCGCCTGTGAAGCGGCGCCAGTGGAAGAAATAGACCTCCAAACGGGTAGATAGAGTTGGATGTTCATGCGGAGGATTCTCGTCCCGATCAACCTCGGGGTGGGTGCGACCCGGCATCTGCTCTGGTACATCAGCTACCAGATCACCGGAGAGACCCGCCACCGCGAGGCGCCCGAGAGCCGAAGCTGACGCGGCTTCCGAGCCTGAAACTCGGCTCGGGCCCATAAACTCCGGCCCATCGTGGCGCCGAGCGGAGGAGGGTGACCCGTGGACGGATTGATGATGGATCGCCCGCTCCTCGTGAAGCAGATTGCGGAGCGGGCAGAGCGCGTGTTCGCCGACCGAGAAGTCGTCGCGCGAACCCAGGATGGCATCGAACGCTCTCGCTACGGCCGGGTGGTCGAGCGGGCGCGGAGGCTCGCGTCCGCGCTGACGGCCCTCGGCGTGGAGCCCGGGGATCGCGTGGCGAGCTTCGCCTGGAACTCGCTGCGCCACTTGGAGCTCTATCTCGCCGTCCCGAGCATGGGCGCCGTGCTCCACACGCTCAACATCCGCCTGTTCGAGGACGACCTCCGATACGTCGTCGATCACGCCGGCGACAAGGTGATCTTTCTCGACGCATCGCTCGCCGGGGCGATGCCGAGCTTCGAAGGGGTCGAGCGCGAGATCGTGATGCCGGACGGGCCGGGCGAGCGCGACGGGGCGCTCGACTATGAGGAGCTCGTGGCCGGCGGCGACCCGCGGTTCGAGTTTCCCGAGCTCGAGGAGAACACGGCGGCCGCCATGTGCTACACGAGCGGCACGACGGGGCGGCCGAAGGGGGTTCTGTACTCGCAGCGGTCGATCGTCCTCCACACGCTGGGGGCGGCCCTGCCGGACTCGATGGATGTCCGCGAGGCCGACTCCGTGATGCCGGTGGTCCCGATGTTCCACGCGATGGCCTGGGGGCTCCCGTACATAGCCGCGATGGTCGGTGCCCGCCAGGTGCTGCCGGGGCCGGATCTGAGCCCCCGAGGGCTGACCGACCTCATCGCAGCCGAGGGCGGTCACGCTGAGTGCCGGCGTGCCGACGATCTGGAACGGCGTCCTCGAGCTCGATCCCGCCCCGGACCTGTCGAGCCTGAGGGTGCTGAAGGCCGGCGGCGCCGCGGTGCCCGAGTCGCTCATCCGGGGCTTTCAAGAGCGCTTCGGGGTGCCCGTGGTCCAGGGCTGGGGCATGACCGAGACGAGTCCGCTGGCGGCCACGTCGCGTGTGCCCGCGGGCGTCGACCCGACCTGCGACGAGGGCTACGCATTACGCGCCACCGTGGGCCGGATCCTGCCGCTCATCGAGTTCCGGGTGGATCAGGATGCGGGAGGCGAGCTCCAGGTGCGAGGGCCGTGGATCGCTCGCGCCTACTACGAGGAGCCGGAGGAAGACGCGAAGTTCACCGACGACGGCTGGCTGCGGACCGGGGACGTCGCCGAGGTCGAGCGCGGTTCCTACATCAAGCTCGTCGACCGCACAAAGGACCTCGTCAAGTCCGGAGGCGAGTGGATCTCCTCGGTCGAATTGGAGAACGCGATCATGGCGCACCCGGACGTGGTCGAGGCCGCCGTCATCGCGGTGCCCCACGAGCGGTGGGGCGAGCGGCCATGCGCCTTCGTGGTCTTGCGCGAAGGATCCGGCCTTGCGGCGGAGGACCTCCGGGCGCACCTCGAGGACAAGGTCGCCAAGTGGTGGATTCCGGAGCGCTTCGAGTTCATCGAAGAGGTTCCCAAGACCTCGGTCGGCAAGTTCGACAAGAAGGTTCTGCGCGCGCGGTGCGTGGCCGGCGAGGCGCCCCTCGGCTTACGACCCGCCTGAGCTCGGGATCCCTCGGCAGCGCCGCGCCGCCGCTGCCGAACGCTTGTTCGCCCTACTGGAACAGGAACGGGGGCGGGCCGCTACCGTGCCCTGAGAGGCGTAGCGATTTGCAGACGGGACAGCTTGATTAGAGAGAGCGCTTTATTGGAGCTCGGGAGCCACAAGCTGCGGGTCGACCCGAGCCGGAGCATGAAGGCGGTCACCGACGAGGTCGAGACGCTCCTCGACGGCTTGGAGGAGGCCTCGCTTCGCAGCGGAGCATTGCTGGCGAGCGAGTTGATCGCGCAGGTGGTCGGCCGTGACCCCGCATTCGGCGGCGAGCCCGTGGGGCTGACGATCCACGTCCGGGAGGGCGTCGTGCGGATGGAGGCCACCGGGCCGGCCGCGCCGTCGGTCAGCTCCGATCACGAGTCGGAGCCGGACCCCCTTGCGGACTGGGGATCCTTCATCCTCGACCGCCTCGCCGACCGGTGGGGCATCGACGTGCCGGCGCAGCGGTTGATCTGGGCCGAGATCAGGCGGCCCGCGCCGGCCTTCGGCTGAGTCTCAGAGCCCGCATGCGACGACCTCGATGTCTCGCTCGGCCAGCTCGTGGGCCGCGCTCATGCCCGCGACGCCGCCACCCAGGACGATGACCTTCATCCGGGCCATTCTCTCCCCATTCGGCCGCCGATGCCCGACTTTTGCTGACGGATGTGTGGCGGCGCCGGCCGCGGCGGCCGCCGGGCGGTTAGGGTTGACCCCGATGGCTGAGTCCCGCGGCACGGTGCTGGTGACCGGAGGCTCCGGCTTCCTCGGCAGCTGGTGCGTCATCGAGCTCCTTCGCCGTGACTACACGGTTCGGACCACGGTGCGAAGCCTCGCCCGGGAGGATCAGGTCAGGGACGCGGTCGGGTCCGTCGTGGATCCCGGTGATCGGCTTGCCGTGGTCGCTGCCGACCTGACGAGCGACGAGGGCTGGGCCGCGGCGGTCGAGGGCTGCGAATACGTCCTGCACGTAGCCTCTCCATTCCCGCCCAAGCAGCCGAAGGATCCAGAGGAGCTCATCGTCCCGGCCCGTGAGGGAACCCTGCGGGTCCTTCGCGCGGGCTTGGATGCCGGCGTCAAGAGGATCGTCGTCACCTCCTCCGTCGCCGCCATCAGGCTCAGCGCGGACGCGGCGGTTCGCCCGCTGAACGAGGGCGACTGGACGGACCCCGACAGTCCCGGGCTGACTCCTTACGTTCGATCCAAGACGATCGCCGAGCGCGCGGCCTGGGACCTGGTGCGGGAGCGGGGCGAGGAAGACAGGCTGGCGGTCGTCAACCCCGGCGCGATCATCGGGCCGGTGCTGAACGACGACCTCTCCTACTCCCTGCAGGCGGTACAGCGACTCCTGGGAGGCACGCCGGGGGTCCCCCGGCTGGGCTTCAGCCTCGTGGACGTCAGGGACGTGGCTGACCTCGAGATCAGGGCGATGACGTCACCGGAGGCGGGCGGGCAGCGCTTCATCGCCGCGACCCGGTTCCTCTGGATGTCCGAGATCGGCGAGGTCCTCAGGGAGCGGCTCGGGGAGAAGGCTTCCAAGGTCCCGACGCGCACGATCCCGAACTTCGTCGTTCGTGGGATGGCGCTGCTCGACCCCGGCATCCGCTCCGTCGTCGGAGCGCTCGGCAAGCGCAGCGAGCTCTCGTCCGAGAAGGCGAGAAGCACGCTCGGCTGGGCGCCTCGCCCGGTCGAGGACACGATCGTCGAGACGGGAGAGAGCCTGATCCGCCAAGGCGTCGTCGCCACGCCCGCCGCCGCCTAGCGGCTCGAAAATCGCGCCCCCCGGCTAGACCTCCAGCCGCGATTCCTCGAGGTCCAGCTCGCGCTCGACCCGACGCATCACGTCGGCGCTGATCGCGCGGCTGTTTCGAAGCCGAACCAGCTCCTGCCGTTGGGCGGCGTAGATCTCGTGCATCATCCGCTGATAGGCGAGGGAGCCCTCCTCGATCCCGTCCGTGTCCTCGATCTTGCCCGCGCGCACCTTGAAGCGGCGCTGGCGGAACTCATAGAGAGCCCGAACTCGCTCGATCGTTCCGTCTCGCGTCCACTCCTCGCCCTCGAGCTCCTCCACCCGCTCCAGGGCAGCCCGGGCGATCACGAGCCGGGCGCGGATCTCCTCGTTCTCCTCCTCGGTTCCGTCCTCGGTCACGCCCAGGCCGCGAATCAAGACCGGCAGCGTCAGCCCCTCGCCGACGACCGTCACGAGAATCAGGACGAAGGTGATGAACTGGATCAGCGCGCGATGGGACAACGGGGCGCCGGCGTCGGTGTGGAGGGGGAGCGCCAGGGCCGCGGCAAGCGAGACGGCTCCCCGCATCCCCGCCCAGCCCACCACGAACCGGACTCGCCAACTGGCCCGGCGGGCCCGCTGCGAGGGTCGTCTGTCGACCGCCCGAATGATCAAGGTAGTCACGAAGATCCAGACGAAGCGGACCGCGATCACCGCCGCGCAGACGGCCGCCGCGTAACCGATCACCTCGTCGGCGGGCCGACCCCGGAGCCCGTCGACGATCACCGGCAGCTGGAGCCCGATCAGGATGAACAGGATGGCGTTGAGCAGGAAGGTGAGGACCGACCACATGGCGAAGCCCTGCATTCGGCTCTCCGGTGAGGCGATCTCCGGCGCGCGGAACCCGAGGTAGATCCCGGCGGCGACCGCGGCCAGGACCCCGGAAACGCCCAGCTGATCGGCCGGGATGAACGCTCCGTAGGCGCTGAACAGCGAGATCGCGAGCTCGGTGTTCACGTCGGTGATGCGCTTTCTCACCTCGGCGATCACCCACCCGACCGCGACCCCGATCGCGATCCCCCCGGCCGCATCGACGAAGAACTGGAGCCCGGCGTGCGCCATCGACACGCCCGCGCCGACGGCTGCCGCCACCGCGACCTTGTAGATGACCAGGGCCGTGGCGTCGTTGAAGAGGCTCTCCCCCTCGAGGACGTTCACCATCCGCCGCGGCGCGCCGACCCGTCGCATGACGGCTGTGGCAGCGGCAGGGTCGGTGGGCGAAACGATGGCGCCGAGGACGAAGGAGAGCGTCCAAGGCATGTCGATGACCTCGTGGGCGATCACCGCGACGACGCCGGCGGTCGCAATGACCAGCCCGATCGCCGACAACGAGATCGCCCGCGCGTCCGTCCGCAGGGTGCGCAGGTCCACGAAGAAGGCCGCCGAGTAGAGCAGTGGCGGCAGGAAGACCAGCAGGACCAGGTCCGGGTCGAGCTGGATGTCGGGGATCCCGGGCACGAGGCCCAGCAGCAGTCCGCCGATCACCAGCGGGATCGGGTACGGCACGCGCAGCCAGTTGGCCACGGCGTTGAGGCCGGCGGCCGAGACGAAGAGCGCCGCGATGACTATCTGCAGATCGCTCACGAACTCGATTTTGCGACATCCGCGGGCGGCGAGCAGCTCACCCCGGGCGCCCCGGACGGAAGGCGCTGGCGGCTGGCGTCAGCCGCTCGGCCTCGTATCCACCTGGGCCGAGTAGCCGACGTTGCCGGCGTCGTCGATCGCCCGGATCGCGACGTATCGCTTGTGTGCCCCGCAGGGTGTATGCCTGAACCGTCCCGCCGGTCCTCGGCAGAGGAGGATGGACGAGCGGGGTGGCGGCAGCGAATTGCTTCGGGGAGATCGGGTGGTCCGCGGTCACGATCTCGTAGTGATCGGCTTTCCCGCATGCGTAGTCGTCGCCGGGAGCCTTCCAGCTCAGCTTGCCGCTCTTGATCGTCAAGCCCGCGGCCTTCGAGGGAGGCGTTCCGTCAGCGTCGTAGTTGCCGCTCTGCCGCGGGTCGTGCCGGAAGCTCGGCCACTCGCTCTGGCACTTCGGCAGCTTCGGAAGGTTCCATTGGAAGAGGTAGCCCTCGCGTGTGATGTCCGCCATCCGCCCGTCATTGGAGAACGCCGCGGGGGCGAACAGCCAGCCGCCGGTCACCTTCGGGAACCCGGCGACGTCCCTGCCCGTTACTCCGTCGTAGGCGTGGAGCAGCCCGAGGCCCGTGCCCGCGACGACCTGGTTGCCCACAGCGGAGGAGTTGACCTTCGCGATGTCAGAGGCGGACAGGAACTGGAAGTCGTCCGTGATCCGCGGCCATGCCGGGAGCGGCGCGCCGGTGGTCGCGTCGTAGGCGCCGATCAGGTGGTTGTAGGGGGCGTTCTGTCCCGTGAGCAAAGGTTGGAGACATCGCTGAGCGACAGCCCGTACTTGACGATGTCGAGGGGCGCCGCCGTGGTGAGCCTGCCCGAGCACGGCCGACTCGAACAGGTTGATCGTGCCGGTGCGGTCGGTGGCGTCGGAGCCCGGTCCGTAGGCGCCTTGCTGGACGGTCCGGAGCAGCTCGCCTCCCGGGCCGTACTCCTCGATCGTCGCCGAGCCGGTAGTCGAGGCCACGACCGTCGCGCGGCCGCCGATCTTGCCGACCGCCGGGTCCTGGCCCGGGCCGATCAGCGGCAGCGTCGACTGGATCGCGCCGTCGAGCTTCACCGGCCACCCCGGCAGGAACGGTCCGTTCGCGTGGGCGGTTGCCGCGCGGCCACACCGCGTATAGGCGCGACGATCCGCCCGCCGCGCCGGCGAGCAGCGCCGAGAGCCCCTGAGCGGGGTCCTGCACGGCGCCATAGGTCTCGTTGGTGGCCACGATGACCTCGTCCTTGCCGTCGCCGGCGATGTTGGCCGACCGCGGGCTCGTTGATCGATTCGGCGATCATCCGCTGGCTCTTTCGGAACTCCCGGGTCGGCGAGCGTCACCGGGAAGCCCGGGCAGCGCCTTGCCGTGTTGGTCGAAGGCGTAGAGGTGCCCGTCCAACGACGGGGCGACGATGTCCAGGGGCCTGGTCGGTCCCTTCGAGGTGGCCGACGGCGGGGCTGGACGAGGAACCCGCACTTGGGATGCACCAGGGGCTGGCTCTCGAGCGTCGGGCCCGCAGAACTGGAGCTTCGACGAGACCGGGAAGCCCGCGCAGCGGCTTGCCATCCGGCTCCCACGCGTAGATGTGGATGCCGGCCGTGTCGACGACCTCCGGGACGCCGTCGCCGTTGAGGTCGGCGACCACCGGGCCGCGTGGGGGCTCGCGCGGGGGCGTGCCCGCCGCCTGGAGCGCCTGGAAGCCAGGCGCCGAGGCGTGGCCGCTCGCGGCGAGCTGAGTCCGCGGTGTGGACCGGCCACCCGGGCAACTCGGAGCCGTTGGCGCGGTAGGCGTGGATCGTCCCGTCCTCGGTCGGGACGATCAGCTCCTCGCTGTTGTCCCCGTTGAGGTCCGCGTAGCGAATCGGCGCCTCGCCGCCGGTGCCCATCCGCTTCGGATAAGCCGGCGCGCAGGCTCGGGTCCTGGGCGGAGGTGAATACCCGTCGGTCGACGCCGGGGGTCGGAACCGCTTGGCCGTTGACCACCAGGCGGACCGTGAACTCGTGCTTGAACGGATTCGGCCCGCCGGGGGAGAGCGTTGGACCGCCGGCGTCCGCCGGGGGCGTGTAGTTGGCGAGGGCGGCTCGCACGTTGACCAGGTTGATCGAGCCGAAGTCCGTGACGGTCTGGTTCGAGCTCCCGGACCTGACCGTGTGCCAGGTCGCGGGGACCTCCCCGGCCCCCCACTGAAGCTGTCCAGTTGAAGCTGTGCCCGGTGGCGAAGCGGGCTCGAGCGAGACCGGTCACCTTGAAGCTCGATCCGGTGAGCGGCGCGTACCAGTCGGGGGAGTCGATGGCCGCCTCTGGCGGGGCCTTGCCGGATCTCGCGAGGGCGACAGCGGCGCCGAGGTTGACCCGGCCCCAGCCGAAATGGGTCGTCCACTGGTCGATCCGAGGAGCGGTCGGGTCCGCGGCGGGGTCGGGCACGCCGACGGTGCCGGTGTTTCCGGTGGTCACCCGCTCGGCGGTCTGCTCGAGGATCTCGCGCACCTCGTCGGGCCGAAGGGTGATCGACGGGGTGCGGTCACGGGCCGCGCTGATCACGATCCCGGCCGCGCCGGCGGCCTTGCCCGTGTTCTCGGAGCCCGTCGTGCCCTCCATGGAAATCGAGCTCTTGCCCCCGTACTGAGTCGTGTTGGCGCCGCGGAAGTACGTGGTCGCGGGCAGGGAGGTCCCGGGACAACCAGCCGGCGCCGAGATCGGCCCACAGAGCCCCTGGAGAGCCTGCGCCACCTGACTCCCGGCGTCCTCACCCAGCCCGATCGTGTCCGGCACCGTGCCCTGGATCAGCATCGCGTGGCCGTAGTTGGCCGCATAGTTGTGGTTGCCCGTGTTGAGGTCGTCACCGGAATAGGTCTGGACGACGCCGTGGGCGTACGCGTACTGGGAGGCGGCCTCGGCGAAGGCGGAGTGGTAGGTCGAGCCGTTCGCGCCCTCGATCACCGCGGCGCCGTTGTCGGTCGCGTAGACCATCCCCATTGCGAACGTGTTGCCGTCGGAGACGAATGTGTCCCAGGTCCGCAGCGGCATGATCTGGCAGTGCGGGCAGACCCCGAGTCCGCCCGAGCCCTCGTTGCCCCGCTCGGCCGCGTTCTCGGCGCGGCCGGTGCCATGGTTTGCGGCGGCGAAGTAGCTCGAGGCGTCGTAGGGGTTGTTGTCGTTGTCGAAGAAGTCCCAGCCGGCGACGTCGTCGACGAAGCCATTGTGGTCGTCGTCCCCGCCGTTGGAGAACGCGTGGATCAGGTCCTCGGCGGTGAGTGCGCCGGCGGGGCCATGGCGGTCCGCCCAGCTGACGCTGACTCGCGTGTCGCACACGTAGTCGAGCACGCTCAAGGAGCCGTCGCCGTTCGCGTCGTAGGCGCTCGCCATGTTCGAGCAGTTCCCGCCGGGCACCGACCCGGGATCCGATATCGGCGCGGAACGGCCGGCGTTCGGCAGCGGCAGCTCGCCCCGGTTGAGCCGGATCTGGGTGCGCAGCGAGCCGTTGTCCCACTTGATCCCGGTATCGAGGATCGCGATCGCGACGTCCGGGCGGCCACGCTCGACCTTCCACGCCCCGGCCGCGTTGAACCCGGAGATCTGCGGCTGGCCCGTGCTCGGGCCCGTGAGGTAGCGGGCGCTCGCGCGGGTGCGTGCCGACGGGAATCCGAAGAGCCCGAACTGCTCGTCGTAGAGGTTGGTGGACGGGCTGACCGTGCCGCCGTTCGAGGTCGAGTCGGGGTCGTCCGGCTCGGCGAAGTCGTAGTCCGGGTCCGTCGGGCGTGTCCTGCCGCTGGACGCTGGCGGACCCGAACTGCTGCGCCGTGGCGTGGGAGGCGGGGCTATCGAAGTCCCGAGCGGCCGCGCCGGCGCTCGTCACGCCGGCGACGAGGAGCGCGCAGGCGCCCACTGCAACACAGAGCGCCCTCCAACTCCCTGAGCGGCCCCCACGTCGCATCTGCGCGAGTCTAACCTGCGACCCCGGGCGATTCGCCGGTTCTACCTAGTGCTCTCGAGCACTCATGGGTCCTGAAGCAGCCCGAGGACGTTGCCATCGGGGTCGGTGACGGTGGCCACCAGGCGGCCGCCTCCGACGTCGTGCGCGGGCTCCTTCACGGTGGCGCCGGCGCTTGTCACTTCGGTCAGCTTCGCCTCGATGTCCGGCACGTGCCAGTAGGCCACGGGCGAGGTCATGCCCTGCGGTCCACCGCCCGGCACCAGGCCGATGTGCTGGCCCTCGGCCTCGAAGCCGACGTAGTAGGACCCATCCGTCTGCGGCGGAACGCCGAGCAGGGCGGCGTACACGGCCTTGGCCGCCGCCAGGTCGGAAACGGGATGCAGCACGGTCTTGATTCCCTGGGTGGAAGAGCCGGTCATGTTCACTCCTAGCCGTAGATGATCAGTAGACCTGACGATGGAGGCGGCAGAGCCCGGTCACCCTCCGGCTCGAGGCCGGCCCTCGATCGGATGGTCGGGCGCCGGGTCGAATGCGGCGCCCTCGGCGAGCAGGCCAGGACCCGGCACGTGGTTGAGCTCGAGCCTGATGCCCTCCGGGTCGCGGAACGAGAGCGAGTAATAGCCCGGCGCCCACGGCCCCTCCTCGGGCGGCCGGACGATGTCGGCGCCGATTTCCTTCAGGAACTCGAAGACCCTGTCGACATCCTCGCGGCTCCGCGCCCGGAAGCAGATGTGATCGAGCCCGGGGGCGGTCTCGACATGGACGACGTTGCCATGCTCGGCATCCGCCCCACGGATCGCCACCGCGGTGCGCCCACCGACGTAGTAGACGAAGAAATCCGAGCGCGGCGGAACCGCCTTCAGCCCGAGGAACGGCATCACCTGGTCGTAGAAGGCGATGCATTCCGCGATCCGGTTGACCCTCAGGATCACGTGGGCCACACCGTTGACCTCGATCCCGTCGCGCGCTTCACCGGCCGCCATCGAGGCGAAGCGTAATCGGCGACGGACTCGTGGCATGGGCCGTGAAGGACTCGAACCTTCAACCTTGAGATTAAGAGTCTCCTGCTCTACCAGTTGAGCTAACGGCCCGCGGGCGGCGGATGGTAGCGATGGCCCTAGGGCGCTTTGCCCCTACGGTCCACTCGGGGGGGTGCTGAACGGGCTCGTGAGCGGCGCGCCGCTCGGGTTGGGCGAGTTCTGCGCCTTCTTCTGCGCCTTGGCCTGCTGCTTCTTGAGCTTGACGGCCTGCGCACGGGTCTGGTCGAGCTGCTGCTTGACCTGCTTCTGCACCGACTTCGGCGCCATGCTCACCGACTTTTTGGCCGCCGCATCACCGGCGCCGATGTTTCCTCCGGCGTAGAGGTAGAGGGCCAGGGTCCCGTACGTGTTCTGGTTGGGCTGGTCCGCGGCGACGACCTGCTGCGCCTTGGCGGCGCCGGACGCATCGTTCAACAGCACGTACACCTGAGTCATCTCGTTCGCCACCCCGGCGTCCGGCTTGCCCTTGTTGACCTTCAGATACTTGGCCCAGGCGTCGGCGGACTGGCCGAGCGCGGTGTGGGCGTCATCGCTGATGCCGGAGATCTGGCCGGTGTTCGGGTCCTGGCTCACACCGCTCTTCGCCTTGAACCACTCGTTCTCGGCCAGCTTGAGCAGGGCGGCCGTGTCTTTGGGGTCCTTTTTGAGCTGCGCCTGTGCCGTGCTGATCTGGCTGTCGAACTGAGAGCTCGTCGATCCGCCGCTTCCGCCCCCGAAGAGGTCGGAGATGCTCCCGATCCCGCCCGTTCCGATGCCCAGGAAGACGAAGCCGATCAGAAAGGACGCTGCGAGCAGTGAGTAGACGACCTGAACGAGCCGCCGCCGCTTGCCCCGAAGGTCGAAGAGCACCGCGGGAGCCTAGCTGGCGGGACTCGCCGGGGGCTCGGCCTCGCTCCCACCGCCGCTCTCTTCCTCGCCGCCGGCGCGCTCCGAGGGCGTGCCGACTAATCGGGCCAGGATCAGCGAGAGCTCGAAGAGGGCCAGGAGCGGCGCGAGCTCGATCAGCATGGTCACCGGGTCGGTTCCCGGGAGCAGCATCGCCACGACGGCGAGCGCCAGGTACGCGTAGCGGCGGTTGTGGGAGAGCTGCTCCGGGGTCACGATCCCCAGGCGGGTCAGCGCGACGATCCCCATCGGGATCTGGAACACGAGCCCGAGAGCGAGCAGGGTGCTGACCAGGAAGCCGTAGTAGCTCGACGCCCTGACCTGGATGTTGAACTCGCTCTGGTTGTAGTTCAACAGGAACTTGGTCGCCGCCGGGACGACGATGAAGTACGAGAAGACGACTCCCGCGATGAACAGCAGCGGCACCAGCAACAGGAACGGCATCACGGCTCGCCGCTCCGTCGGCTTCAACGCCGGGAGCAGGAACGCGTAGGCCTGATAGAGGAGCACCGGCAAAGCGATCAGGATCCCGGCGTAGATCGAGATCTTCAGGGTCTGCATGAACGGCTCCGTGACGCTGAGCGTGAACGGCTTGATGCCCGGCGGGAGCGGCTTGTTCGCGATGTGCAGGAGCAGGTGGTTCTGCCAGAAGCACAGGCCGCAGGCCACCACCAGCACGGCGAGCGAGACGATGATCCGATTGCGGAGCTCGTCGAGATGCTCGACCAACGTCATCTGCTCCTCGAACTTCGCCGACCGCAGATGAGGCATGGCTAGCTGCGCACCTCACGGGCGTGCACCGGTGTGCGCGCGGTCATCTCAGGAGCGGTGCTCGGTTACGACCTCGCCCTCGACCGGCTCGCGAGGACTGCTCCGCGCCCTCGATCTGGGCGGGCTTCGACGGGGGCTCCTCGTCCTCGTCGTTGCCCGCGATCGAGGACCGGAACTCGCGGATCCCCTTCCCCACCGAGCGGCCGAGCTCGGGAAGGCGCTTGGGGCCGAAGATGATCAGCGCGATCACCAAGACGACGAGGACTTCCGGTAGACCGATGTTTCCAGGCATCCCGGCAATGGTACGCCAATCGCCGCGCCGCACTGGCGGCCGGGCGCGGCAGCCCCGCTAGCGGTCGAAGTTCAGGTAGAAGCGGCTGGGCGTCGGCTCCGCCTGGCCCTGGTACTTGCTGCCCGTCTCGCCAGAGCCGTATGGACGCTCGACCGGGGCGTCCATGCGCATGAACGAGATCTGGCCGATCGGCATCCCGTAGTAGATCGTCACCGGGAGATTGGCCACGTTCGAAAGCTCGAGCGTCAGGTTTCCCTCGAAGCCGGCATCGACGAACCCCGCCGTGCTGTGGATCAGGAGCCCGAGTCGCCCGAGGGAGCTCTTGCCCTCGAGCCGGGCGACGATGTCGTTGGGCAGGCGGACACGCTCCAGCGTCTGGCCGAGCACGAACTCACCCGGATGGAGGATGAACGGGTCGCCGTCCGACACCTCGATCGCCTCGGTCAGGTCCTCCATCGGCTGGCGCACGTCGATGAACGGATAGCGCGCGTTGTGGAACACCCGGAAGCGCCGATCCACGCGAACGTCCACGCTGGACGGCTGGATCATCCCTTCGTCGAACGGGTCGAGGGCGATTCGGCCGGCCTCGATCTCCGCCTTGATCGTGCGGTCTGAGAGCACCATCGGGCTGAGTGTATTCCGGCCGCACGCCGTGCCGCGTGGCGCCGCGCACCGCTCCCACGTCCTCTGGGGTCGAGTACCTAAAGCATCTGGGGTCCTCCGCCGATAAGACCATCCGTAATGGCAGAGCGGCAGACAGCCAAGCGCGACCCGAACGGGCGGCCGACGCTCGAGCGCGGGCTCGAGCCCAGCATCTTCGAGACGCGTCTCGCGAACGCGACACCGCGACGCGATGACGACCTGCACGTCTGCCCCTCCTGCAACTCGGACCTCGTCTATCCCACCGATTGGGCGCCCGCGAGCGAGCGCCAGTGGCATGTCGCGCTCCGCTGCCCGGAGTGCGAGTGGAACGGCGGCGGCCGGTACCGCCAGGAAATCGTCGACCGTCTCGACGAGGCGCTCGACCACGGCACCGAGTCGGTGCTCGATGACCTCAACGTCTTGATCCGGGCCAACATGGAGGATCAGATCGAGCGCTTCGCGGCCGCACTCCAGGCGGACCAGATCCTCCCAGAGGACTTCTAGACCCTAGGAATAGCGCTCGACGATGCCCTCGGCGACCAGCTCGAGGAGCTGACGCCGATCGGGCTCCAGCGCCCTTCGAAGCTCGAGCGCGCGCTTGGCCAGCTCCACGCGGCGGCGAGCGCCGGCGCGCACCTCCTCCAGGACCCCGGTGGCGGCGATCCGGTCGCACACCGCCTCCGCGCCCGCCGCGTCGAGCGCGCGCAGGTCGAGCTCGGCCAGCGAGGCGTCGCGCTCCCTCGCGAGGATCAAGGGCAGGGTGACGGTCCCGTCGAGGAGGTCGGTGCCGCGAGCCTTGCCGGTCCGCTCGGGCGGGCCGGTCACGTCGAGCACGTCGTCGAGGAGCTGGAAGGCGAGGCCGATCTCGCGGCCGAAGGTCTCGAGGGCGCCTGTCTTCTCGCTCGCCTCCCGAGTCTGGGCGATCAGGCAGGCACACTCGAACAGGCGGGCGGTCTTCAGCTCGCAGCGGCGCAGGTAGCGCCCCGCCGAGATCGAGAGGTCGAAGGCGTCCCGGCGCTGGGCGAGCTCACCGAGGGCGAGCGCCACCGAGGCGGCCGACAGTCGCTCGACCTGCTCCTCGGTGCCCTCGGCGGCGAGCTCGGCGAAGGCGCGTGAGAACAGGAGGTCGCCGACGGCCACCGCGCGCGAGCGGCCGGATCGAGCCACCACCGTGGGCCTGCCACGCCGAAGCGGCGCCGCGTCGAGCACGTCGTCGTGGACGAGGGACGCCATGTGGACGAGCTCGATCGCGGTCGCGGCGCGAATCGCCTCCTCGCCCGCGCCCGGACCTGCGCTGAGCAGGACCAGCATGGGGCGAAGGCGCTTGCCACCGGCCTCGAGCGTCGAGCCCGCATCGGCCTCGAGCGTCGAGCCGTGCCCCTCCAGCAGACGCCTCAGCCGTTCCTCGACCGCCTCCATGCGGGCCGGCAGCCACGCGCCCGCGGCGTCGAGCACCAGGGTCACCGGCGGGGGGACGGCGGAGCGGTTCACGCCCTCTCTCGGATCTGGTCCACGCGGTGCTCCTGCCCGGATACGAGCGGCTCAGGCCTGCTTGGCTCCTGAATGGATGGCGATTATCCCCCCGGCCAGCAGGACGTACCGGATCCTCTCGAGCCCCACCGCGGCCATCATCTCGGCCAAGTCCGGGGGCGACGGGAAGCGTTTCACCGACCGGGGCAGATACGCGTACGCATCGCGGTCGCCGGCGATCGTGCCCAGGAGGGGGACGAGTCGATCGAACCACAGCGAGTAGAAGACCGAGAGCGGGGGGCGCCGCGGATGGGTGATCTCGAGGATCACCAACCGGCCGCCCGGCTTGAGCACCCGCGCCAGCTCCTCGAGGCCGCGGTCCAGATCCGCCAGGTTGCGGGCCCCGAAGCCGACCGTGACCGCGTCGAAAGCCCCATCCGGATACGGAAGCTCGAGGGCATCGGCCCACTCGAAGCTGCACCTGGCTCAAGCTCCGCTCCGCGGCCTTGCCGCGGGCGAGCTCGAGCATCGGCTCGGAGAAGTCGCAGCCGACCACGGCGCCCCGCGGGCCAACTCGCGCCGCGAGCTCGAACGCCAGGTCGCCGGTTCCGCAACACACGTCGAGGGCGGCGGCGCCGGGGTCGAGCTCGGCGCGGTCGGCGGCCCGCTCGCGCCAGCGGTGGTGCATCCCGCCTGTCATCGCCGTGTTCATCAGGTCGTAGACGCCCGCGATGCGGTCGAACATCGTCCGCACCTGCGTGGCGAACTCGGGCGATTCGCGTTCCGGGATCTGCGGCCGCGCGGCTACTTGAGGTATGAGAGGAAGTCGGCGACCTGGTTGAGCTTCTGCTCGCCGAGGTTCTGGAACGAGGGCATGATGCCCGGCCCCGCCTTGAGCGAGCGGAGGATGGCGTTGCGCGGGATTCTCGCTCCGACCTGGGTCAGGTTCGGGCCCGAGCGCCCCGTTGCCGTTGTCGCCGATCTTGTGGCACGCGAGGCAGCCCGACTGCGCGACGACCAGCTTCCCCGCCTCGTATTGGCGGGGCACCTTTAAGTCGATCTGGGATGGCGGGCCCGCGTTGGCGCCGGCGTAGGTGAGGTACGCCATCACCACCACCGTGAGGGTCAGCGCGCTCATCGCGATCGGCCTGCGCTCCGGCCTTCGCTCCGGGCCGCGGTCATAGAAGGGCAACAGGAGCAGCAGGACCATCGCGATCGTCGGGATGATGATCGTCGCCAGCGGGACCAGCTCCGGGGGCTTGATCACCCGCAGCACCTCGAACAGGAAGAAGAAGTACCACTCGGGCCGGGGCGTGTAGGTGGTGGTCGTCGGGTCCGCCTTCGGACCCTGCTCGGCGCCGAGCACCAGGGACATGACGACGATCACCAGCACGACGATCAGGGCCATCGTCGAGTCCTTCATCACCGCATACGGGAAGAAGGGCTTGCCCTGCTTCTTCAGCACCTCGTAGTCGCGGAGATAGGCCTCCTTCTCGGCCCGGTTCAAACCTGTTCCTCCTTGACCATCGTCCTCGACCGCTTGGGCTGAAGCCACGGCGGGGCCGTCGTCCCCAGCTTGACGACGAGGAACAGGTGGGCGCCGATCAGGGCGATGATCAGGCCGGGCACGATCAGCATGTGGATCGCGTAGAAGCGCGAGAGGGTGGTCGCCCCGAACTCGGGGCCGGCGTACAGGAAGTCCGCCAGGTAGGGGCCGAGGAAGGGCCCGGTGCCATTGATGTTGTTCCCGACGGTGGTCGCCCAGAACGAGCGCTGGTCGAACGGCAGGAGGTAGCCGGTGAAGCCCATGACCATGGTCAGGATCAGCAGGACGACCCCGATCACCCAGTTCAGCTCGCGGGGATACTTGTAGGCGCCGAACACGAAGGTCCGCGCCATGTGCAGGAAGACCAGGATGATCATCACGCTGGCGCCCCACTTGTGCATCCCGCGCACGAACTCCCCGAGGAAGACGTCGTTCGTGAGATGGCTGATCGAGCTGTATGCCTGAGTGGGCGACGGCGTGTAGAACATCGCGAGGAACACGCCGGTCACGGCCTGCACGGTGAACGCGAACAGGGTCGCCGAGCCGAGGGTGTAGAACCAGTTGGTGCCCTTCGGCACCTTCCGGAAGAGCATCCCGGTGAGGAAGGTGGCGCCACCCGTGCGCTCGTCCAGCCACCCGACGAGGTCCGCCGGCGCCTCCTTGACGGCGGGCCCCGCGCCGTTGCCGTCGGCGCCAGGCGCCTGCGGCTTGGTCAACGACCTTCGGGATCGGGAACCTTCACTCGGAGCCTCCTCATGGCGCCGGGAAGGTGTCGGGGCGCGGCGGATAGATCACGTTCCAGACGCCGCCCGTGAACTCGCCCGGGTCCCGGGCCCGAACCGGGTCGAGCTGCGACGTGACGCTGTAGCGGGGGCCGACCTGGACCTCGCCGTTTCGTACCCGGGTCTGGAAGTGGTCCAGGGGGCGAACCGGCGGGCCGCCGATCACCTTGCCCTGGAAGTCGTAGACCCCGCCGTGGCAGGGGCAGATGAAGTTGTTCGGCCGCCTCCACGAAGTGCACCGGGCAGCCGAGGTGCGCACAGCGCGTCGAGATCGCCACGTAGGGCTCGTACGACTGGGTCTCGTTGAACGGCGGATTCGGGGATCGCCTTGCGGACGTACGCCGTGGTCTTGCCCGCCTCTCCGATTCCCTCGACCTGGGTGAAGACCACGGGCGTGTAGGTCTTTTCGGTGAAGCGGCTGGTGGGGCCAACGCTCTCCCACCGCTCCTCGGGCTTGTCGAAGATCGGCGCGATGGCGAAGCCGACGGCCGGCAGGACGATGATCGCGCCCGCCAGCCCTCCGACCGCCTGTCCCGCGACGGTCAGGGCCTTGCGTCGGCTCATCGACTCGCCCTCGAAGTAGCCGGGCGGATCGGGCTTCGGGAGCGGCGCCGCCGCCCGCGGAACCGTTCGTCTTGTCGGCGGCGTCGGCCACGTTCAGGCAGGAGGTCCTAGTGGGTCTGGAAGCCTATCGCCTCGGCTGCGCGCTCCAGCGCGGTCGCCGATGCCGGCCTCCTCCGCGGCCGCGAGGGCTGTCGCGTCCACAGCGCCTCCGGCGCGTCGGCCTCGGCGCCTCGCGAAGCGCCGACTTTCGCCTGCTCGTGAGCAGGATGTCGAGCCGGTGGCGATCGCCGTCACCGAGGCCAGCCAGAGCTCTCGCGCTCCCTCGCGCTCCTCGGCGTGAAGCTGAGCGGACAGCGAGATCAGGTCGGACGAGCTCCCGAATCGCGGCGAGGTCGCCAAGCGCGGCTAGTCGCTCGAGGCCGCGCGCGTACAGGTAGTCGCCGGCCAGCAGGGCGAGGTCCCCGTCCGCGCCGGCGACCACGCGAGGCTTCCCGTAGTGGAGCAGATAGCCCTCGCGGATCGTCTCGATCGCGAGGGCGTACTCGCCTTGATCGGCCTCGGCGCCGCGGGCCGGCCGCCGCGAGCAGGCCGAGCGTCGGCTCCGCCTGCCCGGGATCGACGACATGCGGCGAGAGCACCGAGTCCTCCGCGCGGAGCTGGTGGGCGAGCGCGTGCAGGGCCTCCTCGGCGGGGGGCATCGGCGCGCGAGGTTAGCCGCTCTCGAAGGCGGCGGGCGCTAGGCAGTCGGCGCGAGGGGGCGGGGCGGGCGATTCGGCCGGGGGGCGAAGGCCGGCGAGGATGATCGCGAGGTAGCGCTCCCAGCTCATCGAGTGGGCGTCCCTCCGTCTCCCGTGTCGCACGCCCAAGCCCGCAGATCAGGCTCGGCACGTCCTCGGGGACGACGTCGTCGCGCAGCGCCCCCTCGGCCTGCGCGCGCTCGATCAGCTCGCCGACGATCTCGAGCAACCTCACGTCCTCGGCGGCCCGGCCGCACATCTCCGGGCGTTGATCCATGGCCTCCGACAGCGCCCGGTCCTCGGCCATCACCCTGGCCGAGTAGCCCATGAACTCCGAAAAGCCGTGCCAGGCGTCCGGATCGTCGAGGGCCTCGCGAGCGGCGTCGGCGAGGCCGGCGAAGCGGTCGTCGGCCAGCGCCTGGAGCAGGTCCTCCTTGGTCGGGAAGTGGCGGTAGACGGTCCCCACCCCCACGCCGGCCTTTCGCGCCACCTTCTCGACTCGAACGTCGAGGCCGTCCTCGGCGAACTGCCTTTCGGGCCGCGTCGAGGACCTTGCGGCGGTTGCGGCGGGCGTCGGATCGCTGCCGGGGAGCGGCCTCGGTCGGGGTGGTCGTCGTGGTTGCCATCGGATTCCTGAGCTCCTGTCGATTCTGGCTCCGCCCAATCGTCACCTGGGTGACTCAGGCGAATGCGCCTGTGTGATCACCGCCACACAAACGGAACGGTGATTCCGTATAGTGCCGACGAAACCGGAACTCGACTTCCGATTATCGCATACGCACAACACGAGATTTCGAGGAGGACCAAGATGATGACCACCGCCCAGGAGTTCGCACGCCGCCGCTGGATCGCACTCGTCCTCCTCTGCTTCGCGCAGTTCATCGTCGTGCTCGACGCCTCGATCGTCAACGTGGCGCTCCCGTCGATCGGCAAGGGACTCGACTTCTCCCAGCAGAGCCTGCCGTGGGTCGTGAACGCGTACGTGCTCACGTTCGGAGGCTTCCTGCTGCTCGGCGGAAGGCTCGCCGACCTGATGGGTCGGCGGCGGGTGTTCATCGCCGGGCTCCTGCTCGTCGCGGCGGCCTCGTTGGCGGCCGGATTCTCGGCCAACGAGGGGCAGCTGATCGCCGCGCGCGCGGCTCAGGGTCTCGGTGCAGCGATCATCTCCCCCGCGGCGCTCTCGATCGTCACCACCACGTTCTCGGACGGCGCGGAGAGCAACAAGGCGCTCGGCGCCTGGGGCGCCGTCGCAGGAGCCGGCGGTGCCGCAGGCGTGCTCCTCGGAGGGATTCTCACCGAGGGCCTCGGCTGGGAGTGGGTGCTCTGGGTCAACGTGCCCGTCGCGCTCGATCGTCGCCGCGCTCGCGCCGCGGCTGATCGCCGAGAGCCGGTCCGAGTCGGCCACACGCCACTTCGACGCTGCCGGCGCGGTGAGCGTCACCGCGGGCATCTCGGTGCTGGTCTACGCGATCGTCGACGCCACCGAACGCGGGCTGGGGCTCGCTGCAGACCCTTGGCCTGCTCGGCCTGTCCGCGGCGCTGATCGCCGCGTTCATCGCCATCGAGCTGCGCTCGCAGGCGCCGCTGATGCCCTTCCGGATCTTCCGTCTCCGCACCCTGACGGGAGCCAACATCGTCGGGCTCCTGGTCGGCGCCTCGCTGTTCTCGATGTTCTTCTTCATCACCCTCTACATGCAGCAGGTGCTCGGCTACAGCGCGATCCACGCCGGCCTCTCCTACCTGCCGCTGGCGGTGATGATCATCGTCGCCGTCGGGCATCGCCTCCCAGCTCGTCACGCGGATCGGCTTCAAGCCGGTGCTGGCAGCGGGAATGGCGTTCATCGCCGTGGCGCTGGTCTGGTTCTCGCAGGTCTCGGTCGGCGGCGGCTTCCTCACGCGACATCCTGGGTCCGTCGCGTGCTCGCGGCGACCGGGCTCGGCTTCGCCTTCGTGACCACGACGATCGCCGCGGTCTCGGGGGTGCGCGACCGGGAGTCCGGGCTCGCAAGCGGGCTGATCAACACCTCGCAGCAGGTGGGTGGCGCGCTCGGCTTGGCCGTCCTGGCGACGATCGCCAACACCCGCACGGACCACGTCATGGCCTCGGCGGGTGGCGATCCCTCGGCGCTCACCAACGCGCTGACCGAGGGCTTCCAGGCCGCGTTCCTCGGCGGAGCCGTGATCGCCGCGCTCGGCTTCGTGCTGACGCTGGTCCTGATCCGGGGGCGCGACAGCCGGGCGCACGTCGAGCTGGGCGGGCCGGCGGGCGGGCCGGGAGCTCGCCGGGGAGTCCGCCTAGCCCCAGCTCACTCCAACGCCTCGGCGAAGGCCTCGGCGGCCGCCTCCGCTGTGCGGTCGATCGAGGCCTCGTCGTGGGCGAGCGAGACGAACCAGGCCTCGAACTGGGACGGGGGCGGATAGATGCCCCGATCGAGCATGGCGCGGCAGAAGCCCCCGTAGGCATCGAGATCGCACGCGGACGCGTCGGCGAAGTTGCGCACGGGGTCCCTGGTGAAGAACAAGGTGAGCAGGCCGGGCGCGGACGCGATCCGGACCGGCCGCCCACCGGCCGCCGTCCCGCAGACCGGACGCCAGCCGGTCGGTGAGCTCGGCGAGCCGTCGATAGGCGCCGTCGCCGAGTTCGCGCAGGGTCGCGAGCCCCGCCGCCGTAGCAAGCGGATTACCGGACAGCGTGCCGGCTTGGTAGACGTCGCCGGCCGGCGCGACGCGCTCCATCAGGTCGCGGCGGCCGCCGTAGGCAGCCGCGGGCAGGCCGCCGCCGAGAACCTTCCCCGTCACGGTCAGGTCCGCGTCGACGCCGAAGGCCTCCTGCGCTCCGCCGCGCGCCACCCGAAAGCCCGAGATCACCTCGTCGAAGACGAGTAGCGCGCCGTCTCCGTCGGCCAGGTCCCGCAGCTCCTCCAGGAACCCGTCCGCGGGCGGGACCACCCCCATGTTGGCCGGCAGGGGCTCGGCCAGGATCGCGGCCGGGTGGTGCTCGGCGACCGCCGCTGCCGCAGCTTCGCCGTCGTTCCAGGGCACGACGATCGTCTCGGCTGCCTGGGCAGCGGTGACGCCCGGGCTCGCGGGCAGTCCCTGCGTGGCCAGCCCGGAGCCCGCCTCGGCGAGCAGGCCATCGACGTGGCCGTGGTAGGCGCCCGCAAACTTGACGACCTTGTCGCGGCCCGTGGCGGCCCGAGCCAGACGCAGGGCGCTCATCGTCGCCTCGGTTCCCGAGTTGACCATCCGAACCATCTCCACCGAGCGGAAGCGCTCGCACACCTCGGCCGCCAGCTCCACCTCGGCCTCGGTGGGAGCGCCGAAGCTCGTGCCCAGCTCGGCGGCATCACGAACCGCCGCGACAACCCTCGGATGAGCGTGGCCGAGGATCAGCGGGCCCCACGAGCACACCCAGTCGACGTAGCGGTTGCCGTCCACGTCGACCAGCTCGCAACCCTCGCCGCGCTCGATGAAGATCGGGTGGTCGCGCCCGATCTGACGCATGGCGCGGACCGGCGAGTTGACCCCTCCCGGCATGAGCTCGACCGCGCGGCGGTAGAGCTCAGCTGAGCCCAGCGTGCTCCTCCTCCCAGCGCGCGTATTCGTCGGTGAAGTAGCGCAGCCGCACCTTCTTGTATTCGGTCGAGGAGTAGAGCACCGCGCGGTCCTCGCCGTGCAGGTCGTGCGCATCGGCGATCCCGTCGAGGACCGCGTCGCACTCCTCCTTGGAGCGCCCATGGGCCATCGTGAACACGGAGTAGGGCCAGTCCGGGTACGTCGGGCGCTGGTAGCAGTGCGAGATCCCGCGAACGGCGGCCATCCGGCTCCCGGTCTCCAGCACCTCGCCCGTCGGGACCCGCCACACCCCCATGCCGTTCGCCGAGAACCCGGCGCGGCGGTGATAGAGGATCGCCGCGACTCGCCTCAAGAGCTTGCGCTCGACCATTCCCTCCAGATGGTCGAGGAACGCGCCCGTCGCCATCCCGACCTCGCGCGCGGCGGCGTCAAAGGGGCGACGGGTGACCTCCATCGGCCCCTGGAGCGCCCGGATCACCGCGATGTCCTGCTCGTCGTAGGGCTGGCGCTCGAGCTCTCGCGGCGGCGTGGCGTCAACGGCCGCCGCCAGCGCATCCGTGCCCTGCTCCATCTCCAGGTTCATGTTGATCTTGAAGAGGGTCAGGGTGGGGAGCTGGCGGATCGACTCCGCGCCCGTTTGCTCCTGCAGGACCTCGAGCGTGCCGTCGAGGCCCAGTCCGGAGTCGGGCGGCGTCGCGATCGTGAACCAGAGGTTGAACTCGTGCGTTCGCAGATAGTTGTGCGAGACGCCTGGATGAGAGTTGATGATTCGCGCGGCGCGCTGTGGCTGGTCGCCGTCCACCTTCGCCGCCACCAGCATCGAGGCGTAGCCGAGCGCCCGCGTGTCGAAGATCGGCGTGATCTCCCGGATGATCCGCTGATCGAGGAGGCGGCGGGTGCGGCGCAGCACCTCGTCCACCTCCAGCCCCGCGTCGGCGGCGACGCCAACGAAGGGCTCGGGCTCGAGGGCAAAGCTCGACTGGAGCAGGTTCATGAGGCGCTTGTCAGCGTCGTCGAGCGGGATCGCGGCGCCGTCGCGGCGCGAGCGCACCTTCGGCCGGGGCTGCTTGAGTGGCGCGTCCGCGCCGCTCAAAGCCAACCCGCGGCCTCCTTCGCGAAGTAGGTCAGCACGAGATCGGCCCCGGCGCGCCGAATCGCCGTCAGGCTCTCGAGGACGGCTGCCCGCTCGTCGATCCACCCGTTCTGGGCGGCCGCCTTCAGCATCGAGTACTCGCCGGAGACCTGGTACGCGCCGACCGGCGCGCCCGTTTGGTCCTTCACGCGGCGGATCACATCGAGGTAGGGCATCGCCGGCTTCACCATCACGACGTCGGCGCCCTCGGCCAAGTCGAGCTCCGCCTCACGCACCGCCTCGAGCGCGTTCGCCCCGTCCATCTGGTACCCGCGGCGGTCGCCGAAGGAGGGCGTGGACTCGGCGGCCTCGCGGAAGGGACCGTAGAACGCCGAGGCGTACTTGGCGCTGTAGGCGACGATCGCCACGTTCGAGTGCCCCTCCTCGTCCAACTGCGAGCGGATCGCCCCGATTCTGCCATCCATCATGTCGCTCGGAGCGACGACGTCGGCACCGGCGTCGGCCTGCGAGATCGCGGTCTGCGCCAGGAGCTCGATCGTGATGTCGTTGTCCACCTCGCCGTCGCGAACGATCCCGCAGTGGCCGTGCGACGTGTATTCGCACAGGCAGACGTCGGTGATCACGACCAGCTCCGGATGTGCCTCCTTCAGCGCTCGCACGGCCATCTGGACAACCCCCTCCGGGTCGTACGCGCCCGATCCCGCCTCGTCCTTGGACGCCGGGATCCCGAACAGGATCACGGCCCCGATGCCCACGGACCTGAGCTCGGAGGCCTCGCCGACGAGCTCCGCGATCGAGTAGCGCTCCACGCCCGGCATCGAAGGCACCTCGTCGCGGATCCCCTCGCCGCTGACGACGAACAGGGGCTGCACCAGGTGGTTGGGCGAGAGATCCGTCTCGCGCACCAGCTCGCGGAGCGGTCGCGTACGCCGAAGTCTGCGCATGCGGGTCGCCGGAAAGCTCACGGCCCGGATTCTACGGCGGGGACTTGGGCGGCCGCCCGCCCGTGCGGCTAGAGCGTCTGGGTGGCCGTCGCCGTCGGAGCCGGCTCGGAGTCCTGGCGCATGTACAGGAGGATGCTGACCACCAGGATCCAGACGAGCGACGCGAGGAACCCGATGAACCCGACCGGGGTCACCAGCGAGATCGCGATCACCACGGAAACCCACCCCAGCCACTTCGGCAGCGCGCCGTGGCGAAAGGCGAGCGTCGCGCTGGCGACCATCAGGATGAGGAAGCCCACGATGAACGGCAGGAAGAAGTCTCCGTCGAGCGCCGAGAGCGTCTGGATCACGAAGTCGGCGTGACCGTTGTGCAGGTCCACCGATGCGTCCCCGAGGACGAAGTCCAAGCTCGACCCGATGGCGCCGCCGAACGCCACCAGCAGCACCCCGGCGAAGGCCAGTAGAGACAGCCGGCCCGTACCGCCCTCGAACCGCATCATCGAGCTCCTCAGGCTGCTGGCAAACCAGATCAAGAAGGCCACCGCAAGCGCCCCCAGAAGCCCGGCGATCACCGCGCGCGAATGGTGGCTGGTCCAGTACGCAACCACGCTGGCCGTCGAGTCGTTCGCATCGGGCGTGTTGTTGTCGAGGATGAAGACGGCGACGATCAGGGCGAAGAAGGCCACGCCGGCGAGCGGCGCGACTCTTTCCCAGGTGGAACGCGACATCGGATTACCTCCTCCGGGACTCGAAAACGGCGGGAGTCTCCCACGCCTATCGGATGACTCAGGAGAGGCGGCGGAGGGTGAGCCGGGCGAGCACGCCGTATGCGACGACCAGGATCCCGAGGTGGATCAGCGGAATACCCAGGCTCGGTCCAGAGGCGTCCAGGGCGCCCGAGATCGCATCCAGGGCGGCGTCGAACGGGAAGACGGCGCGGATCACCTTGATCACGTCGAAGAGGCCGGGGCTCACGGTGCCCGACTCGACCAACGAGATGAAGGCGACCGGAAGCGAAACCATGAAGGCCAGCAGCGAGCTGGCGCGGACGTCGCGCGTCGCGCCGCCGATCGCGGCACCGAATGCCGCGAACCCGGCGCCCCCCGCCACGATCGCCGCTCCGATGGCCGGGAAGCGGCCCCAGTGGATGTCCACGAAGAGCGACAGGCCGGCGAGCATCAACAGGGTCACGGCCAGGGAGAGAGCCACCCCGAGCCCGATCTTCTCTCCGAGTAGAGCGCGTTCGCCCCACGAGTCCCCGAACGAGTCGCGGGTAGGCGTTCTCCTCCCACTCCAGCGCCAGCGAACCGGCGACGAGGAGCACGGTCACGAACATCAGCGTCACGGTCGCGGCGACGGCGATCGCGAACGAGTCGAGGCTCGGCGGCGAGCCCGAGACCACCTCTTTTTGGACCTCGATCGGGTGCGCGACGGAGGCGAGCAGCGGCTTGGCCTGATCGAGGTTCTGTCCGGCCAGGCGAGCGAAGCGGATCACCTCGTCCAGCGAGTGGACGACGGGGCTCTTCGCCGGCAGGTCGGAACGCACCCGCTCGAGAATCCGCTCGGAGTGGTTCAGGCCCAGGATGTTGAGGGTCTGCCCGAGCAGGTTGAAGCTGCCTCCCTGAGTGAGGAGGGTGAGGTAGGTGCCGGAGATGTGCGAGACCTCCTTGGAGATCCGCAGGTTCGCCTGTGTGACGAGCGAGCTGATCCGATCGTTGACCAGCGCCGCCTTCACGGGGTCCTCCTCGTTCACGAGGACCCGCACGGTCGGCTGGGTGGGGTTCAGGCCGCCGAGCGACTCGAGCTTCGTGATCAGGTCGGGCGGCAGGATCAGGGCCGCGAGCGCGTCTCCCGACTCGACCATGTCCCGCGCCTGGGCCTCGCTCGAAACCGCGACGCAGTCCAGCCGCGAGCAGAGCTCGCTCTTCGCGCCGGTGATGTCGAACTGGGTTCCGCCCACGACGAGCGGCGTGCCCGGGGTGACCTCGTTGAGAAATGCAACCCGGGGCTTCTCGGGCCCGCGGGAGAGCGCGAACCCGATCAGCACCGCGATCGCCACCGGATACAGGATCAGGAGCACCGTCACCAGAGGCGAGCGGCGAAGGATCTGGAGGTCCTTCAGGAAGAGCCAGCGCACCTGGTCACGCCCCGCCCACGATGGCTCAGTGGCCCCGGTCCCGAAGGAAGGCGACGAACGCCTCCTCGAAGTCTCGCGCGCCCGCCTCGGGCACGGCCGCGTGCAGATCCCGCGAGCTACCGTCGAAGAGCGTCTCCCCGTCCGCGAGGACGAGGAGTCGCTGGCCATAGCGCTCCGCCTCGGCGATGTTGTGGGTCGAGAAGATCACGGTGGTGCCGCCGCCCGCGAGATCGAGCACGAACTCCCACAGCCGCTCCCGCTGGCGAGGATCCAGCCCGGCGCTCGGCTCGTCCAGCAGCAGGACGGCGGGCCGGGTGAGCAGGCCGAGTGCGATGTTGATCCGCTGCTGGTTCCCGCCCGACAGGGTTGCGACCTGATCGTGGCGCCGATCGGTCAGCGCGCTCTGGGCGAGCATCTCCTCCACGGTGGCCTCGGTGTCCGGCACGCGCTCCAGCCGGGCGAACAGGCGAAGGTTCTCCTCCACCGTGAGGCGCCGGTAAAGGGCGGCCTGCTGGGGCACCCAGCCGATCTCGCCCGGGGGACGGCTGACCGACCCGCCATCCGGTTCCCTGATCCCGGCGAGGATCGAGAGCAGCGTCGTCTTGCCCGCGCCGTTGGGGCCGATGATGGCCAACAGCTCACCGCGATGGGCGTCGAAGCTGACGCCCTTCAGCGCCTCGCGGTCGCCGAAGCGCTTGGCGAGCCCGCGAGTCTCGATCACCACCTCTCCGTCGCCGTGGGCGCTCACGCTCCGGAACGCTAGTGGACGGCAGGCGAGCGGAAGCTTCGGCCGGCGGCGACCGTTCATGAGACGGCAAGGGATTCGCGCAGTGATCACGGCAAGTTCTCCAGGGGCGGCGGAAGCAAACCGCGCTCGCTACATCCACCGGCGGCAGAGGTTGATCCGGCAGGCGAGCGCCTGGCTGCCCGGACAACGGCCCCGCACGGCTCGGCTCCAGGAACTGGAGGGCTCGGAGGCGATTCGCTGGGTCGATCTCTACGGAGGCGTCCTGCGGGATTCGGAGGCGCTCGCGCTTCTCAATCCGGTCTGCGCCGGAGAGCTCACGCCACGGATGGTCCGCGACCTCATCACCCCTGCCCGCTACCCCGCCGGCCGGAGCTACGACGCCGGCCGGATCGCGATCACCTCAGGATTCCGGACCCGTCACGTTCCACGCGAGAACGGCGACGTGACCTCGCTGTTCGAGCCGGTGCACCTGCTTGCGGGCGAGGATTGGCTGCTCAGCTGCTGGCTTCCTGCGCGTGCATTCCGGGGACTCGACGACGCCTCCGCTGGCGGGGACGAGGCAGCGGATGAGCTGTATCGAGCGGTGGCCGGCGCCTGGCCCGACGAGCGGGGGCGAGACCGCCGCCGACCTGGCGGAGGCCGCCCATCGCGAGCTCGCGGCCGCCGCGGGCGCCGGCACACCGTCCGCCTGAGCCCAGCACCGATCTCGAGGGGCCCCGCGGGCGGAGGTTAGGCTCTCTCGTCCGTGCGCATCCTCTTCATCGGCGACATCGTGGGCCGGCCGGGCCGAGCCGGGCTCGCGGCAGCGATGCCGGAGCTTCGCGAGCGCCATGCGCCCGATCTGGTGATCGCGAACGGCGAGAACACGGCGGGAGGACTGGGGATCACGGAGAAGACCGCGCGGGAGCTCTTCGACCTCGGAGTCGGCGTGATCACGACCGGCAACCACGTCTATCGCCATCGGGACGCTTACGATTTCCTGGACCGATCCGACCGCGTGATGCAGCCCCGCGAACTACATGGCCGGGAATCCGGGGCGCGGGCACACGGTGGTGCCCGTCGGGGACCGGCGGCTCGCGGTCGTCAACCTCAGCGGCTCCGTGCAGCTGAGGGCTGCCCGATCGCCGTTCGCGGAGGCCGACGCCGTGCTCTCCAAGGTGCGCGGCGACGCGGACGCGGTCGTGGTCGACTTCCACGCCGAGGTGACCAGCGAGAAGGTCGCGATGGGCTGGCATCTGGACGGACGGGTGGCGGCGTGCCTTGGAACCCACACCCACGTCCCCACGGCCGACGCCCGCGTGCTGCCGGGGGGCACGGCGTTCATCAGCGACGTCGGGATGACGGGCTCACGCGCCGGTGTCATCGGCGTGCGCCGCGAGCAGGCGGTGGAGGCGTTCCGGACGCAGATGCCGGTCAAGTTCGACACCGCCGACGAGGACGTCTGGATCAACGGCGTCGTTGTAAGCGTCGGCGATGGCGGCCACGCGGACTCGATCGAGCAGGTCCTGATGCCCGCCCCCGGCTGAACCGACGACCTGCCGATTGCTGCGGGCCCGGCTAGCATCGGGGCGTGGTCACCACCAGCATTCCCGCGCTTGGTGAGCGCTTCGCCCGGGCACTCCAGCTGGCCTTCGAGCTTCACCGCGAGCAGACGCGAAAGGGATCGGCGATCCCCTATTTCGGCCACCTGCTCGGGGTCACCTCGATCGTGATCGAGACAGGTGGATCGGAGGACGAGGCGATCGCGGCACTGTTGCACGACGCGGCGGAGGACCAGGGAGGCTTCGCGACGCTCGAGCGAATCCGCGACGAGTTCGGCGGGCCGGTGGCGAAGATCGTCGAGGAGTGCAGCGACAGCTTCGGCGACCCCAAGCCCCCCTGGCGCCAGCGAAAGCAGGACTACCTCTCACACCTCGAGACGGCGTCCGAGGCGTCCCTGCACGTCTCACTCGCCGACAAGCTCCACAACATGCGCACGATCGTGGTCGACTACCGCGACATCGGCGAGGAGCTGTGGACCCGGTTCAACGCGGAGCGGGACGAGGTGCTCTGGTACTACCGTTCGCTCGCCGCGACCTTCGCCAGGCGCCGGCCGGGCGCGCTGGCGACGGAGCTCGGCGAGTCCGTCGGCGAGCTGGAGCGCCTGGTCGAGAACGCGATTGCAGGAAACGCGAGCCCGCAGAACCAGGGGATGTAGAGGTAGAACCAGTGCTCGGCCACCAGCTGGACCGCGATCATCACCGCGGCGGCCAGGGCGGCGACCTGAACCAGCGAACGGCGGCGTGGAACGAACGCGACCACGATCGCCAGAGCGACCGTGAGCGCCTTGACCACCGTCTGGAGCCACTCGAGCGAGTGATCCTGGCCCCAGACGCTGAACGGCGAGGTACGGTCGAGCTGGCTCTTGACGGTCCGGTCGTAGAACGTCGCCAGCCCCGGGTCGACCGCGGGCAGCGCGGCCATCAGCACGATGGCCGCGACGAAGGCGATCGAGAACGCGGCGATCGGGCGAAGCCGCAGTAGCGGCCCTCCCGCGCGGTCGCCGCGCGCCGCGAGTCCCGTCTGGCCGGTCGCGAAGAGCGGCGCGAGAGGCAGAGGCGCGAACTTGGCCGCGACGGCCAGCGCGAGCAGGACCCCTCGCCACACCGGCAACGCGAACAGAACGAGGGCCCAGACGAGCAGGGCCGCGATCAGGGTGTCGTTCGAGTTCGACTGGAGCGCATAGTCCGTGAACGGGTAGGCGGCCCAGGCGAAGGCGAGGATCACGCCGAGGTTGGTGCCCTCCGCGCCCCGCCGCAGGCGGCGGCCGAGCACGAACAGGCCCGCGACGGTCGCCAGGTCGAAGAAGATCGCCGCCGCGTGGGCGGCCGGGAGGTTGTCCCAGTGTCCGCTCCAGGGAAGCGCGAGCTCGAACGGCAGATACGCGTAGTAGTTGAAGGGCCCGTACGTGTCCCCGAACTGGTTGTCGGAGGGGAAGTTGCCCCAGATCGCATGCCCGTGGGCGATGTGGTCGGCTCCGATCACGCCCGCATAGCCCACGTCGATGACCCCCGAGTCGGCGATGTTGAGCGCGATTCGAAAGCCGAGCAGAAAGGCGCCACCGATCGCCAGCCACGCGACGGGCGCCGACGGGCGGAGCCCGGCCCCGGGCCCTCGGAAGCCCGTCCAGACCATCCGCGCGAGCAGGTAGAGAAGGGGCGGATAGGCGAGCGGCACGCTGACGCCGATGTTGCCCGCGTTGAAGTAGATCTCGGAGATCCCGAAGGAGAGCAGCACGAGCAGGTCGAGGTGCGCCACTCGGCGGGCGCGTCGGAAGTCGAAGAGCCCGAGGAAGAAGATCGCGGCCAGCGGTATCCAGACGTAGGGGGCGTTGAGCTTGTGCCCGAACTGCCCGCTGTAGCCGCGGGCCATCTGCCACGCGATCTGGTAGCCGGTCCAGGACTCGCGAATCTGGCCGCTGGCGTCGTCGACGACCACCTGCACGCGATCCACTCCGTCGGCGTAGAAGTCCACCTGCCAGGTGCCCGGCTTCCCCTGCGCCGATGCCGTCAGCGGCCCGTGCGTGCGGCGCTCGGAGGCGACCTTGGGGTCGGTTCTCGCGATGCGGATCGCGTGCGGCCTTGTCGATCGGCGGCTCCAGCGTCGCCGAGGACTGCTGCGCCGCGGCGGCCGCCGAGCTCCCGGTGGCGGCCCCGGGAGTGGACCCCGCAACCGAGGTGGAAGAAGCTGATGAGGGCGCCGCCCAGGTGAGGGCGGCCGCCACGACGACCGCGCCGACGGCCGCAGAGCCTCGCGGGCCTCTGGGGCTCAGCCGTTGCCGCCCGGCGTCCACGGTTCTGCGGCAGCTCGGTTCATCGCGCGAGCGCGGCAGAGCGCTCCGGCGTGCCGTCCGCGGGCCCGTGCCGAATGCCGAAGTGCTGCAGCACGAGGCCGGCGACGTCGCGGAGCGCCCACTGCTCCCGAGCGTCCTCGGCGACGTCCAGCCCGCAGAGGACGAGGGGGCCCAGCGAGTCGCCGGCCGCCAGGGCGCCGTGGCTGGCGCCGCCCGCATGGGTGACGCCTCCCCAGTCCACGCATTCGTAGCCCTCTGCCAGAGAGACGAGGACGTCACCGGCATTCGGCGCCCGAAGGGCGGACCAGAGCCTCGCGAGCCCGTCCGGGTAGTCCTCGCTCGCGAGCCTTCCGTCCATGGGCTCCATTCCGAGCACGTCGAGGCGTCCGTCGAGATCCCACGCCATGCCGCGCCGATCGACGACCTGGGAGCCGGGGCGAAAGCGAAGCTCCCCGCGCGCACTCTCGACGATCGCCTCCGGGTCGCCGCCGTTCGCATATGACAGCCTGGCGACCAGGTCCACGCCCTCGAGCCCTCGAAGATCGGACCACAGTCGGGTCAGCTTGCGGCCCGCGACGCTCGTCCTCGCGAAGCAGGTAGAGCCCCGCCGCCCGCGCCGTCGGGCTGACCGCGAGCTCGGCAAGCTCGGGAGCGCTGGGCGTTCGGCTCGAGCACCGCCCACCGCTCGCCCAGCGCCGCCGCGATGCGGCACGGGCGAGCCCACGTCGGTTTGCGCATGGTCGGCGACGAGGATCACCGCATGCGCATCGCAGAAGGCGTTCATCCCGCCCGCAGCGTCCACGATCTCGCCGAAGCAGTGGTCGGCGTGGGCGATCGAGTTCGGCATCGCGGCCACCCCGTTGGTGTGGGTGTGATGGTCGTTGTCGGGGAGCGAGAACAGGAGGAAGTCGTAGCCGTCGTCGTCGATCAGCTCCCGGGCGACGCAGGCCGAGTATGCGTCGCGGGTGCCGGGACGCGCCAGCGTCGGCTTGCACGGGACCCGCCGGCTCGCGTACAGCTCCCCGTAGAAGAGCTCGTCCGGTCCCCAGACGGCGTGGCGAAAGTTGGCGGCAAGGGCGACCCGCCGCAGCACGCCCTCGAGTTCGAGCTCGTGCCGACGGCGTCCGCGATAGATCAGGAACGGGGTGCAAGCTGTTCTCACGCCCGCGTCGCCCAAGCGCTCGAAAACGGTCTCCACCTCGTGGGAGAGGTGGGCCATGTTCATGTTGTAGACGGTGTCGTAGAGGGTCTTGAAGAGGCCGAAGGCCCGGGTCGCCTCCAGCGAGGACCCATACTCGACATAGCGCTCCTCGGCCCGGTGGTACCAGTTCATCCCGCTGATGTGATGCCGCTCGGGACTCGCCCCGGTCGCGATCTCGGAACAGGCCACCGGAGTCACCGAGGGAAAGGCTGACACGCAGTCGCCGATCAGCATGCCGCGCTCGATCAGCGCTGCGAAGTTCGGCGCCAGGTCCTCCGCGACGGCACGCAGGAGCATGTCGGTCCGCAACGAGTCGACGACGATCAGGCAGAGCTTCCGAGACGCGTGCACCGAACCGGAGCCGTACGGCGGCGCGGATCCGGCCGTCACCGCAGTACGCGCAGCCCCTCGTACTTGCGCTGGGCGCGGCGGTGGCGGGCTGACGCGAGCCACAACAGCGCGACAAACGCGACCAAGCCGAAGGGCTCAACGAACACCGACAGAACGGCCACGATCAGGGCTACGACGGCCACGATCAGGCCGATCGACGATGCGCCCTTGGCCCGGGCCTGGGCCCCGGCGACCACGGCGCTGACCACCCCGAATGCGAGCAGGGCGATGATGATCCCGAGCGGCACGCCGGGCCACGCAGGATGGTCACGGTTCGAGAGCGAGATGGCGAACAGGACACCGCCGCCGATGGACGCCGGCACGGCCAGCGCGATCCCGATCGTGCCTCGGCGCCCGGATGCGCCGGCGAAGGCGCCGGCGGCGACCGCGAGACCGATGCCCTGACACGTGGCGAGGAAGAGGCTCATCGGCGCAAAGAGGCTAGAGCATCGACCCGCTCTCTCCGACTGCGCGCTAGGAGCCGAAGTGGAGCGGGGCCCCGCAGCCGGCGAGCGTCAGGGTCAGCGGGCCGTCCGTGGTCACGTCGAGCTTCGCGTGGCAGCTCAGATGCGCGCGCGCCGGGTGGACGACCGCGCGGGCGAGGTTGTGGGCGTCGAGATGCAGCACGTTCCTCTTCGGGACCGTCTGCGGCGCGGGCCCCAGGCTCTTACGACGCTCGCTGTAGTTGCAGCGGCGGCGAGGTTGCCCCCCTGGAGCAGATTGGACGGACTGGTCCGGGTCGGCTTCGGCGTCGGGTCCGCCAGGCCGAATCCCTCCGACCGGGCGTCGACGCTGCCCGAGGGGAGCGCTCCCGGTCGAATCGCGGAGGCGCAGGCCGGACAGCCAGTAGGCGTGGTCGGCGACCGTTCCGGCTGCCCGCGAAGTCCATCTTCGGATTGACGACGTAGGAGACGTGCGGCGGATCGCGGTCGCACCCGCTGGGTGCCGAGGAACGCCGCGGCCGGCGCGTACTGGTCCTCGACCGCGAGCGTGAAGTGGTCCGCGGTCGTGAACAGGTCGTACGTGTATCGGTAGCCGAGATCGTCGAAGGTCTGCGCCTGGGCGACGGCGCCCGCCACGGGGACCAGCTCGTCCTCGGAGCCGTCCCAGATCAGGAACGGGATGTTCCGCACCGAGGCGAGCATGCGGTTTGTGTTGCTGGCCGCGCCGCCCGGCTGCGGCGGGTCGGGCGGAGCCCAGACGCCCGAGCCCGGGCGGCCCGACGACCGGGTTCGCCCGGGCGAACAGGTCCGGGAACTGGGTGGCGAACTTGTAGGTGCCGTAGCCGCCCATCGAGTACCCGGAGATCGCGGTCCAATCCGGGTCGAGCCGGTAGCGGCGCGCGACGTCGGCCCAGACCTCGAACGTGTCGGCGCCGGCGTGGCCGTAGTACCAGCCGTCAGGCCCGCGGCCCTCGGGCGTGATCACGATCGAGCCCGGGCCCCGCTCGCCGAGCTGCGACTGGTTGCGGGTGTCCGAGAACTGGTTGTAGTTGGCGCCGAGCGAGTGCAGAAGCAGGGTGAGGCCGTAGCCACGCGGAGGGCCGTGGCTTCTCGGGCACGTAGATCGCGTACGGCTGGAGCCGGCCTCGCAGCTCGCCCTGGCAGTCGGTGGCCTGGCCGCAGGTGGGCGCGTAGTCGCGCGCCCTGCTGGTCTCGAAGTGGCTCGCCAGGATCCGGTCCATCGGGCCCGGACGTCGGCACGCCGTCGGGCTTCCCGCGCATGTCGTCCGTCACGCCGCGCTCGAGCTTGCCGAAGTCGACCTGGGCGTGGAACGGGGTCAGGTCGCCGTTGGCGAGCGCCGTCGCCCTGCTGCGCGGTCCCGCCACCAGGCGGGGTCGGTGAACACCGAGTCGGGTGGGTAGGCGTGCTGCCAGGGCTCCGTCGTAAGCGGAAGGCGACGTTGAAGAAGGCGGTGGGCTGGCGCAGCCCCGCCGCGCCGCCCGGGGTGCGTCGCGTCGGCGGCGGCGCCCCGGCACCAGGTACCTGTTGGCCGCCGGGTCCCAGAGCCCGACGCCGGCGGCCAGCCGAACGGTCCTGCGCGCCCGGGTTCCAGGCCTGCGTGCGGGACGAGCACCTCGATCTGGCGGCGGGCGGTCGAGATCGGTCACCTGCGGCGGCCGGCGTGACGGGCTGGCCGGTGGCGGCGTCGAGCAGGTCGGCGTGGGTGCCGTGAACGGTGAGGAAGAGGCTGGCCGGGGCCGATGGCGTTGGCCCCGTGGGGAACTGCGCGGGGCTGCGGCGATCCGCCGATCGCGATCGTCGTCCCGACGAGCTTCGGGTCCTTCATCGTGTTGAGCGTGATCCGGAATGCGGTCGCGGTCGGCCAGCGGCTTGACGCGAAGCTCGACCAGGTCGGCGGCGTTGTCGGCGTAGGCCGGAGCGGTCGGGTACGTGTAGGTCCCGTTCGGCCTCGAGAAGCTGTCGCCTGCGGTCCGCGGGTCGCCGGGATCGGCGAGGGCGCCCTTGGCGCCGTGGTCGTCGTAGAGGAAGTCCTGGTAGAGGAACTCGCCATCGCGGTAGGCGCTGGCGCCGGAGACGAGGATCGGGTTCGCGTGCCAGACGCCGGCGTTCTGGAGCTGCGGGGCCTTGGCCGGGGCCCGATAGAGGATGTCCGGTCCCGGGCGCGGGGCCGGACCGTGGTAGAGGGACGGGCTCGCCGCGAAGCTGGCCGGAGCCAGGACGAGCGCCACCGCTCCCGAGCAGGACGCCGATCTCCACCCGCAGCCGACCCACGCCGCGGAACGTTAGTCGCTCGGCGCACGGCGGCGCGCCGATTTCCGATCCGCGTCGGGACGGGCGAAGGGGTGCCACGGGTACCATCGAGGCGCCCATCGGGTCATGGAGGATGCTTTTAACTCAGCGGGTCCGGTCGTCCTTGCCGTGGACGACGACGCGACGGCCCTGGCGCTCATCGAGCGCGATCTGACCCAGCGATACGGGTGGGACTACCGCGTCGTGTGCGAGCCCTCGCCGCGCGCGGCCCTCGCGGCCCTGCGGACCATGCAGGACGAGGGAATCCCGGTCGCCGTCGTTCTCGCCGCCCAGTGGATGAGCGAGATCGAGGGCACCGAGCTGCTCGCGGAGGTGGGCAGGCTGCACCCTCACGCCAAGCGCGGCCTGCTGATCGACTGGGGGGCCTGGGGGGATCCGCCGACCGCCGAGGCGATCTTCCAGGGCATGGCGCAGCGCCACATGGACTACTACGTGATGAAGCCGCTCCAGGCGGGCGACGAGCAGTTCCATCGCACGGTGGTCGAGTTCCTCCACGAGTGGTCCCGAGCGCGGTCGCCCGCGGCGAACGAGATCACTCTGGTGGCACGCCAGTGGTCCACGCGGGGGCACGAGCTCCAGAGTCTGCTGGCCCGAAACGGCGTGCCGCACGCGTTCCATTCGAGCGACTCGGAAAGGGGACGCCGGGCGCTCGAGGAGGCGGGAGCCGCGGCGGCTGAGACGCCGGTGGCGATCATGCACGACGGCCGGGTCCTCGTGGATCCCACGAGGCCCGAGCTCGCGGCGGCGTTCGGCGTGAACACCGAGCTCGCAGGGAGAACGGCACTTCGACCTGGTGATCGTCGGAGCCGGGCCGGCGGGACTGACGGCGGCCGTCTACGCCTCCTCGGAGGGGCTCCGCACGCTGGTGGTGGAGCGCGAGGCGATCGGGGGCCAGGCTGGATCGAGCTCGCTCATCCGCAACTACCTCGGGTTCTCCCGCGGGGTCAGCGGTGCCGAGCTCGCGCAGCGCGCCTACCAGCAGGCGTGGGTGTTCGGAACGCGCTTCCTGCTGATGCGGGAGGTGACCGAGCTGCGTCCCGCGGACGGAGGGCTCGAGCTCGGCGATCGAAGAGATCGGCGAGGTGACCGCCGAGGCCGTCGTGCTCGCAACGGGGGTGTCCTACCGGCGGATCGGCATCGCCTCCCTGGAGGAGCTCGTGGGCGCCGGCGTCTTCTACGGGGCGTCCATCGCCGAAGCCCGCCACCTGGAGGGCGAGGACGTATACGTGGTCGGCGGGGGCAACTCCGCGGGGCAGGCGGTGATGCACCTCTCGCGCTACGCGAACCACGTCACCCTCCTCGTTCGGCGAAAGACGCTGGGCGACACGATGTCCCAGTACCTCAGGCGCGAGCTGGAGGCGACGGAGAACGTGACCGTCCGCCTCGGAACTGCCGTCGTGGGGGGCGGCGGGCGCCATCACCTCGAGCGGCTGTTGCTGCGGGACGAGTCCGGCCACGAGGAGCTCGTCGAGGCGGCCGGCCTGTTCATGCTGATCGGGGCCGATCCGCACACGGAATGGCTGCCGGACGACATCGAGCGCGACCGCGGCGGCTACCTGCTGACCGGCCTCGACCTGGTGCGGGACGGACGGGTGGTCGAGTGCTGGCCGCTGGAACGCAGCCCGCAGGCCCTGGAGACCAGCATGCCGCAGGTGTTCGCCGCCGGCGACTCCGGCACAGCTCCATCAACCGCGTGGCCTCGGCCGTCGGGGATGGCTCGGTTGTCGTCTCGCAGGTCGACCGCCTGATCGGCCGGCCGCAGCGGGGTGCCGATCGCAGGCCGCCATCGCGTTCGCAACACTGAGGGCGTGTCAGAGCCCGAACAGGGGTCCCCAGCCAACCGTCCGACGCCGCCGGCCCATCGCCGCGCCCACCCGACCGCTCGCGATCTCGAGCGCTACGCAAGCCTCTTCGCCGAGCGCACCCGGACGATGCGCTCCTCGGCGATGCGAGACCTGATGGCGATCACGGCACGGCCCGAGGTCATCTCGCTCGCGGGAGGGCTCCCGGACACCTCGACCTTCCCGCCCGAGAGCTTCGCGGCACAGATGACCCGGATCGCCCAGGAGTCCTCCGCCGAGGCACTCCAGTACGGGCCGACGGACGGGTTCGCGGCGATGAAGGCTGCGATCCGCGGAGTGATGGCGGCCGAGGACATGGCACCCGACCCGGAGGACATCATCGTCACCACCGGCGGCCAGCAGGCCATCGACCTGATCGCCAAGACCCTCGTGGACCCGGGCGATCCGGTGATCTGCGAGGCGCCCACCTACCCGGGCGCCGTTCCGGTCTTCTCCTCCTATCAGGCGGACACGCACCAGGTCGAGATGGACTCCGATGGGATGAAGGTGGACGAGCTCGAGGCGCTCCTGGATCGCCTGGAGGCCGACGGTCGGCGACCGAAGTTCGTCTACTCCGTGCCGAGCTTTCAGAACCCGGCGGGGGTGACGCTCTCGGCCGAGAGGCGACGGAGGCTGGTCGAGCTCGCCGCGCGAGCGCGAGGTGCTCGTGGTCGAGGACAACCCCTACGGACTGCTGCGCTACGAGGGGGAGCCCCAAGCGCCGCTTTATCAGCTCGACGGCGGCAACTACGTGATCTACGTCGGCACCCTGTCCAAGATCCTGTCGCCGGGAATCCGCCTGGGCTGGGCGGTGGCCCCACCGCCGGTGATGGAGAAGATCGCGCTCGGGAAGCAGGCGACCGACCTGTGCACCTCCACCCTCTCGCAGTACTTCGCGCTCGAGTACTTCGCCGAGGATCGCTGGCGCTCCTACATCGACAGCCTCTGCGGCGTCTACCGCTCTCGCCGCGACGCGATGCTGGAGGCGCTCGAGCGTCACTTTCCGGAGCAGGCGAGCTGGACGCGGCCGAGCGGGGGACTGTTCGTGTGGGCGACGCTCCCGCCCTACATCGACACCTCGGACCTGCTCGCGAAGGCGCTGCGCGAGAACGTCGCCTTCGTGCCCGGGGCGGCTGCGTTCGTGGACGGAACTCGCGGCACCAACTCGATGCGGCTCAACTTCTCCGGCTCCACCGAGGACGAGATCCGCGAGGGCATTCGCCGGATCGGCAAGGTCGTCGACGAGCAGGTCGCCCTGTACGAGACGATCACCGGCGAGCATCCGGCGCTCAGGGCAACGCCCGAGGAGCGACCGCCGGAGCCTGCGGACGGCCGACGTCGTGCCGCTGCGGCGAGGCCGCAAGGACGCGGTGAAGGTCGCGGTGCTGAAGGGGGGGAGGTCGCTCGAGCGACAGGTGTCGCTGCGCTCTGCGGCGCGAGTGGAGGACGCGCTCGAGACCCTCGGCGCACGATGTCGTCTCGCTCGACGTGGGGGCCGACCTGGTCGAGCGGCTGAAGGCTGAGCGCCCCGATCTGGCGTTCATCGCCCTGCACGGCCCGGGCGGCGAGGACGGGACCCCGCAGGAGCTGCTCGAGATCCTTGACATCCCGTACACCGGGCCCGGCGTCGCCTCCTGCATCCGGTGCATGGACAAGGTCCTCACCAAGCACCTGCTGCGTGCGAGCGAGATCCCCACCCCCGACTGGGTCGCGTTCAACTCGACGGCATTCCGCGAGCTCGGCGCGGCCGACGCGCTCGACGAGATCGAGGCTCGGCTCGGCTTCCCCCTCGTGGTCAAGCCCGCCGGCCAGGGGTCGGCTCTGGGAGTTCGATTCGCCGCCTCGCGGGGTGACGTCCCGGAGGCCCTGGTGGCCGCGTTCAGCTACGACGACCGGGTCCTGCTCGAGCGCCACGTCGAGGGGCGCGAGCTCGCCGTCTCGCTGCTCGACGGGGAGCCGCTGCCGGCGGTCGAGGTGCGCCCGAAGGAGGAGGACCTCTTCAACTACGAGGCTCGGTACGAGATCGGCCGCACCGAGTACCTCTGCCCGGCCGAGTTGACCGCAGACGAGCTGACGGAGGTGCAGGCGGCGGCCCGCGCCTGCCTACGAGGCCCTCTGGTGCACCGGGTTCGCGCGCGTGGACCTGATCCTCGACCGCGACTCGACGCCCCAGGTCCTGGAAGCCAACGCGATCCCCGGGCTGACGGACACCTCGCTCCTCCCGATGGCGGCCGACGCCGCCGGGATCGGATTCGAGGAGCTCATCGGCCGCATCGTCTCCTCGGCGCTGGCCCGGACCTCGTCAACCGCGCCGAGCTAGCGTCCCCGCCTCGGCGACCATGCCCGCCATCAACGCGACCGCCTCGGCGCTCTCGAGCCCCTGCTCGCGGGCCAGCGAGCGCCAGGTGGGAAATGCGATCGCGTGACCGATCGCCGCGGCCACACGGGCTCGCGGGCGTCCGCGCTCTCGGCGCCCCTGGGTCAGCACCGCGCGCAGCCGCCTCGAAGTAGGCGAGGAAGCGCTCCCGCGTGGGCCCCGGCACGTGCGCGGCGTCGCGCGTGGTGTTCGAGAGCATCTCCTCGATCTCCCCGTACCAGGCGTAGAGGTCCGCGAGGGCCTTCCGCAGCCGCTCGTCCGGGTCGGCGATGCTCGCCCACGCCGCCGGGTCGGGCCTCGGGTGAAGCCCGTAGAAGTGCGCCGTGCAGGCATCGAACAGGGACTGGTCGTCGGGAAAGTGCCGGTACACGGTGGCGCGCTGGACGCCGGCCTCGTCGGCGATGGCGCTCACGGTGGTCCGGGCGGGCCCGACCGTTCCGTGCAACTTCATGGTCGCCTCGGTGATCCGCCGCCTCGTCTCCAGCTCGTGCTCTGCCCGACGACGCTTTCTGTAGCGGCGGGTGCTTCCTTTGTGTCGATTTCGATAGACATCGCTGTTCAGTCAATATTGACAGAGCCGTGGTCCGGTGCTAGGTTCGCTGCACACGACCGTTCAACGAAGTCTAGGAGGCACACATGACGGCTCCCACCCAACACAGCCCGCTCGTTCGCTTCGACGCATCCCAGGGACCCCGGATCGTCGGCCCGGCCGACGGGAAGTCGGTGGACCTGGGCTCGATCGGCGCCCGGATGATGGCCTGGACCGAGGAGACCGGCGGGGGCTTCTCGCTCGTCGAGCACCCAATGCCGCCTCGGCGCCTTGCGGCGCCGATCCACAAGCACTCGCGCGAGGACGAGTACAGCTTCGTCCTCGAGGGCCGGATGGGGGCGCTCCTGGGAGACGAGGTCGTCTACGCCGAGGTCGGAGACCTGGCCTTCAAGCCGCGCGACCAGTGGCACACGTTCTGGAACGCCGGCGATGAGCCGTGCCGGATCCTCGAGATCATCTCGCCGGGCGGCTTCGAGCACTTCTTCGACGAGCTGGGCGCCCTCATCCAGCGGCCCGACTTCAGCCCGGAGGAGTTGGGAGGGCTGGGAGCCCGGTACGGGCTCGAGTTCAAGCCGGAGAGCGTCCCGGAGCTCTGCGCAGAGCACGGACTGACTCATCCGCTGCTCGAGGCCGCGTAGCGGTCCGGCGGCCTACTCCTCGCCCTTGGCGAAGTCCTCTGGCGTTACCTGGTCGAGGAAGTCCTTGAACTTCTCGACGACTTCCTCGGTGTCCTCGACCTCGTGCTCGAACTCGATCGAGGACTCGTCGATCACGTCGTCGGCGGCGAAGATCGGCGCCGAGGTGCGCACGGCGAGGGCGATCGCGTCGGACGGGCGGGAGTCGATCTCGAGCTCGGACCCGTTGACCGAGATCGTGATCGAGGCGTAGAAGGTGTTGTCGCGAAGCTCGGTGACCGCGACCCGCTCGCACTTTGCGTCGAGCTGATCGAGCATGTCCGAGAGCAGGTCGTGGGTCATCGGGCGAGGGGTCGAGGCGCCCTGGAGCTTCATCAGGATCGCCGCCGCCTCGGGATGCCCGATCCAGATCGGGAGGAACCGGTTCCCGTCCACGGTCTTCAACAGGACGATCGGCTGCTTGCCGACCATGTCGAAGCTGACGCCGTAGATCTGCATCTGCTGCAAGGTGGTCTCCCGGGCCCTTCGGGGCTGCGCGCCATTATAGGTACGGCCTGGGGGCCTTCCCGCGGGGCGCGATGGCCGGGGAATCGCGCCCTCGGACCGCGGAAGCGACCATAATCGGAGGCCGCATGTCGGAGGCTCGGCGACAGGCCTACATCGACGCACCGATCGAGGAGGTTTGGCACCTCATCGAGGACGTCGACCGCCACCCCGAGTGGTGGCCCCGGGTCGTCGAGGTCGAGTGCGAGGGGCTCGAGGCCGGATGCACCTACCGAGAGGTCGTCCAGACCCCATTCGGCAAGGACGAGATGAAGCTCCGGGTCGATCGGCTGGAGGACTGCAAGGAGCTCATGATCCGCTGCGTCAACACGGGCAGCTTCGTGCGCTTTGCGCTCACCGAAGCGCAGGACGGGACCTTCCTCGACGCCACCTTCGGGATGGAGCCCTGGAAGCTCAAGTACCGGATGTTCGACCTGGTGGCCGGCAAGCGCTACTTCCGCAGCTGGCTCGAGCAGTCGCTGGAGGCGATGGAGCAGGCCTGCGGGGAGCGGCCGCAGCGGGACGCAGGCCGGGACGGATGGGCGATCCTGGACTCCAGCGAGCCGGGACGGCGAGCGATGTGAGAGGCCGGGATCGCCCGGCCACGGAGGGATGGGCGATCCTGGACTCGAACCAGGGACCTCCTCCTTATCAGAGAGGCGCTCTAACCGACTGAGCTAATCGCCCTCGCCGCGGTCATTGTAGAAAGCCGTGGCGAGCGGTCGATCGCTACGCTGGCGCCGCCCGTGCCGCGCCGTCCCGACATGCCGCCGCTTCACCGCTCGGCGCTGGCGGCCGACCCGATCGAGCAGTTCCGCGACTGGTACGAGGCCGCCGGCGCGGGAGGTGCCGCTGGCCGACGCGATGACCCTGGCGACGGTCGACGCGGACGGGAGCGCCCGACGCCCGCATGGTCCTGCTGAAGGGCTTCGGGCCCGGACGGGTTCCGCTTCTTCACCAACCTCGAGTCGGCGAAGGCGAGGCAGCTCGAGGCGGCACCGCGGGCCGCGCTCGTCGTCTACTGGCGCGAGCTCGACCGCCAGGTGCGGGTCCGCGGGCGGGTCGAGGCGCTGCCCGACGCGGACTCGGACGAGTACTTCGCGACCCGCCCGCGCGACTCGCAGATCGGGGCGTGGGCGTCGCCCCAGAGCGAGCCGCTGCCGGACCGCGCGGCGCTCGACGAGCTCGCGCGGCGAGGCCGAGGAGAGGTTCGCCGGCGGCGAGGTCCCGCGCCCGCCCTTCTGGGGCGGCTTCGCTGGTCCGCCCCGAGGAGATCGAGTTCTGGCAGGGCCAGGCGGCGCGCCTCCATGACCGCTTCCGCTACCGGCGAGACGGACGCGGGCTGGCGGCTCGAGCGGCTGGCGCCGTAGGATCGCCGTCGAGCGGACTAGGCGCTGGGTCCGAGGACGGACGCGAGGGACTCACTGCCACGTGCATCTCGCTCGCGACGTGCCGGGAGCGCGCGAAGGCGAGCAGCTCGTCGAGATCGTCGAAGTGGAGCTCGGCCCGGATCCCGCGGCGAGCCGAGCGGACCCGCACGCCCGTGCCGAGCGCCGACTCGAGCGCCTCCTCGGCGCGCACCAGGGCGGCCTCCTGGTCGGGATGGGGGACGACCTTGGACGGCGCTTGCCGCCGACCTCCTTGGCGCGGCGCTCGGTCTCGCGCACCGACCAGCCGCGCGCGGCCGCCTCGCGGGCGAGTGACGCCCGGGTCTCCGCGCCGCGGGCCTGGAGGATCGCCCGCCCGTGACCCTCGCTGAGCTCGCCGCGCGGCGATCAGGTCGAGCACGTCGTCGGGAAGATCGAGGAGGCGGATCAGGTTCGAGATCGACGCCGCGACTGCGGCCGAGCCGGCGGGCGAGCTCCTCCTTGGTGAGCCCGAGGTCGTCGACCAGAGCCGCGCAGGCGCGCGCCTCGTCCACGGGATTGAGGTCCTCGCGCGCCATGTTCTCGATCAGCGCGGTCTGCAGCCGCTCCGCCTCGTCCTGGTTGCGGATCAGCGCCGGGACGGTCTCGAGCTCGGCCTGCCGCGCCGCCCGCCAGCGACGCTCGCCGGCGATCAGCTCGTAGCGACCGTCGGACAGCGGGCGAACGATCAGCGGCTGGACGACGCCGGCATCCGCGATCGAGGCGGCGAGGCCGTCGATCGTCGCCCGCGTCGAACTCGGTTCGCGGCTGGCCCGGGTTGGGGCGGATCATGTCCACCGGCACGTGCGCGAAACTGCGGCTCGCCGATCCCGGACTCCGGGCAGGATGGCCGCCAGGCCTCGGCCCATACCTCGCTTAGTCATATCCTCAACCTCCACTTGAGCCTTAGGGACAGCCTCTTTCTCCTGGGACGAACGTTCGACGGACACCCTGCTCGCCCCTTCCCGCTCGGCGAGCTCGGTCGCCAGCTCCCGGTAGGCGACCGACCCGCGCGACCCCGGCGCATGGTCGACGACCGGCAGGCCGAAGCTCGGCGCTTCCGCGACGCGGACGCTGCGCGGGATCACCGTCCTGAACACGAGCTCGGGGAAGTGGCTCGCGAAGCTCGCGCTCGACGTCGTGCGCCAGCCTGGTCCGCTCGTCGTGCATGGTGATCACGACGCCGGTCAGAACCAGGCCCGGGTTGAGCTCACGGCGGATCAGCTGGAGCGTGTCGAGGAACTGGACGAGCCCCTCGAGCGCCAGGTACTCGGCCTGGACGGGGACGATCACGCGGTCGGCCGCCACCAACGCGTTGACCGTCACCGGGCCCGAGCGACGGGCGGGCAGTCGAGCAGGGTGAGGAGCGAACCGCTCGCGGACCGGGCCGAGCATCCGCCGGAGGTTCCCGTCGGAGCCCTCGATCCGGGGCAGCTCGACCGCGGCGCCCGCGAGGTCGCGGTTCGCCGGCACGATCCACAGGTTGTCCGGGCCCGGCCGGGCGCGCGGCCTCGGCGACCGAGCACTCCCCGATCAGGCAGTCGTAGGAGGAGGGGCGGGCGTCCCGATCCAGCCCGAGGGCGACGGTCGCGTTGCACTGGGGGTCGAGGTCGCAGAGCAGCACCTGGTTCCCGGAGGCGGCGGCGCAGGCGGCGATGTTGACCGCGGTCGTCGTCTTGCCGACCCCGCCCTTCTGGTTCGCGATCGCGTAGACCGAGCCCATTCGGCGCCCGACCTTACCTGCCGCCGCCGACGGGCCGCGAGCCTCAGCGCCGAGCTCCGAACGGGCGCTTCTTCGCCAGTCCCGCGCGCCGAGGAAGGCCGTCGGGGCGTCGGGCCGCGCTTTCGAACCACGTGCAGGTGCCGGTGGACGGGACCCCGCGTAAGGGCCCACCGGCAGAACGTCGACCGGCTCCATCGCCAGGCGGTCCGGCGGCGCGTTCGAGCTCGAGCTCCTCGTCCGGTCGGCGCCGGCCCTTCCAGGCGACCAGCACGCCGCCCTCGGGCCAGCAGCGGCGAGGCGAGCTCGGCGAGCGGTCGCAGGCCGGCCGACGGCGCGCGCGGTGACCGCGTCGTGAGCCTCGCGCCCACCCGGCGGCGGAGCCGTCTTCCGCCCACGCCTCGGCGCGCTCGCAGACGACCCGGGCATTGGCGATCCCCGCTCGACTCGATCGCCCTGGCGGATGAACTCGCACTTGCGGCCGATCGACTCGACCAGGTCGACCCGCGCGTCGGGGCAGGGCGGCCGCGAGCGCCAGGCCGGGAAAGCCGGCCCCGGCCCCGACGTCGGCGATCCGCCGCGCCGCGCGCAGCGCCTCGACCTCGAGGCCGCTCAGCGAGTCGGCGACGTGGACCCGCCACGCCTCGCGCGGGATCGCGGACCGCGCTGGGCGCCGCGCGGTCGGCGGCCAGCAGGTCGAGCACCGCTGCGCAGCGACTTGCGCGCGCCGTCGGAGAGCTCGAGCCGCGGCGCCTGGCCGAGCCGCTCAATCGCTGAGCAGGGGTGCGACGATCACGCAGCGCTCGGGCTCCTCGCCCTCGCTGAACGTCTCGAGCCCGGCGCGTTCCTTGAGGTGCTGGTGGACGACCCGGCGCTCGGTCGGGGTCATCGGCTCGAGCTCGATCTCCTTGCCGGTCTTGAGCGCCCGGTCGGCGGCGCGGTCCGCCTGGCGCTCGATCGCCTCGCGGCGGCGCTCCCGGTAGCCGGCGGCGTCCACGACCACGCGCTTTCGGTCCTGGCGCCCCCGGAACGCCGCCCGGTAGCAGAGCAGCTGCACCGCGTCGATCGTCTGGCCGCGGCGGCCGATCAGCAAGCCCGACGTCCTCGCCCTCGATCCGGCCGACGATCTCCTCGTCGCCCTCGTCGACCTCGACGTCTGGCCTCCAGGTCGCAGCTCGTCGACCACCCGCTCGAGGATCGCGCGCACGCGGCTCGGCGGGCTCGTCCGGCAACGCGCTGGCTCCGTTGCGTCGACACCGCGCCGAGTCTATTCGACCGGTCGCGGCTAGCGCCGGCGTTTCTTGCGCTTGCGTCGGCGGGCTGGGGGCGGCGGTTTCGCCGCCTTCTCCGCCTCCTCGGTCGGCTTCGGTGGCGGCGGGATCACCTGCTTCACCACCCACTGCTGGCCCATCGTCCAGAGGTTGGTCGTGATCCAGTAGACGACCAGGCCGGCGGGGAAGTTGATCACGAACGGCGTGAAGATGACCGGGCAGCGCGTACATCATCAGGCGCTGGTTGCCCTCGGCCGAGGAGGCCATGATCGAGGTCGAGCCGACCATGGTCACGAAGTAGAGGGCGATCAGGATGATCAGCGCCGCTGCCGGTCGCCTTCTCGTCGAGGGTCACGCCGAGGAAGCCGGGGTCGCCGCCGGCGGCGTGGATCTCGTTCTTGAACTCGTCGCTCCGGAGCAGCTAGAACAGCGGCGAAGAACACCGGCAGCTGGAGCAGCAGCGGGCACGCACGAGGCGAACGGGTTGATCTTGTTCTCGCGGTAGAAGTCCATCAGCTCGCGCTGCATGGCGCTGGCGGTCGTCCTTGTAGCGCTCCTGGATCCGCTTGATCTCCGGCTGATGGGCCTGCAGCGAGCGCATCGAGCGGATCTGCTTCAGCGACAGCGGCAGGATCGCGAGCCGGGTGACGATCGTCAGGAAGATGATCGAGAGGCCCCAGCTCGCGTAGACGTTGTCGTAGAAGAAGGTGAGGACCGAGTTCGCGACGTCGATCAGCGGCTGGAGGATGTTGGCGTCGACGGGATCATCGCCGGCGACCCCCGCGCTTATCGGCCTGAACAGCGTGCGCGCCTCGACGGGGTCGTAGCCGCCGTGGCTGAACGGGTTGCACCGCACGAGGCGCCAGGCGGCGAGGATCGCGCCGCGGACGACGCCCAGCTCGCGGATCGCCTGCGACCGCGTAGGCCGAGCAGGTGGGCTCGTACTTGCAGCGGCGAGGGAGCGCGGGCGAGACGAGCCGCTGGTAGAGCGCGGATCGGGGCGAGGACAATCGGAGCGGAGCCACGCGTTTCACGTTTTACGCCCCAACCTAGACGGTTCCGCCCGCAGCTCGGGCCTCGGCGACCAGCTCGCTCGAGCGCGGTCGCGATCCCCGCCGGTGCCTCGCGCTCGATCAGCGCCGGCGACGTCCGGGCCGCGCGACCAGCACGAAGTCGTAGGCCCCGGCGGGAGCGCTTCGCCCAGCGACCAGAACGCCTCTCTCAGCGCGCGCTTCACGGCATTTCTCTCTACGGCGCCGCCGACCTTGCGGCTCACCGAGACGCCGAGGCGAACCTCGCGCGTCGTCCCGCGGCCCGCGGGGAAACGCGTACAGGACCAGGAAGCGGTTCGAGTGCGACTGGCCCTCCCGGTACACGCGATCGAAGTCGCCGCTTCGCGACAGGCGACCTCGTCTGCGCCGCTCGCGCGGTGACCCCGCGCTCACGGCGTCAGCCGCTTGCGACCCTTGCGGCGCCGGCGCTTGATGATGTCGCGGCCGCTGCGCGTGCGCATGCGAGCGCGGAACCCGTGGGTCCGGGCCCGCTTTCGCTTCTTGGGCTGGTAAGTCCGCTTCACGACCGGCGAGGCAGTATAGGCGGCGCCCTCGCCCGCCGACGGGAGCGCGATGCCAGCGGGCCGCATTCTTTCTGCCGCGAATTGCGAGGTCGGGCCGCCGAGCAGGCGCGGAGCGGCCCTGGCCGGTTCTATGATCGCGCGCCGTGCCTACCGACGCGCCCTCAGACGACCTGGCCTCGATCTGGGGGCGCGTCACGGGACGCGCTCAGGGCCGAGCCTCCCGGCGTCCACCTTCCAGCTCTGGATCGACCCGCTCCGGCCCGGTCCGCGTCAGGACGGCACCCTCTACGTCTGGCCGCCCCGAGTCGACCCGCGCCTGGGTCGAGCGCCGCTACGGCGCGGCCCTCGCAGAGCGCGCTTCGAGATGAGGCCGGCGAGCTCGAGCGCGTGGTCGTCGTGCCGGAGGGCAGCCGAGCCCGGCGGCGGACGGCGAAGAGCTGGACGCACCGCGCGTCGCAGTCACTGCCGCTCGACCCGGCGCCACACGTTCGAGCGCTTCGTGATCGGCGACGGCAACCGGCTCGCCCACGCCGCCGCCCTGGCGGTCGCCGAGCTCCCCGGCGAGGCGTACAACCCCCTCTTCCTGCACGGCCCGCCCGGGCTCGGCAAGACCCACCTGCTGGGCGCGATCGGCAACTACCTGCGCCGCCAGCGGCCGGAGCTGCACCGTCCACTACACGACCGCGGAGCGCTTCACGACCGAGTTCGTCGGCGCCCTTCGCAAGGACGGGCCCGAGCGCTTCAAGCAGCGCTACCGCGGTCTCGACGCCCTCCTGATCGACGACGTCCAGGCGCTCGAGGGCAAGGAGCACACCCAGGAGGAGTTCGTCCACACCTTCAACGCGCTTCACGCCGCGGCGGCAAGCAGATCGTCCTCTCGAGCGACCGCCCGCCCGACGCGCTCGCGCGGCTCGCGGAACGCCTGCGAGACCGTTTCCGCTGGGGCCTCTGCGTCGGAGCTCGGGGCCCCCGACCTGCGCACCCGAACCACGCTGCTCTGGCGCATGGCCGCCGAGGGGCCGGTCGACCTCCCCGACGCCGCCGCGCTTCAGCGAGATCGCCAGCCACGCGATCGGGAACGTCCGCCGCCTCGAGGGCGCGATGACCCGCGTGGTCGCCCTCTCCTCGGTGCTCGGCGAGCCCGTTACCGCCGAGCTCGTCCATCGAGCGCTCGGGCGCGGACGCGGGCCCACCGAGCCACACGCATCCCGACGCCGACTCTCCCAGCGTCGAGCGCGATCCAGGAAGCCGCCTGCGCCGTGCTTCGAGCGTCTCCCGCGCGGACCTCCTGTCCGCCGAGGCGCACCGCCCGCGTTGTCCACGCGCGCGGCAGCTCGCGATCTACCTCACCCGTGACCTCACCTCGCTTTCCCTCGCCGAGATCGCCCGTGAGTTCAACCGTGATCACAGCACGGTGCTTCACGCCATTCGCGCCGTCTCGAGCCGCCTCGAGCCCGGCTCCGAGACCATCGCTGCTTCTCGAGCGCACCCGTGCGCTTATCCCGCCACGCCGGCCAGCGCCGCCGGCCACCGATCCGGATTCTCCACGAACCCGCCGACTCTCCACAACCCCCGTCCACCACCACTTCGCCGCACCATCTCACGTGAACTCGACTTCTCCACACTCCTCCACCACCCTCAATACATCTGAGCCAGATAGGAAGATGCAAGATCCCCGCATGAAGCTCTCCATCTCCCGCGACTCCCTCCTCACCGGCCTTCAGCTCGCCGGGCGCGCCGTCTCCACCCGCGCCACGCTGCCGTCTCTCGGTGGCATCAAGTTCGAGCGCCGCCGCGACTCCTTGACGCTCCGCGCCACCGATACGGAGATCGGGCTCAGCGTCGACGCTCTCCGACGTCTCAAGGTTGAGACCGAGGGGACGGTGCTGCTTCCAGGGCGGCTTGGTGAGCGATGTCGTTCGAAGCCTGCCGATAGGCGACGTCAACCTCGCGCTTCGGACGGAGCAGCGCGACGTCGAGCTGACCGCCGCGGGAGCGCGGTTCCACCTGCGGACCCTGCCGGCGGAGGACTTTCCCGAAGTTCCCGGAGCTCGACGAACGACAGGCGGTGCTCCCGGCGCGCCCGCTCGCCGAGACGATCGATCGGGTGGCGCGAGCCGCGTCGAGCGACGAGGTGCGGCCGATCCTCACCGGCGTCCTGTTTCAGGCCGAGGGCATCCACCCTGACCATGGTCGCCACCGACTCCTACCGGCTGAGCGTCAAGCACACCGAGCTCGAGCAGCGCCCTCGCCGAGCCGGTCGAGGCGAACGTCCCGGCACGTGCGCTGCGCGAGCTGGCGAGGATCATCGCGCAGGAAGGGCCGGACGAGGTCTCGATGTCCCTGGCGCGAAACCAGGCGGTCTTCCTCGCCGGCCCCGTGGTGCTGTTCTCGCGGCTGATCGAGGGCCAGTTCCCGAGCTGGCGCCAGCTGATCCCGGAGTCGTTCGAGCACGAGGTTCGGCTGCCGCGCGAGGAGCTGCTTGAGGTGGCGAGGCGAATCGGCCAGCTTGCCCAGCGAAACGCTCCGCTGCGGTTCGCGTTCGCAGAGGGCGAGCTGACGATCGCCGCGGAGACTCCCGAGGTCGGCGACGCGAGCGAGGCGATGCCGGCCCCATACTCGGGCGAGCCGCTCGAGATCGCCTTCAATCCCCAGTTCCTGATCGAGGGGCTCGAGAGCGTGGACGGAGACGGACTGGTGATCAAGCTGAGCTCGCCGCTCCGGCCAGGCCTCCTGGAGCCGGTCGGCCGCGAGGACTTCAGCTACCTCGTGATGCCGATCCGGCTCAACGTCTAGCGGTGTCGCGGTGAACGTCGTCGCGCGTCGCCGTGCTCGGGTTCCGCAACCTCGCCGATCAGGAGCTGCGAGCTGGGCGAGGGCGTCACCCTGCTCTGGGGGCCGAACGGAGCGGGCAAGACGAACCTGCTCGAGGCGGTCTGTGCCGCGCTGACGGGCCACTCCTGTCGAACCCGCAACGAGCGCGAGTCGATCGCGTTCGGCGAGCCTCTAGCTCGGGTCGAGGTCGAGGTAGAGGACGCCGGCGAGATTCACCGATTCCTTTGGTCGCTCAGCCGAACGCGGCGAGCGTCGTCACCTCGTCGACGAGAAACCCGTCGGCCCGGAGCATGCGGGCCTTCGCCCGGCCGCTTGCGATCTTCCTGCCGGACCGCCTGGCGCTCGTCAAGGGCCCCCCGGCAGGACGCCGTGACCACCTGGACCGCGTTCATCGCGGCGCTGTGGCCGGGGCGCGCCGAGGCTCGTCGCGCCTACGGCCGGGCGCTCGCCCAGCGCAACGCGCTGCTGGGACGAGTCCGTGCCGGCGCGGCGCACGCCGGACTCGCTGGATGCCTGGGATCGCGAGCTGGCGGAGGCGGGCACCGAGTTGATCCAGGCCCGGCGAGGACGCGGTCGGCGGCGTTGGCCGAGGAGTTCCGCGTCGCGGCGGCCGAGCTCGGGCTTCCCGGCGAGCGCCGGGCCTCCGCTACGTGCCGCGCTCGGAAGCCGCCGATCCCGCGCGGCTGGCGGCCGAGCTGCTGGATCGCCGGGAGTCGGACCTCGCCCGCGGGCACACGACCCATGGCCCCCACCTGGACGAGCTGGCGGTCTCGCTCGGCGACCGCTCGCTGCGCCGCTACGGCTCGCAGGGCGAGCAGCGAACCGCGCTCCTCGCGCTTCTGTTCGCCGAGCGCCGAGCCCTGTTCGACGCGCGGCGAACGCCGCCGCTGATGCTGCTCGACGACGTGATGAGCGAGCTCGACCCGGATCGCCGGGAGCTGCTCGCCCAGCGGCTCGCGCGAGGGCGGCGGACAGGCGCTCGTCACGGCCACCGAGGCCGCACAGCTCCCGGCGGCCTGCCCGCGCGCCGAGCTCGCCGTCCGCGACGGACGGGCGCGTCGCGCCCTCGCGCCCTCGCGCCGCAGGGCGGCGAGGCGGTACCGGCGCCCGTGGCGGCATGACGGCTCGCCCCGGTCCCCGCCAGGTCGGCGTCGGCGCTGCGCGAGGTTCGGGCGCGAACCGAGCCGACGACGCTCCTCGCGGCGGCCCAGGGCGCCTGGGCGCTCGCCGCCGGGGAGGCGGTGTCGCGCGAGGCCGAGCCGGTCGCCGAGCGCGACGGCGTGGTCACGATCGCCTGCCGATCCGCGACCTGGGCCCAGGAGCTCGACCTGCTCCAGACCGAGCTCCTGAAGCGGCTCAACGGCGCCCTCGCGCGGGCCCGAGTCAGACGGGTCCGCGAGCGCCCGTCGAGCGCGCTGCGGTTCACGGCCGACGGCGCCGGGAGCGCTTTTAAGCGTGATTTGCAGGTATTTCGTTGCAATTCGGCGAGCTTTTCCGGAGGCCCTTCCTGGTATCCTTGTATGAGCTTGAACGAAGGCCCCGAACCGCCCGCGCCGCGCGCTCCGGCGTCGCGTCTCGGTCGGTCGGGGTTTCTCATGACGCCAGCGAGCGGAAAGGACTGAGTGGCAAGCAAGGCCCGGACCGGCGGCAGCGCGAAGGCCGCACAGAAGCAGACGACCAAGACGGGCAAGCCGAAGCCCGGCACCAAGGGCAGGGCGGCCAGCGACGGCTACAGCGCCAAGGACATCACCGTCCTCGAGGGCCTCGAGGCGGTTCGCCTGCGTCCCGGCATGTACATCGGCTCGACCGGCCCTCGCGGCCTCCACCACCTGGTCTACGAGGTGGTGGACAACTCCGTGGACGAGGCGATCGCGGGGTTCTGCGACCACGTCTACGGTGACCCTGCATCCCGACAACAGCGTCACCGTCGCCGACGACGGCCGCGGCATCCCGGTCGAGGAGCACGAGAAGGAGAAGCGCCCGGCGGCCGAGGTGGTGATGACGACCCTGCATGCCGGCGGCAAGTTCGGCGACGGCGGGGGTACAAGGTGTCGGGCGGGCTGCACGGAGTCGGGCGTCTCGGTGGTCAACGCGCTCTCGGAGCGCCTCCACCTCGAGGTGCGCCGCGACGGCCACAAGTGGACGCAGGACTACGAGCGCGGCGAGCCCCAAGGGCCCCCTGAAGCGCGGCGAGAAGGTCAAGGGGACCGGGACGATCATCACCTTGCTTCCCGACGGCGAGGTGTTCGAGGACGTCGTGCTCGACTACCAGACGCTCTCGGAGCGACTGCGAGAGACCGCGTTCCTGACCCGCAACCTGCGAGATCGACCTGATCGATGAGCGCGGCGCCGGCCAGCACGAGACCTTCCAGTACGCGGGCGGGATCGTCGACTTCGTCCGCCACCTGAACGAGAACAAGGACCCCCTGCACCGGAAGACCGATCTTCTTCGAGAACGAGACCGAGGAGGGCCAGGTCGAGGTGGCGATGCAGTGGAACTCCTCCTACCAGGAGTCCGTGTTCAGCTTCGCCAACAACATCAACACCCATGAGGGCGGCTCCCACCTGTCCGGCTTTCGCTGCCGCGCTGACCCGAACCCTGAACGCCTATGCCCGCGAGAAGGGGCTGCTGAAGGAGAAGGACGAGAACCTGAGCGGCGAGGACGTCCGCGAGGGGCTCACAGCGGTGATCTCGGTGAAGCTTCGCGATCCCCAGTTCGAGGGCCAGACGAAGACCAAGCTCGGGAACCCGCCGGTCGAGGGCCTGGTCAAGGAGACCGTGAACCGCAAGCTCGGCGAGTTCCTGGAGGAGAACCCGGGCGAGGGGCGCCGCATCCTGCAGAAGGCGGTCGATGCCGCCCGGGCCCGCGAGGCGGCCCGCAAGGCGCGCGACCTGACCCGCCGCAAGTCGGCGCTCGAGAACTCGACGCTGCCGGGAAAGCTCGCCGACTGCTCGGTTCGCGACCCCGCGCTGGCAGAGCTCTTCATCGTCGAGGGCGATTCGGCCGGCGGCTCGGCGAAGCAGGCCCGCGACCGCAACACCCAGGCGGTCCTGCCGCTGCGCGGCAAGATCATCAACGTCGAGAAGAGCCGCATCGACAAGGTGCTGCAGAACGTCGAGATCCAGGCGCTGATCACCGCGATCGGGACGGGCGTGGGCGACGAGGAGTTCAACCTCGATGACGCCCGGTACCACAAGCTGATCCTGGCGACCGACGCCGACGTCGACGGCGCCCACATCCGGACGCTCGCGCTGACCTTCCTCTACCGCCACATGCCGCAGCTGATCGACGCCGGGCTACGTCTACATCGCGACGCCGCCGCTCTACCGGGTCAAGAACGGCAAGCAGGAGACCTACATCGAGAAGGAGTCGGAGCTGGAGGAGATGCTGCTTCGCGACAAGATCGAGCAGTACGAGCTCACCGACGCCGAGGGCAAGTCGCGCGAGACTGACCGCCGCTCGCTGGCAGCGCTTCAACCGCCGCTTCCGCGAGTACGAGGGCTGGACGGACTCGGTACAGGCGGAGTTCGGGCACGAGACGGTCGCCTTCCTGGCCGAGTCGCAGATCCTGGACGCCGGCGCGGCGAGCATCGCGGGCGTGAAGAAGCTGGTTGAGGCCGCCGATCCCCAGGAGGAGCCATACGAGACCGAGCTGATCTCGTCGACGGCGGACGAGCTGGTGGTCAAGGCCGTTCACCGGGCGAGTGGGCTCGCGCGCACCCACCACCTCTCGGCCGAGCTGTTCAAGTCGAACGACTACCGGCACCTCGTGGAGGTGCACGGCGAGCTCCTGAAGCAGGTCGGCCGCCCGCCATTCCGGGTCACGCTCGGCGACAAGCGGCGCGAGGCGGACTCATTCGACGGGTTGCGCCGCGCCATCCTCGAGCTCGCGCGCCTGGGCGTCACGCTCCAACGCTTCAAGGGCCTGGGCGAGATGAACGCCGACCAGCTGCGTGAGACGACGATGGATCCCTCGAGCCGCACGCTGCAACGGGTCACGATCGAGGACGCGTCGAGCGCCGAGCGGGTCTTCGCCGATTTGATGGGCGACAAGGTCGAGCCGCGCAAGCACTTCATCGAGAAGCACGCGAAGGAGGTCCGCTTTCTTGATGTCTAGACGGGTCCTGCCAACCGTCGTTGGCGGAGGCTGAGATGGAAGGACTTGACGCACTGACCGGGCGCATCGAGGAGCGCGAGCTCACCCAGGAGATGCGCTCCTCCTACCTCGACTACGCGATGAGCGTGATCGTGGGCCGGGCGCTGCCCGATGTTCGCGACGGCCTGAAGCCGGTCCACCGCCGGGTGCTCTACTCGATGCACGACCTCGGGCTGCAGCCGAACCGGCCCTACCGGAAGTCGGCGTTCATCGTCGGCGAGGTGATGGGTAAGTACCACCCGCACGGCGACAGCGCCATCTACGACACGCTCGCGCGGATGGCGCAGGACTTCTCGCTGCGCTACCCGCTCGTCGACGGCCAGGGAAACTTCGGCTCGATCGACGACGACCCGCCGGCGGCCATGAGGTACACGGAGGCCCGCTTGGCCAGGCTCGCCACCGAGCTGCTTCGCGATATCGAGGCCGACACGGTCGAGTTCGGGCCCAACTACGACGAGTCACAGCAGGAGCCGCTCGTCCTGCCGTCGCGGTTCCCCAACCTGCTCGTCAACGGCGCGGCGGGGATCGCCGTCGGCATGGCGACGAACATCCCGCCCCACAACCTGCGAGAGGTCGCCGCGGCGGTACGCGCCTACATCGAGAACCCCGACATCGACCTCCATGGGCTGATGGAGCACGTCAAGGGACCCGACTTCCCCGGCGGCGGCATGATGAGCATGGAGGGGATCCGCGACGCCTACGCCTCGGGCCGCGGGAGCGTCAGGATCCGCGGCCGGGTCCACAGCGAGCCGCTTCGCGGCGGCAAGGACGCCCTGATCGTCTCCGAGCTCCCCTTCATGGTCAAGAAGGGCGGCGACGGCGGACTGATCACGAAGATCGCCGACCTGGTCCGTGACAAGAAGCTCGAGGGGATCTCGGACCTGCGCGACGAATCCGACCGGTCGGGCATGCGCCTCGTCATCGAGCTGAAGCGGGGGGCCGACCCGAACATCGTCACCAACAACCTCTACAAGCGCACCCAGCTTCAACAGGCCTTCGGACTCAACATGGTCGCGTTGGTGGACGGTGTGCCCCGCACGCTCTCGCTCAAGGAGCTGATCCACCACTACGTCGCCCATCAGCGCGAGGTCGTGACCCGCCGAACCCAGTACGAGCTGCGCCGTGCCGAGGCTCGCGCACACATCCTCGAGGGGTTGCTGATCGCGCTCGACAACCTCGACGCGGTGATCGAGCTGATCCGGGCGTCGGCCGACACCGACAGCGCTCGCTCGGGACTGATCGAGAAGTTCGAGCTCACCGAGGAGCAGGCTCAGGCGATCCTCGACATGCGACTCGCCCGTCTGACGGCGCTCGAGTCCGACAAGGTCCGCTCCGAGCACGCGGAGCTGATCGAGCGGATTGGCGAGCTGCGCGGGATCCTCGGCGAACCCGCGCGGATCGACGGCCTGGTCGTCGACGAGCTCGGTGAGCTGGAAGCGAGCTACGGCGACGAGCGCCGGACCGAGATCACCCACTTCGAGGGCGACGTGGACATCGAGGACATGATCGCCGAGCAGCAGATGGTGATCTCGATCACCCACTCCGGCTACGTGAAGCGCCTGCCGCTCGCCACCTACCGCCAGCAGCGCCGGGGCGGGATCGGGGTCATGGGCATGGATCTCAAGGAGGGCGACTACATCGAGCACCTCCACATCTGCTCGACCCATGACTACCTGCTCTTCTTCACCAACCGCGGCAAGGTCTACCGGCTCAAGGTCTACGAGCTGCCGGAGGGATCCCGGACCTCGAAGGGCAAGGCGCTGGTCAACGTGCTGCCGCTGCGGGATGGCGAGCGGGTGATGGCCGTGAAGCCCACGCGCGACTTCACCGAGGGCAAGTACCTGGTGTTCGCAACGGCAAAGGGGATGGTCAAGAAGACCGAGTTCATGGCCTACAACACCAAGATCAAGGCCGACGGGATCATCGCGATCAAGGTCCGCGCCGGCGACGAGCTGGTGGGAGTGAGGCTCACGTCAGGCGATGAGGACCTACTGCTGGTCTCCAAGTCGGGCCACGCCTCGCGCTTCAGCGAGAAGCGGGTGCGCCCGATGGGTCGCGACACGTCAGGGGTCAGGGGGATGAACGTATCCGCCAAGATCCCAGGCGGCGGGGCGAACCGCGTGCTGGCGATGGACATCGCCCGGGACGAGTCGGAGCTGTTCGTGGTCACCGAGAACGGCTACGGCAAGCGCACCGCCGTGGCGGAGTACCCGGTCAAGGGGCGGGGCACCAAGGGCGTGCTGACCGCCAAGCTGACCGCCAAGAAGGGCGGGCTCGCGGGGGCGCTGATCGTGCGCGAGCACCAGGATCTCCTGTTCATCTCCCAGAACGGCATGGTGCAGCGCACGCAAGGCCGGCGGCATCTCCCAGATGGGCCGGGCGACGCAGGGCGTGCGGGTGATGAACATGAAGGACGACGACCGGGTCAGCGCGGTCGCCCTGGTGGTCGAGTCGGGCGCCTCGGTCGCCGACGAGGCCGTTGCCGCCGAGGAGGCGGGCAACGGAGTCGTCAAGACGGGCGACGACGCGGGCTCCTCGAACGGCGCGAGCGACTAATCGCAGAGCAACCGCTCGGCGCTTCGGCCGGGTGGCGCTCGCGGATAGGCTGCGCGGCCTGTGGAGGAGCTTCGGGACCGAAACGCCCTCGTCACCGGCGCGGGCGGCGGCCTCGGCGGCTACATCGCGCGGGCGCTGGCCGCGGAGGGAGTCAACCTGGCGCTGACCGATCTGCCGGAGGCCCCGGTGGACGCCCTGGCGGCCGAGCTCGCGCAGCCGGGGGGTCCAGGTCGAGCACGACCCGGCCGACCTCTCCGACGCCGGATGAGCGTCTGCGCCTCGCGGCATGGGCGGAGGAGACGCTCGGCCCGTTGGACATCCTCGTGAACAACGCCGGGATCGAGTTCGGTGGCGCCGTTCGGCGGGACGACCCAAGCCGAGCTCGAGGCGATCGTCACCGTCAATCTGCTCGCGGTGATGGACCTGACGCGCCTGATTCTGCCGGGGATGCTCGAGCGCAGCCGGGGCCATGTCGTCAACATCGCGTCGCTCGCCGGCAAGGCGCCGCTCGCCCTACCTGGCCTCCTACTCGGCGACCAAGCACGGCGTGGTCGGGTTCACGCACGCGATGAGGGCCGAGCATGGACCGAAGCCGGTCGGGTTTTCGGCGATCTGCCCGGTCTTCATCAGCCGCGTGGGCATGTACGGGCGGATCGAGGACCGCATCGAGGGATCGAACCCGCATCTGGGACGCAGCCCCCGGAGCGGGTGGGCGAGGCCGTGGTCCACGCCGTTCGGCGCAACCCGGCCGAGGTGATCGTCGGCGGCCCGGCCGTTCACGGCCGCTGGTCTGGTTCTCGCGGACTGTTTCCCGGAGCGTCGGCCCGGCTGGCTCGCAACCGCCGATGCGCTGGACTTCGCGGAGCGCTTCGCCAGGGCTCGCGGCCGGCTGTAGCGTCGCGGCGCCGCCGACGTTTTGCTTCAATCGGTGGACCAGAGAAAGGAGGTGGTCCTAACTTGAATCACATGTTTCTCGGGACGCTGGAGGTGCAGGGCCGCTAGGAAGGTCCGTGCGGGCCGCCCGGCGGAATCCAACCCGGGCACCGGCGATACGGGGAGGTGGGGAGCACGTCCCGCCCCGCCGCCAATTCCCGTCTCGCTTCCAACCGCACCTTGAGCCGGGGCCGCCTCGATTCGTCGGGGCGGCCCCGCGCTTTCTGTGCCGCCCGATGATGCCTCAGGCCGCGATCAGATACGGCTCCCAGGCCACCGGGATCCGCGGGCTGGCCAGCCGGATGAACACGGTCGGGCCCGGCGGTCGCGGGCGGCTGCGGGGGTGCATGCGGGCCTCCCGCGGCGTGAGGTCCCCTTCTTTCGGTTGCACGGTGCGCACGAGGCGACGATGTTCTCCCAGACCGATTGGCCACCGCGGCTTCGGGGGATGATGTGGTCGACGGTCAGGCCCCCGGCCCGGCTGCCGCAGTACTGGCAGGTCCACGCGTCACGCGCCAGCACCGCCTTGCGGGTGATCTTGCGCCGATGTACGTCGCGCGGCACTCGGACGTAGCGGATCAGGCGGATCACGCAGGGGCGCTGGAAGACCAGCCGCTCGGAGTGGAGCGCCCCCTCGCCCCGTTCGAGGATCTCGGCGCGCTCCTTCAGCACGAGCACCGTGGCCCGTCTGATGTTGCAGACGTTGATCGGCTCGTAGCTCGCGTTCAGCACCAGGACCCGACTTCCGACGGCGACGTGAGGCCCCTGCCCGTTCGACCCGTTGCGCGCCGTTGCTGGCCGTGTCCCCCACCGCTCGCAACCCTCGCAAGCTCCGGGGCCCTGGCGCCCCGGAGCCCTACATGAGGGTCAGCCGCCGTGTCCATAGCGCCACGATTGTAGACGGAGCCCTAGCGCGCCCAGTCGCCTAGGTCCCCGGGATCCCGTTCGCGGCGATGGGGTAAGTGCCCAGGATCCGCACCGATTCGGCCTTGCCCCGCAGCGCCTCGATCGCCTCGGCAACGGCCTCGTCCTCGGCCGATCCGTCCAGATCGAGGAAGAACATGTACTGGCCGAGTCCCTGCCGCCTCGGCCGCGACTCGATCCGAGTCAGGTTCACCTCGCGGCTGGAGAACTCCCGAAGCGCCTCGACCAGCGCACCTGGATGGTCCGCGCCCAGCTCCGAGAAGACCAGGGTGGTTCGCCAGGGCCCGCCGCCGGCGACCGTGGTCCCGGCGGGGGCGATCCAGACGAAGCGGGTGACGTTGTCGGGGGTGTCCTCGACGCCCTCCCGCAGGACCACGCAGTCGTAGATCCTCGCCGCCGAAGCGGCCCCCAACGCGGCCCAGGGCTCGGAGCTGGAGGAGACCTCGCGCACGGCCTCGGCCGTGCTCGGAGCCGCCTGCACCCGCGCTCGCGGCAGCTCCTCGCGGATGAAGCGCGCGCACTGGGCGCTGGCCTGGGGGTGGGAGAGGACGACCTCGATTCGCTCGAGCTCGATCGAGTCGCGGGCGATCAGGCTGTTGCGAATCGGGTGATCGTGCTCGCCGGCGATCGTGACTCGAAGTCCTCGAACGCGAGCGTGTCGAGGGTCGAGCGCACCGAGCCCTCGATCGAGTTCTCGAACGGCACCAGCGCACGATCGACCTCGCCCAGGGCGACGGCGCGGATGGCCTCGTAGACGGTGGCCGCGGGCCGGGCTCGATCTGGCGCGTTCTCGGCCGCGACCCGCAGGGCGTCGTCGGAGAAGGTCCCGGCGGGACCGAGGAATGCGACGCGATGGGACCACAGGCGCGCGATTATGCGCCCGCAGGCGCGACGCCGCTACTTGTACGTGACCGGTAGGTGGAGCGGTTGTTGTTCGTGATCTGCTCGCCGGGCACCGGTTCGACGGTGACCGTGAGGGTGAGCGGCGTGTTCTTCTCGGGGGCCGGGTCGATCGGGATCGATGCGGTCTGGATCGACCCGGCGGCGAGCCGCGGGATGGTCCCGCTGCCGCTGATCGTCTGGGTGCCGCCCGTGATCTGGAAGCTCACCGCCACGTCGCTCTCGTCCGCGCTGCCCTGGTTTTGCACCTCGACGTCGAGCTCCGGCCGCTCCGCTGCCGCTGATCGTCGCCGGCGTGTTCGGGTCGAGGGTCACGTTGCCCGGCTTGGCCGTCGTCTGGAGGAGGGCGAGCCCGTGCGATGCCGCTGGTCGCCTTGCCGGCGGACACCGCGGCCAGCGCGCTCGAGACCTCGAGCGGGTCGAGCCAGCGTTGCGGGTCGGTCATGAAGACGCTGTCCGGGGCCTTCTGGTCGATCCCCTGGTCCTTGAGCGCCGCGTCGATCTGCGCCTGCGCAAGCCCGTAGAGGACGTCGCTCGCCAGGAAGTACTGCATGTAGTTGGCGATCGAGTTGACCGCCGCCGTTCGCTGTGGGCCGGGGTTGCCCAGCGCCGTCTTCATCTGGTTCGAGATCCCGGTCAGGGCGTCGCGCCGAAGGTCGTAGGCCTGGTTGAGCTGGTCCTGGGCGCCCCCCAGGTCGCCCGGCGTGTCGAGCGCGTGAACGCGGGTGTCGAGTCCCTCGGCGGTGCCGCGGTCGGCCGCGATCTGCGCCTCGAAGCTCAGCGGCGAGAGGTTGCCGGGGTCGTTGAGCCGGCCGAAGAAGTCACGCGACAGCTGATTGGTCTGGGTGGCGATCGCGGTCAGATCGGAGGCGTAGTTCTCGAAGCTCCGCTGCGTGCGTGCGTTCAGGCACCCGCGGATCCCCAGGACGAGCAGGATCAGGATCACCACGATCACGCCCACGCCGATTGCTCGGCGCACCATGATCTGCCGCTGCCGATCGGGCACGCGCCGCGATGGCGGACCGCCGCCGCCCGACGCTGCCAGCGGTTCTTCCTCGTCGAGGAATGCCAAAGCTAAGCCCCGTTCGGTGCCTTCAACGCCGAGAGTATGACCCCTGCTCCGGGCGCGTCCCGGCCACCCGAGCAACCAGCGCACGAACCGTTGCGGTCACCGGGGAGGTGAGGCCGGCCTTTCGCGGCGAAGCAGAAGTCGGACATGGTGGGCGACCTGGTGATGGACCGGTTTCGAGTCCTCGAGCGAGTGGGCTCGGGCGGCATGGGCGTCGTGTACCGGGCCTTCGACGAGCGCCTCCAGCGCCAAGTGGCGGTGAAGGAGATCGCCGGGACGGACGCCCGCCGAATCCTTCGCGAAGCGCAGGCCGCCGCCCGCCTCAACCACCCGGGCATCGTGACCCTGTACGAGCTCGGGTCGGAGGAGGGGCGCGCCCTTTTGGTCAGCGAACTGGTGGACGGCGCCACCCTCGCCGAGCTCGCCGAATGCGGCGATCTCTCGGATCGGGAGGTAGCGGGGTTCGGGGCGGATGTCTGCGATGCCCTGGCCCACGCCCACGCCCGAGGCGTGATCCACCGTGACGTCAAGCCGCAGAACGTGATCGTGCAGGTCGACGCCGGCGCCGGGCGTCGCGCCAAGCTGATGGACTTCGGGGTCGCCTCCCTCCACGGGGCAGACGCATTGACCGCCACCGGCGAGGTGGTGGGGACGCTCGCCTACATGGCGCCCGAGCAGGCCGAAGGCGATCGCGTGGGCGAGCCCGCCGACGTCTACTCGCTCGCCCTCAGCCTGTATGAGTGCTGGGCCGGCGCCAACCCGGTGGCCCGCGAGACCCCGGCTCAGACGGCGCGCGAGATCGGCGGGCCGCTCCCCGCTCTGCGGGACTACCGCCCGGACCTTCCCGGCCAGCTCGCGTCATGCGTCGACGCGTGCCTCGATCCGGAGCCCGAGCGACGGCCCTCCGCTCGTCGAGCTTCGCCGCGAGCTGGAGCGAGGCGTGCCCGGCCTCGACGACGCCCTGGCGGTGCCCGATCCGGGCACGGGAGAACACGACGCTCAGCATCCCGGGCTGCTCCGAGCCGCCCAGCTCCTCGCCCTTTGCGGCTGGGCGGCCGCCGTGACGGCCATCTCGCTCGGGGGCCGACCGGGACTGGCGCTGGTCATCGGCGCGCTGAGCGCCCCGGCGATCCTTGTCGCCTCCACGTTGCCGTGGGCAGCCGTGCCCGCGCTCGCGCCGGTGCTCGGCGCACTGTCCGCGGCGCCGGTATACCCGGCTGTCGCGGCGCTGCGCGGAAGCCTGATCGAGCGCGCGGTCCTGGGTGCGCTCGGCTGGTGGTGCATGCTGGCGGCGGCCGGCGCTCTTGACGTCGGGTCCCGCCTGGGCCTGGTGGACGCCGCCCCAACCGGCTGGAGTCGGGCAACGGGCGCCGCGGCCAGTGACGTCCTGGCGCCGCTGCTCGATCCACAGGCGCTCTTGGGCGCCGCGGTGTTCGCCGCCGCGGCGGGACTCCTGGGAATCGTCTTGCGAGCACGGCACATCGCCCTGGCGCTGTTGGGGGCGCTGCTTTGGGCGGGCGGCCTCGAGGCCGCGCTGCGAGTGGTCGCCGACGGCAGACTGGCGGGCAGGCCGGTGCTGGTGGCGGCCGGGGCCGTGGCGGCGGTGATCATCGAATTTCGGCGCCGCACGCCGCGCTCGGAGCCCCGCTGGGCGCCGATCCCGGGCATCAGGCTCCCGATCCCCGGCCGTAGCGCGGCCCCGGACAGCGCGATCTCGGGCCGCTGAGCGCCCGCTCGCACCGCCCGACGCCCACGGTACTTTCGCCGGTGACCACTTAGGATTGTCACGCCGCGCAGGCCTCAGGGGACTGCCCTTGCTCGCCTGCCCGCGACGCCGGAGGACCCCAGATCAGCGTTCTGCGAAACCTGGAGCAGCGGATTGAGAACCTCGTTGAGGGGGTCTTCAGCCGCGCGTTCTCGTCGCAGGTTCAGCCGGTCGAGATCGCCCGCAAGCTGGCGAAGGAGATGGACGCTCACCGAACCGCGTCGGTGTCCCGCGTGTATGTGCCGAACCAGTACACGGTCTGGCTCTCGGCCGAGGATCACCAGCGGCTGGAGGGCTATGAGCGCTCCCTGGCGGAGGAGCTGTCGGGCTACCTGCTCGAGCACGCCCGCCGCCACGACTACGCGCTCCTCACTCGCCCCAAGATCGACCTCGAGACCGACGAGCGCCTGCGCCTGGGCGAGTTCGGGATCCAGACCCGCCTGGTGAAGCCGCCGGCGCGTCAGGGTGACGCTCCCTCGCAGGGAGAGCAGGGGCACACGATGGTCTACTCGGTGCCCCCGAAGCCGACCCGAAAGGAGCGCCGGCGGCCGGAGCGCCCACTCGTGGGCACGAAGGCGATCGTCACGCTCGACGATCGCCGATACGTCCTCGACGGGCCGGTCGCGGTGATCGGGCGCTCGCGCGACTGCGATTGCGTCCTGTCCGACCCGAACGTCTCGCGCCGGCACGCGGAGCTTCGTCGTGGGTCGACGGGCGATTGGCAGATCGTCGATCTGGGCTCGACCAACGGGATCAAGGTCAACGACAGGCGCGTGGACAGGTCCCGACTCTCACCCGGGGATGAGGTTGGCCTCGGGACGACCAGGTTCACCTTCGACATCGAGCAATAACCGCCGATGGACACCGAGCCGATCGCGGTAGCGCTCAAGTTCGGCTTCCTCGCCGTTCTGTACCTGTTCCTGCTCTGGGTCGCGGCCAGTGCGTTCCGGGAGCTCCGCCGGACGACGGCACCCGCCCCCGAGGCCACGGGCGTTCACCCGATCGGCCCCGGGGGACGCTCCGCGGCCACCGATGCGTGGCTCGTGGCGGTTACGGGCGGCGGCCTCGACGCCGGCGAGCGGTTCGACCTCTTCGGCGGGATCTCGATCGGTCGGTCGGCCGACGCGGACGTGCGGATCGAGGATCGCTATGCCTCCGGCCTCCACGCCCGGGTGTACTCGCGCGGCGCGAGCTACTACGTCGAGGACATGAACTCCACCAACGGCACCTACTTGAACGGAGGACGCCTCAGGGGCGAGGCCGAGCTCAAGGACCTCGACGAGCTGCGGATCGGCGGCATGGAGCTGCGATTCGAGCTCGACGTCCCGGAGAGATGATGTTGCGCGTCGCTGAACAGGCGTATCAGTCCGATACCGGACGGCAGCGAAACGCCAACGAGGACTCCTACTTCGCCCGCCCGCCCGTGTTCGCGGTCGCCGACGGAATGGGGGGAGCGCAGGCCGGAGAGGTGGCCTCGCGCCTCGCCGCCGAGTCGTTCGAGTCGGTGAAACGGGGCGAGGAGTCGCCCGAGGCCTATCTGAGGGCCATCGCAAGGACGGCCAACGCGCGCATCCACCGGTTGGCCCAGACGGACGCTCCGCGCTCCGGCATGGGGACCACCGATTTTCATGGCAATGTTCCCTCGTTAAAAAAACAGAACCCGCACGCCGGATGCATCCAAACTGAACTGGGAGAATCTCTCGATGCCCCAAATAGCTAGCAGGGGGAATAGCGCGCTCTACAGGCGCCGTAGGGGCAGCTAGGGGCTATCTGCCTACTCGCCCGAGTTCAACCCGAACTGAGGGTACAGTCTTTTCAGCTTGACGCGGGCGTTGGCGGTTGTGAATTGCCAGTCGGCTTTGGCGTGGCGCTTGTTGCGGTGGTCCTGCCATGCGGCGACTTCGCGGGCGAGGATTTGCTTGTCGGCGATGCGGCGATCCAGACATTGCGAGGCGAGAACGCCGAGTTCGGATTCGGCCAGGTCGAGCCAACTGCCGGGCTTGGGCGTGTAGTGCCATTCGAAGCGCTCGACGAGCCGGCGCGCCTCGGGCGCGGGAAAGGCCGAACAGCGAGGCTGGCTTGTGGCTGTCTGTAACACTATCTGCAGCAGCACGATTTTCGCCGCGTCGGGAAAATGCGTGTCGGGAGCGCGCGCTGGCGATCCGCGAGAAGGTGCTTGGCGCCGAGCATCCGGGACACGGCGAGTTGCCTCGAGTCCAAGTGAGTGGTTGTGTTACCCTGGCATTCGACAACAGCACCAGGCCTTAACGCTTCGGGGGCGTTCCATGGCGAACCCCGAGCACGTCGCATTGCTCAAGCAGGGCGTGGACGCGTGGAACGCGTGGCGTGTCGCCAATGCCGACGTCCATCCAGACCTCATCGAGGCGGACTTGCCGAAGGCAGAGCTCAGCAAGGCGTACCTTCAAGCGACATATCTAGGCCGGGCTGTCCTCAATGACGCGGACTTGCGCGGAGCGAAGCTCGGCGAGGCTAATCTTCTCCGAGCAAACCTGAACCAGGCGGACCTCACCGGGGCGGACCTCACCGGGGCGATCCTCCTACGGACGCAGCTCATTAGGACGCAACTCAGAGGCGCAAATCTCAGCCCAACGTATCTTTATGAGGCGGACCTGACCGAGGCAGACCTCAAGGAGGCGAAGCTCAGGGGCGAGGTCCCGGAACAGGCGTCCGAGGTTGCTGAGGCTCATCGCCGTTTCCGGATGCTCGGGGGTCAAGGACCTTCTCCCGGATCGCCAGCGCGCGCTGATAGAGCGCCGGCCCCCCCCCCAGTTGCCCTGGTCCTGCAGCAGGCTGGCGAGGTTGACGAGGCTCTGCGTCGTGTCCGGATGCTCGGCGCCAAGCACCTTCTCGCGGATCGCCAGCGCACGCTCATGGAGCGGCCGCGCCTCAGCGTAGGCGGCCAGCGCGTAACGCCTGTATTGACCGGCGAAAAGGAGCAGGTCAGCCGTCCGTTGTTCAACCCCTTTCGGAGCGGTCGCTTCGTCTCCCACGAGAGCGAGTGCGTGAAGAATCGTAGCCGCCGCGACAGGCGCCAGGCGCGCCCACCGCGGTACATGTCCTCCGGATAGACAGCCACCATGCCTCCGCCAGTGCGCGCTGCGCACCCTCCCGTACCTCACCCTCGCATCGTGCTGCCGCGACCTGACGCACCAGCCGGTGCAAACGGATGCAGTCGGTGATGATCGTGGGGTCGCGCTCATCGGCAACTGTCTCCCGGTCGATCAGCGCGAACGTCCGCAGCGCCGCCACCGCTTCGTCAAGGCCGTTGCCTTCGAGCACGGTGGCGAGCGGCTCGCCGAATTTCTCGCGGCCCTGCGAGAACAGAAACAGCGGGATCGGCTCCGGCGCGAGCAACGCGGCGTGCACGATCAGCGGCTCGGCGGCGGGGTGGAGCTTCGCGGCTTCGTCGATGGCGAGCGCGAACGTCTTCGCCACCGTGAGGCCGTCGTGGATTCGGCCGGGGCGTGGCGGGCATCGTCGAGGAATTTGGCGGGGGTCGCGGTGAAGCGTTTCGCGTATTCGGCAAGCGGCAGATCGAGCCGCTCGCAACAGGCCGCCGCCTGCTCGGCGCGAGCGGCAGCCCGCCGAGCGCTTCGGACAGATCCAGCGCGGCAGCGCGCTCGGCGGTGCGGCCGGTGCGGGCGATAAATACCGGCGCCAATTTCCTTCGGCCACAGCCTGATCTCGACCGGCGCCGCCACGCCGCGCCAGGCATGCGCGTTCGAGGTGACCAGCACGGCCGCCGCACCGCCGCGCGGCAGATAGGGCTTGAGCGCGTCGGCATCGACGGCGTTGTCGTAGATCAGCAGAATGCCCTCGCCCTCCTGCCGCAGCCGTTCCATTACCGCCTCGACCGCCGGGAGACGGAGCCCACCCTGCGCGCTGATCTCGTCGGTCTCGGCATCCCGTGCAGCGCCGTGATGGCGACGCGGCCCTCGTTGCGGCCCAACTCTTCGCGTCGCCAGGGCCGTCCCCCTCGGTTAGGTTAGCCCCCGCGCCGGGGCCGTTTCTTACGCATCTGACATTGGCACCGGACAAACGAACAGCGGCTCGAGATCGGAGCGCGGACGTCATCAGGCCAATGGTCGGCGGCGATCTCATCTCGCCCAAAGTGATCCTTTTTCGTCCGGTCCATCTTTCCTCGCCCGAACCAGAACAAAGCGCGAAGCGTCGTGTTGCGCCCGTGTTGCGTGGAGTGATTGGTAGAGGTTTGTAAGCCGTTGATTTCGCTAGTACGGGCTCGCAACGTCTCGCAACACGAAAATGGCCAAAAGAACAAAGCCACAACGGACAAAAGCGCTTATGGGTCAGACGTTTAGATTGGCGCGCTCGGAGAG
>CAVYXB010000006.1:0-136221 GCA_963772345.1 uncultured bacterium | reverse complement strand
GCAGCCGGGCGACGATCATCGTCGCCGTGCCTTTGCGGGAGCTGACCCAGACCCTAGACCGGCTGCGAACGATCGAGCTGATCGTCAGCGGCGCGGTCCTCCTTGGCCCTGGTATCCTCGCCTGGTTGGTGATCAAGGCCGGGCTGCGGCCGCTTGAGCGCATGGGCAGGACGGCCGACGCCATTGCCGCCGGCGATCTCTCGCAGAGGGTCGAGCCCGCTAATGAGCGCACCGAGGTTGGTCGCCTCGGCCTGGCCCTCAATGGCATGCTCGGGCAGATCGAGGTCGCCTTCGCCGAGCGCGAGGCCAGCGAGGAGCGTCTGCGCCGCTTCCTGGCCGACGCCTCGCACGAGCTGCGCACGCCGCTGAGCTCGATCCGCGGCTATGCCGAGATCTTCCGCACCGGGGCAGCACGCGAGCCGCAACAACTGGCTCAGGCCATGCAGCGGATAGAGGACGAAGCGGCGCGAATGGGCGTTTTGGTCAACGACCTACTGGCCCTTGCTCGTTTAGATGAAGTGCGCGAGTCGTTGCGCGAGCCCGTCGATCTCGCCGCTCGTGGCCCAGGCGGCCTGTGACGACGCGCGCGCCCCAGCACCCGACCGTACGATCACTCTCGAAGACGGAGCGGAGCGCCGAGGTCCTCGGCGATCCCGAGCAACTGCGCCAGGTACTCAGCAATCTGCTCGGCAACGCGCTCAAGCACACTCCAGCGGGAACCCCGATCGAGGTCACGGTGGGGGCCGACGATCAGTGGGCCACCCTGAGCGTCGGGATCACGGACCGGGCCTCGAGCCAGGGGCCGAGGAACAGGTCTTTGAGCGCTTCTGGCGGGAGAAGGCCGGCCAGGGCGACGGTGCGGGTAGTGGCCTCGGACTGGCGATTGTCGCCGCCATCGCCAAGGCTCACGGCGGACGGGTCGAGGCGGCCAACGCCGGTGGTGGTGCTGAGTTCACCGTGACCCTGCCCTCCCGTGCGGCCGTCGAGCAACCGGCCCCGGCCTAACTCTCACCTTTTTCTCAGCCTGTTCTCGGGTCCCTCTCGCGCTGGCCGGCTTTGATCGGCGGGCCCGGCGGTTGCCAACGGCGATTTCCCCTCCCTATCTGCCGACGGCATTCGCCGGGCCGAAAGCCAAGGACGAGAGGACCTGATCTCTACATGTTCTATCTGCGCTACATCTGGTCTGAGCTTCGCCGTCGTCGCGGCCGGACGATCTTCACCGCCCTCGGGCTCGGAGTCGGCGTCGGCTTGGTGGTCACGGTCAGCGCGCTGTCGAGCGGGCTCGACCGGGCTCAGTCGAAGGTCCTCGAGCCCCTGACCGGCGTCGGCACCGACATGTCGGTCACCCGCCCGATCCAGATCACCGGATCGGGAGACAACCAAAGCTTCGCCCCCGGCGCAGGGCCCGCAGCTCTCCAAGAAGGAGCAGCGCGAATTGCGCCGCGAGAACGGCGGCGGCCAATTCGACCTCAACAAGCTCGGCAATCCCGGCCAGCACTTCTCGACGACGACCTTCATGACCACCAACCGAGCTTTCCGGCCAAGGAGGCCAAGAGGATCGATGCGATCGACGGCGTCGCGGGGAGCTCCGGTGGGCTGACCCTGAACATGATCCACCTCGAGGGGTCCGTTCCCGACAACTCCAGTCAGTCGCAGAGCGGGTTCGGCGCTCCTCCGGACGGGGCCGGCGGACCGGGAGGTAACGTCAACTTCCAGCCGATCACGGTCTCGGGCGTCGATACGGCCAACTCCGACATTGGCCTGATCACCCCGAGTCAGATCACCAAGGGTGACTACCTGGGCACGGGCCAGGTCAGCGGGTCGTGCTCTCACAGACCTACGCCGACCAGGAGAACCTTTCTGTCGGCGATCACGTCAAGGTGGGCGACAAGAAGTTCAAGATCGTCGGCATCTCAGCGGCGCCGCTCGGCGGCACCGCATCGGACATCTATGTCCCGCTCAAGGTGCTGCAAAGTTCTCCGACCGTCAGGGTCGGATCAACACCCTCCAGGTGCGGGCGACCAGCTCCGACGACGTTGCCTCGGTGGCCGAGCGCCATCAAGCAGAGCTTCAACGGCTCCCGGACGACCACCTCGCAGGACCTGGCCAAGCGCGTTTCGGGCTCCTTGGTCGACGCCAGGAACCTCTCCTCAAAGCTCGGAACCGCTTTGGCCGTCGTCGCCTTGGCGGCGGCGTTCTTGATCGCCAGCCTGCTGACCCTGGCCTCGGTCAACAAGCGGACCCGCGAGATCGGAACGCTCAAGGCCGTCGGCTGGCGCCAATGGCTGGTCATCCGCCAGATCAGCGGTGAATCGGTGGCCCAGGGGCTTTTTGGTGGGGTAGTCGGCGCGGCGCTCGGTATCGCCGGGGCGCTGGTGATCGATGCCCTCGGGATCACCCTCAAGGCAACGGTGGCCTCGCAGTCGAGCGGCTTGGGCCGCCCGGCGGCGGACCGTTCGGCCAAGGCCAGGTCAGCTCCGGGCGAGCTCGGTGGCTTTGAACGCCCCGGTCGACGCCGGAGTCCTGCTCTTGGCCATGGCCTTGGCCGTCTTGGGCGGCCTAGTGGCTGGAGCTGTCGGTGGGGCACGGGCGGCGCGCCTGCGTCCGGCCGAGGCGCTGCGGAGCGTCGAGTGAGCAAGAGACAACCACAAAGGAAGCAACCGTGAATCTGACCAAAGTCAAGGCAAACGACGGCCGGGATCCGATCCTCTATGAGCTGCGCCGGGTGCTGAAGAGCTACGGCACGACCGAGGCCACGGTCCGGGCCGTCGACGGCATCGATCTGACCATCCTGAAGGGGGAGTTCGTCGTCATCGCCGGGCCCTCGGGCTCGGGCAAGTCGACCTTGCTCCAGCTGCTAGGGGCCCTTGATCGCCCGAGCGGGGGGACGATCCGCTTCGAGGGCCGCGATCTCGGCTCCCTTCCCGATGTTGCCCTGGCCGAGTTGCGCCTGCGCACGTTGGGCTTCATCTTCCAGCAGTTCAACCTGATTCCCACGCTGACGGCGCTCGAGAACGTCGAGGTCGCTCTGGCTCCGACCACGCCCGAGGCAACAGCGCGCTCGCATCGCGCGAAGGAGCTTTTGGAGCGGGTCGGGCTCGGCGCGCGCGCCGAACACCTGCCCTCCCAGCTCTCCGGTGGTGAGCAGCAAAGAGTGGCCATTGCCCGCGCCCTGGCCAACGAGCCAGAGGTTCTGTTGGCGGACGAGCCAACCGGCACCCTCGACTCAAAGACGGGCGACGCCATCTTGGCTCTCCTCTATTCGCTGTGGGAGGAGACCGGGCTGACCGTGGTTTTGATCACCCATGATCCGGCGATCGCCGGAACGGCCCCCAGGGTCTTACGCCTCGCCGATGGGCATGTCGTCGCCGAGGAGATCCCCAGCACCGATATCACCCCCGACCTGGCCTCGGCCAGCGAGCGATGATCGCAAAGGGAAAGCTCCTGCTGGCTGCTGCCGCGGCGGCGGCGATTGTCCTGGCCGGTTGCGGCGGATCTGACGGAAGCACCAGCTCGACAGTCGCCGCCGCGGCCCTGCAGCAGTTCCAATCGTGCCTCAGTGAACATGGGGTGCAGCTCCCGCACAGAGGAGCGCCGCCGAGCGGGGGCGCCCCCCCGAGCGGTGGCCAGCCGCCGACCGGTGGCTTCCCCGGCCAGGGACAGGCTGCAAGCAAGAAGATGCAGCAGGCGATGCAAGCCTGTCAGCAGTACGCACCGCAGGGACCGTCGGGCGGATTTCCCGGAGCACCCCCGAGCCAGTAAGCAGCAGGGAGAAGCACCACCTCGGCGCCTGTCATGCATGGGCGCGGCTGGTTTCGAACCAGCGACCTCTCGCGTGTGAAGCGAGCGCTCTCCCACTGAGCTACGCGCCCGGGGCGCTGATGATAGGTCGCGGTAGGCGTGCCGCGCACCCAGGTGGGGCGGCCGAGAAGCGCGCGCCCATAGCATTCGATGCGTGATTCGGCCCGAAAGCGCAGGGGGGCCCGAGCGCGACCTTCGAGACCCGGCGGACGGGCGGATGGGGACGTGGGGCAGGCGCCTCGTGATCGCCGGGCTGGTCGCGGCCGCCCTCGCGATCGCGGGTGGGGTGGCGCTCCTGGTCGCCGGAGGCGGCTCCCACACCGTGACGATCACTTCCGCTCCCCCGCCGCAGCGCCTCCAGAACCCGCCGTGGGGCTTCACGGGCGGATGGGGCGACTACTGCTATCGGCCGCTTGCCGGTCCGGCGGGCTACAGCGCGAACCTCGTCATCCCGTCGCAGCCGTGTCCCGATGGCACCACCCGGTTCGGCACCGCGCAGCAGATCGAGCTGACCTCGCGCGCGGGCGCCAGCGTCGACCGGCTCGCCGTGTCCTGGGGCGCGGTCGAACGGCGTCCGCCGGCGCAAGTGAACGGGACCCCGGTCCACCGGTTCAACTGGACCGTCGTGTCCAGGGCCTACGACGCGATGCTCTCCGCCGGCATCAGGCCCATCGTGCTCGCCTACGGCGCCCCCGAGTGGGCCCGGCAGAACGGCTGGGATCGGCCGGGAACCTGCCGCGCTGCCTACGGCGAGGTCCTGCGCGTATCCGCCCGGGCCCCAACACATCGCCGACTGGCGCGCGTTCATCGCGGCGTTGATGCGCCGCTTCCCGCGCATGGTGGCGCTCGAGATCTGGAACGAGCCCAATATCCCGCGCTTCTTCGCGCCGACGCCCTCGCCCGCGCTCTACTCGCGGCTGCTCGCAGCGGCCCACGAGGCCGTGCGCGCGAGCGGCGTCCCGGCGCCGGTCCTCACCGGTGGGCTGGCGGCGGGCACGTCCGAGACCGGCAGCGGGGATCCCGGCGGCACGGTTTCTGAGCGGCGTCTACAGACAGGCGGGCAAGGCCTCGTTCGACGGCATCGCCTCGCATCCCTATCCCCAGCGCCCTCCGTGGGTGGGGCAGATGACCGCAAACCTCGACAAGCTGCGACGTGTCCGCGATCGCTTCGGTGATCGGGGAACCCCGCTCTGGATCACCGAGGTGGGGGTGGGTGGCACCCTGCCGCCGCGGTTGAAGGGAAGCGTCGACCCGGCCCGGCAGGGCCCCGTCCTGGTGCGGATGTACCGCTCCATCGAGAACACGGACGTGCGGGCGTTCCTCGTCTACGCGTTTCGAGAGACGAAGACGGAAGGCCCCCAGTTCGAGCCCTACGGCGTCGTCCGGGCCAACCTGACGCCCAAGCCGGCCTATTGCGATCTCGCCGACAGCCTGGGCGGCGTGAGCCTCTGCGCGGGCGGCGAGTGACCGCCGGCCCTACCGGTGGCCTTGGACCTGGACGGCCTGCTGGAAGGTTGGGCGGTTCACCGATGGGATCGACCGCCGCCTCGGGCGCGTCAGATCGAGTACCGGCGCGAGCATAAACCGGGAAAATCCACCGCGCGCCGGTTCCCTGCGAGGATGCCCACATGAAGGTGACGATGCTGCTGGCCGATGCGGCCCAGGCGATCGAGGGCAAGCTCTACGTCCTCGGCGGCGGTTGGTCGATCACCGGCCCCGATCCCACCCCGTCCGCGATCGCCGTGTACATCCAGGTCCCCTGGGACCGGACCAACGTCGAGCACGCCTTCCGGTTCGACCTCGTCGACAGCGACGGGGACTCCGTGGAGCTCGAGACGGAGGCGGGCGTCGAGGAGCCGATCACGATCGAGGGCTCGTTCGAAGTCGGTCGTCCGCCGGGCGTGAAGCCGGGCACCTCGATCGACGTGCCGCTCGCGATCACCGTCGGCCCGCTTCCGCTTCCGCCGGGGGGCCGGTACGAATGGCGCCTCTCGATCAACGACCAGAGCCACGAGGACTGGCGGCTGCCGTTCTCCACCCGGTCCGTCCCGCTGGCGGACGGCGTAGGGCTACTCGCCCGCCCGTCCCGCCTCGGTCGCCGGCTTACGTGGCGCCAGGCGCATCGCCCGACGCACCCGCTCCGGCAGGTACCAGTTCCAGTCGCCGAGGAGCTTCATCAACGCGGGGACGAGGAGGGCTCGGACGACCGTCGCGTCGAAGAGGATCGCCGCCGACAGCCCGATCCCGAACTCCTGCAGTCCGACGAACGATCCGGACGTGAAGCCGGAGAAGGCGGCGATCATGATGATCGCCGCGGCCGTGATGATCCGGCCCGTGTGCTCGAGTCCGCTGGATACCGCCCGCTCGTTGTCGTGGTGGAGGTCCCACTCCTCCCGCATGCGCGAGAGCAGGAAGACCTCGTAGTCCATCGAGAGGCCGAAGAGCATCGCGAACAGGAAGATCGGGATCCAGGCTTCGATCTGCGAAGAGGGCTGGAGCCCGAGAACCGAGTGCAGGCCGTGCTCGAAGACCAGCACCAACACGCCGTACGTCGCCGCGACCGAGAGCAGGTTCATCAGCACGGCCTTGAGCGGCAGGACGACCGATCGGAAGGCCCGCAGCAACAGCAGGTAGGAGAGCACGAGCACCGCTGCGACCAGCCAGGGGAACGCCGCGTACGCGGTGTCGATGAAATCGACGCCGAACGCCGGAGCCCCGGTCACCAGGACCGTGGTGGAGCTCTGGAACCCGGACGCCGGCACGTAGTTGTCGCGGATCCGGTGGACGAGGTCCACCGCCTGGGTCGTGCCGGCGTCGCTTCGCGCTGCGGCACGGATCTGGATCACCTGGCGCTCGGAGTCGATCAGGTTCGCCTTCTGCGCCTTCGCGACGCCCGCCGGGCCGGGGCCGGCGAGGACCGGGCGCCTGGATCGTGCTGGGATCGACCTCGGGGTCATGCTTGAGCGCCACGACCAGGCGCCGCTCGGCCGCCACCGTCGCGGGCTGGGTCGCGCCGCCGGGCGCGTTCGTGTCGATCGCGATCTGGTTGGGCGCCAGCGCGCCGGGGCCGAGGGTGCCCTCGAGCAACGCCAGCCCGCGCGTCGCCTCCGTCGTCAGTGGGACGCCGCGGTTGTCCCCGCCCGTCAGGTGAAGCTGGAGGGCCGGGATCGCGAGCGCGATCATCAGCCCGCCGGCGCCGACGAGATAGAGGACCGGCCGCCTCATGATCGAGCGGGACAGGCGGGTCCAAAAGCCCGGGCGGCCCTCCGCGCGAGCTGCGAGTACGCGCTTCGGGATCACTCTGAAGCGGTTGATCTTGCGGCCGAGCACCGCGAGCAGCGCCGGCAGGAAGGTCGCGGAGGCGAAGATCGAGAACAGCGGGACCAGGAGCCCGCCGACCCCCATCGACTGCATGAAGGGAAGGGGCATGAACAGGAGCAGGGCGAGGCCGATCGCGACCGTGGCGCCCGAGAACAGGGTGGCCCGCCCGGCCGTCCGCATCGTGGTCACGAGCGCCTCGGTCTCCGATTCGGTGTGCGTCAGCTCCTCCCGATAGCGGAACACGACCAGCATCGAATAGTCGATCGCGATCGCGAAGCCGATCAGCGTGACGATGTTCGTCACGTAGACCGCCATGTCCATGAAGTGGGCGAAGATCCACACGGCCCCCAGGGTGGGCGGGATGGTCACGGCGGCGAAGGCGAACGGGACGCCGATCGCGACCAGCGTCCCGAACATGAACGCGAGCACGATCAGCGCGATCGGGATCGCGATGGACTCGCCTCGCTTCAGGTCGTCGTTGTAGATCTTCTGCGTGTCGTGGTTGATCGCCGGATATCCCGAGAGGTAGGTCGTCGCGCCGGGCACGCTCGGGGTCGCGTCGCGAACGGCCTGTGTCTTGTCGGCGGCGTCCGCGTTCTCGAGCGGCGTGTTGATCTCGACGTAGGCGACGTTCCGGGAGGCGGGCAGAACGGGCCCGGGCCTCGCTCCGCTCACCGCGCCGGCGGCCTCGTGGGCCGTGCGGGCGGCGCGGAGCCTGAACGCGCGGGTGTTCGCGATCGGCCGATCGGTCTTGAAGACGAGCGTGAACGCGCCGTCGCCGCGCTCGTTGAACCGCTCCTTCAGCAGGTCGAGGCCGCGCTCCGCGTCCGAGCCCGGAACGCTGAACCGATTGCTCAGCAGCTTGCCGACGTTCGCCGCGCCCAGTCCACCGAGCACGAAGAGCACGAGCCAGGCCGCGAGGACCTTCTTGCGGTGACGGATGACGCGCCGCGTCCAAGCCTCCACGAGGCGCTACCTCCTAGGAGTTTGCTCCCGCTCAGGCGATGATACGCAGGGTCAGTGCGTGAGGACGTACGGGCCGCAATCGGTCGTGCCGTCGATGTCCTTGACCGTGTTCCCGTTCTCGTCCTTGTAGGCGACCTTGAGGGTGCTCCCCGTGACGGTCACCTCGGCGTAGCTGTTCACCGCGCCGTTCGCGCACGACATCCCCATGCCGCTCGGCGGTGGCGGCTTGAAGAACACCTGCGAGATCAGGTGGCCGCTGCCCGGGTTCCCCGGTCGTGTCGTCGATCTCCCCGTCGAAGTTCTTGGTCGCGACCGGCCCGATGATGAAGTCCTGGTAGGGGCTGTGGGACGGGGTGGCGCATGGCGGAGGCGTTGGCGGGCGCGACGTCGCCGGTCAGGGTGCGGTAGTGGACGACGTTCTGGAACGCGGCGTGCGTGTCGGTGGTGAGGAACGCGAGGTGGTCTCACGTTCGCGTTCTGGAGCGCCTTCAAGAGCTTCACGCGCTCGTACGCGTAGCCCTCCCAGCGGTCGTACGGCAGCGCGTAGAACTGCTGGATCGGGGTCTCGTTCATGACCACCTTCCAGCTTCGCGTTCGAGTGCTTGACCTCGGAGATGAACCGGTTGAGCTGGTGGCTGCCGAGGAAGGTGCGCTTGGAGCTGTTGATCGTGTTCTTGCAGCGCCTGCGAGACGGGCTGCGAAAGCGACGGCACCAGCGCCGCGAACGACGTTGCGGGTGCTCTGCGGCGCGGTGGGGGCCAGATCCGGCTGGCCCGTGTCGCGGGTTGTCGCACGCGTGGTTGGCCGACGCCTTGGCGCTTCGGAACGAGCGCTCGTCGAGGAAGAAGAGCTCGAGGTTCTTGCCCCAGCGGGCCGTCCTGTAGATGCCGTTCTTGTTGCTGAACGTGACCGGCATGTAGTTGCGGAATGCCTGCACGCTGCGGTCATAGAGCGCGCGCCCGTCCTCGGGGATCGAGAAGTCGTTGATGAACTCGTGGTCGTCCCAGTGGTTGTAGAGGCCGGTCGCCTCGCGGATCTTCTGCATGTTCTCGACCGACATCTTCTTCCGGTAATACGCCCACTTCTGCGCGACCGTCGAAGCGGTGGGCACGCCCGCGATCTCGGGGTCCGAGTAGATCGTGTCCCCGAAGTCGATGTTGAAGTCGTTGTTCTCCGCGGCCATCGTCTTGAAGGCCGTGAAGGGGCCGTAGAAGGGCTCGGTCTGCCCGGGTGCCGGCACGGCCGTCTCGTCGCCCGAGTACGCGAACCGGATCGTCTTCGGATCGCTGGGCGCCGGCGCTGTCTCGAACTTGCCCGACGCGCTGCACTTCTTGCCGCCCGGGTAGCAGAACCGGTAGTGGTAGGTCGTGTTCGGCGCGAAGCCGTCGAACTGCGTCTGGACCGTGTTGTTGTTCGCCTCGTGTCGCCTGGAGGCTCCGCTGTCGGACCAGGCCGTGGAACTTCGGGTCCTTGGCGACCTGGGAGACGACGAACGCCGGGTGGTCGGTGCGCCCCCAGAGGATCGCCGTGTGGGCCGTCACCTCGCCCGCGGTGACGCCGCTCGTGAAGCCGATCACCTGGGCCGGCGCCGACGCGGGCACCAACAGCACCGCCGCCATCATGGCGATCGCTGCCACTCCTCCGAGGTGGCGTGAACTCCTCCCCACGGAGTGGGAGTCTAGTGCAGATGAGCGGCTCGGACACGAAATTTTCGAGGTCGCAGGCGGGTACTAGCGCTACCGCTCGGCTCACCCGCCGTCTGCTGAGGAGTACGCAAAGCGGGACTCATACCCGCACTTGCCGCTCACCTCGAAGGCGAGCGGCGCGTCGTCGACGGCCAGGGCGTCCGCCACCACCTCCCGTCCGGGCTGGTGATGGCCGGGGATCACGCACGTGACCGGTTCCTGTTCGGCGACCGGCCCGCGGACCCGGACGGAGACCTCGCCCCCGGCACGAAACCAGCCCCGCCCGGGCGTGTGCTCGATCTCGATCGGCGCGGCGCGCACCCCGAGCAGGTTGCTCGCCTTGAACGCCCAGGGAACTGCTCGCGGGGAGTTCCGCCCAACCGTCCGAGGAAGATCGCCTCGAGCGCGTCTCGCTGAGGCTCGTCGGCCCGATCGTCGAGGTAGAGGAAGAAGTCCCAGGGGGAGCCGGGCTCGTCGTCCTCGTACCGGAGCGCGAGCACCACGTTCAGGCCGGAGAGGGGGACGTCCCCCGCTTCGCCCTTCTCGATCCGCCACGAAAGTGCGCCGAGGCAGGTCCCGTAGGTCGAGCGGCCTCCCTTGCGGCCGCCGACCGTTCGGCATGGGCAGATCGCGTCGCAGTTGCAGGCTTCGAGGTAGGTACCCGAGATCGCCCACGGCGCGGATCCGCTCATCGGATCGCGAGCCTATCGGCGTCGATGGCGCTAGGCGGAGCGGGGTCGCAGGGCTCGGTGGGCCCGGTGCGAGTGGCCGTGGGCCCTCGCCAGCCTGCCCGCGCGGATCGCGCGAGATCGGCGCGTCCGGCGTGGCTGGGCGGCCGCGGAGCGCCCGCGGCCCCACGCGCCCGCCGCCGAGGCCGAGCGCATCGCGGCGCCCGCCGGGATCGAAGGCGATGCCGTGCCCGAAGGCTCCTGGCTGGGAGTCGAAGAGGGCGGCGGGCCCTCGTCGCATCCGGCGGCTGGGTCGCACGGCGCCAGGACCCGGAGGTTGCTCCAGTCGATTCGCTTGGAGAGGTAGAACCAGGTCTCCCGGTAGCCGTTGTGGTTGTAGTCGCCGGTGTCGTCGCTCGGCCCAACCGACGCGGCGGGATCGGGGCGGCCGAAGTCCATGTACGTCGCCGCGGCCTCGAGGCTGGGCCCCCACTGGTCCTCCTGGCCCGTGGTGTCGTTGACGTAGGCCCCGTAGTCGCGGAGTGCGCGGGCGATGCCGCGCTGCCAGGTGGGCAGCCTGGCGAGCTCGGAGTCCGAGATCTCGAGCTGAACCCGCGAGCCGAGCTCGAGGCGGTTGCCGGACGACATTCCGTGCTGGTCGCATTCGTAGGCGCGCCCCGTCGCCGGCCAGACCGTCCCGCTGACACACGGCACGGCGATGGTCAGCGCGTGATCGATGTGGCCCGACGCGAACTCCGGCGCGCGGATGATCCCGGCGAGGTTGCCGAACCCCGCGGCCACTCCGCCTGAGCCGAGCCCGTCGCCGTCGATGCGGGTCCGGCCGCCCCATCCGATCGTGACCACGCCATCGGCCTTCTCCTGGACCGCCCAGAAGTCGTATTCCCAGCCCGTCGTCTGGTCGACGATCGTCATGTGCGCGTCGTGATCCCAGTTGCCCCCGTTGGCGCTGCAGCCGCCGCAGTTCTGCAGCCGGGCATACCCGGCTTGAGGCGTCGCCTGCTTCGGGATGTGGACCTCCATCCCGGAGATCGCGCACTGACCCCCGAAGGAGTCACATTCGACCCGGTAGGTGGGATCGTCGGGGGTGGACCAGAAGGTTGGGCTGGCGCCCCGATCCGGATCGCCGGCCACCAGTGAGTTGATCGGTCCCCCGCGGTTCAGCCGGTCGACGATCGAGGAGGAGTTCGAGATCACCTGCGGATGAGCGCCGATCTTGGTGTTGAACGGGCTCGAATCCGAGTATGGCCGCCAATCCGCGCAAGGAAGGTTGGTCGGCCCGAAGCTGCCGAGCGCGCAGGAATCGTTGGCCTTGGCCCCGACGGGGGCGAGAAGCAGCGCCCCACCCACGAGAAGCAGCGGCGCGAGCGTCCTCCACCCATTGAGCGCCCTCCAAGACATCTCATGCCACGCATCGGTGTCTCACGCGAACCCTTTAGCGCTTCGGCGGATTGGCGGACGACTTGCTCACCGCGGGCGCTAGGATGGGCCGCGGACCGTGCTAGGCGGGGAGGTAGCGGTGCCCTGTCACCCGCAATCCGCTCTAGCGGGGCTGAATGCCCGCCTGAGGGTCGCGGCCTTCGGGGTCAGTACGTCGCGGGCGGCGCTGACGGCCAGGTCCCGCGCAATGCGCGCCCGCGAACCAGGTCAGATCCGGAAGGAAGCAGCCTTAAGCGGTAGCGGGCATGTGCCGCGGATATGCCTGGCTCGAGCCAAACACGACGCAAGCGCCCGGGGACTGCTCTCGAGGACGGGTCGCACGGTCCTGCCTGCGTTTAGTAGTCGGGAACGACGGGGGCGAGCTTGTCGAGCGAGACCCCGCCGCTCGGCGAGCCTCCGGAGCCTGCCGATCCGCCGGTGGGCCTGGTGCCGCCGGTCGGGCCCGAGCGGTGACGGTGCCGGTGGCGATGGCTGGCCGGGGCCGTGCCCACCGAGCCCGGGCACCTGCGCGTGTAGACGACGCGGGCCGGATGCCGGGGCCTGGCCGGAGAGTGCATCCAGGAGAGATGGAGGTGGTTTCCGCGCCCGTGGCCCGGGTCGCCGTTCCATCCGACCCATCGCCAGGGTGGGATCGGCGCGTTCTGCGTGGGCTCCGCGAGGTGGGCGAGGTCGCCGATCTCGCGCCAGGTGCCGCCCACCGCCTTGTTCGGGACGATGTCCGTCGCGAGGCCGATCGGGTGCTCGCCATTGTTCGCGTGGACGGGGTCGGTCGAGTACCCGTCGGTGATGAAGATGTCGAACCGGTGCTTCATCCACCGGATGTCGGGCAGCAGGCGCCGATCGATCTTCTCGCCGGGAAAGCCCGGGATGGGGACGAACTTCCCGCCGTGCACCGTCTTGCAGAGGTGCTTGTCGAGCTTGGTGCTCTCCATCTTCGCCGCGGCGGCGGGCAAGACGGCGACGCCGGCAGCCACGATCGCGAGCAAGGCGACGATCCAACCTGGCGCCCTGCGAGTCGTCTTCCTGCCCATTGCATTGAGGATCGGCAGGTGGGCGGAGATCTTGAAATAGTGCAGGTCCGATGACTGACGCCGCACCCGACCTTCGGGTGGTCACCCAGGTTCAGCAGCAGATCTGGTCGTCGGGGAACTTCGCCAAGATCGGGAACCTCGCGCAGATCGTCGGGGAGCACCTGTGCGAGACGGTGGGCCTGCTTCCCGGCGAGCGGGTCCTCGACGTGGCCTGCGGGACCGGCAACGCCGCGCTGGCCGCGGCGCGGCGGTTCGGCGACGTCGCCGGCGTGGACTACGTGCCGGAGCTCCTGGCGAACGGGCGCGAGCGCGCGGCGGCCGAGGGGCTCGAGGTCGAGTTCGTCGAGGGCGACGCGCAGGAGCTGCCCTTCGACGACGCGTCGTTCGACGTGGTGCTCTCGACCTTCGGCGCGATGTTCGCGCCGGATCAGCCCAGGACGGCCCAGGAGCTCCTGCGCGTCTGCAGGCCCGGCGGGCGAATCGGGATGTCGAACTGGACGCCGGACGGGCTCGTCTTCTTTTCCGTGATCGCGAAGCACGCGCCGCTTCCGCCGGGAATCGACCCTCCGGCGCTCTGGGGCACCGAGGAGCGGGTCCGTGAGCTCTTCGGCGACGGAATCGCGGACCTGCGGCTCGAGCCGCGCACCTTCAACTTCAGGTACCGATCGCCCGAGCACTGGCTGGAGTACTTCCGGGCCTACTTCGGCCCGATCATCATGGCCTTCCAGCGGGTGGGCGAAGACGGCGCGGCTGCGCTCGAGGCGGACCTCCTGGAGAGCGTGCGCGCGCACAATCGGGCTGGCGACGAGGCCCTCGTCTTGCCGGGCGGCTACGTCGAGGTCATCGCGACGAAGGCCTAGCCGAGGGCGTCGCGGGCCGCGGCGGCCGCGTTGGCACCGGCGATCTCCATCGGCTCGGTGCTCTTCATCGCGCGGCAGAGCAGGAAGGCCCCCTCCAGCTCGCAGATCAGCGTGATCGCCAGCTTCCTGGCTGTGGCCTCGTCCAATCCCGCGGCCACCGCGCGCTCGCTTGCCGCGTCGACCCAGCTCTCGAACACGTCCGCGGTGGCCTTTCGAAGCGGCTCGCTCGTGCTCGCGACCTCGAGCGCCACGGTCGCGATCGGGCACGCGTCCTCGTAGTCCGTCTGCCTCGAGCACCTCCGCGGCGCCCGCGAAGAAGTCCTCCACGCCCGAGACGAGATCGGGCGCCTGGTCGGCGATCGCCTCGAACAGCTCGCGATACATCTGGCCCGAACGCCGGATCACCTCCTCGCCGAGCTCGGCCTTTCCGCCCGGGAAGAAGTGGTAGAGGGAGCCGAACGGGGCGTTGGCCTCCGCCACGATCTGCTTCATCCCCGTGCCGGTGTAGCCGTATCGGCGAAAGAGCTCGGCGGTCGTCTCGAGGATCCGGTCTTTGGTGTCTGCGGGCATCGGCGGCGGGGGTGGGCGATCGGTGCTAGGGTACCAGTCTCACTAGAGCGATCTATCTAATAGTCCGGCGTCCAGGCGCCGGGCCGAGCGAGGAGGTAGGCGATGGCGGAGATCGAGCTGTCGGCGGGGACGATCGAGTACGAGGACACCGGAGGCGAGGGACCGGCGGTCGTGCTCCTTCACGGCCTCGTCATGAACGGCTCCCTGTGGCGAAACGTCGTGCCGAAGCTCAGCCCCGAGCGCCGCTGCATCGTCCCCACGCTGCCGCTCGGCGGACACCGCCTCCCGATGCGTCCCGACGCGGACCTTTCCATGAGGGGCCAGGCCGGGCTGGTCGCCGAGCTGCTCGAACGCCTCGACCTGCGGGACGCGACGTTGGTGATGAGCGACTGGGGCGGCGCTCTCCTCTACGCGTCGAGCGAGGGCAGCGACCGCCATCGGGCGGCTCGCGCTCGTCTCGTGCGAGGCGTTCGACAACGTCCCCCCGGGCCTCCCGGGCACCGTGGCCTGGCTGGCGGCGAAGGCCCCCGGCGGCGTCAACGCGGCGCTTCAGCCCCTTCGTCTGCGGCCACTGCGGCGCCTCCCGATCGCCTTCGGCTGGATGGCGAAGCGCCCGATTCCGAACGACGTCACGGACGACTGGCTGCGGCCGGCCCTGACGAACCGCGCGATCCGCCGCGACCTCGCCAAGTACGCGGGCGGCGCGACGCAGGCCAGGCCGGCCCTGCTCGCCGCCACCGAGCGCCTGCGGAGCTTCGAGCGGCCGGCGCTCGTCGTGTGGGCCAGCGAGGATCGGGTGATGCCGCCGGAGCACGGGCGCCGGCTGGCGGACCTGCTGCCCCATGGCGAGCTGGTCGAGGTCGCGGACAGCTACACCCTGATTCCGGAGGATCAGCCCGACGTGCTGGCGGACCACCTGCGGAGGTTCGTGGCGCGGTGACGAACCGCACCTCCGGGCCGGTCGAGCGCCGTTGGTGGACGCGCTGGAGTCCTGAGTAGACTCGCTCGGGTGAGCCAGGGAGCGTCCCTCTACCGCCGCCACCGCCCGCAGAGCTTCGCCGACGTCGTCGGCCAGGAGCACGTCGTCCGCACGTTGCGCAACGCGGTTGAGCGCGACCGCGTGCACCACGCGTACCTGTTCGTCGGCTCGCGCGGCACCGGCAAGACGTCCGTCGCCAAGATCCTCGCCCGGTCCCTGAACTGCGTCCAGGGGCCGACGGTGACCCCCTGCGGGGAGTGCGAGTCCTGCCGCACGATCGCCGCCGGGAGCTCGCTCGACGTGATCGAGATGGACGCGGCCTCGAACCGCTCGGTGGACGACATCCGCGAGCTTCGCGAGCGGGTCGGCTACGCGCCCGCGGCCGGGCCGCTGGAAGGTCTACATCCTCGACGAGGCCCACATGCTCACCCGCGAGGCCTGGAACGCGTTCCTGAAGACGCTCGAGGAGCCGCCTCCGCACACGGTCTTCGTGCTCTGCACGACCGAGCCCCACAAGGTCATGCCGACGATCGTGGATCGCTGCCAGCGATTCGACTTCCAGCGCCCTTCGCTGGAGCAGATCGCCGAGGTCGTGCGACGCGTGGCCAGCGTCGAGTCGATCGAGATCGAGCCCGGCGCCGTGGCGGCGATCACCCGCGCCGCGGGCGGAAGCTTTCGCGATGCGCTCGGCACCCTCGACCAGCTGGTCGCCTATGGCGGCAAGGAGGTCGCGACCGATGACGTCCTCGCCGTCCTCGGAGTCGCGGAGGCCGAGCTCATCCTGGCGGCCGCCGACGCGATCGCCTCCGAGGACGCCAGGGCCGCCCTCGAGGCGAGCGAGCGGCTGAGCCGCTCGGGCCGCGACGTCGCCCAGTTCGGGCGCGACCTGCTCGCCCACCTGCGCCAGCTGCTCGTCGTGCGAACCGTGGACGAGGTCCCCGAGACGTTCAGCGTCACCGGGGCGGACCCGGAGCGGCTGCGCGCCCAGGCCGAGTCGTTCTCCGAGCTTGCTCTGGCCCGGGCCATCGACACGATCGCGAAGGCGCTCGCGGACATCAAGGAGGGGGATGAGCCGCGGATGACCCTCGAGCTCGCGATGCTGCGCGCCGCTCGGCCTCAGCTCGACCCCACGCGGCAGGCGTTGCTGCAGCGGGTGGAGGACCTCGAACGTCGTTTGTCGGGGGACGCTGAGACTCGCCGCGACGAGCCCCAGCAGCCTCCCGCTCAGCCGCCGTCCGCCTCCGAGCCCGACGGGGAGCCTCCCGCCGCGTCGAACGCCGCCGCGGATCAAGAGGCGGAGCCGGCCCGAGGGCCGTCCGCGGTGGCGGTGGAGGAAGGCCTGGACCTGGAGCGGATCGGCGGGCTGTGGCCTGCGGTGCTGGACCAGCTGCGCGACTCGGGCTTCGAGCTCCTGTCGACCGTGTTCTCGGCGGCGCGACCCGTCGGGGTGAGCATCGAACAGCGGGTCCTCGAAGTCGGCTTTCCTCCCAGCGCGGCGTTCAACAAGCGGAAGGCCGAGGCCCCGGAGGCCCGCGATCGGTTCGTCGACGCGGTGAAGACGATCGTCGGCGAGTCCCTTCGCCCGGTGTACGTGCTGCTCGAGGGAGAGCAGGAGGGGGAGGGGGAAGCCGAGGCGCAGTTCAGCGAGGAGGAGCTGATCGAGCGGCTCAAGTCGGAGTTCGATGCGGAGGAGTTCGAGGAAGCCGAGAATCTCGATGCGGAGGAGGCGCGATGACCCGGCCCGGCGGTCCCGGTGGCATGGACCTGAACGCGATGATGAAGCAGGTCCAGCAGATGCAGTCCGAGATGATGGAGGCGCAGGAGAAGCTCAAGGACGAAGTCGTCGAGGCGAGCGCCGGCGGCGGGATGGTGAAGGTGAAGATGAGCGGCGACCTGCGACTGCTGGAGATCGCCATCGACCCCGAGGCGATCGATCCCGAGGACGCCGAGCTGCTCCAGGAGATGGTGCTCGCCGCCGTCAACGAGGGGATCCGCTCCGCGCAGGAGCTGGCCACGAACAAGCTCGGCGGGATCGCGGGAGGGGCCGGCGGGCTCGGCGGCCTCGGCCTGCCGGGGACGTAGTCACCGCTGAGCTTCGGCCGTGAGCCGCGGCTGGAACGACATAGGTGCTCGTCTTGATCGGGTGGTGGGCCGTGCCGGGAAGCTCAGCGATGAGGATTTCGAGCGTCTCTACGCGGAGCACGCTCAACCCCTGCTCTCGTTCCTCGTTCTCCGCTGCGGCAATCGAGGGCTCGCCGAGGATCTCCTGTCCGACACGTTCGAACGCGTCCTGCGAAAGAAGCGCACATACGATCGGCGGCGGGGGAGCGAGAAGGCCTGGCTCTACTCGATCTCGCTGAATCTGTTGCGCGATCATGCGCGCCGACGCACGAGGGAAGCCGGGGCGCTCGACGACGTCTGGCTCGAGTCTCAGGGAGTGAGCACCGGTGCGGATCTCGAGCGAGTGGAGCACCGTGATCTCCTCGGGCGGGTGCTGGGCCAACTGAGCGCCGAGGAGCGCGAGGCGGTGGCGCTTCGCTTCGGGGCGGATCTGAGCGTGCCCGAGATTGCGGAGCTGACCGGCAAGCCCTTCACCACGGTCCAGGGGCGGGTCTATCGGGCGCTCCGGAAGATGCGCGCCGAGGTGCTGAGGGCCGAAGCTCAGTCACGATTGCCGCAGTTCACTCGTATTAGGGGTAGATGACTGGCCCAAACGACCAGGCTCCGGAGGAGCTCCAGCCCATGGAGGACTGGCTCCGCTCGCAAGTCCAGCCTGCGACCCCGCACGACCTCGACCGCCTGAAGGCGCGCGCTCGTAGGCAGGCATCCGGCGCGCCCGGCGCTGGCCGCTCGCATCTACCCCCACGCGGGCTGCTGGCCACAGGATTGACCGTGCTGGCGCTGGTTGGCGCGCTCGGTGGCGCCTTCGCGCTGGCGGGCGGGGGCCCGCCGGCCTCCCCGGGTTCGGCGAGCAGTCAAGGGAGTGCCGCGATCACCCAGTACAAGCCCGGCAAAGGCTGCGGCGACAAGAATCATCAGCACGAGCGCGAGGACGAGTGCAAGAAGCCGCCGAAATAGGCGTCCGCTAGAGACTCGTGAAGCGCTGCGCCAGTTCGTTGGCGCGCCGTTTCCAGAGCCCGGGTCGGTCGGTGTCGAAGCGGGCCATCGCGTACTCGGTGAGGACGTCGAGCGGGTTGAGATCGTGCGCCACGCGGAACTGCGGGCGTGGATCGAGGCCGGCTGAGCCGCGAGCGAGCGCCAGCCCGAAGTGGAAATTCCAGTTGTGCGGGTCGCGGTCGATTGCCTCGCGCATGTCGTGTATCGCTCCCTGGGGTCGCCCGCGCCGTATTGCGCAATAGCCGAGGAGCTCGTACGGCTCGGCGCGCGCCCCCAGTGCCGATAGGGAGGACGTTGCGTCGCGGGTGGCCGCGGCGCAGTCGCGCTCCGCGAACGCCCCGTCGGCGCGGTCTAGCCACGCCTGGGAGCCGAAGATCTTGTAGGGAACGACAGCCAGGAGGATGATCGGCAGGGCCACTGCCAGGCGCACGGCAAGCCTGGGCGTGCGAAGTCGCGACCATGGTGGGCCGTGGGCAGCAAGGGCAGCGCCGCCCGCGGCGAACAGCCACAGAGTGACCACCGGCATCTCCCAGTCCCAGTCCACGCCTGCCCGGAATGTCCACGCAAGGGCGGCGGCGAAGAACGCGGCATATACCGCCCGGCTCGTCCCCCGCATCCGCCGCCCAAGTCCAAAGAGAATCGCGCTGAGCGCGACCACCAGGAGGAGCAGACCAACAATGCCCAGCTCGCCCAGCGTCTCCTGGTAGAGGCCGTGGGCGTTGACCACGGGGTCGGGAGTGTCCCGCCTTCGCTCCACCGCGAGCTGGAAGGTGCCCGCGCCCTCTCCTTCGAATGGGGCAGCCCGGAACTGGTCCGCTGCGATCCCCCAGTAATGGAACCGTCCGTTCGATCCCGGTTCAGTCAGCCGCGTCCTGAAGTTGGTGCCGACGTCGACTGGCGCGTCGCTGACAATGCGGTGGTACTGCGAGGAGATCCGACCCGGAGCGCCGAGAGCCAGAGCGAGTGCCGCGATCACGGCGAGCATTCCTGCCAACGAGGCGAGCACAGCCCTCCGGCTGAGCCTCAGGGCGGACATCCTCGCCATGCGCCGGTCCTGCGTGAGGAGTGCCCAACGAACTATGGCTGCGCCTGCCATGCAGCCGCCGAGCACCCAGGCGACGTGGTGTCCTTGAGAGACCGCCACGGGATCCGTCGGGTGCTCCGTCGCAAGCCTGTCCGCCCCGTAGGCGACACCAACGGCTACGGCACTCGGCGGCACGGCAGCGAGAAGGCCGCTCACAGTACCGCGGGTCCGCGCCAGTGCAAGGTAGGCGACGACCCCAATCGTGGCTGCCACGATCGCCCCGCGAGAGAAGGTGAAGTACAGAGTGGTGGCGAGCAAGGGGAGCGCGCCTGCGCCCGCCACGCGGGTCAATCGAGGGCCCGCGCGCCCGGGTGGTCATGTGGAGGAAGAAGACGATCCCCAGGGAAGCGAGTAGCCCGAGCGTGTTCCAGTACGTGATCGGATAGCTCAGCCGTTCGTTGGCCACGTTCGGGCCGACCGGCCAGACGTGAGGTAGGAGGCGGGTCGTGGTCGCCACCACACAAACCACGGCGATTCCGGCCGCAAGCCCCCACAGCAGCCATCGCAGTTGCGCGCGGTCTCGCACGATGAGCCCGAAGAGAACGAGCGCGGTGAGATAGAGGAGGGCTCGGTTGAACTCGAGCAGCGCCCTGGACGTCGAGTCGGACCAGTCCATCGAAAGCAGGGTCCAGATGGCGTATCCGGCGAGCGCACCGCCAGCGAGAGCGAGAAGGGGGGAGACGCCTGCGAAGGGATCTCGCGCGAACAGAATCATCGCTGCGAGCCCGACGAGCAGGGCGATTACGATCACGGCTTGGGTATTGGCGTAGTACCCGCCCGCGTTGAAGCCCAGATACACGACCAGGGCCCCGGGCAGGAGCGCCGCGGCCCGGCGCCACACACGTTCAGCCAATTCCCTAGGCGCTGTCGCCGATCCGCACCCCGGTGAGTTCCTCGCGACGGTAGTACGCGTAGGCCGAGCGAGCCCGCACATTGTTGGCAACCACTCCTAGCACGGGCGCGTCCAAGCTCCTGAGCTGGTCGCGAAGCGCTGCGGCTGATTCGCGGGTGGTCCGTCCGGGTTCGCCGACGACGAGCACCCCGCTCACGAGCGCCAAGAGGGGGATCACATCGGATGTCAGCGTCGCCGGCGGGGCGTCGATGACCACCAGTTGGTACTCGTCCATGAGGTGATGGATCAAGGCCGCCATCTCGTCGCTCTCCATCAGCTCGACAGGATTGGGAGGCCGGGTGCCGGCGACCACCACGTCCAGTTTGCGATCGAACGTTTGGCCGTTCGAGCTATTGGCGACCGGGACGTGCTGGACGACGAGATCCGTCTGCCCGGTCAAGAGCTCCGACAATCCAGGCATCGGCCGCAGGCCGCGCCGCGCCGCCAAACTCGGTTGATGGAAGTCGCACTCGAGAAGTAGGGTCTTCGAGCCCACGTTCGCCGCGGTCAGCGCCAGGTTCCAGGCCACGGTGCTCTTGCCGTCCTTCGCCTCGCCCGAGGTGATCAGCACTGATCGGACCTTCCGGTCGACGTCGAAGTAACGCAGCCTGCCGCGCAACATCCTGAATGCCTCGGACTCGAGGGGCGGCAACTCAGAGGTCCAGCCCCCGTCAGCAAGCGCCTTGCTGTCCGGGATCGTTCCGAGGACCGGCAGGGAAAACGAATCGCCGAGCTCGTCCGGATCCCTGAGCCGGCGGTCGTGTCGCTCGAGCAGCAACGCGACCCCGATGCCGAGGAGGAGACCCAGGGCCGCGCCGACGATCGTGTTTCTCGCGACTTTGGGGGAGGAGGGACTGTCGGGGACGGTTGCCTCCTGGGCGATCCGGACATTGCCGGACTGAACGCGCGTGAGGATCGCCAGAGACTGGGCGCGGTCCTGTAGGGCGAGCCCGGCCTGTCCGAGTCGCTGCGCCGGTGAAAGAGCCGCCAGCTGGTTGTTGACCAGCTTGAGCGCTGACTTGATGTCCTGCCGGTTGCGCTGCCTTTGTTCGGCGACGAACTCCTTGCTGTAGGTGTTGGCGATGCGCGCGGCGAGCTCGGGAGACGTGGACGTAGCCGCCAGGTCGATCACATTCGAGGTGCCCACGCCCGTGACGGTGATCGCTTGCCTGACGTCATCCTCGGTGAGTCCGTGGTCGAGTGACTTCGCGGTTCGCTGGGCCGTCGACCCAAGCTCCACGAGTTGGACATTGGCAGCCTGCTGATCCTGCGCAGCGCTCGTGGTCGTAGGCTGAAGCCCGGCGAGCTGCTGGCCCAGCTGCTCTCCGTTGAAGATCAGGGAGCGGTTGCTGAGTATTTCTCGTCTGCTGCTGGGAGATCAGGAACGCCGCGCCTGCAACCAGGACCACGCACAGATCAACCACGGCGCTCGGCGCCGCAGGGCGCCCAGCGCCGCTCGAGGTCTGCCTCTCCAGGTCTCTCCTGCACGGCGAGGGGGTCTCTTCTCAGATCATGCGCCGGGGGGCCGGCGCCTATAGAGCTGACGTTGAGGTGGTCACGCTCACGGCTCGGGTTCGAAGCTCATCCTAGACCACGGTCGAGAGGATGGCGCTGGTCACCAGGCGCCTGCACGAGATCAGGTAATCGGCGTCTTGTCGGCAGGCCCTGTGGTAGCGTCGAAATAGTCGTGGTCCTTTGACACTTCGCCACGTCCCCACCCAGGAACCAGCCTCGTCTGATCCGCGTGATCGAGCGTTGGTGCTCGGTTGCGCCGTTGACCGACTGGATATGACGCGGACCTTGGCCCGCTGCCAGACGATGATCGAAGGCGGTGGCTTCGCTCAGCAGGTGTCAATCAACGCCGCCAAGCTGATCATGCTCAGGCATGACCCCCATCTACGTGACGTCGTGAACCAGTGTCAACTGGTCAGCGCGGACGGTCAGTCGGTTGTGTGGGCGTCCCGGCTGCTGGGCGATCCACTCCCGGAACGGGTTGCGGGGATCGATCTGATGTTTGCGCTCCTCGGCCTGGCGGAGCGCAAAGGATGGGGTGTGTACATCCTTGGTGCGCGGCAAGAGGTCCTCGACATCGCTGTACAACGCCTGCGGCAGACCCATCCGCGGCTGCGAGTGGTTGGGTATCGCGATGGTTACTTCGCGGACGCCGACAGTGACGAGGTGGCGACGACGATTCGTGACTCTGGAGCCGAGATCCTATTGGTGGCCATAAGCTCTCCAAGGAAGGAACAGTGGCTCGGCAGGTATGGACGGACCGTGAACGTGCCTTTTGCCATGGGCGTTGGGGGGGTGAGCGACTCGTGGCAGGGGTAAGGAGGCGCGCACCATGGTGGTGGCAGCGGCTCGGTATCGAGTGGTTGTACCGGCTGCTTCAGAGCCTCTCGAATGTTTCGGCGTTACCTCGTAACCAACCTGGAGTTCACGATGCTCGTCGGACTTGGACTCGCAGCTCGGCTCATGGGTAGGACCGGGCGGCGTTCGACCTTGGGCGCCGGGACCTAGGCGCCCCAGACGACGTAGGGGCCTCGGCGGGCTAGGCGAACTCCCGCCAATGCGAACGGCGGCGCTGCGCCTCGTGGAGATGTCCGCCGAAGCCGGCTGGCGTGGACCCGATCCATACGACGGTCTGTTCGTCGGCTGGCCCGGGCTGATCGTCGGAGGCCCGCGCCGACGTCAGGTCATCGTTCAACTTCACGCGCGAGCGCCCGTCGATATTCGGCTTCTCTATCGCCGTCGTCATTCGCTGGTCCCCAAGGCACCAGCGGTGCTGGGGTTGGCTGCCGTCCGGCTTCTCGGCGAGGGAGACGACGCGCGCGCCCGGGCGCTCGCCGCTGACGCGATGGAGACGCTTGTCGCGGACACGACCTGCGGCGAGTACGCCTGGGGCTACCCGTGGGACACTCAGACGAGATGGAGCTTTTACCCCGGGGGGAGGCCGAACCTGGTCGCGACCGCGTTCTCGGCAAATGCTCTCGCCGAAGCATCCGCCGCTGTGGGGGCGCCCGCGTGGCGGGAGCGGGCCGAACGTGCCGCCCAGTGGGTGCTTGGGAATCTGTATCTGCCCGATCAGGGTTACTTCGCCTATCACGGGCGGAGCGACCGGCTGGTCCACAATGCGAACCTGCTCGGTGCGAGCCTGGTACATGAGCTCGCGCCAAACGCACCAGGCGCCACGGAGGCGATCAGGATCGCCACGGCACGGACGCTACGCGCTCAACGCTCGGACGGCACTTGGCCGTACGGAGAGGGCGATGGCTTGGAATGGGTCGATAGCTTCCATACGGGTTACATCTTGGACTCGCTTACCCGGCTAGCGGGAGTCGATCCGATGATCCCTGCGACTGTGGAGCTCGGGGCGGAGGCATACTCCTCCAATTTCTTCGACCGCAAGGGGACCCCCAGGCTGTGGCGTGATCGACCCTTCCCTGTGGACTCTCACAGTGCCGGCACCGGGCTCACGGTGCTTTCAAAGCTGGCAGAGCATGGGCGGGTTCCGATCGGCGCCGTCGCGCGACTTGCCAAGTACACCCTGGGCCACCTCATCGATCGAAGCGGCCATGCCGTCTTCCGTCGTTATCGCTGGGGCCATGCGCGTGTTCACTATCCGCGTTGGTCCGATGCACCCGTAGCTCTCGGGCTCGCGTCCGCGGTAATCCTGTTTCGAGGACAACGGGCAGCCGACGTAGAATCGCCGATCCTGGATCCATCGCGTGCTGGTTCGCGACGCGGGGTTGGGAGCTGATCCTCCGTTGAAGGAGGTGACCCAGCGCCTTCGTGACGGTCGGATTTCGGTGATCGACGTCCCGCTTCCGACCGTCTTGCCGCACGGTGTGCTCATCGATGTACGGGCGAGCCTTCTGAGCACGGGGACGGAGCGCAGCAAGGTCGAAGCAGGTCGGAAGAGCCTTGTCGGCAAGGCGCGGGCACGGCCGGATCAGGCTCGGCAGGTCATGGAGAAGGTGCGTCGCGATGGAACGCGCGAAGCTCTTCGTACGGTTCGGTCTCGACTCACCGAGCCCTCGAGTCTCGGTTACTCGGCGGCGGGCGTCGTCTTGGCCGTAGGGCCCCGGGTGCGCGAGATCGCTCCGGGGGACCGCGTGGCTTGCGCGGGGGCGGACTACGCGCGTTCATGCCGAGGTCGACCACGTCCCCTCGAACCTGTGCGTGCCTCTTCCCGATGAAGTGGATTTCGAGAGCGGGGCTTTCGCTGCGGTCGGGAGCGTTGCGCTGCACGCCGTCCGACGGGCAGATGTCCAGCTCGGCGAGACGGTTGCCGTGATCGGGCTGGGGCTGGTCGGTCAGATGGCGGGACAGCTTCTTCGTGCCGCCGGTTGCCGTGTCGTCGGGTTGGATCGGTCGACCGAGCTGGTGGAGCGATCTCTCTCCCTCGGAGCGGCCGACGTGGGCCTGGAGCCGCCACGTTCGGACGACGAGGCTCTGCCATCCGCTGCGCAGGGTTGCGACTCCATCGTGATCGCCGCCGCAACCGCATCCAGCGACCCCGTCCGACTGGCTGCTCGTCTTGCCCGCGACCGGGCGAATGTGGTCATCGTGGGCGACGTCGGGCTTGAGATTCCGCGCGCTCCCTATTACGAGAAGGAACTCGAGCTACGCCTTTCAAGGTCGTACGGCCCCGGGCGCTATGACCACGAGTACGAGGAGCGGGGACTCGACTACCCGGTCGGCTACGTCAGGTGGACCGAGCGCCGGAACCTTCGAGTCGTTCATTGGTCTGATCGAGAGCGGTCGCGTGAATGTCAAGAGCATGGTTACCGCACCGCGTTCCCATAGCCGAAGCCGAATCGGCGTACGAGGAGTTGTTGTCAGCGCAAGCTCTCCCCGGTGGTCATCATCACGTACGAGCCGACCTCGCTGCCGGCCCCGACGTCACGATCCCCCCAAAGCTGGTCATCTCCTTCGGCGACACCATCCATCGGTGCTCATCGGCACCGGGAGCTTCGCGCAGGGCACCGTCGCTGCCCGCACTTGCGACGCGCCGGCTTTCAGTGTCACGGCAGTTGCCAGCGCTTCTGGACGCTCGGCCTATGCGGCAAAGGAACGATTCGCGGTCGATCATCTGATGACGCCCGACGAGGTGCTCGACGATCCGGCGATTGATGCGGTGGCCGTCGTCACTCGTCATGCCACCCACGCCGCATATGCGGTCCGCCGCCTTGAAGAGCGGTAAGGCGGTGTTCGTCGAGAAGCCGGCGTGTCTCACCCGGCCCGAGCTCGCCGAGCTTCAGGCGGAGGCGGTCCGTGGAGGGCCCCTGCTGGTCGGCTTCAACCGGCGCCATGCGCCCGTATGCCCGGCTCATGCGTGAACACGTCGCCGATACCGGGCAACCGATTCGAGCTCTTATGTCAGGGTCAACGCAGGCTCGTCTGCCCGATGACCACTGGCTCAACGACCCCGCAGACGGGGGCGGCCGCCTTCTCGGTGAAGGGCTGCCACTTCATCGACTTCGCCTGCTGGTTCATGGGCGCACTTCCACGCCGCGTCAGCACCGTGATGCGCGGTGCGGCGGAGCGAGTCGCTCGCGGCGGCTCGAGAGCTTCAGTCGTGACGCTCGACTTCGACGACGGCTCCCTTGCTCAAATCGTCTACTTCTCAGGAGGGTCGCCGCGCCTGGGCAAGGAGTATTTCGAGGCGCACTCCGCCGGCCGATCCGCTGTGTTGCATGATTTCCGGCGACTCGTTACGTTCGACAACCGTCGAAGGCGGCGACCACGGTCGGGAAAACGCGACAAGGGCCACGATCAACAGTTCCAGTACTTCTTTGAGCTCGTCCGCGGGAGCGTGGATCATGATGAGCCGACTACTCTCGATACGGCATCGGCGGTGCTGACCGCACTGGACGCGGCCGGTACGGGAACCAGCGAAACCCGGTGACGAAGCAGAAGCTGGCCATCTTTGGCCCTCTCCCGCCACCGCATACTGGGATGGAGACGATCACCGAAACCATCCTGTTGCATCTTGGTCGGATCGCACCGGTGGTCGGGTTGCGATACCGCCACGTCGACATCGCCGTCAACCGCTCACTGAGTAGCCGGAAGGAGATACGAGCGACGAAGTTCGTCCTCCTGTTCCGGCAGCTTGCGCGGGGCGCATTCCTTGCCTTGAGGGGATACGACGCTTATTACCCGATCAGTCAGGATCGGCTGAGTCTGCTTCGTGATCTCGCCCTTCTCTTGCCTTTTCGACTCACGCGACGAACCGTCACCATCCACCTCCACGGCGGCTCCCTTGATGAGGTCCTGCGCGAGGAGCCTTCATGGGTGAGCGCCGCCATCCGCGTCGTGGTGGATCGCCGACGCACTCACGGAATCGTTCTCACCCCCTCATTGCGGGAGTGCCTCGAGCCGTTGGTGGACAGAGCCCCGCATCCGCGTGGTGGCAAACGCAGTCGAGGGGCGCCGCCTCCGGCGAATCGAACCCGGGAACGGCCCCAGGATCGCCAGCTGCTCTTTCTCGAGCACGCCGACGCCGGCCAAGGGGTATCGCGAGCTCATTCGCGCGGTGAGCGGGCTCGCGCAGAGGGGCGTTGCGGTGCGCCTGGAACTGTGCGGCGAACCGATGACCGACGAGGATGGCCAGTGGATCGCCAGTTACGCCAGCGATCCGGCGGATAAGTTCCGGGGCCCATAGCAGGCCAGCTCCGTAAGTGGAACGCGCTCGGCCGCGCGGACGTCCTGGCGTTGCCGAGTACCGTGCCGGAAGGGCAGCCGCTCGCGATCCTCGAGGGTATGGCAGCAGGCTGTGCGATCCTCGCCCCGACCGCTCAGGGGGGCATTGTCGACACCGTCGGCGATGCCGAGGGCGCGGTGCTCGGTTCGCTCAAAGGTGAACCTCTCGAGGCGGAGATCAGGCGGGCGTTGCTCCGGTGGAGTGAGAATCCCGCTGAAGTCGCGCGGGCGGGCCGGGAAGCCAGGATCCGGTTCGAGCGGTTCCATTCGCCTGACCGGTTCATTCGGCAGTGGCTCCATGCAACCTGGCGGGACTACGTGCCATCGTCGGCCACGAACGGCCAGGGAGCCATCGACTGACCCCGCTTCCCAAGCTCACCATCGTGTCGTACATCTTCGGGGACGAGCTGTCACCTCGTGGCATTCGTACCCACGCCCTCGCCCGCGCGCTACAGCGGGACTGGGACGTCGATGTCATTGGAGGGCAGGCGCCTCGCCGAACCGAGGCTCCAGCGGTCCGACGCGCTTCCCTCGTTCAAGGCCTTGCGACCGCCATTTCGCGCCAGCTGTTGATCGACAGGCACGAGATCTGGAGCAAGTGGAGGTTCTCCTTCTGGAGGCCTGATGCCGACTTCGGGCTTCTGGTTGGCTACCCGTTCTCGCCGGTCGCCGCTGCTGGCCGCCGGCTCACCCAACGGGGCATCGGCTACGTGGTGGACGCAGGCGATCCATGGATACTGACCCACTCCTACCACCTTCGTCGCCATATCGCATTACGACGGTCCCGGCGCGCTGAGCACCACCTGTGGTCGCATGCAGCCGGCGCGATCGTTACGACTTCCGCGCAGGCGACCTCCCTCCGGCGCCTTTTCCCGAACCTGCCGATTCTAGTCCGCCCCAACGGATACCAGCCCCGTCCCGGAGCCGGCCATTGGACCGCCAGTTGCAGCGCCCCGGGTCGGCACGAGAGACGAGCTGCGCCTAGTGCACTTCGGCCGAGTCAATGCGCCTCGGGTGGACATCGGCCCGCTGATGCTGCGGCTGAGCGAGTCGAAGATTTGGCCGTCGATCGTGTTGGGACAGTACGGGGATGACGCGGAGGGCATTTGCAGCAACTCCCACGTGGTGTGGAAGTCGAGATTCATGACCCTGTTCCGTGGGGAGAGGCGCTGAGTGTTGCGCGTGACTACGACCTGGCGCTCGTGATTGGGAACGACAATCCGGACCTACTGCCCAGCAAGGTCGTCGAGTATCTGACCCTGCCGATTCCCCGGGTCGCGGTCGTCGGGGACGAGAAGGGTGGCGCAATCCGCGACTACGTTCGCGACAAGCCCGGGTGGCTGGTGGTGAATCCGGCCGAGGACGACGTCCAAGGCAAGCTAGCTACGCACTCCACACGGCAATGGGGGCGGGAGGACCTGGTACGGCCGCCTGCTGAAGCCTGGACGAGTGTCGCGCGAGAGATCGAACACTTCCTGAGGGAGTGTTATGAGAGATCCCTATCGTGACACCGGCCACAGCCCCAAACCCGGTGGTCGCGGGTGTATTGCGCGCCGCACGCGCCGTAGCATGGATCGGAGGTGGTGGTCGCTCGAGGGCTCTCCCGCCCTGAACAACATCCACGCCCCTTTTTCCGTGTCTATCCAGTGGAGGGCGAGGTCGGGGAACGACGAGGCCCACCTGATGGCCGTCACGCGCTCGCTTCGGCGACGGCCATCGTCGAGCAGAATGCAGGCGGAGGGAGCAAGCTGGGGGTAGAAGGCCTCCAGAGCGGGCCAACGGGCCAGTGGATAATGGGGCGGGGGGCCGTCGACGACCAGAAGGTCGATAGGGCCGGAGAGATCGGGAAGGCACCCGGCGTCGTACCACCGGACTTCCGTGCTTCCGAGTGTCTGCGGGGTGAGGGGCGCAGCGAGAAGCTCCACCCGTCCAGAGAGGTTCCGTTCATGAAGCAGCGATTGCGTCTCCTCGCCGAATTCCGAGTCGTGCTCCAGGGAGTAGACCTTTCCGGCGCCGTTCGCCTCCAGGGCAGCCGCGATCACCAGTGTGCTGACGCCCGAGCCGCATTCGACGACCACCCTGGGTCGCCGGCGCAGCTGCTCCAGGAGAACCCGTCCGAATCCGAGTCGATCGCCCAGCCGCCGAATAGGACGGGAGAAGGCTGATCACCGAGGAGCCGGACCAGGACCTGATTCGATTCGGCGTTCAGCGCCTGCCGCTGAAGGGCGTGAAACCGAGCCGATAGCTCTCGGATGAGGATGCCGGTGGAGACCGCTACCAGGATGACCAACGCGCCATTTGCGCCGAGTGCGAAGCCCAGTCCCGCGACCAGAGCGGCCACGAGCACACCTCTACATAATGGCTCTTGGAGCGCCTCGCGGATTGCATTTCTCATAGGGTCGTAAAGCCTACCGACGGCTCGGTCCAGCTCACATCAGCCTGACCAACCCACGCGCCGCCCACCCCACGCCGATATTGTGAGCACGTGCGGCTCCGGGGTGTGGCAAGAGATGCCCACAACATCGCAAGCAAGGCCTTGCTCGAGCCGGTCCTCCGGTACGAGTGGACGCGAGGGATGGCAGAGCGTCCCGCCTCGGCACGGCTCACCGAATACTCCGTCGCCCTTGGGTGGCTTGCGAAGAGCTATCCCGAGACCCTCCTCGACGTCGGCCCCGGAGGAGGATCGTGGCCGCACTTGCTGTCCAGAACGGGAATTGCCGTGACCGCGATCGACAGCATGGGCTATCTCGATCCCGGCCGGTCGGGCCGCCATTCGTTCTTCAATCGCCACTACTACGTGATTAGGGATGACATTAGGGCCCCCACGCTGGGCCGACAATTCGACTGCGTGACATGTCTTAGCGTGCTCGAGCTGATCCAGACCACGATGCTGCCGTGCGCGGGCTCTTTTCTCTGTCAAGCCCGGTGGCTCTCTCATTTTCACTTTTCCCTACAACGAGCGAACCTTCGTCGAGAATGCGTATGCGCTACGTCAGGCTCGCGATAGCTATGGCCCGACGTATATCTGCCGACAGTATTCTCGCGCGGAAGTCGAGGGTTGGCTTTCGGCGAACGATGGGGTCCTGGTCGATCAGGAGCTCTATCGCTGCTTCACAGGCGAGTACTGGGGGACCGGTGAGCGGATCACGCCCCCTGTCGCCGCTGGCTCCCACGACCTCCACCACCTCGCATGCATGTATATCCAAAAGAACTAGGTTTCCGATCGGCGGGGTCAGGCGCTGGCTGGGCCCACGGTCCAGGCGGGCTCGCCCTCGTGGCTGTCGCTCAGACGGCTTGCGCCCCTGGGGGCGGCGTGCGCAGCGTGTGTGGCGACCGGAGCCCTTGTGGCCACCTCCGACGCATCCGTGCCGGTGGTGGTCGTTCTCGGGATCGGGATATTGGCCGTCGCAGCATTCGCGATATCCGCGGAAGCGGCACTCGTCGCGGTCATCTTCACCAGCCCGATCGGGCTGGAGGAACTCACCGGCGGAGACCGCCCCTTGCTCCAGAGCTATGGCGGCTGGGCGGTGTCGAGCGTCAGGCTTGGGGTACTGCTGTTGGTTGGTCTGGCTGTCCTGGCGCTTCGCCGACTGAACCGGCGCTTGGTCTTTGAGGAATACGTTTACCTCGGTCTGATCGCTTGGATGTGTGTGACCTTGTTGTTCTCGTCGGATCCGTTCGGTGGGATCCGGTTTACGTCAAAGCTCGCTGTGGTGTTAGTAGCGTGGCTGGCGTTCGGCTTGGTGCTCCGAAAGTTCGGCGAGCGTTTCATGTGGCGTTTGCTGCTGATCACGTTGGCATTCGCCCTGTTGGCGGATTACACGTTCATAGCGACCGGTCTGAACTTCCATCACTATTCAGACGCCACCCGAAGATTTGCCGGTTTGGCAGAGCCCGCCAGTGGGGGTCTTTCATTGGGGATCCTGGGCCTGGCGGCTCTATTCCTGTGGTTCCCAGAGCGCCACCGCACCGCCTTGGTCCTATACCTCCTTGCCTGGCTGCCGGTTCTGTTAACCATCACGCGGATCGCGATCTTTGGATTCGCAATCGCAAGCATCGCCTTGGCGCTACTCATGCGCCGGCGACTTCAGGCGGGCGCGATCCTGATCACCATCGTCGTGGTCGTGCTTTCGTACGCGCCGTTACGCGACGAATGGCATTCGGGTCCGACGCGCAGAGTTGGCAGACAATCGCAGCGACCTTTCACTACGAGGGGCTCCAGGGCCTTAATACGGAAGGACGCACGGAGCTTTGGGGCGTCTTGGCGCAGCAGTATCACGCTCACCCCATCACGGGTAGCGGGGTGGGGACCTCTGAGGCCGTGCTCCTTGCGACCCCCAGCTTCGGCGGGGTGTCCCAGGCCCACTCGGACTACATGGCCGCTTTGAGAATGGCGGCTTGATAGCCCTGGCGCTGTGGCTTGTCTCCTTCGGGGTCTGGCGATCCGCTTCTCGCGGATCGGGGGTGCCGCGGCGCCGGCGGCAACAGGAATCCTCCTCTACTTATTCACGGCGATAACCGACAACGCGATCGAGATGTACGCCTACCTGGGCATCCCCCTCGCCACCTGATCGCGATCGCATTCAACACCTACGGCGACAAGAGCTCCGAGGAAGCTGGTCGCCCGGCGCTACGGTCGTAACGGCCCGCGAATTGGCACTGAGCACCTTTCGTCATGACAAGCTCGTCCTCGCGCGAGCGCTGGCACGGACGCCGTGGCGCCGCTGGGCGCAGGCCGTCGAGAGGAGGATAGGCGTCATTCGCGTGTTCAACACGCACGCCACGCCGCCCCGGTACGCCGAGTGGTTCGGCAGGCAGCTGGACCATCTGCTCGCGCGCTACGAGCCTCTCGATCCGTATCGCCTCGAGCAGACGCTCGAGGTCGGAGCCTCAGGGCGGCGCCCGGCCGCCGTCTTCACATTCGACGATGGGTTCCGGAATCACTTCGAAGTGGCCGCCGCCGAGCTGGAAAAGCGTGGCGCCCGTGGAATCTTTTCCATCCCGGCAGCGTTTCCTTCAGTTCCGGTCGCCGAGCAGGTCGAGTGGTGTCGCAGCCGGATTCGCTGGGATCTCGACGTCGCGGAGCATTCGCGCCCGGAGGATCTCTTTGCGATGAGCTGGGATCAGGTCCGTGAGCTGGTTGATCGAGGCCACAGAATCTGCTGCCACTCCCTGAGCCATGAAGTCCTTGGCCCGGGAACGACAAATCGAACCTTGACAGCCGAGATGTGGAGTCCCGAACACGTCTCGAGGATGAGCTGGGCGTGCCAGTGGATGGATTCTGCTGGCCGGTCAGCTTCGACCCGAGGGCCCGCGCCGCAATTCGACTCGTTCGAGAGATCTATGAATACGGCTTGGTCACCGAACTGCCCCTCTGCGCAAAGGCCACGATCCGCTGAACGTCTATCGGCACCGCTTCGAAGTGAGCTGGCCGCTCGAGGCGCTCGACCTTCACACTTCGGGGGTCATCGACGTCGCCCATCTACTGCGACGAGTTCGAGCGTCGGTGGCCGGAGGAGCGGGATGAGTTCCGACGACGGCACGCTCACCTTTCGGCCGGCGCGGCGAACCGACAAGGACGCGATCCTACGGATGCGCCGGCGCGCCACTCGCGAGGAACAGGACCCAGCGCTCTGGGACTGGCTATTCGAGCAGAACACCTCGGACTCCAGGCTCTACGGCTACGTGGCCGAGTCGGATGGCCTGATCGTTTCGCAACACGCGACCCTACCTGTGCGACTCTCGCACGCAGGGCGGCCCCTCAACGGGCTTACTGAGCTGCATGTGGCCACCGTCCCCGAGTTCCAGGGACGCGGGATCTTCACGGCTCTTGGTAAGCGGCTCCAGGCAGAGGTCGCCGCTGAGTGGCCCATCGTCTTCGGTTTTCCGAATCGCACGTCCGCCCCTGCGTACTACTCGAAGCTCGGGTGGGTGGAGCTGCGTCCCTTTCCCACCTTCCTGCGGCCTCTCGGCAATACCCGCCGGTTGGTTACCCAGTGGCGATCTGGCTTGTCCCGCTCGCGCGACTGGTAGACGGGCTGGCGCCGGTTGGCCTGGCGCCGGCGGTGGCCGCGAAGCGTCTCGCGGCGCGGACGGGCGCCCGCGTCGTGCCTATCGATGACTTCGGACAGTGGACTGATCAACTGTGGGAGAGACTGCGCCCGCAGCTCGGCACCTGTTCGATGCGTGATGCGGCGCTTTTTCGGTGGCGATTCTGCCGGTCCCCATTCAGGGGCCGGTACACCCTTTACGGTCTCGACCGCGGTTCCGGTCCGATCGGGTTTGCGGTTCTCAGTATCCGCCCGGGCAAGCTGGCAGACGTCATGGAGTTGATGGTCCCGCCAGAAGACCGCTCGGGGGCGCAATTGCTCCTCGCGCAGGCCGTCTACGACGCCTCGACAGAGGGGCCACAGCCTCCGAGCGATCGTGAGTCCGCGACATCCGCACCGCCGCGCCTTCATCGGACTGGGCTTCCTGCCCATGCCGACGCGCCTCCAGGCCATGGCCGGCTATTCCTTCGGGGTGTGTGTGCTCAACCGATCGCTCGTTGAGCCGAACAGGCTTCTACACATCGATGACTGGTACCTCTCGGACACCGATTTGGACTACATCTAGACGGATGGGCCCCTCCGCGGGCCTCGGTCGCCCTCCGAAGGTAGGATCCACACCTCATGCGCCCCCGCTTCCGCTCGGAGCAACCGGGCCCTTCGGTCGGCTCGAAGGCCGCCGGCCCACTGTTCATCGGAGGTGTCCCTAGAAGCGGGACGCATGCGCTCGCCGGCCTTTTGGCCCGTCACTCGCGTTACGCCATGGTTCCTCGCGAGCTCGGGTTTCACACCGGCATGGGTGCCGCGGGCCTTCCCGATCTGTTCGACGAACGCATCTCGGTGCAGGAGTTCACCGAGGTCATGGCCGGCTATTGGTGGAAGCGGATCGCGCCCTGGGATACCACTGTCACCCGAGGCCTGTACAAGACCATTCCGCGAGAGAGATTCGAGCAGTGTCTCGAGCGCTTCGAACGGACTACCCGTCGGCACCGGTCGACGCGGCGCAGGGATTCATCCATGGCCTGCTCGACCCATAGCCGACGACGCCGGCAAAGAAACCTGGATCGAGATGGATCCGTACAACATCTTCGCCGCGCCGTTGCTGTACCGGCTCTTCCCAGAGATGAAGTTCATTCACGTCATGCGCGATGGAAGAGACGTGGCTCTGTCGACCGCAAGCATGCCCTGGGGTCGGGCGGAGCCCTGACCGGCGTTTGGAGGTGGCAGAGAATTCTGCGTACGGGTCACCAGCGGTTGCGGGTTCTGCCGGCGGATCGCGTGCTCACGATTCGCCTGGAGGATCTGGCGTTGAGGACGCGCGAGGCAACCTACTCGAGGATCCTGGATTTCCTGGAGCTTGGCGACGAGCCGGAGATGCACACGTTCTTTAGGGAAGGAATTTCCCCCCGGAGCGCACACATCGCGCGCTGGCGGGAGCTGTCCCTAGGGAGGCGGACGGCGATAACGAGCGCATACACGTCTGCGCTGGCGCGCCTGGCTTTGGCTGGCGTTGGTCCACTCCCCACCCTTCGAGTGCCCAGGGTCCGCCTGCCGCCTGTCGAAACTCCCCGACTGACCCAGGCGAAGCCGATCGATCCGTGGGTGGATGGCGCTGCGAGGGACGCCTGGCCACTTCCGAGCGGCGCCACGAGAGTTCAGGGAACCTCGTCCTCCCGCACGCCCGCCTTCCGCAAGCGGGCTGAGGGCAAGAGTCCTTGAGCCAGGCCCCGAAGCCTCGCCCAGTCCTCGTCGTTGAGCAACCGGAGCCGCCTCAGCGCCACCACGCTGCAGAGCGTGAACACACAGAAGCTGATGCCCAACCGGATCCACGCCGACATGTCGAGCCACTGCAACGGCACGATGGCCGCCGCAAGCGCCGCCGCGACGGCGAAACAGGCGGCGCCGTGGCGCAGCGGGAGCAGCGCACGGATCGGCGCATCGAGTATCCGGCGGACACTCAGGAGGTAGAAGATCGTGGCGGCAAGAGCAGCTCCGGGAGCGGCAAACGCTGGCCCTTTCAGTCCCAGCGGGCCGACGAGCGCCAAGGCGATGATGACGTTCGTGGGGAGGATGATCCAGCCGGCGACGAGGTTGATCCGCGTACGTCCGGTCGCCTGGGGGATGAGTCCCCACGTGGCAATTCGCAGGGGTAAGAACAGGAGATAGATGCGAAAGATCGTGGCGCTGGTGCTGTACTGAGCGCCGTAGAGGATGTGGATCAGGTCACCGCTTTCAACCAACAGAAAAGCGAACATCGGAGCGACGATCAGGGTCATCTTGCGCACCGCCTCGCGCCAGAGCGTAATCATGCCCTTTACGTCGCCCTCCGTCCAGCGGATCGTGAGCGCCGGAGCCAACACGTTGGTAACCGCCTGCTGCATGAGCAGCGACAACGGCAGCTCGATTGCACCCAGCGCGTAGACAGCGAACTCGGCGGGTGGAAAGTTGGCGCCAACGACTACTTGGTCGAACTGGTAGCCGATCCTCGCGGTGACCCCCCCGAAGGCAAGTGGAAGGCCGAACCGCATTAGAGGCTTCCAGGACGTGCGCGGCGATGGACGCTCTGGTCGGATCCGGAGCTTCCACACGATCATCGCGATCGTGCCCCCTGCTGTAACCGCTCCCGCAGCCGACAAGCCTGCAGCGAGGGCACGGGCGTCGGGGAGGATGAGGGCCGCGGTGAGACGCCCACCAGGGTGCACACGCCGACCGACGCATTCACCAACGCCGCCTCGCGGGCTCGGCCGGTGGCCACGAGGACCATGGGCGCTGCGCCGATCAAAAACGCGAAGCAGATATAAGGCGCATACAGGAGAAGGGCCGGCGCCAGGTCGGGGTTGTGCATCAACGACGCGATCGGGGAACGAAGCAAAATCGCGAGAAGCGCACACGCCAGGCCGAACGTGCCGAGCAGTGTGTAAGCACGCACGACCCAACCCTGAAGTTCCCGCTCCCCCCGCGCGCGTGGCAGAAAGTACAAGAGCGCCGCCGGTATCCCTCCGAGAAACAGTGGGGCCGTGATCGAATACACGAGGGAGAGTTGCTGGTAGGTGCCCACGTCGGCCTGAGGCACCAGGTGGGCCACGGCGCTGATCGTGAGGGAGGATCGCCCCTTGGGAGATGCTGGCCCCGATCGCCAGTAACGCGGCGTCTCCGGCGAGGGACCGGGATGATCCGCTATTCCCTCCTGTCACTACGCAATTGAGAGGTTTCGCTCGACCAGCTTCGGGCAACGCAGCTCGCGTACAAGAGCCATCCAAGGTGGTAGGAGCGACATTCTCGCAACACCTCGAGCTCGTCCTGGTTGGTGCGCTCGAGCGTCGCGGGCGCGAGGCCGACCAGGCCAGGACGGCCCGTCCCCGGTTGCGCCTGGACATTCCCGAGTTGCGGTCCGGTGGGCTGCCCCGACGCTGGATGCAGCGAAAGATGATGTCTGGCTGTCGATGCACGAGAGATTCGTCGAGCTCGTTTTCGCCGAGTAGCCAACGCAGCCCGAGCCACAGCGGTCCGTCGTACGAACCGTGTCCCAGCTTGTGTAGGGCACCCAGCGCCATGAGTGCCATGCCGTCTTGGTGGACGGAGAAGACGGGATATCCCTCGACGGCCCTCCCAGTTGCCGTCGAGTATTGCCACCACCACTGGCCTTGTGGGCCTTGCTCGGCAACGAGCCGGTCGGCCGTCACGGCACACTCGACCCGCACATTTCCCTCTACACACCGCGCCAGCTCGGCAAGCCCGTGGATCGGGTATGCCTGGCTCGCAAAGCTGGCCAGCTTGCCCTGACGCAGGCTTACTCGCTGCGTCCGGTCGGAGAAGAGGCTCCCCGAGCGGTTGAACCGGCGGAGCAGCTCGTCGCGTACTCCCGGTAGTGCCGCAGCGACGGCATCACGCAGCTGCGGTGTGTGTTCGTGGCACTTCATCAGTCCCGACAGAAGGAGGCCCAGCTCCATACTGACGCCTGGCTAAGGCGGGATCCGCGCGCGGTGCGCGCCAGTTCCGTCGCCGGCGATCTCCAGCCAGGGACGCCGCCCATATGAGGGAGCCGCCCAGAGCGGGGCTCGGCCCGACGGCGTGCTTCAAGTGGAGGGCATCCAGCGTCTTTCCCACGAGAAGCTCATCCCGCGTATCAGGGGATCCGTGCTCCAGCAAGCCGATGAGCGCGATCGCGGAGTACAGCGGGTTGACGTCCTCTTGACGTACTCCCCGCCCTTCCCGATACGAGTTTTGTGAGAGAACAGGTGGGCCTCGCCGTTCGACATCTGCGGCAGAGCGCGTCTCGAAAGCGCCGCCAATTCAAGGATCGAAGCTTGCAACAGCAGGGCGGGCGTAGTGGACGAAAGTGGGTTCCCTGGCGAGTCAGCGGGACCAGGCCGGGGATGGAGCACGCTGATTGACCTAGCGTATCGGCGCTGTTGGGTTCGCGCGCCGCATTGGATGGGGGACGACCTCGGCGCGAATAGGGAAACCAGGTAATGGAACTCGCAGGTCCCTGAAATACCGGCTCGCGGAGCGAGAGTGATCGGGTAGGTTCGACCTCCGGACCCGCGTACGAGAGCATCGAGGAGGCGACGTCAAATGAGGAGGGCGAAGCTGGGCTCTGGCCAGCTTCTCAGCGCCGCGCGAGCAAGAGTGGATGCTCGAGGGCGCCCTGACCCGGTTACGGGCGTCGCCGCGGACCGAGATCGGGAAGGAAGACCTCGTCGACCGCGTCTTGGGTTCCGTGCCCGCTCTACCTCCGCGGTGGTTGGGGGGACCACCGCGGCTACGTCCTTCGACGGCTGGTTGCCGGGGCGATCTCGTGGCACTGGTCTTCGCTGGGGCGATCGCCTTCGAGGCGCCACGCTGGTCGCCAGCGCACCCCCCAGCCGCGCGACGCGCTCGTGTTCTTGCTCCTCCTTCCCCTTGGACCTACATCGCCAGTCTCCTGCGGCTGTATCACCTTCAGGACCGCCTCTTCGACGTCTCCTCGGTTGATGAGATCGGGCCAATCGCGCTGGCGGCGACCACGTGGAGTTGGTTCTTCCTGCTCAGCCGCGCGGGCTCGAAGCCGGCCCGATCCAGGTCTTCCTGTCGATGGCGCTTTGGCTGGCGATGATCATGACCATCCCGGCGTTTCGCTCCCTCGTGCGGGCATTCGCCAGGGGACGCCCCTGGTACCACCAACGGGTCGCGATCGTGGGCGTGCCCGCCGGACATCGGGGCGCGTCGCCCGCCGGATCCGGCGTCACCCGGAGTATGGCCTCGATCTCGCGCTCGAGCTGGAGATCGATCCCCCGAACGACGACGCCGAGGGCGACGAGGTGGACACCTTTGTGAGGGCGGATACCGTTGCTCGCCCGGGAAGCAGTGAGTCCGGCGAAGGGCTCCGAAGCCTGGCATCCGCGAGCATGGATCGCGGCGGACGTTTCACTCATCGCCTGGCGGGGGAGCCGGAGGAGCTCGCCGAGATCGTCGCCTCGCGGGAAATAGGGCGGGTCATCGTCGCGAGCTCGCTGGGCGATCTGGAGACTCGCGGCCGGGCGTCGTCCGGCGGCTGGTCGAGCAGAACGTGCACGTGGACCTGGTGTCCGGGGAGTCGGACGCCGTTGTCGAACGGCTCCTCGTTCCATTACCTCGAGGGTCTTCCCGTCCTATCGGTCCCTTCCAACCGGCCCATTGGGCATGGGCGGCGCTCAAGTCGACTCTTCGACGTTCTGGTGGCGGCTGTGGCGCTGATGGTCCTTGCGCCCGGGCTCGCGTTCCTGGCGATCTGGATCCGGCGCGACTCGCCCGGGCCGATCCTGTTTCGCCAGACCTCGGATCGGCCGGGACGGGACGCGCTTCGAGCTGCTCAAGTTCCGCACCATGGTGGACAACGCCGATGCTCTGAAGACACGGATGGACGAGTTGAACATGCACAGCCAGGGTCCGACGCCGGGCATGTTCAAGGTCCCGGGCGACCCGCGGATCACCCGGCCCGGGCGATGGCTCCGACGATGGTCGCTCGACGAGCTGCCCGCAGCTCTGGAACGTGCTGAGGGGGGACATGAGCCTGGTCGGGCCCAGGCCGCTGATCCTCGAAGAGGCCGAACAGGTGAGGGGGCACTACGCCGCACGGCTCAACATGAGGCCCGGGAATCACCGGGCCGTGGCAGACGCTGGGGCGCAGCGAGATCGGCTTCGGCGACATGGTGAAGCTCGACTACACCTACGTGACCAACTGGTCGTTCGCGGAGGATCTAAGGCTCTTGCTGCGAACGATCGCCGCCGTCGCCAAGGGCCGGGGTGCATACTGAGTTGGTCCAATCCAGACGCTCGATGAGAGGAACGCGGATCTTCAGACGACGCGCAGCACGCTACGGGGCACCGGTGGCACCCGGGAACGAAGCGGGATTTCCGAATCTGACTCAAGGCCACGACCTCCAGGCCAACGGACTTGCGCGGGGGGCGGGCCGATGAGCCGGCTTCAATTCGCCCGGCCACGTCCGGCCCAGGCGGAGGTCCAGGATCAGCAGGCACCAGTTGAGCCCGATCAGGACGAGATGGGCGCCGCGCCGCACGGGACCACGGAAACCGTGGAGGGCCTCGAGCGGCGGTTCGCAGACGCTGAGGCACGCTTTGCAGATGCCCAGACGCTGCTTGACAGGCGGGCTGAGGAGCTCGCCGGGCAGCTCGAGGAGGCGACCAGGCGCGCGGAAAGAGCAGAGCAGGATCTCGACGCTGAGCGCCTGCGGCGCGAGAAGGAGCAGCAACTTCGTGCCCATACGAACCGGCGGCTCGAGGAGCTGACCGCTGCGGTTGAGGCGGCCAAGCGGGACCTCGGGCGAGAGGAGCCCGAACCCGCCGTGCTACCGCAGGGAACGCCGCTCGGAAGGCTGGTACCCGGACCCGCAGGACGGGGCGCGGTTCAGATACTGGGATGGCGAGGCATGGACCGATTGGACCGACGACCAATGGCACCATGCGAACAACGGGCCCTCTGAACCGTCCTTGCAGCTGGAACCCGAGCAGGCTGCCACGCCGCACAGCGCCGACCCGAGCATTACCTAGCCGGTTCGCGCGCTAGCTTCAGGCCGTGTACCCGGGGCCGATCCAGCGACTCATCACCGAGCTCTCCCGCCTGCCCGGCGTGGGCCAGCGGACCGCCCAGCGGCTCGCCTTCCACATCCTGCGCGCGGATGACTCAGACGCCTTCGCGCTGGCCGATGCGATCCGTGAGGTGAAGGAGCGGGTCGGCCTCTGCGAGGTCTGCTTCAACCTCGCCGAGGAATCTCGCTGCGGGGTCTGCCAGGACGGGCGGCGCGATCGCTCGCTGATCTGTGTGGTCGAGGAGCCGTCGGACGTGATTCCGATCGAGCGCACGGGCGAGTACCGCGGCCTCTACCACGTCCTGGGCGGGGCCCTGTCGCCCATCGATGGAATCGACCCCGGGGACCTGCGCATCGACGAGCTCGTGCGGCGGGTGGACGATGGGGGGGTGAGCGAGGTGGTCCTGGCGACCAACCCGACGACGACCGGAGAGGCGACCGCCCACCACGTCGCCGACCTCCTGCGCGACCGGGTGACGATCACTCGGCTCGCGAGCGGCCTCCCCGTCGGCGCGGATCTCGAGCACGCCGACGAGGTGACCCTGGGCCGGGCGCTCTCGGGCCGCCAGTCGGTGCCCCACTAGCGACGGCGTTGCCGGTCAGGCGAGTACGACCTGCCGCCACGTAACGCGCCCGAACCCGCCGACACGGACGCGAAGCCGAGGATGTCGGCGGAGGTGTTCCAGCCTCGCTCAGGCCGATCCGCTGGTGCAGCCGGCGCAGCGGCCGCGGCGCCCACCAGTTCCACTTCCCGAGTAGCTCCATGAGCGACGGGACCAGCAGAGCGCGGACGATCGACGCGTCGATCAACACGGCCAGCGCGGTGCCCAACCCGAGCTCCTTGATGAAGATGATCTCCGAGGTCACGAAGGCGCCGATCGCGATCGAGAACAAAAGCGCGGCCGCGGTGACGATGCGCCCGGTGCGCTCGAGCCCGATCGCGACCGCCTCGGAATCGCTGGCGCCGCCATCGCGCGCCTCCTTGATCCGCGACAGCAGGAACACGCCGTAGTCGGTCGAGAGGCCGAACGCGACGGCGAACAGCAGGAGCGGCTGGGTTGACTCGAGGGCACCCTGGCTCGTGTAGCCGAGCAGCCCCTCGAACCGCCCGTCCTGGAAGATCAGCACGAGGATCCCGAAGACGGCGCTCAGGGAGAGGACGTTCATGAGCAGCGCCTTCAAAGGCAGGATGACGGAGCCCGTGAACAGGAACAGGACCACGAAGGTCGCGAGGGCGACGACTCGCGAGTGCGGCCGGGAGGTGGTTCACGAGGCTCGACTGGAGGTCGATGAAGTGCGCGGTGAAGCCCGTCACCTGGACGCTGGCCGACCCGGCCGGCAGGTCGCGAATCCGCTTCACGATGTCCTTGCTGCGGTCGCTCAGCGGGTCGTACCGGGAGATCACGTCGATCTCGGACACGCCACCGCGGAGCCGCTGGGGCGAGCCGGCGGCGGCGACGCCAGGGACCCGTTCCACCCGGGCGGTGAGCCGCGCAAGCTGGGCGCCGTCGGCGCCCTGTACCGCGAGCTCGATCGGCGAGTCACGGTGCGGCGGGAACTCCGTCCTCAGCGCCGTGTCCACCTGACGCGCGCTCGCCGAGGTCGGGAGCACCGTCGCGTCGACGCGGGTGAACTTGATGCCGAAGAACGGGATCCCGAGGGTGATGAGCAGCGCCGCGCTCGCGGCGGCGATCGGAGCCGGCCGCCGCATGACGACGCGAGAGAGCCGATACCAGAAGCCCGACTCCATCGGCTGCGCTTCGCGCTCGGCTCGCCGCTGCAGGAACGCCGGCGAGAGTGCGTTGACGCGGTGGCCGAGCGCGGCGAGGATCGCGGGCAGTACGACGAGGGCGAGGCCGGCCGCGATCAGCGCCACGAGCGAACCGGCGACGCCCATCGAGTAGAGGAACCGCTGGGGGAAGATCAGGAGCGAGGCGAGCGCGGCCGCGACGGTCAGCGACGAGAAGAGGATGGTCCGGCCCGAGGTGGCCATCGTTCGGCGCATCGCCTCCAGGCCGGGTCCGGAGCGGGCGATCTCCTCGCGGTAGCGGGAGACCATGAACAGGCTGTAGTCGATCGCCAGGCCGAGCCCCAGTCCGGTGACCAGGTTGAGGGCGAAGATCGACATGGACGTGAACTCGCTGGCCACCCGCAGCATCAAGAAGGTCCCGACGATCGCCAGCCCCCCGATCAGCGGCGGCAGCAAGGCGGCGACGAGGCTGCGGAAGAACACGAGCGAGAGCAGGAAGAGGAGCGGGAACGCCAGGAGCTCGGCGCGCCGCAGGTCGCTCTCCACCTGCTTGTTCACCTGCTCCGAAGCGAGATCCGGCCCGCCGAGCGTCACCCCGGGAGTGCCCTCGAGGCGATCGTCGAGTCGCTTCGCGGCGTCCGAGCGCTGCTTGTCGCCGGTCGGCTTCAGGGCAACCGCGAGATAGGTGGAACGGCCATCCCGGGAGACGAACGCCCGCGAGCCGGTGTTGTAGTAGTCGCTGATCCGGCCCACCGCGGGATCCCTGGAGATCCGCGCCGCGAGCGCCTCCACTCGATGCTTCGCCTGCGGAGAGGTCGCGTCGACCCCGGAGAGCAGGGCGATGACGCCGAGGTCCTGGAAGCCCGCCGCCTCGAGCCGATCTATCCGCCTGGACGCTCTCGGTCGCGGGATCGTCCGCTCCGTAGGGCTGAAGCCGGCTCGCGACGCCGGCCCCGAGCGCGCCGGCGACGATCGATGCGATGAGCGCGCTGACGATCACGGTCCGCGAGCGCCGAGTGGCGAGATCGGCCATGGCGTTGAGCATCAGGCGCTCCTCCGCTCGCCGCCCGCCTCGGCCTCCAGGGCCCGTTTCGTCCGCTCGCACCAGTCGGCGATCCACTGGTGGAACTCGATCCCGTGGGTCAGGACGAGGTAGGCGAAGCCCGCCGGGGGGCCCTCGGCCTCGACGGCCCTCAGGCGCTCGACGCGCCTCTCGTGGGCCCGGCGCATCGCGTCGAGCGTCCCGGGCGCCGAGTCCCCGTCGGTGGCCGCCGCGAAGAAGAGCTTCAGTAGGCCCTCGTCGCGAAGCTCGTACACCTCCGGGTCGACCTCGAGCCAGGACCGAAGCTCCCTGCGACCCGCCCTCGTCAGGCGGTAGACGTTGCGCTTCCGCCCTCCCTGGGGCCTTGCCTCGCCCTCGATCAGCCCGGCCGCAGACAGCCGGCGGAGCTCGGGGTAGATCTGGCCGTAGCTGGCCGCCCAGAAGAAGCGGGTCGACCTGTCGACGATCGACTTGATCTCGTAGCCGCTCATCGGCCGCCAGCCGAGCATCCCCAGGATCACGTAGGCGGTGGGCGAGAGGTTCATATATCGCAAGATATATTCGCTGGGCCGGGCCTGTGTGTGTGGTGGGTCACAGCGTCCGATCCGGTTTGCCCTTGACACCCTGGGTGGCGAGCGGTTAGCGTCGCCGTGTGGGGCATCGAGGCCCCGCGAGAGAGGGGGAACGTGAAGCTCAGGTATCCGGTTGTCGGCGTCCTTGTCGGTGTTGCGGTGTTCGCGACTGTTGCGCTCGCGGGCGGGAGCGGGCCGAAGACGAAGCTCGTGAGCAGGGCCTCGAACGGCGATCCCGCCGCCAACGGCTACAGCTATCCGGGCGGAATCACCCCCAACGGGCGGTGGGTGCCATTCGAATCCGACGCCGACAACCTCCCGGGAGCCACCGGCGATTACCAGGTCTATGTGAGGGACCGCAAGACCGGCTCGACCAAGCTGGTGAGCAAGAGCAACAGCGGCGACCCCGGAGACGACGACAGCTACGACGCGTCGATCTCCGACGACGGCCGGTTCATCGCCTTCGAGTCCTACGCGTCCAATCTGCCCGGCTCGCTGGGCCCCACCTACCTTCAGGCCTATGTCCGCGACCTGAAGAACGGGCACCACGAAGTTGGTCAGCAGGCTGGGCGGCGGCGATCCGGCGACCGGCGGATCCAGCAACGACGCCTCGATCTCGGCCAACGGGCGTCTGGTCGCCTTCGAGTCCGACGCGAGCAACCTCCCGGGCAACGCTCTCGCCCGACGACCAGGTCTACCTGAAGGACCGAAAGACGGGCGCGCTGAAGCTGATCAGCAAGACCTCGGGCGGCACCCCGGCCAATGAGGACAGCGAGGACCCCGCGATCTCGCCGAATGGCCGCATCGTCGGATTCGAGTCCGAGTCCACGAACCTCCCGGGCGGGCTGGGCGGTGGCGACGATGAGATCTACGTTCGCGACCTCAAGGGCGGTCGAACGCTCCTCGTGAGCAAGAGCAACGCGGGCGATCCGGCCAACGACGACACGCGATGACGTCGCGCTCTCAGCCAATGGCCGGTTCGTCGGGTTCGAGTCCTACGCGACCAACCTCCCGGGCTCGATCGGCCCGACGTATAAGCAGGTGTACCTGCGCGACCGTAAACAGAACAAGACCACGCTGGTCAGCAGGACCAACGGCGGCGACCCGGCGACCGGCGATTCCAGCGACAACGCCTCGGTGTCGGCGAACGGGAAGTTCGTCCAGTTCGAGTCCTACGCAACGAACTTCCCTGGCGGCGGAACCTACTCCCAGGTCCTCATCCGCGATACCGACGCGGGCAAGACCCGGCTCGTCAGCAGGTCCAACAGCGGCAATCCGGGGGAGGACGACGGCAGCTTCATGAAGGCGGAGAGCAACCTGATCAGCCGAGATCCGCGCTTCTCGACGTTCAACTCGTACGCCTCGAACCTGCCCGGGCGTCAGCCCCGCCCTACAGCCAGGCCTGACGTCCGGGGACCGAACCCCTGAGCCCGCGGTTGAACGCCTGAGCCGGAGGGGGCCGGCCCCTCTGCCGGCCCCCGCCGCAGGCAGCTCTTATCCTCAGTCGCCTGCGATGACGGCTGAGAGCGAGACAGTGGTGATGAAGTTCGGCGGCACCTCGGTCGCCGGCGCCGACGACATCAGGCGCGCGGCGCGCCGGATCGTCGGCGCGCGCGAGCAGGGCAAGCGGGTCGTGGCCGTCCTCTCCGCCCGGGGGAAGACGACCGACCAGCTCGTCGAGATGGCGCACGAGGTGTCCGATCGGCCGCTGGCGCGGGAGATGGACATGCTGCTCTCGACCGGCGAGCGGATCTCGTGCGCGCTCTGCGCGATGGCGATCTACGACATGGGCCACAACGCGATCTCGCTGACCGGATCGCAGGCCGGCATCGTCACCGACTCATCGCACACCAAGGCGCGGATCCTCGACGTCCGCGCCGACCGGATCCGCGAAGCGCTCACCGACGATCGGATCGTGCTGGTCGCGGGGTTCCAGGGCGTCTCGGGCGACAGCCGCGACGTCACCACCCTCGGCCGCGGCGGCTCGGACACGACCGCGGTTGCGATCGCCGCGGCCCTCGGCGGCCGACGTCTGCGAGATCTACACCGACGTCCGAGGGGTGTTCAGCGCCGACCCTCGCATCGTCTCCGAGGCTCGGATGCTGCGCATGGTCTCCTTCGAGGAGATGCTGGAGATGGCGGCCTCGGGCGCGAAGGTGCTCCAGCTCCGAGCGGTCGAGTACGCGCGGAACCACGGCATCCCGATCCACTGCCGGAGCTCCTTCGAGGAGGGCCCCGGTACATTCGTGCTCTCAGAGGACGAGACGATGGAACGACCCCTTGTGACAGCGGTGACCCACTCCGAGGAGGAGGCGCGCGTGACCCTGACCGGCGTCCGGGACGAGCCCGGCATCGCCGGGCGCATCTTCACCGCGCTGGCCGAGGCCAACGTGAACGTGGACATGATCATCCAGAACGAGCCGATCTCTCGAGACCACAAGGCCGACCTCTCGTTCACGGTCGCCCGCGACGACCTCCCGGCGGCGACGGACGTGCTCGGCGGGCTCGAGCTGGGCGAGGAGATCCTCACCGACGAGCGAATCGGGAAGGTGTCGATCGTCGGCGCCGGGATGCGCAGCCATCCGGGGGTGGCGGCGAAGGTCTTCCAGGTGCTGGGCGACAACGGAATCAACATCGAGATGATCTCCACCTCACCGATCAAGATCTCCTGCGTGATCGACGCCGCCGAGGTTCCAGGCGCGGTGAAGGCCTTGCACGAGGCGTTCGACCTGGGGGAAGACGCGGTCCGCCGCGAGGAGCCGACCGGCACCGAGCACCGTCCGCGCGTCGCCCCGTAGGCATGGCGGGCGACGGCTACAGGGTCGGGGTCCTCGGCGCCACTGGCGCCGTGGGCTCGACCATGCTCCGCGTCCTCGCCGAGCGCGGCTTTCCGGCGGCCGACGTGGTCGCGTTCACCTCCGAGCGCTCCGCCGGCACCAAGGTCGCATTCGACGGCAGGGAGCTGGAGTGCCGGCCGCTCTCACCCGAGGCGATCGACGGACTGGACCTCGTGCTCTCGTCGGCCGGCGGAGCGGTGAGCGCGGAGTGGGCGCCCAGGCTCGTTGAGGCGGGCGCCGTCGTCGTGGACAACACGAGCTATTGGCGGATGCACGACGAGGTTCCGCTGGTGGTCGCCGAGGTGAACCCCGAGGCGCTGGAGACGCATCGCGGGATCGTCGCCAACCCCAACTGCTCCGCTATGCAGATGCTCGTAGCCATCGCCCCGATCCATCGCGCCGTCGGGCTCGAGCGGCTCGTGGTCTCCACCTACCAGCCGGTCTCGGGCACGGGCCGGCGGGCCATGGACGAGCTCCAGGCACAGACGCATGCCCTGCTTCACGAGACAGGACCCGCCGCCCGCGGAGGTCTACCCGCACCGGATCGCGTTCAACGTCATGCCCCAGGTCGAGACCTTCAAGCAGGGCGACGACTACACGACCGAGGAGCGCAAGATGATGGCCGAGACGCGCAAGATCCTCGGCGTCACCGAGGGCGAGCTCGGGGTATCGGCGACCTGCGTCCGCGTGCCGGTGCTGATGGGCGAGTCCGAGTCGGTCAACGTGCAGACGCGCGAGCCGCTCTCGCCCGAGGAGTGCCGCGCGCTCCTCGCGCAGGCGCCGGGCGTCGTCGTCGTGGACGCGCCCAGCGACGGCGTCTACCCGCTCGCGAGCGAGGCGGCCGGCCGCGACGAGGTGCTCGTCGGCCGCGTGCGACGCGATCCCTCTCACGAGCGCTGCCTGAACATGTGGATCGTCGGGGACAACCTGCGAAAGGGCGCCGCGACCAACGCCGTCCAGGTCGCCGAGCTGCTCCACGAGCGAGGCCTGATCCGCAGCACGCAGGCCCCCGCGCCCGCCTAGCCGTTCGAGCGCCCGTCTACGATCCGCGCCCTCGTGGCGCTAGCGGCCTACGCATCCCTCGCGGTCATCTGCGCCGCTTCGTTGGTGGTCGGGCAGGCGATCCGCTCGCTCTGCGGCGAGCCGCGAGCTCAGCTGGCTCGCCGGCCCGATCGGGCTGGCCGCCATCCTGGTCGTCAGCGGAATCGCGATCAAGCTGCCGGGCCACGGAACGGCGGTGGCGATCGCGGTCGTGGCGCTGGGGGCGATCTCCGTGGCGATCCTCCTCTGGAGGGCGCCGCGACCCGACGCCCCCGCCCTGGCCATGGCGGCGGCGGTCATCGCGGTGGCCGCCGCGTCGATCCCGTTCGCGGTCAACGGACACGTCGGGATCCTCGGGTGTCGGACTCGTCAACGACGACATGGCCAACCACCTGCTGATCGCGGACTGGCTGAACACGCACGTCGGCGAGATGCCGGCCCTGATCCACCAGGGCTACCCGGTGGGCCCGCATTCGCTCGTGGCCGGCCTCGCGGAGCTGCTCGGGACGGGGCCGATCGAGGCCTTCGCCGGGCTCACGCTGGCGATCCCCGCGTTGACGGCGCTGGTCGCCTTCGAGGCCCTCGACGGCGTTCGCCGCGCTTCCCCGCGTCGTCGCTGCGGCGCTCGTCGCCGCTCCCGTATCTGGCCGCGGCCTACCTCGCCCAGGAGGCGTTCAAGGAGCCGATCGAGGCGCTCTTCGTCCTCGCCTTCGCGCTGCTGCTCCCGACGGCGACGACAGCCCGCCGCGCGATCCCGCTGGGCGTGATCGCCGCCGGCTCCGTCTACGCCTACAGCTTCCCGGGACTGTTCTGGCTTGCGGGCACGGCTGCGATCTACATCGGGGTTCGCGCGCCTAAGAGCGTTCTCCACGGGGCGCAACCGCGGCCGCTCCTCGCTGTCGGGGCGGCCCTCGTCGTCCTGCTCGTCCTCACCGCCCCCGACCTCGGCCGGATCGTGGACTTCACCGGCTTTCGCGCCTTCAAGTCGGCGACGATCAGCGGGGGGCTCGGCAACCTGCGCCACCAGGTCTCGCCCCTGGAGGCGCTTGGGATCTGGCCGGCGAGCGACTTTCGCCTCTCGGCCAGCGATGCGAGCGGCCCGACGGCGGCCTTCTACCTCGGCGCCCTGGTCGCCGCGGCCGCGCTTGGCTTTGGCCTGCCGCGCTGGATCCGGCGCCACGGGCCGGCCGTCCCCGCGGCGCTCGCCACCGCGATCGTCGTCTACGTCGGAGCCCGGCTATTCGGAACCGTCTACACGAGCGCCAAGGCGCTCGTGATCGCGGCGCCGCTCGTCACCCTGATCTCGTTCGGGGGCCTGCTTCTGCGCGACGCGGGGCTCGCCCGGCGGCTGCTCGCCGCCGCGCTCGCGGCGGGGATCGCCGCTCTCGAGCTTCCTCGTGCTGCGCCAGGCGCCCGTCGGCCCGCCGAACCACGCCGACCAGCTCGCGGAGCTTCGGCCGCTCGATCCAGGGCCGCGACGTGCTGTTCCTCGGCCGCGACAACTTCGTCGCCTACGAGCTGCGAGGGGCGCGGGCGTTCACGGCCGTCGCGCAACTACTACGACCCCAACTACGTCAAGCCGGACCTGCGGCTGAAGGACGTGTTCGCCAAGTTCGACTTCGACTCGGTCACTCCGCGGGCGCTGGCGCGCTTCCAGTTCGTGATCACCACCCGGGCCGCGTACGCGAGCGGCCCGCCGCCGGCATTCCGGCCGGTGCGGCGGACCCCCGACTTCGTGCTCTGGAAGCGAACCGGCCAGGTCGGGCCCCGTCGCACGCTCGCCGAGGGCGCCGACCCCGGCGCGATCCTCGACTGCTCGAGCCGCGGGCGCACGGCGGCGGGCGCACGGCGGCGGGGCGGCAACGGTGTTCTCGGCGCCGCCCGTCGTCGGCGGGCGATGGTCGCCCGGTCCCACCGTGGAGGACGGCTCCCCGGTGTCCCAGACGCTCACCCTGCCGCCCGGGCGTTGGGCGATCTCCATTCAGTACGACGCCACCCGGCCGCTCCAGGTGAGCGCTCCGGGCATGGACGCGACGCTGCCGGCCAACCTCGATTACCGCGGCTCGGTCCCGTACTACCCCGTGGGGGAGCTGAGGGTCAGGCGGCAGCGGACCGGTCAGGTTCACCGTGAGCGTCGAGCGACCGCCGCTGGTGGGCCGCCTGCTGGGGACGAAGTCCCAGGCCCACCTCGGGGCGATCGCCGCCAGCCCCGCGGGCCGCGCGGGGCCGATCCCGGGCGCGGCGGAACGAACGGATTCCGCTCGGCCGGGCGTGCGGGCGCTATCTGGACTGGTACCGGCCAGCCGCCGGACGCTGAGCCCGAGTCAGGCCGGCGTCTGTTCGGGCTCGGCGGCGACCTCCTGGAGCGCCTCGAGCGACTGCTCGAGCCAGCGGCGAAAGTAGAGCTTTCCGAAGGTGGCGTCGAGGATGCGATAGCTGATTCTCATCGGGTCCATTCCGAACTCCACGTCTACGAAGGTGCTTCCCTGCGCCTCCGTCAAGAGCCAGCGCGTGTAGGTCCCGGTATTGGTGCAACGCATGTGGATCTCGCGCACGTCGTCGAGGCGCTCCACCCTCATCGTGGTCTCGATCCGCCCCGTGGGCTCACGGGTCACCTGGGCGTATTGCTGCCCTCGTCGAACTCCTCGCCCCGGACTTCGACCACCCGGGGCCACCATTCGGGGTGGCGCCGCGGGTCGCCGACCAAGTCCCAGACCCTGCTCGGCGGTGCGTTGATCAGCGCTTGGCTGCGGCAAACCGACATCGAAGGTCGGCCCACACTGTGCCAGCTAGCTCTCCTCGGCGAGCTTCTGCACCACAGCGCGCGCCGTCTCCTCGTCGACGTCCATGTGCGTGACGCAGAGGCTCACGGCCTCCTCGATGTGGCCGAGCATCACGGCCTGCTCGACCTCCGGAGGCGGCGTGGGGGGCTGCGGCGTTCCCTCGCTCGAGCTCCATCGGATCAGGCAGGGACGGCGCCCGCCAGGCGCTCCCCGACCCATTCGGTGGACGCGATGTGCTTGCCCATCCCCAGGTCCTTCGGCTCGAAGCCCAGAGCCAGCCCGACGAGCTGGGGAAGGTGGAGCACTGCCAGGCCGAGCTCCCGCCCGGTGACCTTCGCGGCCTCGGGCTGCTGCATGTCGAGGTTGAGGTGGCACAGCGGGCAGGGCGTGACGAGGCAGTCGGCGCCGGCGTCGAGCGCGTCTCCGATGTGGGTTCCGGCCTGGCGCAGCGAGGTGTCTCGGTTCATCGTGATCACGGGGAAGCCACAGCACTTGCGCGCGCCGTCGTACTCGACCACCTCGCCCCCGAGCGCCTCGATCACCCGCTCGAGGTAGAGGTCGCGCTCCGGGTGCTCGTCGTAGCCGATCCGGCTGCGGGGTCGCAGGATGTAGCAGCCGTAGAAGGGGCCCACCCGCAGCCCGGAGAGCGGCCGCGTGACCTTCGCCTTCAGCTCGTCGAGCCCATAGTCCTCCACCAGCACCCAGAGGAAGTTCTTGTTCTCGAACCCCTCCTTGTCCTTCGCGTACTCGAGGCCCTCCTCCGCGAGCGCCTCGTTGATGTGGGCGCGGTAGGCCGAGTCGGCGTCGAGGCGCTGCTGGCACTCGGATTGAGCGCCCTGGCAGGTGGAGCAGATGTTCATCATCGAGAGGCCCGTGCTCTGCGCCAGGGCGAAGGTGCGCGCGTTGAGGGTGTCCGCAAGCTCGGTGTTGTGCTCGGCGATCACCCCGGCGCCGCAGCAGTTGGCGCGGTCCAGGGTGACCAGCTCGATGCCAAGGCGCTCCGCCACCTGGGCCATCGAGCCATGAAGCTCCGGGGTGAATCCGCGGGACACGCACCCGGGCCAGTACGCGAGCTTGAGCGCGGTCAACGGTCTTCCGCCTCGTCCGGCTCGGGCTTCGACCTCGGCCTCGGGAGTGGGAGCCTCGTCGCGCGGCGTCCCCTCCTCTTCGAGCTCCTCCTCTCCAGTGATGTAGAGGTTGAGCTCCTCGCGATGCTCCTCCGCGTGCGAGAAGACGCGCTTGACGTGGTCCTGCGCGCCGTCCGGGAGCTTCGGGTGGACGCCCGGGATCAGCTTCGACAGCGAGCGCATCTTGCCGTTCCGGATCCCGCGGATCGCGGTCGGAAGCGAGCCGACCAGGCCCTTGATGGCCCCCGGGTCGGCTCCAGCTTCCCCTTCATCCCCTGGCGCGTAGGACTCCTGCAGCAGGAGCGACTCGTCCAGCGTCCCCTTCTTCTCGATGATCTTGGTGAACGCGAGCTCGTGCCGATGCCCGTTGTTGACGTCGTCGATCTCGTGGTCGCGCCCCGCGAGGCGCCGCAGCCGCATGATCTGGTCCATCGGGGCGACGTCCTTGGGGCAGGCGTCGATGCACGAGAAGCAGTGGGTGCAGTCGTAGATCCCGTGCGGGTCCTGGGCCAGGTCGTAGAGCCGCTCGCGAGTCTCCGCGTCGCGTGGGTCGCCGACGAATCGGTACGCCTTGGCGAGCGCCGCGGGGCCGACGAACTCGGGGTCGACCTCCATCGACAGGCACGAGGAGACGCAGGCTCCGCACTGGATGCACGCCATCGACTGGGTGATGTCGATCATCGACTCGGGCGGGACCACGTACTCGCGCTCCGGCGGGTCACCCTCCGGAAGCAGCCACGGCGTGACCCGGCGGATCTTGGTCCAGTGCGTCGACTCCATGTCCGTGACGAGGTCCTTCACCACGGGCATGTTTCCCATCGGCTCGACGACGATTGGGCCCGCCGCCTCTTCAGCTCCGCTTCCGGGGGCGGCGCTGTCGCCGTCGGCATGGTTTCGCCGGTTCGCGTCCTGGTGGGCGTGGGCGATCTGCGTCTTGCAGCCGAGCGTGGAGCGGCCGTTGATCTTCATCCCGCACGAGCCGCAGATGGCGGCCCTGCATGAGCAGCGCACGACCAGGGAGCCGTCCTGACGGTCCCGGACCTGGAGCAACCCGTCGAGCACCGATAGGTCGGGATCGAGGTCGACCTTGAACTCCTGCCAGTAGGCGCCCTCACCCGACTCGGGTTGGTAGCGGCGGACCTTGAGGGTGTACTCAGGCATCTGCTCGCACCCTAGTAGGTCCGCTCCATCGGCTGCCATTGGGTGATCGTCACCGGCGAGTAGCTGATCTCCGGGCCGTCGGAGCTCCGGGCCAGGTCGATGTGCTTGAGCCACTCCTCGTCGTTTCGCTCCGGGAAGTCGGTGCGGAATTGGGCGCCGCGACTCTCGGTCCGGTGCAGCGCGGCGACGCAGCTGCACTCGGCGCAGTCGAGCATGAAGCCGAGCTCGATCGCCCCGAGCACGTCCTGGTTGAAGATCGCCCCCTGGTCGTCGATGTAGGCGCTCCGCGCCTCCTCCTGGAGGCGCTTCACCGTGTCCAGCGCGGCCTGGATCCCCTCGGCGTCGCGGAACACGGCCACGTGCCGGTCCATCGTCTCGCCGAGCTCCTTGCGCACCTCGGAGGCCCGCCGCCCGCTGCCACGGTCCCGCCCGAGCAGCTCGGAGACCCGTCGCCTCCTCGTCGGCGAGCGCCGTCTTGGACGGCCCGGCCGCCTCGATCTGCTTGGCGCGGTTGGCCGAGTGCTCGTCCGGAGCGGCGGCCGAAGATCAGCGTGTCGAGCAGCGAGTTGGCGCCGAGGCGGTTGCCGCCGTGGACCGAGACGCAGGCCACCTCCCCGGCGGCGTAGAGCCCCGGGATCGAGGTCGCTCCGTTGACGTCGGTCTTCACGCCGCCCATCGTGTAGTGGTTGCCGGGCTTGATCCGGATCGGCTCGCGCGTGATGTCCACGCCCGCGAAGTCGCGGCCCACGAGCACGATCTCTCGAAGCGCCTCGTGGATCCGCTTGCGTGGGACCACTGTGACGTCGAGCGCGACCGTCCCGTCCGGAAACCCTCGCCCTTCGTTGATCTCGGTCTGCTCCGCGCGCGAGACGACGTCGCGCGAGGCGAGCTCCATCTTGTTGGGCGCGTACGTCTCCATGAACCGCTCACCCTTCGCGTTCAGCAGGTGGGCTCCCTCGCCGCGCGCTCCCTCGGTGATCAGAAAGCCCTTCTTGGCGAGGGTGGTCGGGTGGTACTGGATCATCTCCATGTCCATCAGCGGAGCCCCGACCCGGTAGGCCATCGCGATTCCGTCGCCCGTGCAGATCAGCGCGTTGGTGGTGGGCTGCCAGACCTGTCCGTTTCCTCCCGTGGCCAGGATCACGTTCTTCGCCTCGAACAGCTCCATGGACCCGTCGGAGATGTTGCGCATCACTGCCCCCGCGCAGCTGCCGTCGTCGTCGAGCACGAGGCTCGTCGTGAAGTACTCCTCGTAGCGGGAGATCAGCTCCGCGTGCTTCATCAGCTGCTCGTAGAGCACGTGCATGATCGCCTGGCCCGTGATGTCGGCGACGTAGTAGGTGCGCGCCTGGGAGGCGCCGCCGAACGCTCGCGTTCCCAGCCGTCCCTCGTCGTTGCGGTGGAAGGTGACGCCGAGGTGCTCGAGGTGGAGGATCTCCTCCGGGGCCTCGCGGCACATGATCTCGATCGCGTCCTGGTCGCCGAGGTAGTCGGAGCCCTTGACGGTGTCGAATGCGTGCGACTCCCAGCTGTCTCCCTCCTGGAGCGCGGCGTTGATGCCGCCCTGGGCAGCGTTCGAGTGCGAGCGGACGGGGTGGACCTTGGAGACGATCCCGACGGAGACGCCCTCCTCGGCCGCCGCGAGCGCGGCCCGCTGGCCGGCGAGCCCCGCTCCGATCACGAGTACGTCGTGCTTCGGCATGGAGGCGCGATCCTATTGATTCGCCCGCCCGTCCCGTCCGTCGCTCAGGAGACCGGAAGCCGAGCGGCCTACGAGCCTCCGCTCAGCGCGTTCTTGAGCGCCCGGCCGACCTGTTCCGCGGTGATCACTCCCCGCAGGCGGCCGTCGGCGTCGACGGCCATCAGCGCCCCCAGCCGCCGCAGGGCGTCGTTTCCGAGCAGCGATTCGAGCGGCGCGTCGTCGCGAACCCGAAGCGTTCCGGTGGAGTCCGCCTCGAACACGTCGCGCACCATCGAGGACGCCCGCACCGGCTCGGGCACCGCGTCCGCCGCGCCGCGCTCCACCAGGCCCAGGAAGTGCTCGTAGGTGTCGACGACCGGGAACCAGGGCCATCGGTAGCGCAGGAAGTACTCGTCCAGGGCGCGCTCGACGCTGGCGTCCTCGGGGATCGCCACCGGCTCCTCGTCCATCACGTCGGCGACGCGGATCCCCTCGATCCGGCTGGCGAACTCCGTCTGCACGACCGCGCCGCGTGCCGCTTGTCCGAGGATGAAGCCGATCAGTCCCAGCCAGATGCCGCCAATCGGGTCGCCGGTCAAGAACATCGCGATGCCGATGGCGATGAATACGTAGGAGAACACCTGGCCGAGCCGCGCGGCGGACCGGGTGGCGCGGTTTCGGTCCCCCGTCACCTTCCACGCGATCGCCCGCGCAACCCGCCCGCCGTCCAGGGGGAAGGCGGGGATCAGGTTGAAGCCCAGGATGAGCAGGTTGATGCTTCCGAGCCAGGCGACCACGGCGAGCACCCCCGAGGCGGTTGTCTGGCTCTGCAGGCGAATCGCCTGTTCGAAGGAGTGCCATCCGGTCGCGGCCGACTCCGATCGCGATGCAGGCGACGGCGATCGCCAGCGTGACCAGTGGGCCCGCGATCGCGATCTTGAACTCGGTGCCCGGGGAGTCGGAGTCCTTGGTCATCCGTCGCCACGCCTCCGAACATCCACAGGGTGATGTCCGAGATGCCGATTCCCCGGCGCATCGCCACGAACGCGTGCCCGAGCTCGTGGAGGAGGATCGAGGCGAAGAACGCGAGCGCGCTCGCCACCGCGAGGAGGTAGGGCGCCCCGTCGCCGCTGGAGGTCCCGAGAAGATCGCGGTAGTAGCCCGAGAGCCAGATGATGATCAGGAAGAGGACGAAGAACCACGAGTAGTCCACCCCGATCCGAATGCCTCGGACGTGGAAGAGCGTGACTGTTCCTCTCACCGGCATTGCATCCATCTTAGGTCGCGAGGCCTGCAAAACGGGCGTCTGCGCCGTCGGGCGCGGGTCGGCCCCCACGCGGTAGCTTTCGCCGCCGAATGGCCGCCGGCGCCACACGAACGTCTGCGCAGTCGGCGGGACACCTGGATCAGGAGTGGCTCCGCGGCCTGGTCGAGGCGCTCGCGTCGATTCACCGGCCGACGGCATCGCAAGGCGAGCGGGTCGCGCGCCGAGTGGGTCGCCGATCGCCTTCGGGAGCTCGGCGCCGACGGAGCGCGGGTCGAGCGAGAGGACGTGCACGGGACGTTCTGGTGGCCCCTCGGGCTTGCCGCGGGCGCCGGCGTCGTGGCAGGGCTCCTCGCCATGCGAGGCCGGCGGCTGGCCGGCGGGCTGCTCGCCGCCGCGGCCGGCCTGGCCGCGGTTGACGACCTCCCGCCCGGGAAGCGCACGCTGCGCTCCGCGCTGCCACGCCGGGAGGCGACCACCGTGGTCGGCGAGCTGGGCCCCCCGGATGCCGATCACACGGTGGTCCTGGTCGCTCATCACGACGCGGCCCACGCGGGCCTGCTCTACCACCCGGCGATCCCCGAGCTCGTCTTCGGCCGCTTCCCCTGGCTGATCGAGCGGGTGGACACGAGCCCGCCGCTGATGGCGCCGACGGTCGGCGATTCCGCTGCTGGTCGGTGGCGGCGCGCTCACCGGCAACCGGGCCCTGCTCAAGGCTCGGGACGGCGCTCGCGGCGGCTTCGGCGGCGGCGCTCGCCGACATCGGCCTTCGGGAAACGGTGCCCGGCGCGAACGACAACGCCACGGGCGTGGCGGCGCTCCTGGCGATGGCGCGGGCCCTCGCAGGAGCGCCCCGCCAAGAACGTGCGCGTGATGCTCGTCTCCACGTCCGAGGAGGCGCTCTGCGAGGGGATGCAGGCCTTCGCCGAGCGTCACTTCGACGCCCTGCCTCGCGAGCGCACCTTCTTCCTCTGCCTCGACACCCTGGGCTCGCCGCACCTGCTCGTCCTTCGGGGGGAGGGCATGATCCGAATGCGCGAGTACCCGGCCCGCTCGCTGGCCCTGCTCGACGGGATCGCGGAGGAGCTCGGGATTTCGCTGTTCCCGAACCTACGGCTTCGCAACGCCACCGACGGCGTGCTGCCGCTCGCCGCAGGGTATGAGTGCGCCTCGCTCTGCTCGTGCACCCGCCTCAAGCAGCCCGCCAACTACCACTGGCCCACGGACGTCCCGGAGAACGTCGACTACGGCACCCTCGCGGATGCCGTGCGGCTGACCGAGGCGGTCGTCAGGCGGTTGGACGAGCGCTGGCTCTGATGCGCCCGAGGCTACGTTGAGTGGCACCGAGCCGCTTCTGAAGCGACAAATGCGCCATTCGACGCTCGAGACCTGGCCCGCCGCGTGCCGCTCGATGATCCGCCCGAAGTCGGTGCCGGCCGGCAGGGTGCCGAAGGCGCGGCCGGAGTCGCCGGCCAGGCGCGAGGCGCAGAACGCGTCGGCGGTCGCCGGGTCGCCGTAGCGGACGAGCAGCGAGGCCTGTAGCGCGAGCGCCATCCGCTCGACCAAGCGCGCGCGCGCGGCGTCTCGAGCGTCTCCGGATCGGAGGCCAGGTCGTCGCGCAGCCGGCGCCCGAACTCGTCGAGCCGGGGCTCCGCCACCGCTCCCTCGCCCACCTCGTCGGCGAACACCTCGACGGCCTGGGGGTTTCGCGCCATCGCGCGGAGCACGTCGAGACACTGCACGTTGCCCGAGCCCTCCCAGATCGAGGCGAGCGGGCTCTCCCTGAAGAGGCGCGGCATCCCGGACTCCTCGACGTACCCGTTGCCGCCCAGGCACTCGAGCGCCTCGACCGCGTGCACCGGCGCCCGCTTGCAGGTCCAGTACTTGAACACGGGGGTGGACAGGCGGCGCAGCTCGATCGCGCGCTCGTCGCCGGCGTGCGCCTCGTCGAAGGCTCGCGCCAGCCACATCGCGCCGATCGTGGCCGCCTCGGACTCGATCGCCAGGTCGGCGAGCACGTTCTGCATCAGCGGCTGCTCGACCAGCCGCCGTCCGAAGGCGGACCGATGGGTCGCGTGGTGGATCGCCATCGCCGTTCCCCAGCGGAACCCGGCGCTGACCCCGATCACGCAGTCGAGGCGGGTGTGGTTGACCATGTCGATGATCGTGGGCACGCCGCGGCCCTCCTCGCCGACGAGCCGCGCCCACGCCCCGCGGAATTCCACCTCGCTCGATGCGTTCGAGCGGTTGCCCAGCTTGTCCTTGAGCCGCTGGATGTGGAAGGCGTTGCGCTCGCCGTCGGGGGTGATGCGCGGCATGAGGAAGCACGAGAGGCCGCCCTCGGCTTGCGCCAGGACGAGGAACGCGTCGCACATCGGCGCCGAGCAGAACCACTTGTGGCCGGTGATCTCGTACTCGGCGCCGGCGCCGCCGCCGTTCCGGGGCGTCGCGACGGTGGTGTTGGCACGAACGTCGGAGCCGCCCTGCTTCTCGGTCATCGCCATGCCGCACAGCGCGCCCTTCTTGTCGGGCGTGGGCACGAGCCGCTCGCCGTCGTAGGAGAGCGAGGTGAAGCGCGGCTCCCATTCGGTGGCCAGCTCGGGCTGCTTTCTGATCGCGGGGATCACCGAATACGTCATCGAGATCGGGCAGCCGACGCCCGCCTCCACCTGCGAGAGGAGCACGAACTTCGCCGCCCGCGCCACGTGGGCTCCCGGGCGGGGCTCGCGCCAGGGCGAGGCGTGGAGGCCGTGGGAGATACCCACCCGCATCAGCTCGTGCCACGCGGGATGGAACTCGACCTCGTCGATGCGGTTGCCGAACCGGTCATGTGTGCGGAGCCGGGGCGGGTTCTCGTTCGCCTGTGCGCCCAGGGCGATCACGTCGGCGCGGCCGCAGATCGCGCCGAGCTCGCTGGCCTCGTCCTCCGCCCAGTCGGCGCCCTCCCGCCGGACGGCCTCGACCAGCGTGCGGTCCCGCTCGAAGACGTTGTACCCCTCGAACGGGGGCGGCTGGTTCAGCACCTCGTGGGTCGTGGTGCGGGGACGCTCCTCAAGCTTGGACACTGGCGAGCTCCTTTCCGGTAACCGAGCGTATGCAGAAGTCTCTCAATGAGGCGATCACGGATTCGGGCTCCCGGATCGCCGCGGTGGGGGAGACGGGGCCGACGAGGGCCTCCCCGATCGCCCCGACGAGCGCGGCCGCGCTGAGCTCCGGGTCCTGCGCCGGGAGCTCGCCGGACTCGACCCCGTCCGCGATCACCCCGGCGAACGCGTCGCGGTAGGCCCGGCGGAAGACGAGTCGCTCGGCCTCGACGGCGGGATCGACGGGCTCCGCGATCAACGCCCAGGCGAGCCGCCGCCCGCGCAGCGCTCGCCGGGCGAAGGTCTCGACGGCCGCCGCGATGCGGGCGACCGCGGAGCCGCCCGATTCGCCGGCGGCGGCGGTGACGGCGTCGACCTCGTGCTGGGACGCCTCGCGAAAGACCTCGGCGAACAGGTCGGCCTTCGACGGGAAGTGGCGATAGACGGTGCCGGTGGCGACCCGCGCCCGCGAGGCGACGGTCGCGATCTGGGCCTCTGCGTACCCGCCCCTGGCGATCAGGTCGCGTGCGGCGGCGACGATGCGCCGGCGCGTCTCGGCGTTTCGGGCGAGGGTCCGCTCGGTGGGGCGGTACGGCACGAAAGAAGTGAATCAGAATTCATTTCTTGCGTCAAGGCGCGGTCATCGCGGCCAGAGCCGCGATCGAGTGCCGCCTCCCTTACCCAGCCCGTGCACGGCCGGTGCGGTCATTCCGAGGCCGATAGCATCGCCGCCCCGGCCGGCCGGGACGCGACATGCCGAAGGTCAAGATCGAGAACCCGATCGTCGAGCTCGACGGCGACGAGATGACCCGGATCATCTGGGCGCTCATCAAGGAGCGGCTGATCCTGCCGTACGTGGACGTGGAGCTCGTCTACTTCGACCTCGGGATCGACGTCGCGCGATGCCACGGACGACCAGATCACGATCGACGCTGCGAACGCGATCAAGGAGCACGGCGTCGGCGTGAAGTGCGCCACGATCACCCCGGACGAGGCGCGGGTGGAGGAGTTCGGCCTGAAGCGGATGTACCGCTCGCCGAACGGGACCATCCGCAACATCCTGGGCGGGGTGATCTTCCGCGAGCCGATCGTGATCTCGAACATCCCCCGCCTGGTCCCCGGATGGACGAAGCCGATCGTGATCGGCCGCCACGCCTTCGGCGACCAGTACCGGGCCACCGACACCCTGATCCCGGGGGCCGGCAGGCTGATGCTGACGTTCACCCCCACGGACGGAGCGGACCCGATCGAGCTGGAGGTCTTCGACTTCCCGGAGGGAGGGGGTGTCGCGATGGCGATGTACAACCTCGACGAGTCGATCCGGGACTTCGCCCGGGCCTCGTTTCGCTACGGCCTGGATCGCGGGTATCCGGTCTACATGTCGACCAAGAACACGATCCTCAAGACCTACGACGGCCGCTTCAAGGACCTGTTCGCCGAGGTGTTCGAGAGCGAGTTCAAGTCCGACTTCGAGGCGAACGGCCTGAGCTACGAGCACCGCCTCATCGACGACATGGTCGCGGCCGCGCTGAAGTGGGAGGGCGGGTACGTGTGGGCCTGCAAGAACTACGACGGAGACGTTCAGTCGGACACCGTGGCCCAGGGCTTCGGCTCGCTCGGCCTGATGACGAGCGTCCTGATGAGCCCGGACGGCAAGACCGTCGAGGCCGAGGCCGCGCACGGGACCGTGACCCGGCACTACCGCCAGCATCAGGAGGGGAAGCCCACGTCCACCAACCCGATCGCGTCGATCTTCGCCTGGACCCGCGCGATCGCGGCGCGGGGTCGCCTCGACGAGACGCCCGAGGCGATCGATTTCGCCACGGCACTGGAGCGGGTCTGCATCGAGACGGTCGAGGGCGGCAAGATGACCAAGGACCTCGCGCTGCTCGTCGGCGGCGACCAGGAGTTCCAGACCACGCAGGAGTTCCTCTCCTCGATCGAGGAGAGGCTCTCAAACGAAATGGCATGACACAGGAGGCCGCGAATTGAGCCCGACCCCGACCACCGTCACCGTCACCGGAGCCGCCGGCCAGATCGGCTACGCGATGCTCTTCCGGATCGCCAGCGGGCAGCTGCTCGGGCCGGACGCGCCGGTTCGCCTGAAGCTCCTGGAGATCCCCGACGCGATGCAGGCCGCGGAGGGGACGGCGATGGAGCTGGACGACTGCGCGTTTCCGCTGCTCGCAGAGATCGACATCCACGATGACCCGACGCCCGCGTTCGACGGGGTGCAGATCGCCCTCTTGGTCGGCGCCCGGCCCCGCACGAAGGGGATGGAGCGCTCGGACCTGCTCGAGGCGAATGGCGGGATCTTCAAGCCCCAGGGCGAGGCGATCAACGCCGGCGCCGCCGACGAGGTCAAGGTCCTGGTGGTCGGCAACCCCGCCAACACGAACTGCCTGATCGCGAAGTCGCATGCCCCCGACGTCCCCGCCGAGCGGTTCACAGCGATGATGCGACTCGACCACAACCGCGCCATCCGCCAACTCGCCAACAAGCTCGCGGTCCCCGTGTCCGACGTCTCCAAGATGACCGTCTGGGGCAACCACTCGCCGACCCAGTACCCCGACTTGGTCAACGCGCGGGTCGGGGACGAGCCCGCGTGGGACGCGGTCGACGACGAGGCGTGGATCGCGGACGAGTACATCCCCAGGGTCGCAAAGCGCGGGGCCGAGATCATCGAGGCCCGCGGGGCGTCGAGCGCCGCGTCGGCGGCCAATGCCGCGCTCGATCACGTTCGCGACTGGGTGCTCGGCACGGAGGGCGACGACTGGGTCTCGATGGGGGTTTCGAGCGACGGCAGCTACGAGATCCCCGAGGGCGTGATCTGCGGCCACCCCTGCCGCTGCGCCGGCGGCAAGTACTCGATCGTCGAGGGCCTCGAGCTGACCGACTTCTCCCGCGAGCGCATCGACGCGTCGGTCAACGAGCTCAGGGAAGAGCGGGACGCCGTCGCCAAGCTCGGCCTGGTCTGAGCACCGGGTAGGGCCGGGACGCCGGCCCCATCTCGAGCTGGCGACCTGAGTTAGCTGCCTGGAGCGACGTAAATGCGCCACTCGATCGCCGGAGAGCCGCCATGCCGGCGCCATACCGCAGCCCCAGCCCGCCTACCCAGCCAGGTTCCTGTATGTGCGGCCCGGAGTTATTACGCCGCGGTGTACGAGCGGCCGGACTTCTTCACCCGGCCCTCCTTCTGGAGGTCGCCGAGCACCCGGTAGAGGTAGTTGGGCTTGATCCGCATCTTCTTCGCCACCTCGGAGGCGGTGATGCCCGGGTTCGCCTTGATCAGCCGGACGGCCTGGTCGGCACGGGTGCCGCTGCGCCGCCCTTGGCGGGGCTTGGCCTGGGAGCGGGTGGCCTGGGAGCGGGTGCGCTGGGAGCGGGTGCGCGATCCCGGGGGACGGCCGGGGCCACGACGGCCGAGGCGCCCTCCGGTCAGGTTCGCCAGCGCGCGCTCGAGCTTCTTGCGCTCATCGTCCAGCTCGCGGATTCGCCTTTTGAGCAGGGAGGCGGCGTCGTCCAGTGCACTAGCCATGTGGATGGTCCTTTCGGCGGGGAGGTAGAGGAGGCTGTTACGTCAGTACCCGCACCAGCAGTGTAGTCAGGGTGACACCATCAGGTCGGGTGAGTAACCGGGCTCGGCGCCGTCGATGAGTGTGGTGAGAACTCCGGCCGGCGACTAGCTGGTGCGCCTGCGGGGCAGGGTGCGGAAGATCACGTCCCATAGCGGGGACGAGACGCCATACCCGAACCGATGGTCCTGGAAGTGATGGCGCATGTGCTGTTCGCGCAACCGCTTCCCCAGCTTCGTGCGCGGTGTGTGGTGGTGCACGTGATAGTGCGTGTAGTCGTAGGTGAGGTAGCCGAGGATGAACCCGGAGAAGATCGGGTATGCGGCGGGAGTCCCGAAGATCAGCGTGTAGAGCCACAGGAACAGGGCCGCCAGCGGCACGCTCACGGCGGGCGGCATGACGAGCCTCAGCCGGTCGTTCGGATGATCGTGGTGGACGCCGTGGATGACGAAGTGGAGCCGGCTGCCGATCGGGTGGTCGGGCTCCCAGTGAAAGACCAGGCGATGAAGCCAGTACTCGGTCAGGGTCCAGATCAGGAGGCCGGCCGCGACGAGGAGCACCAGCCGGCCCGCGCCGTAGCCCTTGTCGGCCGCGAGCCAGATGCCGGCCACCGCCGCGGGGATGAAGATGATCGCGGGCACGGACGGGTGGATCCTCGAGAAGAAGTCGAGGAACCGGTTCTCGAACAGGGGCGGCGAGGAGCTCAACCGGGTGGTCCGCTCTTGAGTGGCCATCGATGCTGATTCTAGCTTTCCGCAAACCGCGGAAACCGAAGACGGGCCCGCTCTGCAAAGTTGCGGCGCTTTGCGCGAATGCGCCACGACGGGCGTCCTCGCCGGTGGCATGATCGGCGCCGCGCCTGACGAGAGGGGCGTGGCAAAGACCAAACCGAATAGGGGGTAGGGCTTGATCGAATTCGAGCACCATGCGATGGAGATGGCCGAGGCGATCGGCGTCGGCCGACGCCGGGCGGCCAAGCGGCGCAAGGGCCGCCCGAGCTGTCAGGACTGCTTCTTCCACTGCCAGATGCTCTGCGCGCTCGATCTCGACGAGCCCTGCTCGACCTTCCGCCCGAACAGCTCCGACGGCCTGATCCCGCCACGCCAGCCCGCCCTGCTCCTGCGTCAGCCGCCGCAGGTAGCGCCCGCGTAGGCCGCCTAGCCTTCGTCGCAGATTTCCCGGAGCGCCGTCGGTCAGGCGCTTGCACAGCCCCGAATCCGTCCCGTCGCCGCGGGTTCGGGGCTAGAGTGCTCGTGACGATGCGCATCACGGTCCTGGGCAAGTCGCCCTCGTGGCAGGACGCCGGCGGGGCGTGCAGCGGGTACCTGGTCGAAGACGGCGAGACCCGGCTGCTCCTCGATTGCGGCAACGGAGTGTTCGCCAAGCTGCGCGAACGGGTCGACTACACGGACCTCGATGCGGTGCTCATCTCGCACCTCCACGCCGATCACTTCCTGGACTTGGTGCCGTATTCCTACGCGCTCGAGTACGCCCCCCGTCAGCAACCCAACCCGGTCGGCGGCTACCCGGGGACCGATGCCCCTGCCCGCCCACGTTTGATCGCTCCGGCGGGGGCGCGTGAAGTCTTTCGTCGGGTCGTCGGGGCGTGGGGCAAGGAGGACCTGATCGAGAAGGCCTTTGCGCTCGAGGAATACGACGCCGGCTCGGCGGTGGAGGTCGGCACCCTGCAGGCCCGGTTCCAGGAGGTCCCCCACTTCACCACCACGTACGCCGTCGACTTCACCTCGGCCAACGGTGGCGGGCGGTTCACCTACAGCGCGGACTGCCGCCCCGGCGACGAGCTGATCCGCATCGCGAAGGACACGGACCTGCTGCTCGTCGAGGCCACGCTTGCGCTTCCCGAGCGAAGCGGGGACCGCGGACACATGACGCCCGCGGAGGCCGGAGACCAGGCGCGGCAGGCTGGTGCGCATCGCGTGGTTCTCACGCACATCTCGGACGAGTTGGACTCCGATTGGGCGCGGGAGCAGGGCTCTGAGGCCTACGGTGCCCCGGTGGATGTCGCCGAGGAGGGCGCCACCTACGACGTGTAGCCCGCGCAGCCGGTGGGCCTAGCTAAGGTAAGCCCGTGGCGCGCAGTCGAGACCTTCTCGTGAACTTCGAGCGCATGCGGCGCGAGATCGACGAGCTGTTCGGCGACGCCTGGGGCGAGCGGACCAGATGGTCCAGCCGGCCTCAGATGGGCTTCTCGCCGCGCGTCGACGTCTACTACTGCGACGGCACGCCCCCGAAGGCCGTGGTGAAGGTGGAGCTCGCCGGCGTCAGCCTCCAGACCATCGACCTCGAGATCGCCGGACGGGAGCTCGTCGTGACGGGCGAGCGCCCCGTGCAGGAGACCGAGGGTCGCGTCTACCAGCAGGTGGAGATCGAGGCCGGTCCGTTCCGCCGCATCCTGGAGCTGAGCGCCGACGTGGTCGCGGAGGAGGCGAAGGCCACCTACGAGGACGGCATCCTGAGGGTCGAGCTCCCGCTTCGAACGGGCGAGCAGGCGACCCGCCGGGTGCCGATCGACCAGCGCTGATGGCCGACCCGGAGGCCGATGGCGGGCCGACGATCGAAGTAGTCGAGATCGCCGGACCTCGAGCAGGCGATTCGCGAGCGGCGTGCACAGCCCATCCCCGCGGCGCTGCCCGTGCTCCCGCTCAAGGAGACGGTCATCTACCCGGACACCCTCACCCCGCTGGCGGTCGGGCAGCCTCGCTCGATGCGGCTCGTCAACGAGGTCCTGTCCGGCGAGCGGATGCTGGCGCTCGTCGCGGCGCGGGACCCGGAGCTCGACGAGCCGGGGCCGGACGAGCTCTTCGACGTGGGGGTCGTCGGGATCGTCGCGCGGATGCTCAAGGTTCCGGACGGGAGCATCCGGATCCTGGTCCAGGGGACCGAGCGGGTGCGGCTGGGCGACTACGTGGCCGAGGAGCCCTACCTCGTCGCGAGGATCGAACCGCTCCCTGACGTCATCGAGCCCTCTCCCGAGCTGGAGGCGCTGACCCGCAACGTCCAGCGCACCTTCACCGAGATCATCGAGCAGATCCCGTATCTGCCGGAGGAGCTCCAGCTCGCGGTCACCAACGTCGACGAGCCCTCGGCCCTCTCGCACCTGATCGCCGGAGCCCTGCGCATCTCGACGGCGGAGAAGCAGGAGCTGCTCGAGCAGGTGGACGTCGGACGCCGGCTCCGACGCCTCTCGGAGATCCTGGCCCGTGAGCTCGAGGTGATCCAGCTCGGATCGAAGATCCAGTCGGAGGTCCAGTCCGAGATCGAGAAGGGCCAGCGGGAGTACTACCTCCGCGAGCAGCTGAAGGCGATCCAGCAGGAGCTCGGGGAGGGGGACGAGCAGCAGGCCGAGATCAACGAGCTCCGAGAGCGGATCGAGGCCGCCGACCTCCCCGAGCAGGCGCTGAAGCAGGCGGAGCGTGAGCTGGGGCGGCTGGAGCGCCTGCCCCCCGCCGCCGCCGAGTACGGCGTCATCCGCACCTATCTCGAGTGGATCATCGAGCTCCCGTGGGGCATGTCCACGGAGGACAACCTGGACATCGCCCACGCGCGCGAGGTGCTCGATGCCGACCACTACGACCTGGAGAAGGTCAAGGATCGGATCCTCGAGTACCTGGCAGTCAGGCAGCTGAACCCGGGCTCTCAGGGCCCGATCCTCTGCTTCGTGGGCCCCCCGGGGGTGGGGAAGACGAGCCTTGGGCGCTCGATCGCCAAGGCCCTGGGGCGAGAGTTCGAGCGGATCTCGGTCGGCGGGGTGCGCGACGAGGCGGAGATCCGGGGCCATCGCCGGACGTACATCGGGGCGATGCCCGGGACGATCGTCCGCGCCCTTCGCGACGCCGGCTCCCGCAACCCCGTGTTCATGATCGACGAGATCGACAAGATGGGCGCCGACTTCCGGGGCGATCCGTCCAGCGCCATGCTCGAGGTCCTCGACCCGGCCCAAAACGACAGCTTTCGGGATCACTACCTGGACCTCCCGTTCGACCTCTCGGGGGTGCTGTTCATCACGACGGCGAACACCCTGGACACGGTCACCCCGGCTCTTCAGGACCGGATGGAGGTGATCAACCTCGCCGGCTACACGCTCGACGAGAAGCTCCAGATCGCCAAGCGGTACCTGGTGCCCCGCCAGATCGCCCAGAACGGGCTCTCGCGAAGCCGGATCTCGTTCAGCGACGCGGCGCTTCGGGTGATCGCGGACGAGTACACGCGAGAGGCCGGCGTGCGAAACCTCGAGCGCGAGATCGGCACGGTATGCCGCAAGATCGCCCGCGAGGTCGCCGAGGGCAAGTCGGGCAAGGGAAAGGTCACGATCTCCGGCAAGCGTGCGCGAGAGCTGCTTGGCCCGCGCCGCTTCTTCGCCGAGCAACGGCGCCGCACAAGGGTGCCGGGGGTGGCGACGGGGCTGGCGTGGACCCCGGTCGGCGGCGAGGTCCTGTTCGTCGAGGCGACCGCGATGCCCGGCAACGGCCAGCTGACGATCACCGGGCAGCTCGGCGAGGTGATGCGGGAGTCCGCGCAGGCCGCGCTCTCATGGGTGCGCGGCCATCAGCGTCAACTTGCGCCGGACCTCGCGGAGGACTGGTTCGCGACCCACGACATCCACGTCCACGTCCCGGCCGGAGCGGTGCCGAAGGATGGCCCCTCGGCCGGCGTGGCGATGGCGACCGCGCTCGCCTCGCTCGTCGCCTCGAAGCCAGTCCAGCCGGACGTCGCGATGACCGGCGAGGTGACGCTCACGGGCCAGGTGCTTCCGATCGGCGGGCTGAAGGAGAAGTCCCTCGCCGCCCAGCGAGCGGGCATCAAGCGGGTGATCGTCCCGGAGCGCAACGAGGGGGATCTCGCGGAGATCCCCGAGCACGAGCGCCGGGGGCTCGAGTTCGCCTTCGTGGACACCATCGAGAAGGCGCTCGAAGCCGCGCTGTAAGTTCCGGAAACGCGGGTATATGCTGCGCGAACCAATCGACGGCGACGAGGAGAGTTTTGGCGATGGCAGCAAAGAGCACGAGGGCTGACAAGGCGCGCCAGGCGGCACAGTCGGCGGGCTCGAACCCGTACGTACGGCGCCTGATCGAGGACCAGGAGCTTCGCGAGAGCGTCAAGGACGCGTTCGACGCGGCGCGCCACGCCTACAAGCGGATGTCGAACGGCAAGGGCCCCGTTCGGGCCGTGACCGAGGACAAGAAGGTCCAGAAGGACCTGCGAACCGCCGCCGAGTCGCTGCGGGACGCGTCCGACCGCCTTCGAGGCAAGGTCAAGCAGCGGCGGTGGGGCAGGGTGCTCGTCATCGCCGCGGTGGGCGCGACCCTGGCGGTCGTCCTCAGCGAGGATCTCCGCAAGGCCGTGCTCGACCGGCTGTTCGGGGCCGAGGAGGAGTTCGAGTACACCTCGCAGACGACTCCGACTCCGGAACCCACCGCCACGCAGTAGTTGCCACAGGTCCACCTCCTCGTTCCCGCGCAGCGGCACGTCTTCGCCGTCTCGGACGGCGAAGCGGAGGTCGCCGCGAGCGATGACTCCGCCGACGGGTTTCGCCGCTACAAGGCCCTCCAGCAAGATGGGCGGACGGTCGGCATGGTCGCGTTCCCGAACACGCTGCTCGTCCGGGGAGAGCGCGACTACCTGGTCGATCCCGGGCTGATCATGCAGGGCGCCCCGGTGATCGGCGCCCTCAACGACCTCGGCGTCGAACCCAGGCGAGATCAAGGACGTGATCCTCACCCACCTCCACTTCGATCACGCCGAGGGTCTCGCCGCCTGGCCGCAGCGACGCACCTATGTGCACCGGCTCGAGACCGAGGCCCCCTACGCCCAGATCATCTCCGGGATGCTCGAGATGGCCAACCTCGAGGTGCTCGAGGGAGAGGAGGGGGAGATCGAGCCCGGCGTGCGCTGGCTGCGGACCCCGGGCCACTGCGACGGCCTGATCTCGCTCTGCGTCGACACCGACGACGGCCTGGTCGTGATCGCCTCGGACTGCGTGGGCCCGCTCCCCGAGTACTTCGACGAGATGGACCTGCCCGAGGACTTCGGTCCGGAGCGCGACGAGCTGCTGGAGCAATGGCGGCGGATCCGGGACCTGGAGCCCGCCGTGGTCATCCCGGGACATAACCCGCCCGTGGAGCTCGCCTGACCGCGCCGGCGCAGCTCGGGCGCGACGCCACGGCCCGGCTGACGGGCGACAAGGTCGAGCGGATCGTCGACGCGATGCGGCACTGCGTCGCCGAGCGCGGGATCTCGGGCGCGACGTTCGAGCACGTCTCGCGCGAGGCGGGAGTCAGCCGCGGGCTCCTGCACTACTACTTCGGGACCAAGGAGCGGCTCCTGATCGAGGTGCTCCGAAGCGACGCGGAGACCCGGATCGCGATGCTCGACGGCCCCGTGGCCGCCGCCGAGAGCGTCGACGAGGTGATCGAGGTGCTGGTCTCCGGGGCCGAGGCGGTGCTCGAGACCGATCCCGGCTTCTACGTGATCCTCTACGAGCTGTTCGCCGCGGGCCGCCAGAACGCCGAGATTCGCGAGGAGCTGGCCGGCCTCTATGCGAGAAACCGCGCCCACCTCGCGGACCTTCTACGGCGCAAGGAGGCCGAGGGGGTCCTGAAGCTCCGGCTCGACGCGGAGGCGGTGGTGACCTACATGTTCGCGGCCGCCGACGGAGGCGCCCTTCAGCGCCTCGCCGATCCGGATCGCGACTTCTCCCAGGCGGTCGCCGCCGGGAGCGAGGTGGTCCGCTTCCTGATCAGCCCGGACTGACCGTCGGCGCGATCAGCGCGGGAAGATCCTCTGCATCCTCCAGAGCGTTCGCAGCGAGCCGTGCGGCCGTAGCTTTCGGCGCAGCATCGCCTGGCGCGGGTCGCCCCGGCGGATCGACAGGTCGATGAAGTCCCGCCACGATGACTCGAGCGTCAGGTCCGGACTGGGGGCCAGGCCCTGCGCCGCCTCGGAGTTGCCGTTGTCGATCCGCACGTACCAGGGGGCCGCGTCCTCGAAGCGCCACTGGATCGTCAGCGGATGGCCGTTGACGGCGTCCTTCTGCGCGGAGCGCGCGATGACGTCGAACAGGAGCGCCTGCACCTCCGGCGAGGAGTCGGGGTTGGGCACCGGCTCGCCGGCGACCCCCGCGCGCATCAGCGTGATCGCGCGCTGCGCCCTTTCCTCGTGCGGCATCGAGAGGTCGAACGGATAGACGTCCGAGGGCATCTCGTCGATCGGGTAGCCGGCGGCCTTCCACTTCGTCTCCACCGAGCGCATCCCGAAGGCGAAGATGTCCTCGAGCTCGAATCCGTAGCAGCGCGTGTACTCGAGGTCCCAGCCCGGCGGGACGAAGACCGCCATCGAGTAGCGCATGACCTCGCGCAGGATCTCGGCAACGGCCGCCTTGCACTCCTCCGACTCGCGGAAGCACTCGGCCAGGACCTTGACGCCGAAGCCGATGTGGCGCTGCTCGTCGCGGGACACGTTGTGCATGCCCTCGCTGAACCCGGGCATCGTGCCGGCCTTGTTGAAGAAGTCCTCGATGAAGTGCTGCCCGGGCTGCGCGAGGGTCGCTTCGACGACCATGTGGTAGAGGGCGATGGCCTGCGCGAACTTGGGGAGCGAGCGGTCGTGGCGGAGCTCCTCGCCCATCCGGTCGAGGCGGTCGAAGACGTTCCGGTATCCCCAGCCCAGCTGGGCCTCGGTGTACGCGAGCGTGGAGCCGATCGACCCGCCCGCGCCGATCACCTCCTTGAAGAAGCGATGGAAGAACACCGAGTGGCGCGCCTCGTCGACCTGCTGCGTCGCCAAGAAGTACTTCTGCTCCTCCTTCGGCGCGGCGTCGATGTAGGGGGAGAGGTTGTCGGTGACGGAGTCCTCGCCGTAGAAGAACATCGAGTAGGTCCAGAGCGCCGACTTGCGCTGGATCTCGCTCAGCGCCGCCCAGCCCTTCCGGTCCTCGGAGAAGTCGAGCTCCGTCGCCTTCCAGTTGCCCTCCTCCCAGCGCGCGTAGAGGTCCTCGTAGCTGATCTGGTCGGCGAAGGAACGCTGGACGATCCCGTCCTTCTGCGCAACGCTCATCTGGTCCTCCTCCGGAGTGAGTGGCTGCCGCTCGATTACATCATTTGATGTAACCGTGGCAGCTTAACCCAATCCTGGCCAGCCGGCCAGTCGAGTGTGACGGACGTCACGCATGGTCATTCGCTGTGTGAAGCCGCCCACGATGGTTCAATGGGAGGCGGCCCGTTTCAGACGTCGGTCCCGCTGGCTTCGGAGTATGGTTGCTCAGGCTGGCCTCTGCGGCTAGAGCTGGCCAAAGCCCAAGAGGCTCGTCCGAAAGCGCCCATGGCGCGGACGAGGCGAGGAGCTGAGGCAAACGGTTTTCTGCGGGGCCAGTTGCTACTGGTAGTGCCGCATTCGTTCCCGCGCACTGCGGAAAGCCGGTCCGACCGATTGTCCGAGCTGGCGCCGTTGCTTGAAGTGGTGCAATGAAGCGCGGGATGTATGCTCAACCGGTGCTCGACGCCCTGCCGTGAGCCCGCTCATGGTCGCGAGCCTAGCGCTACGGCCACGAAGCACGCCCGCTGCGCCACAGGAACCGCTTATACAGCGTGACCACGCGTGACCGACGTCACATCGGAGGCCAGCTTGGGGCTCCGCCAGGGCTCCGCGAGCTTCGCCGCGAGGCGGTCCGCGATCTCGTCCGCGGCCACCCGCTCCTGCTCGAGGCTGTCGCGGTCGCGGAGCGTCACGGTGCCGTCCTCGAGCGTTTGGCCGTCGACCGTGATCCCCCAGGGGGTGCCGATCTCGTCCTGGCGGCGGTAGCGCTTGCCGATCGAGCCGCCCTCGTCGTACTCGGCCGGGACGCGGCTGCGCACGTCCTCATAGATCTCTCGCGCGCGCTCGGGCATTCCGGCCTTGGAGACCAGCGGCAGCACCGCGGCCTTCACCGGAGCGAGCCGCGGGTGGAGGCGCAGGACCGTGCGCTTTCGACCCTCGAACTCGTCGGTGTCGTAGGCGTCGACGATGAAGGCGAGGGTCGCGCGGTCCGCGCCGGCGGCCGGCTCGATGACGTGCGGGACGTAGGCTTCGCCGCGCTCCTGGTCGAAGTACTCGAGCTTCTCCTTGGAGAACTTCGCGTGCTGGGTGAGGTCGAAGTCGCCCCGGTTCGCGATCCCCTCGAGCTCCGACCAGCCGATCGGGAACAGGTACTCGATGTCGGAGGTGGCCGACGAGTAGTGCGAGAGCTCCTCGGCGCCGTGTTCGCGCAGGTGCAGGTAGTCGGGCCGGATCCCGAGGTCGGTGTACCAGCGCTCCCGCTCGCCGAGCCAGTACTCGAACCACTTCTGGGCCTCGTCGGGCGGGACGAAGTACTCCATCTCCATCTGCTCGAACTCGCGGGTGCGGAAGACGAAGTTGCCCGGGGTGATCTCGTTGCGAAACGACTTTCCGACCTGCGCGATCCCGAACGGCGGCTTTCGGCGCGCGAACTGGATCACGTTCTTGAAGTTGATGAAGATGCCCTGCGCGGTCTCCGGCCGCAGGTACGCGACGGCCGCGTCGTCCTCCACGGGCCCCATGTGCGTCTTGAACATGAGGTTGAACTGGCGGGGGTCGGTGAGGTCGCACTCGCTGTGCTCGCCCGGATGGAGTGACGGCTTGCGGCCGCATTGGGCGTTCTCGAGGTCGTCGGCGCGAAAGCGCAGCTTGCAGGTGCGGCAGTCGACGAGCGGGTCGGTGAAGCCCTCGAGGTGCCCCGATGCCTCCCAGACCCGCGGGTGCTGGAGGATCGCCGAGTCGAGGGCGACGATGTCGTCGCGCTCGCCGACCATGGCCCGCCACCACTCGGCCTTGACGTTGTTCTTGAGCAGCACGCCGTAGTGGCCGTAGTCGTACGTCGACGCCAGCCCGCCGTAGATCTCCGAGGCCTGGAAGATGAAGCCGCGCCGCTTGCACAGCGCCACGATCTCGTCCAGCGTCACCTCGGGGGTCGTCTTGCTCGCCTCTGCCATGCGGTCGCCGAGGCTAGTTGATCGTCTGGATGCGCGCGCCCGACGGCGCCCGCGCGGGGCGCGCCGGATGGCGCCCCGCGGGTGAGCAGCCGCTCAGCTCAGCGGCATCCTTGGACCGTGGCCGGCACGTTGGCGCTGCGCGAAACGCCGTTCCAGCCGACGAAGCTGACGTGGAACAGCGGCGGCTTGCGCGCCTTGCAGAGGTTCGTCGCGCGCCGATCACCAGCCCGCCCTTGCCGCCGTGGAAGCGCAGGATGAAGTTGGAGATCGGGATGTCCGGCAGGTTCGATGAACTTCTGGCCGAGCCCCGGGACAACGATGAAGTCGCCGAGGACCTGCAGCGACAACGGGCCGTGCAGGTCGACGCCGAGGCGCGGCAGGCCATTCGACTGGGCGGCGGCGACGATGACCACCGCGCCGGATTCCGGCGACGGGAAGCAGAGGCGACGTGGCCATCGACGGTCCCGACGATCGAGGCTGCGGGGCAGCCCGCGGCGTTCGAGCTGGAACTGCGCCTCCGGGCACGGGTTGGTGAGCAGGCGATGTTCGCGCCGTCAGGCGTCCGGCGAGCAGTCACCTGGGCGTTCCTGCAGGCCCGCCTCGCCGTCGTCCTGCGTAGATCACCGCGGTCATGGGAGGGCTTGGTGCCGTAGGCCGTGTGGCCCTTCGAGCCGACCGCGGCCGTGAACGTCGGCGAGAACGGCAGCGCCGCGCAGTTGGTCGAGTTGAAGGAGGCCTGGCCCGTGATCGTCTGGTTGGGGTTCGCGTAGGAGTCGGCGGAGAACTTCGTCGTCCTTGGTTCCGCAGGAGGTCGGGTTCCGCAGGAAGGGCTTGCCGCCGACGGTTCCCTTGAGGCTGAGGTCGATCGAGTTGATGTCGGTCGGAACGCTCAGAGCCCCGCCCAGCGCGTGAGCCACGTTGGGGATGTTGGTGAGCACCGTGTCCAGGCCGAAGTCGCTCTGGCGCAGGCGCACGTCGGAGACCTGGATGATCTTCTGGAGGGCCGGAAGCGGATCGGAGCCGACGGGCCGAAGCACGATCCCGAACCGGGCCGGCTCCCCGGCTGCGGGCTCGACGTTGTAGACCGAGCCGTTCACGGTCAGCGGGAGGGTCAGCGGCAACGGGTTCGCGAGGTGAGCCGTGACGTTGGCGGTCGTGGTGCCCACCTGGGTGGCCGCGGGGCAGGAGTCGCCCTGGAGCTGAGTGAGGGTGCAGAGCGGGGTCGCGGTCGGGTTGCCGACCATGCCCGGAGGCAGGCTGACGGTGAGGTCCTTGACGTTGTCGGACGCCCCCGTGAAGCCGATGTGGATGTTCAGGTCGCTGTGCGCGCCCGCGGTCGTGTTCGTGGGTGCGGCCGACAGGCCCTGAAAGCCCGAGCGCCGCCTGCGCCGCAGGGGCGATCGCGAGACACGCGATCGCCGTCAGCCGCGAACGACCCACACACGACTGAAGTCCGTTCATGCGCTGCCTCCTCGAAGCCCGCTGTTCCCTCTCGTTCCGAATGTAAACACGACCCTCGCCGATGTCGCAGTTCCAACGGCGTGAACCGTGTCGCCGAAGCGTTCGGCGCGCTCCGGCCGCGGAGCGGGCACGGTTGAACGGAGCGTCGGTCACTCGTGAGAGCAGACGTGCCAGGGGTCGCTGAGGCTGCTGCGATAATCGATTTGGATGCCCATCTACGAGTACCGCTGCGAAAACGGCCACCAGTTCGAGGTCTTCCAGACGATGTCGGAGGACCCGGTCGCGACCTGCCAGGAGTGCGGGGCGCCGGTCGAGCGGGTGTTCCACCCCGTCGCGGTCCACTTCAAGGGCTCCGGCTTCTACACGACGGACTACGCGCGCAAGGCCGGCGCCAAGTCATCCGCGGACGGCGGCTCCGAGTCCAAGGACTCCAAGGATTCGAAGGACTCCAAGGATTCAAAGGACTCGAAGGCGGACAAGAAGCCGGCGGCCAGCTCGTCCAAGAAGGACGACTAGGGCCCGCGCCTAGCTCGGCGGGGAGCAGGCGGGCTCGTGCGGCGGGTCGCCGCCGAGGAACTTCTTGACCGCCCGCACGCACTCGTCCTTGGGGATGATCAGGTTGCCGGCGGCGGTCGTCGAGGAGGGCTTCAGCACGTCGGAGCCCTTGCTGAAGCCGATGATCGCCGCGAACACGAGCTGGGGCATCGTCCAGGCGCCCATGCTGGAGACGATCGCCTTCGGCGCGTTCCAGCCGATGAACGGGCCCTTGATGAAGTTGTACGGGAGGCGAAGCGGGTCGGTCAGCCGGCCCCTGATGCCGTCAAGGATCGCCTGCTGGAACTGAACCCGGTTGATGTCGGTGATCGGGGGCGGGCTCTCGCAGAACTTCTTCAGCTTGAAGTTCGGATCCCCGGTCGGCGGGGTGGCGGCGAGGTTGTTCTCCCGGGTGCGGGCCAGCGTGATCGCCTGGGCGCCGTTGAGGGTGTGCTCCCCCTTCTTCAGCTGCAGGATGAACGTCCCCGGAGACGTTGGAGCAGATGTCCGTCGGGACGTTCACGTCGACCCCGCCGATCGAGTCGATGAACTTGCGGAAGCCGTCGAAGTCGATGATCGCGACCTGGTCCACGTTGATCCCGAGGAAGTTCTCGATCGTGCGGACGGTCAGCTTCGCCCCTCCGGTGGCGTAGGCGGAGTTGATCTTGTTCTCCGGCTGGCCGGGGATGCTGGCCAGCGTGTCGCGCGGGATGGAGAGCTTGCGGAAGTCGCCGCCGCCGGCGCGGATCAGCATCAGCGTGTCCGATCGGTACGGCGTGCAATGGGAGGGCGGCGCCTTGCCGCTCCCGGCCGCGTCGAGACAGCTCTTCGACGCTGCCTCGTTGGGGCCGGAGAACTGGCCCGAGCGAATGTCGGTGCCGATCACCAGGATCGTCTGCGGGCTCACGGCGAGGAACGGGTTGCCGTGCAGCGTGTTCCCCATGTCCACGAGCTTCGACTTCTGGATCTGCGAAGAGATCTCGAACGCCAGGAAGCTGATCAGGATCCAGACCAGCGCCGCGATCCCGGCCCACTTCAGCACCCGGCGCCACAGCGGGCGCTTGCCGGGCGGCGGCTTCTCCTTCCCCTTGCGGTCGCGCCCGGGGCGATCCGGGCCCTTGCGCTTGGTCCGCTCCCGAAGCTTCGACAGGTCGGGCGCGCGTAAACGACTCAGCAGTCCCGGGCGGGACTTGTAGACCTTGTAGTCGGGGCGCTCCGGAGGCTGTTCCCCTTCAGCGCTCACCGGGGCTGGGTTCGCCTCCGTGGGCGCCGGTCCTGCATCTCCGGGTAATACTGCCGCATGGCCTGCCCGGAGATCCCCCTGCGCCGCCTCGGCGTCCCGTCACCGGGCGGCGGTTGATGCCCGAGACGATCGGCGTCGACCTGGGCGGCACCCAGATGCGCGTCGGGGTGGTGGACTCCGACCAACAGGTCCTCTACACGTCCAGCGCGCCGAGCGCCGGCTTGCCCCAGGACGAGCTGCTCTCGACACTGGAGCGCGAGCTCCGCGAGGCGCTCGAGGCGCGCCCCGACACCGCTGCCGCGGGACTCGGCATTCCCTGCACGATCGATCGCGAGCGGGGTCTCGCGATCATGGCGGTCAACCTCGAGCTCGCCGACGTGCCGATCCGGGACCTGATGACCGAGCGGCTCGGGATCCCGGTGGCGATCGACAACGACGCCAACCTCGCCATGCTCGCCGAGCACCGGTTCGGCGCCGCCAGGGGAACGCGGAACGCCGCAATGCTGACCATCGGAACGGGGATCGGCGGCGGGCTGATCCTCGACGGGCGTCTGTATCGGGGATCGACCGGGGCCGCCGCGGAGCTCGGCCACGTCGTGATCGAGGCGGACGGCCCTCCCTGCCAGGGGAACTGCCCGAACCGCGGGTGCGTGGAGTCGCTCGCGTCCGGCACGGCGATCGCCCGCGAGGGCCGGGCCGCGGCCGAGCGCTCGCCCGACTCCGCGCTGGGCCGGGCCCTGGCCGGCGGCGAACCCGTGGACGGGACGCTCGTCACGGATGCGGCCCTCGGAGGCGACGAGACGGCGCGGGACGTAGTCGCGCTGGCGGGACGGCGGATCGGCGTGGCCCTCTCCAGCATTGCCAACGCGCTCGAGCCGGACGTCTTCGTGATCGGCGGCGGCGTGATCAGCGCGGGCGAGCTCCTGGTCGGGCCGGCCCGGGCCGAGCTCCAAGCGCGAGCCCTCTCGCCGATGAACGAGATCCGCGTCGCTGCCGCCGAGCTGGGGCCCGAGGCGGGGATGATCGGCGCGGCGACGATGGCCGCGCTCGAGCTGGAGGAGGTCGGCTAGTGGCGGGCCGGCTCACCGTCTGCCCGACCCCGATCGGCAACCTCGACGACCTGAGCCCGCGGGCGCTACGGGCGCTCGGCGACGCCGACCTCGTCGCCTGCGAGGACACCCGGCGTGCGGGCCGCCTGTACGAGCGGCTCGACATCCCCCGTCCCCGGCTCGTCTCCAATCACGAGGGAAACGAGGCGGAGCGGGCCGCGCAGCTCGCCCAGCAGGTGGAGCGCGGGGCCAGGGTCGTGCTGATCAGCGACGCGGGGACGCCCGCGATCTCCGATCCGGGGTACCGGCTGATCCGCGCCTGCATCGACCGCGACCTGGAGGTCGAGGTCCTGCCAGGGCCCTCGGCGGTGACGACGGCCCTCGTCGCCTCAGGGCTCCCGACGAGCCGGTGGCGCTTCGAGGGCTTTCTGCCCCGGCGGGCCGGCGAGCTCGAGCGGGTGCTGCGCTCGGCCGAGACCTTGATCGCATTCGAGTCCCCGAGGCGCCTCCCCGCCTCGCTGGCGGCCCTCGCTGCTCTGGCCCCCAACCGGCCGGCGGCCGTCTGCCGCGAGCTGACCAAGCTCCACGAGGAGGTCGCGCGAGGCTCGCTGGGCGAGCTCGCCAGGCGCTTTCGCGACGAGGTGAAGGGGGAGATCGTCGTCGTGATCGCTCCCGCGCAGGCCGGGGTCGCCGGGCCCGACCTCGCGTTCGCGGTGGACGCGCTGCGGCGCCTGGTGCAGTCCGGGGCCCGGCCCCGAGCCGCCGCATCGGTGGTGGCGGCGCTGACCGGAACGAGGGCGAACGACCTCTACAAGGCGCTCACCGGTCGCGACCCCCGCGAGTAGCGGCGCAAGAGCGCGCCCATTTGATCCGTCTTTTCTAGGCCCGCCGGCACGGGGTTTATGTCCTAGCAATAGGATTCTGTCGAGGAGAGAGCCTTGCGCCGGAAGCTTCCGGTAATGGGGAAGGAGAGGACCATTCCCGCAGGACAGCCTGAGCCAACCGTGGTTCCGATGAGGAGGGGGCGCGCAGCCCCGGACAGGTGACGCCTGAGCGGCAGTCCGCGAACGTCGGGCGCCGAGCCTGGCTTGCCCGCGCGGCCAGCGGCGGGGCGCTCCTCGTCGGGCTCGTGCTCGTGCTCGTGGTCCTGTTCGGCGGGTCCAGCGGCCACACCTACCACCTGCTGTTCCAGAACGGCGGTCAGCTCGTCTCCGGCAACCAGGTCCTGGTCGCCGGCCAGCCGATCGGCAAGGTCGACAGCGTCGAGCCTGACCGAGAACGCGCAGGCCGAGGTGACGATCTCGGTCGACGACGAGCTTCACGAGGGAACCACGGCGATCATCCGCGCGACCTCGCTCTCGGGGATCGCCAACCGCTACGTCTCGATCACCCCCGGCCCCGACAACGCACCGGCGCTCAAGGACGGGGCGACGCTCGACGGGCGAGCACACGACCTCCCCGGTCGACCTCGACCAGCTCTTCGACACCTTCCGGCCCCAGACACGCGGAAGGCGCTCCAGAACGTGATCCAGGGCTCGGCCGCCGTCTACGACGGGCACACGCAGGGAGCGCAGCAGAGCTACAAGTACTTCGCGCCCGCGCTGTCGTCGACCCGGCGCCTGTTCGCCGAGCTGACCCGCGACAGCCGGGCCTTCGAGCAGTTCCTCGTGCTCGGGCTCCAGGCGCTGGACGCGGTCGCCGAGCGCAAGAACGACCTCGCCGACCTGACCACCAACGCGAACCAGGCGCTCGGAGCGATCGCCAGCCAGAACCAGGCGCTCGACCGCTCGCTCGTCGCGTTCCCGCCGGCCCTGCGCCAGGCGAACACCACCTTCGTCAACCTGCGGGCGACGCTCGACGACCTGACCCCGCTGGTCAACGCGTCCAAGCCCGCGACCAAGGACCTGGCGCCCTTCCTGCGCAAGCTGCGGCCGGTCGCGGAGCGCTCGGTCCCGGTGGTCAACGACCTGGCGCTCGCGGTCAACCGGCCCGGCCCGCACAACGACGTCACCGACAACCTTCGTGAGCTCCCGAAGGTCGAGCGGAAGGCCGCCAAGACGACGCCGCAGGCGATCGCCTCGCTGAACGCATCCCAGCCGACGATCGAGATCGACCCGGCCGTACGCCCCAGACCTGGCGGGCTTCCTGACCAAGTTCGGCGAGGTGTCTGCCTACTACGACGGCAACGGCCACTACGCGCGGGTCTCGACCGCCGACGCGAACTTCTTCCACTACTGCACCGCGAGCGACACGAACTCGCAGTGCGCGAGCGCCGGCGGGCCGTATGCGACCGGCGAGCTCGCGCCGATCCCGCCCAGCCAGCAGTTCAACGACCTCCAGTTCGCAACGTTCCAGCGCTGTCCCGGGCGGGGCGACGCCGGCGATCGGTGGCTCGAACCCTTCACGGACGATGGCAACCTGCTCGCCGGCGGGCAGGCGCCGAACCCGAAGTGCGACACGGCAGCGGTGCCGCCGGGGCCATGAGGCGCGTCGCGGCAATCATCGGCCTCGTGGGCGTGGTCGCACTGGTCTTCTTCGGCCAGGGTGCGGGCGGGAGCGATGGCGGCTACGAGGTCCGGGCGATCTTCGACAACGGCGGCTTCCTGGTCCCGGGCGAGAACGTGCGCGTGGCCGGCGCCAACGTCGGGTCGCGTCGACTCGGTCGACGTGACCATGCCGGGCCAGTGGGCGACCCGGGCTGCCTCACCGAGCCGTCGTCGAACGCCTGCTCCGACCCGGGCAAGGCGGTCGTGGTGATGAAGATCACCGACGCCGGGTTCCAGAACTTCCGTCCAGGACGCCTCGTGCCTGATCCGCCCGCAGTCGCTCTTGGGCGAGAAGTACATCGACTGTCAGCCCACCCAGCCGCGGTCGCCCGAAGCCCAGGCGCCGCCGCCGCTGGCGGTGATCCCGGACGGTCAGGCGGGCGCCGGCCAGCACTTCCTGCCGCTGGAGAACAACGGCAAGGAGGTCGACCTCGACCTCGTCAACAACATCATGCGCGAGCCGTACGCGGACCGCTTCCGGCTGATCCTCAACGACCTCGGCGCCGGGCTGGCCGCCCGCGGCAAGACCCTGGACGCGATCATCAAGCGCGCCGATCCCGGCGCTGCGGCAGACGGACCGCGTGCTGGCCATGCTCGCGGCGGAGAACAAGACTGCTCAGCAAGCTCGCCGTCGACTCCGACACGGACCTGGCGCCGCTCGCACGCGAGCGCCAGCACATCACCGGGTTCATCAACAACGCCAACACGGCCGGCCAGGCGACCGCCGAGCAGAGCCAGGACGCTCGAAGCGGGGCTGCAGAAGTTCCCCGGCGCGCTGCGCGAGCTGCGCCTGACGATGGCCAAGCTGAAGGACTTCTCCGACCAGGCGACCCCGGTGTTCGCGGAGTTCCGCACGGGCGCGCCGGCGATCGCGCGGGCCACCGAGGCGCTCGGCCCGTTCGCTCATGCGTCGACGCCGGCGCTGACCTCGCCTGGGGACCGCCGCGGCGAAGAGCCAGGAGCCGCTGGTGAAGTCCGACCCGATCATCCGCAAGGTCAGCGAAGCTCGCGAAGAAGGCGGCTCCCGGGCGCCAAGAGCCTCACGACGCTGCTCGCGAGCCTGCGAAGACGCAGGGCTACAAGCAGCTCATGAGTTCCTCTTCAACACGACCGGCGGGATCAACGGCTTCGACCAGTTCGGCCACTTCCTCCGCGCCGACCTGATCATCACGAGCTGTTCGGAGCTCTCCGCCACGGTCGATATCTCGTGCAACTCGCACTGGGGCACGCCCCCTGTGGCAAGCGAAAGGCGCAGGCCCAGCTCCAACAGCTCTATAAGCGTGCGCGCCAGCAGCAGACGACAGCGGCCGCTGCCGAAGACGGGCGGGACCTCGCCGACCGCCGCCCGGGATGCCGCTCGACGCCCAGGGCGATGCCGGCGGGCGGGACCCTCGCCGCCCCTGCCACCGGCGACCGGCTCGACCGCCCTCCATTCGGGACGCGGGGTCTCGCTGGGCGCCGTCGGCGATCTGCTCGACACGATGATCGGCCGGCCGGCGCTCCTCCGGCGCAGGGAGGCAAGAAGTGACCCGCCGCGGCGTCGGAGCCTTGGCAGCGAGCCCGACCCTCGTCGGCGCGATCACGACGCCTGATCGTGATCCTCGCGGTCTTCCTCGCCTACAACGCCAACAACGGCCTGCCGTTCGTGCCGAGCTACCGGGTCTCCGTGCTAGGTGCCGAACGCGGAGACGCTGCTCACGGGCAACGACGTGCGGATCGGCGGCGTGCGGGTTGGATTCGTCGAGTCGGTGGAGCCGGTGCAGAACCAGCAGACCGGCGCCGTCCACGCGAAGGTCGGACCTGAAGCTCGACAAGAACGTCGACCCGCTGCCGAAGGACTCGACCGTGATCGTTCGCGCCAAGTCGGCGCTGGGCCTCAAGTACCTGGAGATCGACAAGGGCACGTCCGACCAGGGCTACCCGGAGGGCTCGATCCTGCCCCTGTCCGCCGCGCACCCTCACCCGGTGGAGATCGACCAGGTCCTGAACACGTTCGACCCGGCGACCCGGCACGCGATCCAGGCCAACCTGGTCGCCTTCGGCGACGCGCTCGCCGGGCCGCGGGCCGGACCTGAACGCGGCGCTCGGCGAGCTCCAGCCGCTGGTCAGCCCAGCTCGAGCCCGTCGCCCGCAACCTGGCCTCTTCGAAGACGGGCCTCGCCCGCTTCTTCAACGCCGCTGCGGCCGACGGCGCCGCCGAGGTGGCGCCGGTCGCCGAGACCCAGGCGCAGCTGTTCGTCGCACCTCGACTCCACCTTCGGCGCCTTCGCGAGGGTGGCGCGTCCGTTCATCCAGGAGACGATCTCCGAGACGCCGCCGACGCTCGACACGCTGACCCGGACCGGGCCGCGCATCCAGTCGTTCCTCGGCCACAGCGCCACGCTGTTCGCCGACCTCCGGCCGGGCATCAAGTCGCTCAGCGAGACCTCGCCCGAGGTCGCCTCCGCGCTGGAGACGGGCGCCAAGGTCCTGCCGGGCGCGCCGGCGCTCAACGACCAGCTCGCCGCCGACCGCGAAGACGCTCTTCGCCTTCGCCACAGGACGCGGGCGTCAAGGGCGGCATCAAGCGCTCGACGCAGCTCTTCAACTCCCTCACGCCGACGCTGCGAGTTCGTCACGCCCGGCGCAGACGGTCTGCAACTACGCGTCGCTCCTGCTCCGCAACGCCCAGAGCCTGCTCAGCCTCGGCGACGGGGTCGGGACCTGGCAGCGGTTCCTGACTCCTGGGCGGCGGGCAGGTCAGCCCGTTCCCGCCGGGCGAGAACGCGCCGAACAGCGAGAACAGCCCCTCCTCGGCACCGGCCAACGGCCCGCCGGATCGCTTCCCGCCGAACTTCCTCCACGTCAACCCGTATCCGTACACCGCCGCGCCCGGGTCAGCCGCACGTGTGCGCGGCCGGCAACGAGAAGTACATCCCGAACAAGGTCGTGATCGGGAATCCGCCTCTCCTGCAGACCAAGACGGACGCGACCAGCACCTTGGGATCGGACATGAGCCTCCTGCGTCGAAAGCGCGGCCCCGTGAAGCGCGACCCGACCAAGGCCGGGCCCGACGAGCGGATCTTCGGTCGCCACTACCGCGGCCCCAGCCCAGGCTGCATCGGCCTGGTCGTCGCGCTCGTGTCGCGTGCGGCCTCTACCTCGCGTTCACCAAGCACATCCCGTTCACGGGCCACGGCTACGAGCTCCACGCCACGTTCGAGAACGCCACCACCCTGAAGCCGCAGTCGCCGGTGCGGATCGCCGGCGTGAACGTCGGCAAGGTCACCTCGGTCGAGCGCCGGAAGGGCAACATGGCCAACGTCACGTTCACGGTCTCGAATGACGGCCTGCCGATTCACAAGGACGCCACGATCACCATCCGGCCGCGGCTGTTCCTGGAGGGCAACTTCTTCCTCGACCTCCAGCCCGGGAGCCCGAGCGCCGCGGACCTCTCGAGCGGCTCCACGATCCCGGTCACGCAGACGGCCACCGCCGTCCAGCTCGACCAGGTCCTGACCTCGCTGCAGAAGGACACCCGGAGCAGCCTCCAGCGCGCGCTGGCCGGCTACGGCAAGGCGCTCAACCACAAGCCGACGGCCGCCGAGGACGCCACCCAGGACCCGATCGTCCAGGGCCTGACGCGGCGGCCAGGCGATCAACAAGACCTTCCAGTACGGCGGCAAGGCCGGGCGCACGACCTCGATCGTCAACCAGGCGCTTCTCGGCCAGCACCCGCATGACCTCTCGAACCTGGTCCGCGGCCAGCGCGACGTGTTCACCAAGCTCGCGTCCACCGACGGCTCGCTCAGCGACCTGATCACCAACTTCAACACCACCGCCGGGGCGCTGGCGGCAGGAGTCGACGCAACCTCTCGCGCCTCCATCCAGCAGCTCGCCCCGACGCTGGAGGAGGCCCAGCCGTCGCTGCGCCACCTGAACAACGCGCTGCCGCCGTTCCGGGGCTCGCGCGTCGCCTCGCTGCCGGGCATCCGCCAGCTTCCCGCGACGATCAAGGCCGGCTCGCCCTGGCTGGTGCAGACCCGCAAGCTCCTGCGGCAGAACGAGCTCGGCGGCACCGCCAAGCTGCTCGCCTCGGCGGCGCCGCCGCTCGCCAAGGCCACCCACGCGACGCTGTCGCTCTTCCCGCAGATCAGCCTGACCAGCCGCTGCGTCATCCCACAACCTCGTGCCGGCCGGGCAACGCGGTCGTCAACGACGCGGGCGGCGCCTACCCGTTCAGCACCGGCCAGCCCGTCTCCCGGGAGTTCCTCTACGGCCTCGTCGAACCTCGCCGGCGAGAGCCAGGGCTTCGACGGCAACGGCCCCTTCGTCCGCTTCCAGGCCGGCGGCGGCCCGCAGCTGGTCAGCATGCCGAACTCCGACGGCGGGCCGGTCCTCCGGCAACAGGCTCGCTCTGGGGCTACGACATCTCCGACGCCGCTCGGCACGCGCCCGCGGCTCCCCGAACGGCGTGCACAGCCCCCGTTCCGCATGGACGTCCCCTGCTACACGCAGGCGGTCCCCGACCTCAACGGCCCGCCGGCGCGATCGGCGCCCCGGCCCGAAGGCGGTCCTCCATGAGCCGCGCGATCCGAGAGCACCTCCGCGACTTCGTCGCGATCATCGTCCTGATCGTGCTGGCGATCGTCACCACCGGCGTCATCCTCGTGCAGCAGTCGGCGAACTTCCCATCCTGGATGCCGATCCTCGGCTCCGACAACTTCGAGCTCAAGGCCGAGTTCACCACCGCCCAGGCGGTGACCCCCGGGCAGGGCCAGCAGATCACGATCGCGGGGATCAAGGTGGGGACCGTGGGCGGCGTCAAGCTCGAGAACGGCACCGCGGTCGTGACCATGGACATCGACAACAAGTACGCGCCGCTGATCCACCCGGACGCCACCCTGCTGCTCGCGCCCGCGCACCGGCCTCCAGGACATGACGATCGAGATCGACCCGGGCACGACAAGCAGCGAGGTGAAGGAGGGCGCGACGATCCCGCTGGCCCAGACGCAGCCCAACGTCCAGCCGGACCAGATCCTGGCCTCCCTCGACGCGCGACACGCCGCTCCTACCTCCAGCTCCTGCTGCAGGCGGCCGGGCAGGGGCTCCGCGGCCAGAACGGCCCGAAGCTCGCGGCCGCCCTAAGCGCTTCTCGCCCACCGCCCGCGACCTGGCGAAGATCGGCGGGGCGCTCGCCAGGCGGCGCAAGAACATCCGGCGGGTGATCACCAACTTCGGCCGCGTCAGCCAGGCAGCTCGGCCACCGCGACACCCAGCTCGCCGGATTCGTCCGCTCCTCCAACGACGTGCTCGGCTCCTTCGCGCACCAGGAGGCCGCGATCCGCCAGACGCTCCAGGAGCTGCCGGCGCACGCTGCGCGACGACGCGCAGCGCGCTGCAGAGCGGCGACCGGTTCGCCCTCCAGCTCGGCCCCGCATCGCGGCGCCTGATCCCGGCGGCGCAGGCGCTCGGTCCGGCGCTGCGGCAGACCCGGCCGCTCTTCCGCGACACGGTCGGGCCGATCCAGCACCAGATCCGGCCGTTCACACGCGCCGTCGCAGACGCCGCTCCGGCACGCTGAAGCAGGCCGCCAAGCCGCTGTCGACAGACCTCGACCGGCCTCACGAGGAGCTTCGGCGAGCTCAACCGGCTGCTTCAACGCGCTCGCCTACAACCCGCCCGGCTCGGCCCAGGAGGGCTACCTGTTCTGGCTCGCGTGGCTGAACCACGACACCAACGCGCTCTTCTTCACCCAGGACGCCGGCGGGCCCGCTGCGGCACGGCCTCGTCATGCCGACTGCTGCGGACCGCCGGCGCTCGCCGAGTTGCCTGACGCGGACGCTGCGACCGCTCCTGCAGCACCCTGCAGCCAGCTCAGCGGAGTCCACGCTCGCCGTCGCGCCGACGATCCCGTCCCGCACGGCCCGACCGCTTCTAGATGGAGACACGCCCACCCACAGTCACCCGGATCCTGGTCGCGATCGGCTTCGCGCTCTCGTGCTTCGCGCTGGCGCTGTTCCTGTGGATCGCCTTCGGCGGCCCGCTGCCCGCTGAAGCCGGAGGGCTATCGGTTCACGGTCCCGTTCAAGGAGGCGACCCAGCTCGCCGTCCAGTCCGACGTGCGGATCTCGGGCGTCTCCGTCGGCAAGGTGAAGTCGATCAACCTCGGCGACAACGGGCTCGCCGACGCGACGATCGAGATGGACAGCCAGTACGCGCCGGTCCCCGCCGACACCCGGGCGATCCTGCGCCAGAAGACGCTGCTCGGCGAGACCTACGTCGAGCTGACCCCGGGCAACCGCGAGCGGCGCCCACGCTGCCGGAGGGCGGCGACGCTGCCCGAGCGCGCAGGTCTCCCAGGCGGTCCAGCTCGACGAGATCTTCCGGACCTTCAACGCCCGCACCCGCGCAGGCGTTCAGGGTCTGGATGCAGGGGTCGGCGGCCGCGCTCAATCGACCGCGGGCGCCGACCTCTCGGCGGCGATCGCCGAGCTCGACCCGTTCGCCCAGCAGACCAACCGGCGTCCTGCGGATCCTCGACAGCCAGCAGCACGCGGTCCGCAGCCTGGTCCGAAGCGGCGGCGACGTCTTCCACGCGCTCTCCGAGCGCAAGGGCCAGCTCCGCGGGCTGATCCAGAACTCGAACACGCGTCTTCCAGACCACGGCGCGCCGCAACGCCGACCTCGAGCAGATGTTCCAGATCCTGCCGACCTTCCAGCGCGAGTCGCGGGCGACGCTCGACCGCCTCGACAGCTTCGCCGCCAACACCGATCCGCTGGTCCGCCAGCTCCAGCCCGCCGCCAAGCAGCTCAGCCCGACCCTGATCGCGGCCGGCAAGGTCGGCGCCGGACCTCAGGCGTTCTTCGCCGGCCTGCGGGGGACGATCAGCACGCGGCCACACCGGCTTCCCGGCGCTGCGCAGTCTGCTCAGCGACGACCTCACACCGCTCCTCACGCGGCTCGGATCCAATGTCGGCGGCCACAGCGCCGTTCCTCGCCCAGCTGAACTCCGATCGCCGAGGGCCTCAGCATGTACAAGCACGAGATCGCCGCCTTCGTCGCCAATGCAGCGTCGGCGACCAAAGCCCAGCCGGCGTTCCAGGGGAGCAACACGGAGTCAAGCAGTCCCGGACGACCAGCCCGCTCAATCCGGAGACCCTTGCCCTTCTTCGAACAGCAGCTGAATCTCATACCGCGCCAACCCCTACTTCAAGCCGCTCGGCTACAACCAGGTCCGACCGGCCTCCAGACGTTCGCCAACACGCCGTGCTGGCGCGGTCTGAACGCGACCCTGCCGCCCCAGTTCCCAGGTCGCCACGACCCCAACTTCACTCCGCACTCAGAACTCGCCCTCGTGCTCCCGGCCCCCGGAGATCCCTCAGGCAAAGACCTCTACGACCGGGTCAAGAGCTACGCGCTGGGCCGACACCGGCAACACCGAGGCCACGCCCGGCTCCGCCCTGCAGAAGCAGGGCAAGCTTCAGCTCGATCGGGAAGTCCCCGCAGGCCAGCTCCGTACCGGCACGTTCGCGCCGGCAGCCCTAGCCGAGCCCGGCGAATCGCCAGCGCTGGCGCCGAGTCCGATGTAGACTTGCGCCCATCCCGTCGTCGGCAGGTGTGATTGGAGCCTCGATCGTGCTCTTGGTGTCGGCGCAGGGGATTGGAAGGCGCGGACCGGGAGAGCTGTGCCAGCGGTGCGTCATTGCGCACGACAAGGAGGAGCACTACATGCGAAGCAAGAGGCGGCTGACCTCGTCTTTGCTCTCGCGGCGGCCAGGCTCTGGGGCCGTAGGCGGGGCGCATGCGAGCAATGCAGCTCGACGGCGACGTTGCCTTCACGCCGACCACCTTCCCACGACCCGTGCCAAACGGTGGGCTGAACGTCCATACGCACACGACCTACAGCGACGCGGGCACCAAGTTGACCGCGGGCGCAGCTCAACTTCGACAACGACATCAAGGTCAATCCCAGCTCGACGCCGAAGTGCGACAAGCGAGCATCGCCGGCACCAGACGATGGAGCAGGCGATGGCGGCTTGCGGAAGCAAGCTGGTCGGCACGGGCACGGCGCCGGCCACCAGGCCGGGCCGGGCGACGTCCAGCGGCTGCGTCCTGGCGTTCAACGCCTCTGACGGGAACTCGACCGCCGCCGGCAACCAGCCGTGTCTGCTGTTCACGCGCCAGCAGGCGCCGCGCTCGATCAATTGTGCGAACCCGTCCTCGAACACCAGGGCAACACCAACGTGCTCCTGGACGGCCGCTAGCGACCAACCCGTCGTCGACCACTCCGGGTGGAGCCTCACCCCCGCCTTCTATCAGGGCGGCAAGCGGCTCGTTTCACGAGCATCCCGCAGGCCGCCCGCTGAGGGACTTCAACGTCACGTCGGCAAGGGTCGCCACGGACCAACCTGACGGGTACCAAGGCCAACTTCATCAAGGCCAAGTGCACCACGACGGCGGTCGGCACCCCGAAGAAGTTGAACCTGAAGACGATGTTCAACTACAACACCGGCACCCGCGCGACCCAGGCGGTCAACTACAAGACGGGAGCCTGACCTGAGGCGATAGCGCGAATTCAGCTCCTGTAGCTCTTCGAGCCGAAGGAACCTGAAGAGGGGCGGCCTTGGCCGCCCCTCTCGCGTTCTCGGGCGGTTCTCTGCCCCCGTGGCTCTGCTTCCGCGCGGCAGTCGGGCTGGCCAGCTGCAGAGCTTCCGGAGTTAACCGGCGCACGTGTCGATTTATCTACCGTAGGTCTCGATCTCGATGAGCGGGTATCTGCCCGCAGGGACACCGCGGGCGGCCGGGATGCCGCCCGTACAAGGAGGAACAGCGAGATATGAGGATTCGCACGCGCCACGGGGTGCGTGCTCGGCCTCGCCGTCACCGCAGCGCTGGCCCTGGTGGCCGTCGCCGTGGCCGCACCGAACGGCAACACGTCGTCGCTGCCGGGCAGCGAGATTCAGCCCGAGCACGCTGCCGAAGACACCTACAAGCCCGCGACGCTGATCGTCCACACCCACGCCAACTACGCCCATCCGGGCAGCTCGACCCAGGGCGGGTTCACGGATCACGCCCAGCTCTACTTCGACAACGACGGGAAGATCAACCCGACCGGGGTGCCGACGTGTGACAAGTCGAAGGTCGCGGGAACATGACGATGGAGCAGGCGATGGCCGCCTGCGGCTCGGCGAAGGTCGGCACCGGTACCGCCGCGGCGCTCCTCGGCGCCAACCTGTCACGGGCTGCGCGCTGGTCTTCAACGGCAAGAAGAACGGGAGCGGCCAGCCGACGGACCTGATCTTCACCCGGTTCAACGCGGCTGCGCCGTGCACCATCAACTGCGCCAACCCGGCGACCAACCAGAGCGGCAACACGAGTGCTGCCTGGTCGGCACCGTGAAGCCCAACCCGTCGTCGTCTGGGCAGCGACTTCGCGGGCGGCAAGATGCTCGACGTCCCGAACATCCCGCAGCGACGCTGCCGCTGGTCGACTTCAACGTCACCATCAACGGGCAACTACATCACCGCCCGCTGCCACGACGCCAACAAGCAGCTCAACATCAAGGGCAAGTTCACCTACAGCGACGGCCAGTCCGACACGGCGGGCTCCTCGAAGGCGTGCCAGGTGGGCTGATCAGCCGATCGGACTGATCCGTTCGGGCCCGATGAGGGGCCCAGACCCGAGTCAGACGGAGAGGGGCGGCCGGCGGCCGCCCCTCTCTTCTCGCTCCGTGGCGGACGCCTGTCGTCCGTCCCAGGGCGGACCGAAACTTGGACGCCCGGCAGGTGTTTAGCCTTAGACGCTATGGTAGAAGGCGGCGGGAAGCGTCCCGGAGCGAGGAGGACGGGATGCGATTCGGCAGGAGGTCCGCGGTCGTTGTGGCCTGGCGGGGGTCGGCGGCTTGGGCTCGCGGCCATCGCCCTCGGCGCGGAAACTCGACCGCGACCTTCACCTTTCACCCCGGACCAGGTGCCGAAGGACACCTACCAGCCCCGGGTCCCTCTTCGTGCACACGCACACCGACTACACAGGGGCCACGAAAGACCCTTCGGGCGCAGCTCAACTTCGACGACGACATGAGGATCCAGACCGGCGCTGCTCCGCGCTGCAACTCGCCAGCATCCCGGGAACGCCACCATGAAGCAGGCGATGGCGGCCTGCGGCAGGCGAAGGTCGGGCACCGGCCGGGCGGAGGCCAACCGGCCAGCCCGGGCGACGTTGAAGGCTGCGTGCTGGCGTTCAACGCCTGGACGCGAAAGAACGTCGGGGGCAACCAGCCCGGCCTCATCCTGTTCACCCGACTCCAGGCGCCGGGCACGATCACCTGCTCCAACCCGGCCGCAATCAAAACGGCAACACGACCGTGCTTCTCCAGGGCAGCTAAAGGGGGCGAGCGGCGACTTCGGCACCCAGCTCGACGTCAACAACATCCCGCAGGCGCTCGCCGCTGAGCGACTTCCAGGCCACGGTCGAGCGGGGGAACTACGTCAGCGCCCGCTGCCACGACGCCAACAGGCAGTGGAACCTGAAGACCAAGTTCACCTACACGAACCCGAGCAGCACCCAGACGGTCAACGACAGCCAGACCTGCCAGGTGACCCAGGCCCGAATCCGCCGGACACCAGGATCACCAAGTCGACGATCTCTCAGAAGCGCAAGAAGGCGACGTTCAAATTCATGTCCGTGGGCACGGCCACCGGCTTCCAATGCCAGCTCTCGGGCAAGGGCCAGCGGGCCGGCTTTCGGGGCTGCGACTCCCCCACGACCTACAAGCATCTGAAGCCGGGCAAGTACACCTTCCAGGTGCGGGCGGTCGGGCCCGGCGGGAAGGATTCCTCGCCGGCCAAGGAGCGGTTCAAGGATCCGCAAGGACCAACATCACCACAAGCACCACCATCACGGGCATTAGCGGCTGAACCCGCCCCGCTCGACGGGACTTCGGGACAAGAGAGGGGCGGCCAACGTGCCGCCCCTTTTGCTTCGGCAGGCGGCGTTTCCGCCGCCGCGGCAAAGTAGGTTGCGATCCATGAGACGCCGGGGCGGCTCGTTCGCGCTTCTCGCTGGTGCGCTGGCGTGCGCTTCGCTGCTGGCCGTGACGGCGGCCGGCTGCGGGAGCGGGAGCGGGGTCCCGGACTCGAAGATCGTCAATGCCCTCGGCCTCAAGCAGGCCGGACACGGGTACGAGATGGGCGGCGACCCCTTCTGCACGATCGACCGGCTGCTCAACGACGGCGACGAGGTGCATCAGGCCAACGACCATCCCGGCGGATCGGGCTTCGTGATCGCGGGCCCCAAGGGGACCGTGGGAGTGCTCGCCCGGCGTCCGTTCGCGCCCGACTGCATCCGCCAGGCCAAGGAGGGGCTGAAGCACGTCGAGAAGCAGTCGGGGTGAGCGCGAGTAGGCTTTTCACGCGATGGCCACGAAGCGCGAGCCAAGGCTGATCTCGCTCGGCTACGGGAAGTTCGCGCGCGCCGACCGCATCTACGCCCTGGTGCCGCTGGAGGCCGGTGAGCGGGGGGAGGGCCGGCGCACTTACGTTCACGTCGACGGGCTCAGCGAGCCGATCGTGGCCTCGCGCTCGGAGAAGGCGATCCTCGCCGAGATCGAGGCCGCGCTCACCGAGGCGGCGGGGATCCCTCGTCGGCGCCGGACCGCCAAGGGCCAGGAGACCCTGCTGGGCTAACGACCGGGGCCTGCTTACTTCCGGCAGCCCGCGCTCACCCTATTCTCCTTCGCTCGTGTCCTACTACGTGACGACCCCGATCTACTACGTCAACGCGGAGCCCCACCTCGGCCACGCGTACTCGACGATCGCGGCCGACATCCTCGCCCGGCACATGCGCCAGCGCGGCGAGGACGTGTTCTTCCTCACCGGGACCGACGAGCACGGCGAGCCGGTTGCGCAGGCCGCCGAGAAGCTCGGGCTCGACCCGCAGGAGCTCGCCGATCGCAACGCGCCGAAGTTCCAGCGAGCTCATGCCGCAGATCAACGCCTCGAACGACTTCTTCATCCGCACGACCGACGCCGAGCACCAGGCGAAGGTGCAGGAGGTGGTCCAGCGAGTTCACGACAACGGCCACGTCTACGAGGGCACCTACGAGGGCTGGTACTGCCCCCGGTGCGCGGACTTCAAGACCGAGTCCGAGCTCGGCCCCGGCAACACCTGCCCGATCCACAAGATCCCGCTCGAGTGGGAGCGGGAGGAGAACTGGTTCTTCCGCCTCTCGAGCTTCCAGGAGCAACTCGAGCGCCTGTACGCCGAACGCCCGGACTTCGTGCGCCCGCGAGGCGCGCTACAACGAGGCCCTCTCGTTCATCAAGGGCGGGCTGGAGGACGTCTCGCTGTCGCGGCCGAAGCTGACCTGGGGCGTCGAGCTCCCGTGGGACCGCGACCCAGGTGATCTACGTGTGGTTCGACGCCCTGCTCAACTACGTCAGCGCGCTCGAGCTACGCGCGGGAGGGCGAGGACCTCACCGAGCGCTACTGGCCCGCGCTTCCACATCATCGGGAAGGACATCCTCAAGTTCCACGCCGTCTACTGGCCCGCGTTCCTGCTCGCGGCGGGATACGAGGTGCCGAAGGGGATGTTCATCCACGGGTTCCTGCTGATGGAGGGCCACAAGATGTCCAAGTCGCTTGGAAACGTGCTCGACCCGTTCGAGGTGATCGAGCGCTTCGGCGCCGACGCGCTGCGCTACTACTGCTTCCGCGAGGTGTCCTTCGGGCGGGACGGGTCCGTGTCCACGGCCGGCTTCGAGTCGCGCTATGACACCGAGCTCGCCAACGAGTACGGCAACCTCGCGAGCCGCACGCTGGCGATGATCGGCCGCTTTCGCGACGGGGTGGTCCCGGAGGCCGACCCGGACCCGGCGCTCCGCGAGGGCGACGACGGGCTCGCAGGGCTCGAGGACACGGTCCGCGAGCTGCTGGATCGCGCCGAGCTGACCCAGGCTCTGGAGGAGATCTGGGCGAGGGTCAGGCGGCTGAACCGCTACGTCGAGGAGACCCGCCCGTGGGACCTCGCCAAGGACGACGCGACCCTCCGACCCGGTCGGCGACGCGAAGCGGAGCAGCCGACCGGCTGGATGTCGTCCTCTACAGCCTGGCCGAGGGGCTGCGGGTCATCACCCTGCTGCTGCACGCCTACATGCCGGAGGCCGCCGGCCGGCTGCTCGAGGCGCTCGCCGAGGAGGACCGGGGGCTGGCCGCCTTCGGCTCGCGCGCAGGCGGGCAGCGGGTCGCGGAGCTCCCGCCGCTCTTTCCGAAGATCGAGGTGGCCCCGGCTTAGTGACGCCTCGCCGCCCGCGAGCCGCGGGCGTCGGCGCACCTAGACTCCGCCGCGTGGTGGACACGCACGCTCACCTGGGGATCTGCGAGCCCGCGGACGCGGAGCTCGTCGAGCGGGCGCGACGGGTGGGGGTGCGGCGGATCCTCACCGTGGGGCTCGACGAGGGGTCCAATCGCGAGGCGATCGCCGCCGCGGAGGAGCATCCGGAGGTGTTCGCCTGCGTGGGGCGGCATCCGAACTCCGCGGGCGGCTTCGGCGAGGATGCGGCCGCCGACGTCGAGGAGCTGGCGGCGCACGAGCGCGTGGTCGCGATCGGCGAGACCGGTCTCGACTACTACCGCGATGGGGCCGACCGCGACGATCAGCGCGCGGCTTTCGGTGCGCAGATCGCGGTCGCTCGGCGGACTGAGCTGCCGCTCGTGATCCACTTGCGCGATCCGCGGGATTCCGACCTCGCGCTGTCGGAGGCGTTCGCGCTGCTCGCCGCGGAGGCCGAGGGATTGACGGTGATCCTCCATTGCTGCTCGGCGCCGCCGGAGCGGATCGGCGAGGCCGCCGAGCGGGGCTGGTACTGCTCCTTCGCCGGCAACGTCACCTACCCCAGCGCGGGCGAGCTGCGCGAGTCCGCGCGGCTGGTGCCGGAGGACCTGCTGCTGGTCGAGACGGACTCGCCCTTCCTCGCTCCGCAGCCGGTGCGGGGAAAGCCGAACCAGCCGGCGAACGTGGTGGACGTGGCCGAGGTGGTCGCGGCCGAGCGGGGCGTTCGATACGAGGAGCTCGAGCGGACGGTGGAGGCGAACGCGGCGAGGGCCTTTCGTTGGTGAGCCGGCGGCCGGTGGTGAGGCTGGGTCAGCACTTCCTCGCCGACTCGAATCTCCTGGATGCGATCGTCCGCGACGCCGACCTGGATCCCGCCGACGTGGCGCTCGAGATCGGTGGAGGGGAGGGCGCGCTCACCGAGCGGCTCGCCCCGCGGGTCGCTCACCTTCACGTGATCGAGCTCGACGCGGCGCTCGCCGACGGCTTGGAGGCCCTGGCGGAGCGCCTCGGGAACGTCACGGTGGTGCGGGGCGACGCGATGCGGGTGGAGCTGTCCGCGCTCGAACCCGCGCCGACGGCGGTGGTCTCCAACCTGCCGTATTCGATCGCCACCCCGGTGCTCCTGCGGACGATCGACGAGCTTCCCGAGGTCCGCGCGTGGACCGTGATGGTGCAGAGGGAGATCGCGGATCGCCTGCGGGCCGAGCCCGGCTCGCGGACGTACGGCGCCCCGAGCGTGCTGGTGCAGCTCGCGTGCGAGGTGGAGCTGCTTCGCGCCGTGGATCGAGCGGTTTTCAAGCCGCGGCCGCGAGTGGACTCGGCGCTCCTGCGGCTGGTGCGCCGCGGGCCGGCGGCTCCACCCGGGCTCGTGGGAGTGGTGCGGGGGGCCTTCGCGCACCGGCGAAAGCCGCTGGCGGGGTCGCTGGAGCTCTCGGGCGGCCCCTCGCGGGGCTCGGTCCGCGAGGCGCTGGGCGAGCTGGGGCTCAACCCGGATGCGAGGGCCGAGGCGCTCGCCCCGGAGGACTTCGCCCGTCTGGCGGCGCGGCTGGGGTCCGGATGACGCTCCGCGCGCCGGCGAAGCTGAACCTCTGCCTGTATCTGGGGCGGCGTCGCGACGACGGGCTCCACGAGCTCACGCTCGCTCTTCTGCCCGCTGACGCTGGCGGACCGGCTCGTCGTCTCCGACGCGGAGCGGGACGAGGTGGTCTGCCCGGGGGTGGAGGGACCGAATCTGGCGACGGCGGCCCTGGCCGCGCTGCGGGACCGCGGCTGGAGCCATCCTCCCGTCAGGGTCGAGATCGAGAAGCGCATCCCGGTTGCCGCGGGCCTCGGCGGGGGGAGCGCGGACGCTGCGGCCGTGCTGCGGCTGGCGGGAGAGGAGCTGGCGGGGATCCGTGAGCTCGCGGCCGAGCTCGGGGCGGACGTGCCGTCCCAGCTCGATCCGGCCTTCGCGCTGGTGGGCGGCGCCGGGGAGGATGTGGAGAGGCTGCCCGCGCCGGGGCACTTCGCCGTCGTGCTCGTGCCCTCGGGCGAGGGGCTGTCCACGGCCGAGGTGTACGCGGAGGCTGATCGGCTGGAGCTCGGACGTGAGTGCAGAGGAGCTCGACCGGCTGGCGGGGGAGCTTCGGGCGGCGGCCGCTGGGGGCGCATCCCCGCTCGCCTACTCCGAGCTCCTGGCCAACGATCTGGCGGAGGCTGCGATCTCGCTGCGGCCGGAGATCCGCGCCGCGCTTGCGGCGCTCGCCGGCGCGGGCGCGGCGGTGACGCTCGTGAGCGGGTCGGGCCCGACCGCGGTCGGGTTGTTCGAGGACATCGTGGCGGCCGATCGCGCCGCCGCGGAGCTTCCGCCTCGGTTCGCCAACGCGATCGTTGCCGCGCCCGACGCCGGGGCATGAGCACGAGCGACGGGCACCGGCGGGGGTCGCGCCTGCTGCAGGCGGCGATCGTCGCCGCGGTGGTCGGCGGGTTCGTGGTGCTGAACCGCGTCGTGCCCAACATCGACCTCCAGAAGGCGCTCGAGGACGTCTCGTCGAGCCTCGGCGACTTCACCTATGTGCTGGTCGCCCTGGCGGCCTTCCTCGAGACGGGGGCGTTCGTGGGGCTGGTGCTCCCCGGCGAGACGGTCGTCATCCTCGGCGGCGCCGTTGCGGGACAGGGCGAGACGTCGATCGTGCTCACGATCGGGGTCATCTGGGCGGCGGCGTTCCTGGGGGACACGACGAGCTTCCTGCTCGGGCGGCGGCTGGGGCGGGGATTCGTCCTGCGGCACGGCTCGAGGGTGCGCATCACGCCGGAACGCTTCGCCCGCGTCGAGGACTACTTCTCCCGCCACGGCGGCAAGACGATCGTCGTGGGGAGGTTCATCGGGCTGGTGCGGGCGCTGGCGCCGTTCGTCGCCGGAAGCTCAGGGATGCGTTACTCGTACTACCTGCCGTTCAGCGTGCTCGGGACCGGGCTGTGGGCGGCGGCGTTTGCGCTGATCGGGTACTTCGCGTCCCAGAGCCTCGACGCGGCGGCGAAGGCGGCGGGCCAGGGCACGCGGCTGTTCGGGATCGCGGTGGCCGTGATCGTGGGGATCGTGCTGGCCGTTCGGTTCCTCGCGAGAGCCGGAGAACCGGCGGCGGCTGGTGGAGGGGATGGAGCGCCGTCGCGTGCTTCGTCCGGTTGCTCGCCCTTGCTCGCAGGCTGGAGCCGCAGGCGCGCTTCGTGATCGGCAGGCTGACGCCGGGGGAGCTGGGGCTCGAGTTCACCACGCTGATGGCGGTTCTCGCCGTGGCGCTCTACGTGGTGATCGCCTACACGGTGACCGTCATCAACCATCCCGGGCCGACGCCGGGCGACCAGACGGCGGCCGATCTCGCGGCCGATCTGCGGACGGCGTGGCTGACTCACGCGGCCAAGATCGTGACGACCGCTGCGGGTCGGCCGCCATCACGCTCCCGCTGGCCGTGGCGGCCGCGGTATTGCTCGCCGTGCGGCGGCGGTTCGCCGAAGCGGCGGTGCTGGTCGTCGCCACGGTGCTGATCTATGCGGGGGTGCAGGAGCTGAAGGACGCGACCGATAGGCCGCGGCCGCCCCATCCGCTCGTGGGGTACTCAAGTTCTGGATTTCCCAGCGCCCACGCCGCTCACGCGCTGATCTATCCGTGGCTGGCGCTGACGATGACCGTCAGGCTGCGGCCCGGGATGGCCGGTGGGACGGCTCTCTTGGCGGCGGGCGTCGCGCTGGCGGTGCTCGTCGGGCTGACGCGGGTGTATCTCGGGGTGCACTACCTGAGCGACGTGAGCAGCGGGTGGGCGCTCGGCGCGGCAGCGTTCGCCGCTTGCGGAGGGGTGGCGATGGTCGTCACGCACTTGCGCCAGAATTCGCGGAGTGGCCGACCTGGCGCTCGGGACTGAGTACTACCTCTTCGGCGGCGCGGGGTTGATCAGCCTGCTCGCCTTCGGCGCGCTGATCCTGGTGCCGGCGCTCGGTGCCTACGGGCGGACGTGGGAGAAGGCGACCGCGGTGGTGCTGTCGGTGTTCGTGCTCGTGGCGCTGGTCACGCTGGGCGTCGGGATCGGGGTTCTGATCGTTTACTACTGGCCTCAGATCACGCAGATCATTCCCGGACTCGGGTGACCGGGCCTAGAATTCTCGGGTGAGCTCGAAGCCGGCGAGCAGTAAATCCCCTGCAAAGGAAGGGGAAGAGGGGACACTCGAGGCCCTCTCGGGGGCGATCGAGTCCGGCGCCGGCCTGCCCGCGGTCGCGCGCGCCGCGGCGAAGGCACTGGGAGCGAGCATCGCGCTGATCGACCGATCGAGCACGGTGCTGGCCGTCGCGGCGACGTCGGCAGCGGAGGAGAAGAGGCTGCTGTCGGAGGCAGAGGGAGTTGCCTCAGCGGAGCTGCGGGTGGCCGACGTCGTGGTGGGCGAGCTCCGGTATCGAGCGCGCTCGGACGCGCCGGCGCCGGCGCTGACGCGCATGGTCGCGACGCTCCTGGCGCTGGAGGTGGAGCGGGCACGGGCGCCGGACTGGGCAAGCGACGAGGCCGCGAGCGCGTTCGTTCGCGCGGTGCTCGCCCGCCAAGTGACGGATCGCGGGGACATCGTCGCGAGGGCGGCGGAGCTGGGGGCGGACGTGGGCATCGGTACCGGCGTGATCGTGGCGCGGGCGGCCCCGCACTCGGCGCAGTCCGGTGACTGGCGGGCTCGCGTGCTGACGGTCGCGCTGCGGGCGCTTCGCTCGGTGGGCGGCGGCGCCCTGGGCGCGCTGCGCGAGGGTGAGCCGGCGGAGGTCGCGACGATCGTCACCGCCGGCGACGATGAGCAGCTCGGTCGCGCAGCGGAACGGCTGCAGAAGGAGCTGACGGTGGCGCTGCCTGGGTTCGCGGTGATCGTCGCTCAGAGCCGGTGCGTCGGCGACCCTGTGGACCTCTACAGAGCGGGCAAGGAGGCGGTCCTGGCGGCCAACGTCGGCGAGGCAGAGGGACGTTCGCTCCTCGCCTTCGAGGACACGGGGGCCTATCGGCTGCTGCTCCCGGCGATGAGCGAGGACCCGGGGGAGCTGGAGCGCTTCTACGAGGAGACGCTCGCCCCGCTGGTGGCGTACGACGACCAGTACGAGACCGACCTGGTGGCCACGGTCGAGGCGTACCTGGGGAACGACGGGAACGTGGCGCAGACGGCGGCGAGCCTGTTCACGCACCGGCACACGGTCCGCTACCGGCTCGAGCGGGTGCGTGAGCTCGGTGGGCACGACATCACGTCGAGCGAGGGGCGCGAGAAGCTCAGCTTGGGGCTGAAGGCGATGCGGGTCCTGGGGATCGCCCCGCCGCGGGGCCCCGCGACCGAGCCCGGTACCGAGGCGGGGCAGGTTCCCCGCCCCACGGAGGACTAGCCGCGGGACCGCGCGTAGGGCTCGAGGCCCTCAATGGCGCGCTTGATCGACCAGTTGTGGTTCCAGCGGAAGAGGGGCCGCAGCAGAGGGGTCAGGATGCGGAGCAGCGGCCGGTCGGCGATCACCCGCCAGTCGAAGTGGACGTGGACCCCGCCGTCCTTCGGCGTGAGCGTCCAGACGCCCTTGCCCGTGAGGTCGCCGACGACGTCGACCTCGAAGCCGTTGGGGCGGTCGATGCTGGCGATCGTCGAGGTGGTCTTCAGGTGGTACGGGAGCTGGCCCTTGAACTCCTGGCGCGAGGCGCGGCCCACCTCCGGCGCGCCGTCGCTCTCCACGGAGATGTACACGGGGCGCCACCACTCCGGATAGGTGCGCGCGTCGGCGAGCGCCTCGAACACCGCCTCCTGCGGGGCGGCGACATCCCACTCGTCGATGAAGACGTATTCGCTGGGCAAGCCACCTCACCCTACGCCACCATGCTGTCCGCGGATCAACTTAGGCGGCGGCGGGAGAAAGGTCACATGGCCGGGCTACGCTATCCGCGCGACACTGGGGAGTCGTCCAACGGCAGGACTCATGGTTTTGGTCCATGCAATCCCGGTTCGAATCCGGGCTCCCCAGCTCAGGTCCAAAGCGCCCCGCGGGGCCCCGGGAACGAGCTCGCCCCACGCCCGGACGGGGGCGCTCTACGATTCCGCAGGTGAAGCGGCCACGGACCCGGACATGACCGCCGGCCCGACCGTGCTCATCATGGCCGCGGGCGAGGGGACCCGGATGCACTCGACCCTGCCCAAGGTCCTGCACCCGGTTTGCGGGCGGCCCATGGTCGCCTGGCCGGCGATCGCGGCGCGCGAGGCCGGCGCGGAGCGCGTTTGCGTGATCGTCTCGCCTCACCACGATCTCTCGTCCGGCCTTCCCGAGGGCATCGGAGACCGTCGTCCAGCCTAAGCCGGATGGCACCGGCGGGGCGGTCAGGGCGGCGCTCGACATCGTTCGCGACTCGGAAACGGTGGTGGTTTTGAACGGCGACCACCCGCTGATCTCGGCCGGCGTGATCGAGGAGCTCGTCGCCGCCCATCGGGACGCCGGGGCCGCGGCGACGGTGATGAGCGTGGAGCGGGACGACGCCGACCAGCTGGGTCGGATCGTCCGCGACTCCAGCGGCGAATTCGACCGGATCGTCGAGACCAAGTACCCGGAGGGAATCTCCCCCGAGATCCTCGCGATCCGCGAGATCAACACCAACCAGTTCGCCTTCGAGGCCGACGCCCTGGCCGACGCGCTCGGCCGCCTCAGCAACGACAACGCCGCCGGCGAGTACTACCTCGGCGACGTCCTGCCGCTGATCCGCCAGGCCGGCGGCCGGGTGATCGCCCACCGCACCGACGACCTGAGCGTCAACTTCGGGGTCAACAACCGGGCCGAGCTCGCGACCGCCAACGGCATCGCCCGCGGCCGGATCCTGGAGCGCCACATGCTTGCCGGCGTGAGCGTCACGGACCCGGACGCCACCTGGATCGACGCCGACGTCGAGATCCAGCCGGACGCCGTGATCGAGCCCGGCACGACCCTCCGCGGGCGCACGAGCGTCGGCCGCGCGAGCATCGTCGGCCCGCACACGACGCTGATCGACTCCGTTGTCGGCGCCGAGGTGCTCGTCCCGCACTCCTACCTCGTTCAGTGCGAAGTGGCCGACAACTGCCAGGTCGGGCCGTTCGCCTACCTGCGACCGGGCGCGACGCTCCGGGAGAACGCCAAGGCCGGAACCTTCGTCGAGGTCAAGAACTCCGAGATCGGCGAGGGCGCCAAGGTCCCGCACCTGTCCTACATCGGCGACGCCGACGTGGGCGCCGGCTCGAACCTCGGCGCGGGGACGATCACCGCGAACTTCGACGGTTTCCGCAAACACCGGACGAAGATCGGCCGGGACACCCGGATCGGGGTTGACACGATGCTCGTCGCCCCCGTAAATGTCGGCGACGCCGCATACACTGGGGCCGGCTCGGTGGTGACCGAGGACGTTCCCCCCGGAGCGCTCGGGATCAGTCGGGCGAAGCAGGACAACGTCGAGGGCTACGCCGAAGAGAAGGCGCGGAAGGCGAACGAGGAAGGCTGATGGCAACGCTCGAGGAGCGACCCCAGGCGGTCAGTTCGATCCCGCAGGACTACACCAAGCGCCTGATGGTGTTCGGCGGGCGCTGCTCGATGGAGCTGGCCGCTCGGATCGCCGGCAAGCTGGACGTCGACCTCGGACGCGCCGACCTCCGCACCTTCGCCGACGGCGAGGTGTACTGCCGCTACGAGGAGTCGATCCGGGGCGCCGACGTCTTCCTCGTCCAATCGACGGCCGCCAACGCAAGCCAGGGGATGACGCCGAACGACGCGCTGATGGAGCTCCTCGTGATGATCGACGCCGCCCAGGGCGCCTCAGCCCACCGGATCATCGCCGTGATGCCCTGGTTCGGGTACGCCCGCCAGGACAAGAAGTCTCAGCCGCGGGAGCCGATCTCAGCCCGCGTCGTCGCCAAGACGCTGGAGGCGGTTGGAGTCGATCGGGTGCTCGCGATGGACCTCCACTCCGGCCAGGCGCAGGGGTTCTTCGAGGTCCCGGTGGACCACATGACGGCGATGCCGATGCTGACCCAGTGGTTCATGGACCAGGCGTTCAACGAGGAGCTCGTGATCGTCTCGCCCGACGCCGGTCGGGTGAAGGTGGCTCGCAACTTCGCCCGCAAGATCGGCTGCCACTGGGCTGTGATGGAGAAGGAGCGGCCAGCGCAGCAGGTCGCCGAGATCGGGTACGTCGTCGGTGACGTGAAGGGCAAGACCGCCGTGCTCGTCGACGACATGATCGACACGGCCGGCACCCTCTGCGCGGCCGCCCGAACCGTGCTCGATGAGGGCGCCGCCCGCATCATCGCCGTGGCGACGCATGGGATCTTCTCCGGCCCCGCCTACGAGCGCCTCGCCTACGACCAGTCGGGCATCGAGCGGATCGTGGTCACGGACACGGTGCCGCTTCGCCCCCACGCGCCGGACAACATCACCCAGCTCTCGACGGCACAGGTCCTCGCCGACTCGATCCGCCGCATCTTCGCCGACGACTCGGTGAGCGAGATCTTCGCGGGCGAGAACCAGCTTTTCTAGCGGCGTTCTGATTCCCAGGACCGATGCCTTCCGGGCCGTTGGCTACTGTCGCCTCCGTGCGACGTGCCGCCGAGACGTTGTGGTTCGGCCTCCTCTGCGTGACCTGGGCACTGTTCAGCGTCGCCGCGGTCTTCGGGGTCATCGACCTCGTGCGAGTGGGTCCTCCACACTTCAACGCAGCGGAGATCGTGCTCGGCGCAGCCGCCTCAATCGCGCTCTGCGTGGTCGGTATGAAGCTGGTGGGCGAGCTGTGGGACCGGGGGCGGCGCATCAGCGAGCTCCAGGAGCATCAGGCCGATGCCATCGCCCGCGCCAGGGATTTCGAGGCGCTCGAGTCCGTGTACGCGCAGCAGGCCGAATCTCAGGAGCAGACGGTCGAGGAGCTGCGCCAAGCCCTGGCTGAGCGCGAGGCCGTGGTGGACGAGCTACAGATCCAGATCACGGACCTGCGAAGGCCGGCGGAGCGCAGGACGACCGAGCGCATTCACTGACCGGGCCCGGTTCTACTCGGCGAGCCCTGCGGCGTCGAGCGCGTCGTCACGGGCCTCGAACCATTCAGTTCGGATCACCTTGCCGTCGCGGAACGTGAACACCGCCCAGTAGTCGTACTCCACCTCGACGCCGCTCGACCTGCCTCTCAGTCGCCGTTGAAGCCGGACGGCCGCCGCGTCGTCGCCGTCGATGGCCTCGATCGCCTCGTACGGCCCGGGCTCCCATGGGTCGTCGGATGCGAGCAGGAAGTCCCACACGGCGTCCCGCCCGCGGATCTCCCCCTCCGGCCAGTCACCGACGGGCACGGCTTCGACATCGGGATCGGTCAGCTCGCACCAACCGGCCTTGTCCCGGCGGGTGAAGGCGTCGAGCGTCCGTTGCACCCTGTCGACGTTCTCCTGCGACATCGTCCTCGCAGTATCGCCCCGGACCGGGATCGGTTGAAGCTGCACGCGACTTCCCTGGCTGGCAACCGACCCTGCGGCCTCGTTGGTAGGGAGTGAGGAGGGTGCTCCATCCTTGTCGCACCCGTCCCCGCTTTGTCCCAAAAGCGCTTGGCCGACGCGGCATTCCGAAGCGGCGGTGTGATCGCCCCGGAGGAGCCTGAGGAGGCCGAACGCTCCGGCGAACCTACCTCGGGCGCCCATAGCCGCGCAAGACACGCGCCGGCCGTGGACAGCGCGAATCACCCAGTTTGCGGGTTCGCAGCGACACCCGGATCGCCCATGCCGTCGTCCAGCGGACCTCCTCCTAGCGGACCAGTGCGAAGTGCAGGCGGTCGGTGTTTCCGTGAATCGTGTGGATGGTCACCTTCCCGGCGACGCCCCTGAAGTCGTGCGTTCCTCCGACCACGTTCAGCCGATTGTCGTGATGGCCGAGCGTCCCTCGGACCCGGATGTTGCCGAAGCCGCCGATGTCGCCGTTGAGGTGGGCGAGCGCGCGGCACCTGAGCTTCCGGACCTTCTGCCGGAACTTGCACCGTCCCCAGTCGCGACCCACTCGGTCGCGAAGGTTCGACGGATTGAAGAGCCTGTCCTTGAACTGGAACGAGCTCTGCCCCTGGTGGCCGGACGTCTGCTTCGAGATCACGCTGAAGTGCGGATCGAACGATGCCGAGGCCGTGCTCGCGAGCACGGCGAGGCTCAGCGCCGCGATCGCCCCGGCTCCGATGAACTTGCGCAATGGAACGCCTCCTGTGTATGACGGTCCCTCCCCGCGCGCGGAGGCTATTCCGCGGCCATGCACGGGGTCAAGAGGCGCGGCAGGAAATTAACCCGCGTTTACCCTGCATGCGCCGTTAGAAGGCTGACCGTCCTTCCGTTAGGTAGGGAGACGCCTCGCGAGGTGAGCGAGCTCAGCCTGTGCAGGGACGATTGAGACAGGGGATTGTGGCCTGGTTTGTGCCGTTGGCGCTGACCGCGAGCCTGCTGTGCGCGCTCGCGGCCACGGCACAGGCAGAGCACTATCGGGTGACCCGGCACGACGATCCCCACCCGGGCAGGTGCAAACACGAGGACTGCTCGCTTCGGGAAGCGATCCGGGCCGCGAACGGGCATCCGGGACGGGACATGGTGGTGCTCCCCGACCGCCATCCCGACTACCGGCTCACGCGCGAGGGCTCCGGGCGCGCCGATGCGACCACCGGAGATCTCGACGTCACCGGCCCGATCATCATTCGTCACGGGGTGCACGGCAGGGCGACCATCGATGCCCGAGGCGTCGATCGGGTCCTCGACATCCGAGCCGGGGCCGCGACGAAGCTGGCCAGGATCAACGTCACAGGCGGTGACGCCGCTCATGGCGCCCCGCGCGCCGCCGGCGCGGGCGGTGGGGTGCGCACCCATGCGCGACTCAGGCTTGTGCGGACCGTCGTGTCTCAGAACCGCGCCGACTCCGGAGGGGGGATCTCCACCACGGCGCCGCTGTCGCTCAACCACTCCCGCATTCGCGCCAACCGGGCGGACGTCGGCGGCGGAATCGACTCCCACGCCACCTCGATCCTCATCGTCCGCAGCGCGGTGGTCGCCAACCGGGCCGCGAGCGCCGGCGGCGGCCTGGCGATCGACGGCGACACGCTGCGACTCGGCAACAGCACCGTCTCGCGCAACGTCTCGGATGGCGCCGGCGGCGGCGTCTACCTCTCCAAGGGGCATAGCCGGATCGCCAAGAGCACCGTGAACGGCAACGTCGCGCATGCATCCGGCGGGGGGATCTACCAGTCGGGCGCCAACCTCTTCCTCGTCAACTCGACGATCACCCGAAACACCGCCGACACGACCGGCGGCGGCGTCTCCTCGTCCGTCGCGGGCGGCCACGTGACGCTCAACTCGGTCACGGTCGCCCGCAACGTCGCCAACGCCTCCGGCCGCAGCGCGCTCGGCGGCGGACTGTCCACGAAGGCGGGCAGCTTCGGCGTCGTCAACTCGATCGTCGCGCTGAATCGGGCGGGCTCGAGGCCGAGCGACTGTCACGGCACCTTCGACTCCTTCGGAGGCAACATGCTGAGCACGATGGCCGGATGCAGAGGGTTCGTGGGCTCCGCCCTGATCGCGCCGGACCCGAAGCTCGGCGGCCTCCGGGACAACGGCGGGCCCACCAAGACCCTGGCGCTCCTTCGAGGGAGCCCGGCGATCGGCAAGGCGAACCTGGAGCGAGAGCCGGCCGTCGACCAGCGCGATCGGCCCCGCACCGTCCAGCCGGACATCGGCGCCTTCGAGCGCTCCCCGTAAGCGTCCAGACCATCGTCCCAACCCGGCTCGCGCGGGCGTGCGTCGCTGATACGCTCGGCCGCGTTGAGGGTGGGTAGAAGGTCACTGACGATCTCGGGGTTCGCGGCAGCCGTCGCGGCGGTGGTGCTCCTGGTGGTCCCGGCGACTTCGGCCGCCAAAGCGAAGTGCTTCGGCAAGCGGGCCACCAAGACGGGCCACGGCAAGATCGTCGGCACCCCACATCGCGACGTCATCGTCGGCCTGGGCGGAAAGAACAAGATCATCGGCAACGGTGGCGCCGACGTGATCTGCGGGGGCCGCGGCAACGACCGGATCACGCTCGGCAAGCATCCGAACTCGCCGTCGGCTGACGGTTCCGCGATCCTGATCGGCGGCCCGGGCAACGACTTCATCCGGGGCGGCTACAAGGACGACTTCCTGATCGGCGATGACGCCACCGTCTCGGGGAACGCCAAGGGGCATGCGGGCAAAGACGATCTCGAGGGCGAGTTCGGCAACGACCGGATGGTCGGCGACTCTTACTCGAGGCGCGGAGACGCGAGCGGTGGCGCCAACGACGTCCTTCGCGGCCAGACCGGCAACGACAAGATGATCGGCGACAGCGCGGTGGACCGCGGGGGGACCGCCAAGGGCGGGGGGCGTGACCACTTCGAAGGCTCCTCCGACAAAGACTTGGTGATCGGCGACAGCTACTCGCGCGCCGGTCATGCGATCGGCGGTGGCGACGACGGCTGCGCCAAGCACCGAACCGACCCGATCTGCAGGAAGAACAACGGCCGCGCTCACCGCCGCGACACGGGGGAGGCTCACAAGCCGGCGCTCAACGGCGGCCCGGCCAAGGATGTCCTGGTGGGCGACAGCTACACGGTCACCGGGTTCGCCGAGGGCTCGGGCGACGACGACCTGAAGGAGCTCGGGGCGGGAAACAACAAGCTGTACGGGGACAGCTTCGCCAAGAAGCCGAGCGGAAAGGTGTCCGGCGGCGGCGACGACACCCTCAACGGCGCCGCTGGCAACGAGCTTCTGAACGGCGGGCCGGGCTTCGACATCTGCCGGGGCGCCGGCGGCAGGAACAAGTACGTCGCCTGCGAGACGACCCGGAAGCTGTTCGGCCGACCGGCTGTCGGCCTACTTGACGGTCTGGACCGTTAGCAGCCCTTCTTGGTCGTGCGGCTTGCCGCCGTCACGGTCGGTCAGCGGGCAGAAGAGGATGTACTGCCCCGGCTTCTGCAGATCGAGCGTCGTGGTCTGTGAGGAGCCGCCGTCGAGGATCGCCGACGACTGGACGTTCTGGACGTCCGCATAGGGGGGCGGCGGGCCGTTCGATCCCAGGTCCTTCTTGATCTGGCCGACGGCGGGGGCCTTCCCCTTCACGGGCACGGCGACGATCAGGTGGATCGAATCCTTGCCCTTGGAGTTGAAGGTGATGTCGTTGCTCCCGGCCGTGAGCCCGGAGGTCTCCCACTTGAACTTGTCCTTGCCCGCGGTGGCGGCGGTGACGGTGGCGGGAGTCGAGGGTAGTGCTCCGGTCGTGCCGCCGCTGACCTTCAGCGGCGCGGTCGCGGGGGGCCCGCTGCTGCTGGGGCCTCCGAAGGAGGCCGCGTCGGCGAGCAGGTAGTTGCCCCCCGGAAGGTTGAGGTCCGCCGAGCCTGTTTGGCCTCCGGCGACGCTGCCGATGCCCCCCTGGAGCTTGATCCAGGACGGAGTCTTGTTGCTGTTGGTGCCGAATTGCTTCAGCACGTCATCCGACGTGTGGTTTCCCGTGTACTGGATGAACTCCACTCCGTGGGGAGCCTTGCCCTCGTTGGCCAGGTTGACCGTCACGAGCCCGCCCGTGGCGGACTTCGGCGCGTCGAAGCTCGCCTGCTGCCCCTTCTCGCTGATCTTCAGTGACAGCGGGGTCGGGGTGGGCGAGTTGTCGCTGCTGCTTCCGCAGCCGGCGACGAGCGCGACCGTGGCGGCGGCTGCGGCGACGAGCGCCAACGCGCGCTTACGAATGGAAAGCATCTGACTCCTCAGGACCGGGTTGGGGGTGGGTGGCCTTGGGCCGGCGGGCACCCTATCCGACTCGGCGCCGGGACCCGGGTTCGATTGCGAACTTCCGCGAGGCCTCAGGGAAGGCGTTCGAAGGCCCCGATGTCCGGGTGGGCATCGCGCTTGCGACCGCGCTGGTCCACTCGCGGGGCGCTGGCCTTCCTGGCCTTGCCGATCGCCGGGCTGCCCTGCTTCAGCGCCAGCGTCTTGGTCGGGCCCCCGTTGTCGGCCAGCTGGCCCAGCTTCGGATTCTGACCGAGCAGGTCGGTGCCCCCGAACCCGGTGCAGCCACCCACGTTACCCACGAGGTTGCCACCGTCGGAGTCGAACGCTCCATGGCAGTCGTCCGAGGCGGCCCCGGCGCGGTTGAGCGCGATGATCGAGTTCACCGTGCTGAAGGTGGCGCTGACGGCCTCCACATTGAGGCCCCCGCCGGTCCCCGACCCGTTCGCGTCCGCGTCGGCCGTGTTGCGGGCGACCGTGACCGAGTTCAGCTTGATGTCGCCGCTGCTGAGATTCTGCTCGATTCCCCCGCCGCCGAAGTCGGCGCGATTGCCGGCGATCGTGGAATTCACAATCACGAGCTTCGAGGAGGCCGAGGTGTCGATGCCGCCGCCGGTGTTGTTTCGGGCGACGTTGCCGCTGATCGTGCTCTGGCTGATCCGCCCCTGCGCCTGGTAGAGGTAAACGCCGGTCGCACCCTCCTCAGCGACGTTGTTGGCAACGGTGCTCTTGCTGAGCCGCAGCGTGTCGTCGCTGACCGCGACGCCGCCGCCCGCGTTCGCCGCGTGGTTGTCAGTGATCTTGCTGCGCACGATCACGACTGGCTCACCGAACGCATCGACACCGGCGCCGACGCCCTGAACCGTCTTGTTCCTGCTCACCCGGCTGCGGACCAGCGTCAGCTTGCCCCCGGACTCGATTCCGCCACCGCTATCCGCGCCGCCGTTGGCCACGATCGCGCTGCGCACGAGCTTGACGCGAGCGAGGGCGAAGATGCCGCCGCCGTCTCCTGCTTCCACGGGTCCCTGGCGCTGCGCCCGCGCGCGAGCGAGCGGCGGATCATTGAGCACGTGGTCGCCGCCCGTGAGCTTGATGCGCACCAGCTTCGTCCCCCCGCCAGGCAGCACATCGAGCACGCGGTCGACTCCGCGCGCGTCGATCGTCGCCATTCCCCCGTCGGGGTGCCGAATCGTCACCGGGTCGAGGATGTCGAGATCCCCGCGCTTGTTCTGGTCCTCGTCGAAACCGCCGGTGTTCGGGCGCGAGAGCTTGTAAGCCGCGCGCCCGTCCGGGAGGACGACGTCGTCCGATCCTGGGTGTTGATTCGCGGCGTGGACAGCCTCGCGCACGGAGCAGTTGGCCGGCTGGCACTTGCCCGGCAGGGGGTCGTCGTGTCGGGTGACCCTGTACGTGTCGGCCCCGGCACTCGCAGCGGTGAGACCCATCGCGAGCAGTCCGGTGAGGATGGTCAAAAAGGCTCGCGCTCCCGATCTCATTCCATTCCCTTCGATCCCGCTCCTTGGAGTCCAGTGATCGTACAGGCACTCCTGGGGTGCCAATAGGGTGTCGCGCCTTGAAGCGGATCGGCCACAAGGGCGCCGACGCGATCCGGCCCGGGAACACCCTCGAGAGCTTCGAGGCGGCGGTGGCCGCCGGCGCCGAGATGATCGAGCTCGACGTGCTGCGGCCGCGCTCGGAGTTCGCGAGACGGCGACTGGCGCCGGGCCGTTGCCGGACCCGCGCCGGAGGGCGCCCCGCCGCTCCTGGTCGCCCACGATTGGGGGGACGCCGCGCGCCGCGAGCCGCTGACGCTCGACGCGGTCCTGGATGCGTTCACGGAGTCTCCGCTGGACAGCGTGGCGGTCCACTGCGACCTGAAGATCGCCGGGCGCGAGGACGAGGTGGTCGCGGCCCTTGATTGGCGCGGGCTCCTGGGACGGGCCTCGGTCTCGACCATGGAGGTCTCGAGCCTTCGGGCCCTCGGGGAGCTCGAGCCCGAGTTGTCGCGCGGATGGACGCTTCCCAAAGTCACACGCGACTGGAACTCGATGCGCTGGGCCAAGCCTGCCGTGCTTGCGGCGCTCGTCTCACTGCGCGTGCGGCTGCCCGGGATCGTGCGGAGGCGGGCGCCGGAGCTCGGCGTGCGGTCGATCTGGGCATACGAGCCGGTGATCACCGCACGCCTGGCGCGAGCGTGCCATGAGGTCGGCCTCGAGCTGATCGCGTGGACCGTGGACGACCTGGAGCGGATGCGCGCCCTGGCTCGGCTGGGCGTGGATGGGATCTGCACGAACGACCCCCGGCTATTCGTCCAGCTCGCCGACGGCGGTTAGCTCCGCGACCATCCGCCAGCCGACCTCGGGGCTACAGTGCCCGCGATGCCGTTCGGCGGATCTCACCACGGCCACGCGGCGATCGCGTCGGCCGGCGGGCCAACGGACCGGCGCGGCACCGGACGCGGCGAGCTCACCGGCGAGCGCCGACAGCATCGCGCCGGGCACCGTGATGGCGCTCCTGGCGATGGGGCTCGGGGTGATCGTGATCGCCAACGACTTCACGGCCCTGAACGTCGCGCTGCCGGCGATCGAGCAGGACTTCAACGTCGACGTCGGCACCGCGCAGTGGGTCATCAACGCGTACTGCCTCGTCTTCGGGATGGCGATCGTCACCGGCGGCCGGCTCGCCGACCTGTTCGGCCGCCGGCGAGCGTTCTTCCTCGGCTCCGCGCTCTTCGCCGGGTTCTCGCTGCTGGGCGGCGCCGCGCAGACCGCCCCCTGGCTGATCGCCACCCGCGTCGGGATGGGCATCGGCGCGGCGCTGATGTGGCCCGCGATTCTCGGCATGACCTACGCGGCACTGCCCGAGAGCAAGGCGGGGCTCGCGGGCGGGCTGATCCTCGGAGCGGCCGGCATCGGCAACGCGATGGGGCCGCTCCTCGGCGGCGTGCTGACCGACGAGCTGAGCTGGCGCTGGATCTTCTTCCTCAACGTCCCGATCGCCGCATTCGCGGTCCTGGTCACATGGGCCAAGGTGCACCAGCCGCGGGCGGAGGTGGAGGACAGCGGATCGACTATCCGGGCATCGCCACCCTGTCCACGGGCCTGCTCTTGATCCTGCTCGCGTTCGACCAGGCGGCCGACTGGGGCTTCGGGGACCCACGGGTGATCGCGATGCTCGTCGTCGCTGCCGGGCTGATCGTCGGCTTCGGATTCATCGAGCCGCGGATGAAGCAGAGCGCGCTGATCCCGAGCGAGGTGATCCGCAACGCCGAGTTCCGCTCGGCGTGCCTGACCGTGCTCCTCATGTCGGCCGTGTTCTTCGCGACGGTGCTGTACGCGCCGCAGTTCATGGAGAAGATCCTCGGCTACTCGGCGCTCAAGGCGGGGGTGGGCATGATCCCGATGCTCGGCACGTTCGCGATCGTCTCGTTCTTCGCCGGGCCCGCGTACCAGCGCCTCGGCGCGAAGCCCACGATCACCATCGGGGCCCTGGGCCTGACGCTCGGGCCGTTCCTCCTCTCGATGGTCGACGCCAACTCCGGCTACGGCTCGCTGATCGCCGGCCTCGCCGTGACCGGGGTCGGGGCGGGCTTCTTCTACTCCGCCGTCACCACGGCGGGTGTCACCGCGCTCGATCCCTCCCGCGCGAGCCTTGCGGGCGGGCTCATCTACATGTTCCAGATCGCCGGCGGCGCGATCGGCCTGGGGATCACCACGACGATCTTCACCCTCTCATCCGAGAACGAGCTCGCGGACAAGGCCTCCGACCACGCGATCCACCTCACCAACGATCAGGTCGCGGTGATGCACGGCGTGCTCGCCGGCACGGACGCGGGCACCTCGGCGCTCCACCAGCTGAGCGCCTCGGCTCAGAACACGGTCATGACGATCGTCCGCGAGTCGTTCGCGACCGGGATCCAGGCCGGATTCCGCTTCGTGACGATCGCGGCCCTGCTCGGCTTCCTGATCTCGCTGTTCTTCGTGGGCGGCCGCCTGCTGGGCCGCCGCGTTCCCGAGCCCGACCGCGCTCAGGCCTGAGCGGCCGGGCGGCGGCCGCGACAAGCTGTCGCCTTACGCCCGCTGCGCCAGCCCGGGCACGCGGGCGACGCCGCGCTCCTCGAAGTACGCCCACTCGAGCTCGCCGAGCTCGGTCGCCGGCGGGTCGCCGTAGATCCACTCGCGGCTGATCCGGTGCCAGTTTTGCCTCGCCCGGAGCTGGGCGAGCACGGCGAGGACGCCGGTCTCCATCCGCCGGCCCATCAGCTCGTCGGCGGGGATGCTCTCGCGGCGCATCAGGTCGTAGTACTCGGAGCGGGGGTCGGACGTGGACTCGATCACCTTCATCACCCGTTCGGGCGTGAGCTCGACCTCCCGGTCCTCCATGTACCAGCCGCCGACCGCCATCACGTGCTCCATCAGCCGCTCGGCGTCGAACTTCGATGGGTTCTTGACGAAGCCGAGATCGTGGAGCGAGGTGCGGAGCGCCTCCGGGTCTCGTCGCGAGACGGCGTCGATCGCGCGCTGCTCGAGCTCGATCTGCTCGGTGTCGAGTCGCTTGGTCATCCCGAAGTCGAGGAACGCGACCCGGCCGTCCGGCATCAGCAGGTAGTTGCCGGGGTGGGGGTCGGCGTTGAAGTGCTGCAGGTGGTAGATCGAGCCGAAGCTGAACCGGAAGACGATCTCGCCGAAGCGGTTGCGCTCGGCTTGGGGCTGGCGCTTGACTTCCTCGAAGCCGACACCCTCGACGTACTCGGTGACCAGCACCCGCCGGCGCGAGAGGCGCGTCAGCACGTCGGGCACGTAGATGAACGGGTGGCCGCGGTAGTTGCGCGAGAAGGTCCGCTGGCTCTGCGCCTCGTACTCGTAGTCGAGCTCCTCCATGACGCGCAGCCGCAGCTCCTGCGCGACCGCCTTCGCGTCGAGCCCGGGGGCGAACGCGCGCGCGAGCCGCATGATCATCCCGGCGTTCCGCATGTCCGCCTCGAGCGCCTCGGCGACGCCCGGGTACTGGATCTTGACCGCCACGGCGCGCCCGTCGCACAGGGTGGCGCGGTGCACCTGGCCGATCGACGCGGCCGCGAAGGCGTCGGGCTCGATCTCGGCGAACAGCTCGTCGAGCGGGTCGCCGCGGTACTCCTCCTCGAGCACCTTGCTCACCTTCTCCCAGGGCATCGCCGGCGCGGAGCGTGCGCAGGTTGGCGAGCTGCTCCTGGTAGAGCTCGGCGTACTCGGGAGGGAGGAACTCGGTGTCGATGAACGAGGCGAGCTGCCCCATCTTCATCGCCGCGCCCTTCATCTCGCCGAGGACCGAGGCCATCTTCACCGCCGTCTCGAGGTGCCGCGCCTCCAATTTCGTGTCGGCGGACTCCTCGGAGCGCGCGACGTTGGCGGCCTTGGTGCCCGCGTAGCGGGTCGCCTGCGAGCCGATCGCCGACCCGAGCTTCACCGAGCGGCGGATCCTGCTCTTCGGGATCTTGTCGTCGGCCATGGCATCAGGGTAACCGCGGGCGATGCGAGCAGGCGCCGTCGATGCCGGCTCCGGCGGCCGCCGCCGTCCAGCTATCCTCCGGGCCCGTCATGGCTAGCGATCGAGCGACCCTGAACGTCGAGGAGCGGGCCGATTTCGGCTCCCGCACGAGCCGTCGCCTGCGCCGCTCCGGGCTGGTCCCGGGCATCGTGTACGGGGGCGGCAACGAGCCGCGCCCGTTCCAGGTGCCCGAGCGGGACGCTCGGACCGTGCTCCTGCACGGAGGCGCGCTGATCGACGTCCGATTCGACGGCTCCAACCCCACGCCCGTCGTGGTCAAGGAGCAGCAGCGCGACCCGGTCCGCGGGCAGCTCATCCACCTCGACCTGCTCGAGGTCAAGCTCGACGAGACGATCGAGGCCGAGGTGGCGATCGAGCTTCTGGGCACGGAGGAGGCCCCCGGCGTGAAGGAGGGAGGCGTGCTCGAGCACGTGACCCACCAGATCACGATCGAGGCGCTGCCCGCCGAGATCCCGGAGAGCATCCCGGCCGACGTCTCCGGGATGACCATCGGGGACACGCTTCAGCTCAGTGCGATCTCCGCGCCCGCAGGGCGTCGAGTTCGCCCTCGGCGAGGGGGTCGACGCGGACGAGGTCACGATCGCAACGCTCTCGCCGCCGCGGGTCGAGGAAGAGCCCGAGCCGGAGGTCGAGGAGGAGGCCGAGCTGATCGGCGAGGAGGGTGAGGTGCCCGAGGGCGAGGAGGCCGAAGGCGAGGGCGGGGGTGCCCCCGAGGGCGAGGGGGCCGGCGACTCGGCGACTCCGGCGAGGGGGAGTAGCCCCCTCTGTCGCTGCTCGACCGGCTCCGCCGCGCTCAAGACGAGGGCGAGGCCGGATCCCCGGCGGCCGGCCGCGTGCTGGTGGTCGGGCTGGGAAACCCGGAGGCTCGCTACGCGGCGACCCGCCACAACCTCGGGTTCGAGGTCGCCTCTGAGCTCTCGCGACGCTGGGAGCTGCCGCGGGCCCGCAAGCGCTACCGCGGGCTGATCACGGAGGGCCGCGCCGGTCCGGGCGGCCCACGGGTCGCGGTGCTGCTGCCACAGACGTTCATGAACGAGTCGGGGACGTCCGCGGGCCCGGCCCGCGGCGCCCTCAAGGTCCCGCTCGAGATGGTGCTCGCGCTGCACGACGAGATCGACCTCCCGTTCGGCGAGGTGCGCTCGAAGCTCGGCGGCGGGGTCGCCGGCCACAACGGGCTCAAGAGCCTCGCCCAGGGGCTCGGCGGCCGCGACTTCTGGCGCGTTCGCGCCGGTGTGGGCAGGCCGGATTCGACGGACCCGGAGATCGTCTCCGCCTACGTGCTCTCCCGCTTTGCCGAGCCGGATGAGCAGGTGCGCGAGCTGATCGGGCGTGCGGCCGATGAGACGGAGCGCGTCGTCCGCGAAATCGCGGCCGAGGAAGCCGATCCGCTGGGCGAGGTCATCGATTGAGCGTCACCATCTATGACGTCGATGAGCAGGGCGTCGCGCTGCTGCGACTCGATCGCCCGGATGTCCGCAACGCGATCGACACCGCGATGCTCGAGGAGATGCTGGGCCATCTCGACGCCGCCCGCAGCGACGAGAGCGTGCGGGTGCTGGTGCTGTCCTCGACCGATCATCTCGGCCTCTCGGCGGGGGCCGACGTCCGCGAGCGGCTCGACGAGGACGGCCGCGTGCGGCGAATGGAGCTCTTCGCCCGCCTCTACGACGAGCTGACCGGCTTTCCGCTGCCGACCGTAGCCGCCTGCCACGGCTCGTGCGTGGGCGGCGGGGCCGAGATCGCCGTCGCCTGCGACCTGCGGGTCGGCGGGTCGAACCTCCGCCTCCGCTTCCCGGGGGCCTCGCTGGGCGTCCCGGTGGGCCCCGCCCGACTGGTCACCCTCTGCGGCCTCTCGGTGGCGAAGTACCTGCTCCTGACCGGCAAGGAGGTCAATGCCGAGCAGGCCCTGCGGTGGGGCCTCGTCCACAAGGTCGCCCCCGCGGCGGCGACCCAGGAGCACGCCCTGACGCTCGCGGCCGCCGTCGCCGAGCATCCGCCCGAGGCGGTCGCCCGCCTCAAGCGCATGCTCCACGAGTGGGACGACGTCGAGGGGCGCTCCCGCGTCGAGGGCGAGGGCCAGGTCGAGTGGCAGCGCTCGGGCCCCGGCTTGCCCTACCGGGACTGAGCAGCTCCGGCCTCGGTGCGGAGGGCTGGGTAGGGGGCCGAGGGCCAAGGTCGAGGGGCTGGGCACGGGCCCTCCCGTCGGCCGCGGAATCTGGGCCCTCGTGTCCGGAGGATGGACGCGGCGGGACACTCTCGGCGCGGCCGCCCTCATGGGTTTCTATACCGTCGCGAAGTACCGACATTGCCGCGTTGTCGGTACTTCGCGATGGTATGAGCATCCAGTCCCCTACGTGCGTCGCCGCGCGTTGCGGGTGACGTGTCCGGCGATTCCGGCTACCCGCCGCGGCTCTCTTCTCCTCACTCCTCCGCCCCTGCCCTTGACCCCTCCGCCGAAGGGCGGCCTCCTAGAATCGATTCTGGCCGGGCCCGTGCCCGGTCAGAGCGCCGGACCACCGTGTCCGGTTTGTTGGCGTGCGATGACGGTGACGAACCCGACGAGATTGACGAACCCGACGAGATGAGCGTTAACCCGAAAGATGACCCGAAGAGATGAGCCTTCGCCCGCTGCTGGACATCGCGCTCGAGGACGAGCGCTTCCGCTCCCTGGCCGGCGTCGCACGCGAGGGCGGAGCGGCGCCGGTCCACATGTCGGCCTACGTGCGCCCGTACCTGCTGGCGGCGCTGGCCGAGGCGGAGGAGGGGTTCGCCGGCCGGCCGCTCCTGGTGGTGGCCGCGGACGACATCGGGGCCCGTGACCTGGCGCACGACCTGCGCGCCTATCTGGGGCGGCGCGTGCGCTACTACCCGTCGCGCGGCACCGGCTACGTCTCGCACGTGGCACCGCCCCCGCACCTGGTCGGGCTTCGAATCGCGGCGCTGGATGCGCTCGCCGGGCCCGAGCCCGCCGTGGTGGTGGCGAGCGCCGTGGCGCTGGCCGAGGCGGTCCCGGACACCTCGCTTCGGCCGGCCGGGTTCACGCTCGAGCGCGGCGAGCAGATCGACCTCACGGAGGTCGGCGAGCTGCTGGTGGACGCCGGCTACGAACGCATTGACCAGGTGGAGGAACGCGGCCAGTTCGCGATCCGCGGCGGGATCCTGGACGTCTTTCCGGCGACGGAGGAGCGCGCCGCGCGGCTGGAGCTGTTCGGCGACGAGATCGAGCAGATCCGCTGGTTCTCGACCTTCACGCAGCGCTCCCTGGGCGAGGTCGACGCCGTCGAGCTGTCGCCTGCCGCCGAGCTCTCGACCGAGCATCGCGAGCTGGCCGAGCTCGCGCTCGAGGACGAGGAGGAGCGCCCCGACGTCGCCGAGCTCCTCCCGATCGACCGCTACCGCGCCGTGCTGGACCTGATCGGCGACGAGGCCGCGGTCGTCGTCGCGGAGGAGGTGGAGGCGGCGCTTCGGGACGCCTGGGAGGACGTCACCGCGGCGATGCCCGACGCGGACGCGCGGCGGCTCTACGTCGACGTCGCGAAGCCCCTGGCCGAGCGCGCGGCGATGTCGATCTCGACGGCCCACTCGGACGAGGAGCTCTGGTTTCGCGCCTGGGCGCCCAGCTCCGCCGCGCGCAGCGTGGCCGAGGCCGAGTCGAGGCTGGGGCAGGAGCTCGGCGCCGGCTACCGCGTGGTGGTCTCGTTCGAGCACCGCGGCGAGGCGGAGCGCGTCCGCTACAACCTGAAGCGGCTCGACGCGCAGATCCTGGACGGCGGCGCGCCGCCGCACGAGGGCGAGCTGGCGTTCGTCGAGGCGCCGCTTTCCGAGGGCTTCGTCGCGCCGGAGCTGAAGCTGGCGGTGATTCCCGTTCCGGCGGCTGGTCCACCGCCGGCGAGGGGCGGCGCCGTCCCCCGCCAGAGGGCGGATGGCCACGTTCACCGACCTTCGGGTCGGCGACCACGTCGTGCACGAGGACCACGGCATCGCCCGCTTCGCCGGCTTCGAGACGAAGACGGTGGGCGGCGTCACCCGCGACTACCTCGAGCTCACCTACCGCGGCGACGACCGCGTCTTCGCGCCCACCGACCAGCTCGCGAAGATCACGCGATACGTGGGCACCGGCGGGGAGGCGCCGCAGCTCTCCGCGCTGGGCTCCAAGCGCTGGGAGGGGGTCAAGGCTCGTGCTCGACGCGCGGCCCGGGAGCTGGCTGGCGAGCTGCTCAACCTCTACGCGGAGCGGAGGGCGCGCAGCGGCTACGCGTTCCCTCCGGATGGCGAGTGGCAGCTCACGCTCGAGCAGTCGTTCCCGTACCGGGAGACCACCGACCAGCTCGAGGCGATCGAGGCCGTCAAGGAGGACATGGAGACCGAGCGGCCCATGGACCGGCTGATCTGCGGGGACGTCGGCTACGGCAAGACGGAGGTCGCCCTGCGCGCCGCCCACAAGGCCGCCTCGGAGGGCAAGCAGGTGATGATGCTCGTTCCGACGACGATTCTGGCGCAGCAGCACCTGGGGACCTTCCGGGAGCGGCTGCGCGACTTCCCGATCGAGATCGAGGTGGTCTCGAGGCTGCGGCGCCCGGCCGAGGTGCGCGCGATCCTGGCGCGATTCGCCGAGGGCAAGGTCGACATCCTGATCGGGACGCACCGCCTGCTCTCGCGCGATGTCCGCGCGCCGGACCTCGGGCTGCTCGTCGTCGACGAGGAGCAGCGGTTCGGCGTGCGCCAGAAGGAGCTCCTGCGACAGCTCAAGCTCAAGGTGGACGTCCTCTCAATGTCGGCGACCCCGATTCCGCGGACGCTGCAGATGAGCCTCGCCGGGCTGCGCGACATCTCGGTCATCGAGACTCCGCCTGAGGGCCGCCGGCCGATCCGCACCTACGTCGGCCCCTACGACGAGGAGCTCGTGCGGCACGCGATCGACCGCGAGAAGGAGCGCGAAGGCCAGGCGTTCTTCCTGCACAACAGGATCGACACGCTCCACGAGACCGCCGAGCGGCTGCGGGCCATGTGCCCCGGGGTCCGCTTCGCCGAGGCGCACGGCCAGATGGACGAGTCGGAGCTCGAGCAGACGATGCTCGACTTCCTCCGCGGCGACGCGGATTGCCTCGTGGCGACCACGATCATCGAGTCGGGGCTCGACATCCCCCAGGCGAACACGCTGATCGTCGAGCGGGCCGACGAGCTCGGCCTCGCGCAGGCGTACCAGATCCGCGGCCGCGTCGGGCGCTCGCACGAGCGCGCCCACGCGTACCTGCTCTACCCGTCGCGCGAGGCGCTGAGCGCCGAGGCGGCGGCCCGCCTCGCGACGCTGTCCGACTACACCGAGCTCGGCTCCGGGTTCGCGATCGCCATGCGGGACCTCGAGCTTCGTGGCGCTGGCGACCTGCTCGGCGACGAGCAGTCCGGGCACGTCGCGGCGGTCGGGTTCGAGCTCTACGTGTCCCTGTTGGACGACGCCGTGGAGGCGCTGCGGGCCGAGGGCGGCGAGGAGCGGGCGGAGGCCGGAGTCAGGCTCGACGTGGACGTGGACGCCTACCTGCCGGCGGACTACATCCCGTTCGAGGCGGCCAAGATCGACGTCCACAGGAGGGTGGCCGGGGCGCGCGAGACCGGCGAGCTGCGCGCCCTGCGCGACGAGCTTCGCGATCGCTTCGGCCCGGTGCCGGACCCGGTCGAGAACCTGCTGGAGCTGCAGCGCGCCCGGATCGAGCTGGGCGCCCTCGGGGCTCGGACGGTCGAGTTCCGTGGCGGGCGGCTCTCGGTGACGCCGCTGGAGCTCGACGCAGCCACGGTCGGCCGACTTCGCGAGGGGATCCCGGAGGCGATGTACGAGTCCCGCGTCAAGACCCTGTCGCTGCGGGTGCCCGACGAGCCCGCCGCCCGCCTCGCCGCGGTGCTGGGCCTGGCCGAGGCCGCCGGCCAGGCGCTCGCGGAGCCTGTGGCCGCCTGAAGCTCCGATTAAGCCTGCCTTAGCCCTGCCACGTTATCCTCCCGCCTCTTGCGCAAGCGCATGGGGAATAGGTGGGTCGTGGTGGCGATCTTCGGGGCGCTCTTCGTCGCCCTGTTCGTGATCGTCGGCGTGGCCGTCGGGCATCGGCCACCCCAGCGTTCCGTCCGGCGCGGTTGCGGTGGTCGAGGATGCGCCCAACGGCACCATCTCCAAGGCGGACTTCGACGCCGCCCTGCAGCAGTCGGCCGCGCGGCAGGGCCTGCCCAAGCCGCCCGCCCCGTCCAACCCGCAGTACCCGACGCTCCGCGACGCGGCGATGTCGGACGTGCTGCTGGCCCGCTGGGTGCTGGGCGAGGCCCAGGAGCGGGGGATCGTGATCTCCGACACCGAGATCGCGAACCAGCTCAAGCAGATCGCCCAGCAGCAGTTCGGCGGCGAGAAGAAGTTTCAGGCGTACCTGAAGCAGGCCGGGTTCAGCCCGCAGCAGGCGCACGACACCGTCGAGCAGTCGCTGATCACCACGCAGCTCGAGAACCAGGTCGTGCCGAAGTCGCCGACGCTGAGCAATGCACAGGTCGAGAGCTACTACGAGGCCAACAAGTCGCAGTTCTCCCAGCCGGAGACCCGTGACGTGCGCCAGATCGTCAACAACGACCAGGCGAAGGTGGAGCAGGCCAAGGCGCTGCTGGAGAAGGACGACTCGGCGAAGAATTGGAAGACGGTCGCCGCGAAGTACTCGACCGACCAGGCCACGAAGGGCAACGGCGGCCTGCGCAAGGGGGTCACCAAGGGCCAGAGCGATCCTGCCGTGGACGCCCAGATCTTCTCCGCGTCCCAGGGGCCGCTGATCGGGCCCATCAAGGGCCAGAAGAGCTACTACCTGATCCAGGTGGACAAGATCACTCCGGCGTCGACGACGCCGCTCTCGCAGGTCAGCTCCCAGATCAAGCAGCAGCTGAGCCAGGGCCTTCAGCAGCAGATCGCCACGGACTTCCAGACCAAGTTCGTTGACAAGTGGACCCAGCGAAGCTTCTGCGCATCCGGCTACGTCGTTGACCGGTGCGCCAACTTCACGCCGCAGGACACCTGCACCGGCGACGACCCGGGGGAGTCCGGCAACCTCGACAAGACGGGGTGCGACGCGTTCGTGCCCTCGACCGCGCCGGTCGCCCCCGGCAGCGCGACCGTGTTCCCCGGCCAGCCGAGCCAGGCGGCCCCACAGGGACCGCAGACCTTCATCACGCCCAGCAGCACGCAGCAGCTTCCGGGCGTGCTCGGGCCGGGAGGCGCGCCGACACAGGTCCCGCCGGGCACGGCGCCGCCCCAGCCCGCCCACCAGCCCGCCGCCCACCAGCCCGGGCGGCTGAGCCCGCCCCGCCGTGGGCGAGGAGCACACCCAGGCCGCAGGCGACGATCCGCGCGACGCTGGACGCGCTCGGTCGGCTGGACGAGATCACGCGCCGGCTCCGCCGTGAGTGCCCGTGGGACCGCGAGCAGGACGAGCGCTCGATCGTCCCGCACACGGTCGAGGAGTCCTACGAGCTCGCCGACGCGGCCGCCAGCGGGGACGACGCGAAGCTCCGGGACGAGCTCGGGGACGTGCTGTTCCAGGTCCACTTCCTGGCCCTGCTGCTGGAGGAGCGGGGGGCCGGCAGCCTCGCCGAGGTCGCTGAGGGGATGTCGGAGAAGCTGATCCGCAGGCATCCGCACGTATTCGGCGACACGCCGGCCGAGACGGCCGGCGAGGTGCGCCGAAACTGGGACCGGATCAAGCGCGAGCAGGAGGGAAGGGCGGCGGACGAGCCGTTCGCGGACGTGCCCGAGAACCTGCCGGGCCTGCTCTACGCGCGCAAGATCCAGCGGCGCGCTGCCTCCGCGGGCCGCGGGGACCTGGAGCCGGCCGACGAGCGCCTCGCTGACCCGGAGCTCCGGGAGTCCGCCGAGGCGTCCATCGGCGAGGCGCTCTTCGCGCTCGTCGATCTGGCCCGCCGCAAGGGCGTCGATCCCGAGCTCGCCCTGCGCGCCGCCGCGCGCCGCTTTCGCGACCGGCTCTCCGACGGGTAGCTGGCAAACTTCCGCGACCATGCCGACGATCGAACGCATCCATGCCCGCCAGATCCTCGACTCCCGCGGGAACCCGACGGTGGAGGTCGAGGTGGGGCTCGACACCGGCGCGATGGGCCGGGCGGCGGTGCCGTCGGGCGCGTCGACCGGGGAGTTCGAGGCGACCGAGCTGCGGGACGGTGGCGGACTCCTGGGGCGGAAAGGGGGTCACGAGGGCGGTCTCGAACGTGAACGAGCAGATCGCGGCGGCGCTCGTCGGTGCCCGCGCTACCGAGCAGGGCGCGATCGACCGCACCCTGTGCGATCTCGACGGCACGCCCACGAAGTCCCGCCTCGGCGCCAACGCGATCCTCGGGGTCTCGCTCGCGGTCGCCCGCGCCGCCGCGATGGAGGCCGGGGAGCCGCTCTACCTGTTCCTCGGCGGATCCGAGGCGGCGACGCTCCCCGTGCCGATGATGAACGTGCTCAACGGGGGCGCGCACGCGGACAACAAGGTCGACTTCCAGGAGTTCATGGTCGTCCCGGCGGGCGCCGAGACCTTCGCCGACGCGGTGAGGATGGGGGCCGAGGTGTTCCACGCGCTCAAGGGCACGCTGAAGGAGCGTGGGCTCGGGACGACCGTGGGCGACGAGGGGGGCTTCGCGCCCGACCTCGAGTCCAACCAGGCCGCGCTCGACGTGCTCCTCGCCGGGATCGAGGCGGCCGGGTATGAGCCCGGCTCGGACGTCCTGATCGCGCTCGACCCGGCCACCAGCGAGCTGTACGCGGACGGCAACTACGTCCTCGAGCACGAGGGGCGGACTCTCTCGCCCGCCGAGCTGGCCGACTACTGGGCCGGGATCCGGGACGCCTATCCCGTGGTCTCGCTCGAGGACGGCATGGACGAGGAGGACTGGGAGGGCTGGAAGGCGCTGACCGAGCGGGTCGGGGATCGCCTGCAGCTCGTCGGGGACGACCTCTTCGTGACCAATCCGGAGCGCCTTCGGCGCGGGATCGAGGAGGGCGTCGCCAACTCGATCCTGGTGAAGCTGAACCAGATCGGGACGCTGACGGAGACCCTGGAGACGATCGCGATGGCCCACGACGCGGGCTACACGACCGTCATCTCACATCGTTCGGGCGAGACGGAGGACACCACGATCGCCGACCTGGCGGTGGCGACCGGCGCCGGCCAGATCAAGACCGGCGCGCCGTCGCGCTCGGACCGGACGGCGAAGTACAACCAGCTGCTGCGGATCGAGGAGGAGTTGGGGGACCGGGCGACCTACCCGGGAGCTGCGGCCTTTGCAGGAAAGTAGAGCGGCGTCGGCGAACCCATGAGGGGTGAGCGCGCGCGCGTACCGGGTAGCACCGCGACGACGGACGGCAGGCGGGCCGGCGAGCCGGATCCACTGGGACCGGCTCGGGCGTGTGCTCCTCGTCCTGGTGATGTTCGCCGTGCTGGCCTGGTACGTGCAGCCGGCGATCAACTTCTTCGACGCCTGGCGGGGCGCCAACGCCGAGCGTGTCCAGCTCCACCAGCTCAGCGAGGAGCACACGCAGCTGGTGAAGAAGGCCGCATCGCTCAAGAACCCCGCCACCGCCTCCGAGCAGGCGCGCAGGCTGGGCATGATCGCGTCGGGCGAGCGCTCCTACGTGGTCAAGGACCTCGGTCGCTGACGCTCGCACGCGTCTCGGGGCCACCCCCGTGATCGCGGCCCCCGGCTTCATCACCGCCCTCCCCAGCGAGCGCACGCTCGATGCGGGCGCCTACCTGGCCGGGGCCGCGGAGCTGGGCCTGGTCCTGGCGGCGCTGGCCTTCGGCGCGTACAGGGTCCGGGCCGCCTTGCTGCCGGGATGGGAGGGCCCCCCGGCGCGATTGGCGGAGATCGTCCTCGGCGTCGTCGGATTGATCTGGGTCTCCGAGGCGGTCGGGACGTTCGGCGGCTTCGAACGGGGGCCGGTGATCGCGGCGGCGGTCGTCGTTGGCGTGGGGGCTGGGCTCATCGCAGGGCGGTGGTTGGGGCGGTCGCCGGGCACCCGCCCGCCGGCGCCGCCGTCGTGGGGCGTCGCGAAGCTCGTTGCGGCGGGGGTCTGCGCCGCGCTGGCCGCGGCCTGGGTCGTGCCGACTCTCAGCACGCTGGCGTCGGGCATGGATCGGACCGACAGCCTCTGGTACCACCTGCCGCTCGCGGCGCGGTTCGTGCAGACCGGCGACCTGGGCCACATCTACTTCTTCGACCCGATCTTCCTGGCGTCGTTCTATCCGGCGAACTCGGAGGTCGCCCACGCCGTGCCGATGCTGTTCTTCGGCCGCGACCTCGTCTCGCCGCTGATCAACCTCGGGTGGCTGGCGGTCGCGCTGCTCGCCGGCTGGTCGATCGGTCGCCCGTACGGCCTCGGGCCGCAGGCGCTCATCGGCGCGCTCGATCGCCCTCGGGTCGCAGTCGCTGGTCGAGTTCCAGGCGGGCGAGGCGCTCAACGACATCACCGGCGTCGCCTTCACGCTCGCCGCCGTGGCGATCCTCGTCAACGGCTATGCATCGCGGACGGCGGGGGAGGCCGGCGCAGGGCCTCCCCCGCCGGACGCGGACGAGGTGACCGGCCGAGCGATCCAGACACCCGGCGCTGGTCGTCGCCGGGCTGGCCGCTGGTCTGGCCGCGGGAACGAAACTGTCGTTCCTGGCCCCGGTCGCCGCGCTGACGCTCGGGGTGATCGTGATCGCGCCGCGCTACTCGCGGCTGCGGGCGGCCCTCGCCTGGACGCTTCCGATGCTCGCCGCCGGCGGCTACTGGTACGTGCGCAACCTGGTCGCCGTCGGCAACCCGATCCCGTACATCGGCTCGGTGGGGCCGATCTCGCTGCCGGCTCCGATTCGCGACTTCCAGCTTCGCCCCGACTTCGCGGTCGTCCACTACTGGAACGACACGAGCGTGTGGCGGCACTGGTTCTTCCCTGGGCTGCACGAGTCGTTCGGGACGCTGTGGCCGGCCACCCTCGTCGCGATGATCGCGGTGGGGGCGTTCGCGATCTGGCGTGGCCGCGAGCCGGTGCTGCGCGTTCGGGGCGCGTTCGTGCTCGTCACCGCGGTGGCCTACGTGTTCACCCCGCTGACCGCGGCGGGCGAGCCGGGGCAGCCGATCGCCTTCACCTGGAACGTCCGCTATCTGGCGCCGGCGGTGGCCGTGGGGCTCGCGATCCTGCCCTGCCTGCCCGCCCTGCGCTCGACGCCGGCGCGCCGCGCGATCGTGCTCGGGGCGCTGGCCGTGGTGCTGGCGTTCACGGTCGGCTCGCTCGTTCAGTGGCACCAGGGTCACGTCAAGGGCGCGATCGCCGCGGCCCTCGTCGTGCTCGCCCTCGCGGGCGCGGGCTGGCTGCTCCACTGGCGCGGGCTCCTGGCTCCGGCGTCGGCCGCGTTGGTCGCGGCGCTGGCGGTGACCGGGGCGGCCGTCGCCCTCGTCGGGGGCTACGCCGAGCAGCGCCACTACCTCGCGCGGGCATACCAGGACACCGGCGCCGGGCAGGACCTCGCCGGTGCGATCCGCTGGGCGCGCGACCTGCGGGACGCGAAGATCGCGGTCGCCGGCATCCGCGGGGTGTTCACGCAGTACCCGTTCTACGGCGCCGACCTCTCCAACCGCGTGCAGTGGCTGGGGATCCGCGGCGCCCACGACTCCTACAGCCGGATCCCCGACTGCGCGGAGTGGCGCCGGGCGGTGAACGCCGGCGGCTACACGCACGTGGTCACGACCTTCGACCCCTATCTCCCCGGGACGCTGGGCAACTCCCCGGAGGGCCGCTGGACGCAGTCGGACCCGAACGCGCACCTGGTCCTCGAGGACGGGCCCGTGCGGGTCTTCCAGATCGCCGGCCCGCTTGACCCGGCCGGATGCAAGGGCCAGAAGCCGCTGAGCTCGCGCCCAGCTCCACAGCGTCCCGAACCTGAACGGGACGTCGACCAACTCGCGCTGAGGCGTAGTCGCAGCCCGCGCCCCGGTTACGCTGCCGCGATGCTCGGCGTCTATGCGTCCGCGGTCGCGATCCTCCTGGCGTCGCTCGTGTTCGGGACCGCGCTCCTCCGGTCGCTCGGGCGCAGCGCCCAGACGCCGCTCTCGGGGGCCGTCGGCTTCGCCGCCCTGGTCATCGCGTGCCCGCTCCTGATCCGGCTTCCCGGCCGCGCCACCACCCTCGCCATCCTGCTCGCGATCGCGCTCATCGCGACCCTCGTCTACCTGCGGTGGGGGACCTCGGTGCCCGGCACGGGGAGGCTCGTAGGCCGCGGACGGGGCAGGCGCCACCGTGGCGGCGAAGGGCTCGCGGGGACGGGGGCCGACGCGCCTCAAACCCACGAGCTCCGGACCGCCGCGATCGTGGTCGTGGTCGTGGTCGCGGCTGCGTCGCTCACCTTCCTGTTCAACGACCGGAACGGGGTCCTCGGCGAGGGCGTCTACACGAACGACCAGGCGGCGCAGCTGTTCTGGACCGACTGGCTCCAGAACGGCGTCGGGCCAGAGCCGAAGGCCGTGCAGTTCGGCTATCCGACCGGCCCCCAGTCGGTCGCGGCCGCCGCCGCGGACACGACCAACTCCTCGCTCCTGGAGGCTTTCAACGGCCTCCTGCTCGCGATCCCCGTGCTGACCGCGCTCGCGGCCCTGGCGGCGCTCGGGCGCCTCCCCCCGGCGCGGCGGGCGATCGCCGCATCGCTCACCGGCCTTCCGTATCTGGCGGCGTCCTTCCTGGCCCAGAGCGCCTTCAAGGAGACCGCGATGGCGCTCCTGGTGCTCGCGTTCGCGGTCGCGCTGGGCGAGCTGGGCCGGCGCCTGCCCGCGAGCGCCGACGAGCCTCACCCACGGCGGGCGATGGTCGTCGCGCTGATCCTGTTCGTGGTCGCGAGCGTGTTCGTGTACAGCCTTCCAGGGCTCGCCTGGTTTGCGCTGGCGGCGCCGCTCTGGCTGGTCCTCGCGCTCGCGACGGGCGGATTGCGCATCGACCTCGAAGCCGTTCGCGAGACGGCCCGCCGCCATCGCCGGGCCATCGTCGTGGTGGCGGTCGTGGTGATCGCGGTCGGCGCGTTCTCCGCCGCTCAGCTATCCGGCTTCGTCGGCAAGGTCGGGCAGGTGCAGGCCTCCGCTGGGAGGCTCAGCTCCCCGGTGTTCCCCGGAGAGGCGCTGGGCGTGTGGCCAGAGGGCGACTTCCGCGTGGTCAGGGGCGACGTGTCCGGCGCCTATCCGGCGCTGGCACTCGGCCTGCTCGCGGCCGCGATCGGTGCGTTCGGCGCGATCCGCCGCCGCGAGTGGGGGCTGGTGGCGATGGGGGCGAGCGCCGTGGCGGTCTATGTGGGCGCGAGGGCGTTCGCGTCGATCTACGTAGAGGCGAAGGCGCTCGCGATCATGTCCCCGCTCGTCGTGATGGCGGCCCTCTGACCCTTTTCTATCCCGCTGGCGCGGCGGCCGAGGGCGGGTAAGCAGGCAAGCGGCGGCGGCATCCGGCCCGGCGCAGCGAGCGAAGATGTTTGACGCGCAGCGTTTGACATCTCGCGTGCGAGCCGGACGGATGCCGCCGGACGCGTCGGCACGGCGATGCTCGTCCTCGGCGTGATCGTCGCGGCCGCCTATGCCGCTTCGACGTTCCTCGCGCTCCGCGCCACTCCGATCGGCTTCGACCAACGGGCGAACGAGCTCCAGACGCTCGGCGGGCTGACCCAGGACCGCACCGTGGCCTTCCTCGGCGTCGACCGGTTCGCCGGCTATTGGCTTCGCGGCACGCTCATGCGAAGCCCCGGTGGCTACGTGCCCGCGGACATCCAGGCTCGCCCGAGCAAGGTCTGGCAGCAGGGGCTCGCGATGGACTTCGACACGCTGTCGGCCGGGCGGCTGGACGAGTTCCGCTACGTGATCACGACGAGAGCCGGCTACCAGAGCACCGCGCCCCCGAACTTCAAGCCGGTGGTTCGCACCGACTCCTACGTGCTCTGGAGGCGGGACGGGCCGACCCCGGACGTGGGCATCATCGAGCCCGATGGCTCGCCCGGAGCGACGCTCGACTGCTCCACCGCCGAGGGCCGCAAGGTCACCTCGCGCGGACGCACAGCCACGGTGCTGCCTCAGCCGGTGGTCACGGGCATCAAGGCCTGGAGCAGGCCGTCGCCGTTCGACGCGCCGGGGACGGCCGGCCAGAGACTCGTGCTCGGCCGCGGACGCTGGAACCTCTCGCTCCAGTACCACAGCCAGGTCCCGCTGACGGTCTCCGCAGAGGGCCGCCAGGTCGAGCTGCCGCCCTCGCTCGACGGCATGTACCTGACTCACCAGGCCCAGGGCGCCTTCTGGCCGACTGGCAGCTTCCGCGTTCAGAAGCCGGGCCCGGTGACGGTCACCGTCGCCGCGCAGAAGCCGAACGCGTTCCAGCGCCTGATCGGAGTCCGGCGGCAGGTGTGGCTGGGGCCGCTGGCCGCGACTCGCCCCGGCTCCGCGCAGGTCCCCGTCCGCCGCGCCTGCGGGCAGTACCTCGACCATTACACGTTCCGGAGCGGTGGCGGGAACCGGAGTCGCTAGCGTTTTCAGGTCGATGGCGGATACCCCCGCATCCCACGCCCACGAGCGCGCCCACGACGAGGGCGGCCGTCCGATCGGACAGCCGCCGCCCATCGTCTTCGTCGGCGGCACCGGGCGCAGTGGCACCCACGTGGTCGCGAAGCTGCTCTCCCGCCACCCGCGCCTGGCGATGATCCCGGTCGAGGTCCGCTTTCACGTCGAGGAGCGCGGCTTTCCGGGCCTGCTCGCCGGACGGGTGTCGAAGGAGCAGTTCGTCCGCCGCCTGCGCGGCTTCTGGTGGAAGGGCTTCCAGACGAGCCGGATGCGCGGCCTCTACCGCTTCGTGCCCGCCGAGCGGTTCGAGCGCGCCGTGACCAGCTTCGAGGCGTGCTTCGACGACGATCCCGAGGCAGCGTGCCGCCAGCTCTTCTACGACCTGCTCTGGCCCTGGGTCGAGCAGTCCGGCGCCGACGCGCTCGTCGAGCAGAGCTGCGACACGGTGGCCCGGGCGCCGACCCTCGTCCGGCTCTTCCCCGAGGCGAAGTTCCTCCACGTGGTCCGGGACGGGCGCGACGCGTCGGCCTCGCGGGTATCCCAGACCAAGGGCCTCGTCTATCCCCGCACGCGGCGCCAGGGCCTCGACTGGTGGGAGTCGCGGATCCGCACGATCGACGCGGGCGCGCGGGCGATCCCGGCCGAGCGCCTGCTCACGATCAGCCTGGACGAGCTGCTCCTGCTCGGGTCACGACGAGGCCTCAGGCACATCTGCCGCTTCGTCGGCCTGTACACCAACCTGCAAGATGAAGCAGTTCTTCAACCGGCGGATGAGCTCCGAGCTTGCCCATGCCGCGCGCTGGCGCTCCGGGCTCAGCCAGCGCCGCGCCGCGAAGCTCGAGCGGCTCTACGCGGAGACCGTCGACCGCCTCGACGCGGACGGCGTGGGCTGCGCGCTGCTCCTGCGGCGCACGCTCGAGCGCTCGCAGGCGGCGCAGGCGGCCCGCACGCGGCCGCTCCCGTTTCTCGGGGGCGACGGAAAGCCGGTCGGGGCGAGGACTTGACCGAGCCCGCCGAGCTCGTCTTCGTCGGCGGCACGGGCCGCAGCGGCACGACGGTGCTCGGTTCCCTCCTGGGCCATCATTCGCGCTTCTTCGGCGTCCCGATCGAATGCCGCTTCCACTGCAACCCGAAGGGGCTCGCCGACGTGGTGGGCGGCCGGGCGACGGCTGATGAATTCGTGCGCAAGCTTCGGACCTACTGGTGGTACCGGATCCGGGTCGGCTCGCACGCGCTGGTCCCTGTGGGGGTCGTCGGCCGTGCCCGCGTCGCCCTCAACCGCGCGGGCTCCCGCCTTCGGCCCGGCAACGGATCCGAGGCCAGGGTCCGCGGCCTGCACCAGATCGTCCCTCGTCGGCGCTTCGATGAGGCGGTGGCGCGATTCGAGGACGGCCGCGACGCCGACCTGATCCAGGCCTCGCGCACCCTCTTCTACGACCTCTTGGGCCCGCTGGCGGCCGAGGCGGGGAAGCCGGCACTCGTCGAGATGAGCTGCTTCACGATCGCCGCCGCGCCCGAGCTCGCGAGGATCTTCCCGGAGGCCCGCTTCGTCCACGCCGTCCGCGACGGGCGGGACTCGGGCGCCTCCAAGGTCGACTTCCGCGAGAAGGCGCACCACCCGACGGACGCCCTCTCGGGGATCGACTTCTGGGCCGATCGGCTGAGGCAGGCGGAGGAGGGGGTGCGCGGCCTGGACCCCGCGGACCGCGAGCGCCTGCACGTGGTCGGGCTCGACGAGCTCGTGTCCGGCGACCGGGAGGGCACCTACGCCGGCCTGCTCGACTTCCTCGGGGTCGAGGACGAGCCGGCGATGCGCGGGTTCTTCGACGCGCGAGATGACCACCGAGGCGGCCCACCTGGAGCGCTGGAGCGACGGGCTGGGGGCGGCCGAGCAGCGGGAGGTCAACGCGCGATACGCGGCGACCCTCGACCGGCTCGAGCGCGAGGGCTACCACTGCGCGACGGTGCTGCGACGCTCCTACGAGCGCACCCTCGCCCCGCAGCCGAGCGCCTGACCTTGACCGAGCGCCCCGAGGTCGTCTTCGTCGGCGGCGTCGCTCACAGCGGGTCGAGCCTCGTCGCCGGCCTGCTCGACGCCCACCCCGGGCTCGCCGCCGCTCCCCGTGGCGGCTCCCTTCCACACCGACGACCGCGGCCTGCCCGCGCTCCTCGCCGGCCAGGTCGGGCTGGAGGAGTTCGCGGGCGGGTTTCGCGAGCGGTGGTGGGACGGCGCGGCGGGACTCGGGGATTCGCGCGACGCCTCGGTGCTCGACGCGGAGCTGGCTCGCTTCCGGGAGGCCTACCACCGCGATCCTCTGTCCGCGTGCCGCGAGCTCTTCATGTCGCTGAGGGTCCCGGAGAATGGCGCGGCCGGGCTCGTGGACACGAGCCCGGGGAACCTGCGTCAGGCCCAGACGCTGGTGCGGCTCTTCCCGGAGGCCCGGTTCGTGCACGTCGTCCGCGACGGGCGCGACGTCGCGGCGTCGCCGGCCGAGCGGGACGGGACGCGCCTCGCGGCGGGGATCCGCGGCTGGGCCTCGAGGCTCCGGGAGCTCGACGCGGCGATCCGCGGGGAGGAGGACGGCGCGGCCCATCCGGTCCGGGCCGACCGCCTCGCTGTCGTCGTCCTCGACCGGCTCGTCGACCGGCGGAGGCGAGGCGGCGTACGAGGAGCTGCTCTTGCGCCTCGGCCTGGAGGACGATCCGGCGATGCGCTCGTTCCGCGAGATGCGCCTGCGGCCACAGGACGTCGGCCGCGGACGGTGGCGCGAGCGCGCCCGCGGGCCGGCCGCCTGGGCGCTCGGCCGCCGCTACCGGAGGACCCTCGACGAGCTCGCCCGGGAGGGAAACCACGCGGCGAACCCGCTGCTGGACGCGTACGAGGAGCTCGGGTGAGGGGCGCGCGATGAGCGACGCCGGTCGGATCCTGTTCGTGACCTCGAACGGCACCGGCCTGGGCCATCTGACCCGCTCGATGGCGATCGCCCGCCGGCTCGGCCCCGGGGTGGAGCCGCTCTTCTTCACCCTCTCCTCGGCGGCGCCCGTGGTGCGCGAGCTGGGCTTCCCGGTCGAGTACATGGCGTCCCACGGGAGCCCCGGCTCGGGCAACGACTGGCGCTGGACGCGCCGGCTCGCCCCCCGGCTGCGGGCCGTGATCGCCGAGGCCGAGCCACGCGCGCTCGTGTTCGACGGCATCCTTCCCTACGACCCGCTCCTCGCGGCGATCAAGCCCGTCCCGCTGACGATCTGGTGCCGCCGAGGCCTCTGGAGGAGGGGCGCGAGCGCCGTGCCGCTCACCCGCACCGAGCGCTTCGACGCGGTGCTCGAGCCGGGCGAGCTCGCGGCGGAACGCGATCGCGGGCCGACCCCGGCGTGGCGGACGGCGTCCACCGGGTCGCGCCGATCGTCTTCAGCGACGACGAGGAGCTCCTGAGCCGTGGCCGACGCCGAGAGCGAGCTCGGGCTCGAGCCGGGCAGGACGAACCTGCTCGTCCAGCTCGGACAGGGCCCCGAGGTGGCGGGCGCCGTCGAGCGCTGCCTGCGCGCCCTGGCGGGCCGCGATGGCGTGCAGGTCGCGGCCATGTCGTCCGTGATCGAGACCCTGCCCGACGTCCCCGAGGGGGTGGTGCAGCCTGGACGCCGCCTTCCCGATGAGCCGCTACTACGCCGCCTTCGACGGCGCCGTGTCGGCGGCGGGCTACAACGTGTTCCACGAGCTGGTCCGGTTCCGGGTGCCGAGCGTGTTCGTGCCGATGGAGCGCGAGACCGACGACCAAGAGGCGCGGGCCGCCCACGCGGAGGCGACAGGCATCGGGCTCGGGACGAGCGGCCCCGGGGACCCGTCGCTGGAGCGGCGGCTCGAGGAGCTCCTGGACGCCGAGCGCCGTCAGGCGATCTGTGAGCGGCTCGACGAGGCCCGCCCGGCCAACGGCGCCCCCGAGGCCGCCCGGTGGCTCGAGGGACTCCTCGACGGGCCTGGGTCGGGGTCCGGCGCGGGAGCGGGCGCCGGGGCACGGGGCGCCGCGCGAGCTCGGCGCTCGGTGGGGCAGCGCCTTCGCCGCGGGTTCGACTGGCTGGCGAGCGTGCCGCGAACGCTCCTGCGGCTGGGCGGCGCAGACGCTCTCGATGCCGAGGCCCCGCACGCTCGTGGTGGCGCTCGGTGTCCCTGCGCGAGGAGCTCGAGAGCGGCGTGTTGGCGGCGCTGGCGGAGACGCCCGACCCTCCCGAGTCCGTCCTGGTGGTCACCGACTCGCTCCAGATCGGGGCGCTTCGGCGCCTGGGCGTGGGGGTCGAGCACGTCCCGGCCCGGGGCGAGCGCCAGCCCGAGCTCGCGGGCGGCGACTACGAGGCGTTCGTGCGCCGCCGGCTGGGCACGATCCTCGCCCAGCGACCGCGCCTTCGGCGCGCGATCGCGATCGGGGACGTCCCCGACGAGCTCCTGATCGCGGCCGCCGCACGCCCGGCGCGCCGCGCCCAGCTCCTGCGTTAGCCCTTGCCGGGCATCGGCGGCTGTAGTGGATGTCCACCTGCCTGCGTGCGGATCGCCGCAATCCCCTGCGTGACGCCGGTTTCGCGGCTTTCCTGGACGCTACCCTGCGTGGGATGGAGTCCCGGACGGGCACCACGGCGACGCCCACGTCGCCGGACACCCATGCGCGCCGGGGGACCGGCGCTGCCGCGACGCGTGGCCGCACCGAGTTGGGCGCGCTCCCGAACCTGATCGTGATCGGCGCGCAGAAGTGCGGCACGAGCGGCCTGCACTACTACCTGAGCCTGCACCCCGAGACGTCGATGTCGAAGCCGAAGGAGCTCAACTTCTTCATCGCCGAGCGCAACTTCCCGCGCGGCCTCGACTGGTACCGGGCGCACTTCGACGCGCGCGCCACGGTGCGGGGTGAGTCCTCGCCCAACTACACGGCCTACCCGCAGCACGTCGGGGTGCCCGAGCGCATGCACGAGACCGTCCCCGACGCGAAGCTTCTCTACATGGTTCGCGACCCGATCGACCGGATCGCCGCCCATTGGATCCACAACTTCGCCAAGCGCCGCGAGAAGGGGGACCTGCGGGCGACGCTGATGCACCCCAACACCTCTTATTTGACCCGCAGCCACTACTACATGCAGCTTCAGCAGTTCCTGCGGGTCTACCCGCGGGACCAGATCCTCCTCGTGGAGCAGGACGAGCTTCGGACCCGCCGCCTGGAGACGCTGCGGAAGGTGTTCGATTTCATCGGCGTGGATCCGGACTTCCAGCACGCGCGCTTCTCCGATGAGCGCCACAAGACCTCGCGCAAGACCAGGGCGACGCCGCTCGCGATGCGGCTGGAGCGGATCGGGGAGACCCCGCGCGGCCGGGTGATCCCGGTCACGTTCTGGAGAGCGGTCGGCAACCTGTTCCCCTTCCGGCAGACGATCGAGGTGCCCGACGTCCGCGGCGCGCTGTCGCCCGAGGCCCTTCGCTCCCTGCGGGAGGACGCCGAGCGCCTCCGCGAGCTGACCGGCCGGGACTTCGCCACCTGGTCCATCTGGGACGCATGAGCGAGCCATCCGACAAGCCGAAGAAGAAGCTTCAGGACTCCGAGAAGCTGTCGAAGCTCAAGCACACCCACCCGGGCGGGGCGGGCGCCCTGCTGGGGGCGCAGATCGCGCGCTTCTCGAGCCTGCAGGGCCTCTCGCTGCTGCTCACCAACATCCTCCACTACAGCTCGATCATCGTCGTGGCCCGGCTGCTGGGGCCCGGCAAGCTCGGCGCCTACGCCCTGCTGTTCTTCCTCACCGGCCTGGTCACCCAGCTGATCCACATCCTCTCCAAGCCGGGGACGATGATGCGGACCTTCGGGGTCTCCGACGACGACGACGACGACGTCGAGGGGGAGGACGAGTCGGAGGAGGCGGCGGGAGTGTCTCCGACCTTCACGCTCGGCGTCGGCGTGATCTGGACGACCTTCCTCGCGCTCACCACGATCACGCTGGTCTTCCTGTTCAGGACCCAGATCGCGCAGTTCCTCCTCCAGGATCCGGGCCAGGCCGACGCGGTGGTCTTCGCGACCATCACCGGATGCGTCTGGGCGATCATGAAGCTCGCCGAGATGGTGATCTGGTTCGAGGGGCGGGGCCTCACCTACGCGTTCGTCGACGCCGCGCGGCCGACCTTCAACCTGATCGCGATCATCCTCATCGTCTCGGCGGGCGGGGGCGTGAAGGGGGCGATCATCGGGCAGACGATCGGCACCACGCTCGCGACCCTGATCTGCGTCGCGCTGATCTGGAAGAGCTTCCAGCTCGCGTTCTCGTTCGGCGAGCTGAGGGAGATCCTCTCGCGCGGCGCAATCCGGGCGCCCATCGCCTCCTCGATGTGGGTGGTCCAGAACGCCGACTCGTTCATCCTCTCCCGCTTCCTCGACCACAAGGACATCGGCCTCTACCAGCTCGCCTCACGAACCGGGTTCATGGTCGCCTTCCTGCCCCAGGGGTTCCGGCTCGCGCTGCGACCGGTTCGAAAGACGGCCTCCTACTCGGCGTTCATCGACGAGTACGGGATGCAGGTGGCCAACGGCCAGATGCTCGCCTACTTCTGGTTACTCACCCTCACCGCGGTGCTCGCGATGGTGCTCGGCGGCGAGATCCTGATCCAGATCGGAGGCCATCGATTCGAGTCGGCGGCGCCGCTGATCCCGCTGACGGCCGGCGCGATGTCGATGCCCGCGCTGTATCGAAGCGTCAGCCAGTACGCGAGCTATCCCAACAAGCGCCGGGTCTTCGTGATCTCGACCGTCCTGGTGGCGGTCGCCTACATCGGCTTCATGCTGCTGCTCCTGAGCGGCACCAACCTGGGGATCTACTCGGCTCCGATCGCGATGCTGACCGCCTTCACGATCCCGATGGTCGTGATGTTCACGCGCTCGCAGCTCGGCTCGCGGCCGCTCGAGTTCCCGTACGTCGCGATGTCGCTCGCGACCCTGGTTGCCGCGGCGCTCGCGGTCGGCTTCCACTTCCTGCACCCGGCCGGCGAGTGGGTGAAGCTGCCGGTGATCGCGGCGCTGATGCTGGTCTGGTTCGCGTCCCTCTTCGTCCTGCGGATCATCCCGCGGTACCACTGGGATCCGATCCTGCACATCACCAAGTCGGCGCTCAAGCGGAAGTCCGCGCTGCACTTCGATACCAAGGCGGGCCTGTCGTCGCTGAAGGCGCCGGAGCGAAGGGCGCTGCGGACCGCGGTCGTCGACCGCCTGCCCCCTGCGTCGCTGACGCACACCGACGGCGACGGGCGCCCTGCGTCCGCCGACGGTGACGGCGACGGGCGCCCTGCGGCAGCCGATGGCGACGGTGACGGCGGCGGGCGCCCTGCGGCAGCCGACGGCGACGGAGCCGGCGGATCCAACGGCGCGGACGAGGAGATCGGCCGGCTGGGCGACACCGAGGGCGCCCGCCTCGTGCGCCTGCTTCGCGGGGCCGGCAGGGCGGGCGGCATCGAGATCGACGAACGCAGCGAGCTCGACGGCGACATCTCCCTGTATCTGTTCTCCGACCAGCCCGTCGCAGTCCGACTGCGGAAGATGCGACAGCTCATGACCGCGGGCGCCGATGCCGGCGAGCTCCGCGTGCTCGAGGGCCTGCGTGACGATCTGATCAAGATCTCGCCGGAGGCCTGGGCGGTGCGCGGCGCGGGAGCCGGGCGGCGGCGGGCCCGGGGGAACGGCAAGGGCCGAGGCCAGGACGGCAAGGGGCGCGGCTCCGACGGCAAGCGGCCCGGCGGCGGCCGGCGCCGCGAGGCGCGGGCCGAACAGGCCTGATCGCGGCGGTGGGCGCGCTCAGGCGCGCCTGATCACGATCCGGTCCGGCTCGATCGTGACCTCGACGGGCCGGTGGCCGGCCCAGTGCTCGGTGTAGACGGGATCGTCCTCGACCGCCGGGTCCAGCCACAGGCCGAATCCCTCCTCGGCGCCGTGGTCGAAGGTCCCCTGCATCGCGTTGCCGGCGCGGGCGCCGCCACCGGCCGCGGCCGCGGCCGCGCCTGCGGCGCCTGCGGCGCCGGCCGGGGGCCTTCCCGTTGCCTGTGCCCTCGGCGTCCGCAGCCTCGCCTTCAGCCTCGGCCTCCTCTCCTCGTCCTCCGTCCTCCTCGTCCTCGTCGAGCTCCTCTTCCTCTTCCTCTTCGTCCTCCTCTCCTCCTCGGCGTCCAGCGTCGCCTCGATCTCGGCCTCGATCTCGTCGCGAAGCTCGACGTCGCCCGTCTCCTCCTCGGGAGCGAGCTCGTGGCGGCGCCGAAACTCGCGCAGCTCCGAGGCCGGGATGTCGAGCTGGTGGGCGATCCAGGCGTCGGTCCGCCCCTGGCGGACCCAGGCACGGATTTGGTTCAGCTGTGAGCGGAGTGGCTTTCTGGCCATGGATGGCGCCCCAGGCGGGGCGCGCGTGATGCTAACGAACGGTTGTGGGTGGCGTACCTGAGTTCCAGTAGCTACCCTGAAAACTGGTCCGGTCAACGTGGCCGGGGAGGCCCCCCGCTTCGAAGGAGGCGAGATGCTGGTCCTGACCCGTAAGACGAATCAAAGCATCATGATCGGCGACGAGGTCGAGGTATCCGTGCTGGCCGTGTCGCGGGACAAGATTCGCCTGGGCATCTCGGCCCCCCGGGAGGTTCCGGTCTTCCGCAAGGAGGTCTATCTGTCGATCCAGGAGGAGCGGGAGGCCGAGGAGCGGGAGGCCGCGAGCAAGGGGGCGGCGAACCCGAACGGGGGAAGCCCCTCCAAGCGCGTCAGCAAGGCGCTGGACGACCTCTCGGACGACTAGCTGCAGGCGGCGGCGGGGCCGATGGGCGCTAGCCCATCAGCCACGCCAGCGACTCGAACATCACCACGGTCACGGTCACGGCCGTGACCATGAGCGCGACGACGAGGACGCCGAAGGCGACCGTGCCGTGCTGCTCGGTTCGCTGGATGCTGCGTGCGCGGGAGCGGTTCGCGGCCCGCTGACGGAGCTGCTCGCGGCGGCGACGCTCGACCGCCGCCTCCTGCTCGAAGGCGAGCTCGAACGACTCGATGCTTTCACTCATTCTCATCAGCAGGGCACTCCCAGCGGTCGAATCTCCATGCGCGCCGCAGGAGCCGCGCGGCGGGGCGATCGCCCACGCGGCGAGTTCGCAACCTAGCAGACGTGTGAGCGAATCCCCACCATTCTCGGGTGGCAATCCGCACGAGGGGCGGCGCGGATGGCCGCGGGGGCTGTGGAGGGCCCACGGCGGCGAAGGGCGTTTCCTCCGCGGGGCGAAGGAAAGGCGCCAACGCCCCCTTACCCCGCCCGTTTGTCGCGGCGCGCCGGCAGCTCACAGATCGACGATCACCTCGAATCCACCCCAGATCATCCGCTTGCCGTCGAACGGCATGTCCTTCGGGTCCATCATGTCTGCCAGCCGCGGGTCCTTCATCACCTTGGCGTTGACGCGGTCGCGATGCGCGCGGGACTTGAACACGATCCACGAGAACACGACGGTCTCGCCGGGCTTTCGCTTGACGCTGCGGGGGAACGAGGTGAGCTTCCCCATCGCCACGTCCTCCGCTACGCACTCCCGGTACTCGAGCGCGCCGTGCTCGCGCCACACCTTGCCCGCCTTGCGCGCCATTCGGCGGTAGGCATCGAGCTTGCGCTTGGGAATCGGGAGGACGAATCCGTCGACGTAGTGGGCCATGTGAGTCTCCTTCCGGTGCCGAAATCGCTGATCGAGCTCAGCGCCCTTCTCAGAGAAGACGCGACAGTCCTCGAGAACGCATCGATTCGCGAGGGGGGCCTTCGGGGCGCGGACTATTCGTCCCGCGGCGTGATGCGGAAGATCGAGACGACCTCGGCCTGCTTGGCCTCGGGATGGACCACGTACGCGCTTGGGCCGCCGCCGAACCAGCTCGCGTTCTCGTTTTCACCCACGTAGATGCCGGGGTGGTGGTTGCCGTCGCCGTCCTCGACCCAGACGGGGTCGCCCTCCTTGAAGCCCGGTCCCGCGTCG
>CAVYXB010000005.1:0-103051 GCA_963772345.1 uncultured bacterium | reverse complement strand
TCCGCGAGCTTCGCCTTTTCGTGGCGCATCGCCTCCGCAGACTCCTCTACCCGGACGCGAAGACGTTCCTCTCGAGCCATCGCCTTTGCGAGCGCACCTTCGAGGCGTTCCTTCTGGCGGCGCAGCTGGGCCTCTTCGCGGCGCTTGGTCGGCATCGACTTGCGGCGCGAGGTTGGTGGGGCCTCTGGGAGGCCGAGGCTTGCCCCCGTCTGCTCTCGGTCCAGACGCCCGTTCACGACGCGGTCGCGGAGCTCTTGGTCGCCACTGGCAGCCCGAAGCGTCTCGACCACCATTTCGAGAGCGCGCGGGCTCACTGGACGGCTTGCCCCGCGGGCGGTTCGCTCGGCAGCGTCACGGACGGCGGCAGACGCGTCCCGCTCCCGTGCGGCTGCGCTTCGCCATTCGGCTGTCGCCTCCTGATCGCCTTCCAAGACGCGCACCTGAGCGTCCTCGACCGCACGCGCTGCCGCGGCGGCTTCCTCAAGAAGCTGGGGTGAATCGAGCGCCACGCGATTGATGAGCCAAGCTGCGTGCGTCGGCCTTCGAAGCTTCTTCAGCCGTTCGGCCCCGGCCCGATCGCCAGCTTCCCGGAGTTCCTTGACGAGCGCGTTGCGCCGCGCAATGAAGTTCTCCGGCTGCTCGCGGTACAGATCGTCCAGGCGTTGCTCAGATGCCGCTCGGCGCTCTCCCACAGCTCGGCTTGAGAGTAGCCGCAGGCGCTACTAGGCGAGGCACTGAGCGGGCGATGTCTTGGACCGTCCACTTACCGGCCAGCGACGCGCAGACTGGACCCGCTAATCCCGGACCAGTTGCCTCAGTCGGCGAGCACCCTTCGCTGATGGTGGGCCGCTTGACGACCGTGGGTGCCCCGGTAAGACCATGCCCACATCCACAGAGCCGACTTGTCCTCCTCTGATGCGGAAAGCCGGCGATCCGCTGCTCGATCAACTCGAAGGGGGTGCCCTCACGAGTCCAGCGCGCCACCTTGTCTCGAATACCAGCCATTGGATATGCCTCCTCGGTGGATCGATCCGCGCACCGGATGTACCCCTTCTCGGGCGCGAACCATGACGAGCCCTGAAGCTAATCGGGCTTGTCCTAAGTCTGGGTTAAGAGTTCCCCCTCTCAACGGAAAAGACCACTCTTACCGACCACGCTGGCGAGTCCCGGTTCCCGCGCGATACTGCGCGGGCGATGTCGCAGGAGAACGTGGAGATCTGGCGGGCGCAGATCGAGGGGTTGCGGGCTAGTGCAAGTGCGCCATTCGATCAAGAAGCCACGATCTCCAAGATGGCCGAAATCTGGGACCCGGAAATCGAATTGGACGTTTCCGAGGCTCCTGGGGTGGGCCTCAGTGGGGTCTACCGGGGAATCGAGGCCGTTCGGCAATGGTGGCGAGGGTGGTTTGCCGCCTGGGACACCTTCCACTTCGAGTACGAGCTGGTTGATGGCGGGGACCGCGCAGTCATGCTGATCGACTTGCGGATGCGCGGTCGCTCCACGGGCATCCCGGTGTCCCTCGGGAAGCACGCATGGGTCGCCACGTTCAGGGACGGGTTGTTGGTCCACCAGAAGCTCTACATGAGCCAGGCCGAGGCCCTCGAAGCCGCCGGGCTTTCGGAGTAGCGCGATGTCGCAGGAGAACGTGGAGATCGTGCGCCGGATCTATGAAGCGGGATTCCTCGACCAGGAGCCGGAGCGACTTCTGGAGCTCGCAACACCGAACGTCGAGTACGTGAATCCGCCGGAGGCGGTCGAGCCGGGTACTGGCCGAGGGCCGACCGAGATTGCGAAGATGATTCAAAATTCTGGAGCACTTCGACGCCACCCGAAACGAGCTTGTCGAGCTGTTCGACGCCGGGGATGCTGTGGTCGCACAGGTCCGCTTCTACGCCCGCAGCCAGGGGAGTCAAAGTGAAGTCGTTCAGGACGAGGTGCACACCTGACGCTGGAAGGGGGCAAGATCGCCCGGTTCGAATGGGGACGTGACCTTGGCAGGGCCCTTGAAGCGGCCGGGCTGCGGGAGTAGGGCGCTCCTCAGCACTGGAACCCACGCGCGTTCACGACCGCGAGTAAAGACGCTAATTCCCGTTGTCGGACAGGCTCGACAGGCATCGCTGTACGTGGTCAGCAGATCCTCCGCTTCGCGGTGGCCCGGATAAGTCGTGAGTTGAAACTTGTCGGGCTTCCCATGCCTTCCGGGGATCCTGTAGACGAACGGGCTCCTCGTCGCTGTCGCCCAGACGGCCCCTCCGTCTAGCATTGCGTTGATCGAATTCTCCATGCACGACACCTTGTCGGACTGCGACGTGCCGCAAACTCGACAGCCCGAGGGCCGCCGCCACTGCGAGCGCCGCCGCGCCAACGCGTGCCCTCCTAACACGGCTCGACCCCAGCACCGTGAACAACCCTACCCTCGCCAGATGACCTGATCGGGGGATAGCCTTCAGGGCACGACTTCAATTGATCGGTTCTTGATCGGCCCTCGAGGTATCCCCCCTCGGGGGTCGCGTCTTTTCGGGGCGGGAGATGACTTAGGGCGAGTTGTATCTTGGTCGGGTCTTGGGTCGAAGGGTCGAACACGGCGAGTGCTTCTCGGACGCTGCATCGGCGACGCAGCCGGTGGCCGACTGGCTCGACCGCGAGCCTGAGAACCCGGAGCCGGCCGGGCATGGGCCTCCGCCGCAGTGGGCACTCAAGAAGCTCGCCAAGGCCCAGCGCGTGGAAGCGAGGATCCGGCACGACGAGGCGAAAGTCCGCGCGATGCGTCGCCGCCCACAGCCGAGCCCTCGGCCGCCAACCGTTCGGCCGCTCTCGGGCCAGACGAGGGTCGATCGCGGGAGCGATCCCCTGGAGCTTGCCGGTCGAGCGGATCGCGCCGATCACGATCTCCATCACGCGCGCCATCGCCCGGGTCATCTAGCGACCCCGACTTACCCCATGAACATCTAACGCGGCCCCAGGCCGCCTTCCCGAAAGGAGGCGGCCAACGATGAGTGCCGTCCAGCTGTCCTTCGAGGCTCAGGGTCTCGACCCTAGCCAACTCGCCGCGATGCCCGCTCACGAGCGCCGGCACCTGTACGACGATCTCGACCTCGACGCCCTCCAGCGCCAGGCCGCCGAGGACGCGGTTCGCCTGGTGCGCGCCGAGCAGTACAGGAGGGCTACGTGATGAGCGGCCAGGAGCCCGGCAGCGGGCCGATGCGTTCGTCGAGGGCTTGCGGGGTATGCAGCCCGGCGACGGGAAGGTGGACGCGGCGTCCGGGATGCCGGGGCCGATCTTGATGCCGTCGAGGAGTCCACCGAGACAGCTACCGGTAAGGAGCGCAAGAGCCAAGCCACCGAGATCGTCGAGCTCGCGATCGCCACCGGGATCGAGCTCTTCCACACCCCGCAGCCGGCGCGTTCGCCACCCTACCGATCGACGGCCGGAGCGAGACGTGGCCGCTTCGCACCAAGGCAGTCCGCCGCTGGCTCGCGCGCCTCTTCTACGAGAGAACCCAGAAGGCACCGAGCAGCGAGGGAACCCGAGCGCCCTCGCCGTACTTGAGGGGCTGGCGCTGTTCGATGGCGTCGAGCATCCGGTGCATGTCCGGGTCGCCGACGCGACGGCTCCATCTGGCTCGACCTCGCCGACGAGGCATGGCGGCGATCCAGATCACCGCGACGGGTTGGCGCGTTACCGCCGATCCTCCGGTGAAGTTCCGCCGCGCGCGGGGGATGCTCCCTTTCCCGACCCGATCCGGCGGCGAGTCCGGAGGCCGAGCTTGGCCGCTTCCTCAACTTCGCGAGCGCCGACGACTCTGCGGCTGATGGTCGCTTGGCTCGTGATGGCCTTGCGGCCGGCAGGCCCATTCCCGGTTTTGGCCCTCCATGGCGAGCAGGGATCAGGGAAGAGCACTGCCGCCGAAGCTCTGCCGAGCCTGGTCGATCCGAACGAGGCGCTGCTCCGGCCCGCCCCGCGCAACGAGCGCGACCTAGTGATCGCCGGCGCGAACGGGCGAGTGATTGCGCTGGAAAACCTGAGTGAATTCCGCAGTGGTGCTCGGATGCCCTTTGTCGCCTCTCCACCGGCTCAGGGTTCAGCACCCGCGCGCTTTACACCGACGACGAGGAGCAGCTGTTCCAGGCCCAGCTGCCGATCGTCCTCAACGGGATCGTTGAAGTGGTCTTGAGCGGCGACCTTCAGGACCGCTCGATCGTCCTCACGCTCCCGAGGATCAGAGACTATGCATCCGAGGACGAGCTCTTGGCAGCGGTTCGAGCATCGCCAACCGCTCCTCCTCGGCGCCCTGCTCGACGCGGCCTCGATCGCGATCGCGAACGAGAGCACGATCGAGCTCGACAACCCGCCGAGGATGGCCGACTTCGCGATCTGGGTCGCCGCCGCCTGCCCCGCGCTCGGCTGGGACGCGGACGAGTTCTTGCGCGTGTACGCCGCCAACCGGGCCGGCGCGACGAAACGACGCTCCAGGCGTCGCCGCTCGTTGGCCCGCTCCGCAAGCTCGGCAGGTTCGAGGGCACCGCGACGGATCTGGCTCGAAGAGCTCTCCGAGATCGTCGGCAAGAACACGGCCCGCTCGAAGGAATGGCCGAAGAGTCCGAGCGCGCTGTCCGGCGATCTGCGGCGGCTGGCTTCCAACCTGCGCCGCGCCGATCCGGCGCTGGAGATCGAGTTCACGCGCGAGGGTCAGTCACGGCGGCGGGTGATCGGCTGGCCCACATCGGAATGGGTACGCAAAAGAGCGTCCGCAGCGTCCGCAGCGTCCGCCACGCACGAGAGCGCGGACGGCGCGGACGGCGATCTGCATACCCATTCCATTGGGCCTGACTTCGCCTCGGCGATCGACGAGCCGCTGGGGGGTCGCAATGACCAACTTCGGCGGCACCGATCGGACGGTCGCATGCGGCGCCCCAACCCCGGCCGGACCCTGCACGCGGCGGGTCGTCCCTGGCTCGGATCGAGGCTGCGGCTTCCACGATCCCATTCCCGAGGGAGTCGACCCCTTAGAGCCTCAGACCTGCCAGTGCCGGAAACCGATCCGCTGGGAGGACGAGCTCGGGGTGAGATGCGTTCGTTGCGCCAAGTGGGTCGAGCCCGCCGCGAAACGAGGCGCTGAGAGCGCGTCTAACGGCTCGAACGGGATCGGGCCTAGTAATCCGTCACGGGATCCCGTGCCTGCCGAGCTTTCCCTACTCACAACCCGTCCGCGATCGCGGACACGACAAAGGAGATCGCATGACCATCGCAGAGCACAAGGAGGCGATCAGTCGCCTCACCGAGGAGAACCGGCTTCGCTGCGAAGCCATCGGGTGGATCGCGGCAGAGCTCGACACGGAGCCCGAGGGCAGCATCGTCCAAGTCGGTCGCCTTCGGGAACGACTTCACGTGCTTGCCAAAGGCGTAGAGCTCGACGCGGACGCAGTGGTATGGGCGCTGGACACGGACGGGCGGTATTGGGGCGAGCCACTGGCTGTCGAAGCGCCAACGAGAACACGACCAACACCAACCGAAGGAGGACCCATTGAGCACGGGGCATACGCCAACACCATCGCACGGAGCGCGCGGACGTCGTTCGAGATGAACGAGGCCACCCGCATGTACTCCGACATCGTGGACCTCGCTGCGGAGCTCGCGCCCACGATCGTCGCCCTCGAAAGGTCCGTCGTTCTTGGATACCGCTGGAAGGCCGACGTGAACGCCGCTATCCGTGAGGAGCTCGGGCTGGAAGACCGGCTGAGCCAAGCGGCGCCGGGAAGCTGACCCGAAGCCAACTCGAAGGAGGACGCATGACCAGTACCGACAGAACTGCGGAGCTCGTTATCACCGCGCGCCCGTGGCAAGACCACATCGCGTTCATGCACGCCAACTATGGGCGACGCGACCCGGCCTGCCGCTGGTGCGGCGAGTCAGTCTGGATGGCACTCCAAGGGTTCTACGCCGGTGGCCCTGTCCACCTGTTCCGAGATGAGGGACCCCTCGGCACAGGATGCCCTCCGGGGACCGACTGCCCCTCGTCCCCGGATGGCCAACACGACGTTCTGACACGCCAAGACAAGGAGGTTCACGAGTGAATACCACCACCACACAGACCGAGGCCCTATGGGACCTGTACCGGCATGTCCGCTCGATCGTCGGGCGAAACTGTCCGACCGGCCCCGCGGGGCTGGAGCTGATCATCCCTCCCGAGCCGTTGAGCGAGCTCTGCGATCACATCGCTCGTGTCGATGAGTTCGCGGCCGCGGATGCTCGGGCGATTCCGGAAGGCGACTCCGAGTAGAGCGATGGGACGCCCGGCCTCACCGATCGGCACCCGCAAACTCGACCGTGGTTGGGTTCGGGTGAAGGTGGGGCCGGGCCATCCCCTGGCCGTCAACGGCTGGGTGCGGGAACACCAGCTCGTCCTTTACGACGCGATCGGCCCGGCCGCCACCCCTTCCACTACTGCGGATCGGTCGAGTGGGGAGTTGATTCCACGTCGATCATCGCGATCGCGATCGCGCCAACAACACCGCCGAGAATCTGGTGCCGGCGCATGTTGGGTGCAACAACGGAAACCGCTCATACGCCGCAACGGCAAGCCGTGGAGAGCCAGAGATGACGGACCTCCATAGGAAAATGAACAGTATGGAAGTTGCGATGAAGCCCAAGCTGCAATACAAGAGGCTCCCCACTACCTGGCTCTCTCTGGACGGCGAGCAGCCGCCCGCACTGACTGGGGGCGCTGCCGCCGATCAGGGCGCCGAGGGGTCGCCGATTGGAAGGGTCCTATCGCAGCCGGAGTTGAAGCGGATCGTGAAGCGCATCCGTGAGCGCGAGCGGAAGGCGCTGCCGCTTCGGGTCGCGAGCTTCGACTGTTAGCAGGTTCTGATGCCGCCTTTGACTGTTGTTCCGGGCGTGCCATCCGGAAAGACGAACTCTCCGCCCTGGAGAAGACGCGATGACTATCGCAGTTGGTCCTCGTCGGCACGGAGAGCCGAATGGTCACGCGGGATCGACTTCCGCTCTTGCTGGTGGGCGCGTCCCTTTGCCGACAGCGCTTCGGTGCCCCCACCTCCTCCACTTCAGATGCGTCACGAGCACCGCAAAGTTGCGGTGAAACACGACCTCGCAGCGACTGGGCGCGGCCCGATGAACCGCTGGACCAGCCAGGTTCGCGCACAGCACGTGAGTCCGTCTGCACGGATGCGCAAGCAGCGACGAAGCAGCAACACAAGATGTGGTTGCCAGCAGTGCAGCAGCAATCAAGAGCCAACGGACGCGAGACAATCTGACTCCTCTTTCGTATCGGCCTGTGGGCAGGGCGACCCTATCGGAGTGGCCGGGGGTAGGGGACCGTCTCGCGGCGAAATGCTGACTGTTTCAAAGACCGCCGGTTGGCAGAGCGCGCGCGCCCCGAAAAGGCGACATCGGGTGACCGATGAGCGCCCGTAGGCACCACGTCAAGGTCTCGCTGAGCGACCATGAGTCCGCCCGGCTCGATGAATTTCGCGGTGACGAGGAGCGGGCGGTGTACCTGCGCCGGCTCCTGCACGAGCCCCCGGACGGCTCGGAAGTCGCAACCCACACCGAGGCGCTGGCGATCCTGACCCGGTTGGCACGAGATGGCCGCGCCACCCCCGCGATCGCGCTGGAGAGGGCGCTCAGGGGCGACCAACCGGCGTCCGAGCTGGAGGAGTTCCTGCGTGGCGCCTGACGAGCAGCTCGATCGCTTTTGCGGCTTCGCGGAACGGTTCCTGACCGACGAGCAGGGCCGCCCGCTGGTGATCGAGCCCTTCCAGCGCGAGATCCTCGCCGACTACTTCGACGGCGCCCGCGAGACTCGTCGTGATGGTCTCGAAGAAGAACGGCAAGACGTCCCTGTTCGCGGCCCTGGCGCTGTGGCACGTGATCACGACCGCCGTTCGCGGATGTGGCGATCCTGGCGCGTCCCGCGATCAAGCCGGCAAGCTCCTGCAGCAGCTCACCGGCTACATCAAGCGATCGGCCGCGCTCCGCGAGCAGCTTCGGATCACCCAGCGGGTCGTCCACTGCGACCGCACCGAGCGGCAAGGTTGCCGTGCTGGCGCGCCGACTCCGACACCCTCGACGGCTGGGGCGGGACGCTGGCGCTGGTCGACGAGCTCGCCCGCCACAAGTCGGAGGAGAACTTCGGCCTGCTGCGCGACGGGCTCGGCCCGCGCGACGGGCGACTGATCGCCTTCTCGACCGCCGGCGATGACGAGGATCGGCGCTCGGGCGGCTGCGCGCGACCGCCCGACGAATGCCGGCGGTTCGCCGCCGATCCCGACAACCCGAAGCACAAGCTGCGCCCGCGGCGATGGCTTCGCCTTCCACGAGTGGAGCCTCGACCCGAGCGACGACCCGACGACCTCGAGCTGGTGGCGCTGGCCAACCCGGCCTCTTGGCTCGACCGGGCCGAGCTCCGGCGCGCGGCAAGGACTCGCCCTCGATGCAGCGTTGGCAGTGGCAGCGGTTCACCTGCGGCCTTTGGGTCGCCGGGCGAGGAGTCGGCGATCAATCCGACGGACTGGGCCGCCTGCGCGCGAGCCGCCCGCTGATCCCCGAGGGCGCCGAGGGTGTCATGATCGGGGGCGATCTCGGCTACACCCGCGACTGCACCGCGTTCGTCGCCGCCTGGGAGTCGCCGGAGGGCCCGATCGTGCTCGAGGAGCCCGTCATCCTCGAACCGCCCGGCGACGGCACCTCGATCTCGATCGAGGACATGGTCGCGGCTGCCACGAGTTCGCCGAGCGTGGCCGGGCTGCGCGTTCGCCTTCGATGAGCAATACGGCGGCCAGCAGCTCCTCCAGCGCCTCGAGCGGGAGATCCCGAAGCGCCAGCACATCGCCTATCCCCAAGACCCGCGAAGTGTGCGGCGGCCGCGATGGCGCTTCGCCGAGCTGATCTCCACCCGCAAGCTTCGCCACCCGGACGATCCCGGGTTGACCGATCATGTCCTGGCCGGCGCCGCGCAGTTCGTCGGCGAGCGGTGGCGGTTCGTGAAGCCGCGCGGCAGCAGAAATGGATCGACGCCCTGATCGCGGCGACGATCGCCGTTGACACTGTGGGGAGCCAGGAGCCGCCGCGAACGAGCGTCTACGAGACTCCTGGCCTGGAGGCGGCCTGATGGACTTCCTTCGCCGGCAACCCGCAAACGAGGCGGGGGCCGAGCTCGCGGCGCGCTCGATCTACGAGTCCCGGGCCGTTCAGCGGCCCGAGCCCGATGGGCAGGGCCCTAAACAGAACGGCCAGTTCGTCCCCTTACGGGACGCGGGCGCGTTGACGGCTCCCGGATCGGCGGCCGGGGCCGAAGGTGGGAGTTCCTCTGTGGCAGCGGTGAACGCCCTACCCCTCCGTCCGCGCCCGACACAGCGCATCCTCGACCGGGCGGCCGCCCGCTACTCGCCGAGCAGCTCGACCGTGACGCGATCGGCTCCGCGACCGGGGGCGACGGTGACTCGATCAACGGTGGCGCGGATCAGGTCGCGGCGTTCATCAAGCGTCAGCCGCTCCCAGTCCTTCCCCGCGTTACCGTCACGGCGGCCCTCTCACCGCCTAGCTGATCGACCCGCTCCTGCGCCCCGATCGCGCGCCTCTCGCAGCTCGCGATCGGCTCGACGCCGCCCGCTCCTCCTCGAGCCGGCGAGGGTGCGGATCGCCCCGTCGAGGTCAGCCTGGGTGTGGTCCCAGAGCCGGCTTCCTCCGCGACCCGGACGCTCTTTCTCGGCCGAAGCCCGGCCCTTCACGTCCTTGAGCCGGTTGCGAACTCCGTGTCGGGTGACGCCTGTTCGGCGATCTCGGCCGCTGATCGTTCGCGCGCACCGCCAGCACTCGCCGTTGCCGAGTGGGCACCGATAGACCGGGGTACTTGCCGCCGTTGCCGTCGCCGCCTTCAGACTCGCACCCATTCGCCCGCCGCACCCGTCGCAACGCAACACCCCAAGCCGGGCGAGGAGGCGTTCGGACTTAGGGCCTGCCGTCCACGCGGGACGCGAGACCCACGCTGCACCCGATGCCAGAAGGATCAACGGGGAACGATGGCCTCGTGCGGGGAGTGGCAGCTCCAGCTTGCCCGAAGTGGATCTCGCCCAGGTAGGCGGAGTGACGCAGAGCATCGTTCTAACAGCGAGTCTATACGGGCGGTCAATCCCGTGGGCGCAGAAGGTAATAGCGCCCACTCTCCCCGAATCGTCGCCCCGCCCGCACGAAGCTCGAACGCACGGACGACAATCGGCTTGACCTGGATCGACCTTGAGCTTGCCCTCGTCGGTACGGACGTAGCCCGGCATTACGTCAGGCCACGGCACGACGCCTCGCGCGATCGCCCACGCCTGCGCCTCAGCGGATCGCTCTCTGATCGTCCGGCGCGTGTCCTCGCTGACCATGCCGAGCATGGTCGAGGAAAGCCATGTAGGCGCTGCCGTTCGAGACCTCACCCACATCCACGGCGAGCACCTCGCAGACGACGTCCACGCGCTCAACGAGTTCGGCCTGCACCTTGAGGGAGCGGACGAGCCGGTCGAAGTACGGCCTGCTTGATCTTGCCGACGATCACGTCAGCGAGCTCGGTCCCCTGCTTGCCGTTGAACCCCTTCATCGCGGCGACCATGCCCACCATGAGCAGGGAGACCAGCAGGATCAGGCCCACGTATTCGACGGTCCCCTGGCCGCTCTCACCCTCGAGCGCGGCGACGATTCGCCTCGCGCGCCGGGCGAAGAACGCATGGATGTACGCGGTGAGTCTGTAGAGCATCGGACCTCCTTGATCGGTTTCGGCCGATGCTGCCCTTCGGGTTGCCACGGGTCCAGACGTGGGTCATCCGAGTTCGCGCCGGAATCGTCTAGCAAGCTGCGCTCACGACGGAGGCGCCGCAACTTCGGATGCGGGTAGTACGCCAATGCCACCAGTCGAACGGATCCGCAAGCGCCCGGGCCTCTCCCGAGGCGGGGCAGAGCGACAGCCCACCGCCTCTAGCGAGAGGCCCGCCACTTTACCCCCGGGCGTTCCTAGCGCCGCGTGATCCCGTTCAGGAACGGCAGCAGGTGATTCATGAACGCGTTCTGCGGGTACGCCCCGGCCGGATCGTTGTGCGCGTAGGTGTGCTGGCGGTTGACCAGGGTCAGGTCGCTGGCCGGCAGGTCGGACTGCTGGGCGAGCGCCCGCGCGTCGTCGAGCACGTTCTCGCCCCCGAGCGCCGCACCGAACGCATAGATCGGCACGTCGATGTCGTCGCCGTGGATCGCCTTCACGCCCATGACCGACTGGGCCGGATTCGGATTGCCGTCCCCGACCGCCCCGGAGTCGATGGTCAAGCGCATCGGGTGGTACCACGCCACCCCGTCAACGTTCTTGAGCCGCCAGCCCGAGAACATCTTCGCGTAGCGCTCGAGCGGCGTGATGTCACCCGCCTGGTCCCATCCACGGGGATCGCCGCTCGAGGCGAGGTGCCCCACGTGGGCCTGGAACGCGATCACGTTGGAGGGCGAGGTCTGGGTGTCCGCTGCGTAGCCCAGTTGGGCCAGATTGGTCGCCGGCACCGGCGGCTTCAGGTTCGCCGGCAGGAGCGGGAACTGCTGTCCCAGCGAGGGCTGGTTCGGCGCGATCAGCGCCTCGAGGCCGCCTCCCTCGGCGAACAGGCCCGCGAACGGAGCCGAGATCCCGCCGAAGGCCAGCCAGGGAGAACCCGAGTCGAGGTCGGCGAGCCTCTGCTGGGCGTCATCCTTGGTGATGGGCGTCGGGCTGCTGCCTCCGTCGTCGTAGACGAGGCCGGAGAGGCCCCTCACGCCGGGCTTCCCATTGAAGTCCCACGTCGCGTATGCGGTCGTGATCGAACCCCCAAGGGAGTGGCCCATGACCACCACGTGGCCGCCTCGCTGCTCCGCCCTGACGACCACGTTCCTGAGATCGTTGACCTCGGTGCGCATCCCCCACTGCTTCGCGAACTCGACGTCAGAGTCCGGGATCAGGTCGATGTGGTTGGTGATGCTCGAGTCCGCGAGCCAGCCCAGGTAGTAATCGAAGAGCTGCTTGGGAGTGGCCTTCCCCTCCTTCGCCTGTTGCGCCACCGACTGGTCCTCGAGCAGGTTCTCCCGGCGCTCGACGGACCAGACCTGCCAGCCGTTGACGTGCTGGAGGAGCGCCCTCGCGAACGGCGCGATGTATGCCGAGCCCGCTGAGGTCCCGGGCACGAAGACGAGGATGTTCCTGGCGTCGTTCGGGCCGATCTTCAAGACGCCCACCCGGTTGTACTTGCTGGGCGTGCCGGGAGCCGAATACCCCTGCATCCACTGCACCTGATTCCCGGCGCTGGCCGACGACGCGGCAATCCCGCACATGAGTCCCGCCACGACTGCCGTGATCGCGAAAGTTGGAACTCTCCTGCTCAGACGCTTCATCCCTGAACCTCCCGAGGCTGGTCGCCGACGCGAATCTCCACGGGATTAAACCAGGTGACCCTTTTGCCGCCGGGACCCCACGGCGGGTCGCCTATCAAGCGCATACGCTCCGCGCCGACGATCGGATGCGGGTCCTCGTGGTGACCAACATGACGCCGGACCCGGCCGCGCCGGCGCGGGGCCGGTTCGTGCGCGACCAGGTCGATGCCCTGCGGCGCGAGGGGGTCGAGGCCGAGCTGTACTCGTTCCCGGTCGGCTCGCGACAGTACCCGGTTGCCGTCTGGGCGATCCGCCGTCTCCTGCGCGCACGTAGCTTTGACCTGGTCCACGCCCACTACGGGCTGGCCGGGTGGTGCGCCTTGGCGGCCGGCGCCAGGCCGCTGATCGTCACGTTCCACGGCACGGACGTCCGCCACCCGGTCGTGGGTCCCCTGTCGCGCCGGCTGGCGCCGCGGCTCGACCTGATCGCCGGCGCCTCGCGGGCCCTGTTCGCCCCCGAGTCGGGGCGTGCCGGGCTGCCGCGCGTCGCGGGTGCAAGCGCCGTCCTGCCATGCGGAGCGGATCTCGACAGCTTCGCGCCCGGATCGCGACCCGACGCTCGCCGACGCCTAGGGCTCGATCGGGAGGGACGGTACCTGCTGTTTCCGGCCTCCCCCTCGCGGCCCGTGAAGCGCCACGACCGGGCGGTCCAGCTCGCACGGACCGTGGATGCGGAGCTCCTGTCGGGCGGCGGAATCGAGGCGGGCCGGATGGTGGACTGGGTCAACGCTGCGAACGCCGTCCTGATCACCTCGGACAACGAGGGCTTCGGGCTGGCCGCGGTGGAGGCCCTGGCATGCGACGTCGCCGTGCTCTCGACCCCGGTCGGCATCGCACCGACGCTCCTGGGCGACCTGGACGGCTGCCTGGTGGGGCCTTTCGACACCGAGCGCTGGGCTGCCGTGGCCCGCGCACACCTCGACGCCGCCGACCCCCGGATCGCCGGTCGGGAGCGGGCTCGATGGTTCGCAGCCGAGCCGATGGCCGAGCGCGTCGTCGTCGCCTACCGCGAGCTGCTCGCCGACGCTCGGACTAATCGCGCTCCGCCCAGCGCGCGTCAGGCGCAGGCGCGGACCTCGCGAGCGATCGTCAGCCGGCGACCGTCGAGCATCGTGATCCCGACCCCGACCCGAATTCGGCCGTGTGCTTCGGGCAGGCGCTCCTGGAATGGCGGGCTCGTGTCGTCGGCTATGAGCCGTTGGCCGAGGTGGAATCTCGCCTCTACGACGTCGGTTGCCTGTGCGCCGACGATGCTGGCCTCGATTGGGTTGAGCGCGCACCAGCCGTCCCCCACCCGACGCGACCGATGGCTCAGCTCGAGGCTCACCTCCGGCTCCAGCCGGCAGTCGCTTCCTCGACAATCCTCGAGCGTCGCAAGCTCATGCGAGAGCTTGGACCTCACGGAGCTATAGGCCGGGTCGTCGGCGGCATTCTGGAGCTCGAACGGGTCCGTCGCCAGGTCATAGAGCTCCCTCTCGCCGTTTCGGTAACGAGTGTAGATGTAGCGTCCGGTTCGGATCGCGTGAAAATAGGTGGACTCCACCGACAGTGCGCGGCCTCGCTCCAAGCTCGGCTGACGGGCCACGGGGAGCAGTGACCGGCCGTCCATCCTCAGCCGCGGCGTTGCCCCGGCGAGCTGGCCGATTGTCGGCGCTAGGTCCGCGTTGATGGCCAGCTCGCGCGTGGTGCGGCCGCGCGGAATGCCAGGACCGCGGATCATGAGCGGCACCCGGATCGACTCCTCGTACGGCTTCACCTTTCCGAACCGGATCCGGTGCTCCCCGTTGAAGAAGCCGTTGTCCGAGGTGTAGACGACGTCCGTGTTGCCGAGCTGGCCCTGCGCCTTGAGGGCATCGAGGACTCGGCCCACCCCTCGGTCTACCGACAGCAGTGACTCCAGCGCACAGCGGTATTTCCGCGCCATGTCCTGGATGTCCGGGCCGGTGAGCAGCGGCAGGCTCCTAACGCTCTCTGGCTTGTCGGACACATCCGCCTCGTTGAAGTTGGGCGGCATCGGGAGCGGCTCCGAAGCCAGCGCGCCGGCATCGCGGGGGGCTGGCTTCGCCGCTCCATCGCAATCGCTCGGCGGCTGGGGGTTGGGATCGGGAGGATTGGTGTGCGGCGAGCTATAGGTGAGCCAGAGGAAGAAGGGCTCTGGACTTTGGGCCCCCTGGTCGATGAAGTCGACCGCCTTCTGGGTGAGCACGTCCTGCTTGTAGTCTCGCCGGGCCGTGCCGTAATGAACGACGGTCCCGTTCTCGTTCACGTCGTAGTCATAGATCTTCGCCCCGATCAGACCATCCCACTCGCTCCAGCCCGGAGGCTCGACCGGATCCATGTAGTACCCGTTCAGGTACTTGCCGACCAACGCCGTCCTGTACCCCGCCTCCTGCAACCAGACGGCGAGGTTGTTGTCCGCGTGGAGCTGCTCGAAGGTGAGGTACCCGCCGGCTGGCGGCTCGTTGCCGAGCACGTGGTGGTTGTGCGCGTACTGGCCGGTCAGGAAGGTCGCCCGCGACGGGCAGCAGAGCGAGAAGTTGACGAAGCTGTTCGCGAACGTGACGCCCTGATCGGCGATTCGGTGCTCGACGATGGGCATCGCCTTCATCGACGCCTGGGTCTGGTCGTCGGTCTCGATCACGACCACGTTCGGCGGCGCATTGGAGGCCCAAGCCACCCCGCCCGCGCCCCCCACCAGCTCGGCGGCGGCGGTCGCGGCGAGGAAGGCACAGCAGCCCGCGGCGATTCGCTTCGCGAATCGGCGACTCCCGGTTTTCGTTCGCGGCGAAGGAGCCGCGATCAGCTCAGCCGCAGACGCGGACTTGGCGGGTGATCGTGATCCGTCGTCCGTCGAGCATGCTGACCCTGATCCCGACGGACGCACGGCCATGGACGTCGCCCATGGTCCGCTCGAACGGCGCGGTGCCGTCGGTGCCGAGCGCCCGGCCGTCCAGATAGAAGTCGGCGAGCGCGACGCCCCCGAGGCCCACCCCGGCGACTCGGGCGCGGATCGGGTTGCGGGCGCAGGTGTCATTCGGATGGGGCGTCCGGTAGTCGAGCTTCAAACCCACCCGCGGGCGCATGCGGCAGGTCTCGCCCTTGCAGGCGTCGAGCTTGGCGAGTCGAAGGGCGAGCCGTGCCCTGATCCGCTCGTATCCCGCATTGTCCGCGACGTTCTGGAGCTCATACGGGTCCTCGTCCAGATCGTAGAGCTCGCGCTCTCCGGTCTTGTACTCGACGTAAACGTAGCGCTGGGTGCGGATCCCGTGGAAGTCAGCGGCCTCGATCAAGAGCTCCCGCCCGCGCTCCTTCCGCGGATGCTCGGCTGCGGGCAATAGGGACTCGCCGTCCATTTCCAGCCGTGGCTTCGCGCCGGCGACCTGAGTGATCGTCGGGGCGAGGTCGGCGTTGATGGCGAGGTCCTGGGCCGTCTTGCCCTGGGGGATGCCGGGCCCGCGGATCACCAGCGGCACGCGGATCGACTCCTCGTACGGCTTGATCTTGCCCTCCGCGAGCCGGTGCTCGCCGTTCAGGTAGCCGTTGTCTGACGTGTAGATGACATAGGTGTCGCCGAGCGCGCCATGCGCCTTGAGTGCGTCGAGAATTCGGCCGACCCCGTCGTCCACGGACAGCAGCGATTCGAGTGCGCAGCGGTACTTCCGGGTCATGTCCTGGATCTCGGGACCGCTCAGGGACGGAAGGTCACGAATCGCCTTCGGCTTGTCGGAGACGTCGGCCTCGTTGAAGCTGGGCGGCATCGGCAGCGGCTCGGATGCGAAGGCGTCGGCATCCCGGGGCGCCGGCTTCGCCGCTTCGTCGCAGTCGCTCGGCGGCTGCGGATTGGGGTCCGGCGGGTTGGTGTGCGGCGCGCTGTAGGTGAGCCAGAGGAAGAAGGGCTTTGGCCGCTTCTCACTGGCCGTGATGAACCGGAGTGCCTTACCGGTGAGCACGTCCTGCTTGAAGTCGCTCGCCGCCGTGCCGTAGTGGACGAGCTTGCCGTCATGGTTGATCTCGTAGTCGTAGACGGCACCGCCCAGACCCCCGTCCCACTCCGACCACCCCGGTGGGACGATGGGATGACTCTGGTAGCCGTTCAGGTACTTCCCGATCAGGGCGGTCCGGTAACCGGCGTCCTGGAGCCACACCGCGAGGTTGTTGGTGGCGTGAAGGCGCTCGAACTTCGCGAAGCCCCCGAGCGGGGGGACGTTCCCGAGCACGTGGTGGTTCTTCGCGTATTGACCGGTGAGGAACGTCGCCCGCGAGGGACAGCACTTGGAGAAGTTCACGAAGTTGTTCTTGAAGGTCACGCCCTTGTCGGCGATGCGCGACTGGACGTTGCTCATGACCTTCATGGACTCGACCGTCTGGTCGTCCGTCTCGACCACGATGACGTTGGGTCGAGCCTGGTGGCCCGCGGCCTCGGCAGGCGGCGCCTCGGCCCTCGAGAAAGCGCCCCCCACGGCGACCGCCGCCGCGACGCAAACGGCGAGCGTCCCGACCCATCCCCGCCACGGCGCGGCTGGCCGCGCCACCTTGCCCGTCCGGATGGTCATCCTCGCCACCCAACGATCGCCGCGTGGTCGGACGTACGCAATCCCACGCTCGCTTCGGTCTCCAACCGGCGAAACCCGCTGGAGATTCCGTAGAGTGAGGACGGCATGGGACGAGAGGTGGCCGAGCAGGCGACCGAGAGACGTGGGCGCGTGCGGCGCTTCATGGCATGGCTCGGGTACGGCCCGGAGATCGAGCCGGATGAGCGGCCGGACCGGGACCGCCGCCGCACCAGGGGCAAGGCCGAAGCCGCCGAGCGGCGGGCCAGACGCCGGGCCGAGCGCCTCGAGAGGCGTGAGGACAGGCGAGCCGGCCCCGAGCAGGCCGAGCCCGACGAGGTCCAAGAAGCTTCAGCGCCCCCGCACCAGACTCCCGTCGCCTCCGCAGCCGCAGAAGCGCCCGTCGCCTTCGCACCCGCCGAAGCGCCTGCGGCTCCCGGCAGCGGCGCGCTCGAGCAGCGCTTGGCCGAGATGGAGTCCCGGGCACATTCCGCGGAGCAGCGGGCGTTGGAGGCGCAGGCGCGAGTTGCCGATGCCGAGGCGAGCGCCGACCGGGCTCGCGCCACAGCGGAGGAGGCGACGCACGGCATCGGGGCGATCTCTACCAAACTCGCCCGGGTCGACGCCGAGCGCCGGCTGCACGAGCAGGCGGCCCGCCGGCTCGAGTCCCGGTGCGCGGAGCTGAGAAGGGCGCTCGACGTGGAGCGGGAAGAGAAGACCGCCATCGTCGAGCACTTCGACCGCCGGCTGGCGGCGATCGAGGAGATCGCCGATGCGGCCGCGAAGCGGGTCACAGCCGCCGAGCGGGAGCTGATCAAGGGCTCGAGTCGCCCCCGGTTCGACGAGGGTGGCCGGGTCGAACGCGCCGACCCAAGTCCGAACGGCGACCCCTTGGAGGCGCTCGAATCCAGCATCGGCAGCGACAAGCCCCAAAGAGATGGACGCGCGCGTCGACTCGGCCGTCCGTGGGGCAGCCCTCGCGAGCCCTCAAGGGCCGGTTGACGCCCTGGGCCCGAGCGAGCCTGCTCACGCGAAGACGGGATCAAATCTGCGGCCAGTGCTCGCGCTGGCGCTCGACGTACGGCCGGGCTAGCTCGACGGGCGCCTGGCTGGGCTCCCCCCCGTTCGCAAGCGCTTGGACCGTGGCCAGCACCGACGCGGACAGCGCCTCCCGGTTGTAGCCGCCCTCGAGGCAGACGAGCAGCGGAACCCCGAGCTCCGATGCGAGGGCCCCGACGGTCGACGCGAGCTCGCCGTAGCCCTCGGTGTCCACGGTGCATTCCGAGAGCGGATCGTCTCGGTGGGCGTCGTAGCCGGCAGAGATCGCGATCAGGCCGGGCTCATACGCTCGCGCGATCGGCGCAACCACGTTCTGCACGAGCGAGAGAAAGACGTCGGAGCCCGCTCCCGGCGGCACGGGCAGGTTGACCGTGTACCCCTCCGCACCGGCCTCGCCCGAGTAGCCGGCGGGGCCCGTCCCCGGATAGAGCGGCTCCTGATGGATGCTCGCATAGAGCACGCTGTCGGACGCGGCGAAGATCGCCTCGGTCCCGTTGCCGTGATGGACGTCCCAATCGAGCACCAGGACGCGCTCCACGCCGCACTCCGCGATCGCGTGCGCGGCGGCCACGGCAACGTTGTTGAAGAGGCAGAAGCCCATCGCACGCGCACGCTCGGCGTGATGGCCGGGCGGCCTCAGCCCGCAGAAGGCCCACCTGTCCTCGCCGGCGAGGAGCCGCTCGGCGGCGTCCGTCGCGCCCCCGGCGGCGTGGAGCGCCGCATCGAAGGAGCGCTCGCTGGCGATCGTGTCCGCGTCGATCAGGCCGCCGCCCTCGGAGCAGAACCGCTCGATGCTCTCCACGTGCTCGTCGGAGTGGACGCGCCGAAGCGCGCGGCGGCTCACCGGCGGCGCCTCGACGGCCACGAGCTCGGGCCACCCGGCGTCCTCGAGCCTCGCCTCGATCGCCCGCACCCGGCCCGCGTTCTCGGGATGCGACCCGGTTTCGTGCTCGAGAGAAGACGGATGCGCGAGGTAGAGACCCATCCCCGTACCGTATCCGCCGCCCCAGTTTGGACGGAGTGGCCAAGGCGGATGGAGAGGGCCGAATCGCGCCATGCCTGAGAGTTACATGGATCCGTGCAAGAAAGGGGAATAGCCCGTCCCAGAGCCGGATGCGGCCCCTGCTCGACTCGGCCCCTCTTTATCCAAAGCGTCTAATTACTTTCCACAGATGCTCCAATACGGCGCCCTTAACACGTGCTTAATAGAGGCCCCTTTGGCCTTAAACGGCAAGTGCGATAGTCGCGCCCGCTTCCGGCACCGCAGATGAAGTGAGAAAGAGCACGGAGTGCTCGGAGGCCGCAAGGAACGGAGACCGAGGGGAGTTCGGAACATGTATCGCTTCAGCCGCTCCATCTACAGGGAACTCGCCCCGCGCGTCATGGAGGACGACCGGGACGAGACGGGTTGCCGCAACAAGCAGCAGGTGCTCGATGCCTGCGAGGGCGCGATCCACCGGCTCACCTACGATCGCCGGTACTTCGCGCGCCCAGCACGCTCGCTCTTCAACGAGATTCGTCCCTACTTCTCGTTCCGCGATCAGCTCCTGGTGTGGACGGTCGTGGAGAAGAACATGAACTTGGCGAGCGAGTTCCTGTCCCGGCTGCCGGACAACGTCGGACTCGACGGACGTCCGCCGCAGTGCAATGCACACACGCGCAAGGGCACGCCCTGTCAGCGAACCCCCCTGCCTGGCAGGGACTACTGCCCTTCGCACAAGCACCTCGAGGACACGTTCGAGAGCGCCGAGCTGCCGGCCGAGATACTCGATCTCGACCCCGCGCTCGAGTACGCGGCCGCGTAGAAGCCTGAGGAGGCAACAGTACGAAAGGCCCCGGCCCCCCGGCCGGGGCCTTTCGCGTTTTCGGGAACTCATCTAGCGTGCCCGCATGCTGCTCGGCGTCGACGTCGGCGGGACCTTCACGGACGCGGTGGTGTTCGACGGACTGGCCCTCCACACCGCCAAGGCGCCGACCACGCCGGAGGACCAATCGCGCGGCGTGCTCGCTGCCGTCGATGCGGCGCTGGAGCGTGCGGGCGCGGGTCGCGACCAGGTCGAGGCGTTCGCCCATGGGATGACCGTGGGAACCAACGCGCTGCTCGAGGAGCGAGGCGCTCGGACCGCGCTCGTCGCCACCGACGGGTTCACCGACCTGCTCGACATCGCCCGCCAGAACCGTCCCGACCTGTATCGACTGTGCGCCCCCAAGCCCGCGCCGCTCGTGGACGAGGGACTTCGCTTCGGGGCCAAGGAGCGCACCGGCCCCGACGGGGTCGTGGAACCGCTCAGCGACGCCGAGCTCGACCGGCTGGCGCGCGCCCTGAGCCGGAGCGGCGCCGAGTCCGTGGCGGTGTGCCTCCTCTTCTCCTACCTCGACCCCGCGCACGAGCGCGCGATCGCCGCCCGGCTGCGAGATGAGCTTCCGGGCGTTCACATCTCTCCGTCACACGAGGTCCTGCCCCAGTTTCGGGAATTCGAGCGCTGCTCCACCACGGTCATCGACGCATATCTCTCTCCGCTTCTCGGGCATTACCTCGAGCGGCTGAGCTCGGTGGCCGCCGAGCGCGGACTGCCGGAGCCCCTGGTGATGAAGTCCTCCGGCGGCGTCGCCCCCGCCGCCGAAGCCGCTCAGGCGGGCGCGTGGAGCGTCCTGTCCGGACCCGCCGGCGGGGCGGTCGGCGCCGGGCTTTTGGCGGCCCTATCGGGCGATGGCAACGCCATCGGGCTCGACATGGGGGGAACCTCCTGCGACGTGTGCGTGGTCGAGGATGGCCAGGTGCGACGTACCGACTCCCGAGAGATCGGCGGGCGGGTGATCCAGCTGCCCATGGTCGACGTGCACACCGTCGGAGCGGGCGGAGGATCGGTCGGCTGGCTGGACGCCGGAGGCGCCCTTCGAGTGGGCCCCCAGTCGGCGGGCGCCGATCCCGGGCCCGCCTGTTACGGGAGAGGCGGCACCGAACCGACGGTGACCGACGCGAACCTCCTACTCGGCTACCTCGACGCCCACTCGACCCTGGCGGGCGGCGTGCGGCTCGACGCGGAGGCCGCCGGGGACGCTGTCCGCCGCCTGGGCTCCGAGCTCGGACTGGGCGAGCTCGAGACGGCCGAGGGGATCGTCCGCGTGGCCAACCAGGAGATGGTGCGCGCGTTGCGCGTCGTCACCGTCGAGCGAGGCGTCGACCCGCGCCACTACGCGCTGATGCCGTTCGGCGGGGCGGGGCCCATGCACGCCGCCGCCCTGGCCGATGAGCTCGGAATTGACCGGATTCTCTGTCCGCGGGCCAGCGGAGTGCTCTCCGCGCTCGGCCTGATCGCCTCCGAGCGCCGTCGCGACACCGCGCGGACCGTCCTGCTGAGAGGGGAGGAGCTGACGGGGGATCGGGTGGCAGCCGAGGTCTCCGCGCTCAGGCAATCGATCGAGGCCGGCATGGAGGAGGCCACCGCCGAGGCGACATACGAGCTGAGGTACGCCGGGCAGGCCTTCGAGCTCTCGATCTCGGGGCCGGTCCGTCCGGACCCGGCCGACCTGGCCGAGCGGTTCGCCGCGGAGCACGAACGCCGCTACGGGTATCGCGACCCCGGCGCGGAGATCGAGCTCGTCCACATCCGACTGGCGCTCGTCGTCCCCAGCCCGAGGCCCTCGCCGCGGGCGGCCCCTGCCGGGACGCTCGCCGAAGGCGTCAGGGAGGCGCGATTCGCCGGCGAGTGGGTCGAGGCGCGGGTCCTCCGCGGTGAGCCGCCGGCCGGGACCTCCACCGAAGGGCCCTGCGTTCTCGAGCTCCCTGAGGCGACCCTCGTGCTGCCCCCGGGCTGGCGAGCCAGCGATTGACGACCACGGAACGATCACGGCGGCGCGTGACCGATGAGCCTCGACCCGGTCACCCTCCAGGTACTAGTCGGCGCGCTGCGCTCGGCGTGTGAGGAGATGGGCGCCGTCCTGGTGCGCGCCGCGCACTCGGCGAACATCAAGGAGCGCCGCGACTGCTCCACCGCGCTCTTCGACCCAGCCGGCGAGCTCGTCATGCAGGCCGAGCACATCCCGGTCCATCTCGGCTCGATGCCGGACGCGGTCGCGGCGGTGGTCGACTCCGAGCAGGCGCCGGGCACGCTCTGGATCCTGAACGACCCATACCGCGGCGGGACGCACCTGCCCGACATCACCCTGATCTCCCCGATCTTCAGGGGCGAGGAGCTGCTCGGCTTCGCCGCGAGCCGCGCCCACCACGCCGACGTGGGAGGCCCCACTCCGGCGGGCATGCCCGTCGGCTCGACCCGCCTGGAGGAGGAGGGCCTGGTGATACCGCCGACGAGAATCGGCGACGAAGACCTGGCGCGCCTGGCGGAGAGGATGAGGAACCCGTCCCAACGGCTCGCCGACCTCCGCGCTCAGCGGGCGGCCAACCTCACCGGCGAGCGGCGGCTCCTCGAGCTCGCCGTGCGCCACGGCGACGAGTTGCTCCGCAGCCGGCATGTCGGAGATCCTCGACTATGCGGAGCGCCGCACCCGGGCGCAGCTCGCGGAGCTTCCCGACGGCAGCCATGAGGCGGAAGACGTCCTGGAGGACGACGCCCGGGGAGGGGCCCACGACATTCGCCTTCGCGTGGCGGCCCGGATCGAGGGCGACGGGCTGACGCTCGACTTCACGGGCACGGACTCGCAGGTGGAGGGCAACCTCAACTGCCCCCTCTCGGTGACGAAGTCGGCGGCGTTCTTCGCGGTTCGCGTCCTGACGGACCCCGACGCCCCGCCGTCGGCGGGCGCCTTCCGCCCGATCGAGGTGATCGCGCCCGAGGGGTGCCTGCTGAATGCCCGGGCGCCGGCCGCCGTCGCCGCCGGAAACGTGGAGACGTCGAGCCGAGTGGCCGACCTCGTGCTCGACGCGCTGTCGGCGGCCACGGAAGCACCCGCGCAGGGCCAGGGGACGATGAACAACCTCACGCTGGCGGGCGCCGCCTCGGACAGCGACGATCGCGCGGCAGCGGAATGGACGTACTACGAGACGCTCGGGGGCGGCCAGGGAGCCTGCCCGGACGCCGACGGGCCGAACGCCGTGCACGTGGCGATGTCGAACACGCTGAACACGCCGGTGGAGGCGCTGGAGACAGAGTTCCCGCTGCGAGTCCGGGAGCTGTCGCTTCGCCGAGGGAGCGGCGGCGCGGGGCTTCGCCGTGGCGGCGACGGCATCATCCGGGAGCTCGAGGCGCGTGCGCCGATGGACTTCACCCTGATCACGGAGCGACGGCGCCACGCGCCGCACGGGCGCGAGGGCGGGGCCGACGGAAAGCCGGGAACCAACCTGCTGAACGGCGAGACGCTTCCGTCGAAGGCGGCCGGCGAGCTTCGCCCAGGCGACCGGCTGCGCATCGAGACACCGGGGGGCGGCGGGTACGGGCGGGCGAGCGTCAGCCCCGCGACTCGGCCCGCCAGGCCACGAACACGGCCATGAGCTCGGCCTTCGCGTCGGGCGAAACGGACTCGGGCGGCAAGTATCCGAGCGCGGCGATCGTCTCCCGCATCTGCTCCAGGTAAGCGGTGCAGCCGTCGCACCCGGCCAGGTGGTGCTCGAGGCGGGCGACGTCCGTCGCCGGCAGGGCTCCTTCGAGATAGTCGGTGACCAACTCGACCAGCTCCCGGCAGCTCATCTCGTGGATCTGCGTCTCGGTCATTGCGAGGGGTCCTCGGCTTGAAAGTGGCGCTCCAGTGCGGCCCGCACCTTCGAGCGTGCCCGGTGGAGCAACACTCTCTGGTTGGTCTCGGTCAGGCCGAGTGCGTTGCACGTTTCCGCGGCCGAGAGGCCGCTGATGTCGCGGAGCGCGATCACCTCGCGCTGACGCGGCGGTAGCTCGGCGATCGCCTGGAACAGGACCCGCCGGGTCTCGTCGGAGCTGAGGCGCTCATCGGGCGAGTCCCATTCGACGGGCGGCCTCGCCCAAGCGCCGGGCTGCTGATCGCGCGCCGATTGAAACCGGTCCGGATCGACCGCGGGCTCGTCCCGCCCCTCATCGCGGCGGCGCGCGAGGAATGAGAACGGAAGCACGCGGCGCTCCCGCTGGCCCTGGGTGCGCGCCTTGTTGAGCACGATGCTGGCGAGCCACGTGCGAATTGAGGAGCGGCCCTCGAACCGGTCGATGCCGTTCAGCGCTGCGAGCCAGGTGTCCTGGACGACCTCCTCGGCGATCGCCCTGCTGGGCACGTGCATCAGTGCCAGCCGCATCAGGAACGGGCCGTGCTCGTCGACGAGGGCGCGGAACGCGTCCTCGTCGCCGCGCCGAAGCGCCGCGATGAGCTCCTCGTCTCCTCTTGGCGCGGCGCGATCCGCATCGCCACCCGGCGAGGCCTGCTGCTGCGGCATCTCGCCATTCTGCCACCGGCCCGGCGTCCCAAATAGGCTGGAGACGTGCCGGACGCGATCGAGCTCGACGACGTCACGCTCGTCTACGAGGAGCGCAACTCGGGCTCGAAGAGCCGCCCCGCGGTCGTCTTCGTGCACGGCCTTGGAGGCTCGTCGTACTCGTGGTGGGCGCAGCTCGCCGCCTGCGAAGCCCGCGGCCATCGGGCGATCGCCTACGACCAGCGCGGCGCCGGGCGAAGCGCGAGGCCGGACGGCCCGTATTCGGTCGAGCTCTGGGTGCGGGACCTCGAGCGGATGCTCGACGGCCTCGACGTCGATCGGGCGGTCCTGATCGGCCACTCGGTGGGCTGCATGGTGGCCGAGCAGGCCTCGGTCCGTCTGGGCGATCGCGTGCGTGGCCTGGTGATGTTGGGCGGTGCGCTTCGGTGGCGCCCGGAGGCGGGGCCCGTGTTCGAGCAGCGCGTCAAGCTGGCCCGCGAAGGGCGAATGCGAGAGATCGCCGACACCGTCGCCCAGACGGGCCTCAGCGAGTCCTGCCGGGACGCCAACCCTGCGCTGCTTGGTCTGTTCTGCGAGCTGATCGCCTCGAACGACCCGTACGCATATGCCGAATGGTCGGCGGCCACCGCCGTCGCACAGATGAGCGAGCTCGGGCGAATCGGCTCTCCGGCACTCGCCGCCTGCGGCGAGCTCGACCCGGTGACGCCGCCGGCCTTCGCTCAGGCGATCGCCGCCGAGCTGCCGAACGGTCGGACGGCCGTGGTGGAGGGCGCCGCGCACTGGTGCCAGCTCGAGGACCCGGCCGCCGTGAGCGCGCTCCTGGTGGAATTTCTTGACGAAATCGCGACATAACGCACAAACTTGGCTAATTCGCGTCCCTCCTCTAGAATTCCCCCGCTCTGAGCCGGTACGGAGCGCCTGACACGCCACTGCCGGCGCCCAAGTTCGACTGACACGATCCGACTGAACGACGCGATGCCTATTGCCTTCAAAGAGTGGGCCGTGACGGTGCGCGCCCTCGCTGAGGGCGAGCAGCTCGTCACTCTCCGCAAGGGCGGGATCCGCGAGGAGAACAAGCACTTCGAGGTCGAGCACGACCGGTTCTTCCTCTACCCCACCTTCGACCACCAGCAGAACGACCTGGTGCGCGACTCCCATCACCCGGAGCTCCGGCGCGCGCTCGAGGAGGGCGTGTGGCCCGACGAGGAGCCCCCGCCCCGGGCGCTGCTCCAAGACGGCGGCATCGCACAGCCGGATCGAGTCCGCATCCGCTCGTGGGCCGAGGTCGCCGACCACTTCGAGACCAGCGATCCCCGGATCGTGGACAGCCTCTCGCCGTTCCACATCTGGACTCCCGACTACGCGCACAAGCGCATGCGCTGGAAGCGGCGCCACCCGCTCCACGTGCTCCTGCTGCGGGTCCACCGGATCCCGCGCCCGGTCACGGTGCGCGTGCGCGACGAGTATCACGGCTGCCGCTCCTGGGTGGAGATCGACCGCGAGCTGCCCTTCGAGGGAACGCCGGTGATGGCGGATGAGGAATTCGAGCGCGCCGCCGCCGAAATCCGCTCGATCTGCGCCGAGACCGAAGGCGCGGCGGTCCCGGCCTGAGGCTGAATAACTCCGCCGGCATCCTCCGCTTCGCGTCCGGTGCCGGCGGGTTAGGGTTCGTTACGTGGCGGCAGGCCGTAGGCGCGTGAACCGCTCCGCCGGGATGCTCCGCTTCGCGTCGCTCCCGGCGGGTTAGGTGCGTCCGTGGCGGCAGGTCGTACTCGCGTGAACGACGTCTTCTCTCTTTCGTTCGGGAGGCGCGGCGGGCCCTGGTCCTCGGGATCGGGGGAGGCGGAGACGTGGTTGGGGCGCTCGCGGTGGCGCGGCTGTGCGAGGCGCTCGGCACCCCGACCGTGCTCGGAGGCGTCTCGTGGGAGCGGGCCGCCGTCGACCCCCGTCCGGGGCCGCGAGCGATGGCCGAGATTCGCCACGGCGATCCCCTGGGCGAAGCGGCGGTCCTCGCCGGACCCGCGACATCCACGCTCGACGGGGTCCCGTTCTCGGAGGCCCGGATGGCCGAGCATCTGGGCACGAGCACGGTGATCGTCGACGTGAGCGGGGGCGCGGACGGCGCTGCGGCGGGCATCGTGGCGGCCGCGGAGGCCCTCGACTGCGACCTGCTGCTCGGGGTTGACGTTGGCGGGGACGTGCTCGCCCGCGGCGACGAGGCAGGCCTGGCCAGCCCACTCTGCGACGCGGTCATGGTCGCGGCGGCGCTTCGCACCTTGGAGCGGCTGAGCTGCGTGCTGGCCGTCGTCGGCCCCGGCTGCGACGGAGAGCTGAGCGCTGACGCGGTGCTCGAGCGAATCGCCGCCCTCGGACGGGCAGGTGCCTGGCTCGGCACCTGGGGCGTCACGCCGGAGATCGCGGACGAGCTCGAGGCGGCAGCGCAACTCGTGCCGACCGAGGCGAGCCTGCAGGTAGCGCGCTGCGCGCGGGGGGAGTTCGGCGAGACCCACATCAGGGGCGGGCGGCGGCGCGTGGAGCTCGGGCCCGTCGGCGCGCTCACCTTCCTCTTCGACCCGGCCCTCGCCGCGCGTTCCGGCGAGCTACCGCTGGTCAACGCGGTTGCCGACACGCGCAGCGTCGAGGAGGGTCGCGCCGCCCTCGCCGAGCTGGGTGTCCACACCGAGCTCGACTACGAGCGCGCTCGGGCGCGAGAGAGCTCCTAGCGGTCCGCCGGGAACCGGCGCACGAGTCTCCCTCAGCGGCTACATTCGCCGCGCCGTGAGGAGACTGGAGGAGGCTCTCCTCGACCTGGCAGCCGCCGCGCACGTGCGCGGCGGCTCGCGTTTTGCGCCCAACATCCCGCATCCACCGCAACTCCGGCCCACCCTCTGTCAACCGGTGGCCGAATGGTGATCTAACCTCGTTGGGGATGGCGTGGATCGAGACAGAGTCGCTCAGCTTCGTCGCCCGCCATGAAGCCGAGGACACCGACTGCGCCCAGCGAACGCTCGACGCGTTGGAGGACCTTCGCCTGCGTCTCGAGGAGCGGTTCGACGAGGCGCCCGGCGAGATCACGGTCATCGTGCATCCGACCCCCGGCTGGCTGGCGGCGGCTCACCCGTTCCTTCCCGCGGCCCGGCTCGCGGCGGCACCGGCCGGGCGGCGCTACCTGGCGGGCTGGGCGATGGCCAGCGAGCTGCACGTCCTCAACGACCACTATCTGGACGGGCGCGCGGCGGGCGACGACTCGACCGCGGCGCTGCGAGGCACCGCCGAGCGCCTCTACGTGCAGGTGGTGGTCGGCGCCAACAACGACCGGCTTCCCCCACCCTGGGGTCCGCGTCGCTTCATGCGCTACCTCAGGTGGACCTGGTTGATCGAGGGCGCCGCCCAGTACTACTCGGGCCAGGTGCCCCTGTTCCGGGCCGCCGTCAGCACGCGCCTACGCGAGCGAAAGGCGCCGGCCTTCCCGCCGTCTGCTCGCGACGCGATCATCCTCGGCGGAACCGTGTTCGACCTGCTCGAGCGCGAGCGGGGCCCGGACGCCTGCGACGTGCTGGCGTCGCGCCTGCGCCGCGACGGGCCCCGAGCGGCCCTCGAGCTCGCCTTCGGGGCGCGCGACCGCGAGATCGAGCGAGAGTGGCGCGCCTACCTGCGCAGGCTCAGCGAGCGCCGGCTCGACGACGAGCTGGGTGGCTTGGAGCTCCCGAAAGAGCTCTCCGCCTAGCTTGGGCTAGCCGTCCCGCAGGGAGACGATCCCGCCGATCGTCCCGAGGTAGAGCGACCCGGTTGGGGCCGATCGCCAGGCCGGCGTAGTTGTTGTTGTAGGTCAGGCCCGACCCGGCGTAGCGCCGCCAGACGGTCCTGCCCGTGTAGAAGCTGATCGCGGTCCAGTAATAGCCCTGCGAGCCGCTCGGGTCGGGCGGGCGCGTGTAGGTGTAGATGAGCCCGGCCTTCGTCGAGAGCTTCGGGACCACCGTGGGAGCGCGCGCCTCGTGGTTCTCCCAGACCTTCGTGCATCCCCGGCCGTTTCGCCAGACGTCCACGCGGGCGAAGCCCGGCTCCGTCACGGCGCCCGAGTTCGGGCCGAACGGGTCCTGGTAGCCGTAGTTGTTCTCCACGATCAGCGCGCGACCCGACGTGAGCAGCGAGTTCTCCGTCGCGCTGGCCCCCTTCTTGAATACCGGCACCGTGCACACCCTCCGCTGCTGTCCGGCCGGTAGATGCGGGCGCGTCCGATACACGACCACGTCCATCGGATCCGCGTTGTCGGTGATCGCCACGTAGTGGCCGCTCATGACCGTGGGCGTCGTGCCCGAGCCCGCGTCCACCTGGCTCGGCTTGACGATCCCGGAGTTCGGGTAGCCCGCCTTCCAGACGATTCTGGGCGCACCGCTCTTGGTCGCGTCGAACCGGTACATCCGCTTGTCCGAGACGATGTAGACGCCGTTCCTTCCGACCGCGAAGGAGTTCTCGATCTCCTCCCCGAGGCGCATCACGTGAATCTTCCCGGTGCGGGGATCCACCGTGCCGACCTTCCCGTTCTTCTTCGACACGAACCAGACGAGCCCGGAGAAGTCGGGCAGCGCCGACGTGATCCGCTCCGTTGACTCGTCGAGCACGCCTGTGAGGTCGAAGTCGCGCTTCTTCACCAGGGACTGTCCGTCCGGCGACTCGGCGATGACGAAGATGTGGTCCGTCTTGGTCGGCACCCACAGGCGGTCGTGCTGGTCGAGGAAGAAGTAGCCGCCGCCGGTGAAGTTCTGGTAGGCCTTGGTGCCCGGCGGATCGGGTGCGGTGGGCAGCGTGTAGGTGGCGATCGTCGCCAGGGTGTGGGGGTCGATGATCCGGGCCTGAGGCGGCGCGACGATCGAGGGACAGACGCTGACGATCCGGTGCCGGCTGTCGAAGGTCAGCGACCCGCACAAGGAAGGCGTGCTTCGCCGACGAGGTCGCGACGAGGGAGTTCCCCAGCGGCCCGAGGCGCTGGTAGGCGTCCGTCATCCACGTGTCGTTGTGGATGTTGTTGTTCGGGTTCTGCGCGAGGAAGGGATTCTGCGGCGCGTTCGTCACCTGGTCGGTGGGACGCGCCGGCACCGCGCTCCCCTTGAAAGCCGGGAGCGACGGCGGCGGCCGGCGGAGAGGATGGGAGCGGCGGACGCCGAGGTCGCCTGGAAAAGGAGCCAGACGAGCACGGCCGCCCCCGCGAGCGCGATCAGGATCCCGGCGAGGAGCCGGAGCGGGCGCTCGCCGCCGTGCTCCGCGGGGGCCTGCGGCTGCGGCGGCGCGGACGTCGGCAAGCACGTCGCGTGCGGCCTCGAGGCCGGCCTCGGGGACGAGCACGTCGCGCGGCCCGGCCGCCAGGAAGTCGGGAACGTCGAAGCCTCGCATCCGCCGCTGCACGCTTGGGATCCCCTCCTCGAGCAGCATACCCTGGATCAGCTCGGCCTCGGCGAGGTTGCTGGCGCTGGCGACGCGGACCTGCTCGCCACCCGTGTACTGGGGCTTGATCTTCCGGGCGCGCTCGTGCGCTTGCGTAATCGGCTGCTCCTCGTCCCGCCCCACGTAGACGAGCGGCATCTCGCAGACGGCGCAGAAGCGCTCGGCCAGCGGGTACTTGCGTGCGCAGTGCGGGCAGGCGAGCGGGCGGACCTCCTCAGGCGACATCGAGCTCGACCTCGTTCACGTTCCCCTCACGGATTGCGAACCCTCGAACCGTCGGGTCGTCGGGATCGGCCAGCGAGCAGATCAGGTACACCGGGTCGGGCCAGTTCTCGGCCAGGTTGATGTCCGTCTGCGAGGGATCGGCGGGGGTCTTCGTGTGCGAGTGATAGATGGCCGCGATCTCCTCTCCCCTCCCCTCGATCTCGCCCATGATGCGGATCTGGTCCTGTGGGTGGATCGCGTAGCGAAACGGGCTCGCCTCGGCGTTGCGCGCTGGGTAGACCTCGTCGCCTCGCCATCGGTTCCGGCGACCATCCCGCAACACTCGTTCGGCGCGTCGTCGCGGGCATGGGAGATGATCTCGTCGAGGAACGTCCGGGCGATCCGCATCGGCCCGGCTGAGCCTAGCAACGCACCCCGGCCAAGCCATGCGCGGCCCAGGCACGACCTCGAGCCCCAGGGATTGACGCGTCCGGGCCCGTAGTGATAGTGTGCTAGCGCAATGGCACAGTCGCGCCTGGAAGACCCATCGGCGTCGGACCTCGCCCGCTCCGACGACCTTCCCGTCGGCGCCCAGCTCGCCTGGCGGCTTCGAGTCCTGATCGCCAGCGGACAGCTTCGCGCGGGGGACCGGCTTCCGGGCGTCCGCGAGCTCGCCGTGGCCGCGACCGTCAACGTCAACACAGCCCGTGCGGTCTACCGGCGGCTCGAGGACGACGGCCTGATCGTCTCCCGCCAAGGCCTCGGCACCTTCGTCGCCGACGATGCCCCCGCGTCCCCGGAGCTCGAGCGGCTGGCGGCCGACGCCGCCGAGAGCGCGCGCGCCAGCGGGGTGGATCCCCGGGACCTCGCCCGCGCCATCTACGCCGGGAGCGCGGCGGAGCTACCGGTCGAGGCTGCGGACGAGCGCCCCGGGCGCAACGAGCTGCGCCGGCAGATCGCCCGCCTCGAGTCGCTGCTCGCCTCCTACCCCGATGCCCGTAAGCAGGGCGAGCCGACGCATCCTCTGCTGAGGCCCAAGGGGCACATCGCCGACATGGCGGAGCTGGAGCGGACTCGCGACGAGCTGCTCGAGCGCTTGCGCACGAGCTCGCGAGGAAGCCGAGCGCAATGGCGAGCGCCAGCGCGAGGCGCGCACCCGGCTGGAGAAGATGACCACCGATCCCGCGGCCCACAAATGGGAGACGGTCTCCAAGGAGGAGATCGGCGAGCCCGGCTGCGCCACCTGGGAGGTCGCGCCAAAGTGGGGCCCGGTGGGAGCGCTCATGAACTGGTGGCGAGTCAAGGTCTCGTCGGGATGTCCATTACCCGGGCCGTTTGAGGCGGCAATGGTAGGAGGAGAGCGATAGTGGTCCGAACCGTCGCCGACAGGGCGTTCCTGCCCGCCAAGAGCCTGTTCGAGCAGGTGGGGAACATGATGATCCTCACCGGCAAGACGATCACGGCGACGGTCCGACCCCCCTACCCCTACGGCGGGGAGTTCATCTCCCAGTTCATCTTCGCGCTGCAGCTGTGCTGGTTTCCGATGCTGATCTCCACCGTCGCCTTCGGGTTCGGCGCCCCCGGCCTTCAGGCCGCCAACTTCCTCACCCTGTTCGGCGCCCTCGACCGCCTCGGGGGCTTCTTCATCCTCGCCTCGGTCCGCGAGTTCGCCCCGTTCGTGACCGCGGTCGTCGTCGCCGGGGTCGCCGGGACGGCGATCACCGCCGACCTCGGGGCCCGCAAGATCCGCGAGGAGCTCGACGCCCTGCAGGTGCTCGGGGTCGACCCGATCAAGAACCTCGTCGTCCCCAGATTCCTCTCCTTGATGCTGATCACGGGGCTCTTGGACATCTACGCGCTCTTGTTCGGGATCGCCGGCGGGATCTTCGCCGAGATCGCCTACCACGCCCCGCTCGGCGGCTTCTTCGCCACCCTTGCTCAACAACGCCTCGGTGACCGAGCTCTGGGGCTCGATCCTGAAGACGACCCTGTTCGGGGCGATCATCGCGATCGTCTGCTCCTACAAGGGGATGAACGCCTCCGGCGGGGCCGCCGGGGTCGGGCGGGCGGTCAACGAGGCGGTCGTGATCGCCTTCTTGGGCGTGTTCGCGTTCAACTACGTGTTCACCCAGACCCTGCTCGCCACCCATCCGGAGTTGAACGTGATTAAGTGAATAACTCCGCCGAGATGCTCCGCTTCGCGTCCGCTCTCGGCGGGTTAGGGCGCCATCGTGGCGGCAGGCCCACAGCGGTGGTCTCCTGATGGGCTGGCTGGCCGTACCCCGCGACTGGCTCTCCTCGCTCGGGGAGATCGCCCGCTTTTGCACCAAGACGATGGGGCTCGTCTACTCGGGCCGGGTGCTGCAGTTCTTCGGCGAGGCGCTTCGCCAGGCGGGGATCCTGATCCTCGGCTCGACGATCGTGATCTGGGGGCTGGTGTTCATCTTGGGCCTTCAGTGCGGGATCGAGGGCGCCTACTTCAACCGCTCGGTCGGCTCCCCCTCCTACGCCGGGGTGTTCGCCGCCTGGTGTGACCTTCGCGAGGTGATCCCCTACGCCTTCGGCTACATGATGGCCGCCAAGGTCGGGACCGGGATCGTCGCCGAGCTCGGCGCGATGCGGATCTCTGACGAGATCGACGCCCTCGAGGTGATGGGGGTCCCGCCGATGACCTTCTTGGCCGCGACCCGCCTGCTCGGCGCCTGGATGACGCTTCCGTTCATGTACCTGGCGGCGATCGGGATCGGCTACTTCGCCTCCTGGCTCGCGGTCGTCAAGCAGATCGGCGACGTCTCCTCGGGCGGCTACTTCCTGATCTTCTGGATGTTCCAAAACCCGCCCGACCTCTTATTCAGCGTGATCAAGGCGATGGTGATGGCGACCGCGATCGTGCTCGTCGGCTGCTACTACGGCTACACCGCCTCCGGCGGACCGGTCGGGGTCGGCACGGCGACCGCCAAGTCGATGGTCTTGAACATCGTCCTCGTCCACCTGATCGGGATGATGGGCACCCTGGTGTTCTGGGGCGCCAACCCCAGGGCGCCGATCGGGGGGTGACCCCCGCGGCGCCTGCCAGGGGTGGTTTTCGTAGGGAATTTCGGCTCCGGTTCGCGCAGGTCGGATAGAGTCGGCGGTCACGGGAGGATGATCGGAGTGCGATTGAGGTCCAAGGCGGCTTGCCTGGCCCGCGCGGCGCGATGGGGTGCGTTCGCCTGCGTGCTCGTTGCGGGGCTCGGCGCGCACCGTGGCGCAGGCCGCCCCGCACGGGCGCGGCGCGCCCAACCCCAGCTTCTCGACCACGCCGCACGCTGGCTCCTTCGTTCGAATGGGCGATCCACGACTACGCCATCCGATGCACCGGGAACCCGGTCAAGGTGAGCGTCACGACGCCCGGCGACTGGCTCGGGAAGGTCGGATCCGGGGGCTTCCACGACGGGGACTTCGTCGCCTACCGCGCCCTGATGCCGGGGCGGTCGTTCTCGGTCACCTTCCACCGGCCGGGCCATCGCTACCTGCACTTCCACGTCCGCTGCCTGCCGACCGACTTCCCGGAGTACCACTTCACGCGCACAGCGGGGCGGCGGGCCGGGCTTCTTCGTGGTGCAGATGCAGCATGAATACGCGACGATCTTCGATCGCAACGGCGTGCCGGTGTGGTGGTACAAGGCCAGCGGGGAGCCCGACAACGCCGAGCTGCTCCCGACGGAACGATCGCCTTCGCCCCCGTGGACGAGGCCACCGCCCAGCTGGGCGACTACCAGATCCACAGACTCGACGGGAGCCTCGTCCGTCTCGTGAAGGCGGTCGGGGGGCCGGTGGCCGACATCCACGAGCTCCAGCTCCTCCCGAACGGGAACTACCTGATCGGCGCCCAGGTGCACAAGTCGCATGTCGACGCCAGCCCGTACGGAGGCTCGGCGAACGCGACGGTGACCGGGTTCCAGATCCAGGAGGTCACGCCCGGGGGCAAGCTCGTCTGGAAGTGGAACTCCCTCGCCCACATCGGGCTCGACCAGACGCCCACCCGGTGGTGGGACATGATCCTCCAGCGGCCCCAGCCGTACGACATCCAGCACTGGAACTCGGCCGAGCCGGACGGCAAGAACATGATTCTGTCCTTCCGCCACCTCGACGCCGTCTATGAGATCAACCGCAGCACAGGCGGGGTCGTCTGGAAGCTCGGCGGGACGCCGACGTCCAAGAGCCTGGAGGTCCTCAACGACCCGGAGAGCGCCTATCCGCTGGGAGGGCAGCACGACGCCCGTCGCGATCCGGACGGGACGATCACGATCCACGACAACTTCAGCTTCCTGAACAAGCCGCCCAGGGTCGTCCGCTATCGAGTCGACCCGCAGGCCGGTACCGCGAGGCTCGTCCAGTCGTTCTCCGATCCGGAGGCCGCGAGCTCGATCTGCTGCGGCTCTGCACGGCGGCTGCCGTCGGGCGACTGGCTGGTCGGGTGGGGCGGTATCCCGTTCGTCGGCGCATACAACGCCAGCGGGCAGAGGATCTTCAAGCTCGACCTCGTGAGCGGCTTCAGCTACCGCTCCTTCCCCGTGCCGCCTCACGCGCTCAACGCAGGCGACCTGCGAAGCGCGATGAACGCGATGCACGGCGGCTAGCCCAAGCCGCCCGATCCGTTCGCGCAGCGCCGTCAGTACCAGGCCGACGACGGATCCCGCGGGGGCTCGGACAGGTCTCCCGCCTCCGTCCCGAGCAGGTCCGGATCGTGCGCGGCCGAGCTCCCACAGGAGGTCGTCGAGGATCGGCGGTGAGATCTCCGCTCGGCGCGCGACCTCCGCGAAGCCCTCCACGGTGCTCGCGCGCACCTGCGGCAGCGACCCAGGGGCGACGAGACCCGAGCGCAGTGCGAGGCGCATCAGGACGTTGTCCGCACACACCTCCCAGCTCTCGGGATCGCGGACCTCGAGCCAGCCGCGTCGCTCGCAGATCTTCGCGAACAGAAACGACTTCTTGCGGAGCGGATCCGCATAGGCCTCGTAGCGCGCGAGCCGGGTCAGCAGCCCCCCTTCACCGCCGAGACAGCCCTCGGCGGCGGCCAGCAACCTGCGTGCCTCTCCGCCGTGATCCCGTTCGAGGCCATCGGCAAGGTCGCGCCACAGGGCCGCCCGCCGCTCCGGGTCGGACACCGTCTCGCCGCCGATCCGAAACAGCTCCGCGACGCGCTCGCCGGTGATCTCCCGGAGCGATACGGCCGTCAGCAGCCCTGGGTCCCGCTCCGCGGCGCTCAAGCCCACCGCCCACATGAGCGCGCTGCCCTGCAGCGGGCCTTCGCCGGCGACGAGATGAGCCCTGCGGTAGCCGGTCCGGTGGTCCACCGAGCACAGGAACAGCGCGGAGCCAGGATCCGGGACATGCCCGAACCGGGGTGGCGCGTAGCTCGAGGCCAGCTTGCGGACGCGTCCCGCGACGCGCTTGACCACTTCGGCGTCGACGCGTCGGGCTCCGGTCAACCGTCGGCCTTCAGGCCGTCACGGCGTCGCGTCGAGACTCCCACAGCTCCCGGGCGAAGGCGTAGAGCTCCGCGTCGAATCGATTCAGCTCGGCGAGTCGACTCCGGATGTCCTCGTCGTAGGCCCTCTCGCGCAGCGCCACCGTGGCCGGGGGGGTCGCATTGAAGCGCTTCAGGGGCGGCCCCGCTGGCCGGCCAAGGGCGCGCTCGAGGACTCGTACGAAGTCCGGCAACTCCTCGGTCACTCCCACCACCACATCCGCCGCAGCCTGTCCTTCGCGCGGTCGAGCATCGCCGCGTCTGCCGGCGCCCGCTCGGCCTCCGCCGCCCGGCGCTGGGCCTCCTCGAGATCGATCTCGCCCGCCTCGAACGCGGCGGCGACCGCCGCGACGTCGTACTCGACTCCGAGGAGCCGGGTCTGATTGTCGCGGACATGGCCCGCCAGGCGATCGTCCTCGGCGAAATCCCCCACGCTCCGGATTCCGCGGGAGGCGAGCACCGCGTGGTCGGGGTGCTGGACCTGCCACTGGAGGTACTCCCAGACGGAGATCGAGCGATCCACGGGCTCCCGCACGACGGTCGCCACCGTGGGCTCCCCGGGAACCAGACGCACGGCAGGGTAGAAGAAGTGCCCCAGCACCACCTGCTTGGACTTGAGCTCCCCGAGGTGCTCGAAGACGTCCGGCGGCAACGAAATGCGCACGACATTGGCGGAGCCCACGACGGCCTCGAAGTGCTGCTCCAGCGCCATGCCCCCTGTGCGGGGCAGATGCAGGAACAGCAGCTGTGGGCTCGGCGGCGTTGCATCCACGCCCCGGTTGCGCGCAGACGGCATCCACCGACGCCACCCGGGACGGGTCAAGGCGCTACCACCAAACGGTGGAGTCGATGCCCTCGAGCTCCTCGATCGGCTTCGTGTAGACGCCCGAGGAGAGGTACTTCCATCCGTCATCCGGCGCGATGAAGACCACGTTGCCCTCGTCGAGCTCGTCGGCGATCCGAACCGCGATCGCGGCGATCGCTCCGGTCGACACGCCGGCGAACAGCCCCTCCTCGTGCAGCAGCTTCTGGGTCCAGACGATCGCGTCGCGGTTTGAGACCATGATCTTCCGGTCCAGGACGGAGAGGTCGATGATCGGCGGGATGAAGCCGTCATCGAGCGAGCGCAGCCCCTGAACCAGCTCACCCTGCATGGGCTCGGCGGCGACGATCTTGGCATCCGGATCGTGCTCCTTGAGGCGTCGACCGACGCCCATGAGAGTCCCGCCCGTTCCAAGCCCGCCAACGAAGGCGGCGACGTGATCGAGCTCCTCGAGGATCTCCGGCGCGGTGCCGTCGTAGTGGGCGCGGGGATTCGCCTCGTTGCCGTACTGGTACGGCATGTAGTAGGAGGCGTCCTGCTCCGCCATCTCCAGCGCAAGCTCAACCGCGCCGTTGGATCCCTTGGCCCCCTCCGAGTACACGATCTCGGCCCCGTACATGCGCAGCAGCTGGGTCCGCTCCTCGGTGACGTTGTCGGGCATCACCACCTTCAGCGGGTAGCCCTTGCGACGGCAGATCATCGCCAGGGAGATGCCGGTGTTCCCCGACGTCGGCTCGAGGATCGTCTGGCCCGGCCCGATCGCTCCCTCCCCCTCCGCGGAGTCGATCATCGCCTTGGCCACCCGGTCCTTGACGGACCCGGTCGGGTTGCGCCCTTCGAGCTTGGCGAAGATGTGGACCCCCGGCTTGGGCGAAACCCGTGGGAGCTGCACCAGCGGCGTGTTGCCGACCGCCTCGAGGACGTTCGCGTAGCGACCGCCGCACGGACGGTTCAGCGTCTCGTCGAGCATCGCTTCAGGAAGTGTAGTGAGGGAACGGGTATGTTCCGGAGCGACGTCTTACACCCCCCGGAGAAGAGAGGACGAACAGCATGATCAGGGGCGCACGAATGAGGGTTGGCGCGGTACTGCTGGCTGCGCTCGCCACCGCGGGCATCGCCGCCGGGTGCGGCGGGTCAGACAACGGCAGCAGCACCACCGACGACCGCGGCCCTGACGGCCACGCCGAACATCAACGTCCCGGTCGACAAGAAGATCGCGGCGCAGGTCCCGAGCTCGATCAAGTCGAGCGGCACGCTCAGCGTCGCCGCCGACGCCACCTACGCGCCCGAACGAGTTCATCGCCGAGAACGGCAACACGGTGATCGGGATGGACGCCGGATCTTGCCAAGGCCATCGCCCAGGTGATGGGGCTCCAGGCCGACGTCAAGAACGTCACCTTCGACAGCATCATCCCGGGCCTCGCGGCCAACAAGTACGACCTCGGGATGTCCTCCTTCACGATCACCAAGGAGCGGGAGAAGACGGTCGACTTCGTCAGCTACGCGATCGCAGGCACGTCGTTCTACGTCAACGCCGACGGCGGGCCCGACATTCAGTCGCTCGCGGACCTCTGTGGCCAGAAGGTCGCCGCGGAGCGCGGAACCACCCAGGCAGCGGACGCCACCGCGCAGAACAAGAAATGCACCGCTGCCGGCAAGCCCGGGGGTCTCAGTCCAGGTCTTCCCCGACCAGAACGCGGTCAACCTCGCACTGTCGAGCGGTCGCGCCGACGTCGCCATGGCGGACTCGCCGCCCGCCGCCTACGCGGTGGAGCAATCTGACGGCAAGTTCAAGCTCACCGGCAAGCAGTACGGCACGGCGCTCTACGGGATCGCGATGCCGAAGGGCAACGGCATGGCGAAGCCCGTCCAGGGCGCGCTCAAGGCAGTGATAGCCGACGGGACCTACGATCGGATCTTCAGCTATTGGGGCCTGGTGAAGAAGGGCGCCGCAGGTTGTCCATGCACGATCACGAACCCGGAGATCAACCCCACGAACGTGCCGGCCAGCTAGGGGCACAATGAGGGCGTGGCCGGTCCCGGGCGGCGCGACAGACGAGATAACGCGGACGGAACCGCCCGGCGAGATCCGGGCGGTTCCGGTCCGCCACTACGGGCGCTGGATTGCGGCCGCGGTGATCGCGATCCTCGTCGCCTCGCTGGCTCGCTCGGTCGCCACCAATCCACGGTTCGAGTGGGGCGTCGTCGGCGACTTCCTGTTCAGCAGCAGGATCCTGCAGGGGCTTCGTGGTGACGCTCGAGCTCACCGTGCTCGCGATGGCGGTCGGGATCGTGCTCGGCGTCGTGCTGGCCCTGATGCGGATGTCGCGGAACGCCGTCGTGAGCGGCGTGAGCTGGATCTACATCTGGCTCCTTCGCGGAACGCCGGTGCTCGTCCAGATCCTGTTCTGGTACTTCATCGCCGCCGTGTATCCATCCATCGACCTCGGCATTCCGTTCGGCCCCTCGTTCATCCACCTGGACGCGAACTCGGTGATCACCACGTTCGTCGCCGCAACCCTGGCGCTGGGGCTGAACGAGGGCGCCTACATGTCGGAGATCGTGCGCGCGGGGATCATCTCGGTCGACGAGGGCCAGACCGACGCAGCGCACGCCCTCGGGATGACGCGCCTGCAGACGATGCGCCGCATCGTCCTTCCACAGGCGATGCGGGTGATCATCCCGCCGACGGGCAACGAGACGATCTCGATGCTCAAAACCACGTCGCTCGTCGCGTTCATCGCCCTGGGCGACCTCCTCTACACGGCGCAGCTGATCTACGCGACGAACTACAAGACGATCCCGCTCCTGATCATGGTGAGCATCTGGTACCTCGCGGTGACCTCGATCCTGTCCATCGGCCAGTACTACCTCGAGCGATACTTCGGCCGCGGAAGCACACGCGAAACGGCGCCCACCCTCTTCCAGCGGATACGAACCGGCTTCTGGCCACGCCACGCGGAGGTCGAGCGCCCACGCAAGAGCCGCCCAGGCTTCCCGAGGATCACCGATGAGCGATGCCATGGTGAAGGCCGAAAGCGTCCACAAGCGCTTCGGCCGCCTGGAGGTGCTGAAGGGGATCTCGCTGGAGGTGGCACCGGCCAGCGTCATGTGCCTGCTCGGCCCTTCGGGATCGGGGAAGTCCACCTTCCTCCGCTGCATCAACCACCTCGAGAACATCAACCGGGGCCGGCTCTGGGTGGACGGAGAGCTCGTTGGGTACCGACAGGTGGGCGCCAAGCTGCACGAGCTTCGGGAGTCGGAGATCGTCCGCAACCGCGCGAAGATCGGGATGGTCTTCCAGCGATTCAACCTCTTCCCGCACATGACCGCGATCGAGAACGTCCGCCTCGCCCAAGCAGATGGTCCTGCGGGCGAAAGTCAGACGAGGCGAAGAGCCAAGGCGCAGGCGCTTCTGACGCGGGTCGGGCTTGCGGACAAGGTGGACGAGTATCCGGCACGCCTCTCCGGCGGCCAGCAGCAGCGGGTGGCGATCGCCCGGGCGCTGGCGATGGACCCGAAGGTGATGCTGTTCGACGAGGTCACCAGCGCCCTCGACCCGGAGCTGGTCAAGGAGGTGCTCGACGTGATGCGCGAGCTCGCCTCCGAGGGCATGACGATGGTCGTCGTCACCCACGAGATCGGGTTCGCTCGCGAAGTCGCGGACAATGTGGTCTTCATGGACGACGGCGTGATCGTCGAACAAGGGCCACCGGCTCAGGTCCTCGACAGCCCCCGGGAGGAGCGCACGAAGCGCTTCCTCGGGTTGGTGCTGGAGCACTGACGGAGACGGCGTCCGATCGAGGCAGGACCGCTTCAGGCGCAGGCAAGCGTCCACGACGTCGGGCGAGCCCCGACTGGACGTGGTGATCGTCTCCTACCGCAGCAAGGAGCTGCTGCGGGACTGCCTTCGCTCGCTGCGCGACCATCCGGCGCAGCGGCGGGATGACGCGTGCACGTGGTGGACAACGCCTCCCGCGACGGGACGCGCGGAGATGGTCGCGGCGCGAGTTCCCGGAGGTGAGCCTGACCGTGTCGCCGCGCAATGTCGGCTTCGGGCGGCGAGCAACATCGCGATCAGGGCGGGGAGCGCTCCCTACGTCCTCGTGCCTCAACCCGGACACGCGGGTGACCGCCGGAGCCGCTCGACCGCATGCTCGACCTGATGGAGGAGCGGATCAAGCTCGGCATCTCCGGGTGTCGCCTGGTGCTCCGCGACGGGACGTTCGACTACGCAGCCAAGCGCTCCTTCCCGACCCCGGTCAGCGCGCTCGGCCACTTCACAGGGATCGGCCGCCAGCGCGACTCGCGGCGTGCTCGCCGCGTATCGCGCTCCCGAGGTCGAATCGGGGCCGGTCGACGCCATCAACGGCGCCTTCATGCTGATCCGGCGCGCGGCGCTCGACGAGGTCGGGCTCTTCGACGAGGGCTACTGGATGTACATGGAGGACCTCGACCTCTGCTACCGGTTCGCCGAGGCCGGCTGGGTGACCTGGTACGAGCCCTCGGCGACGGTGGTCCACGTCAAGGCCGGGTCGAGCGGCCCGGTTCGCTCGCCGCGGCTGAACTACGCCTTCCACTACGGCATGTTCCGCTTCTATCGCAAGCACTACGCCGCCACGAAGGGTGCGCTTGTGAGCGCGATCGTCTACGGCGGGATCGCCGTGAAGCTCCTGGCATCCGTGGCCCGAAACGCGATCAGGCGTCCAACCCGGGACCAGCCGGCCGCGCAGCTCCAAGCGGCGGCGCAGCGGGGATGAGCCGGTGGCGACATCGTCCGGGAAGGCCGGGGGCATCGCCGAACCTGTGACCGTCGCCGAGCGCCCGTCGCAAACGCCGCGAGCGCCGGCGCGAGCCTTCGGAACCGGCGCCGTCCTCGCCTCCGCGGGCCTGATGGCCTCGTTCGGCGCCCTGGGCGTGAACAGCATCGCCGTCGCCCGGATCGAGGGACCCGACGGCGCCGGCCTAGTGGCCCTTTGCACCCAGGTGGTGGTGATCGCCGCCTTCGTCGCGGGGATTGGAATGAGAACGAGCGTCACCTATCGCGTCGGTGCCGGCCTTTGGTCGCCCCGCAGCGCCGCACGAGGCGCTGTGCGCGCTTCGATCGTCCTCGGGCTGGGAGGCGCCCTGCTCGGCTTCGGCGCCTACCTGCTCCTGCGCAACTCCGCGATGAGCGAGTTCAGCCCGGGGATGGCCGCCAGCCTGATGGGAGCGCTTCCATTTGCGCTGGCGTGGTGGATCGTGCCGGCCATCCCGTTGGCGTGCGAGCGCTTCGAGGAGTACGCCCTCGTGACGGTCTCGGCCCCGGCGGCGGTGCTGATCATGTGCCCGATCGGCGCCCTGATCGGCGACGAGACCGGCACCGTGATCGGATTCGCCGCGGGATTCGCCGTGGGAGGCGCGTTCAACGCCGCGTGGGCGCTTCGGTTCGCCCGCGCCCAGGGGGCCGGCGACGGCCCCGACCAGGGGGGCGCGCCGCGGGGGCCTTCGGCATCCGGGCGTGGGTCAACGACTTGTTCCAGTTCATCAACGTTCGTCCCGACCTGTTCATCCTCAGCGCCTACTGGGGCGCCGCCGACACCGGCGTGTACGCCGTCACGATCTCGATCACCTCACTGGTCTGGATCCTGTCCCAGCCCCTGGCTTCCGTCGTGCTACCCAGGACGGCGAGCCTCGAGGCGGCGAGCCTGGGCATGCCGGCCGCCGCAACCGGGCCTCAGGCCTCCGCCGTCCGCCACGCGGTGCTCGTCTGCGCGTTGACCGCACTCGCCGTCATCCCGGTGCTGGCGATCGCGCCGCTCGTCTGGGGCGCGGGCTTCGGCCGCATTCCGGAGCTCGGCCTGATCGTGGTTCCTGGGGTGGCGCTGCTGGGTGTCGCCCGGGTGATGGTGGCCGCGTTCACGGGGCGCGGCGCGGCGAACTATGCGCTCCTGGTCGGCCTGGTCAGCTTCCCGGTCACCCTGGTCGCCTACCTGCTCGTCATCCCCGACCACGGCGACACCGGCGCCGCAATCGTCTCCTGCGGCTCCTACGTCCTCGTGTCGTTGCTCTCGGCGGTGCTCTTCTTCCGCACCACCCAAGCGGGGCTCCGAGATGCGCTCCTGCCCCGCCGCCAGGACCTTGAGGACTATGTCCGGCTGGGACGCCGCGTCAAGGGAGGGCTGCTCGCCCGCGCCGGGCGGCTATAGCCTCCCCCGCCGTGCCTGAAGCCACCATGCGGGACCGAGCTGAGGCGAGCGCACCCGCGATCCTCGCCCTCGCCATGGTCCTGGCCACAGCCGCGCTCCTCTACTGGGGACGGGGCCAGGTGATGGTCGGGGACGACCTGTTTTACGCCCAGCGGCTTGCCGAGAGCTCCCTCGGGCATGCGATCCTCCACTCCAACCTGTACCTGATCGCGCTGCCGATGGTGCTCTACAAGGCGATGTTCGAGCTCTTCGGCATCGGCTCCTACCTCCCTTATCGCCTGGTCGCGATCGCCCTCGGGCTCCTTTGCGTAGCCCTCTTCTACGCGATCGCGCGCCGACGGATCGGCGGCCTGTTCGCGCTCTTTCCCACGGTGCTCCTGCTGTTCTACGGATCAGGCGGGGAGGAGCTGCTCACCGGAACCCGGATCCCCTCGCTGCTCGCAATCGCCTCCGGGCTGGGTGCGATCCTCGCGCTCGAGCGCGAGGATCGTCGCGGCGATGCGATCGCGACGGTGCTCCTGTGCGTCTCGGCCACCTCACACCCGACCGGTCTGGGATTCCTCGCCGCCAGCGCGATCCTGATCGCGTTCCGTCCGTCGCCCCGCCGGTGGACGAGCGCCTGGGTGGTCGCGGTCCCAGCGGCGCTCGTGGCCGCGTTCCTGCTCTTCTACCAGCGAACGGCCGACACCCCGCATCAGGGGATCGTTGACGTGCTGTCGTTCGAGCGGGCGTCGTGGACGATGCTGACCGCCGCGGTCTCCGGCCTCTCGGGAGTCCTCAGCGAGCCCGTCTTCAACCGTCCACTCGCGGACGTCGCATCGGCCTTGCTGCTGGTCGTGATCTGCGTCGGGGCAGCCCTTCGCTGGAGGCGGCTGCGACCGACGTTCTGGGCCGCCGCGGGCGGACTGATCGTCCTCCTCGCCGCGACGCGACTGTCCCCCGGCGGGTTCATCCGCGTCCCGGACGCACCCCGGTATCTGTATCCGGAGACGATCCTCTTCCTCTGGCTGGGAGTCGAGCTGGCGGGCGCCTGGCGAGATGCCGGCAGCGCCACCGTCCGTGCCGCGGTGGCAGGCTTCGCGTCGGTGGTGCTGCTGCTCGGCTTGGCATCGAACGTGGCGAAGCTCCACGACGCGGGCACCGCCCTCCGCGAGGGCTCGGCGCTAGCCCAGGGTGAGTACAGCGCCTACGATCTCGAAGGCGACCGGGTGGACCCCGACTACGCCCCGAGCCCCTTCTTCCCCACCGCCGGCGACTACCTCGCGGCGGCCGCCGCGTACGGCTCGATCGGGCTTCCGCCGGGCGAGCTCGCAGGCGCATCCGGGACGACGCGTGCGTCGGCGGACCGGGCGCTCTTGGGCGGGCTCGGGCTCGGGCTGGAGCCCGCGGCCGCCACGCCGCCCACGCGGGGGCCCCGGCCGGGGATTGTGAAGCTCCAGAGCGGGGCGGCGACGGGGCGCGGGGGCTGCGTCGTCCTCCGGCCTTCCAGCGCTGGGACCCCCTCAACCGCACCGGCCGGAACCGTCGCGGCACAGCCGCCGCTCGCCGAGGTGGCCCTCCCCCCGGGTGGGGCCTGGATCGGAGGCGACGATCTCCCGAATGCCCGTCTTGTGATCGGAAAATTCGCGGATCCTCCCGTCACCCTGCTCAACCCCCCGCGAGGAGGCGCGCACGCGGTGGAGCTTCGCCTCCCCTCCGATCCGGCGGAACCGCCGTGGAGGCTCACGATCGCCTCTCGCAAGCCGGTCACCGTCTGCGGGCTCGCGGCGTAATAGGGTCAGGAGTCGCGATGCAGAACGGCCAGGGGCAGGCAGACGCGAGGGAGGTGTGGCGCTCGATCCGGGCGCGGCACCCGGGTTTCCGCGCCGCCGTGCTCGCGGACGCCCGGATCACCGCCCGCCACCGAGGCGAGCGTCACGAGTTTCGATCGCGCCTGGACGCGGCGGTCCAAGTGCTCCGCCTGATGTGGGTGAGCGACGCTTTTTTGGGACACGCGCTTTACCGCCTGAAGGCCCGCCTTCAGGCGTTGGGAGTGCCCATGCTGCCTCGGCTTGCGCACCGGCTCGCGATGGCGATCGCGCAGATTTCAATCGGGGACCCGGTGGTCATGCATCCCGGCGTCTACATCATCCATGGCCAGGTCGTGATCGACGGGTTGGTGGAGGTCGGACCTGGCGCGGTGGTCGGGCCGTTCGTCACCATCGGGCTGCGAGCGGGGAACGTGGTCGGCGCGACGATCGAGACCAGCGTGACGATTGGGACCGGAGCGAAGGTGATCGGCCCGGTCCACATCGGCGAGCGCGCGCAAATCGGAGCGAACGCCGTGGTCGTGGACGACGTCCCCGCCAGGGCAACGGTGGCGGGCGTCCCAGCCCGTCCGGTGGGCGAGCCCTCGCCGTCGAACTAGGATCCTTGGCCCGGAGCAGGGGAAGCGACGAGACCGTGCGGGCGAGCGCGAACACCGAGACTCGCAACCCGGTGAGGATGCCGGAGATCCACGAGAGCCGGCCTCATCCGATGGAGGTGTTCTTCGAGCCGACGCGCGAGTACCGGCGCAAGCGGTACGCGTCGTGGGACCCTGCCAAGCGAACGAGGAAGCGGCGCGCTGTGGTCACGATGGTCCACAACGAGCCGATCTTCCTGCCGATCTGGCTCCGTTACTACTCGCGCTTCTTCGCGCCCGAGGACATCCACGTCCTCGACAACGATTCGACCGACGGCTCCACGGCAACAGGAGGCTTCGTTCGGGTTCCGGTCGCCCACGATCGTGTGGACTGGGCATGGGCGGTGCGCACAGTCGAGGCGTACCAGCACGAGCTCCTCGAGCGCTACGACGTCGTCCTGGTCACGGACGTGGACGAGATCGTGGCCCCGGACCCGCAGTGGGGACCGCTCGACGACTACATGGACCGCTTCGACGAGGAGTGGGTGAACTGCCTCGGCTACGAGCTCCTGCACATGAAGGACATCGAGCCTCCGATTCGCCTTGACCGGCCGATCCTCGACCAGCGGGGCTACTGGTACGTGAACGGCGCATACGACAAGCCGGCGCTCGCGACCGAGCCCATGTCGTGGACGCCCGGATTTCATCATCGCTCGGACGGCCGCTACCACTTCGATCCCGAGCTTCGCCTGATCCATCTCCACCGGATGGACTACGACCTCTGTCTCGCGAAGCACCGCCTGCTGCGAGACCGTGCATGGAGCTCGGAGGACATGGCGGAGGAGCGGGGCACCCACAACCGGATCGCCGACGAGGACGCGTTCGAGCACTGGTTCTACGAGGAGTCGAGCTCGGCTGACGTGGACATCGTCGTGGAGCGCATTCCGCCGTCCTGGAAGGGCCTCTTCTGAGCGGGCCGGACAAGCCTGCCCCAGGGAGCCGGGCGCGACTGTACGTGGGCCGCGCATATCGCCGGCTCGCGGCGATCAGCGATCGCCTGCTCTTCCCGGAGGCGGCTTCGGCGTCCGAGCACTGGCAGCGGCTGGTCCTGAACGCCGCGGTCGACCAACACCTCGCCTCGCTCGACCCCCCTCGGCAAAGCGCCGCCGAGATCAGCGGGCACGGTCACGCCGACAAGCCGTGGGCGGAGTACACCAGCCTCGACTATCCCCAGTTCGATCTCTGCGCGCCCCTCGAGGACCCGGGGAGGTTCGACGTGGTCATCTGCGAGCAGGTACTCGAGCACGTCCCCGACCCATGCGCGGCCGCCGCCAACCTCGCCGGCCTGTGCCGGCCCGGCGGCCACGTCGTGGTCTCGACTCCATTCATGATCCGGGTGCACGAGCTTCCGGCCTACGGGTTGCCGGACTACTGGCGGTTCACCCCGAGGGGCCTGCGCACCCTGCTCGAGCGAGGCGGCCTCGAGGTGGACACGGTGGGCTCCTGGGGGAACCGTCAATGCGTGGTCGGCAACCTCAGCCGCTGGTCCGCGTACCGCCCCTGGCACTCGCTGCACGACGAGCCCGACCTGCCCGTTCAGGTCTGGGCCTTCGCCCGCAGGCCGTGACCGCCGACTCCCGGCTGCTCGCGCCCCTGCTCGTCGTGGCGCTCACCGTGGTCGGCGCCGTAGTCCGGCTGTTGGTGCTCCACGACAGCCTGTTCGCCGACGAGCTGTCCACATACTGGGTGGTCTCGGGGCGCAGCTTCGGCGGCGTGATCTCGACGGTCCACACGGACGCGGAGATCACCCCTCCCCTCTTCTTCGCCCTCTCGTGGCTGACCACGAGAATCGACTTCACGCCGGAGATGCTGCGCCTGCCCTCCTACCTCGCGGGGGTGGCGACGATTCCGCTCGTCTACTTGATCGGGGCGCGCACGGTGGGACGGTGGGCGGCAGCCGTCGGGGCAGGGCTCACCGCGGCCGCCCCGTTCATGATCTATTACTCGACCGAGGCCCGGGGCTACGGGCTGATGATCGCGCTCGCGGCTGCTTTCGACCGTGGCGATGCTGGTGGCGATCGACGGCGGCAAGGCGCGGTGGTGGGCGCTCTACGCCGCCAGCTCGTGCGCCGCGATGTACAGCCACTACACGGCCGTGTTCTTCCTCGCCGCCCAGCTCGCGTGGCTCTGGTGGGCCCATCGGGAGGCGCGGCGGGCGGCCGTGCTGGCGAACGTCGGGGCGGTGATCGCCTTCCTTCCGTGGCTCACCGGGCTGATCGCCGACCTGAACTCGCCGACGACCAAGCTCCTCGGGCTCCTGGAGCCGTTCACCCTCGCGAACATCAGGGTCAGCCTCGAGCACTGGTCGATCGGGTATCCGTACCAGTTCGTGGGCCTGGGATCGGTGCCCGGACCCGTGGGACTCGCGATGATCGGCGCGGGCGTCGCGGTCGGGGTCGTCGCCGTGGCCCTTCGAGGAAGCCTTCGACAGTTGCTACGCCGGGCCGCTGCCGACCGAGGCGTGATCCTGATCGTCGTCCTCGCGCTGGCCGCTCCGCTCGGCGAGGCGGCCGTGAGCCTGGTCGGCAACGACGTCTTCGGAACTCGCAACCTGGCGGTGTCCTGGCCGGGCGCGGCCCTCCTGGCCGCCACCATCCTCAGAGCCGGCCGGGAGCCGCTCAGGACGGTCGCCGCGTGCCTCGCGATCGCCGGCCTCGGGGTTGGCGCAGGCTTGATGCTGAAGCCGGAGAACCAACGCACCGACTATCGCGCCGCCGCCGGTCTAATCGAGCGGACCTCCACACCGCGAGACGTAGTCATCGACGCCTCGGTGCTGAGCCCCGGACCGGTCTCGGGCCTCGACGCGGCGCTGGAACAACCTCGCCGGGTGTTCCGAGCAGGTGTCCCGCAGGAGCGAGACCACCCCTTCGGGGTCTTCGACAAGGTGCTGCCCGTTCCGGAGGTGGTCCACGACGCGGTCACCGACGCCAAGGGCGGACGCGTCTTCCTCGTTTCGCTGCCGGGAGGCGAGCGGGTCCCCGGCCACGTGTTCACGTATGCCCAGCTGACGAACGCGATCGCAGCGCAGCTACGACGAGCGGATTATCCGGCGCCCGTAGCGACGCAGACCTATCCGGGCATCATTCCGGTCGCCGTTCATACCTACCAGGTCAAGCGCTGAGGGCTGACGCCTTCGAGGCGAGCACGACGTTGTGGGCGCAGATCCCGCGCAACGAGGGGCGTGCGCTCCACGGCCCGCTCGGCGGCTGCGGCGGCGCCGAGGAGGGAGCGAGGGGTGAAGTCGGGGACCATTCCCGACCTCGTGACGAGAACCGGCTCCGCGCCGGCATCCGCCAGACCGCGAAGCAGCTCGTCCACGCCGACCAGCCTCTCCTCGCCCGTGTCCTGAGGCACACGGGCCATCAGGAGCCGCCAGTAGGGATTGCGCGGGTTGTGGTCCCAGATCGAGCACCCGGCCGCCGGGCCTCGTCACGCGCACCATCTCGGACAGCGTCCGCCGAACGTCTTCCGGCTCGGCGATGTGGTGCATGACCGCCACGCAGTAGACGAGGTCGAAGCTCGGTCCGCGAACGGCAGGGACGGTGCCCGATCCCTGACCGCCCGGACCCCGGAGCGTCCTCTGCTCGAGCACCCGCAGCATCCCCTCGGAGGGATCGACCCCGACCATCTCGTACCCCGCGCTCGGCGAGTCGGGCGGCCAGCGCCGCCGTGCCGCAACCGACGTCGAGCGCCGGTCCCGCGGGGCAATGCTCGATTACGAACTGGCTCGCTTCTCAGGTAGTGGTCCACTACGTGGCGGGGAGCGACTCGTCGTAGTCGCGGCGATCCGGTCAAAGTTCGACTCGGCTCAGGCGCCCTCGCTGGTTGGTGGGTGGTCGGGCCAGCGTCGCCGGCCGGGGCGCCCTCCTCGGCGCCCTGGCGCCGGAAGCGAAGGATGAGCAGGATCATCCGCAGGCCCACGGTCGACCGCCTCGAGCGGCTCGCCGGTGACCGAGGAGATCCCAACGCGCGGCAGGTAGTTGACCGGCACCTCGACGAAGCGTGCCCCGGAGGCGATCGTCAGCAGGAGGATCTCGGGCGCCGCGTGGCTCCCCCGACGGTCATGTCTCGGCGATCCGGTGGGCCAGCTCGCGATGAAGAGCCGGTAGGTGCATCCGACGTCGCTGAGGTGGCTGGTGTTGAAGAGGACCTCGATCAGCTTCGCAACCGCCCAGTTGCCCCAGCGCAGGAACCACTCCATGTTGGCCCCGTGCCAGATCAGCTCGCGCGTCGTCCGGGTCCCGAACACCGCGTCGCACTCGTCGCTGTAGACGAGGAGCTTCCGGATGTCCTCGGGCACGAACGTGCCGTCGGGCTCGGCGAGCACGATCAGGTCCCCGCTCGCCTCGAGCAGCCCTCGCCGGGTCGCGTGGCCGTAGCCCTGTTGCGGCTCGAACACCTGGCGGGCCTTGGTCTGGGCGATCTCCTCCTCGGTCCCGGCCTCGGCGTTGTTGTTGACGACCAGGACCTCGTCGACGACCCCGGTGTCGAAGAACCCGTCGATGACGGAGCGGATCGAGTCGCGCTCCGCATAAGTCATGAGCACGACCGAGACTCGCTTGCCACCCCACATACGTCCGTCGACCCCTCCGTTTCGCTCCTAGCGGCTCTCGACCCTATCGGCGGGGCCGACCGGCGGAAACCTCCCGCTCAGGCGACCCGATGCTACCGTTGACGCCCATGCGAGCTGCGCCAGCCGGGAGGGTAGACCGCTGATCTTTCGCTCGAGGAAGCGCGGTGGTGGTGGTCAGGCGGTGCGTGAGCCAGAGCCTGAGCCGCAGGAGGACGAAGTCCGCGACCGAGCGGCGGTGATCTCGGCCCTCGCCGAGGAGCTGCCACCGCTCGATGAGCTGCTGGCCGAGATCGCCGACGCCGCCGGCGCCGACCGCGACCTGGATGTGGATCGCCGCATCCTCAGGCTTCGGCACCAGGCGGGGATCCAGCTGCTCGACGGGGCGCCACAAGACCCGCAGTTCGCCAGCCCCGACTTCGACGCCCTGCCCAACGGAGGTGGACCGGTGGAGGTCTCCCCGGACGAGCTGACGCCCGAGCTGCTGCGGGCCGCGATCCTTACTCACGGTTGCCTGCTGGTGCGCGGCCTGATCGAGCGAGACACGGCGCTCGAGCTGGCCGCCGACATCGACCCCGCGTTCGCTGCACGCACCGCGCTCGCCGCAGGGGAACCGGCCCCGGACGGCTACTACGAGCAGTTCGAGCCGGACGTCGCCTCAGCCCATCAAGCGGCCCTGGGTCGAACAGGGCGGGGGGCTGCTGTCGTCGACTCGCCGAGGGTCTTGCTGGACACGCTCGACGCCCTCGAGCGGGTCGACTTCCCGAGCGTCGTCCACGGATACCTCGGCGAGCGCGGCGCGCTCTCCGCGCAAAAGACGACTCTGCGCAAGGCTGAGCCGAGCGTCGCCGGCGCCTGGCACCAGGATGGGAAGTTCCTGGGTCACGTCCAGGCCCTGAACCTGTGGCTGTCGCTATCGCGCTGCGGCGACGAGGCCCCGGGCCTCGACATCGTTCCCCGCCGGCTCGACGAGCTTGTCGCGACCGGTACCGAAGGCACCTTCTTCGAGGACCAGGTCTCCGAGCGAGTTGCCGAGCAGGCCGCGGACGGGGTCGGAATCCTGCGCCCGATCTTCGAGCCGGGTGACGCCCTGCTGTTCGACGAGCTCTTCCTGCACCAGACCGGGTCAGACCCCGAGATGCCGAAGCCGCGCTACGCGCTGGAGAGCTGGTTCTTCGGGCCGTCTGCGTTCCCAAACGAGTACAGCCCGATCGCCGTCTGATGCTACGGTTCGCGCCCATGAGAGCCGCGACGCTCGGGAGGTAGGCCGGTGATCTTTCGACGGAACAGGGGGAGCACAGGGGGGAACGGCGCCCAGGCGGTGCGCGAGCCCGAGGCCAATCGAGCGGCCGAGCGCGAGGCGAAGATCTTGGCCCTAGCCGAGGGCCTCCCTTCGCTGGAGGAACTGCTCGCCGAGATCGACAGCGCCACTGGAGCCAACGGCTCCGATCGGGAGCTGGAGACCGACAGGCGAATCCTCGAGCTCCGCCATCTGGCCGGCGTGCAGCTGATCGCGGAGGCGCCTCGGAACCCCGAGTTCGTCACCCCCGACTTCGACGTTCTCCCGGACGGTCCCGGCCCGGTCGAGATCACCCCACAGGAGCTGACCCCGGAGCTCCTGCGCGCGGCGATCCTCACCCATGGCTGCCTGCTGGTTCGCGGCCTGGTGGAGCGTGACACGGCGCTCGAGCTCGCCGCGGGCATCGACCAGGCCTTCGAGGCCCGAGCCAGCGTCGGCGAGGGAAGGCCGGCCACGGAGGGCTACTACGAGGAGTTCAATCCCGAGTCCGCCTTCCGGCGATTGGGCGAACGCGCATGGATCGAGCAGGGAGGCGGAGTCTTGGCCGTGGATTCACCCAAGGTCCTGCTGGACACGCTCGACGCGCTCGGGCGGGTGAACTTCCCGAGCGTCGTCCACGGGTACCTCGGTGAGCGGGGCGCGATCTCCGCCGAGAAGACCACCTTGCGCAAGGCCGAGCCCGACGTGTCGGGCGCGTGGCACCAGGACGGGAAGTTCCTGGGCGACGTCCACGCCCTGAACCTATGGCTGTCGCTATCGCGCTGCGGCGACGAGGCCCCGGGGCTTGACATCGTCCCCCGCCGGATCGACCACATCGTCGCCGCGGGCACCGAGGGCATGGCGCTCGACTACCTCATCTCCGACGAGACCGTTAAGGAGGCCGCGGGCGGAGTCGAGGTCCAACGACCGATCTTCGAGCCGGGCGATGCGCTCCTGTTCGACGACCTGTTCCTGCACCAGACGGGATCCGACCCGGAGATGCCGAAGCCCGCGCTACGCGCTGGAGAGCTGGTTCTTCGGCCCCTCGGCCTTTCCCAACGATTACAGCCCGGTCGCAGTCTGAGCTGGCCCAAAGGGCCACAAACGCGCTAGCCAGCGATGTCTGAGCGTGCCGGCGTCAAGGTGATCGTGGTGATGCCTGCCCGCCAGGCAGCGCGCACGCTCGAGCGAACGGTGTCGGGCATCCCGCGCGATTGGGTGGACGAGATCATCCTCGTGGACGACTCCTCCACGGACGACACGGTCGAGCTGGCTCGCACTCTGCCCCTGCGGCTCATCTGGCATCCGCACCAGGTCGGATATGGAGGCAATCAGAAGACCTGCTACCTGGACGCCCTGCAGCGTGGAGCGGATGTGGTGGTGATGCTCCATCCGGACGGCCAGTACGAGCCCGAGCTGATCCCGCGGATGATTGAGCCGATCCTCGAGGGGCGGGCCGACCTCGTGCTGGGATCCCGTCTCGCCCTTCCCGGACAGGCGCTCGCGGACGGCATGCCGCGCTGGAAGTACATGGCGAACCGCTTCCTGACGACCCTGGAGAACAAGGCAATGGGCACCCAGATGTCCGAGCTTCACAGCGGCTATCGCGCGTATTCGAAGCGCCTCCTGCTCACCGTGCCATTCCTGCGCAACTCGCCGGACTTCGTCTTCGACAGCGAGCTGCTCTTCCAGGCGGCGAACTTCGGGCTGCCGATGACCGAGGTTCCGGCACACGGCCACTACTTCAACGACGCGTCGTCGGTTGGCTTCAAGCCCGCGCTCGTCTACGGGGTGAAGACGCTGTGGACCGCCCTGCGGTACCTCCTCCACCGCGCCCACCTCGTGCGGTCGCCCAAGTTCATGCCGTGAAGGTCACCGGCGAGCGGGCGGTCACCTCGGCCGGCGGTTTCAACCCCGCCTGGCAGCGCCACGTCGCGGCGTACGTCCTCTGCGAGCCATTCCTGGGCCCGGGGAGGGTGCTCGACGTGGGCTGCGGGACCGGGCACAGCTACGACAAGCTGGCCCCGCGGGAGACGGTCGGAGTGGACATCGAGCCCGAGGCGCTCCGCCACCAGGATCGGGAGACCGTGGTCGCGGACATGCGCGAGCTCCCCTTTGCCGAGTCCAGCTTCGAATCAATCATCGCGAGCCACGCCGTCGAGCACGTGCCCGATCCCCACCGAGTCGTCAGCGAAGCGGCACGGGTCCTCGAGCCGGACGGGGTCGCGGCCTTCGTCACACCGAACCGCCTCACCTTCGGGCGGCCCAACGAGATCATCGATCCGTACCATTACATCGAGTTCGACCCCGACCAGCTGCGGGAGCTCTGCGGGAGCTCATTCGGCGAGGTGGAGGTACGCGGGCTGGTCGCGTCAGACCTCTACATGGAGCTCTTCGGGGAGGAACGTGCGACGCTCGACCGGCTGCTGCGGATGGATCCGCTGCGCCTGCGCCGGTTGGTCCCGCGACGGGGACGCCAGTATTTGTACGACCTGCTGCTCCGCCACTACCGCCCGGCCACCGACCCGCGCGCGGAGGCGATCACGGTGGGCGATTTCGAGCTGAGCGATCGAGACCTCGAGCGGGCTCTCGACCTCTACGCCATCTGCCGGGGACCCCAGGGCTAGGGCGGGCTCAACCCCCCGACGCCCGGGGCGCCAGGCTGACCACGAGGAACCCCTGGGGATCCCGGTCGAGGATCCGCAGATGGAAGCGGTCCGCCATTTGCTGCAGGACCCATTCCTGCTGGGGGGTGAAGCTTTCGTCGACGTGAACCGGGTCGGTCAGGACGTCGCGGGACGGTTGGGCTCGGAGCGTCGCGAGCACCTTGAGGGCGCCGGGCTGCGTCAACATCCGGTCTCCGGGATGGAGGTCGTCCACCGCCTGCTGGAGAGCGGGGACCTCCCGCGAGCCCACGAAGCTGTCCTCGAGCGGATTGCTGAACGGCAGCTCGTTGGAGCGTCCGCTTCGCACCAGGATCTCGGTGGCCAGATCCGGCTTCACCACCATCACGACCCTCTGTTGGCCGGGCATGTACGTGTCGAGAAGTTGCTCGCCCTTCGGAGAGGCGGGGTTGAGCGGCGGCGGGTGCCAGAGGCGATGAAGCGCCCCGCTCAGCGAGCTACCGCCCGGGATGACGTGGGCGAGGGCCGACCTGTCGTAGCGAGAACCGACCGAGGACCAGGCCACCGAGACCAGCAGAACCCCCAGCGACAGGCTGAAGGCCAGAACGCCGAGCCGAACCGAGCGCTCCAGGGCCGCGCCGCGCCGCAGAAACAGGCTGAGCCAGAGGGCCGCCGCGAGCACCACGGGCAGCGAGACATAGGGCAGGACATGGTCGGGGGATCGGTCGACGAAGTAGCTGTAAAGGGCGATTCCGTATGCCGTGACCCCACACAGCGCCGTCAGCGCGACGCGCTCCTGCTCCGCCACATCGGGACGGCGACGGACGAGAAGAACCACGCCGGCGGCCGACGCCGCGTAGGCCATCCCGACGGCCAGCCCGCCTGACCATGGCGAGAAGTCATAGGTCAGCTCGGCGAGGTTGCCGCGCAGGAACGCGTGGAGGAAGGCGAAGTACCACCCGTAGTCGGGCAGCGCCCCCGAGATCGCCAGCGTCACCGCGATGAAGACGACCTGAGCCGCGACGCACGCGACGACCGCCCAGATCAGCTGTCCCGCCAGCCACCGAACGAGCCCGGGCCCGCGCCGCAGCCAGGCCTTGAAGGCGACGATCGCGGCGTAGGTGAAGAGCGTGTAGGCAAATGCCTCGAGCGCCCAGATCGAGGACAGGCCCACGACGACGAGCCCCGCGACCCAAGCGCCACGGGCACGCCGCGGCCAGCGGGCCTCCACGATCGCCGCGAGGACCAGCACCATCGGGAGCCCGAACCGCAATGGCCCGTGCTGCGGCAGGTCCCCGACCGGGAAGGCGAGGTTGTAGACCAACACGACCACCGCGAAGGCCAGCGTGCCCGCGGCGAGCAGGCGCGACGTTCCCGCCAGCCTGAGGACGCAGTATCCGCTGGCGAACAGGAGCGCGAACAGGGCCGCATCGAAGAACCCCAGGGTCCCGTATCCGATCGGGGCGAGCTGGAACCAGCCGGCGAGGAGATAGAGCGGCGCAATTCCGTACTGGCCCGCGGTGTCGACCAGGAGAACGCGGCCGGCGAGCATCTCGTTGACCGGGCCGAGCCACAGGTCGTGGTGGAACTGGATGATCGAGTTCGTGTACACGCCGAGCGGGGGGCCCGGCCCGAGGATGACCAGATCCGGCACCGCCAGCAGCACGAGGATGATCAGCACCGCGTCCACGCCGAATCCCCACGGGCGGGGCACGCGGGGCAGGACTGCTGGCCCACGCCGCGCGTACAGGAAGACCAGCGCCGCGACGGCGGCGCCGCCCAGCGCGACCGGGACCAGGCTGATCGAGCCGAGGTCCGTGAACGCAAGGGGAGCAGCGAGGACGAGCAGACCGGCAGCCGCCCAGGCGGCGGGCGCGAAGTGTGCGATCCGAAGCGCCGACGCCCAGGGGGTGGCACGCGAGGCGCGATAAAGCGCCGCGGCCGCGCCCAGCGACCAGGCGCAGACCACCACCAGTTCCTCGATCACGTCGCCGCCGCCGGGAAGGACGCGGGCCACGATCAGCGCAGCCGCAAGTGTGCCGACCATCAGCGCGGCCATCGGCGAGAGCGCCCGCGCGTTGGGGCCCGCGGCGATCCTGTCTGCGAGGCGTGGCACCGCGATCAGCGCGATGGGCAGGATCAGGGCGAAGGCGAGCACGTAGAGCGCGCTCTCCGCCGCCTGGTTCTCCTCCGAGTGGAACTCCGGCAGCTGGGTGGGCGTGCTGAGCTTGATCACGACCGCCAAGGCGATCCCGAAGCACGCGACCGCGACGGCCAGGGTGATGGCAAGCGTCGGCCCAAGCGGCGCGCGACGCCCCGCTACCGCTGATCCCTGCGCCTGAGTAGGGCCTGCGCGGCGCTCGCGCCGGGTGTCAGCGGGCGAGCTCGCCATCAGCCGGAGGATCCTAGTGGAGCCCCGCCTCCTCCCGGGTGGCGCGCGCCGCATGCCCACTTCAGGGCACACGGGCATGCCGCTGCTCTAATCTTCGCGGCGTCTGGCACGGCATGGACTGGACCAGGACGCTGCAAAATGGGGATGAAAGGGGGAATGGCGGGGCTCGCGCCCGTTCGACGCTCGGCGCTATAACTCGCCCCGATCACGGATGATTGCATTCGGCTGCTCAATCACTGCCCCGGAGGTATACGAGCGCTGCGCGGAGCCGGGGATCGAGCTGGCGCGTGAGCCCGACTCGGAGGTGCTCGCATACGCGAGCGCGGGCTCGATCTTCCGGAGCTACAACCTGCTGCTCGACATGGTCGCCGACCGCGACGACCTCGAATGCCTCGTCCTGCTTCATCAGGACACCGAGATCGTCGACGAAGACTTCTGCGAGAAGCTGAGGGCTACGCTGCGCGACCCGGAGATCGCGATCGTCGGATGCGCAGGCGCCGTGGGAGTGCAGAGCATCGCCTATTGGGACGGCTCCGTGACCTGGGGGTCGTTCACCCAGGTCTACAAGGAATACGGCGGCGGCGATGTACCGGCGCTCACCTGGAACGAGAACGACCTGCCGGCTTACGCGCGGACGGGCGAGGTCGATGCCCTCGACGGGTTCGTGCTCGCGATGTCGCCCTGGGCCGTCCAGAATCTTCGCTTCGACGAGTCGCTCGGCGAGTTCCACGGCTACGACTTCGACATCTGCCTGCAGGCACGAGCGGCGGGCAAGAAGGTGGTCACCGAGAACCTTCGAGTCATCCACCACCATTCTCTGAAGCTCCTCAAGGATCCGGAGTCATGGAAGCTGGCTCACGCCCGCGTTGCGGAGAAGTGGGAGGGGCGGATCCCGGGCGTCGGGGATGAGCCCGGCGACTGGAAGGAGCGAGCACGCCGCGCCGAGGCCGACGCGGCCGCGGCACGCCTGAGGAACAGGGCCACGGGCTTGCAGACGCGACGCGAAGCTCCTGATGATGGAGCGTGAGCTCGAGGACATCAAGCGGAGCACGAGCTGGATGCTGACCACCCCGGCCCGCGCCCTGGGTCGCTACATCAGGCGCCTGCGCACGCAGAGAGGCGGCGACCCGTCCTCGAACGGATCACGACGACCTCGATGACCCCTGGTCTGGCTCGCCGAGCGCCCGCTTGACCTGCTGGCGCGAGAGGACGGGCTCGCCTCGCTTGTGTAGCCGCGACAACCGCTCCGCGACCGCGAAGGCCCGCGATTCGAGCATCGGACGGAGGAGCTTCTCCTGCTCGGCGACGCGGCGTCGAGCCTGCTCCAGCTCCAGGGCGAGCTTGTGCCTGGCCGCCAGGTGCGTGACCCGGTTGGCCTCGAGCCGCTCGAGAACGGGGTTGCGGTCCCACGGGTCGACGATCGCGGCAACGGCCCCGGCCCAGGGGGCATCGGTGTGCCAGAGGACGCCGAACCCGAAGAACGCGGAGACGACCGCCAGGCGGAGGCCCGACCGCTCCGCCACGAAGTCTTCGAGGGCGGTCAGCACGCCGTTCTGCGGCCCACCCTCCCGCATCGCGGCCCACTCGAACGGCAGGCCCCCGTCCGCGACGCCCGTCTCCCACGGGGCGAGGTTGACGTCGTGACCCAGCGGCTGGCGGTGCTCTTCCGGGATCCGCTCGGGGACGTAATAGGTGTCCCGCCGGGCATGAGGCCAGGCGACGTCGTGGAACATGAGCAGCGGCAACTCGGCTCCGGGCGCGCGCGAGTCGATCAGCCGTAGCTCCTCGGTGAGGGTGTAGTAGTTGTGGTCGCTATCGATGATCAGCGCATCCGGCAGGGCCAGGCTCGCAAGCGCGTCGTGGCTCGTCTGGCGAACGAGCTCGAGCTCCGGCCGCTCGTCCGCGAGCTTCAGCAGCTGCGGAGGGGGCTCCGGGTCGACGGCCGTCACCCGGGCCCCGGAGCGGGTCGCCCAGCCGAGCAGCTCGCGGGTCAGCTCGCCCCGGTACGCACCGATCTCCACGACGGACTTCGTCTCGATCGCCTCGAGGCACGGGAACATGAGCTCGGTGAGGTTGGCCAGCGAGTAGCCCCACCCGCCGGGATCGGTGACGCCAGGAGCGCTTTTGGCTCGATCCTCCAACGAAGTGCAGTATGCCGAGTAGATTGAGGTGGGGACCGTGGAGGCTGTAGTCGAATCGACAGCAGGCCGTCCGCGGCGAGGCGCCAGCGGGCGAGCTCGAGGTTCGCCTGGAAACCGTCCTCCCATCTCCGCTGGCCGTCGGGAGCGGCAATGCGCCTCGTCATCTGGGGCACCTGCTTTCACCGGAGGAAGAGGCTTCGAGCGCTCCGGGTGGGCCCGGCCGGCCGCGAGGAGCCCGTGCTCGCCCACTCGATGCCCCGTCCTGACCTCTTCGAGGCCCTACACCCGACGGTCGCCCTGCCGCTCACGGAGAAGATCGAGCGCGACGGTTCCTCCGAGGACGATCCCCGGCTGATGAGCTACCGAAGCGGGTTCTGGGGCATCGTGCCTTTCCGGCCGGTCACAGAGCCGACCAGCGTCGAGCTGAGCGCGGTGGCGACCCTCGAGGACGGCACCGAGACCACGGCGCCCGTGGGGCGGATCGCGCTCGACCCGGGGCCGAGCGAGGGCGCCGCCGGCGGCGGCAATGGCGGCTCCGCCGGACCGCTGGTGGCCGTCTGCATGGCCACCTACGAGCCCCCCATGGACCTGTTCGAGCGACAGGTCGAGTCAATCCGCTCGCAGACTCACGGCAACTGGATCTGCCTGGTGAGCGACGACCGGAGCTCGCCCGAGGCGCTCGAGGAGATGCGCCACGTCCTGGATGGAGACCCTCGCTTCGTGCTCTCGCCCTCCCCCCGCCGGCTCGGCTACTACCACAACTTCGAGCGCGCGCTTTCGATGACCCCGCCAACCGCCGCGTACGCGACCTTCGCGGACCAGGACGACCGCTGGCACGCCGACAAGCTGGAGACGCTGCTCGGCGCGATCGGGTCCGCCAACCTCGTGTTCAGCGACACCCGCATCGTGGATCGCGATGGTCAGGTGCTCTCCGGCACCTATTGGTCACAGAGGCGCAACAACTACACGAACATGGCCTCGCTCCTGATCGCCAACACGGTCACCGGCGCCGCCTCGCTGTTCACTCGCGACCTGCTGGAGCTGGCCCTTCCATTTCCGCCTCGACACGGGCTCCCCTACCACGACCACTGGGTGGCTCTGGTGGCCCTGGCAAGCGGTCGGATCGCGTACGTCGATCGCCCGCTCTACGACTACGTCCAGCACACTGACGCCGCGCTCGGCCATGCGCGCGCAAACCCCACCGGGCAGCGTCCGGGGACAGCCCTCGACCGGCTCAAGAAGCTCGCCGGGACGCCCAGGGCCACAGTTGCGGCGTGGCGCAGCACGTACTTCTGGGATGTATGCCGGGTCCTCCAGTTCGCGACGGTGCTCGAGCAACGTTGCGGTGAGCGGATGAGCGCGATCGAAGCGCCGAGCAGTGAGACGGCTCGCCATCGCCGACCGCTCGCTCGTGACCATGGCCTGGCTGTGGTTGCGAAGGGCGAGGAAGCTCGTCGGACGGACCGAAACACTCACCGGCGAGGCCGCGATCGTCCGCGGCCTCGCCTGGAGACGAGCGGTGTCGCTGGTCGCCGGCAAGCGCGCGCTGCCACCGTCGAGGCTCGGGGGAAACGCGCTGGTGCCACCCGCTCAGGGCCCAGCGCGCCGCATCCCCCGTCCCCAGCCACGAGGGCGCACGGACGCTGTTCGAGAAGATCGAGCCCCTCGAGCTCGACATCCGGGACGGCGCACCGGAGCGCGTCAATCTGCTGGTCCCGACGATCGATCTCGAGCACTTCTTCGGCGGTTACATAGCCAAGCTGAACCTGGCGCGGCGGCTTGCCGATCGCGGCCTTCGCGTCCGGCTGGTGACCGTCGACCCCACTCCCCCCCTTCCACGCTCGTGGCGGCGACAGGTCGAGTCGTACAGCGGCCTGACCGGCCTCTTCGACCGGTTGGAGGTCGCCTTCGGGCGCGAGCAGGCCCCGCTCGAGGTCAGCAACGAGGACCGGTTCATCGCGACGACCTGGTGGACCGCCCACATCGCCCACGACGCCGTGACAAGCCTGCGCGGCACCCGGTTCCTGTACATGATCCAGGAGTACGAACCGTTCACGTTTCCGATGGGGGCCTTCGCCGCACTCGCTCGCGAGAGCTATGACTTCGAGCACTTCGCGCTGTTCTCGACCGAGCTGCTTCGCGAGTACTTCCGGGTGCATGGCCTGGGCGTCTTCTCCGAGGGGCTCGAAGCGGGCGAGCGAGCCTCCGTCGCGTTCGACAACGCGATCACTCCGGTCGACGCCCCTTCAGAGGCCGAGATGGCGGCGAGGGAGGCTCGCGGGCTCCTCTTCTACGGGCGCCCTGAGTCCCACGCGAGCCGCAACATGTTCGAGCTCGGGGTGCTCGCCCTCGCCCGCGCGGTCTCCGAGGGCGGGCTCGACACGAACTGGGAGCTTCACGGCGTGGGCGGGGTCGAGCCCTCGGAGCCGATCGACCTCGGGGATGGCACGATGCTCGAGATGCTCCCCCGTCGAAGCCAGGACAGCTACGCCGACCTGCTGCGCTCCCACGACGTCGGCCTGGCTCTGATGTACACCCCACACCCCAGCCTCGTGCCGATCGAGATGGCCTCGGCCGGGATGCTCACGGTCACTAACAGCTTCGAGAACAAGACCGCCGCCCGGATGGCCGCTATCTCGTCCAACCTGATCACCGCCGAGCCGAGCGTGGAGGGCATCCATGCCGGGCTCCTGGAGGCGATCGCGGGCGTCGACGACTTCGGCCGCCGCAGCAAGGGCAGCGACGTTCAATGGAGCAGCGCGTGGGAGGAGTCCTTCGACGACGAGGTAGTCGACCGGGTCAGCTCGTTCCTGGAGGCGCGTTGAGCGGGGTCGCGATGAACCAGCGACCGATCGTGGTCGAGGCACACGACGTCCACAAGTCGTTCCGGATGCCGACGCATCGTATGGACACCCTCAAGGAGCGCGCCCTCCACGCGTTCTCCACGACGGAGTACAAGACCTTCGAGGCGTTGAAGGGCTTGTCGTTCGAGATCGCCGAGGGCGAGTGCTTCGGGATCGTCGGCCGCAACGGATCCGGCAAGACCACCCTGCTCAAGCTGCTGGCGAGCATCTACCGCCTGGATCGGGGGCGAATCCGAGTGGCCGGCACGCTGGCCCCCTTCATTGAGCTGTCGGTTGGCTTCAATCCCAACCTGACCGCCCGCGACAACGTGCTGCTGAACGGGGTCATGATGGGCTCCACGCCGAAGGAGGCCCGGCGGAGATTCGATGAGGTGATCGAGTTCGCCGAGCTGGAGGACTTCGTCGAGCTGCCGGTCAGGAACTACTCGAGCGGCATGACCGTGCGGCTGGGGTTCTCGCTGATGGTGGTGGCCCAGGCCGACGTGATGCTCATCGACGAGGTGCTCGCAGTGGGCGACGCGTCGTTCGCGCAGAAGTGCGCCGACGTGTTCGATCGAATGCGTCACGAAGGGCGGACGATCGTCCTCGTCACCCACGACATGGACAGCATGCAGGCGATGTGCGACCGGGCGATCCTGATCGAGGATGGGGTGATCGAGCTCGCCGGCGACCCCGCGGCGGTCGGCTCCCGGTATATGCAGATCAACCTCGCCGGCCCGGAGGGCCTACCTGCGGTCAAGGTCCGGGAGGCCGAGGACGTCCGCCACGCGGCCAAGATCACTCGCGTCTGGCTCGAGGACTCGGATGGCAACCGGACGCGCGGCATCGAGCAGGGCACGCCGATCCGGCTGAACGTCGAGATCGAGACGGCGCAGGCACTAAGGCACCCGGTCGTCGCGTTTGAGATCTGCGCCGCCGACGGCGCCCAGGTGTTCTGTGCCCCGGCCGCGCTCGCCGAGGACACCGGCCACCTGGAAGCCGGAGAACGGGTGCACTTCAAGGCCACCGTGTCGAACCTCCTCACGCCCGGGACGTACTTCGTCAACTGCTCGCTCTCGCAGCGAGGCCTCGACGAAGTCGACCTGCGCCGGCCGGCCGCCGAGTTCGTGATCCGGGGGGAGCACCAGTTCGGGTACGTGGAGCTGGAGTGGGAGTCCGAGGTCGAGCGCCACAAGCAGGCGGAGGCCCTAGAGGCAGTGGACCAGTGAGCACCGTCGAATCAACCCCCGTCCTGCGGGAGGTTCCGGGGCCGTCGGCTCTCGGCGGCGGAGTCAAGCGCTTCTTCGAGCTCACGTGGCTCCTCGCCACCACCGACTTCAAGCTGAACTACCTGGACACGGCGTTCGGCTACCTGTGGTCGCTGATGCGTCCGCTGCTCTTGTTCGGGGTCCTCTACACGGTGTTCACGAAGGTCCTCAGGTTCGGACAGGGGATCCCTCACTACGCCGACATCGTCCTCATGGGCATCATCCTGTACGGCTTCTTCAGCGAGTCGACGACGCGCAGCGTCAGCTCGATTCCCGGACACGAGCACATCGTCCGGAAGACCCAGTTCCCCCGCCTCGTGATCCCGCTCTCGCTCGTGCTCACGGGTCTCTTCAACCTCTGCCTCAACCTGGTCGCGGTGTTCGTCTTTCTGATTGCCACCGGAGTGACCCCCCGGCTCACCTGGCTCGGACTGCCGTTCCTCCTCGGCCTCCTCACCCTGCTGACCTCGGGGGTGGCCGTCCTACTCTCGGTGCTGTTCGTGCGGTTTCGCGACATCGCCCAGATCTGGGGCGTCCTCTCGCTGGCCATCTTCTACTCGACACCCGTGCTGTACCCGGTGGAGAGGGTCCCGCCGAGCCTGCACTGGCTGTTGTTGATCAACCCGCTGGCCCCCTTGATGGCCGGCGCGCGCCGCCTGGTCGTGGATCCCAGCGCACCCTCGACGGCGGACATCGTGGGCAGCCCCTGGGGCTTCATCGGCCCGGCGCTCGTCCTGGTCGTGGTTTGCACGCTCGGCTTCTGGCTGTTCAATCGCGCCGCGCCCCAGGTCGCAGAGGAGCTGTGAGGGCTCGACCCCGGCGGGTCCGAGCTCAGGGCCGGACGCGCATCGCGTAGAAGTCGAAGCTCAACCCGTGGTGCGGGCTGAACAGACCCGTGTCCTTGAGGAGCCCGACGGTCCGCGCGTTTGGCGCGAAGGCAAACGGCTTCGGGAAGTCGAGGTCAGGCCGTGCCCTCAGGATGAGGCCGTCGGCGGCGACAGTGGGGACCAGGCGGTACCCCGTGTGTCCGTTGAAGACGATGTAGGTCGGCAACGGACGGTAGAAGAGCGTACGCAGGCTCTCGACCCCGGTCGGCGCGGCCCCGTGGACGCGTGCGAAGACGATGTCGTTTCGGCCCGGCGCACCGGGGATACCCACCTGCTGTCCGTACTCGGCCGACGTCGAGCGCAGCAGACGGGGTGGGCCGCACCGGTTCGGTACGCGGCCCAGGACCTGGTAGCGCTCGGTCGTCCGCAATGCCCTGAAGTGACAGAGCATCGCCAGGGTCGCCGCGGGAGAATCGTAGGCCCCGTAGCGACCGTCGATGCTGTACCGGGAGGCCGAGTTACGGGAAAACTTGCCGTTGGGCACGGCGCCGCTCGTGGCGTGCCGGAGAATGCGCTGCGGCCCCTTGGGCGACGCGAGCGCGCTCGCAGCTCGATCGTCCAGCCACGTGTTGTAGGCGGAGGTCGAGTGGAACACGGGCAGGGGCTTCCAGTCCAGGCCGTATGCCCAGACGATGCCGGTCTCCCACGGCCACACGGCGACCGTCTTGCCCTCCAAGAGCCTGAGGCTACGGTCGTCCAATTTGTATGCGACGGCCATGCCGAACCGAGCTCGAAGTCTGGTGCTCTCGCGACGGGCCGGATCGAACACGGTTCGCAGGTCGCTCACGGCCGCCTTGGCGCTCTGGATCGGCCGAAATTGATTCTGAGGACTGAACCCGGTCGCCGCGAAGTAGAGGACCGCGACGGTCGCAAGGGCGGCGACCGCCGGCACGCGGGATCGACCAGGCCACGGAAGGGCGATGCATGGCACGAGGAGCCAGCTGAAGAAGACCGCCATGTGGCCCGGGTCCACGCGGACGAATGCCTCCTTCCAGCCGATGAACCCAAGGCCGAAGACCAGAAGGAGGAGGCCGACGCGCTGGGAAATCGCCAGGCCCCGCCCCGAGAGCCAAGCGGCCACGAACGCGGTCGCCCAGATGGCCAGGGCCGCAAGAGGCTGCCACGTCTTTCCGTCACTGAGTCCCAGGGCGCTCGAGTAGCCCCGCGTCAGCTGTGACGCGCTGACCACGAAGTCATCCACGTTCGAGACGCCCTGGCCGGCGGCGAACCAAAAGGCCACCAGGCACGCCAGGAAGGTGAGCCCGAAGGAAAGGACGTTTCGAGGGCGACTCCCGCGCATGGTGACGGCGGCCACCGCGCACATCCCCGCGATCAGGAGACCTTCGTCGAGCTTCATCAGCAGCTCGAGGGCGCTCAGCGCCCCGCCGCCGAACAGCACCACCCTGCGGGCGAGCCCGGGCGGGTCCTCGGCGATGGCGACGGCACACCAGATGAACGCCACCAGCACCGCCGCTCGCACCCCGCCGCTGAGGGAGACCGTGACGTAGGCCATGATCACCGCTATCGGGAGGCCCAGGCGGCGGCGTGCGACCCAGAGAATCGACACCGCAAGCGCGATCCTCATCGCGACCAGAAACAGGGTGCTGAGAATGGCGGCCCACGTCACGGCGACCAGCGGGAAGTCCAAAAAGCCGAGCGGCCCGTAGTTGAAGATCAGCTCGGTGCCCCAGTGGAGGCGCTCGTCCGCCGCGAGCTGTAGGACGAGACGCCAAGATGGATCGAGACCTACTCCCGGGATGGTGGGAAGGCGCTGCCAGCTCACCAGGACGATGAGCACCCCCAACAGCCAGGAGGACGTCAGCAGCGCGACCGCCCTGCCTGACGGCTCGCGAACTCGAAGCCGGAGTCGAGCGCCCGGGCTCAGCGCCGGTGCACGTCCGGTTCCTGCTGAACCCTGCACGCCGAGCGAAAAGCCTATAAGGCCGGGCGTCTCCCTCAGCGGTCGAGCGCCAGCAGGCCCTCGATCCGAGCGAGGGCCTCGTCACCAAGGGCCTCGTCCCAGCTCGCCGGCCAGGCGACGCGGGAGCCGTGGGCCCGCTCAGCGAGCTGCCCGGCGCGCGCCTCGGCCACGCCGAGGGCCGCCGCGACGCCCTCGACCGTCGGATCGGCGGCGACCAGGTTGGATGAGATCCGTTGGAGCGCGGCAGCGTCCTTGTTCTCAAACGTGTTCGTGACCGTCGGCATCCCGGCGGCGGCCATCTCGAGGGCAACGAGACCCGGGTGCGGCGTGTACATGAGCGCCAAACCCGCATCGAACGAGCTGAGCATGCGCCCGTAGTCGGCCTGCGGGCCGCGCGGGATCAGCCGTAGCGTGGCCCCGGACCTCGGAAGCTCTAGCGCGCCTCCGCCGAGCTCGACGGTGCCGACGCCGGCGAGCTCCCAGCCGGAGAACCCCCCCGACGCGATCGCCGCGTCGAGGGCCATCATGCCGACCTCGAACAGGTTCCGCGAAGCGTGCACCTCGGGTCGCGCGTAGAACAGCAGCCGCCGTGGGCCCTCCCTTCGGAGATCGTCGGCATCGACCGGGCCAACGGGGGTGATTGCGTTGTCGAAGGTGGCCGAGCGTCGCTCGCCGTGCTCCCGCCCGTCCGCGAACACCCCGATCGCGTTGGTCGCGAACCAGTCGCGCAGCAGCTCGGTGGAGAACAGCGCCGTGTGGGGAATGTCGTAGCTCGCCCGCGCGAGCGCGGCGGCGCTCCCCATCGGGAAGATGAATGGCTCGTACTCCTGGATCAGATAGAGGAACCGGTCCCCTCGAAGCCCGGGCAGGGCGTTGGCCGCGACATGGGCAGCGGTCCAGTGAGTCGCGATCAACGCGTCGTCGGGGCTGATCGGGATCGGCTCGCGCCGATCCGCTGCAAAGGTGATTTCGAGCTCGCCGGCGAAGTCCCCGATTCCCTCATAGCGAGCGAGCCGCGACCGCCAGTCCGCGGGCGGCCGCGGTGACTCCAGCGCGATCACTCGCACTCGGTGGCCGCGTTCGGCGAGCCGGCGCGCGAGGTTGAAGATCGCGATGAAGCCACCGAAGAAGTGCTTCAGGTCGACAGCCGGATGGATGATGTCGACCCTGCGGGGCTCGTCATCCCGGACGTCGAGCCCGAGGGGCTCCAGCTTGTCGACGAGCCAGAAGGCGCTGTGGGTGCGGCGAACCGACTGCACGCCGGCCAGCAGGGCCCTTGCCGCGACCGCTCCCAAGAGCACCGCGACTGGGATCGCGACACCGATCGCGATCAATCCCCAGCCGCCCCGCCCCGCGACCACCCCGAGCACCGTGCCCGCCACGAGCGCGGCCGCAAGTGGCGCTGCGACCAGGCCAACCAGCGTGCGCTTGCGAGCGGCGGTGCTGGACTGGGCTCGAGCGATCACCGCCCGAAAGGGGCCGGAGGGAGGGCTCATGGGCGGAGCATGTCAGGCTGCCGCCTGATGGACAGCCCCCCGACAATCGCGGTCGTGATCCCGAGCTGGAACTGCCTCGGCGATCTCCGCGACTGCCTGGAGTCGGTTCGAGCCCAGGCCGGCGCGCAGGTGGAGCTGCTCGTGGTCGACAACGGATCCGCGGACGGCACCGTCGCCTTCCTCGAGCGCGAGGGGATACCCCATCTCGGGCTGCCGGGGAACCTGGGCTTCGCGCGGGCGGTCAACCTGGGCGTCTCGCGGACGCGCTCGCCGCTGGTGGTGGTGCTGAACGCGGACACACGGCTCGAGCCAGGGTGTCTGGAGCGACTCGCCGCCGCGCTCGAGGCGGACCCGACGCTGGGGGGCGTGCAGCCCCTGATCCTCCAGCTCGAGCCGGGGCTCCCCAGGGAGCCCGACGATGCGGACGCTGTCGTGTACAGCCTCGGCCAGGCGCTGACCGCGGACGGGCGCGGCCGCGAGGAGGCCGCGGGGCTCCCCCGGGGCACCGTCTCCGTCGAGCGCCGCGAGATCTTCGGCGTCTGCGGCGCGGCGTGCATGCTGCGACGCGAGCTATTCGTCGCCCTCGGCGGCTACGACGAGCGGTACTTCGCATTCTGCGAGGACGTCGACCTGAACGTGCGTGCCCGCGTGGCGGGCTGGCGGTTCGGCCTCGAGCCCAACGCGGTGGTCTGGCATCTGGGAAACGTGGCGTGGACTCGCGGCTTCGCGCGCCCGAGGGCCGACAACGCCCGCCTGGTCGCGCGCAACAGGCTCGCCACCCAGATCAAGTTCATGCCCCTCCGCTCGACTCCGAGGATCGCGCTCGTCGAGGCCGCGGCCCTCGGCCGCGCCGCGCGGGAACGGCGCCTCTTCCGACGCTCGCCGGCAAGCTCGCGGCCCTTGGCTGGCTCCGGGCGCTGGTCGGAGAGCGGCGGCGGCTTCGGGAAAGCGGCGATCTCCGCCGAGCGAGGGACTGGCTGGGGATCACACCAGCCTGCGGGCCGGTGCCGAGGTAGACCTACGAGGCGCGCTGCTCCTCGGGAGCGGCCTCTGCCTTCGTCCGCGGCGCCGGCGTGGGCGCCGGCTCGGCCCGCTTCACCCGCGTGCGCGACTTGAGGCGCAGAGCCGGCTTCTCGACGTACCTGTAGGTCAGCCATGAGATGACGCCCGTGATCGACGCGACGATCAGGAGGTTGAGCCCGAAGGCACGGAACCCGCCGCCGTGCGTCACGTCATGCGCCCTCAGCCAAAGGATGATCGGCGCGTGCCAGAGATAGACGCTGTAGGAGACCAGGCCCGTGGCGACGAACGGCGGACTCTCCAGCGTCCCGACGAGGCGGGAGCGGGAGTGCGAGGGCGGCAGGATTGTCAGCGCCAGCAGCAACCCGCAGACGACGGCCACGAGCGCAACCTGCCACTTCGACGCGATCGTGTGGTCGGCGCCGAGCTTGACGATCGCGGCGGCCAAGAAGATCAACGCGAAAGCCCCCACCGGGCGCCACCAAGCCGGCAAGCGCAGCCTTCCGTCCTGCCATTCGACCCGGACCACGGCCAGCGCGAGCCCGAGGGCGAAGAGATGGGCGTGCGTCAGAAACGAGAGCTGCCAGACGCCGACCCATGTCCGGTCGAAGACGCGACCGACCCCCACGTCGATTGGGAGGCTGACCAGGCCGACGAGGGCCATGAACGCAGCCGGGAAGAGCATCGCGGCAACCCGCTGACGATGCGAGGTCGCCCTGCGCGCCAGCTGGAGCGCCGCCACGACCAACAGCGGCAGGAGGAGGTAGAAGACCACCTCGATCACCAGCGACCAGGCCGGAACGATTCCGGTGGCGAGGGTGGATGGGTGGTAGTTCTGAAGCAGGAGCAGGTTCTCGACCAGGAGCTTCGGGTTGTGCATCGCGCCCACAACGGCGGCATCCCCCCGGTACACGCGCGAGCTCTGCAGCACGAGCGCGGTCATCAGGAAGACGAACCAGTAGGCCGGCAGGATCCTGAGCGCCCGATTCTTTAGGTACGCGTCGAACTCCGGACGCGGCTGTTGTCGCAGAGCCGCGGTGGCGAAGGGCAAGAACAGCAGGAACCCCGAGAGGGCGAAGAAGAGAGTGACTCCGTTCCCGAGCTGGGGGAATACGTACGTGCCCAGCCAGCCGAGGTGGATCGGGTCGCGGCGCGGCGGGCTGATCAGCCAGACGTGGTAGAGGAGGACGCTCGCGATCGCGACGCCGCGCAGCCCCTCGATCCCCGCCAGGCGCCTCGAGAACGCCGGGTGCACCCTGCCGACGTGCCTTGCGCCTCCCTCCTCTTCGATGGTCACGAGTCTAACGCCGCCCGGGCGGGCGATCGGAGGGTGCGCTCATCCCTTCGCCCCGCAGTCGAGCCCGCCTGCGGGCTCTCCGCCGGAGGGTGCGAACCGCCCCGTCGGGCCGGGCCTGACCAACCAGCGCCTCTTCCGGAAACGACTCGTGGCTGCGGGCGGTTCGGAAGCCTCGCACCCTGGCTCCGATCCCGGTGACGCTGCGATCGACCACGATCTGCCCGAGGCAGACCGCCCCGTCGACGGCGAGCACCTGCGCCAGTCGGCGTGGGCTCCGCAAGACACCCCACTTCCGGAGCACGTAGCCGCGGCCGAACCCCATCAGGTAGTTCTTTCGCGCCGAGCCAGAGCCCAGGGTCGCGGAGTGGGCGTGGGTGCCGCGCGCGTTCGGGGCGAGAGCGCAGCGCTGTCCGGCCAGCCGCATCCTCAGCACGAGGTCGACGTCCTCCCAGTAGGCGAACAGCTTCTCGTCGAAGCCCCCCACGGCCAAGAAGGCATCGCGGTCGAAAGCCGCTGCGGCGCCCGAGGGCCCGATCGGATCCGCAACGCCGTGGTCGAGCTGCGCCAGCGGCTCCCCGTTCAGGTAGTCGAACACCAAGAGCGTCCGGTCGAGCTGCATCCCGGCGGTGTCGATCATCGATGCGTCGCGAGCCTCGCGCATCACGCCGGCCGCCATGGTCACGCCCGCGGCCGGGTCGAGCGGGGCCACGATCGCCTCGACGTACCCGGGATCGCAGACCGAGTCGTCATTCAGCAGCACGATCGCATCTCCCGTGGCCTCGCGAGCGGCCAGGTTGACCGCACGCGAATATCCGGCATTGCGGTCGAGGCGGATCACTCTGACCCCGTCGAAGCGGTCGCCCAGCTCTCCGATCTCCGGGTCGGGCGAGCTGTTGTCCACGACGAGCACCTCGACCTCGGACGGGCGATCGCGGATCGAGGAGAGCAGCCCCCGAATCCGGGGGCCGCCCACGACGGTGGGGACGATCACGCTCGCGAGGCTCACGACGCCTGGATGACTCCATCGCGCCGGCCCACCGCCACGACGCTCCCGCCGCGACCGGCGAGTCCGGCCCCCAGCTCGAGCGCGATCGCGACCGGCGCCAGCAACGGCCCGGCGATCGCGGTGAGGGCGAGATCCCGGCCGAGCCCGGGGCCGCCGTCCAGGTCTCGCTTCAGAGCCCGAAACGCCACGTTCGGGTGACGCCGTGATCCGATTCAGCAGCGTCTGCCACATGCCGAGCGGATTCTGCTCCACGACCACGTGACTGACCCGCTCGAGCCGAAAGCCGGAGCGCTCGAGCAGCAGCCGGAGCCCGATCGCAGTGAAGTGCGTCAGATGGCGAGGCACGTCCTGGTGAAACCATCGATCGCCGCCGATCCGGGCTTGGAGGCTGGCCAGGTTGGGGCAGGCGACGACGACACGGCCACCCGGGCGCAACCATCGTGCGATCCCGGCCAGGGTCCCAGCCGGATCGCGCAGGTGCTCGAGCACGTGCCAGACGACGACCGCGTCGAGGCTCGCCGGCTCGAGGTCGAGCTCCTCGACCGTGACGCGCTCCACCGGGGCCCCGCGAGCCCGCGCCGCCGCCACCGCCCCCTCCGAGGGCTCGACTCCCCGCGCGTCGAACCCGGCATTGGGTGAGCCGGGACACGAACCGTCCATCCCCGGCGCCCAGCTCGAGCACGCGTGAGCCGGGCGCGAGCCCGCTGAGGAAGCGCAGCTTGTCGCGCTCCACCAGGGACCGAAGCGGCTCCAGGACCAGGTCGAGCCCTCGACGGGCGGCCCCGTAGGTCCCGCCCTCGTACAGGTCCGGCGGGGCCCCTCCGGGCGGAAGCTCGGTGCGAGCGCTGCCGCAGGCCACGCAGCGAGCCAGCGGATAGCGGTCGCGTCCTGCGAGCTGTGGATCGGTCGCCGTCGCGGCACGCCAGGGGCGCAGCTCTCCCTGGCAGGCTGGGCAGCGCTCGGGCGACGCCGCGGCCGGCGACACAGCACGCTGCGAGCTTGGGGCTTCGCTAATAGGCGCCGTTGCCCCGCAGGGCCACCGGAATCGTCTGGAAGAGGATGCGAACGTCTCGCGCCAGGGAGAGGTTGTCGACGTAGTCGAACTCCACCGCGAGTCGCTCGGTGAAGTCCAGGTCGCCGCGGCCGTAGACCTGCATCGGCCCGGTCATCCCCGGCTTCACGTCTAGCCGGAAGCGGTGCTCGGGACCGTATCGCTCGACGAGCTCCACCTGCTCCGGGCGAGGACCGACGATGCTCATGTCCCCGAGGAAGACGTTGACCAGCTGCGGTAGCTCGTCGAGGCTGAACCGGCGAAGCAGCCGGCCGACCTTGGTCACCCGGGGATCGGCGCGCAGCTTGAACATCGGCTCGTCCAGCTCCTCGAAGGACACCAGGTCGGGCAGCGCCTCCTCGGCGTTCGGGATCATCGTCCGCAGCTTGTACATGCGGAAGGGCACGCCGTCCTTCCCGGCCCGAAGCTGCGTGAAGAACACCGGCCCTCGGCTGTCGAGCTTGATCGCGAGCACGACGAGCGGGAAGAGCGGGGCGAGGACGACGCAGGGCGCGCGGCCGAGACGATCACGTCGAAGACGCGCTTGATCAGCATGGTCGAACGGGAGGGGTCGCGCGTGTCGTATTCGAGCACCGGGCAGATCGCCCACCTCGGAGAGCCGCGGGGTCGCGCCCGCCCGCCCGCGCAGGGGCGAGACGACGCTCAGCTTCACGTGCTGCTCGCGACAGATCCCGGCGAGCTGACCGATGAGCTCCGGGTCCACGCGCTCGGACGCGAAGATCACGCGATCGAGGGGCTCACGAGCTCGCGCAGGTACGAGATCCGATCGGCATGCCACCCGTTTGGCGGGAGGTTGCTCTGGGCGACCAGATGGAGATGCATGTCGGGGAACAGCTCGACCTTGCGCCGCGCCGCCGCGGCCAGCGCGCCCTCTCCGAGGACGGCGGTCAGCTCTCGTGGCGTGATGCGGCGCCACAGCCACCGCATGGCCACCGCGCAACAGGGCGGCGGTGACCGTGGCCGCGAGCCACGCGCGGGCCGCCGCCGCCAACGAGACCGTGCCGGCCGGGGTCAGCGGCAGGAGCAGGCCGAGCACCCCGACCCCGACCGCCGCCCACGCCGCGATCGCCGGCAGCTCGTCGACGGTGAGGTGCCGCACCGAGCGCTGGTCGCGGTCATACAAGCCGAGCAGCTTGGCCAGGACCACCCAGCCCGGGCAGCAGCGCCAGCGCCCACATCACGCGGGCCGTGGAGCCCGCAAGCAGCAGGCTCGCGGCGATCCCCGCCCCGACGTCGGCGAGGGCCAGCATGCGGCGGCGGCGGGCGTCGCGCCAGAAGCGATCGCCCCGCGTGCCGGCTCCGGGTGAGCTGTGGCAGCGGAACGGCGGGAGGTCGACCCGCGGCGCCCATTGCGCGACAGGCCCGAGACATCCCTGTGCCTGCTCAGCTCACTTCTAGAGCTCATCCTTCTCCACCCATCTCTGGAGCGCCCCCCGACAGGACGGTTCGCCGACCTCTCCCCGCGACACCGCTCCTGCTAGACGAAAGCTCCGAACTCGAGCAGGATATTGGAAATCCATGCTCCCGGTGCTCCCCTCGAAATCCTTAATCCTGATGCCCCCCTTTACCTTGAAGCAACGGTACCGCAGGCTTGGAGCTTTCCTTGCGAGCTTCCTGGCGAATCGGGTCGACGAACTCGTTGGGCAGCCGGGTCGGGCTCAGCGCCGCGGCGCGGAGCAGCTCCGTCCCGGCGGCGCTGCAGATTCCCGGCGCGCGCGTCGATCCGGGCGGCGACGGCCCAGGGGCGCCAGTCACCGGGCGCCCGGTCGATGGCGAGGCCGGCCGCGCCTGCGTGCCGCCGTCAGGTTGCCTCCAAGCTCCTCCACGAGCGCGAGCTGGAGCCGCGGCTCCGGCGACCAGGGCTGGACGGTCGCCGCGTCGCGGGCGTCGCTGGCGGCCGCGGCCAGATCGTCGCGCGATGCGGCGGCTCGGCTGGCGTCGAGCTTCGTAGTCGCTGATCAGGAGGATGCCGGCCGCCCAGATCGAGGCCCAGGCGATCCCGATGATCGCGATGCCGAGCCCGAATGGGCTCGGGCGATCCGGCTGAGGCTCCGGCCGCGCGCCGCCACGCGAGCGCTCGAGCGGAGCGGCGGTCAACAGGCCGGCGACGACGATCACGGGCACGAACGCGGCCGGTATCTGGAACGACCACTCGATCGCCGCCGTCACCGCACCCGCCCCGAGCACGGCAAGCGCCGGTGCGGCCTCCCCGCCACGCAGCCCATCGCGCGCTCGCCACCCCGCCCACGCCGCTGTGGCGAAGAAGCCGAGGACGAAGAGCAGCCCGAGGATTCCGAGCTCAGCCAGCGTCTCCAGGTACAGGGAGTGGGCATTCAGGAGCGGCAGGGCCACCTCCGGGTGTGCGTTCCAGTAGAGAGCGAAGTTTCCGGCGCCGATGCCGGTGACCGGCTTGCTCGCGAATGCGTTCAACGCCGCCTGCCAGTACTGGCTTCGGTTGCTGCCGCCGGCGCTCAGCAGGTGCCCGCTCCCGGGACTCCCCTGGGCCCCGGCGGGGGCCTCGTTGATGTGCGACTCGGGGTTGAGCAGCCAGACGGCAAGGGCCGCGGCGACGATCAGCACGGGCACGGCGACGCGCCACGAGACCGGCGGCAGCCTCAGCTCGGCCAGCCGACCATCGAGCCGGTAACGGACGAAGCCCGACCACGAGGACGCAGAGCAGCGCCGCGAGCCCGACCTCGAGCCCCTGGTCTTTGGCGGTCGAGTTGGCAACCCCGTCGAGGAACGAGCCGCGAGGATGAGCGAACGCGATCAGAAGCGCTCCGCCCGCAGCACCAAGCGCGAAGTTGGCGAAGAGCTGGACTCTCCTGCGCTCCACCGCAACGAGAATCAGTCCGCCGGCCACCGCCGCCGCGAACCCTCCTCTCGAGGAGGTCAGGTAGAGGGCCAGCGCGGGCAGCGGGATCAAGCCGACGGCGAGCGCTCGCGAGAGCCGGCTCGCCCCGCGCGCGCCGAACCAAAACAGGAGGACCGCCTGAATCGCGAGGCAAGCGGCCAGCCCGTTCCAGTAGCCGATCGGATAGCTCAGCCGTCCCTGGGCAGTCGGAAGAAGCACGCCGAGGCTGCGATCGCCGTTGCCGAACAGCGAGGGATCGATGCGAGTCCCAAGCGAGGCCAGGCAGACGATCGTCAGCCCCACGACCAGCCCCGCAAGCCACGGACGCACGCCACTCCTTGGAACGCAGAGCCCCACGAGTGTGAACAAGCCGACGTATCCGGCGACCCGAACGAACGCCGCAAAGGCCCGCCCGGCATCGTCGGCCCAGAGCATCGACAGGGCCGTCAGGACGCCCAGGCCGGCAAGGCATCCGCCCGCAACGACGGCGGCCCGTGGCACCGACCGCAACGACCAGGCCCGTGCCGCGGCCCCGACCGCAACCGCGAGCCAGACCGCTATCGTCGCGGCCGCGGTCAGCCGCTGGGAGGAGCCGCCGTTCGATAGCGCCAGGGCGGTGTAGGCAACGGCGACGAGCACGATCGTTCCGTGCTTGAACGGCTGGATCGAACGCCCGATCTCCCGCACCGATATCCTGTGGCCCGCTGATGGGACGAGTGGCAAGGGGCGCGAAGTCTAGGTGGATGCCTGGAACGAGACCGGTGGTCGCGATCGCCTGCGTCGTGCTGGCGCTTGCGCTGCCGGCGGCCGCCCTTGCGAGCCCGTCGGCTCAGAACCAGTACACGCCGCCGAACGTGAGCGCCACAGGCACCGGCCATGACCGGGGGAACGCCACCGGCACCGTGGCCCCCGCGGGGAGCGGCGGGTCCAGCAGTGCCGCGGTGCCGATCCTAATCGGCGGGGTAGCGGTGATCGGAGGCGCAGCCGCCGTCATCCTCTATCGCCGAAGCCGGGGCGGCCCAACCCCGCCCGAGTGAGGCCGGCCCGCTCGGTGAAGCGGTTCACGGCGATCCGCTGGTCGGATCCGGCGGGATCCATCCGCTAGGTCGTGCCGCGCATCCTCGATGGCCTGGCAGGAAGCCGGGTGTTCGATGGCCTGGCAGGTCGCCGGCCGGGGCGGGTCGCGCTCGTCCTCGCGGGCCTGGGGCTGCTCGTCGCCGCAGGCCTCGCCATCTGGTTGTTGTCCAGCTCCTCGAGCGACACCTCCGGGACTGACGACGACCTCTTCGGGGTCGCGAGCTCACCGGCGCTGAGCAGCGTCGATCTCAACAAGATGCAGGCCGCCAGCGTTCGATCCGTCCGGTTCCTTTTCGGCTGGCCGGCGATCGAACCGCGGCGAGGCTCGTTCAACTGGAAGGGCCCGGACCGCGTCGTCGGCGAGCTGGCGTCGCGCGGCATCCAGGCCGTTCCGTTCGTGTTCGGATCTCCCCCATGGGTGTCGGCCAAGGCGACCACGCCGCCGATCGACAGCGCCGCGGACCGCGCCGCGTGGACGGCGTTCCTGAAAGCCGCCGTCGATCGATACGGGCCCGATGGGAGCTTCTGGAGCGGCGAATACGCGCGCGACTTCGGGAGCGACGCCGCGCCCGTTCCGATCACCGCGTGGCAGATCTGGAACGAGCCCAACCTGCCCCACTACTTCACGGCTCGGTCCCCGGCGGTGGCCTACGCCCAGCTGCTTCGCCTTTCGCACGACGCGATCACCGAGGAGGATCCCAAGGCGGAGATCGTCCTCGCCGGGATGCCGGGATACGGCAAGCCGGACACCGCGTGGAAGTTCCTCGGCGAGCTGTATCGCCAGCCGGGCTTCGCGGACAGCTTCGACGCCGTCGCCCTCCACCCGTACGCGCGCACGGTCGCCCAACTTCAGCTCGAGATCGTGAAGCTTCGCGCCGTGATGGCCCAGCACGGCGACTCGACCGCGCCGTTGTGGCTGACCGAGATCGGCTGGGGCTCCGGGAAGCCCAATCGCTTCGGGCTCAACAAGGGGCTCGTCGGCCAGCAGCAGCTGCTGGAGCAGTCGTTCCAGCTGATCCTCGACCGCCGCGACACATGGCACGTCCAGCGCCTGTTCTGGTTCGACTGGCGCGACCCGCCGCCGGGTTCGCCCGACGCCATGCAGCTTCTGCTCCAGTGCGGGGCTGCTCACGCACAGCGGATACGCCGAAGCCCTCCTGGGTCTCCTACCGCCAGTTCGCGAGCGGCCAGAGGCAGTGAACCCGGCGCTCAGACTGGTGTTGGTGGTCGTCCTAGCCGCGGCGCTGGTGGGTGGGCTCGCCGCGTCGCTGATCCACGGCAGCGGCAATGACGGCGCGACCGCAACCGCCTCCCAGCCGACGTTCTTCGGGATCGTCCAGGGAATCCGGCTGGATCAACGGGACTTCCAGATGATGCGCTCGACCGGGATCAAGACGGACCGCTTCCTGCTGTTCTGGCAGTCGGTCCAGCCCCAGCAGGGATCGTTCGACTGGGGGCCCACCGACGCCCTGGTCGGCGCCTTCGCATCGCACGGGATCCGGCCGTTCCCGACCGTGTCCGGAAATCCCGGATGGGTCCCGGGCATCGCCGCTCGCCCGCCACTCGACAGTCCGGAGGCCGAGCGGGCGTGGCAGGACTTCCTCGAGGCGCTGGTAGAGCGCTACGGGCCCGACGGCACCTACTGGACCCACGAGTACCAGCAGCAGTACGGCCCGACGCCATCCCGATGCCGATCGAGGCGTGGCAGGTCTGGAACGAGCCCAACCTGAGCAAGTACTTCGCGCCCAAGCCCTCGGCGCCGGAATACGCCCATCTCGTGGACATCTCCCGCAAGGCGATCAAGAGCCAGGACCCAAAGGCGCTGATCGTCCTCGCCGGAATGCCCGGGAACGGCGACGTCAACGCGTGGACGTTCCTCGACGAGCTGTACGGCCAGCCGGGATTCGCGGGCAACTTCGACGTCGCAGCCCTGCACCCATACGGGCGCAACATCGGCGAGGTCGCCACGCAGATCCAGAAGGTCCGCGCGGCGATGGACCAAGAACGGCGGGCGCGCCACGCCCCTGTGGATCACGGAGCTCGGTTGGGGATCGGGAAGGCCGGACAGGTTCGGCCTCAGCAAGGGACCCGTCGGCCAGGCGCGCCTGCTGACGGCCTCGTTCAAGCTGATCCTGAACCGCCGCAAGGCTTGGAACGTGCAACGACTGTTCTGGTTCGACTGGCGGGACCCCAGCAGCGCCACCGCGGGCAAGTGCAGCTTCTGCGCCAGCGCCGGATTGCTGAACTACGACCGGACCCGCAAGCCCGCCTATTACTCGTTCCGGCGCTTCCTCAACGCCCAGTGAGTCAACGGGCGGAAGGGCCCTGGGGATCGTCTACGCTGCCGACAGGATGAGCTGAGGCCAATGGTGGGCAGAAGGCCCCGGCGGCGCCGGAGGCCCCGAATGCTTCTGCGAGCGAGTCCGCGGACGGCGAATCGCGGGCGGGCAGGCCGCTGAACATCCAGCTGTGGAGCTGGAACTACGAGCCCGAGCCGACCGCGATGGGCCCCATCGCGGCGCGGTGGGCGGAGGCGATGTCCGCGCGTGGGCATCGGGTCGAGGTGGTCACCGCGCATCCGCACTACCCCGGGCCCCTGCTGGGGTCGCCGCTCGCGCCCCTACCGGGAGAATCGAAACGGCATCCCGGTGCTGCGACTGCCGCTCGTGATCGGCCACCGGACGACCGCGGCCAGGATCACCGAGGAGGCGACCTACGCGGCCTCGGCGGCGGTGGCCGCCGCGCTGCCGAGCACGCCGGACGCGGCGGTCGCGGTGTCCCCGTCCTTCCTGGGCCTGTTTCCGGTGCTGTCGAGCGCCCGCCTCCGCAGGTTCCCCTGGGTCCTGTGGCTGGAGGACATCCTTCCCGACGCGGCGGCCACGACGGGGCTGATGCGCGAGGGGCTCGCGCTTCGCACGGCGCAGCGCCTGGAGCGCTTCGTGTACAGCCAGGCGAACCGCATCGTCGTGATCTCGAACGCCTTCCGGGAGAACCTGCTCGGCAAGGGAGTCCCGGCGTGGAAGGTGCAGCACATCTACAACCCCTACACGCGGGACCTGGGGGAACGCGCGACTTCGGTGAACGGCAGCGGCCCCGCCCGGGTGCTCTACATGGGGAACATGGGGTTCTCCCAGAACCTTCCCGCGCTGGTCCGGGCGTTCGAGCTCTCGCCCGCGCTCGACGATGAGGCTCGGCTGGTTCTCGCCGGCACGGGCGAGCTCGCCCGAGCGGTCGCCGCCGAGATCCGGTCCGATCGCGTCGAGATGCCCGGCCTGCTGCTCGACGGCCTGGAGTCGGAGCTGGAGCGCGCGACGATCGGGCTCGTCCCCCAGCGACCGGACGTCGACGAGTTCAACCTTCCGTCGAAGCTGATGAACCTGATGTCGCGCGGCGTCCCGGTGCTCGCGAGCGTCAGCCGGAGCTCCGAGATCGCGCGGATCATTCGGGAGTCAGGAGCCGGCTGGGTCGTCGACGCCGCTGATCCGGACGCGTTCCCCAACGCCCTTCGCGAGATCCTCCCGGACCGCGAGGAGCTCGAGCGGCGCGGTGCCCGCGGGTTGGAGTTCGCCCGCCGCAACTTCGCGCCGAACGCCGTCGCCCGACGGTTCGAGGACGTCCTCTACGACGTCGTGCCGGCGAACGGCGATGGAGCGGGAGCCGCGGGTTGAGCGCAGCGGTGATCACCGGATCCACCGGCCTGATCGGATCCGAGTCTGTGACGTACTTCGGGGAGCTCGGGCTCGACGTCGTGGGCATCGACAACGACATGAGACGGGTCTTCTTCGGCCCCGAGGCCTCGACGGCGTGGAATCGAGACCGGCTCGAGAAGGCGCTCGGCACCGGCTACCGCCACCACTCGGTGGACATCCGGGACCGCGACGGGATCGAGGCGATCTTCCGTGAGCTCGGGTCCGCGGTCGAGCTCGTGATCCACACGGCGGCCCAACCCTCGCATGACTGGGCGGCCAAGCAGCCGCTCACCGACTTCGACATCAACGCGATGGGCACGATGAACCTGCTCGAGGCCACCCGGGTCCACGCACCCGACGCGGTGTTCATCTTCACGTCCACCAACAAGGTCTACGGCGACCTGCCCAACTCGCTCCCGCTGCGGGAGCTCGAGACGCGATGGGAGATCGACCCGGACCACACCTACGCGAACGGCATCCGCGAGGACATGTCGATCGATCAGTGCCTGCACAGCCTCTTCGGCGCGTCCAAGGTCGCCGCGGACGTGCTGGTCCAGGAGTACGGCCGCTACTTCGGGATGCGGACCGCGTGCTTTCGCGGCGGAACGCTCACCGGCCCGCGCCACTCCGCGGCCGAGCTCCACGGCTTTCTCGCCTACGTCATGCGCTGCGCGATGACCGGCACGCCCTACACGGTCTACGGCTACAAGGGCAAGCAGGTCCGCGACGCGATCCACAGCCTCGACCTGATCCGCGCGTTCCACGCGTTCTTCGGTGAGCCCCGGGTCGCCGAGGTCTACAACATCGGCGGGGGGAGGTTCAGCAACGCGTCCGTGCTCGAGGCTATCTCGCTCAGCGAGGAGATCGCCGGGGAGACCCTCGACTGGACCTACCGGGACGAGAACAGGGTCGGCGACCACATCTGGTGGATCGGCGACAACGGGCGCTTCGAGTCCCACTATCCGGACTGGAAGCTCGAGTACGACGTCCGGCGCATCCTCGAGGAGATCCACGAGGCGAACGCCGACCGCTGGACGCGAGACCAGGTCTCCGCCGAGCGCTAGCGCCAGTCCTCCGCGGACGGCCGCCGCGCCCTAGTCGACCAGCTTGGCGTACACCCGCCTCGCACGCGCGCGCGTAGGCATCCGTGCGAGTTGTCGGCCGCCACCCCGGCGGCGCCGCTCGCAGACAGCTCCTCCCAGGCGGACCCGTCGCTTTCCAGCGCCTCGCACTCCCGAGCCAGCGCGCTCACGTCGGGCTCGATCACTCGCCCGCCGCCCGCGTCGCCCACGTACTCGGCGAGCCCCCCGCTCGCGTAGGCGATCACCGGAGTTCCCACCGACATCGCCTCCAGCGCGGCGATCCCGCCGGGCTCCTGCCACCGCGAGGGCATGAGGCAGACGCGGGCGCGGCTCAGCAACCGGATCACCTCGGCTCGGTCGAGGCCGCCGGCGAAGGTCAGGTTGGGCGAGCTGTGTGCCGCCTCCGCGACCTCGCCCTCCAGCGGCCCGCGGCCGGCGAGCGTGACGTCCATCGACGGCAGGAGCTCGGCGAGGCGCAGGACGTCCCGGACTCCCTTGTCGGCGTCGAGCCTGCCGACGAATAGCGCGCCGCTGCGGTCCGCGAACGGAAGCCGGTCTCCGGCGGGCGGCTCGACGAAGCACGGCAGGACCGCCGCCTGGATGCCCACGCTCGCGTGACGCCCGGCGACGTAGCGCGAGTTCGCGATCCACGCGTCGACGGCTCGCGCATGGAGCGTCCGCCGAACGACGAACGTCGCGTCGTTGAGGGCGCGGATCGAGCGCCGGCTCTCGTCGCGGTCCATCCAACCGCCGCCGTGGTTTCGCCAGCTCGCCGAGATGAACTCGTAGTCGTGGAGGTGCTGGACCACGGGTATCCCGGCGCGGTGGGCCACCACGGCCGGCGCCGCGGAGAGCTGCGGGTAGAGCTTGTGCGCATGGACGACCTGCGGGCGAAACCGGGCGATCAGGCGGCGCATCGCCCGGGCCGCCTCCGGGTTCCACAGCGCCCGGCGAGCAACGTCCAGCTGCGCGCGCGCCCCGAGCTCCTCGCGCGAGGCGCTGGTGACGGACGCGCCGATGAACTCGCCGTCGCCGAACAGGTTCTCCGGGCTCGCCGTGGAGAGCATCGCGACCTCGTGGCCGTGGTCCCGGAGCGCTTGGACCAAACCGAGGGCGACGACGTCGGCGCCCCCGGTGACCCGCGCGTACTTATTGACGATCAGGATGCGCATGGCACCGGGCCACTAAGCAGGGGATGAGTACCCCAATCGCTCCAAAAGACCCCCGGTCGCATTCAAGAAGAGCTCCTCGTCCTCCGGGGTGAACGTCTCAGCCCAGTCGCCCGCCTTGGCCTTGCGCACGAACATGATGTCCTGCCGCTGCTTGCGCTCGTGGAAGCGAGTCTGCCGCTCCCGCTCCCGCATCCGCTCCGCGGTGTACTCGCTGATCGTCTGCTCGGCGCGCTCTCGCTCCACCGGCACGCCGAGGAACTCCATCGCGGCACAGAGGTTGTCGGCCGGGTCCGCCAGCATGTCCTCGTACCTGAGCACGAGCAGCGTCCCGTCCTCGTGCAGCGGGCTCTCCAGCCAGGAGCGAACGTGCTCGTGCCAGGGGCCGTATCCGTCGACGTCCCCGGCCAAGAACAGCCTCAGGAAGGGGCCGAAGTCCCCCGCGTAAAGGCCTCTGCGGATCAGCGTGTAGTAGTAGGACACCGCGACGTCCCGCCCGTCGCGGATCAGGTAGATCGCCTTGCGGTAGAAGCGCTTCTGCGGGCTCGAGTAGGGCTCATGGCTCTTGATCAGGCGCCCGCCCTCGGGGAGCACACGCGGGGTGGCCCGGTGTGAGCCCACGTCCGCGATGACCGTTGAATCGTTGTCGAGATCGGCTTCGCGCCCGCCGAGCAGGTGGGCGAGCATGAACTTGAGCCAGGTGTTGCCCGATTTGGGATAGGAGACAAGGAACGCATCGCGCCTCGACACGCTCCTGTGCCTGTACACGACGGGCACCATGCGCACGTGACGCTGGTGCCTCAGGCGCGGGAGCTTCGATTGCACCTCGGACAATTGCTGGGGGTTCAGGCGGAGAAGCTTCGGGCGGGCAATCGGTCGCCCCGGAGAAAGCCTCGTGAAACCAGGGCCGAATACACCGCGTAAGGTTAGCCGCGTGTCCGCGACCGAGGAGGAGAGCCTCACGTCGCCCCCTGGCGCGCCCGAGCCGGTCGCGCACGCGTCCGGAGGGAGGCTGAAGCGGGACGCGGCGCTCGCGGTGGCGACGGGCTTCGCGGTCCAGTCGGTCCTCGTCGTGACCGGCCCGCTGCTCGCCCGGATGCTGGGGCCGAGTGGCCGGGGGTATCTGGCGGCCTTGATCCTCTGGCCGCTCGTGATCACCCAGCTGGGGAACCTCGGGATCCCCTCGGCTCTCACGTACTCGGTGGCGAGAGATCCGTCGACCTCGAAGGGGCTCGCCCGCCTGGGCCTCTCCTTCGCCATGCCCCAGGCGCTGCTCCTCACCGGTCTTCCAGGCGCTCTGGCTCCTGCTGATCCTGCACGGGGACCCTGCCGAGGTTCGGACCGCCGGCTGGCTCACCCTCGGCCTCGCGCCGGCGATGCTCGCCCAGCAGTACGGCCTGGGCCTGCTCCAGGGACATCTGCGCCTTCGCCTCTTCAACGGGCTGCGCCTGCTCCCCTGGGCCCTCTACGCGATCGGCGTCGCCGCTCTCTTCGTGGTCGGAGATCACGCGATCGTCCCCATCGTCGGGGCACTCCTCGCGGCATTCTGGGTGAGCGGAAGCACGGCGCTCATCTGCGGGATCCGATGCTCCCGTGGCCCCGCGCGCCCCACCGTGGGCCGCCGGTTCCTGGTCTCCTTCGGGCTGCGGGGGCTCCTGTCCAGCTTCTCCGCCGTCGACGTGCTTCGCCCGGACCAGGTGGTGCTGGCGCTGTTCCTCTCGCCGTCGGCTCTCGGCCTCTACGTCGTCGGGCTCGCGTTCACGAACCTCCCGTACTTCATCGCCAAGAGCGTCGGTCTGATCACCTTCCCGTGGGTCGCGTCGCGGCGGGAGAAGGCGGATGCGCGCCGGACCATGTGGTCGCTCCTGTGGCTGACCACCGGCATCGCCGTCGTCATCGTGGCGGCGATGTGCGCGACCGCTCACTGGCTCGTTCCCGTTCTTCTTCGGCGGCCAGTTCGACGCGGCGGTCACAGTCACCTACATCGTCCTGCCGGGCACCGTGTTCCTGAGCGCGCGCCGGGTGCTCTCGGAGGGCTTGAAGGGGCGCGGCTATCCGCTCGCGGGCACGGTCGGCGAGCTCGTTTCGCTCGCCTGGATCGCGGTGGCGCTGGCCCTGTTCGTGCCCCTCTGGGGGATCTACGGCGCCGCCGTCGCGCTGACCAGCTCCTACGTCGTCAGCATGGTCCTCCTCGTGGTGATCGCGTCCCGGCACGGCGAGCTCGAGTCGGCCAGCGGGTCACTCCTGGCGCTGCCCCGCGACCTCATCGGAGCCCTTCGTCGGAGGGCGCGGCCCCCGGAGGTGGCGCTTCAGGAGTCCGACCGCCCCGCACGCGTCTCGTAGTGAGCCGGTCGAGACCTCGCGCTCCTCGCTCGTCGCTCTGACTCTGCTGTCGGTCGCCCTCGCGCAGGGTTGCGGGATCGACGAGTCGAGGAACGGCCCGCCGTTCCATCCCGGGAACATCCAGAGCCCGCGGTCCCTGCTCGTCACGAAGAGCGACATCCAGGGGGTCGGTGCCGAGACGCCCTACGGCGCCATTCTTCGGCTGGTGGCGTGCCCTCCAGCGCGGCGACGCGAAGGGCGTGCAGCGCAGCTACTCGGACCACGTGAGCGCCCGGGCCGCGCGGCGCCAGGTCAACGACTTTCAGCCCCGCTTCTCGCAGCCGGTCGAGCCGACGGTGGACGCCGGACACAGCCGGGCGACCGTTGATCTGCTGGTGCGAGCCGCGACTCGCCTCGGTGACCTGCCGACGGTCGTGAACGTCAACGACGTGCCGGTCTCGTTCGACCTCGTGCGAAGCCACCCGGGCTGGAAGCTCCGCTCCAACTCGTTCGGCCGCTATCACCGCGCCGTCCTGGACGACCTCGCCCAGCAGGGCTGAGCTGCGCTCAGCCCAAGTCCCAGGGCGTCGGCCGGCCGAGCAGCTCGGCGACCCGCGCCACCTCCGGGCGGAAGACCTCGATCAGCGACGCGCGGGCTTCGGGATCCATCGGCGACGGGCTGACCTCCTTGAGCAGGGCGCCCCGCGCCCGGGCGCGCAGGCCGCGTGGCACCGTGGCGCGAACCAGCGTCCGCAGCCTGCCGCTCCCGAGGATGCGTCCGCTGAGCACGTTTCGCGGCAACGTCGTGGGGTTCATCCGGCTCGCCCCGGCCGCGCCGTCGTTCGGGTCGACGCCCAGAAACTCCTGGATGCCCGCCACCGCGCGCGGCTGATCGGCCACGAAGTCCTCGAAGAACGAGACGAGCACTCGCTCTCCGAACCGATCCAGGTACCGCTCCACCTGGTCCGCGTAGCGACCGCAGTCGATGTAGAGGGAGGTCACTCCCCAGACCCCGGCGCCCGATCGCCGTTCCTCGGCGAGGGCGTCCGTGAAGGATCGGGTCTCGATCCCCTCCCGGACGTCGTTCCAGTACTGCGAGTAGGCGCGCTCGACCGGGTTGCGAAGCATGATCAGGATGCTCGCCTCCGGGGCGACGCTGTGGATTCGCTCCGCGGCCTCGGCGTCCCACAGATAGGAGGTGCTCGCCTCGCCGACGAGCCGCTCGTCGGTGGCGCCGTCGAACAGGGCCCTGTAGTCATCCTCGTCGGTGACGTGCGGGAAGAAGGCGGCCCGCTCCGGCGAGGGTTGGATCCGGGAGAAGTAGTGGGGCTCCTTCATCGGCGACATATAGATCGCCGGGTGTTTCGCAAGCTCGTCGTACACGGACGTGGTCCCGGCCTTCGCGGCGCCGACCAGGAAGAGGTTCGGCCACATGCCCACGATCAACTCGGGGCGCCCGCAGCCTCCCGGCCCGGCTGGCGACCCGGGGAAACGGCGCCGCCCCCGCCCTCGCGCGGGCGACACAGGATGGCCGCGAGGATCACGACGCCGACCGCCATCGTCGCCTGAAGCGCGGGCAGAGTGAAGTTTCCCCGCATCCACGTGATCATGAACGGAAGGAGGGTCGCGTATCCGACCACGGCGACGACGGTGTGCCGATGGCGCGAGAAGTACAGCCACGCGACCTTCCAGAACAGGCCGAAGAGAACGGCGAAGACGAACACCGCCGGCAGGCCGCCGTCGCGATAGGGCTCGCCGTACGGCGAGAACGTGTCGCACTGCTCCCCGAGGGTGCAGGGCTTGCCGGCGAAGACGGTCTTCAGGACCTGTTGGTCGGCCGGCAGCGGCTTGTTGGCCCAGATCTGCCTCGGGATCAGGGTGCGAATCGGACCGACGATCGTCGTTCCGCCATACGTGTAGTGAAGCTCCGACGGGACGACGAGCATCTCGAGAGCGAGTGACGGCGCGACCCCCGTGTCCTGTGTCTTGAACAGGTGCCCGGCCGCGTTCCATGGCAACCACTGGACGGGGTTCGGGCTGTCGTGGCGGGCGTGGGAGAGCCGGAGGTCGCGGATCGCCGAGAACACGGTCAGCGCCACGACCAAGACCACGGCCACGCTCCACAGCGAGGGACGCCGGTCACGCCTGAGGTAGTAGTAGAGCGCGAGCGCCACCAGCATCTCGATCAGATAGCGGCGCTGTCCGGCGCCGAGGTTGTAGGCGCAGAAGGCCGCCACCGAGGCCAGCGCGGCCAAGCCAGCGAGCCTTCCCATTCGGCTGTCGGGGCCCACCGCCTGCCGAACCGCGATGAAGAACAGCACCGCCGGCACGACCAGGAGGATCGAGGCGAGGAAGTACTTGCTGGTGGCCTCGGGGCTTGCGGAGAGCTGGAACAGGCGCGCCTTCCCGCGGAAGAAGAACGACGCCGGATGGCGCCATCCGTGCGCGTGGATGAAGAAGAGCGCGAAGGCGATCAGGGCGATGCCGAGCACGATCACCGCCCAGATGAAGAGCCGGCGAGGCTCGAGCTCCCGCGGGCGCGGAATGCGCGACGCGAGCGATCCGGCCACCGGCAGGAGGTAGCCGATCGCGAAGCCCGCCCCCGCCAGCAACCCCGCCACCAGCATCCTGGTGAAGGTGGGCGAGATCAATCGCTCCGCGTAGACGAAGTGCTGTTGGGAGAGGTCGTACGCGGGGCGGCCCACCCACAGGATCAGGAACGCGATCCCGAACCACGTGAGGGGCTCGAACCCGTCCAGCCTCCCCCTGATCATCAGGATCCCGCAGGGGAGCAGCATCGTGACCGCCGACCCCGCGATGAGGATCCATCGCCAGTCGACCCACGATGCCGCCGCCGCGACGCCGACGACGACCAACCCCGCCGCGAGGCCGAGCGCGAGCAGCAGGGTCAATCGATCCCGCCGCTGCGGGCCGATCGTGTGGGCGACTCGAGCTATCACTGGGATAGGAACGGTGCTCGCGGGTTGAGCTCACGCGCGCGTTCGAGTGCACGGCGGGCACCATCGACGTCTCCGGACTTGACGTCCAACCTCGTCCGCACGAACCAGAGCTGCCAGTTGTCGGGGGCGCGATCGATCGCCGCGGATACCTCTCGGTTTGCCGCCGGCAGATCGCCCGCCAGCTCGTCCACCAGCGCCAGCTGGAGCCGCGGGGCGGCTGCCCAGGGCTCGATCGTGATCGCGCTGCGGGCATCCTCCGCGGCGGCCTCGAGGTTTCCGTCGGTCGCCTCCTGGCGACTGTCGCCCAGTCGGATCTCGGTGAGGAACAGCACGCCGCCGGCCCAGATGGCGGCCCACCCGACCAGGAGCGTGGCCACGCCCAGCCCGAACCGCGGCCGGGGCGCGAGGCCCCGCGCCCTCCAGCCGTTCACCGCATGAAGCTCGGCGCCGAATGCTGTCTCCGGCTCGAGCGCCGGGCCCGCGAGCAGGCCCGCCGCGAGCACGACCAGGCCGAAGCACGCGGGAAGCTCCCAGGTCCAGTCGATCGCCGCCGAGACCACGCCCGCGGTGAAGACGGCGAGCGCGGCGCCGAGCACCGCCCCTTGTGAACGCGTCGGGCCGCGGCGGATTCCCGCCACGGCGGCGAAGCCGAGAAAGCCGAGGACTCCGACCAGCCCGACGATTCCGAGCTCGGCCATCGTCTCGAAGAAGAGGGAGTGAGCGTTGCGCACCGGCATCACCAGGGTGCCATGCTGATCCCAGTACGCCTCGTAGCCACCCGCGCCGATTCCGTTGACCGGATCGCCCTTCCACGCATCGAGCGCAGCCGACCAGAACTGGTAGCGGCCGCTTCCGCCGCCACTCGACAGATGCGCCGCGTTGTACGTCGTCTGCACGTCGAGCGCTCCGACCTGTTTGAACTCCCTCCATCGCGCCGCCGGGTTGGCGGCGAGGATCCCGGCGACCACCGCGATCACCGTGCCGATCGCCACCGCCCGCGTCAGCCTCGGCGGCACGTCCAGATCCTCGAGCCAGTCGTCCACCAGAAACCGCAGCAGCCCGACGGCAGCGACCACCGCGATCGTGATGGCGAGCATCTGGTCGCCCTGGCTCGCGGCGACTGAGTTGGTCAGGGCGTCGACGAGCTCGTGCTTGCGGCTCGCGAGCGAGGCGAGCAGCACGCCGCCAACCCCTCCCATCAGGGCGCCCGCGAACATTCGAGCGCGGCCCGGGCCGATCGCCAGGAGGACCGCCAGCCCGGCCACACCGGCCAAGACGCCGCCGCGCGAGGAGGCGAAGTAGATGACCAGGACCGGCAACGGGATGGCTGCCACCGCAACCGCCCGGAGCCATGCGGCCCGGGCGTGGCCGCCGAGCCAGACCAGCAGGAGGATGCCCGCGGCCATCGCCGCGGCGAGGCCGTTCCAGTACCCGATCGGGTAGCTCAACCGTCCGGCGGCGGACGGGAGGAAGGTCCCGAGGTTCTGGTTGCCGACGAACGACGGCTCGAAGCGGCTCGCGAGGCCCAGTCCGGCGACGACCACGAGGCCCAGCGCGAGGCCGCTCAACCACATGCGGGCGCTCGCCCGGGGGGACGCGATGACGACCAGGACGAACAGCCCGAGATAGCCGAGTGCCCTCACGACCTCGACGAAGGCGCCGCCGGCATCGCTTGCCCAGCCGATGGAGATCGCCGTCCAGGCCGCCAATGCGGCGAGGGATGCGCCGGCGCCCACGGCAGAAGCCGGGAACCCGCGAGCGAGGCCATGCGCCCATCGCCAGCCCGATCACTACGGCCCACCAGATCCCCACCGTGGCGCCGGCCGTGAGCTCGCTGGAGTAGCCGCCGTTGGCCGCCGCGAGCGCGACGTAGAGGACGGCGACCGCCGCCACGATGACCGGATGAAGCCTTGGCGGCCTGGCGGCGCGGCCTACCCCTAGGGTCCGCGTCGCCTGGCGGGGGATTGCTATTTTCTGCACAGCGTGGGACGAAGCAGGGTTCGATGTGGGCTTCGCCGTGGTCGCCTGACGTTGGTGGCGGTCATTGTCGCTGTGCTCGCGGCGCCAGCGACGGCCGCGGTGGCAAGTCCTCCTGCGGTGGATCAATATACAACTCACCTTCCGGGCGCCGGCGGCAATTCCGGCCTCGCCAGCGCGAGCGCTCCGGTGGCCCAGCCCGGGCAGCTTCCGGGCAAGGTTCGAGCGGCGCTGACGGGCCCCGACGGCCAGCTCCTGACCCTGATCGCGACCGCCCCCGGACTGGGTGCGCCGGCGGTGACACCGACGCACGAGCGGGACCACCTCGGGCGAGGGCCGCTCGCTGGCGACGGCGGTCGTCGGCACGGTCGCGACGGCCCCCAGCCTCGCCCTGTTGGGCGCGCTCGCCGGGATCGTCGGCGCGGCGGCCGGCGGCCGACTACATCCGCGGTCGGCGATCGTCGCTCTGATGCGTCCGCCGCTCTCGCCGCAAGCCAAGCTTCGCTTGGCGGCGGCCACCGGGCTGCTGCTTGCTGGCATTCCCGTCTCGGCCGCGGCCGGCGGGGAGTTCATCGGCGTCAACGAGGGCGCCCCGCTCGACCAACAGGATCTCCAGAAGATCGCCGACACCGGCGTGCGGAGCGACCGCTTCCTCCTCAGCTGGGCGGCCGTCGAGCCGAGTCAGGGCGCCTTCAACTGGAACGCGACCGACCGGATGGTCGGCGGGAGCGCATCGCGCGGAATCCGCGCCCTGCCGATGCTGTGGGGCAGCCCGCGCTGGATCGCCTCGCAGCCGGCGCCACCCGCCGATCGACACGCCAAGACGCACGGCATGCATGGCGGAGCTTCCTCGAGGCGGCGGTGAACCGCTACGGGCCGGGCGGCACCTATTGGAGCGGTCCGTACCGCCAGCAGTTCGGATCGAACGCCAAGCCGCTGCCGATCACGGCATGGCAGGTCTGGACCGAGCCCAACGGCAAGGCGTACTTCGACTCCGATCACCCTCGCCGCGCCGTTACGCGACCGCTGCTGAGGCTCTCCCACGACGCGATCAAGTCCGCCAGCTCGAAGGCCCGGGTGGTGCTCGCCGGCCTGGTCGGGCTGAGGAGGTGGCACGGGCAGACCCTGAAGGGGATTCCCGGCTGGAAGTACCTGCGGGAGCTGTATCGAGATCCCGCGGCGTCAAGCGAAACTTCGACATCGCCGCCGTTCACCCCTACGCGCCCAACCTCGAGCAGCTCCGCCGGGAGATGGAGCTGTTCCGCTCGGCGATGCGCAAGGGACACGACGGGCACACGCGGATGTGGATCACCGAGCTCGGCTGGGGGTCGGCCCCCCGAGGGTCGGGGAACTCCCTCCTCGGCCTGAACAAGGGGCTGGACGGCCAGCGCCAGACTGCTGTCCGGGCTCGTTCAAGCTGATCGCTGAATCACCGCAGGGCCTGGCGAGTGGGACGGCTGTACTGGTACGACTGGCGCGATCCGTCCAAGGACGCCACGGCGCCGTGCTCATTCTGTGAGACGTCCGGGCTGCTCCGTCACAACCGGAAGCCGAAGCCCGCATACCGCGCCTTCGCGCGATACGCGAGAAAATCGCCCGGCTGACCCCTCGCTGATCGGCTAAGCTGCCCGCCACATGGGGAGTGCTTGGTTGCGGAGCAGGGGCCGAGGGTTGCAGGGGTTCACGATCGCCCTCGTGGCGGTGGTGTCGCTGCTCGTCGCGTCCCAGGCTTCGGCCGGGGTGATCAGGACGGAGTTCTTCGGGATCGTGGAGGGACCGGTCCTCGACGACGCCGACATGGCGACGATGAAGACGCTCCGCGTCGCAGACCGACCGCTTCCTCCTCAACTGGGGCTGGATCCAGCCGCTCAAGGCCCAGTACAAGTGGGGGCCGCCCGATCGCTTCATCGGCGACCTCGCGTCGCACGGGATCCGGCCCGTGCCCTCCGTCTGGGGGAACCCGAACTGGATCGCCGGCTCCTCCTCCACCCCGCCGATCGGCGGCACCGTTTCGCAGCAGGCATGGCGGACCTTCCTCAAGGCGCTCGTGCAGCGCTACGGACCCGGCGGCGAGTACTGGGGCGCCCGCTACCACCAGCAGTTCGGGGCGAACGCGACGCCGCTGCCGGTCACCTCGTGGCAGATCTGGAACGAGCCGAACCTGAAGAAGTACTTCGCGCCGAGCCCCGTCGCCCGGGCAGTACGCGCGGCTCCTGCAGATCTCCTATCCCGTCGATCAAGCAGGTGGACCCGAAGGCCCAGGTGGTGCTGGGCGGAATGACGGGCCGCGGGGACGTGTCGGCCTCGGACTTCCTGAAGAAGCTCTACGCGGTGTCGGGGATCAAGGCCTACTTCGACGCGACCGCGCTGCACCCCTACATGCCCACGGTCGACCAGGTGAAGACGACGATCCAGCAGTTCCGCAACGCGATGGTGAGCCACGGCGACGCCGCGACGCCGATGTGGATCTCGGAGCTCGCATGGGGCTCCGATCCTCCGGACAGCCAGGGAATCAACAAGGGACCGGCGGGACAGGCGCAGCTCTTGACCAAGGCGTACAAGATGGTGCTCGCCAACCGGAGGGCCTGGAACGTGCAGCACCTCTTCTGGTACCTGCTCCGGGACCCGCGTCGACCCGGTGGCCTCGTGCAGCTTCTGCGCCAGCGCGGGCATCCTCAATCCGAACCGCACCCGGAAGCCCGCCTACAACGCCTTCAAGGCGATCGTCAGCGAAAAGGTCGCGCCGCAGCCGACGATCACGGCGGGCCCGGCGCCGGGAAGCACGACCAGCGACGCCACGCCGACGTTCCAGTTCACGTCGAACGAGCCGGGCTCGACCTTCCAGTGCAAGTTCGACGCCAAGCCGCTCGTCGCGTGCGCCTCTCCCTACACGCCGAAGGCGGGCGCTCGCCAACGCGCCATCACACCTTCTACGTGCGGGCGATCGATGCCCCCGGGAACGTGAGCCCGCTGGTGTCGCGGGCGTTCAACGTCAAGACGCACTGAGGGGCGGGTCCGAGGGAGGGCGGCCGATGAAGCTGCTCCAAGCGGCCGCGATCGCGCTCACGGGGCTGGCGCTTTCGCTGCTCGCGGTCGCCGGGGGCGCAGGCCGCGCGATCGGAGTTCTACGGCATCGTCCAGGGGCCCTCGCTCGACGACACGGACCTGCACTCGATCTACGCGACCGGGATCAAGACGGCCCGCTTCCTGCTCTCCTGGAGGGGATCGAGCAGCAGCGCGGCCATCGCGACTGGCGCAAGACGGACCGGCTGGTGGGACGCTCTGCCTCTCACGGCATCCGGGGGGCCCCGGTCGTCTGGGGGTCGCCCTCCTGGACGCGAACGCGGCGGCTCGGCGCGCCCCCCGGTGAACAGCGAATCCGCCGAGAAGGCCTGGGAGGACTTCCTGAAGGCCGCGGTGGCCCGCTACGGGCAGGGCGGCAGCTACTGGACCGAATGCGTACCACCACCAGTTCGGGGCGTCCGCCGTGCCGCTCCCGATCCGCTCCTGGCAGATCTGGAACGAGCCGAACCTCCGACCCGAGTTCTATCCGGGCGACACCGTCGCCCAGACCGCCCGCAAGTACGCCGAGCTGCTGCGGATCTCCCACGACGCGATCAAGTCCAGGGATCACCAGGCCATGATCGTCACTCGCCGGCATCGCGACGCAGAAGGACCCGCACGCCTTCGACTTCCTGGACGACATCTACTCGGTGCCCGGACATCAAGTCCGACTTCGACGCCGTGGCGCAGCATCCCTACGCGCCGAACGCCAACAGCGTCCGCACGGCGATCCAGCACGTCCGCGGGGTCATGGCGAGCAATGGCGATGCGGCAACGCCCCTCTGGATCACCGAGTTCGGCTGGGGATCGGCCCCGCCCGACGGATCGGGAATCAACGTCGGCCCGGCCAACCAGGCTCAGCTACCTCACGCGATCGATCAACCTGATCCTCGCCCACCGAAGCGCCTGGAACCTACAGCGCCTCTACTGGTTCGACTGGCGCGACCCCCCGCCCGGCTCGCACTACGCGGACATCTGCATCCGCTGCGGGAGCGCCGGCCTGCTCGCGCACGACCGGACGCCGAAGCCGGCCTTCGACGCGTACCGCGCGTTCACGGCCGACGCGACGGCACCGACCGCGAGCATCACCAAGGGGCCCGCCCAGGGGGCGCTCACCAACAACCCCACGCCCGCCTTCGCATTCACCTCCAGCGAGGCGGGCTCGACCTTCGTCTGCCGGATCGACTCGGGCCCCCTGAAGCAGTGCGCGACCCCGTTCAAGGCCCCGAGGCTCTCGAACGGGCCTCACAGCTTCTCGGTGAAGGCGATCGACGCCGCCGGCAACGAGAGCGCGACGGTCTCGCGGTCGTTCACGGTCGACGCCCTTCCCCCAGCGGCGCCGATGATCACGGCGACCTCTCCGGCGTCGCCGGCAAACGACAACGCCCCGGAGGTGAAGGGCTCGGCCGAGGCGGGCTCCACCGTGCGGCTCTACGAGACGGTGGGGTGCACCGGCGCCGCCGCGGCGAGGGGCCCGGCGGCCCGCTTCGCCGGCCAGGGCCTCACCGATTCGGTGCCCCAGAACGCGGTCACCCACTTCAGGGCGACGGCGACGGACGCAGCCGGGAACGTCTCGCCCTGCTCGGCAGCGCCGCACCTACGTCGAGGACTCCGTCGCCCCGCAGACCACGATCACCGGCGGCCCCGTGGGCTCGACGAGCGAGTCCACCCCAACCTTCACCTTCGCCTCCTCCGAGGCGCATTCCACGTTCGAGTGCCGCTTCGACTCCGATCCCTTCGCCGCCTGCTCGGGCCCCGGCGCGAGCCACACCCCTTCGGCTCCGCTGGCCCTCGGGCCGCACACCTTCGAGGTTCGGGCCTCCGACGCCGCGCACAACACGGACGCGACGCCGGCCAGCCGGACCTTCGCGGTCACGCCCTGAGCGCGCTCAGGGAAGCTGGCAGACGGTGCCGCCGCTGACTCGCGCCTGCCACGACCGGACCTCCTGGCTCGATCCAGGCCTCAGGACCAGGGGCCCCGAGCCGGTGGGCACGTCGATCGGCTGGAACGCGGTCGCGAAGCGCCGGGCCTCCACGTGCAGCCTCGACCTCGACCCGTGCGGGAGGATCGCCAAGCCGGAGTCCGGAACGACGAAGGTGCGGCCGCCGCTCGCCGAGGGGCCGAATGCGCGACGGCAATCGCTCGCGGCGGGCGCGCCACCGGAGGCGTTCGAGAGCGTGAGGTCGTCACCGCGCAGGAGCACCTCGTCCACCGCGCGCCTCTGCGGCTCCGCGGCATTTGCCAGTGCCTCCGGTCTCGCTGCCGGGCTGCCATAGCGCAGCACCCCGTTGAAGTAGGTGATCGGCGGGAACCGGAAGCCTGGGCCCCCCGCCCTGATGATGCGGGCGCCACGAACCAGGTCGGGGATCGACGCAAGGGGAACCTCCTTTCGCAGCAGCTCCACCGCGCCGAGGTCCGCTCGCTCGACCGTGGCGAGGTCGCGGATCTTGCGGGCCTGGTCGTTGAGCGCGATCACGTTCGGGACCAGGCCGACGAGCAGCACGCCCGCGGTCACCCAGGCCACGCGCCGGGTCATGCGGACACGGCCGACGAGGGCGAGGATGATCAGGAGCAAGAAGACGGCGCTCGGATAGATGTAGCGGCTGGCGGTCGCCGGCCGCTCGGCGGTGACCACCGTCCCGAGCAGCACCCAGAACGCCAGGCCGAGCGCGAGCGCCACCCAGAACTCCCGCCGCAATGGCCTCCCGCTGCCGACCCACCACGCCACAGCGACGACCAGGAGGCCCAGCAGCATGTAGCCGGCGTCGAGGTTGAACGACGTGGACTCGGCGCTCCCGAAGAGGCCGCTGATCGCCGACAGGCCCGTCGCCGCCGCGGCCACGATCGTCGAGGGGATCGAGCCGAAGTTGCCCGCGTGAACCACCTGCTGAGTCGTGCTGGTTGGCTCCAGCCGGTACCAGGCGAGCCAGATCACGTAGAGGAGGGCGGGGATCCAGACGATCCAGCTCCTCCCCCAGACACGACGCCCGCTCTGGAACGCGAGCAGCACGGCGGCGCCGACGAGAAACGCCAGGCCGTCGCTGTGCGAGGCGACGGCCGCGATCAGCAGGAGGCACGCGAACAGGTCTCCATGTTTGGGCGGGCGCACGAGACAGAGAAGCGCCGCCAGGCCGAAGGCGATCGGCATCAGGTTGACGGTCCCGGTCGGCGTGGCGGTGACCTCCACGGAGGAGCCGAGGAACAAGAGCAGCACCGCGGCGGCGACGCAGAGCCATGGGTCGGCCCAGTTCCGGGCCAGCGCGTAGAAGAGGATCGAGCAAGCCCCGAGCAGGAGCGCCTCCGCGATCCGATACGGCGCGTAGGAGTGCGCGCCGAAGACCACCAGCAGCGCCTTGTAGAGGATCGTGTTCAGGAGGACCAGGTGGCCCGTGTGTCCCCGGAGGAGGCCTCCGACCGACTTGTCCGCGTAAAGGAAGCGGCTCCATTCGTCGGAGAAGAACGTCTGCCCCCGGGTCTCCCAGAGGTTGAACGCCATCGCGACGACAACGCACGCGAGCAGGACCACCTCGGGGCGCTCCTTGACCCAGGCCAGGCCTCTCGCGAGCGACCAGCCATCCCCGGCCTTCGAAGGCTGTCGCTCCAGGGTCTCCACCGGCGGAACATCCTACGGCTCCGGGTGCCCATTCCCTTCCAGCAGGCACGAATTGCTGCTAGGGTCTCGCCTTGCATGGACCGGCAGGATGGGGGGCAGGCATGAAGAGTGATCGCATGCACGCACGCGCTCGCGGGCCGATAGCACGCGCGCTTGCGGGGCGCCCCGTGCGCGCGCTTCTCGGCGCTGCGCTGGCGGTGTCGCTGCTCGTCCCCGCGACCGCCGGGGCCGCATCGATCCGGTCGGAGTTCTACGGGATCGTGCAGACCCCGTCGACGCTCGACAACACGGACCTCAACGGTCTCAAGGCCGTTCACGTGCACACGGCCCGCTACCTGTTGCAATGGGAGGGGATTCAGCCCACAGAACGGCACCACCTTCCGGTGGGGTCCCGCGGACAACGCGATCGGCCGCCTGGCCCACGCCGGGATCCGGGTGGTCCCGACCGTCTGGGGCAACCCGAAGTGGGTCGGGAATCTGAACGACACGTCGCGGCCGCCGATCGACTCGGCCAAGGACAAGACGGCGTGGCAGAACTTCGTCAAGGCCGTCGTCGGGCGCTACGGGCCGAACGGCTACTACTGGACCCACGGCTACAAGCAGGACCTACGGCGCGAGCGCCGTCCCGCTGCCGATCGCCTCGTACCAGATCTGGAACGAGCCCAACCTCAAGAAGTACTTCATCCCCTACCCGGCGCCGAAGGAGTACGCCCAGCTCCTCCAGCTCTCCAGCAACGCGATCAAGAGCGTCGACCCGAAGGCCAAGATCGTGCTCGGCGGGATGCCCGGGAACGGCGACGTCAAGGCCTGGACGTTCCTCGACGCGCTCTACAAGCAGGTCAAGGTGCCCAACGTCGCCCGGTACTTCGACGCCGCCGCGATACACCCGTATGCCGACACCATCGCGCACGTCACGAGCCAGATCACGCAGGTTCGCCAGGTGATGAAGAAGCACGGCGACGGCGCGACGCCGCTCTGGATCTCCGAGATCGCCTGGGGGTCGGCGCCGCCGGACAGCCGCGGGATCAACAAGGGCCCCCAGGGCCAGGCGAAGATGCTCACCGACGCCTACAACCTCTTCCTCAACCACCGAGCGGCCTGGAACATCGCGAACGTCTTCTGGTACCACTGGCGCGACCCGAAGCACTCGCAGGCATCGTGCACCTTCTGCTCGAGCGCGGCCCTGCTCAACTTCAACCGCACCAAGAAGCCGGCCTATACCGCGTTCAAGAACTTCGCTGCGGACATCACCGCTCCCAAGGCGACGATCACGGCCGGGCCGGCGCGGGGCAGCACCGTTCACGACTCGACCCCCACCTTCTCGTTCAAGTCGAGCCAGGCCGGCTCCACCTTCCAGTGCCGGTTCGACTCCAGGCCGCTGCTTGCTTGCCCGTCGCCCTACACCGCGAAGCCGGCACTCGCCAACGGCGCTCACAAGTTCACGGTCCGGGCAGTCGATGCCGCCGGGAACCTGAGCCCGTTCGTCTCGCGATCCTTCACCGTCGCCCCCTGAGCGCCGGGACGGACGCAAGTCGCACCAGTGAACGCGCAGGGGAACAGCATCGTCAGCACGACGTGGCCCGGCTAGGCGGCTCGCGATCGCTCTCGCGCTGCTCGCGGCGTCGCTTCTCTTCGCGTCCTCCGCGTCCGCGGCGACGCTCCGCTCCGAGTTCTACGGCATCGTCCAGACCGCGACGCTCGACCCCCAGGACGAGCTCGGGATGCAGGCCGCCAACGTGCACGTCAACCGCTTCATCCTCAACTGGGTGTGGGTGGAGCCCACCAAGGACCACTTCGACTGGGGCTCGTCGGACAGGTTCATCGGTGAGCTCGCCTCGCGCGGCATTCGCGCGTTGCCCTCCGTCTGGGGAAACCCGGACTGGGTGGCCGGCGGCGCGGCGACGCCCCCGACCGGCGGAACCAATGCCCAGCAGCAGTGGCGGAACCTGCTGAAGGCGCTCGTGAACCGGTACGGGCCCGGTGGTGACTACTGGGCGACCAAGTACCACCAGCAATTCGGCGCCGCCGCCGTGCCCCTGCCGATCACCGCGTGGCAGATCTGGAACGAGCCGAACGTGAAGAAGTTCTTCACCCCCTACCCCTCGCCCGGCCAGTACGCGCGGCTCCTGCAGATCTCCACGCCCACGATCAAGAGCATCGATCCACGCGCGCAGGTCGGCCTCGCCGGCATGCCGGGCTACGGGGACGTCACCGCGTGGGACTTCCTGAAGAAGCTCTACGCGGTGGGGGGGATCAAGGCCTTCTTCGACGCCGCGGCGATCCATCCCTATGCCAAGGACCTGACCCAGTTCAAGCAGGAGATCCAGCGGACCCGCAACGTGATCACGGGCCATAACGACGCGGCGACCCCGCTCTGGATCTCCGAGCTCGCCTGGGGGTCGGCGCCGCCGGACAGCCACGGGATCAACAAGGGCCCCACCGGTCAGGCGAAGATGCTGACCAGGGCCTTACAAGCTGGTGCTCGCCAACCGGACCGCCTGGAACGTGCAGCACCTCTTCTGGTACCACTGGCGCGACCCGAAGCGCTCCCGCGCGTCGTGCAGCTTCTGCGGCAGCGCGGGCCTGCTCAACTTCAACCGCACCCCGAAGCCGGCGCTGAAGGCATTCAAGACCTTCACCACCGACAAGGTCACGCCCAAGGCGACGATCACGGCGGGGCCGGCCCAGGGAAGCACGATCGCCGACCCGACGCCGACCTTCAGGTTCACCTCGAGCAAGGTCGGTTCGACCTTCCTCTGCAAGTTCGACGCGAAGCCGTTCCTGGCGTGCGCCTCGCCCTTACACGCCGAAGGCGGCCCTCCCGAACGGTCCCCACACCTTCTCCGTGAGGGCGGTCGACGCCGCGGGCAACGCGAGCGTGATCGTCTCGCGATCGTTCAAGGTCTTAAGCCACTGACGTGACCCGAGGCGTGACTCGCCTGGCGGTGGCGCTGACTGCGCTCGTCGCCCTGGCGGCCGGCGCGCCGGCCGCGTCCGCCGCGATCCGGTCGGAGTTCTTCGGCATCGAGCAGGGGCCGGGTCCGACGCTCGACGGCGCCGACATGAAGGCCATGCATGCGGCACGGGTCCACACGGTCCGGTACCTGTTCCAGTGGGAGTCGGTGCAGCCCACCAAGGGCTCCTTCAGGTGGGGGCCGCAGGACAACTTCATCGGCGCGCTCGCCTCGCGCGGGATCCGGGTGGTCCCGACCGTGTGGGGAAACCCGAAGTGGGTGACGGGGTACACCGCGCACGCCCCGATTGACCACCCCAAGGACCGGCTCGCCTGGCAGGCCTTCCTCAAGGCGCTGGTCGAGCGATACGGGCCGAACGGCGTCTACTGGCGGGGGCGCTATCACGCCGACTTCGGGCAGAACGCCACTCCGCTTCCCATCTCCTCCTGGCAGATCTGGAACGAGCCCAACCTGAAGAAGTATTGGGTCCCCTATCCGGACCCGAGGAAGTACGGGACGCTGCTCCAGCTCTCCCACAGCGCGATCACGAGCGTGGACCCAAACGCCCAGATCGTCCTCGGGGGACTGCCCGGATACCCGAGCTCCGGGATCAGGGCGTGGGAGTTCCTGAAGCAGCTCTACAACAAGGTGCCGAGCGCGAAGCGGAACTTCGACGCGGCCGCCCTTCACCCCTACGGGGGCACGATCGATCGGGTCAAGGACCAGATCGTCCGGATGCGCACGGCGATGAGGCAGGGACACGATGCGGCCAAGCCGCTCTGGATCTCGGAGATCGCCTGGGGCTCGGCCCCGAAGGACAGCGTCGGGATCAACCAGGGGCCCCAGGGCCAGGCGCGGATGCTCAGGAACGCGTATCGGCTGATCCTCGCCAACCGCGCCGCCTGGCACGTTCAGCGCCTGTTCTGGTACCACTGGCGCGACCCGCTGCACACGATGGCGTCGTGCACGTTCTGCTCGAGCGCGGGATTGATGAGAAACGACCGCAGTCCCAAGCCGGCGTTCGCGGCCTTCAAGAGCTTCAGCGCCGTCACCACGCCGCCGAGCGCGAGCATCACATCGGGGCCCGCTCAGGGAAGCGTCGTCCATGATTCCACGCCGACGTTCTCGTTCAAGTCCAGCAGGGCGGGCTCGACCTTCCAGTGTCGGGTGGACTCCGGCGCGCTGAGGCCCTGCGGCTCCCCGTTCACGACCGCGACGCTCTCCAACGGCGCCCACAGCTTCGCGGTCCGGGCGGTGGATGCGGCGGGAAACGTGAGCGCGACCTTGACCCGATCCTTCACGGTCGCTCCCTGAAAACCCTCGCGCCGCGCGGCGCTCATGCGGAGCGGAGCGTCCCCGAGCCGCGGGTGAGTAGCCTTGTTGGTGTGGATGTGCAGGGCAAGGGTCCCAAGGTGGGGATGCGCTTGAGTCGAATAGGGGTGGTGCTCGGCGTGCTCGCGGTCTCGCTGCTGATGACGTCGGCGGCGTCGGCGGCGTCGGTGCGCTCCGAGTTCTTCGGGATCGTCCAGACTGCGACCCTCGACGACTCGGACGTCCAGGGGATGCAGGCGGCCAAGGTCAGGACCAACCGCTTCGTCCTCAATTGGGGCGCGGTGGAGCCGGCCAAGGGCCGCTTCAAGTGGGACACGGTGGACCGGTTCGTCGGCACCCTGGCCTCGCACGGCATTCGCGCGGTCCCCTCTGTGTGGGGCAACCCGAGCTGGCTTCCCGGCTCCTCGTCCACCCCCCCGGTCGGCGGGGCGCAGGCCCAGCAGCAGTGGCGAAACTTCCTCCAGGCGCTCGTGACGCGGTACCGGCCGGGCGGGACCTACTGGACCACCTACTACCACAAGCGGTTCGGGGCCAACGCGACGCCGTTTCCGATTCAGCTCATGGCAGATCTGGAACGAGCCGAACCTGAAGAAGTACTTCGCCCCATATCCGTCGCCCGGCCAATACGCGCGCCTCCTCCAGATCTCCTACCCGGCGATCAAGAGCAGGGATCAGCAGGCCCGGATCATCGCCGCCGGCATGCCCGGATTCGGAGACGTGACCGCCTGGACATTCCTCTCGAAGCTCTACGCGGTGCCCGGGATCAAGGCGTACTTCGACGCCGTCGCCCTCCACCCGTACGGAGCCAATCTCAACAAGGTCAAGCTGGAGATCCAGCGAGTTCGCAGCGTGATGAAGAACCGCGGCGATGCCGCTCACGCCCCTGTGGGTCGACGAGATCGCCTGGGGATCCGCGCCTCCGGACAGCCATGGGATCAACAAGGGGCTGAGCGGCCAGGCGACGATGCTGAATGGCGCCTTCAAGATGATCCTGAGCCATCGAACCGCGTGGAACGTCGAGCACGTGTTCTGGTACCACTGGCGGGATCCCCGTCGCTCCCGAGCGATGTGCAGTTTCTGCGCCACCGCGGGGCTTCTACGCTTCGACCACACCGCCAAGCCGTCGATGAAGGCGTTCCGGAGCTTCACTGCGGACGCGATCCCGCCGAAGGCCGCCATCACCTCCGGCCCGCCCAACGGCGGCCTCGTCAACGACGCGACCCCCACCTTCAGGTTCGCATCGAGTCAGATCGGCTCGACCTTCCAGTGCCACTTCGACGCCCGGCCGTTCACCGCGTGCTCGTCGCCCCTCACCCCGTTCGTCGCCCTCTCGCAGGGCGCCCACGTCTTCTACGTCAGGGCAATCGACGCCCCCGGCAACGTGAGCGCCACGGTCTCCCGGACCTTCAGCGTCGACACGATCCCTCCGCCCACCCCGAAGATCACCGCCACGAACCCGCCCTCGCCCGCCAACAACAACAGCCCGAGGGTCAAGGGCAACGCCGCTGCCGGCACGGCGGTGAAGCTGTACACGACCGCGGGCTGCACCGGCGCACCGGTCGCCCAGGCTTCCACTGCGGTATTCGGCACGCCCGGGATCACGGTCTCGGTTCCGGACAACACCACGACCTCGTTCCGTGCCACCGCAACCGACGCCGCAGGCAATCACTCCGGGTGCTCGGCTCCGTTCACCTACGTCGAGGACTCGACTCCGTAGGCACACCCTGGACGTTCGTACTAATCAGTAACAGTACGTAGTACCACTACTCATTAAGCCCTCCTCGGGGCCACCGTGAATCGGCGCCAATACCCTGGCCTGCGTGGGTGTGAATGGCATGGGGTTAAGGCGGGGGCCATTGGTGATCCGCCTCGCACTCGTCCTGGCCGTGCTCGGCACGACGCTGTGCGGCGGGGCCACGTCGCGTGCGGCGATGCGGTCCGAGTTCTTCGGGATCGTCCAGGGAGGGGGGCTCGGGACGCGCGACCTGAAGGGGCTCGAGCGGGCTCGCATCCACAGCGATCGCTTCATGCTGAACTGGGGCGGGGTGCAGCGGCGCGGAGAGGGTGAGTTCAACTGGGCCGGAACCGACCGGTTGGTCGGCGCCCTCGCCTCGCACGGGGTGCGCGCGGTACCCGTGCTCTGGGGAAATCCGGGGTGGGTCTACGGCTCTCCCGCCAGGCCACCCCTTGCCCGGCCTCAAGACGCTCAGGCCTGGCGCAACTTCCTCAGTGCGGCTGTGGATAGGTACGGGCCGGGCGGCACCTTCTGGGCGACACGCTACCGCCAGCTCTACGGGCCGAACGCCACGCCTGTCCCAATCGAGGCCTGGCAGGTCTGGAACGAGCCCAACCTGAGCAAGTTCTTCGCACCGTATCCGTCACCCACGCAGTACGCGCAACTCCTTCGGATCTCTCACAACGCGATCAAGGGCCAGGATCCCAACGCCCAGATCGTGCTCGCCGGCATGCCCGGCTACGGGGACGTGACGGCGTGGCAGTTCCTCTATGGCCTTTACGGGGTGCCCGGGGTCAAGCGCTACTTCGACGCGGCCGCGCTGCACCCGTACGCCCGGGACCTCGCCCTCTACAAGAAGCAGATCCAGCGGTTCCGAACCGTGATGAAGAACCACGGCGACCGCGCCACGCCATTGTGGATCACGGAGATCGCTTGGGGCTCGGCGCCGCCGGACCGCTACGGGATCAACAAGGGCCCGGCCGGACAGGCCCAGCTGCTGAGGAGGGCGTTCGAGCTGACCTTGGCCCGTCGCGGGACCTGGAACGTCCAGCGAGTGTTCTGGTACCACTGGCGCGACCCGCGACGCTCGCAGGCGAACTGCAGCTTCTGCGGGAGCGCGGGCCTGGTCAACGCCAACCGTGTCCCGAAGCCGGCCTACTCCGCGTTCGTGCGGTTCTCCGCCGGGAAGATCCCGCCGAAGGCGAGCATCTCGTCAGGCCCCAGCCAGGGGGGCCACATCCGCGACGCGAGGCCCACGTTCAGATTCAGCTCGAACCAGGTCGGCACCACCTTCCAGTGCCGTCTCAACGCCCAAGCCGGTTGGTTTTCCTGCGGCTCGCCATTCACCCCTCACGTCCCGCTCGCGAATGGCCCACACGGGCTTCTCCGTCAGGGCGGTCGACGCAGCCGGCAACGTGAGCACGCCGGCCTCGAGGTCGTTCACGGTCGACACCGTCGCCCCGAGGGTCAGAATCTCCGCGGGCCCCACACCGGGCGTCGCCGCGACCAACCCCAGGCCTCGCTTCAAGTTCGCCGCCAGCGAGCCCAATGTCACCTTCCGTTGCCGGCTCGACTCGGGCGCGATCGAGCCCTGCTCTTCCCCCGACCGGCTGGGGCCGCTCGCGGACGGCCGACACATCTTTGCGATCGTCGCCATCGACGCGGCCGGCAACATCGGACATCTGGCCACTCGAGCCTGGACGCTGGACGCCGATCCGGCCGGATAGGCGGCGAATCGCGACCGTGGGCTAGGTCTTGGGCTCGGTTTCCGCGCCACTGCGGCGCACCCGATCACGGCCCGCTCTACCCTTGCCGCAGGCGATGCGCGTGGCGAGGATCTACAGCAGGGGGCCGTGGAGGGCCCTCGGCCGAATCATCCTGGGCTCACTCGTTGCGGCCGCCCTGTGGGCGGGCACGGCGGACGCCGCGACGGTGCGCTCGGAGTTCTTCGGGATCGTCCAGGGCCAATTCGGCGCGGAGGGGCAACTGGACGACACCGACCTCCAGGGCATGGAGAACGCCAAGGTCCGGACCGACCGGTTCGAGCTCGGATGGCGCTCGATCGAGCCGAGCAAGGGCACCCGTGACTGGGGTCCGTCGGACCACTTCGTGGGCGCCCTGGCCTCGCACGGGATCCGCGCCCTTCCGTTCGTCTGGAAGTCGCCGGCCTGGATCTCGAAGAGCCCAAACGCCCCGCCCATCGACACCGCGGCTCACGAGCAGGCGTGGCGGGACTTCTTGAGGTCCGCCGTCGCGCGGTACGGACCTGGGGGGCGCTTCTGGTCGAATCGCTACCAGGAGCTCTACCCCGGGCGCCAAGCCCCTGCCCATCACGTCCTGGCAGATCTGGAACGAGCCCAACCTGAGGAAGTTCTTCGATCCCGGGCGG
>CAVYXB010000004.1:0-179452 GCA_963772345.1 uncultured bacterium | reverse complement strand
CGAGCTGCGCCCAGTCCGAGAGGTGGATCGGGCTCATCTCCCGGGCCACCCGTCGAATCCGCGGAGGCACGCCTCGAACGTCCATGAGCTTTCCGGCGCGCCAGTCCCAGTAGTTCGCCGTGGTCCCGCCGAACACGCGGATCGCGCCCGGCTTGAGCGCCGCGACCGCCTGGTGGAGCCGGGGACTTCGGGCCTGCCACGAGTTCCGCCGAAACGGCGCATTGAACCCCGCGTAGGCCAGCGGCAGGCGGTGATGGCCACTCGCGGAGCGGACCGTGAGCTCCCGCCCCCCGGCACTTGTCGCGGGCGCGATCTGGGTGCCACCCAGCGTCAGCATCGCCGCCACCGCGACGCCCAGGACCCGAGATCTCATCATGCCGCGATGTCCCCCCGCACATCCCCGGCTGCCCGGCTGCGGCCGGCTCCGGGGCTCGAAATGATCGCTCCGGATCTTACGCGGAGATTCGGGCGACCTCCTCGATCGAGGTCACCCCCGCGCGCACCTTCGTGAGCCCGTCCTCGCGGAGGCTGAGCATCCCCTGCTCCCGTGCCACCGCGGCGATCTCGGACTCGGCTGCCCGGCTCACCGTGAGGCTCTTGATCTCGTCGCTCATCCGCATCACGGAGAAGAGCCCGATCCTTCCCTTGTATCCGGTCTGGTTGCAGCGGGCGCAGCCCACCGGCTCGTAGGCTTCGAGGTCTGCGCCGATGCGGAATCCTGCATCCCGCAGGGCGTCCTGCGGGATCACCGCCCGCCGCTTGCAGTAGGTGCAGAGCTGGCGCGCGAGACGCTGCGCCACCACGCACTCGATCGCCGAGGCGGTCAGGAAGCTCTCGATGCCCATCTCGCCCAGCCGTGCCACGGCGCCCGGCGCGTCGTTGGTGTGCAGCGTCGTCAGCACCATGTGGCCCGTCAGCGCGGCCTCGATCGAGATCCTGGCCGTTTCCGCGTCCCGAATCTCGCCGACCATGATCACGTCCGGGTCGGCGCGCAGGATCGAGCGCAGCCCGTTCGCAAAGGTGAGCCCGGCTTTCCGGTTCACGTTCAGCTGGTTGACGCCGGAGATCCGGTACTCGACGGGGTCCTCGATCGTGATGATGTTGCGCTCCTCGTCGTTCAGCTCCAGGAGTGCGGCGTAGAGCGTCGTCGATTTCCCGGAGCCCGTCGGGCCCGTCACGAGCACCGCTCCGTACGGACGGGTGAACGCGTCTTCGAACCGGGTTCGCGGCGCGCCGGCCATGCCCAGCTCGTCGAGCGTGCGCATCGCCTGTTCCTTGTCGAGAATGCGGATCGTGCACCCTTCGCCGCGCTGGGTCGGGAGCGTCGTCACGCGGAGGTCCACCTTGCGCTCCTGGACCGTCACGCTCACCCGCCCGTCCTGGGGGATGCGCTTCTCAGCGATATCCATGTCGGCCATGAGCTTCACGCGCGAGACGACCCCGGAGATCATTCGCTTGGGGACCCGCGCCGTCTCGTGCAGGACGCCATCGACCCGGAACCGAACCCGCATCTCGTCCTCGTCCGGCTCGAAGTGGATGTCCGAGGCGCCCTCGCCCACCGCCTGCGCCAGGACCGAGTAGACGAGCTTGATGACGGGGGCGTCGTCGGCGGACTCGTGGAGCTCGGTGACCTCGGCCTCCCCCTCGGCGTCCTCCTCCTCGGAGACCGCCTCGGAGACCGCTGTCTCGAGCGTGTTGACGCGGCCGATGAGGGCATCGATGTCGTCCGCCGCGGCGACCGCGGCGTGGCAATGCAGCCCGGTCATCATCTGGACGTCGTCGACGGCGAGCACGTCCGCCGGGTCGGCCATCGCCAGCAGCAGGGTCTCGTGGTCTACATAACCGACCGGGATCGCCCGATAGCGGCGAGCCGAGCTCATCGGGCAGCAGGTTGGCTGCCCCCATGTCGATCTTGTAGACGTTGAGGTCGATGTGGTCTAGCCCGTAGCGGTCGGCGATCGCCCGCGAGAGCTGATCGGCGTCGACCACGTTGTGGTCGCGCAACAGCGACTCCGGGGTCTTGCCGGCCACGCGAGCCTCCGTGATCACCTCGTCCACCCGCTGGCGCGTCGCGTAGCCCATTTCGACGACCACGTCGGTGACGAACACGCCCGAGTGGCCGCGCCGTGTAGGCGGCGTGATCCCGGACCCGCCGTGCTCGGGCTCGGGCAGCTGCGCCGCGGCCTCGGCGGGCCCTGGGACTGATCTGAGGTATCCGGGTCGCTGTCTGTCGGTCATCTAGGCCGAGCGGGCGGCCCGTCTCATCGTCTCGATCGGGGGTTCCATCCCGGTCCAGATCCGAAGCGACGCGGCCCCCTGGCGGACCAGCACCTCGAGCCCGTCGACCACGGTTGCCCCGCGCGCCCTAGCCACGCTCGCGAGCTCCGTCTCGGCCGACCCGTAGGCGAGGTCCACCAATTCGTGTTTCTCGCCCAGGGAATCGGCATCGATCGGCAGGCTCTTGAAGCGTGCCTGGACGCCCCGCGGCGCCGCCCATGCCCACCGTGGTGCAGTTCACGACCAGGTCGAAGTCCTGCGCAGCGAGCTCGTGCTCCTCGAGGTCGGCGCCCAGCGCCCGAGCGCCGAGCTCGGCGGCCAGCGCCTCTCCCCTCTCGGGCGTCCGGTTCCAGATCCCCACCGAGGCGCCGGCCCTCACGAGCGCCCAGACGACGGCGCGCGCCGATCCGCCGGCGCCGAGCACCAGTGCCTCCTTTCCGGCCGGCGGCTCGGGCAGGGCGTCGAGGAAGCCGGTCGCGTCCGTGTTCTCGGCCTGCACCCGTCCATCGACGAAGCTGAGCGTGTTCGCCGCGCCGATCTCCCGGGCCGCCGCCGTCGATTCATCGGCGAGCGCAAGCGCCGCCACCTTGTGCGGGACGGTCACGTTGGCCCCGACGAAGCCCTCGCCCGGCATCGCCCGGACCCGCGTCTCGAACTCTTCGGGCGAGACCTCGATCGCCTCGTAGGACCACTCGCCCTCCAGCCCCAGGGCGGCCAGCGCGGCGGTGTGCATTGCCGGGGAGCGCGAGTGCGAGATCGGCTGGCCCAGCACGGCCAGCCGCTTGCGCGGCGTCAAGCCCCCGGGCAGTTCGAGGGCGTCGGCGCGTTGCCCCCGTTCGCCGCGCGCGCCTGATCGTAGGCGGCCTTGTCCTTCTCGAACTGGGCTTGGCTCGTGGAGAACGCGAGCTGGGGCCCGCAGGTGTTGGGCTTCACGACGTAGTAGAGGTATGAGGCGCGCGCGGGATGGGCCGCCGCCTGGATCGAGGCGAGGCCCGGGTTCCCGATCGGGGTCGGCGGAAGCCCCGAGTTCGTGTAGGTGTTGTACGGCGAGTCGAGCTGGAGGTCGGACTCGCTGATCGGCTGCGTGAAGTTGTTGGTCGCGAAGCGAATCGTCGCGTCGATCTGGAGTGGCATCCCGTCGTGAAGACGGTTGTAGATCACCGCCGCCACGAGCTTGCGCTCCTTTGGGACCGCAACCTCGCGCTCGATCATCGAGGCGATGATCAGGACGTCGTATGTCGTCAGGTTCTTGGAGCGCGCGTAGCCCATGTTGACCTGGGCGATGTACTGCTTGAACGCCTCGAGTTGGCGGGCCACCAGATCATCGACGGTCGGATGGCGAGGCAGGTCATAGGTCGCCGGGAACAGGAACCCCTCCAGGCTCGACGGGTTCTGAGCGCCGTACTTGGCCGGGTCGAAGCCCTTGAAGGCCTCGCTCGCCTTCATGTAGTCGCCCTTGAGCCCCTCGTCCTTCGCGATCGCGGAGACCTGTCGACGGTCGTAACCCTCGGGGATCACGAGCATCCGGCTGGGCGCCGCCTGAGTTGTCATGTGCGTCGAGGTATCCCCGCCTCCCGAGCCGCGAACCGCGAGCGCGACCACGAGGACCACCACGCCCGCGGCGACGAGGCCGAGCACCACCGCGACGCGCCGCCGCCGGCGGACGTCACCCGGCCCGCGTGGCGGGGGCGGCGGCTGCACGGGCGGCGCGGGTGGCTCGGGGGACGGCGGCTCGGCGGCCGCGGGCTCCTGCTCGACGGGCTCATCCCCAGGTTCGCGACCGTCTTGGAGAACGCCCTTGACCCGGTCCCCGAGCGCGCCCTGGTTCTGCTTTCGACGAGCGTCCCGCTCGCGCCGCCTGGCGTCGCGCTCGGCTCGGCGCCGCTCGCGCTCCTTCGCGTCCTCATCCTCGTCGAACGGATCCCCCCAATCCATCACTCCGGCGGCTCCTCCGCTTCGCGTCCCGGGCCGCCGCGGTTCGGGCTCGAACGGGGCGGCAGGCCCAGGGCCTCGATCCGCGACTTCGTCGCTAGCCCGAGAGCGGGATTCGAGGTATGACTCGAGCAGGTGGGCCGCGGCCAGCGCGTCAGCGGGCGCGCTTGCGCCGGCGCGATTGGATCGCTCGGCCATCCGTGTGGTCAGTCGCTCGTCGTAGGTCTCCACGGGCACATCCAAGATCGCGGCGAGGGCCTCCTGAAACGCTCGCGCCTGAGCCGCCTGGGGCCCCTCGGCGCCGCTCAGCGAGACCGGAAGCCCCACCACCACCAGCTCGACCTCGTGTTCGAGCGCCAGCTTCGCGACCGCGCGAGGCTCGGCGGGCTCGACCACTCCCAGCGGGCGCGCGATCGTACCAGTGGCATCCGAGATCGCGCAGCCGGCGCGGGCCGCGCCGTGGTCGACGGCGAGCACCCGCACTAGTGCGCCAGCGCCTGCTCGACTGCGTGCCGCGCGGCTTGGAGCGCGCGCTCGAGGTCGCCCGAGTCGCCCTTGCCGCCCGCCTGCGCGACGTCGTCGCGGCCGCCGCCGCCGCCGCCCGCGACCGCGGCCGCCTCGCGGACCACCTCGGCCGCCGAGAGCCCACGCTCAACCGCGCCCCGCGTGAAGCTGGCGACCACCGCGATCCGGCCGTCGTCCACCCCACCGATCACGACCGCCGCCTCTCCAAGCCGCGACTTGAGGCGATCGGCGACGTCGAGCAGGCTGCGCTGGTCGGCACCCTCGCTCGTCGTGACCACGACCTTGACCCCGTTCACCTCGGCCTGGTCGTCGAGCAGCTTGTCGACCTCGTCCGCCGCCCTGCGCCGCGCCGCCTCGTCCGCAAGGTGCTCGTACTCGGACAGCCGATCGCGGGCGCGCCGCGCGCCGCCCAAGGGGTCGCGGGGGGACTCGAGGAGCTCCCCGACCTCGGCTAGTGCCGCGCTCCGCTCCCGGAACCAGTCGATCGCCGCGGGTCCGGTCAACGCCTCGATCCGGCGCACGTTGGCCGCGCTCGACCCCTCCGAGACGATGGCGAAGATCCCCAGCTCGGCGGTGTTCGCCACGTGGGTCCCTCCGCAGAGCTCGCGCGAGACGTCGTCCACCTCGATCACGCGCACCCACTCGCCGTACTTCTCGCCGAACAACGCCATCGCCCCGAGCGCCTCGGCCTCGGAACGGCTCATCTGCATCGCACGCACCGCCCGGCTGTACTTGATCCAAGCGTTGACGCGATCCTCGACGTCGCCGATCTCCTCCGGGGCCAGGGGCGCACCGTGCGTGAAGTCGAAGCGAAGCTTGTCCGGGCGAACGGCCGAGCCGGCCTGCCGGACATGGGTGCCGAGCCGTTCGCGAAGCGCAGCGTGCAACAGGTGCGTGGCCGTGTGGTTTCGCATCGTGGCGTGGCGGGTCTCGTGATCCACCTCCGCCTCGACCCGCCCCCCGGCTCCGGCGCGGGGCCATCGAGGCGGATCACCTGGTCGTCGCCGACCCGGTATACGTCCGCGACTCGTTCCTCGGACCCGTTCCAGCGGATCAAGCCCGAATCCGCCACCTGGCCGCCGCCCTCCGGATAGAAGGGGCTCTCCTCCAGCTTCAACAGAGCAACGGGCGAACCGTTCCCGGAGAGCTCCCGCGCCGCGGCCACCGCCGTGTCTGCGTGCAGCGTCTCGTATCCCACGAACCGCGACGGCGGGCCCTCGGCCGCGAACGAGAGCACGGCCTCGTGACGATCGCGCACCTCGGGCTCGGCCCCGGTGCGCGCCCGTACCCGCTGCTTCTCCATCAGCGCCTCGAACCCGGCGTCGTCCACCGACAGACCCTGCTCGGCGAGCAGCTCCTTGGTCAGGTCGTATGGAAAACCGTAGGTGTCGTGGAGCTTGAACGCGTCGGCCGCGTCCACCCAGGAGGTGTCCTGCTCCCTGGCATCGGCGATCAGGCGCGCGAGGAGCTCGGAGCCGCGGTCGAGCGCGCGCCCGAACGCCTCCTCCTCGGCCGCCACCCAGCGGAGGATCGTCTCGCGTTCGGCGGCGAGCTCCGGATATGGCGCGGGACATGAGCTCGATCGTTCGCTCGGCGAACGCGCCGAGCCAGGGGGCCTCGAGGCCGAGCATGCGACCCTGCTGGATCGCGCGGCGCATGATCCGCCGCAGGGCGTAGCCGCGCTCCTCGTTGGAGGGCACCACGCCGTCGGCGATCAGGAACGTCATCCCCTTCGTGTGGTCCGCGATGATCCGCATCGCGCGCGTCGTCTGCGGATCGTCGCCGTAGGAGCGCCCGGACTGCTCCTCGGCGAGCTCGATCAGCGGCCGATACGCGTCGGTCTCGAACACCGAGCCGACCCCCTGGAGGATCGCCGCCATCCGCTCCAGGCCCATGCCGGTGTCGATGTTGTTCTTGGGCAGCGGGGTCAGCGAGCCGTCCTCGTGAAGCTCGTAGCTCATGAAGACGTGGTTCCAGTACTCGAGGAAGCGATCGGTGTCGTCCCCAGGCCGATCGTCGGGACCGCCGAGCTCGGCGCCGCGGTCGAGGTACATCTCCGAGCACGGGCCGCACGGGCCGACGAGCCCCGCCTGCCAGAAGTTCTCCGATCGGGGCAGCTGCACGATGCGCTCCTCGGGGACGCCGCGCTCGGTCCAGATCCCGATCGCCTCGGTGTCGGGTCCCGAGGCCGAGCTCCTCGTCCCCGCCGAAGACCGTGACCCAGATCTGCTCCGGGTCGATCCCGAAGACGTCCACGGAGAGCTCGAGGCCCCAGGCGATCGACTCCTCCTTGAAGTAGTCGCCGAAGCTCCAGTTGCCGAGCATCTCGAAGAAGGTCAGGTGGCGGCGCGTGTTCCCCACCTGCTCGATGTCCGGGGTGCGGAAGCACTTCTGGCACGACGTCAGCCTGGGGCTGGGCGGCGCCTCGTCGCCGCGGAAGTACGGCTTGAAGGGCTGCATCCCGGCGATCGTGAGCAGCGTCGAGGTGTCCTCGGGCGCCGGGATCAGCGATGCGGAGGGCACGCGCAGGTGGCCTCGCTCCTCGAAGAAGGACAGGTAGGCCTCGCGGATCTCGTCGGTCTTCACGGGCGACGTAGTCTAGGAAGCGATCGTGGCGTGGCCGACGATCCGCTCGCCCTCCATCAGGCACGCGGTCTGTCCGGGCGCCACCCCATATGCCGGCTGGTCGAGGCTCAGCGAGAGCTCGGGGTGATGGCCTGCCCCGGCCTCGACCGTGCACGAGATCGGCCGCGACCGGTAGCGGAGCTTCACCCGATCCACCCGCGCCCCGTCGCGTCGAAGCACGGCGTCCCGCACCAGAACGGTCCGGGTGGCCAGCTCGTCTCGCTCGCCGACGACGACCCGATTGGCCCCCGCGTCGGTGGCCAGCACGTAGAGCGGCTCGCCGGCGGCGACCCCGAGGCCGCGGCGCTGGCCGACGGTGAACTCGTGATGGCCACGATGGCGCCCGAGGGCGCGTCCCGAGCGGTCCACGATCTCCCCCGGTCGCTCATTCAGCCCGGCGTGGCGGGCAAGGAAAGAGCGCTTGCCCTCGCCCGCGAGGAAGCAGAGGTCCTGGCTCTCGCGCTTGTTGCGCGACTGAGAGCCCGGCGCGGGCGGCGATCTCGCGGGTCTCGGGCTTGGTCAGCTCCGCGAGCGGGAAGCGCAGCCGGGCCAGCGAGTCCGCACGCAGCGCGGAGAGCATGTACGTCTGGTCCTTTGCCGAGTCGGCCGCGGCGGCGAGCAACGGGCCCTCGCCGTCGTCCACGACCCGCGCGTAGTGGCCCGTCGCGAGGCTCCTCGCTCCGACCCGCTCGGCGAGGTCGAGCATGGCGTCGATCCGAAGCTCGCCGTTGCACACCACGCAGGGGTTCGGGGTGCGGCCCGACGCGTAGCCCTTGATGAACCCGTCGACCACGGTGGCTCGAAACGCCTGCTCCAGGTCGAGCGTGAGGTGGGGCACGTCCAGCCGATGCGCGAGCGCCCGGGCGCCCAGCACCGCCTGTGGCGAGCAGCAGCTCCGCCCCCCGTCGGTCCTCCGGTCCGACCAGAGCTTCAGCGTCACCGCCACCACCTCGCCGGCGCGCTCGCGCTCCCGGAGCGCCGCGACGGCGGAATCCACCCCGCCGCTGAGCGCCACGAGCACCCGCTCGCCGGAGCGGGGAGGAGCCGCGAGCCGCTCGCCCGAGGATGCGAGCGCCCCAAGCGCTCGGTGAAGGGCGTCAGCCGCCAGGTCCGCCGCGTGGCGACCCTGGGGCGACAGCCCCCCCAGCGCGGCGGAGAGATCCTCTGGGCCGATCCTCGCCGCCGACAGCACGCTCTCGCCGTCGACCAAATCGACCGCCGCCGACCGCCGCAGCGACCGTGGCGGCACAGCCCTCGGCGTCGAAGCTCGCCGCGGCGACCCGGCCGTCGGTGACCGCAAGCGAGAGCCTGACCAGGTCGCCGCAGGGCGCGCCGCCGGCGGCGCCGCTGAAGGCGCCGTCCGGCGCGGGGCCGCGTCGCGAGTCGTCGCTGAGGTAGTGCTCGAAGGCCTCGGAGCTCATCTGCGGCTCCGAGGTTAGTGGTCTGTGGCCCGCCTCTACCTCGGGTAGTACGGGAGGTTCGAGGGGCCCCGGTAGAGGCCGTCCCGCACCGCCTGCTCGACGCTGTCCGGGCCCCGGAAGCCGTAGCTGACCGTGGCGGTCGGCGTGCCGTTCGCAAGCTGGCGAGGCCGGACCACGACGAGCGCCGGAACCTGGGTGACGTCCACCCCCTCGGTGATCTTCGCGTAGCGGGAGATCCCGGCGGCGTGCGTCACGAACACCGCCAGATCGGAACGCCCGCTGCAGTCGCTCGACGCTTGCCCGCACCGCCGCGTCGTCGATCCCGTGGTTTCGGAAGACGAACAGGACGATCGCCTTGCCGTCGGCATACGCGCTGGCGACGGGCTTGGGCATGCCCGGACCGGCCACGAACTTCGAAGGCAGACCAGCCGCCGAGGCGGTCGCGCCGGCGCTCGGGAGCGACCGGGGCGCCCGTGGAGGGCGCCGAAGTCGACGGGACGGCTCCCGTAGTGGCCCCCGGCACCGCGGCCGTCGACGCGTCAGTCGGGGCCGTCGGCGCCGCGGTGGCGCTCGTGGTCGGGGTGGCCGAGGTGGCGCTCGAGCTGTCGCTCTTGTGCATCACCCGGGTCATGAGCAGGAAGGCGACGCCCACCCCCAGAAGGCCCGAGCACGGCGATCTGGGCGACCGGGTTGTCGTTCAGCGCCTTCCTCACGCGCACGACCCCCCGAGGAGGGCCGGTCCGCGAAGGCCGAAGAGAAAAGGCTCCAACCTGCCGGCGCCGCTCGGCTTGAAAACCCTTCTCAGAAGGTGGGCGTCTACCGGTAGAGCCGCAAGCGACTCACCGGAAACCGACTCCCAAGCCGATTGTGTTGGCTCACAATTGGAGCGGCTATCGAACAGGCTCGAGCCTTGAATGACCATAGCAGTCAAGAGGTGACTCGACACGAGGCCTCGAAAGCTTGAGAGGCGGGCGCTTCTCCGGCGCGCGCCGCTAGGCGCCACCCGCCCCCCGAGCGGCCCACGCCGTCGGCCGCCAGGTCCTCGCGGAAGGCCCACCGGATCAGCTTGCCGTCCTTGAACTCGAGCTCGATCACGGTCGGCTCCTCGTCGCCGACCAGGCCGCTCTCTCGCCACACGTACTGAGTGCGAACGAGGGCGAGCACGTCGTCGCCGTCGACCCGCAGCTCGTCGATCGCATAACGGCGCTCGAGGTGCTCGTAGCGCTTCTGCGCCCACTCCTCCGCATCGTCCTTGCCGCGGCGAACGCCCCGTGCGGTGCGGATCTCGAGGTCCGGATGGACGAGGGCAGCGAACCCCTGGACGTCCCCGTTGCTGAGCGCGCCGAGTACCTGTCGCGCCAGCTCGGCGCTGGATTTGCCCACGGGCCGATTATGCGTCCCCGCGTCGCCGACTTTCAGGTCATCGGCGTAATCTCGCCCGGCGGGTCAGGTACGGGGCCGTCACGTGACGCCGTCTGCGGAGCTCGCGCCTCCAGGTCGAGCTCCGGCGTCCTCAGGCCCGGCACGAGGCTGACCGCGAAGGCGACGACGCCGACGATGACCAGGACCAGCGGCCAGCCAGCGATCTTTCCCTCCGGGGTGGCGTCGTTGACATCCGATCCGGCGAGGACCAGGAAGACGGCCAGCCCGATGCCGCCGACGTAGGCGGGGCCGCGCGCGCCAACCCTCGAGCCGTAGCCGACCGCGAGCAGGGAGACGACCAGGAGGACGATCTCCCACAGCAGGCTCGACGCGGGCCCCGAAACGGACACGAACGGGTTCGCCAGGGCGAACACGTCCGGAAAGCTGAGCGATCCGGCGAGCACAGCCGAGGCCGCCGCCCCGGTGACGATCTCGCTCGCCCTCCCGGCTCCATCCCGCTGGTCCAGCCGCCAGGCAGCGCGGCCGCCACGAGCAGCAATCCGGCGAGGATGAGCAGGAGCCCGCGGTAGATCCCGAAGTGCGCCCCGATCCCGTTCGAGAGGATCTTGTCCCAGAGCGCCGACCAGGAGACGATCACGGCCAACGCCGCCAGCAGGAACCCGTAGCGAAGCCCCGCGAGTAGCGTCGCGGCCACGGCGAGGCCCGCCGTGGCTCCGAACACCCAGAAGATGTTCAAGGACGCCCCCGGCGAGCCGTTGACCGCCTCGATGAACTGGAGCAGCAGCCACGGCGCCACCAGGATCCCGAACACCAGGTAGACGGCCTCCCAGGACCTCAGGGGCCGGGTGCTGAGAGCCCCGAGCATCCCGACTCCGTAGAGGAACGCGAAGGCGATTAGAAGCGTCGCGAACAGGCCCCAGTCGCTCCAGGTCGAGACGAGGCCGCCCGTGCCCTTGCGGACGAAGGTCATGAACAACCCCAGTCCGATCAGCAGGCCGGCGAGCTTTCGGAGGGCGTCCCTTCCCTTCGTCCGGGGCGAGGAGACGCGCAACGCCGTTCAACGATCCACCTCCCTTGTTGCGGACGGTCCGACCCTATCCGCCGCCGCGGCCGTCGATCAACCGCGTCGGCGAAGCTGGATCCCCAGCTCGCGGAGCTGTGCCTCGTCAACCGGTGCCGGCGCCCCGGTGAGCGGGTCCGCCCCCGAGGCCGTCTTCGGGAAGGCGATCACGTCGCGCAGCGAGTCGGCCCCGACCAATCGCTGGACGATGCGGTCGAGGCCGTACGCGATCCCTCCGTGCGGGCGGCGCGCCGTAGCGAAGCGCCTCGAGCAGGAAGCCGAACCGGTCCTGAGCCTCGTCGGGGCCGATGCCGATCGTCTCGAACACACGCTCCTGGAGCTCCCGGTCGGCGATTCGAATCGAGCCACCGCCCAGCTCCTGACCGTTCCAGACGATGTCGTAGGCGGCGGCCAGCGCCTCGCCCGGGCCGCTCGGGGTCGAACTCCCCCTGCGGGGCGGTGAACGGGTGGTGGAGCGGGTCCCAGCGCGACTCATCCTCGTCCCACTCGAACATGGGCCAGTCCACGACCCACACGAACCGTTCCTCGTCCCCGATCAGCTCGAAGCGCTCCGCCAGCTCGACCCGCAGCTGAGCCAGGACGGCGTTGGCGACCTTGGGGCGATCGGCGACCAGAAGCAGGAGGTCTCCCTCTTCGGCGCCAAGCCGCGCGTTCAGCGCGCCCAGCTCGGCGGCCGTCGAGGAACTTCGCCGTCGGCGAGCGCCAGCCCTCGCCCTCGCGGAAGGCCCAGACCAGGCCCTTCGCGCCGAGCTCCTGGGCGCGCCCGATCAGCCCGTCGAGCGCGGAGCGCGGCAGGTCGCGCCGGCCGACGTTGAGCGCCTTCACGATGCCCCCGCCGTCGACCGTGGCCCGGAAGACCTTGAACTCGGTCTCCCGCAGGTCGTCCGTGACGTCGGCGAGCTCGAGCTGGAAGCGGACGTCCGGCCGGTCGGTCCCGTACCGCGCGAGCGCCTCGGCGTACGAGATTCGGGGAATCGGCAGCTCGATCGGCGGCCCGCCGACGGCCTCGAACACGTGCGCCAGCATCCGCTCGTTCACGTCGATCACGTCCTCCAGCCCCACGAAGGACATCTCGAGGTCGAGCTGCGTGAAGTCGAGCTGCCGGTCGGCGCGCTGGTCCTCGTCCCGGAAGCAGCGAACGATCTGGTAGTAGCGCTCGAAGCCGGCGATCATCAGAAGCTGCTTGAACAACTGCGGCGACTGCGGCAGGGCGAAGAACGAGCCCGGCTCGCGGCGCCAGGGGACCAGGAAGTCACGTGCCCCCTCGGGCGTGGAGCGGGAGAGCATGGGCGTCTCGACCTCCACGAACCCCTCCCCGTCGAAGAACTGGCGCATCGCGCGAACCACGCCGTGCCGCAGCTCCAGGGCATGGCGCATCCGGTCACGGCGCAGGTCCAGGTACCGGTGTCGCAACCGCGCCTCCTCCCCCACCTCCCCCGAGAACGACTCGATCTCGAACGGGGGCGTGTCCGCGTCCGACAGCAATGTCGCCTCGGCGACACGAACCTCGAACTCGCCGGTCGGAAGCTCCGGGTTGACGGTCTCGGGTGAGCGCCGCACCACCTCCCCGGCGGCCGTGATCACGTCCTCGGCGCGCAGCTCGTGGCCGAGCTGAAAGACGCCACCGGCGGTCTCCGGGTTGAAGACGAGCTGAACCAGCCCGGTCCGATCCCGGAGGTCGATGAACACGAGCCCGCCGTGGTCGCGGCGGCGATGGACCCACCCAGCCACGCGGACGGTCGAGCCGACGCGGTCGTCGAGCACCTGGCCGCACCAGGCATCTCGGTACTCGTTGGCCCGCAGCGCCGGAAAGCCGATGCCGGTCACCCTGCGACGAGCTCCTCGACCAGCTCGGCGACCTCGACCTCCCGCTGCTCGCCCGAGCTCATGTCCCGAAGCTGCACCGTCCCGTTCTCGTCCAGGATCAGCGTGTTGGGGACGCCAAGGCGGTCGGCGTGCCTCATCTGCCCCTTGAGCCCGCGGCCCCCGAGGTCCAACTCGGCGCGCAGGCCGGCGTGGCGAAGCTCGGTGGCGAGCGCCAGCGCGCGCTCCCGCTGGTCGTCGGCCGCCGCCACGAAGACGTCGGGGGGTCGGGGCGTCTGCTCGCCCTCGAGGGCCAGCAGAACGCGCTCGACCCCGACCGCCCACCCGCAGGCCGGGGTCGCCGGGCCCCCGAGGAGCTCGATCAATCCGTCGTAGCGGCCACCCCCCGCCACCTGGGACTGAGCGCCGAGCGCCCCGCAGTGGAACTCGAACACCGTCCGGGTGTAGTAGTCGAGCCCCCGCACCAGCGTGCCGTCCAGCTCGTAGGCGATGCCGGCGTGCTCCAGAAGGCGGCGGACGGTCGCGAAGTGCTCGGCGTCGTCGCGCTCGAGCCGTTCCAGCATCGTCGGCGCCTCCGCCATCACGGCCCGCGTCCCCTCGTGCTTGGAGTCGAAGGCGCGCAGGGGGTTCTCGTCGATTCGCTCGCGCACGTCCTCGTCCAGACGGTCCTCGTGCCGGCGCAGGTAGGCGACCAGCTCCTCGCGGTACTCGGCCCGCGCCTCCCAAGACCCGAGGCTCCCAAGCCGCAGCGACAGCGCCGGCACCTCGAGCCCGCGGAGGAGCTCGTCCAGGAGCATGATGAGCTCGGCATCGACGAGCGGGGAGTCGGACCCGATCGCTTCGGCGTCGAGCTGGGTGAACTGGCGGAAGCGGCCCGCCTGGGGACGCTCGTGCCGGAAGGCCCACCCGTACCACCACAGCTTCACCGGCTGAGGCAGCTTCTGCATGCCGTGCTCGAGGTACGCGCGGGCGATGGAGGCCGTGCTCTCCGGGCGCAGCGTGAGGCTGCGCCCGCCCTGGTCGGAGAACGTGAACATCTCCTTGCGGACGATGTCCGTCGATCCGCCCACTCCCCGAGCGAACAGCTCGGTGTCCTCGAAGGCCGGAGTGTCGATCCGCCCGTAGCCGGCTCTCCCCAGGAGATCGCCGGCCTGCGCCACGAGGCGCTCACGCGCGGCGGCGTCGGCGGGAAGGACGTCGAAGGTGCCCCTCGGAGCCTGGAATCGTTCGGCCATCCGGGCGCGAGCTTAGTGACCGACGACGGCTGCTTACCGCGCGAGCTCCGCGAGGAAGGGATTGGACGCGCGCTCGGCGCCCAGCGTGGTCACGGCCATGTGGCCGGGGTAGACGACCGTCTCCTCCGGGTAGGCATCGACCAGCGCCGCGGATGCTCTCGAGCAGGGTGTCCCAGTCGCCGCCCGGGAGGTCGACCCGACCTACGGACCCCTTGAAGAGGACGTCTCCGGAGAACAGCACTCCTTCGTCGGGGATCGCGTATGTCACGTGGCCCGGGCTGTGGCCGGGCGTGAACAGGACGTCGATCTCCAGCCCCGCGACCGACAGGTGCTCGCCGCCGGCCACCGTGTGCTCGGGGTCGTGGCTCTCGAACGGGCCGAAGCCCGACCACGGCACGTAGGCCATGATGTCCGTGAGCAACGGAACCTCGATCTCAGGGCAGTGGACCGGGGCGCCGGTCGCCCTGGCCACCGGGGCGACCGCCCCGATGTGGTCGAAGTGGCAGTGGGTCAGCAGGATCGCATCCACCTCGATCCCGAGATCCTCGACGGCGGCGAGGATCCGGTCGGCCTCGTCGCCGGGGTCGACGATCACCCCGCGGTCGGCGCCGTCGATCCGGGCGACGTAGCAGTTCTCGGAAACCGGTCCGACCGTGAAGGAGCGAACGTCCACTGGCGTTACTGCTCCCGCTCGCGCCGCTTCGCCGCCTGGCGCCGGTTGTACAGGAAGCGCTCCAGGTAGTAGCCCATTGGGATGTAGAGGAGCAGCAAGAGCGCGGCCAGTCCGAGCGAGGCGGCCAGCGACTGGTGGAACAGGAGGACCCAGAGCGCCAGGAAGATCGCCGCGCCGAACAACCCGCGGGTGACCGCCTGACTCCACGAGGGAGGGCTCTCGCGCTTGTTGCCGAGCTGCTTGCGCGCACGCGCACGCGCCTCCTGGCGGCTTCGGGGCCGACTGGTGCGCCCGCGCCGGTCGACGCTGCCGCCCTGCGTGCCGCGGTGCTTCCGCCGCCGCCGCTTGGTGGTTCGCGCCATGAGGAGGAATCTAGCGGTCGGGGTTGCGCTCGGCGGACGTCGCTCAGCCCCGACCGACGCATTGGGGAGCGAGCGCCGCACGACGCGCGATCGAGGATGATTCCGAGGCCGGCTCGACGCGGACGGCGCCGTACCGGCCTCGGCCGCCCGAGTATGAATCGAGAAACCTGAACTCGACGAGCCAGAGCGAGGAGAGAGAAAGATATGGCCACCCACGTCGTAGACAACGAGCGCCTGGAGCGGGACCTGGCGGAGCTGCTCGAGGTGGAGAAGTTCCCGCCGCCGAAGGAATTTCGGGAGCAGGCCCTGGTCGAGGACCGTGCGCTCCACGAGGAGGCGGAGCGCGACCTCGAGGGCTTCTGGGCGAGACAGGCGGGAGAGCTCCTCGACTGGTTCACCGAGCCCGAGCGTACCCTCGACGACTCGAACCCCCCGTTCTACAAGTGGTTCGAGGGCGGCAAGCTGAACGTCTCCCACAACTGCCTCGACCGGCACATCGAGGCCGGCAAGGGCGAGCGTGGTCGCGTTCCATTGGCGCGGCGAGGAGGGCGAGGAGCGCGACATCACCTACGCCGAGCTCCATCGCGAGGTACAGCGGTTCGCGAACGCGCTGAAGGATCGCGGGATCAAGCAAGGGCGACGTGGTCGGGATCTACATGCCGATGGTGCCGGAGCTGCCGGTGGCGATGCTCGCGTGCGCCCGGATCGGCGCGCCGCACAACGTGGTCTTCGGCGGCTTCTCTCCCGACGCGGTCAAGGAGCGCATGGAGTTCTCCGACGCCAAGGCGCTTGTGACCGTCGACGGCGCGCGCCGGAAGGGAAAGACCGCGCCGATCAAGGCGGCGGTGGACGAGAAGATCGGCGAGGTCGCCTCCATCGAGACGATCTTCGTGGTCAAGGCGACCGGCGTCGACTGCGAGATGCAGGAAGGACGGGACGTCTGGTTCCACGACGCGCTCGAGGCCGCTGACGACGAATGCGAGCCGGAGCAGCTCGACGCCGAGCACCCCCTGTACGTCCTCTACACCTCGGGCTCGACCGCGAAGCCGAAGGGCGTCCTTCACACGACCGCGGGCTACCTGCTCGGGGTCACGTTCACCCACCGCTACGTCTTCGACCTGAAGCCCGACTCCGACGTCTACTGGTGCGCGGCCGACGTCGGCTGGGTCACCGGGCACAGCTACATCGTCTACGGCCCGCTCGTCCAACGGCGCCACCAGCGTCATGTACGAGGGGGCGCCCGACTACCCGGACAAGGACGTCTGGTGGGAGATCGTCGAGCGCTACGGGGTGACGATCCTCTACACGGCGCCGACCGCGATCCGGGCGTGCATGAAGTGGGGGCCCGAGCTACCCGGCCGCCCACGACCTGTCGTCGCTGCGGCTGCTCGGAACCGTGGGCGAGCCGATCAACCCGAAGGCGTGGCTCTGGTACCACAAGGTGATCGGCGGCGGAGCGCTGCCCGATCGTCGACACCTGGTGGCAGACGGAGACCGGCAACATCATGATCACCACCCTGCCCGGCGCTCAGGCCACCAAGCCCGGGTCGGCGGGTACCCCGCTTCCGGGCGTCGACGCCGCGGTCGTCGACGAGGAGGGCAACGAGGTCGCCGACGACGACCCAGGGCCTGCTGGTCCTGCGCCGTCCCTGGCCGGGCATGCTCAGGACCCTCTACAAGGACGACGATCGCTTCGTCGAGACCTACTACGGGCGGTTCGGCAAGACGACCTACCTGGTCGGCGATGCCGCCCGCAAGGACCCCGACGGCTATCTCTGGATCCTCGGCCGGGTGGACGACGTGATCAACGTCTCCGGCCATCGGCTGTCGACCGCCGAGATCGAGTCGGCCTGCGTCTCGCATCCGAAGGTCGCGGAGACGGCGGTGATCGGCCAGCACGACGAGACCACCGGCCAGGCGATCTGCGCCTTCGTCACGCTCGAGGGCGACCTCGAGGGCTCCGACGAGCTGGCGGCCGAGATCCGCGAGCACGTCGCCAAGCGGATCTCGAAGATCGCCCGGCCGCAGCGGATCATCTGGGCGGGCGACCTGCCGAAGACCCGCTCGGGGAAGATCATGCGCCGGCTGCTGCGCGACATCGCCGAGGGGCGCGAGCTCGGCGACGTGACCACGCTCCGCGACCCGACGGTGATGGCGCAGCTCGAGGAGAAGGTCCAGGAGCGCCAGGCGAGCGAGGACGGCGCCTAGCCTCGCACCCGGCGCTCGATCGTCTGCGCGGCGGGATCGAATCCCCGCAACGGGATCTCCTCGGGCCAGCCGTCGAGCGCCGCCTCCGGGATCAGGCCGACGACCTCGGCGCCGACCACGCGCGGCGCCGCGCGGCCGTGGCGAGCTCGCGGACCCGCTCGGCGACCTCGGCCAGCGGGACCGCGACCGGGTCGTGGACGTTGGTCGACACCTGGGTGCGCCATCGCCGTCCAGCTCGATCCCGATCGCGCGAACGCCGGCCAGGCCGCCCCCGGCCTCGCGAAGCCTGGCCGCGATCTCGCGAGCGTCCTCGATCGCGGCGCCCTCGCAGCTCGAGGTTGAAGGCCGCGAGCGGCGGGCGGGCGGTGACCAGGGTCGCGCCGGCGCTTGGATGGAGCTCGGGCGGGGCCGAAGTCGGGGCGGAGCTCGCCGGCGGCGAGCCGACGCTCGAGCTCGGCGGCGCCGCCGGAGCGAAAGAAGGCTCGCTCGCGGTGGCTCTGCTGCGGGGCGAGCTCCCCGTAGAGGAACACCGGGACCGCGGCTCGGAGCCGATCCGCCTGGCCGCCTCCAGGGCCTCCGCGCGGGCCGAGGCGCGATCGTCGTCGCCGCAGCCAGACGACCGGGCAGACGTCGAGCGCGCCGACGCACGGATGGGCGCCGTCGTGGCGACGCATGTCGATCTCCGTCCGACGCAGGCGCCGCGCGCCGGCTCGCGAGCGCGCCGGCGAGGGCCCCTGGGGGCCGGTCAGGGTGAGCACGGTGCGGTTGTGGACCGTGTCGGAGTGGGTGTCGAGCAGCGCGGCGCCGCTGGCGAACGCGGCGCGAGATCGCTCGATCCGCTCGGGGTCGCGGCCCTCGGAGAAGTTCGGCACCGCGAGCAGCACGTCGCGCCGCTCAGACGAGGAGGCTGCCGCTTCGGACCACGGGTTCGCCGTCGATCGCCAGGTCGGGCTTCATCACGACGCAGTCGAGGTGAACGGGGACCTGGATCGCGCCGCCGATCCCCGCCGAGGCGCCGAAGGCGACGTGGACGGTGCCGAGGAGCTTCTCGTCCTCGAGCAACTCGCCGCTCAGGATCGCCTTCTCGTTGGTCCCGATCCCGAGCTCGGCGACGTGGGTCGCCGTCGGGCCCGTGCACGGTCAGCAGCTCCATGAAGTCGCCTACCCTCGTCGCCGCTCGCCGAGACGAGCGCGCCCCCCTCGATCTCGAGCTCGACCGGCTGCTCGGGATGCCGATCGAGGCGATCGTCCCGTCGACGACCAGGCGGCCGTCGCCGGCGTCGTCGCAGCGGGGAGATGAACCCCTCGCCGCAGGGCAGGTTGCCGAAGGCGCCGGGCTCGCCGAGCTCACCGGCGTCGGGAATCCCGCGTCCGGCCCTCGAGGCTCAGCCGCAGGTCGGACCCGTCGCGGGCAGGTGATCCGGGCCTCGCTGCCGCGCGGTCAGGATCTCGGCGAGCGCGTGGCCGCGGCGCCGTAGCTCGCCCATGTCGGCGCTCATCACCCTGGCGAGCATCTCCTCGGTGACGCCGGGGAGGGTCGCCGCCCGGGCGCCGGCGTCGGTGGCGGCCCTGCGGGCGGCCGTGTGGGAGAGCGACTGGACGGTCGGCGCGAGGATCACCTCGGCCGGCGAGCATCGCCGCGGCGATCGCCGCCGGGCGGCTCCTCGCGCGTGGGACCCGCGCTCGGCCATCAGCGCCAGGACCGCCTCGCCGCCCGCCTCCTGGGCCTCGTCGCGCAGCCGCTGCCCGATCCCCTGCGTGGCGGGATTGGCGACCACCAGCACGTCCTCTCCCTCGCGCACCGCGAGGCAATCGCGGATCACCGTCCTCACCGCCCGGTCGAGATCGCTCATCGGCCGCAGCCTAGAGGCTGCCGTTGGGCACGGCCGGAAGCACCGACCCCCGCCGCTACGATTGAGCGCCCCCGCCGGAGTAGCTCAGCTGGTTAGAGCAGCGGAATCATAATCCGCGTGTCGCAGGTTCGAGTCCTGCCTCCGGCATCCAGGAACCCCCTGGAAACCGTGGACTTCGCCGGCGGCTTCGAGGTTCAGCGCCCCTCGGCGCCGAGCTGGCGAAGGACGCTGCGGTTGTCGGTCTGGATCCACTCCTCGGCGAGGCGGCCTTCGTGGTCGTAGCGAAAGATGTTGGTCAGTTCGAAGGTCACCCGCTGCCCGTTCGGCGGGAGCGGCCCAACCGGCGAGTGCGTGAACTCTCGGGCGAAGGTTCCTGCGATTGTGGTCTGGCACGCCACGTAGTTGTCTTCCACGACCACGATGCCTCGCTCGATGGTCAGGTCATCGAATGCAGCTCGGAGTGCCGCGAAGTAGCCCTTGAGACCCTCGTAGTCCCACTCGCCTCCGTCGGGTCCGTGGAACTTGAAGTCCGGCGCGAAGTAGGCGTCGATCTCGGCCTGGTCCTCTCCGGTCATCTCCTTCTCGCCGATGCGGACGAGCCCGCTGACAAGTTCGTCTCGGCTCATGCCTGCAACCATCGCCCGCGCCGGAGAGACTTCGTCACTCCCGCAGGCCGGCGGCTTCGAGGGCTTCGTCGCGGTCCTGGTAGAGCGTCACACGCGCAACCGCGCCGTCACGAATGCTCCAAAGGTAGGTGAATCGGGCAGTCACTTCGATCCCATCGCGCCCCCGATAGTGGCCGACCAAAGGCGTGACCACCTGGTCCCCGACCTCGATGAAGTCCTCCGGTTCGGTGCGGGCCGTTTCGAACTGCTCGGCGATGTTGAACTTGGAGAGCTCGTCGATTCCGTAGACGCCTCGTTGTGGGCCAATCGATCGCGACCAGTCGAAAGTGAAGTCGGGGGTGGCGAAACGCGAAAGGTCCTCGAAATCGCCCAGGTTGTAGGCGTCGAGAGCGGCGCGTACAAGTTCGACGTTCTCCTGCGACATCGCCCCTCGAGTCACCGCGTGCGGTTGTACCAGGTGCCGCCGGGACCGGCGTAGCTCACGCCCTCGCCCCAGGCGGCGAAGGTGTCGCCGCCCCCGATGATGGCGAGCTCGCCGTAGTCGCCGTACGGCTCGAGAAAGCCCCTCGGCCGAATGTAGGCCGTGCCGCGCGAGGCGTCGGAGATCCGCAGCGGCTTCGACCAATGCCTGCCGGCGTCCGCGCTCCGTCGAAACCACACGTTCCAGCGGTCGTTCGAGCCGTTGCGATCGTCCATGAACCAGACGCGGAAGTCGCCCGTCCTCCCGCCGATGGCCGCCGGAAAGGCGGCGTTGGCGCCGCTCGGCGAGAGGCGCTTTCGCCCGCTCCAAGTCCTCCCGCCGTCGTCTGAGCGACGAGCGTAGATCCGCTGCGGCCCGTTCGCTCGCGAGGCACCGTTGTAGAGGATCAGGAGGTTCCCCGAGGAATCGCCGGCCATCGCGGCCTGGGGGCCGTAGAAGTCCTTCGGGCATCCCCTCGAAACGCAGTTCGGCTGCTTCGCGCACGCGGTCGACCTGGACGTTGCGCCAGTGACGACCGCCGTCGCTCGAGGTGGTCGCCAGCACGCGCACGTTCCCGGTCGAGCGCTGGTTGTAGGAGGTCTGGCCGAACGCAACCGTTCCGTCGGGAGAGACGACCCCGCCGCCGGCGAAGTGGTAGCGGCGGTTCCTCTCCACCGGCACCGGCTGGCCGAAGTGACGCCCCGGTCGTGAGAGACGGCTACCCACGCGTCTCCGTCCGTGGGGCCGTTGAACGCGACGTATGACGTCCCGCCCGTCGTCCGAGATCGCGACGATCGGCTTGTCCGACCAGGCGAGGCGCTTGTCGACGTGTATGGGCTTGGTCCAGTGGTGCCCGCGGTCGTCGGAGCGCGCGAAGGTGACGCCGGGGGTGAAGCCGTCCAGCCAGGCGGCGTACAGCGATCCGTTCGCCGCCATCTCGATCTGGGGGTCGTACTGGTTCTCAGACCCGCGACAGCGACACAGGTAGCGGTCGTGCCCCCAGTGGAGGCCCCCGTCCCGCGATGCCCTCAGCCGTATGGCGGGATCCGGGCAGGCGTGCGCGCAGGCCGGCTTGCCCCCGTAGCGCGTCGTCAGCATGTATACGCGCTGTGAACCCGGGACGCCCCGCGACGGCGGGCTCCCAATCGTCCGCCCTCTCGCGCCACACCCGTTCCCCGCGCCATCCGGGCGCCGCCTTCACCGCAAGTGGCTCGGTCAGGCCCAGCGTGCCCTCTCGCCGCGCCTGCTCGAGCGCCTCCTCGCGTCCCCTGGCCTGCTCGGTCTCCTCCGCGAACTCCCCCGCGAGGCCCTCCTCCGAGGGGCGCTCGGATGCCCGATCGGTGGACCCTCCGCCCCCGCCGATCACCAGTACGGCCACCACGATGGCCGCCGCACCAAGGGCAACGAGCGCGAGCGCCAAGGGAATGTGGCGCCTCCCAATCACGCCGGTCCCACCTTATCCCGCCGCGCCTCCAGATCGAAGTAGTAGAGCGTCAGGGCGATCGCGGCATAGGGCACGGTCATCGTGTAGACGAGCGCGCCGGCCACGTTGATGAAGTTCAGCGAGCGGTCGGTCACCAGCAGGAGCCCGACGCCCAGCGCGGGCCCGGAGAGCACCGCGAGGACGACCACGAGGGCCGTGAAGCCGAAGGTTCGCCACCAGTGGCCGGCGACGAGCTCGGCTGCTGTTGCTGTCGAAGCGCGACGATCGGCGAGTAACGGTCCGCGAGCCGCTCGGCGGAGGACTTCGAAGCGACGGCAAAGGGCGGGGTGACGCTCAGCGCGAGTGCGATCGCGACGCAGGCCGACACCAGCCGAGTGGCCATTGCGGGTGCATCATTCGCCGCAGCGTCGGCGCAACGACGTGGCGAAGACGCGCAACGGTTCTCCCGCGCCTACCCGGGTACCGGTGAACCACCGACCGGAAGCGGATAGGTTCCCTATCTCGATCGAAGAGTCCACCGGCTCTGGCGTTTCAGGAGGAGCGGTTTGCTGGGAGGGTTGCGACGTTCGATTTGGCTCTTGGCCCTCTGGGCCGTGGTCCTCTACGCCTTCTTCGCGATCGTCGCGACGATCCCGCCGGCGAAGACGGCCGGCCTGGCGGTCGTGACGACCGTCCTCGCCGTCCTTCTCTTGCTCCGCGGCCTGCGCGTCGCCGCCGAGCTTGGCGATCGCGGGGGCGACCCGCGGATCAGGCGAGAGCTCAACAGGCAGCGCGAACGCCGTGGCTTCTAGGCGAAATGGGCGCGCGGGCGCGCCTCCGGCGGGAGCCGTGCCGATCCGGCTCTCCCCCGGCTCGCACTCCTCGCCGGAGGAGGGCGTCTGCGTCGTCGAGCTGGCCTCGGTGCTCGCCAAGGAGAGGTTCAGCGACCGGCCGCGTTGCGTCTGCCCGGTGATCGGCGCCTTTCTGCGCGGGTGGAACGATCGCGCCACCCATGTCGAGCGCCAGCTCCTCGCCCCCTATGCGGCGCGGATCGTCGGCTCGCGCGGCGACCGCCACGTGACCGGCGCGCGCCGCGACCTCTGTCTCGAGTGGGCGGGCGCCGACCTGGTCCACCGCCCCGCCCGGAATGCTCTGGCGAGGGCGGGCATGCGACTGCGGATCGCCGTCTACTGCAGCCTGGAGGCGGCGCTTCGCCTGAACGAAGGCGCCGGGGACTATGCCTCGCGCGTCATCGCCGTGAGAGGCGATGCGACGGCGGCGCTCGAGCTGCTCGACGCCTTGCTCGCGGTCGGAGCGCCGACACCACCTGAACCGCCGCGGCCACCCTCAGGCGTCAACGGAAACGGCCACGCGCCTGCCGGCGCGAACGGAAGCGGAAACGGAAACGGCGCGAAACGGAAACGGCCGGCTCCCGGACGACCTGCGACTGCCCTCCGGGGCCGACCGCTCGGACTCGAGCGCTGGCGAGCTCGTGGCCCGCCAGTAGCTCACTCCCCCCGCTCGACCACCAGGAAGCTATTGGAGTCCTGGTCGCGCAGAAAGAACATCGGGGGGACGACGACAATTAGGACCCTACGGCCCGGGAAAACTAATCGCCGCCCTCGGCTTCCGAAGGCGGCGACTCGGGAAGTGGCCTCCCGGCGGCCTACTTGACGACTCGGAAAGCGCCGCGCATGAACGGGTGGACGCGGCAGAAGTAGGTGTACGTGCCGGGCTTCAGGTTCTTCGGCGTCTTCCACGTGTCCGTGCCGACAGCCGGCGCGTTACCGAGGTTGTACGGGGAGCGGTTGAAACCGAGCTGGCCGGAGTCGAAGTTGCTAGGGCCGTCGGCGATCGGATAGGCGATGCCCGGTCGAGCGGTTGCACGGCGCCTCGCAGTCCGTGATCGAGTGGAAGGTGTAGGGCTGCGTGTTGGCGTCGTTGTTCTTGAACGTCAGGCTCTGCCCGGCGTGCACCCTCGGCAGCTTCTTGGCGTTCCCGATTCCGGCCAAGTCGCCCTGCTGATACTTGTAGTCCGTGATCCCGATTGGGTTCGAGGGAGCGATCCCCTGCAGCTTCCTCGGATCGGGCAGGAAGGTTGGATTGCCCCCGTGGACTCGGTTCTCGGCGAGGTGCCCGTGGGTGAGCACGCCCTTTCGGTCGAGGCTCTTGCTGAACGGCCCCATCGCCGCCGACGCCCGTCCCGTTGTAGACGGCGACGGGCATGATCCCCATCACCTCGTACCAGCTCGCCCGCTTCGTGTTGTAGGTCGGTGTGCACGCTCAACTGGTCCCCGGCCTGAAGCTGGACGCGCCAGTCCGGCGGGGTGGCGCCCATCGCACGTCCCACGACACCGCGCCCGCCGGCTCGTAGTAGTGGGCGTTGGACTGGAACAGCGACCTGCGCTGATTGCCCCGCTTGACCACGAGGTTGGTGTCCAGCCCGCCCGGGTGGAGGTGTCCGGCCGTGCCGACCAGCGTCACCGGGTGGTCGGGGGTCCACGACTGCGAGTTCGTGTCGATCACGTTGCGCTGGGCGCCCACCGCCTGATCGGGGAACGTGTAGCGGCCGTTCGTGCCCCATTCCCCGCAGGGCGTTGAAGACCGGGTAGATCGGGCTCGAGATCCCGACACGCGGGCTCGGCCCGGCGACGCTCATCCAGTGCGTACGCACTGTCTTCATGGAGGCCGCGGCCGGGGAGGTGTCGGGGACGAAGTCCACCCTCCACACGAGGTAGACCTGAGCGGGCTTGCCGACCAGGTCGTGGAGCATGTCGTTGACGATCCAGTTGTCCTGCGGAGTCGTGCGCCAGCCGAAGCCCTCGGGCATCTGGACGATCGACTTCTCCTCGCCGGCCGCGAACTGCGGGTTGCCGTTCACGACCCAGACCGCGTGGTGCAGGTGGAGGACGTCCACGCGCGGCACGGTGCCGTTCGTGTAGACGAGCTCCGGGTCGAACCTCGTGATGTACCCGGGCACCTGCGGGAAGAGCTTGGTGGAGTTGAACCGGATGATGTTCTGCCCGGGCTGCATCTGGATCGGCCCGTAGCAGTAGGTCAGGTGCTGCACGCCCGGATAATTCACGTGCGGGACCTGCTGCGGCTTGTTCTTGATCGAGGGACAGCCGGCCGCGTGCGCGCTCGGTGAGGCGAACAGCAGCGCCCCGGCGGCGCACAGAAGCCCGATCGCCAGGATCCGGAGACCGCGAAGCGGTGCGACGCCGCGCCAGCCCAAGTCGCGCCATCACCCACGGTGAGGCTTCCCTGACCGCGCGTCCATGCGCCTCCCATGCCCGGCACCGTAGCACCCAGATTCCCGGACGACAGACGCCGCTTCATGCCGGACCTCCTCGACTCCCCGATCGCCTCGTGCGATCTGCCCGTCGAGGGCTGGCCCCGCGCCGCCATAGGACGGCGGCGCGAACCCTCGACTTATTCCCGGCGAGAATATATCAAGCCATACGATAGTGAGGCAGGCATTCGGCGCAACCTGCGTGAATAGAGACCGACATGGCGCAGAGCGGCGATCAACCCGAGCTCGGGCCCTCCGCCTACATGGCGATGGCGATGGTCCGGGACGGCATCAACACCGGCTACGCGATCAAGCAGATGCTCGAGCGGGTGGCCTCGTTCTTCTGGTCCGTCAGCTATGGCCAGATCTATCCCGAGCTCAAACGGCTCGAGGCCGCCGGCCTCCTCGCCGGGCGCGAGGTGAAGTCGAGCGGCCGGCTGCGGCGCGAGTACTCCCTGACACGTGCCGGGGAGAAGCGTCTTCGCGGCTGGCTCGCCGAGCCGGCCGAGCCCTCGATCTGGATGCGAAACGAGGGCATGCTTCGGTTGATGCTCGTCGACTGGGAGGACCGCGAGCTGGCGCGAAAGAACATCCGCGAGCTACGCGAGATGAGCGCGCGGCGGCTCGACGCCGTCAAGGCCCTGGTCCCCCCGCGCGAGCGCGGGCGTCGGATCCAGGAGCTCGGGGTCCGCCTGCTGGAGACGACGATCGCCTGGTGCGAGGAGACCGACGCCGGGCTCGGGCCTCCCGCTCGCGGCTGACGAACCGCTTCATGCCCGGCGCGCACGCGCCGATAGAGGGAGGGTGAACGATGGAACGAGCGCACCTTTGGCGACTCCGGAGGCAACCGGGGTCGTCCCTCCGACCAGCTACACGGACGAGCGGCGGCGACTCGGCGACGTCGTCGTGGAGCTCGGATTCGCGGACCGGGACGTAGTCGAAGCGGCCGTCGCGTACGCGAGGGACCACGGCCGCTCGGTCGGTGAGGCGCTCGTGGAAAGTGGCGCCCTCAGCTCCGACCAGCTCGCCCGGGCGCTCGCCGACCGCAACGGCCTCGACTACGTCGACCTGAACGTCTTCGACGTCGACAAGGGAGCGGCGAACCTGCTGAGCGCCCCAGCGGCGCGGCGATTCCGCGCGATCCCGGTCGCCTTCCTCGACTCGGACACGATCCTGGTCGCCACGTCGAACCCCGCCAACGTGCTCGGCTTCGACGACATCGCGATCACCACCGGCTACAAGGTGCGGCCGGCGATGGCCTCGCCTGAGGACATCGAGGCCGTGATCAGCCAGCTCTCCAACCTCGAGGAATCGGTGCAGGAGGTCGATGACGAGACGCGGGACGACCTCGGCGCTCAGGTGATCGAGCTCCGCGAGTCGGCCGAGGAGGCGCCGGTGGTCAAGCTCGTCCACTCGATCATCGCCGACGGGGTGAGCCGTGGGGCCTCCGACATCCACTTCGATCCCCGAGACGGCGACATGCGGGTCCGCTTCCGGGTCGACGGCGTGGTGGTCGACTCGGCAACCGTGCCCCGGCGTCTGGCCCCCGGCCTCGTCTCCCGGATCAAGATCATGGCCGAGCTCGACATCGCCGAGCGGCGCGCTCCGCAGGACGGCCGGGTCGGCCTCACCGTCGACGGGCGCTACGTGGACATCCGGGTGGCGACGCTGCCCGTGGTGCGCGGCGAGTCCGTCGTGATGCGCATCCTCGACAAGGAGCGCGTCGTCGCCGACCTCGACCGGCTCGGCATGGAGGCCGCCGACCGCGCCCTCCTGGAGCGCTCGATCACCCAGCTCCACGGAGCGGTCCTGGTCACCGGGCCGACCGGCGCCGGCAAGACGACCACCCTCTATGCCGCTTTGACCGAGATCAACACGCCCGACCGGACCCTGATCACGATCGAGGATCCGGTCGAGTACGAGCTCGAGGGCGTCAAGCAGATGCAGGTGAACGCCGCGGCCGGCGTCACCTTCGTAAGGGGCCTTCGGTCGATGATCCGCAACGACCCCGACGTGCTGATGGTCGGCGAGATCCGCGACCGCGAGACCGCCCAGATGGCGATCGAGTCCGCGCTCACCGGGCACCTCGTGCTCTCAACCCTCCACACCAACGACGCGCCGATGGCGCCCGCGCGCCTGATCGAGATGGGGATCGAGCCGTTCCTGGTCGCGACCGGGCTCGAGTGCGTGGTCGCCCAGCGGCTCGCACGCCGTCTTTGCGACGAGTGCAAGCGACCCGTCAAGATCACCTCCCAGGACCTCAGAGACAGCGGCTTCGACTACGACGGCGGGGAGATCGACGCATACGAGCCGGGGGGTTGCGTTCGCTGCGGCGGAGTCGGGTATCGAGGCCGGATCGGGGTCTACGAGGTGATGGTGGTCACGCGGGAGCTTCGCTCGCTGATCCTGCACAAGGCCTCCGGAGACGACATCGCGGCCACCGCGGTCGACGGCGGAATGCGGCGCCTCAGGGAAGACGGACTGGCGAAGGTCCGCCAGGGGATCACCTCGGTTCCCGAGGTCCTGCGCGTCGTCGGCACCTAGCTCCGCGAGGCCCGCTGAGCCCCTGGGGCTCCCTCTGACCGGATCAAGCCACCTCCGAGCCGACCGGCTCCGCGCGGCGCGCCTCCGCCGCCGGCTTGGCCTCGCCCTCGGCGCCCTCGATCTCCTCGGCAGCTTTCGCCTCCGGCTCCACCACGACGAGGGCCACCACGATCGCCGCCACAACCAGGGCCGCCGCGATCCAGAAAGCCAGGTGATAGCCGCCGGTCAGCGCTGCCGCAGTGGACTTCCCCTGTTCCGTCAGATGGTCGGTTCGGGACGCCGACAGGGTGGCCAGGACCGCCAGCCCCAGGGCGCCGCCGACCTGCGCGCTCGTATTCACCAGGCCGGAGGCGAGGCCGGCGTCGCTCTTGGTCGCGCCGGACATCGCGATCGTCATCAGGGCCGGGAAGCAGACGCCTACCCCTGTCCCCAGCAGGATCATCACGGGCAGCACGTGAACGACATAGCTCCCGTCCACGGGAGCCCGCGTGAACAGGGCCAGCCCGACGGCCACCAGCGTGAGGCCCGGGAAGAGCAGCGTCCGGGCGCCGAAGCGCGTGATCAGCGGCTCTGAAAACCGGACCGACAGGGTCCCCATCACGATCGTCACCGGCAGGAAGGCAAGACCGATCTGCAGCGCGTCATAGCCGAGGATCCGCTCCAGGTACAGCGACCCGAGGAAGAACATCCCGAACATCCCGGCGACCGTCAGCACCTGGACCAGGTTGGCGCCGGTGACGTTTCGCGACCGGAATATCCGCAGCGGGATCAGCGGGTTGCGCGCCCTCGCCTCTCGGGCGATGAACAGCGCGCCGAGCGCAAGCGATCCCGCTCCCAGCGCGAGCGTCCGGCCGGCGCCCCAGCCGAGCTCGGCCGCCGGCTTCACGATCGTGTAGACGCCGAGCATCAGTGAGCTCGTGATCAGGGCCGCGCCGGGGATGTCCGCGCCCTCGCCGAAGCCGATGCCCTGGTCGCGGTCCAACCGGCGCAGCACGAAGACCGCGGTCGCGATCCCGATCGGAACATTGATGAAGAAGATCCAGTGCCAGTTGATCGCCTGGGTGAGCACGCCTCCCGCGAGCAGGCCGACCGAGCCCCCTGCCGAGGCGACGAAGGCGTATACGCCGATGGCCTTGGCCTGCTCCCGAGGCTCGGGGAACATCATCACGATCATCCCCAGGATCACGGCGGAGGTCATCGCTCCGCCGATTCCCTGGACGAAGCGCGCGCCCACCAGCACCGCCTGGCTGTCCGCCAGACCGCAGACGAGCGAGGCGACCGTGAACACGGCGAGCCCGGCCAGGAGGATGGTCCGGCGCCCGATCAGGTCACCGAGCCGCCCGGCGAGCAGCAGCAGCCCGCCGAATGCGATCAGGTAAGCATTCACGACCCAGGCGAGATTCGAGGTGCTGAAGCCGAGGTCGTCCTGGATCGTCGGGAGCGCGACGTTCACCACCGTCACGTCGAGGACGATCATCAGCACTCCCGCGCAGAGCACGTAGAGCGCGATCCAGCGCGATCGATCCTCTTGCCTTCGCTCGCTCAGCGTTCCCGCCTGCTGCTCCATTTTCGCCTTTGCCTCCTCTTCTCTGTCCGTTTCCCGTTCAGACCGACCTCATTCCCGCAATTCATCGGCCCGGTCGAGGTCAACCGGCCGTGGGCGCTGGCCGGGGGCCGGCCTACGCCGGAAGCTCTTCCGGCAACCCGAAGCGCCCGAAGAAGTCGACGAAGCGCTCGGGGATCATCGGCTCCTCCGGCCAGCGCTTGTACGCCTCGGGGTCGGAGGGCTCGGTCGAGCGTGCGATGAACGCCGTCACGTCGCTGATCCGGCGGTCTCGAATCGTCAGGACGCAGAGTGCGAATGCAAGATACGCCTGCCGGCCCTCGTGCCAGCAGTAGAAGGCGAGCGTGGGCTGGCCGTTCGCATGGACCAGCACGTTCCGCCACCGCCAGTCCCCCGACAGCGGCCCGACCTCGAGGAAGCCCACCAACGCCTGGGTGCCCCGGTGCCAGCTCGGGGCGGGCGGCATGCTGAAGCATGCGTCCTCCGTGAGCATCTCGACCACCGCCTCGATGTCGCCCCGGTCCCACGCGTCTACATAACTCCGCACGACCTCCCGCACCCCCTCGTCGCCCAGCGAGCGGAGCGTGGCCTGCTGGCTTCGCTCCGGCAGCCGCTCCTCGGTCGCCTTGCGGGCGCGCTGGAGCGCGCTGTTCACGGATGCGGTGGTCGTGTCGAGGATCTCCGCGACTTCCCGGGCCGAGAAGCCGAGCACCTCCCGCAGGATCAGCGCCGCCCGTTGATTGGCCGGGAGGTTCTGCAGCGCCGCGATGAAGGCGAGCTCCACCGCCTCACGCTGCTCGTAGCGGGCCTCCGGACCCGCGTAGCCGTCCTCGAGACCGAGCTCGTCGTCCGGGTACGGCTCGACCCAGACTGAGTCGGCCAGCGGGATCAACGGCCCGTCATGGGGATCTCGCGGCGGGCCGTAGTCGACGGGCAGCACCCGCTTCGGCCGCTTCCCGATCGCGTCCAGGCAGGCGTTGGTGGCGATCCGGTAGAGCCAGGAGCGAAGCGAGCTCCGGCCCTCGAACGTGGACAGCCCGCGCCACGCGCGAAGCAGGGCGTCCTGAAGGGCGTCCTCGGCATCGTGGACGGAGCCGAGCATCCGATAGCAGTGGGCATGGAGCTCGCTCCGGTGGGGCTCCACCAGCCGGCGGTACGCGTCCTCGTCGCCGTCGCGGGCCGCCTCGAGCAGCTCTCGCTCACCGACGCTCGTCTGTGGCTGCGCGCTCATCCCCCTGAGGGTAGACGGGCGCCGATCGTGGGAGCGCCGCGGGGTCCGATTAGTTACGAGGACCGAGCCGGTCTAAAGGTGAGGGATGACCGCGGAGCCCGCCAACCGAGTGGTTCACCTGGAGCTCCACACGGGTGATCTGGGGCGCGCCCGCGACTTCTACGCAGAGGCGTGCGGCTGGCGACATGAGCAGATTCGGGTCGGGCCCGGCTCCTACCTCGCGCTCGGGATCGGGAGCCAGCTCGGCGGCGGGATCGTCGAGTGCGAGACGACGCGTCCGCTCTGGCTGCCCTACGTCGAGGTTCCCGAGATCGCGGAGGCGACCGACCACGCCCGGCGGCTGGGCGCCGCGGTGCTCCTCGAGCCCCGCGAGGGCCCGGCCGGCTGGCGAAGCGTCGTCACCGCCCCCGCGGGCGGCGAGCTGGCCTTCTGGCAGCCGAAGAGGTGAGTCAGGCTCGGGCGAACTGGCCGTGGAACCCGAACGGGATGTGATGCGGCACCTCGGCCCGCGCCAACTCGTCGAGCGTGTGGGCGTCCAGAACCAACAGGAACGAGTTGCCCCTCGTGCCGTCCAGGACGACGGACAGAAGCACGCCCTCGTCCTCGTCCTTCGCGTCCGGAGCGGCCACGAACACGGGCTCGCCCGGGAAGCAGCCCTCCTCGGCCCAAACGTCCGCACGGCGATCGACGACGTCGGCCTTCACGATCCGGTCGATCCAGCCGCTGGCGTCTCCGACGCCCCAGGCGTAACGGTAGGCACGCTCGTTGCAGCGCCCGTAGTTGATCCGCGGCAGCTCCATCGGCTCCTCGATCAGCCGCTCGTCGGCGACCGTCCCCCGGGATGGTGCGATCCGGAAGCGCTCGAGGCTTGGCTTGCTGACCGGCTTGCCGGCACGCAGACGGTCCATGTAGAGGTCCTCGACGATCTGCGCGTCGCGGAACGTGCAGACGTCCACCACGATTTCGTCGCCGTCCTCATAGGCGTTCACGTGGTGAAAGCCGAACCGTGCCTCCGTCTCGAACGGTCCGACGTGGCGCCCCGACTCGCGGTCGAACAGATGGAAGCGCGTGCCGAGCTCCGGCTTCCAGCGGTAGTTCTCGATGTACGGGCGCCCGCTGAACGCGAGGCGGAGCGGGTTGACGACGTAGGGGAACTCCGCGAGCACGAGCCAGCGCTCGGTCAGCCCGAACGAGTGCATGTAGGCGGGCTCGGAGACGCGATCGGTCGCGATGACCTCGGGCCTCGAGCTGCCCGGGCGAAGCAGGAAGAAGCGGTAGCTGTTCCTCGGGCCGAGCTTGGCCGCGTAGTTCAGCATCCCCTTCGTCCCCCTGTCCATGTGCGGGTGCGCGGTTGTGAGCTGGCCCGGCGGGTCATATGGAACGCCCGCGGCGGCGAGGGTGTCGGCGTCGAACTCGACCGGGATCGGCGTCTCGGTCATCGCGATGAACCGCTCGCCGACCTTGGTCAGGTTGACGTTCGCGTTGTCGGTGAGCTTCGGAGAGAACATCGCGCTCACGCGCTTGAAGAGCGAGCGGCACGGGTCGGTGGCGAACTCCGAGTAGGCGATCTCCCCGCGATCGCGAGCGGCGCCGTAAGCGCGCGTCTCCAGAAAGCGGCTGGCGTAGGAGACCTCGCCGCCCGCGAACGAGAAGCGGTGGAGCATCGCGAGCCCGTCGAACCAATGGTTCATCGCCCGGCCGCCGACCTCCCACTTCGCGGGCCCGGTCCGGATCAGGGATCCCTGTAGCCAGGCCGGAAGCCGACCTTGGATCGGGAGCCCGTCGAGCCGGGTCTCCTCCTCGAGCGAGTCGAAGCCGTGGCGGGCGGTGACGGCTGGAGCCTCGGTGACCGTGGTCATGGTGCCTCCTAATAGTTCGATCCGAACCGTTCGGCTCGCACTGTATCATGATCCGCGATGCCCTCGCCGCGGCTCACCGACACTTCCTACGCCGTGATGGGCCTGCTGGACATGTTCGAGCCGGCGACTCCCTACCAGCTCAAGCAGATCGCGCAGGTCTCGATCTTCCACTTCTGGTCGATTCCGCACACCCAGCTCTACACGGAGTGCGAGCGACTCGCCGAGGCGGGCCTGCTCGATGAGCGCCGGGAGGAGCGCGGGAGGCGGCGGCGGATCTACCGCCTCTCCCCCGCCGGCAGGAAGGCGTTGAGAGCGTGGCGGGACGACACCGAGACCGAGCTCTACGAGTTGCGGGACCCCGGCCTGTTGAAGCTGTTCTGCGGCGCGGACCCGGCGACCCTGGCGGAGGCCCAGCTCGAGCGACACCAGCGTCGCCTTCACTCCTACGAGGAGCTGCTGGCGCAGACCGATCTCGCGGAGGGCGCGAAGCTCTCGCTGGAATCGGGCATCGGGCACGAGCGAGAGTACGTCCGCTTCTGGTCGCGCCTCACTGAAGCCCACCCTTAGGGGTCAGGAAGGCAGGGGCGCTCCGAGCAGGGCAGCGACCACCCCCACGACGCCGGCCGCCAGGAGGGTCTCCACCACGCCGCGGCCCAGAAGCAACAGGGCGACCGCGGCGACCGCGAGCACGCCGGCTTGCCAGGCCTCAGTGAGGGCACCGGCGAGGGTGATCGCGGCGCCGAGGATGGCGCCGATCGCCGCCGGCCCTGCGCCGTTCAGAAACGCACGCGCGTCGGCATTGCCCCGCAGCCGCTCGAACCGCTGGCCCCCGAGGAGGATGAAGGAGAACGAGGGCACGAATGCCACGGCGGCCGCGAGCAACCCTCCGGCGATTCCGTGGGCCGCGTAGCCGACGGCGGCGACCGTGGCCACCACCGGCCCCGGCGTGACCTGTCCGAGGGCCACCGCGTTGAGGAACTCGGCATTGGTCATCCAGTGGTAGACGTGCACGGCGTCGTCCTGCATCAGCGGGATGATCACGAAGCCGCCGCCGAACGACAGGGCCCCCACCTTGAACGCCGTCCAGGCGAGGGCGCCGATCCCGCCCGTTGCCGCCGCCGCGGCCACCAATGCCGAGAGCGCTCCGGTGTGGACGCCCGGGATCTCCCGCGAGCGCCGCTGAAGCACCAGCTCGAGCACCCCGCAGGCCAACAGGACGAGCACCAGGTAGGGACCGATCAGCGCTGCTGCGGCAGCGCCGGCGAGGATGTAGGCGAGCCAGCCGGTCTCATGCCGGCCCTCCGCGCGCACGCGTTCGAAGCTGGGCCCCATCAGCGATCGCGCGGCATGCACCGCCACGGCGGCGACGGCGGCTCCAGCGCCGGCTCCAGCGCCTCGTACCCAGGTCGGCGGCGCCTGAGCGAGGAACAGCACGGACAGGGCGAGGATCATCGCCACGGCCGGGACCACGAAGCCGAGCCCGCCGACGATCGCGCCGCGGGCTCCGCCGACCCGGTAGGCGCAGAAGATCATCAGCTGCGTCGAGGCCGGGCCGGGCAGCAGCCCACAAGCCGCGTTGGCATCCTCGAACTCGCGGGCGTCCATCCAGCCCTTCCGTTCCACGACCAGTCGGCGAAGCAGCGCGATGTGAGCGGGCGGGCCACCGAACCCGGTGACCCCGATTCGGGTCCACTCCCGCGCGATGGTGCCCAGCGACGCGACGCGGTCGGTGGGTCGGGAGCTCATACGTGAGTCGCTATCTTGAATGCGTGCTCAAGTGGCTTCGCGACCATCCCCGTCTGACCGACGTGGCTGTTGTCGGGGGGACCGCGGTGCTTTCGGTGAGCCTCACCGGCGAGCTCGGAGTGGTGTCCGCGCTGGCGCTCGGCATGGCGGTGATCCTGCTCGCCAACTTACTGCTCGGCCGCCTGCCCTCGGGCTGAGGGGCCGGGGCTTAGGCTGGGTTTAGCCGCCTGATCGAAGATGAAGTCCTTATCTTTCTCGCAGGCAGGATGCGATTTCTGAGCGCCGGAGCTCTCGTGCTGTTCGCCGCGGTGGGCGCGGTCGGTTGCGGCAGCTCCGGCTCCGGCTCGACGACGACCGCCGACCCGCCGTTGGCGGGCGGGCTCGTCAAGCCACCCACCACGGAGCCGCCGCTGAAGCTCGACAACTCGCTCGGCCAGCCGGTCAACATCGCCGACTACCGCGGCAAGGCGGTGCTCGTGACCTTCATCTACGACCATTGCCCCGACATCTGCCCGCTGATCGTGAGCAATCTTCACGCGGCCCAGAAGCAGCTCGGCAATGAGGCGGACAAGCTCCAGATCATCGCCGTGTCCGTCGATCCCAAGGGCGACACGCCGAAGACGGTCAAGGCCTTCCTGGCGGACCATCAGATGACGGGAAAGATGCAGTACCTGATCGGCTCCCGGCCGCAACTCGAGAACGTCTGGACCGACTGGCACATCATCACGAAGAACTCGTCGAAGAAGGGGGACCCCGACGCGGTCGAGCACTCGGCGTTGATCTATGGAATCACCGGCAATGGTGAGCTGAAGACGGTCTATCCGGCCAACTTCAAGCCCCAGCAGGTGGTCCACGACGTCCCGATCCTCGCGTCCCAGTAGGGGCCTGATGTCAAGGCGCTGGGTCTTCGGGCTCCTCGCGGTCGCGGCGGTCGCGGGGCTCGTGATCGCCGAGCTCGCCACGAGCGGCTCGGGCGACAGCAAGAGCGCGGCTCCTCAGCTTCCGACCCAGGTCCTCCACGGACCGAGCGTCGACCTCGCCTCCCTGCACGGGACGCCCGCGCTCGTCAACTTCTGGGCGAGCTGGTGCACTCCCTGCAAGGAGGAGGCGCCGACGCTGGATCGCCTCTCGAAGAGCCTGGGGGGTCGAGCTCGGGTCGTTGGAGTGGACCTAAACGACACGACGTCGAACGCGACCGCGTTCATCCGCGACCACGGCCTCTCGTATCCGATCCTCCGGGACGGGTCGGGGTCGGTCGCCAGCCACTATCGCGTCAGCGGCCTGCCGACGACGTTCGTGCTCAATAACCAGGCCCAGATCGTCCAAACGCTGCGCGGGCCCCAGACCGCGAGCTCGCTGCGGCAGGCGCTCCGGTCGGTCTCTTCGAGCGACTGACGGGCGCGTTAGAGTGCGCTCGGTCGGCCTAGGCGTCTCCCTCGATGTCCCGCTCGGCTCGAGCCGCGTCCGTGTAGGTTCGCCAGTAGACGATCTGGCCGTCTCGCACCTCGATGATCCAGGCGGCCGGCATGTCCAGCTCCACCCCGCTCTGCCTCCCGCGCGCATGCCAACGGCCGGTTACGAGAATCCGCGCACCCACTCGCCGGAAGCGCTCGGGGAGCGTCTCGTACACCTCCCAGTCGGCAAGCAGCTCGGCGCGCCACCAGTGCATCACGCGCTCCGGGCCGCGGTAGGACTTGTCCGCGATCTCCGCGCCGAAGGGCACGGCCTCGATCGCGGGGTGGAGCGCGGCGCGGAAGGCCTCCTCGTCGCGCACGCTCTGGGCGGCCCAGGCGCGACGGATCACGTCGATGTCGGAGTCGGGCTCGGAGGGCATCGCCGTGCATTGTCGCGGGAGAACGGCCGCATGGACCCGACGGCGTAGCGCTAGCCTCGGGCGCTTGGGCCAGGCGGAGCGGGCAACGTCGATCGGGTTGGTGATCGGGGCGGTGCGCCTCGGTCCAGCTCGGCGCGGCAGTGGCCACGACGCTCTTCGACGACCTCGGGCCTTCGGGGGCGGTGCTGCTGCGGACCGGGTTCGCCGCCGTCATCCTGGTTGCGATCTGGCGGCCCGCGCTGCCCCGGCGGGCCAGCGGGCCGCTTCGCGACGCGGTCCTGCTGGGGCTGACGTTGGCCGGGATGAACCTGAGCTTTTACGCGGCGCTCGACCGGATCCCGCTGGGCATCGCGGTGACGCTCGAGTTCACGGGGCCGTTCGCCGTCGCGGTCGCCGGCTCGCGGCGGGGCAGCGACCTGGTCTGGGTGGCGCTCGCGGCCGCGGGCATCCTGCTCCTGTCGCCCGGCTGCACGGCTCGCTCGACGGGCTCGGGGCGGCGTTCGCCCTGCTCGCGGGCGGCTTCTGGGCCGCCTACATCGTCCTGACGGCCCGAGTCGGCCAGGCATTCGAGCGGCGGACGTGGCCTCGCACTGGCGATGGTCGTTGCGGCGCTCGTCCTGGTTCCGCCCGGGGTGGCCGGCGGGGGCGACGCGCTGGGTCGCCCCGGATCTGCTCGCTGTCGGACTGGCCGTCGCCGTCCTCAGCTCGGCGATTCCCTACTCGCTGGAGCTCGAGGCGCTGCGCCGCGCTCCGGAAGGGGACGTTCGGCGTCCTGATGAGCCTCGAGCCGGCGGTCGCGGCGTTGGTCGGGCTGGTGGTGCTGGGACAGGGCCTCAGCGCCGACGGAGGTGGTCGCGATCGCGCTGGTCGTCGGGGCCAGCGCGGGCGCGCTCGGGACGGCGCGGGCGCCCGCGCCGGTCGAGGCGTGATCGCTCGGCGTTCCGGCGCGCTAGCGCGCGGCCCGCGCCGGCGGCTCGCGGGGCTCGTGACCCGGCGCACGCCGTCACCGGCAGCCGCGGGTAGCGGGGATAGGCGGGGTCCGTTCGCGAGCGCTCGCAGAGCGAGAAGCTCGAGCCGCGGGTGTTGCGGACGATCCGCTGGTGGACGCAGGTGTCGCAGAGGCCGGCGGGCGGGCGGGCCATCGTCGAAGTATCGCCGCCTCCTTACTTCACTTTGTATAGTCGAGTTGCCGTGACCACCTTCAGGCGGCTGCTCGGATTCCTGCGTCCCTATCGCCGCGCGGTGATCGCCTCGCTGGTCTTCGCCTCGCTGGCGATGGTGATGACGGTCGCGATCCCGTGGCTGGTGGGCAGCACGGTGAACGCGATCGACGCCGCCGGACACGGACCGGTCCGGCGATCCTGCCCCTGGCGCTGGCGATCGTCGGCGCGGGGATCCTGCGGCTCGGCCTGACCGTCGTCCGCCGCCTGATCGCCGGCAGGGTCTCGGTGGCGGTCGAGTTCGACCTCCGGGAGCGCTCTACCGGCACCTGCAGGGGCTCGAGCTCGGTTTCTTCGACTCCCAGCAGACCGGGCAGCTGATGTCGCGGGCGACGATCGACCTGCAGTCGATCCGCTTCTTCCTCGGCTACGGGCTGGTCTTCCTGACGCAGAACGCGCTCACGCTCGCTGCTCGCGAGCGCGGTGATGTTCGCGCTCAAGCCCGACCTGGCGGCGCTCGCGCTGCTGCCGGTGCCGTTCGTGGTCCTGTCGGCGATGCGGTACAACCGGCGCTCGCGACCGGCGGTCCAGGAGATCCAGCAGCGGCTCGCCGAGCTGACCGGGGAGGTCGAGGAGGGCATCTCGGGGATTCGGATCGTGAAGGCGTTCGCGCGCGAGCGGCTTCATGCTCGACCGCTTTCGCCGCTCGGTCGGGCGCGTGTTCGACCAGGAGATCTACTCCACCCGCCTGCAGGCGTTCTACTCCCCGATGCTCGGCTTCCTGCCGAGCCTCGGCCTGGCGGTGGTGCTGCTGGTCGGCGGCCGGCAGGTGATCAACGACACCCTCTCGCTCGGGCGACTTCACCGCCTTCTACACCTACCTGATCATGCTCACCGGCCCGATGCGCATGCTCGGCATGACGCTTGGGATGGCGCAGCGGGCGGTCGCCTCGGGGAACCGGCTGTTCGAGATCCTCGATCGCGAGCCTCAGATCGAGAGCCCGCCGGGCGCGCCGGCGCTTCCCGAGGGCCCGGGCCGGGTCGAGCTGCGCGGCGTCTCGCTCGCCTACAACGGCGGAGCGCCCGCGCTGGAGGACGTCGAGCTCGCTGGTCGAAGCCGGGCGGACCGTGGCGCTCGTGGGCCCCACCGGGTCGGGCAAGACGAGCCTGGTGGCGCTGATGGCGCGGCTGTATGACCCGAGCCGGGGCGCGGTCCTGATCGACGGGGCCGACCTGCGCTCGGTGGACGTCCGCTCGCTTCGCTCCCAGGTCGCCTTCGTCGCCGACGACAGCTTCCTGTTCTCCGCCACGCGTCGCCGAGAACATCGCCTACGCGCGTCCCGACGCCACCCGCGAGGAGATCGAGCTGGCCGCTCGGCGCGCCCAGGCGCACGGCTTCATCGAGCGCTTCCCCGACGGCTACGAGACGCTGGTCGGCGAGCGCGGCCTGACGCTCTCGGGCGGCCAGCGCCAGCGGGTCGCGATCGCGCGGGCGCTGCTCGCCGATCCGCGGATCCTGATCCTCGACGACGCCACCTCGTCGGTGGACGCGCAGACGGAGGCGGCGATCAAGCGCGGCCTGCGCGAGGCGATGGCCGGCAGGACGACGTTCATCGTCGCCCACCGGATGTCGACGATCTCGCTCGCCGACGAGGTCGTGGTGATGGACGGCGGCCGGATCGTCGACCGGGGCGCGTCACGACGAGCTGCTCGAGCGCTGCCCGCTGTACGCGGAGATCGCCGAGCACGGGATGGAGGACTCGGTGTTCCTGCAGCGCGACCTGGAGCGGCGCGAGGAGATGGCGAGGCTGTGAGCGCCGAGCGCCGAAGACGAGCGCAACGAGCAGGCGGCCGGTGAGGCCGATCGCGACGGTCGTCCCGAGCGACCCGATCACGGAGCTCGATCCGGAGACGCAGGGGTCCGACGTCGCCGAGGAGACCGAGGACCAGGCGAACCAGCCGGGGCGCCTGATCGGCACGTTCCTGCTGCTCGCGCGAGCTGTGGCGGCTGATCCGCGGCGAGCGCCAGCGGACCAGGAAGCTGCGCTGGCTGTTCGGCCTGCTTCGCCCCTACCGGGGCCGGGTGGCCGTCACGCTCGTCGCCCTGCGTCGCGGCGACGGCCGCCGGGCTGGCTCCCCCGTACCTCGCCGGGACGGGCGATCGACAACGGCATCGCCACCCGCGACCTGAGCGCGCTCGACCTGATCGTGGGCCTCTTCGTGCTCTCGGCGCTCGCTCTACTGGGCGGCGACGTACATCCAGACCTACCTGGTGGGCTGGGTCGGCCAGCGGGCGCTCCAGGACCTGCGCGAGCGGATCTACACGCACCTCCAGGCGATGTCGATCGGCTTCTTCACGCGGAACAGGCCCGGGGTGCTGATCTCGCGGCTCACGAACGACGTCGAGGCGCTGGACACCCTGGTCACGGACGGCGTCGTGACCCTGATCTCGAGCACGCTGACGCTGCTCGGGGTGGTCGTGATCCTGCTGCTGCTCGACCTGCAGCTGGCGCTGGTGACCTTCGTCACCTTCCCGCTGCTCGCGATCGGCAGCGTCGCCTTCCGGATCGCCTCGTCGGGCGCCTACCGGCTGACGCGGGAGAAGATCGCCAACATCACCGCCTACCTGCAGGAGACGCTCTCGGGGGTGCGGGTGGTGCGGAGCTTCGCGCAGGAGCCGCGCCACCTGGCGCGGATGGCGGTGCTCAACGAGGAGAACCGGGCCGCCAACATGACCGACGGTCTACCTGAACGCCGCCTACTTCCCGGCGGTCGAGCTGCTGTCGGCGATCGGCACGATCGGTGATCCTCCTCTACGGCGGCTACCAGGCGATCGACGGCAACATCCAGGTCGGCATCCTGGTCGCGTTCGTCGGCTACCTGAACGCGTTCTTCGACCCGATTCAGCAGATCTCCCAGCTCTACACCACCTACCAGCAGGGAATGGCGGCGCTGGACAAGATCTTCGACCTGCTGGAGACGCAGCCCGACATGGTCGACCGCCCGGACGCGCTCGACCCGGGGCGGCTGCGCGGGGAGATCGAGCTGGACCGACGTCTCGTTCTCCTACGGCGACGGCAGGACTGGGCGCTGGACGGACGTCGACCTGCACATACCCGCGGGGCAGACCGTGGCGCTCGTCGGCGAGACGGGGGCGGGGAAGTCGACGCTCGCGAAGCTGGTGGCGCGCTTCTACGACCCGCAGCGGGGCCGGCTGCTGGTCGACGGGCACGACCTGCGGGAGCTGAGCTCGAAGGCGCTGCGCAGCCAGCTCGGGATCGTGCCCGCAGGAGGGGTTCCTGTTCTCGGGCACGGTGCGGGAGAACATCGCCTTCGGGCGGCCCGACGCGAGCGAGGAGGAGATTCGCGCCGCGGCGGAGACGGTGGGCGCGGACGCGTTCATCGAGCGGCTGCGCGACGGGTACGAGACCGAGATCGGCGAGCGCGGCGTCAGCCTGTCGGCCGGGCAGCGGCAGCTGGTCGCGTTCGCGCGGGCGCTGCTTGGCCGAGCCGCGGATCCTGATCCTCGACGAGGCGACGTCGAACGTGGACGTGCGGACGGAGCGGATCATCGAGCGGGGGCTGGAGCGGCTGCTGCTCGGGACGCACGGCGATCGTGATCGCGCACCGGCTGTCGACGATCAGGCGGGCGGGGCGGATCGTGGTGCTGGAGCACGGCCGGATCGTCGAGGCGGGCACGCACGAGGAGCTGATCGAGGCCGGGCGGCGCGTACTCGCGGCTGTACGGCGCCTGGGCCGAGCAGGCGGCGTAGGGCCGCCGGCAGCGCCTCGGCGTAGCGGGCGCTAGCGGCGTCAGCGGCCGCAGGCCGGCCGCCGGTGCCGCCGGTGCCGCCCCCGGTGCCCCCGGTCCCGCCGCCCGTGCCGCCGCCGGCCGCCCGCCGGTGCCGCCGCCGAGGGGGGCGCCACCGGTGCCGGCGCCGGCGTGGTGGTCGGTGGGCGCGACGGTGGTCGGGAGTCGTGGGCGTCGGGACGGTCGTGGTGGGCGGCGTGCTGGTCCGGCGGTCGCGCCGGCGGTGGAGGAGCGGCTGGGCCGCCGCTTCGCGCAGTCCTTGAAGCCGTAGCTCTGGGCGGCGGTCTGGGCGCTGGAGCGGGCGCTGCTCGCCTCGGCCTCGGCGGAGGAGGTGTCGCCGCCCTGCTCGACGGCGTCCTGCTTGCTCTCAGCGCGGTGACCTGGTCGCTGGAGCGCCGAGAGGTAGCTCTCCAGGGCGGAGCGCGTTCCTGGTCGGGCGGGTTCAGGGACTGGAGGGAGTTGGAGCTGGTGCGGGTGATCTGCAGCTCCTGGGTCGCCTGGAGCTTGGCGTCGTTGCTCGACGGTGCCGCTGTCGAGGGCCGAGAGGGCCGCAGTTCGCCTCGCTGGCAGATCGCGTCGGCCTGGTCGATGAAGTCGGTCTTGGTGAGCGCCGCGGCGCCTCCGGCCCCGCTGGCGCCGCTCGCGCCCTGCACGGTGACGACCGGCGCCGAGTCGTCGCCGCCGCAGCCGGCCGCCAGCAGCGCGGCCACCGCGAAGACGCCCGCAAGCGGGAGGTATGCGCACCTACCCCACATGAGCGCGGATCAAGGTAGCAAGCGGGTGCTTCGCGTGCAGGCGTCAGGCACGCGATCCGCGACGAGTTTGCGCTAGCCTCGCACTGCGGGCAATCGCACGTCGTGAACTGCGGGCATGGACTCGAACCCCGTTCCGCTCCAGAGCAGGCGTCTTGCCGCTCGACGACCGGGCTGAGTTCCGCTTGCTTGACGCGATGCCGAGCGTCCTAGCCTAGCCGGATCCGAGGCTCGCAGATCGCTGTCCGCGTCCGCCAGCGCGTCCCTTCTGCGCCGACACGTCCGCCCCCGACTCGATCAGGCGCCGCGCGTGCGCCAGGTCCTCCGAGCGCCCGACCGACGCGCGCCGGCCACCCGCCCGCCGTCCAGGTACCAGGCGCTGAACTCGCCGGCGTCGCGGTCGCCCGCGCCACACGATCTCGTCCCACCGCTCCGCCGGCCCGACGTACTCGAGGCTCGTCCAGTCCGCCAGGTCGCTGAAGAAGTACGGCACCACCCGGTACGGCTCCGGCTCCCCCAGCAGCCCGCCGCGCCACGTGCTGCCCCTGCTGCAGCGCCACGTCCCAGTGCTCGACCCGCAGCCGCCGCCCGTGCACGACGCTGTCGTACGAGCACGCGTCGCCCGGCCGCGAAGATCCCCTCCACCGAGGTCTCGAGCTCCGAGTCGCAGACGATCCCGTTGTCCACCTGCAGCCCGGCGCGCTCGGCGAGCATCGTGTCCGGGTGCACCCCCGCCCCCACCACGACCACGTCCCCCTCGATCTCCCGCCCGCTCTTGGTCCGGATCGCCCTGCACCCGCCCCTCGCCCAGGAACGCCTCGAGCTCGTCGCCCGTCACCAGCTCGATCCCGTGCGACGCGAGCACCTCGTGGAAGTAGCGCCCCACCTCCTCGCCGAAGGCCCGCGACATCGCGCACGTCCTCGAGCATCACCATCGTGCACCTGCGTCCCCGTCGCGGTCAGCGACGCCGCCACCTCGCTGGCGATGTAGCTGCCGCCGATCAGCACCACGTGCTCCGCCTCCTGCCGCCTCCTCCCGGATCGCGTCCGAGTTCCCCAGCACGCGCAGGTAGTGGATCCCCTCCAGCCGCGCCCCCTCCAGGTGGTGGAGGATGTTCACCCGCGCGCCGGTGGCGATCAGCGCCTCGCCGAACTCCACCTCCTCCTTCGTCTGCAGCTTCGCCGTCCGCGCCCCGACGTCCAGCGACATGACGCTCGCCCCGGTCAGCAGCTCGACGCCGTTCTCCTCGTACCAGTCCGCCGCGTTGACGAAGGCGTCCTCCTCGCTCGCTCTCGCCGCGCAGGTACTCCTTCGAGAGCGGCGGGCGCTCGTACGGCGGTGCGGCTCCCGCCCCACCAGCAGGATCGACCCGTCGGCCCGTCGCGCTTTCGCAGCTCCGCCGCGCAGTGCGCGGACGGCGATACCGCCGCCGATCAGCAGGTAGTCGACCCTGCGGTCGCTCATGCGCCCGCCACGATCGCTCCGCGACCCGCCGTCCGGGCCGAAGTACGCCTTCAGCTCCTCCTCCAGGCCCGGATCGAGCACGGCGAGCACCTCGTCCCCCGCCTCCAGCACCGTGTCGGGCCCGGGCACGAACCCCGTCCCGTCGCGCAGCACCGAGATCAGCAGGCTCCCCTCCGGCAGCTCCAGGTCCGCCACCCGCTGCCCGGTCGACCGGCGACTTCTCCGCTCAGCAGCAGCTCGATGATCTCCAGGCGCTCCTGCGGCAGGTCGAGCAGGTGGACCAGGCCGTACTTCGGCACCTCGTGCTCGATCAGGCGCAGGATCAGGTCGGTCGCCGAGACCACCGGGCTGATCCCGAGCAGCTCGAACCACTGCTTGTTCCGCGGGTTGTTCACCCGCGCGATGATCTGCTCGACCATGTACTTCTCCTTGGCGACCTGACAGATCAGCATGTTGTCCTCGTCGTCCCCGGTGACCGCGATCACCATGTCCGCGCGCGAGATCCCGGCCCGCTCCAGCACCCACAGCTCGGTCGCGTCTCCGTACTGGACGTTGTGCTCGAGCTCCTGCTCGACCGCCAGATAGCGGTTGCGGTCCTTCTCGATCAGGGTCACCTCGTGCTCCTTTTCGAGCAGCTCGCGGCCCAGGTTCCATCCCACCTTCCCCGCCCCGACGACGATCACGTACATCCGACGCCCTCCTACGCGCCGGCCGCGGCCTTCGCGGCGGCTTCCTTGACCTCGGCCTCGAGCATCTCGATCGCCACCCGCGTCGGGCAGATCGTGCGCATCCCCTGCTGCTCGTACCACTCGGCCCGGTATGGATCGAGGATCCGCGCGATCACCATCGGCACGTTGAACCGCCGCTTGGCGATCTGGGCGATGACGATGTTCGTGTTGTCGCCGTCGGTGGCGGCGACGAAGGCGTCGGCCTGCTCGATCCCGGCCTCCTGGAGCGCCTCGATCTCGAGCGCGGTGCCGACCGTGAACTGACCGCCCATGTCCTCCCAGGACTGCTCCAGCCCGATCTCCAGGCGCGCGTGCGACTCCGAGTCCTCGTCCAGGCACGAGACGCTGTGCCCGTCCCGAAGCATCGCCCGGGCCAGCGACGAGCCGACGCGGCCCCCTCCAACGATCAGGATGAACATCGGCCTGGATGCTACCCGCACCGGGGCGCCGCTCAGGCACCGGCTGCGCGCTCGATCGACGCCCGCGGACTAGCCCTCCGGCGGCGCGGTGAGCAGCACCCGGCAGGGCGCCTTCCTGAGCACGTACTCGGTCACCTCCCCGACCTCCGGCGGACGCGAGCCTCCGATGCCGCCGAGCACCGCCCCGCCGCGCACCCGGGTCGGCGGCTCGCCGCCCATCACGATCAGCTCGACGTTCCGGCGCCGCGCCTCCTCGACGATCCCCGCGCCGACGCTGCGCGCCCGCACCAGCTCCGTCTCCACCTCCACCGTCTCGTACTCCTCCCCCACCTCCTTGGCGCGCTTCAGAGCGCCGCCTCGGCCGCCTCCAGCCGCTCCTTCGGCGGCGGCGCGTCGAGCGGCACCGTCAGCGGCAGGTCGATCACGTAGATCACCTCCAGCTTGGGGCGCTCCTCACCGGGCTCGTCGGCCGCGTCGGCGAGCCGGCCCGCGGTGCCCACGATGTCGTCGTCGAGCTTCGTGCCGAAGACCGGCACGAGGATGTTCCCGTACTCGGCCTCGTGCACCGTCCTTCCGCAGCGCCTCCTCCGGCACCGAGACCGCGCTTCGTCAGCGACGTCCGCTCGACGAAGCGCCGGTAGACGACGTAGGCGACCAGGCCGAACAGCATCCAGCCGCCACCCACCCAGCGCGCGCGGGCGCGGAAGACGAGCACCGCGATCCACAGCAGCGACCATCAGCAGCGCGCCGAGGAGCGCCGGCACCGGCAGCCGGCGCCCGCGCGACCGTCACGTCGAACGGGATCCGGAACGGACGCTCGCGGTCGGGCTGCGTCCAGCGCAGCCGGATGATCGACAGGTGGGCGATGGCGATCGCCAGCGTCGCCCCGAACGCGTAGATCCCCGCCAGCAGGCGCACGTCGCCGGGAATCGCCAGCCCGAACGCGATCACCGCCGCCGCCGAGATCGCGACATACGGAGTCGAGCGCTGGCCGAGCTTGCCCGAGCCAGCTCGGGACCTGGCGGTTGGTGGCCAGGACGTAGACGTGCCGCGACAGCCCCAGCATCGAGGTGCTCGCCGCCCAGGCCAGCACGGCGGGCGCGATCGCCACCACCGCCGATCTGCAGGAGCGGTCGATAGCCAGGCCGGGTCGTAGCTCATCACCACCCCGAGCACCGGCTCCTCGATGAAGCGGCCCGCCGAGCGCCGTGTGCGGCCCGTCCGGGCCCGGAACCACCGGCACCGCCATCAGCGCGATCGCCGCCATCCCGGCGTAGATCACCGGCAGGATCACCGCGCTCGCGCCGACCACGCGGCGCAGATCCCGCGGCCGCCAGCTCGAAGTCGGGCGCCAGGTCGGAGGCCGCCTCGATGCCCGCGAACGCGAGCGTGGCCACCGCCAGCGCCTCCAGGAGGTGCCTGGCGGACGGCGTCGTGAACAGCTCGACGTGCGCGGTCAGCAGATCGGGGTGGAAGGCGACGACCGCCCCGACCGCGATCACGGCGAGCTGCAGGACGATGTCGGCCAGCGCCAGGACGATCAGCGGGCGCTGGCGGACGTAGCGCGGTGAAGCCCGCCGATGTTGATCGCCGCCGCGAACGCGATCACCACGGCGGCGACCGCGATCTCCGCCCAGCCGTGCGTGAATCCACCCCAGATCGGGCCCAGGTAGTGGGCAACCGAGACCGCCGCGAGGGCGATGACGATGATGTAGTCGATCAGGATCGCCCAGCCGGCGATGAAGCTGACCAGCTCGTTGAACGCGTGGCGCGCGAGCGTCGACGAGCCGCCGCGCTCGAGCGAACATCGCGCCGCCCTCGACGTAGCGTGAGCGTGGCGAGCACGAACAGGAGCCCGGCGGCCAGGAAGACCAGCGGCGTCAGCCCGAGGCCGCAGTCGGCGACGACGCCGATCGAGAAGTAGAGCGAGAAGCCAACCGCCGCGTAGGCGACCGCGAACAGCCAGCGGAACGCCGAGGAAGCGCCTCGTCAGCGGGCCCGGGCCCACCTCGCACCCGGGGCAGACGCGGCCTCCCGGACCGGGCGCCCCGAGCGGGGCTCGGCCGTCCGTCGCCCGCGGGGGGCGACTCGCTTGGCTGGTCCTCGCTCAACTGCCGGACCGCAGGGCGATGTACAGGCGGGCGATCCCGATCGCGGTGAACAGCAGGCCCAGCCAGCAGCCCGTCGACAGCGGACCGCCGCCGTTGACGAGCGTGACGACGAGGATCGCCAGGCCGAAGCCGATGATCACCACCGAGAAGATCCGGGTGACCCCGCGATAGAGCTGGTCGGGCGCCGCCATCGCGAGCGATTCTAGGCCGCGGCCGACGGCCGCCTCACACGCCGCGCGACGACTCAGGCCGCGACGCGAAGCCTTCTCGCCCGGGCTGAGCGGCGACGATCACCCGGCAGGGCCGCTTCTGCGAGCACGGTCTGAAGCGTCTTGCCGTACAGCGGGCGTGCCGTTCCGGTAGCGAAGCGGCATCACGATCGCGGCCGCCTTGATCTCGCGTGCCTCCTCGACGATCGCCTGGCCCGCCTGGCCCGGGCCGCACCCGCTCGCACGTGCCCCGTGACCCGCAGGCCGCCGATCAGCTTCGCCCGCTCGATCTTGCTCTGCGCCTCCTCCTCCTCGCGCTCGAGCGGCGCGTCCATCGGCAGGGCGGTGGGGACCGTTGACGATCGCCTGGACGTGGATCCCGCGCCGCCGGCGCGCCGCCAGCCGCGCGGCCGTCGCCACCGCCTCCTCGGAGAACGGCTCGTCCTCGAACGCGACCAGGACGCTCTTGTACTCGACCTCCTCGACCCCGAGCGGCTCGGGCGTCACCACCTTCACGGTCTGCCGCGAGCGGCAGCTGCTGGCGGCGGCGGTAGCCCAGCGTAGAGCAGGACGCCGAACAGCATCCACGCCGGCGCCCACCAGGCCGCGTCTCGCTGTGCAGCGACGATCACGATCGACCCAGGCGGCGAACGTCCCCAGCCCGCCGAGCACCGCCGTCAGCGGGCACCTCGAAGCCGAACGCCGGAAGTTGAGCGGCGGCTTCCACTCGCGTTTTCGCTCCGGGACGCCGCTGGCGCAGTCGGATCACCGAGACGTGCGCGATCGTGAACGAGAGCATCGCGCCGAACGAGTACATCGTCGCCAGGAAGTCGGTCTTGCCCGGGAGCATCGTCAGCGCCGCGACCGCGGAGAAGGCGAGGATCGCGACGTAGGGCGTGTGGAACCGCGGGTGCACCTGCCGCAGCCCCTCCGGGAGCTGGCGGTGCTGGCCCATCGAGTAGGTCAGCCGCGACACGCCGATCAGCGCCCGCGTTGGTGGCGATCAGCAGGATCACCGCGGCCAGGATCCCGACGTAGATGCGCAGCGCGTGCGTGAGGCCCGCGCCCAGCCCCAGGTTCTCGACGATCCCGAGCACCGGGTCGCCGGCGAACTTCGTGCCCAGCTCGGTCGTGTAGTGGCCGCGCGGCGTCCTGCGTGACCGGCATCGCCGACAGGGCGACGATCGGGATCAGCACGTAGAGGCCCGAGCACCGCCAGCACCACCAGGCCCACCCCGCGTGGGATCGTCCGCGGCGCGTCGCGGGCCTCCTCGGCCATGTTCGAGATCGTCTCGATCCCCGTGTAGGCGATCATCCCGACCGCGATCCCGAGCGCGAAGTTGCCCCAGGTGGGCGCGGTGCCGAGGTGGACGTTGTTGACCAGGATGTCGCGGGCTCAGCACCAGCGCGATGCCGATCCCGACCAGCACGATCTGGGTGCACAGGTCGCCGATCGCCAGCACCAGGTTGAGCCGCGACGACTCCTGGGTCCCCTTGATGTTGAGCGCCGCCAGCAGCGCCGACCAGCACGACCCCGCCGATCACGTCGCCCGGGCCCGTGCTTGAGCGGCGCCCAGAACACGCTCAGGTAGTGGGGCACGAAGAAGGCCGAGATCGCGACCGTGATCACGTAGTTGAGCATCTGGGCCCAGGCCGGCGAAGAACGAGGCCAGCTCGTTGAAGGCGTGGCGGGCGAAGCTCGAGGACCCCCCGGCCTCCGGGTACATCACCGTCGCCTCGGTGTAGGTGGCCGCGGTGAAGACGAAGATCAGCCCCGCGATCACGAAGGCGACCGGGGTCAGGCCGAGCGCGAACGCCGGCGGTGACGCCGAGCGCGTAGTAGATCGACGAGCCGACGTTCCCGTACGCCGCCGAGAACAGCGCCCCGACGCCGTGCACCCGCCGAAGCGACTCTTCCCTGGGAATCCGCTCAGCCATCAGATCCGAATATAGGCCCAGGCACGGCTAGCCACGCCGGATCGACGGGCTGGGTAGGAGGCGGGTGCCTCCCGCGGCCGCGAGCGATGCCCGCGGTTGCGGAACCGCCTCCGACCACCGTCGCGAAGTACCGACATTCTCCGTTTGTCGGTCGTTCGCGACGGTCTGAGCACGGATGGTCCAAGGCCCGACGATGCGGGATTCCCAGCGCCTGGCGCCGGTCCCTACCCAGCCATTCAGGCGGTCCGCTAGAAGTGGACGATCGGGATGATCAGGATCGCGACGATGTTGGCCACCTTGATCATCGGGTTGATCGCGGGGCCGGCGGTGTCCTTGTAGGGATCGCCGACCGTGTCGCCCGTGACCGCGGCGGCGTGGGCCTCCGACCCCTTGCCGCCGTATGCGCCGTCCTCGATCAGCTTCTTGGCGTTGTCCCACGCGCCGCCGCCCGCGGTCATCGAGAGCGCCGCGAACAGGCCCACGACGATCACCCCGATCAAGCAGCCCGCCCAGCGCGTCGACGCTGATCAGGCCCACCACGAGCGGCACCACGATCGGGATCAGCGACGGCAGGATCATCTCCCGCTGCGCGGCCGCCGTCACGATCCTCACCGTCCCCCCGTACTCGGGCTTCTCCGTGCCCTCCATGATCCCCGGGTGCTCCCGGAACTGGCGGCGGACCTCCTCGACCACCTGCCCGCCCGCCCGCCCGACCGCCTCGATCGCGAGCGCCGCGAACAGGTAGACCATCATCCCGCCGATCAGGAGCCCGATCAGCACGGCCGGCGTCGTCAGGTGGAAGAGCGCCGTCGAGGTTGAAGCCGGTCGGGGCCTCGTCGGCCAGCTCGATCTTGAAGGCGCTGAACAGGACCAGCGCGGCGAGCGCGGCGGAGCCGATCGCATACCCCTTGGTCACCGCCTTGGTCGTGTTGCCGACCGCGTCGAGCGGGTCGGTGACGTTGCGGACGTCCTCCGGCAGGTCGGCCATCTCGGCGATCCCGCCCGCGTTGTCCGTGATCGGCCCGAACGCGTCGAGCGCGACGATCAGGCCGGTCAGCGAGAGCTGCGCCATCACCGCGATGCCGATCCCGTAGACGCCCGCCAGCTGGTCGGCGCCGAGGATCGCGAGCGCGATCAGGAGCGCCGGCGCCGCGGTCGACTGGAATCCCTGGGCAAGCCCCTGGATGATGTTGGTCGCGTGCCCGGTGACCGAGGCCCGGCTGATCGTCTTCACGGGGCGGAACCGGGTCGACGTGTAGTAGTCGGTGATCACGAACAGCCCCGCCGTCACCCCCACGCCGATCAGGCCGCACAGCCACAGGTCGCGTAACGCGAGGGAGTGCTGCTCAGGCTGGCCGCCTTGAAGCTGATGTCGTCCATCAGCCACTTGGTGATCGGGTAGAACGCGGCCGCCGAGAGCACCGCCGAGACCGCCAGCCCCCGGTAGAGCGCCGCCTCCACGTTGCCGGTCCTGGTGCGCACCGAGAGCGCCCCGATGATCGAGGCGATGATCGCGACGGCGCCCATCACCAGCGGGTAGACCGCCACCTCCCGCGACTCCGAGAAGGTCAGCACGCCGAGCAGCATCACGGCGACCGAGGTGACCGCGTAGGTCTCGAACAGGTCCGCGGCCATCCCGGCGCAGTCCCCGACGTTGTCGCCCACGTTGTCGGCGATCACCGCGGGGTTGCGGGGGTCGTCCTCGGGGATCCCGGCTTCGACCTTGCCGACCAGGTCCGCGCCGACGTCGGCGGCCTTGGTGAAGATCCCGCCCCCGAGCCGGGCGAAGACCGAGATCAGCGAGCCGCCGAACCCGAGCCCGACGAGAGCGTCCACCGCCTCCTTGTCGGTCTTGTTGGCCAGCATCAGGATCCCGAAGTAGCCGGCGACGCCCGAGCAGGGCCAGGCCGACCACGAGCAGCCCCGTCACCGAGCCGCCCTTGAAGGCGACGTCGAGCGCCGGCGGAACCCCTCCGCGCGCCGCCTCCGCGACTCGCGAGTTGGCGCGCACCGAGAGGTTCATGCCGATGAACCCGGCCGCGCCCGAGAACGCGCCCGCCGATCACGAAGCCGATCGCGGTGTCCACGTTCCGAAGCACGATCAGCAGCACCGCGAGCACAATCGCAACGCCGGCGATGATCGTGTACTGGCGGGTGAGGTAGGCGCGGGCGCCTTCCTGGACGGCGCTGGAGATCTCCTGCATCCGCTCGTTGCCGGGCGATCGGGCGAGCAACCGTTGGGTGATGAGGGCGCCGTAGACGACCGCGGCCCCGGCGCAGACGAGCGCGATCACCACGCCGTAATCGGTCAGGAACTTCGTCAAGTCTCAGTCCTCCGGTAGCGGTGCTGGAGTTGTCGGACCCGCGTCTCGGGCCAGCGAAAGCGCCGGGAGTCTAGATGATGCCGCGGCTTACGTACCCGGCGGCGTCCAGAGCTTCGGAGGGCGCCCGCCGAGGTGCGCTGGGCGCCGGCCTCTCGGGGGCCGGCGGCTCCGTGGGCGCCGCCGCCTCTCCCTCCCCGGCCTCCGGCGCGCCCTCGCCCGCTTGCTTCGCGTACAGCACCTGGACCTGGGACAGCGCGCTGCGAACCTGCTCGGCCGGCTCGCGATCCAGCAGGCCGACGACCGCCCGGACCGCCTCGATCCCCACCCGCGCCTGCTCGAGGTCGCGCTCGTCCTCCTTGGCGATCCGCCGGGCCGTGAGGTTGAGCACGCTGACGATGCTCTCCAGCAGCAGGTCCTGGACGCGGACCGTGCGGAGCTGCTCCTCGATCCGCGCGCGAAGCTCCTCCTCGCTCTGCGGCGGCTGCTGCCCTCGGGCGGTGGGGTTGGACTCTCGGCTTCGGGCATCGGCGCTAGTAGTTCACTCGCTCTGGAGCATACGTGCGCTTGGTCTCCTCGACCGCCCCGCGGTAGACCTCCTCGATCGAGCCGCCTCCCGCGAGCGCCGCCCGGGCTCGCTGAGCCCCGTTCGCCGCCGGAATCGCGACCTCTAGGCCAAGCGCCTCGCGGGCAGGCGCCGCCCACTCCACGATCCGCTCGACGGCGGCAGCGGTCGAGACCTCCTCGCCCGCGGGCGAAGTCGATCTGCTTGCCGTCCATGCCGTGACGGATCGCCCGCCAGAGGTTCTCCTCGATCTCCCGTTGGCGCATCGGCTCGCCCAGCCGTCCGTCGTCGTAGTCCAGCGCGCTCTGCGCGACGCATGCGGCGATCAGCGCGGCGAGCCCGAACGACTCCTCACCCCTCGTCTGGGCGTCACAGATCCGCAGCTCGACGGTGCCGAACTCGTGGTGGGGGCGGACGCTCCACCAGAGCTGCGTGGCCTCGACGATCGAGCCGGTCCGGACCAGTAGCTCCACGAAGTCCGCGTAGGCATCCCACGTTCCGAACGGCTCGTGCACGCCGCAGCGGGGAAAGACGCGGGTGAAGATCTCGGTGCGCACCGAGTGCAGGCCGGTGTCGCGGCCGATCGAGGAACGGCGAGTTCGCCGAGACCGCGAGCAGTGCGGGCAGCAGGCCGCGCAGGTGATCGCACACGGCGATCGCCCGGTCGACGTCTCGCACGCCGACGTGGACGTGAAGGCTCCACGTGTTGTTCCGCTGCGCCACCCACCGCAGCTCCTCGCGCAGCCGCGCATAGTGAGGCGTGTCGATGATCCGCTGGTCGAGGTAGCTCGGCCCACGGATGGGTACCCATCGCAGCGAGCGCAAGCCCCATGCCCTCGGCGAGCGCGAACAGCCGCACGCGATGCTCGCGCTGGCGCTCCATCGCCTCGTCGAACGTCTCGGCCTTGCCCGAGCGGATCTCGATCTCGGATGTCGATCAGCTCCCCCGCCGCCGAATCGGCGAGCAGCTCGTCCTCAAGACAGGCGGCGTAGAGGTCCTCGAAGCGGTGCTCGCAGCTCGAGCGTCTCCGGGTCGACGATCGCGAACTCCTCCTCGAGCCCGATCGTGAAGTCGGTCGACGCCGTCGAAGACCTCCCGCGTCCGCGCGAGATCGAGATGGCCGGCGGCCTGAGCGTCCGTGCGGCCTCCGCTGTTCATCACCGGATGCTCGCACCTGGGCAGGTTCGAGGGCTCTCACTTGGCGCTCGCCGCCGCCATCCACAGCGGACGGTCAGGTCAAATAGAAGTAGAGCGCGTAGAGCAGGTCGACCGCAGGGCTCGACGTGTGCACGGTCACGTCCGGCGGCACCTGGAGCAGCTGCTCGGAGTAGTTGAAGATGATCCGCACGCCCGCGCTCACCAGCCGGTCCGCGGCGTCCTGGGCGGCCGACGACGGCACCGCCAGCACGCCGACGACCACGTCCTGATCGGCGACCACCCGCTGCGAGGTCGTCCACGCCGTGGACCGTGACGTCGCCGAAGCTGCCTTCCCGACCAGCTTGCGGCTCGACGTCGAAGATGGCGACGATCTGGAACCCGTGGTCCGCGAAGACGTCCGAGCTCGCGATCGCCTGCCCGAGGTTTCCGGCCCCGAACAGGACGATGTTGTGCTGGCCGGAGCTGCGCAGGATCTTGCGGATCTGGTCGACCAGCGAGTCGACCCGGTAGCCGACTCCCCGCTTTCCGAACTTGCCGAAGCCCGAGAGGTCACGGCGGATCTGGGTCGAGTTGATGTGCGTGTACTCGGCGAGCTCCTGCGAGGAGATCGTCTCCTTGCCCATCTTGCGCGCCTGGATCAGGACCTGGAGATAGCGGGACAGGCGCGCGGCGACCCCGAGCGAGAGGCGGTCGCCGTCCGGCAGAGAGCAGCTCCGCCCTCCTCCGCCAAAGCTGATTCGTCGGTCATCGGGCGGCGGGCGCGCGCGGCGTGATCATGGCCGGACAGTATCGAGACTGGCGCGCAACCGGCTCGGGCTCGAACACCAGCTCGGAGACGACCGCACCGTCCACCTCGACCACCGGGATCCGCTCCAGGTAGCGCGCGTGCAGGGCGTCGTCGGAGCTCGATGTCGACCTCCTGGAGCTCGAACGGCGGCAGCTCGCCGCGAAGGGCGACGATCGCCTCCCTCGCCTCGTCGCACAGGTGGCAGCCGGGCCTGGTGTACAGCGTCACGCTCGTCATGCGAGCGGCGTCCCAGGCCAGGTATTCGGGGTAGGGAGCGGGCTCCAGAAAGCGCGCCGCCGAGGCGATCATCGCCGCGTTGTCCGTGCAGAGCTCGCGGGCGACGAGCTTGAGGTCGCAGCCCCCGCTCCCGGCAGAGGGCCGCCGTCCTCTCCCGGAGCAGCGAGTTCGCGGCCACGCCCCCGCCGAGCGCCACGGCCCTCCACTCGCCACCGTCGACGGCGCGCTCGAGCTTGGCGATCAGCTGGCCCACTACCGCCGCCTGATAGCTCGCGGCAAGGTCGGCGAGACGCCGCTCGCATCTCCTCCGGGTCGAGCTCGCGGGTCGCGTACAGGAGCGCGGTCTTCAACCCGCTGAAGCTGAAGTCGAGGCCCGGGTCGCGGGACATCCCGACCGGGAAAGAGAAGGCTCCGGGATCGCCTGTCGGCAGCGGCGCGCTCGATCGCCGGCCCGCCCGGATACCCCAGGCCCAGCAGCCGGGCGCCCTTGTCGAGCGCCTCCCCGGCCGCGTCGTCGAGCGTCTGCCCGAGCACCTCGTAGCCGTCACGCGCCCGCACGCCCGCGAGCAGGGTGTGCCCCCCGCTCGCGATCAGGCACAGGAACGGCGGATCGAGCGGGTCGGGCTCGAGGAAGTTGGCGGCGACGTGCCCCTGCAGATGGTCCACGCCCGCGAGGGGCTTTCGCGTGGCCGCCGCCAGCGATTTCGCGGTGGCGACCCCGACCAGGAGCGCGCCGATCAGGCCCGGCCCACGGGTGACCGCAAGCGATTCGATCTCAGCGAGCTCCACCTCCGCCTCGGCCAGCGCCGCATCGACCACCGGGTTGACGAGCTCGAGGTGATGGCGCGATGCGACCTCCGGCACCACCCCGCCGTAGCGCGCGTGAGCGGCAGCCTGCGAGGAGATCACGTTGGAGCGGACGTGACCCCCATCGGTGACCGCGGCGCAGGTGTCGTCGCAGGAGGTCTCGATCGCGAGGATCAAGCCTCGACGGCCGCCGGGACCTCGAGCCACATGATCAAGGCGTCCTCCCCGTTGTCGTGGTAGTAGCGACGACGGTGCCCGGCGCGGCGAAAGCCGAGCTGCTCGTACATCGCGATCGCCCCGTGATTCGACGTGCGGACCTCGAGCGTGTAGCGCGCGTCGGCGCCGGCCTCGTCGAACAGCCGCTCGAGCAGCCGGCGGGCGATCCCCTGGCGCCGCCGTTCCGGGATCACGGCGATGTTCATCAGGTGCCAGACGTCGGCATAGCGAGAGCAGACCAGATAGCCGGACAGGCGGTCCCCGTCCGTGAGCGCGAGGCAGATCCCGGAGGGCTTCGAGAGCTCGAGCACGAACATCGCCAGTGACCAGGGGGTCTCGAACGCACGGCGCTCGATCGAGAGCACGGCGGGCAGGTCGCTGTAGACAAGTCGCCTAACCTGCATCTCGCTCACGCCAAAGCTCCGCGTCGGGTGGTCTCAGGTAGATCGGTCGAATCGAGTCTGGCGGCGACGGGGTACCGGCCTCGGCGAGCAGACAGAGATTTCGCCCCGAGACGCGGTGCGCCGAGTCTGATTCGGGAGGGATCTCGGCACCCGCTGCCTCCAGCTCAGGTCGAAATCGTACAGCCCCCGATCCGGCGGCCACCGACAGGCGTGGGCAGGGAACGAACCCGCCCAGCGAGCTCGCCGGGGGCGGCGACCAGCGGCGGCCAGACCTCGCTCACCCGACGGCCCGTAGAGAGCGGCGAAGACCTGTCCCCGGCGCGCGTCCAGAACCGGGAGCGCCTGGCCGGTCATCCGCGCCCTCGACGATCCCGCGGCCGAGCGCCGCCAGGGTTCCAACCGGGACCACGGGCAGGGTCAGCGCCTGGGCGAACGCACGGGCCGTCGCCAGGCCGATCCGCAGGCCGGTGAAGGAGCCGGGCCCGATCCCCACCGCGATCGCGTCGACCTCCCGCCATCCGCCGGCCCGCTCCGCCGCAGCCTCGACCTCGGCAAGCAGCTCGCCCGCGTGGCGGGGGCGCGCTCCGTCGCGAGGCGCCAGCGCGCGCTCGCTGAGCGCCTCTCCGTTCCTCGTCACCGCCACGACCAGGTCGTCCGTGGCGGTGTCCCAGCCGACGATCGTGGTCACGCCTTCGCCCTCGGGCCCGTCACCGAGATCTCACGGCGGTCACCGCCCTGGTGCGTCAGCTCGACGCGGAGCGCCGCCGGCTCGTTCAGCGCATCGGCCGCGGGCGGCCATTCGACGAACGCGATCGCGTCCGGGCGTCAGGTAGTCGTCCAGGAGCCCCGGGTCCTCGGCGCCCAGGTCACCGAGGCGGAACAGGTCGAGGTGGGAGACCGGCACGCGCCCCCGATACCGGTGCCCGATGGTGAACGTGGGCGAGGTCACGGCTTGATCGACGCCGAGCTCGCGGCACGCTCCGCGGATCAACGTCGTCTTGCCGGTGCCGAGCTCCCCGCTGACGAGCACTACGTCGCCCGGCCGCAGCGCCGGCGGCGAGCCGCGCCCCGATCGCCTCGCGTCTCCTCCGGGGAGGAGCTTCGCTCCACCGTCAACCGAACAGGTCGAGCTGATCCGCCGGCGGCTCGCCCGAGCTCGCCGCGAGTTCCGCGACGGTGGGCGCCCGAGCGTCCTCGGGAAGGGGCCGCTCGATCAGCTCCGGCGAGCTTGGCGAAGTCCTCGCGAAGCGTGTCCATGAGCGACGGCGTCCGAAGCGCCGCCGCCGGGATGCAGCAGGGGCAGCAGGAACACGGTTCGATCCCCGATCTCCCGCACCTGTGGCGTGCCCCGCACGCGGGTGATCCCGACCCGGCTTCCGGTCAGGAGCTTGGTGGCGAAGTTGCCGAGCGTCGCGACGACCCGGGGCTCGATCAGCTCCACCTGGCTGAACAGGTACGGCTCGCAGGATTCGATCTCGATCGGCTGGGGGTCGCGGTTGCCCGGCGGCCGGCACTTGAGCACGTTGCAGATCCATACGTCGCCGCGCTCCATCCCGATCCCGGCCAGCAGTTCGGTCAGGAGCCCTCCGGCGCGCCCGACGAACGGGAGCCCCTGGCGATCCTCCTCGGCGCCTGGCGCCTCGCCCACGAACATCAGCCCGGCGTCCGCGTTGCCGGCGCCGAAGACGACGTTGGTACGAGTCTCGGAGAGGGGGCATTTGGTGCACTCGGAGGCCTCGTGGTAGACCTCGACCAGGCGCTCGCGCCGACGCTCCGGGGAATCGCTCAAGCCCGCCCTCCGTTCGAGCCCCCGGCCCGCCCGCGGCGCCTCGCCGCCTGGCTCCTGGCGCGCTCGCGGAGCTGGGAATTGCTTCGCTCCTGCTTACGCAGGTCGCTGCCGGTCTTGACCAGCTTGAACGGCGCGCCCTGCGGCGAGTACACCCTCGTGGTCCGCTCGGCGCCGCAGCTCCGACAGGCGACCGTCTCCGTCCCGGCCTCGACCAACTCCTCGAAGCGGCCTCCGCAGCGCTCGCACCGGAACTCGTAGATCGGCACGGCCCGATGGTAGCCGCGCCGCCAGCCGTGTCGAGCGCCCTACCTATACTCCGTGTTGGCCGCGACCCGACGGGCGTGGACCGGCCGTCTCGAACGGCCACAGGACCAACGACGAGATGTGAACGCCGTCTGGTATCTCCGATGAGGGAACTGGAACGGGATCTTCCCGACGAGGCCGCACGCGACGCGGGGGCGTCAGCGTGAAGGTCGTGCGCACCAAGGCCGAGCTCCGAAGCGCGCTCGAGCCGGCGCGCGGCGCCGGGCGCGCAATCGGCCTCGTGCCGACGATGGGCTACCTGCACGACGGCCACCTGTCCCTGATTCGGGCGGCGAGAGAGCGCTGCGACGTGGTCGTCATGAGCTCGTTCGTCAACCCGGCGCAGTTCAAGCCCGAGCGAGGACCTCGAACGCCTACCCTCGCGATGACGCCCGCGACGCCGAGCTTGCGGCCGACGCGGGGGTCGACCTCCTCTACGCGCCTGACGTCGAGGACGTCTATCCGGACGGCTTCTCGACCTGGGTCGAGGTGGAGGGGGCGCTGACGGAGGTCCTCGAGGGTGCTGCCGATCAACGCGGCCCCGGCCATTTCCGCGGGGTGACCACGGTGGTGGCGAAGCTGCTGAACGCGGTCGGTCCGCAGGTCGCCTTCTTCGGTCAGAAGGACGCCCAGCAGGCGGTCGTGATCCGCCGATGGTGAACGACCTCGACTTCCCGGTGAAGATCGAGGTCCTCCCCACCGTTCGTGAAGCGGATGGCCTTGCGATGAGCTCGCGAAACGCATACCTGGAGCCGGACGAGCGCCGCCGCGCGGCTTCGCTGAGCCGCGCCCTGCGCGCCGCCCGTGATGCCGCCGAGGCGGGGGAAACGCGGATCGAACCGGTGCTCGCCGCCGCGACCGCGGAGCTCGAGCGGGCGGGGGTCGAGCCGGACTACCTGGAGGCGCGCGATGCGGAGAGCCTCGCTCCGGTGGAGAGCTTGAACGGACGGCCCGTTCTCGTGGCCGTCGCGGCGCGGTTCGGGCGGGCCCGCCTGATCGACAACCTCGTGATCGGAGGCTAGGAGGGGATGAGCACAGAACCGGAGCGAAGCCGGGTCATGATCCCGACCCTGGGTGAGATGAAGGCACGCGGCGAGCCGATCGTCATGGTCACGGCTTACGACTTCCCGTCCGCTCAGGTGGCCGATGAGGCCGGGGTCGACGTGGTGCTGGTCGGCGACACCGCGGCCATGGTGGTGCTCGGCTACGACGCGACCACACCGGTCGGCATGGACGAGATGGTCACCATGGCCGCCGCCGTCCGCCGGGGGCTGAGCAGGCCTCTCCTGATCGGGGACCTGCCATTCGGCTCTTACGAGCGCTCCAACGAGCACGCGATCGACAACGCGCAGCGGTTCGTCCGCGAGGCGGGCTGCGACGCCGTGAAGCTCGAGCGTGGCGGGCCGTCCGTGGAGCGGGCGCAGGCCATCGTCCGCTCGGGCATCCCCGTCGTGGGTCACGTGGGGCTGACGCCTCAGACCGCCAGCGCCCTCGGCGGTTTCAAGACCCAGGGACGCACGGCGGAGTCGGCCGCGCAGATCGCGCGGGACGCGTTCGCCCTGCAGGCGGCGGGCTGCTTCGCGATCGTCTTCGAGGCGGTCCCCGCCGCAGTGACCGAGGCGCTCATGTCCCGGATCGAGGTGCCGGTGATCGGGATCGGCGCGGGGCTCGGAACCGACGGACAGGTGCTCGTCTTCCACGACCTGCTCGGGATCACCACAGGACCGCACAGCCCGCGCTTCGTGAAGCGCTACGCGGCGATCCACGATCAGATGGTCGAGGGCGTGAGCGCCTATGCGAGCGAGGTCCGGGCCCGGCGGTTCCCGGACGCCGAGCACGTCTACTCGGTGGACGAGGACGAGGTGGCGGAGCTCAAGCGCTACCTCGACTCCGAGAGCCTCGCCACCGCACCCTGGGACTGGTAGAAACGAGGGCGTGCCCGTCCAGACCTCGGAGTTTCGGCTGTCGACGAGAGGCGACTCCGAGATCGTCGACATCACGGATCGCGTCCGGGCGGCCGTGGCCGAGTCCCGCGCGACCGAGGGCCAGGCGGCGGCCTTCGTGCGGGGATCGACGGCGGCGATCACGACGATGGAGTACGAGCCGGGCGGGGTGCACGACCTCCAGATGCTGCTCGACCGGCTGATCCCGGCCGACGGCGACTACGAGCACAACAGGCTCAACCACGACACCAACTCGCACGCACACCAGCGCGCGTCGATCGTGGGGGCGTCCGAGGTCGTCCCCATCGAGCGCGGCGAGCTCGCGCTCGGCACCTGGCAGCAGCTGGTGCTGATCGACTTCGACGATCGGCCCCGCGAGCGAACCATCGTCGTCCAGGTCGTGAGCTGATGCCCGCTGCGGAGCCCGGCCCGCACGCGTTCACCGCGTCGGAGCTCAAGGCCCAGATCGAGGCCGAGCGGGTCGGCAGCCCCTTTCTCGTCTATCGCGACGACGGCGGCGAGCAGCGACTCGTCGCACTTGGCGAGGCCCCGGAGCTGTGGGTCGGACGGAGCTCCTCGGCCGACGTCCGCCTGTCGTGGGACGAGGAGGTCTCGGCGCTCCACGCGCAGCTCGAGATCGTTCGCGACGAGTGCACGTTGGTGGACGAGGGTCTGTCGCGAAACGGCTCCGTACGTGAACGGGGAGCGGGTGAGCGGGCGACACCGGCTCCGCGACGGGGACATGCTGCGCTTTGGCCGCACGGCGGTGCTGTACCGCGCCCCCGCGGGCGCCGAGGCGAAGTCGACCGTGATCGCGAGCGACGCCCTGACCGCCGCCGACGTCTCGCCCGCCCAGCGGCGGGTGCTCGTCGAGCTCTGCCGCCCGTTCAAGGAGGGGGCGGCGTTCGCCGCCCCGCCCACGAATCAGCAGATCGCGGAGGCGCTGCACCTGAGCGTCGACGCCGTCAAGACCCACATGCGGGCGCTGTTCGACAAGTTCGGAGTCCAGGACCTGCCCCAGAACCGCAAGCGCCTGGCCGTCGTCGAACGCGCTCTTCAGACGGGGCTGATCACGGACCGCGATCTCTAGTCGCATCGGCGGCGGCGGCCGCACCAAGGGGTGATCCGGACCACCCCGGCGGTCACACGGATCAAGACCTTGGCTCCCTGGTCGGACCCTCCCCACGCCCCGAAACTCTGGGTGTCGGGAAGAAACGATCAAGAAGGAGAAACTCGATGACCCACACCAGCAAGATCAACGTCAATCGCAGGATCGCCAGGCGGATCGGTCTCGTCCTCGCCCTGGGCGTCGCGGCCCTCATGGTCGCTCCCGCCACGGGCATGGCCGCTTCCTCGTTCGGCGCCAAGCTGAACGGGACGATCCAGCCCTCGAACTCGCTGCCGGCTCAGAAGTGCGTCTTCGGCATGCCGAGCCGAGCCGTGCACCCGTGTCGAGATGGACGCCTATAACCACGCCGGTCACGAGCGAGCGCCGAAGGACGGCGTGATCGGGAAGATCAAGGTGATCGCGGGCGGCCCCGGGAGCTTCCGGTTCCAGATCGCGAAGGCCAAGCCCAACAAGGACAAGGCCAAGGTCGTCCAGCAGGGGCCGAAGCTGCACTACGACGGCCAGGTCGGCGACGAGCCCTACGAGGTCGAGTCGTTCCATGTGAACGTCCCGGTCTCCAAGGGCGAGTACCTGGCCGCCAAGTCCCGGAAGACGAGCATGTTGCGGTGCAGCTCCGGCGGCCCCAACCAGTTCCTGTTCCAGCCCGCGCTGCCGGTCGGCGGTCCCTTCCAGACCCTCGACTACACCGACGGCTGCTGGCTGCTCCTCCAGGCCGTCTACAAGTAGCGGTCAGGCGAGAAACCGACGAGTGGCGACGGGCCTCGGCGACGGGGCCCGTCGCCTATTTCGGCTTCAGGGTGCTCGCCATCTCGGTTGCGATGGCCTTGGCCTGATCGATGCTCTGCTGGCTCGTTCCCCCCACCGCGGCGCGGGTTCTCCAGCCCCGACCGGTGTCGTCGAAGATGTAGTTGAAGACGCTCGCCGGGTCGGGCTTGATCCCGGGCTCCTCCTCCCACTGATAACCGAGGAGAGCAGTCGAGCGGCCGCCGTCGACCGCCTGCTGCTCGGGCGGATCAACGAGTGGCGTGAACGTAGTCCCCGCCCGGTCGGACTCCCGCTGGCGGAGATTGAGGGCCTCACGAGCACGCTGGGTCGGTGAGCTTGCCGTGGACTCTTGGACGATCTGGACATTCGCATCGCGGTCTGGGCTCACGAACTTGGTCTTGATCGCGGTTTCGCTCTGACTCTCGAGCTGGCGAAGCTCCCAGCCCTTCGGTACATCGACAGTGAACGCCGTTGCCTTCTTGAACGCCTCGAAGGTGATCCCGGACGTCTGGGCACCGCCGCCGTTACCTCCCCCTCCACCACCGCCGTCCGCGTTGTCATTCCCGCCGCCCCCGAGCTGGGTAACGCCAAGCGCCACCAGCCCCGCCACCACGGCCGCACCCGCGATCCCCGCCACCCACCTACCCCGCCCGCCACGGCCCTTCCGCTCGGCGTCCGGCTGCGTCGGCGGCGCCGATTCCACGGTCGCGCCCGTGGGCGCCTCGGGAGCTCCTGCCGACGGGGCCGTCACGGGAGCCGTCGGCCCCGGAGGGCTCTCGGGGAAAGCCGCGGGCGTGTCCTGGGGCGGCAGAGGCGCCGCCTCGCCCGTCGCGACGGTGCGCTCGGGCTCCGCGATTGCCGAACCGGTCACCGCGGCGAGCGCTGCGCGCCCGAGGTCGCCGGCAGAGGGAAACCGCTCCTCAGGGTCCTTCGCCAGGGCGCGGGCGACCACCGGGTCGAGCTCGCCGGTCAGGCCGGGCGCGTAGCTGCTGGGCGCCGGCGCCGGGTCGTTGATGTGCGCGTAGAGCTTTGCCACCTCCGCCTCGCGCTCGAACGGGAGCCGCCCGGTGAGCGCCACGAACATCACGCAGCCGAGCGAGTAGACGTCGGACCTGGCGTCGACCTGCTTGCCCTTGATCTGTTCGGGTGAGGCGTAGTCGATCGTCCCCACCCAGCGACCGGTTGCAGTCACGCCGCTGGTGGCGTCCATCTGCTTCGTCAGGCCGAAGTCCGTGAGGTAGGCCTGCTCTCCGCCGCGCCGCTTCTCGACGATCACGTTGCCCGGCTTCACGTCCCGATGCACGAGGCCCCGGGCGTGTGCCTCGTCGAGCGCGCCGGATACCTGCTCGACGATCCGCGCGGCCCGGGCCCCGTCGAGCTTCCCCTCCTGACGGAGCAGGGTGGCGAGGTCCACGCCGTCCACGTAGCGCATCACGAGGTACGGGATCTCGTCCTCCGCCACCCCCGCCTCGTAGATCGGGATCGCGTTCGGGTGCTCGATCGCGGCCGCAAGGCGCGACTCGTGCTTGAAGCGGCGCAGGTAGTCGGGATCACTGGCCAGCGCCGGCGCGATCACCTTGATCGCCACCTTGCGCCCCAGCTCGTGCTGTTCCGCGAGGTAGACGACGCCCATCCCGCCTCGTCCCAGCACCCCCTCGATGCTGTAGCCCGCGAAGATCGACCCGATCTTGATTCCGGCGGCCATGCCCCGGAGCGAGCTTACGGGCCTACCGGTACGTTGGCACCCAGAGCGTTCACCCGGTATTGCCCGGCCTCGAACAGCAGGCCCACCTTGGCGGTGCTGCCGTCGTAGGGACCGCCGTGGAGCACGACCGAGGCGTCCACCGCCCTCCCCCCACCGCGTTGGCTCGCGATGCGAAACGAGCTGAGGGAAGTCGCGGCGATGCCCGGCCGTTGGGCCTGAATGCATGCCTGCTTCCCGCCGTAGGCGGTGCTCAAGTAGCGCTGGGTGACGTACTCGCCGCAGGCGTCCGCCGGATCGGTGGACGTGAGAACCCTTTCCACGACGGATCGAACGGCGGCGGGGGAGCCGAGCCCCTTCGGCGGCTGCTCGGCGCTCCGGGTGTCCGTGCTCGTCGTCGTCGCTGTAGATCCGCCGGCTGCGCCGGTCGTCGAGCTCGACCCATCGCCGGAGCCCCCTCCTCCTCCCCCGCATCCAGCCAGGGCTGGGGCGATGAGGGCGACGCCGACCAGGGCGAGGCCGGCTGCGACCGCGCGAGCGGCAGCGGGACCCGCTCGCGGATCATCAGGAAGGCCATCTCCAGGTCGCTCACGCACATCTCGGCTCACCCTACTCCTCCCCTTCACTGCGACCGAAGTCGATCTCGCGGATCACTCGGGCCGGGATCCCCGCGGCGATCACCCCCCGCGGAAGGTCCTGGGTGACCACCGAGTTGGCGCCGATCACGCAGCGCTCGCCGATCGTCACTCCGCTCGTGACCACGCAGTTGACCCCGAACCAGCAGTTGGAGCCGATCCGAACCGGCCCCGCCGATGAAAAGCCCTGCCAGGTGACCGGCAGATCCGGGTCGTCGAATCGGTGGTCGGCGTCGCCGACGAAGCAGCCGTTGGCGAACATCACGTGATCGCCGATCTCGATCCGGTCGAGCGCGGCGAGCATCACGTTGCGGTTGAGGAAGCATCCCCGGCCGATCTCGATTCGGGCCTCGGGAGAGAGCGTCAACCAGCACCCCGGCTCGAGCAGGGTGTCGGCGCCGATCACGAGGCGTCCACCCTCCAGCGCCTCCAGGACCTCGCCTTCCACCGGGAAGCGGATGAATGCCCCGGCCCGCGCCATGTGCCGGTTGATTCGCCAGCGCCGAAGCCGGCGGCCATTGCGCTCATACCAGCGCCGCTTCGTCCACCAGAGCCGCCAGCCGCCGAGCTCGGCCACGCTATGCCGTCAGCTCGAGCGCCTGCGCCCCCGTGCCGCGCCCGACCAACACGTCGCTCACCATCTCCGGGGGGAAGAGCCCGTGTCCGACGACCCCCGGCGTCGCGGCCAAGCGGGCGGCCAGCTCCGCCGGCTCACGGACGGGACCGGCGTAATCGGCCAGCACCCCGCCGTCGGGGCTCCGCGGCGCATCGCGCAGCTCCGTCGTCCCCGAGAGCGCGAAGCGTCGCCCGAAGCCCGAACGCCGAGAGCTCCAACGGCACCGGTGGCGTCAGCTGCTCGACCGGCTTTCCCGAGTCCACGATCACCACGAACCGCTCCGCCGCGGCGGCGACGATCTTCTCGCGGACGTGAGCCCCGCCGCCGCCCTTCACCAGCCAGCCGTCCGGGGCAACCTGATCGGCCCCGTCGATCGCGATGTCGAGCCGATCGATGCCGTCGAACGGCTCCACCTCGAGCCCCAGCTCGCCCGCGGCGCTCTGCGTCGCCGGTGACGTGGCGACGCAGCGGATCGACAGATTCCGGGCAGCCAATGGGGGAAGCAGGAAGGCAACGGTGGATCCGGTCCCCAATCCGACGGTCATCCCATCCTCGACCAGCCTCGACAGCGGCCTCGGCGGCGGCTCGCTTCTCGAGTTCTACGTCCGACTCCGGCGGCACGGCCGGGAATCTACGCGCTCGCCCAGACTCCCCGCTGCCCGTTTACTAGGATCGCCCGAGATGGCGACGATCGCACAGCCAACGGCCACCGACATCGACACGCTGTGCATCAACACGATCCGAACCCTCTCGATCGACGCCATCCAGAAGGCCAACTCCGGCCACCCCGGAACGCCGATGGCGATGGCCCCCGTCGCGTACACCCTGTGGCAGCGCTTCCTGCGTTTCGATCCCGCTGATCCGATCTGGCCCAACAGGGACCGCTTCGTCCTCTCGGCAGGGCACGCCTCGATGCTCCTGTACTCGCTGCTTCACCTGACGAACGTGCAGGCCCTCGATCCCGAATACGAGACGCTCGGAGAGCCCTCGGTCAGCCTGGACGACATCAAGTCGTTTCGCCAGCTCGACTCGCACGCCGCCGGCCACCCCGAGTACCACCTGACCTCCGGGGTCGAGACGACGACCGGCCCCCTCGGCCAGGGAATCGCGACCAGCGTGGGCATGGCGATCGCGGGACAGTGGTTGAGAGCGCGCTTCGGCGAGGAGCTCTTCGACTTCGACGTCTACGCGATCTGCGGCGACGGCGACCTGATGGAGGGCGTCTCGAGCGAGGCCGGCGTCCGTCGCCGGCCATCGAGCGCCTCGCCAACCTCTGCTGGATCTACGACAACAACCACATCTCGATCGACGGCCAGACCGAGATCACCTACAGCGACGACGTCGCCACCCGATTCATGGGCTACCGCTGGAACGTCACCAGGGTGGGCGACGCAAACGACCTCGAGCTGCTCACCCGAGCGTTCGAGGAGTTCAAGGAGGAGAAGGACCGGCCCACGCTGATCATCGTCGACAGCCACATCGGCTACGGATCGCCCCACAAGCAGGACACGGCCGAGGCTCACGGGGAGCCGCTGGGCGAGGAGGAGGTGCGGGAGACCAAGCGCGCCTACGGCTGGCCTGAGGATGCCCAGTTCCTGATCCCGGACGGCGTCTATGAGCACTTCGCCGCCGGGGTCGGGGAGCGTGGTCGCCGCCTGCGAGCCGACTGGGAGCAGCGCGTTGCGGACGGCGGCGCGGACCGCGCGGCCGAGATCGACCAGATGCAGCGCCGCGAGCTGCCGGACGGCTGGGACGCCGAGATCCCGAGCTTCGACGCGGACGCCGACGGCGATCGCCACCCGCAAGGCATCCAACCAGGTGCTGAACGCGATCGCGCTCCCGGGTGCCGTGGCTCCTCGTCGGGTCGGCGGACCTCACCGGCTCCACCTCGGTCGGCCTCGAGCGGCGACGGGGACGAGTCATTCGAGCCTTCCAACCGGCGAAGGGCGCCAGCTCCACCTCGGGATCCGCGAGCACGAGTCCGCGGCGATCTCGAACGGCCTCGCGCTCTCGAAGCTCCGCCCCGTGTGGTCGACCTATCTGATCTTCTCCGACTACGCCCGGCCGGCGATCCGCCTCTCCGCCCTGATGGAGCTGCCGGTGATCCACTGGTTCACCCACGACTCGATCGGCCTCGGCGAGGACGGCCCGACGCACCAGCCGGTCGAGCAGCTCGCCTCCCTGCGGGCGATGCCCGGCCTGAACGTGATCCGCCCCTGCGACGCCAACGAGGTCGCCGAGGCCTGGCGGGTGATGATGCGTCAGAAGCATCAGCCAAGCGCCCTCGTCCTGACCCGCCAGAACGTTCCCGTCCTCGACCGATCCCGATATGCGTCCGGCCGAGGGGCTCGAGCGCGGCGGCTACGTGCTCGCCGACTGCGACGGCCAGCCGGAGGTGATCCTGATCGGACCGGCAGCGAGGTGTCGCTCGCCGTCGACGCCTACGAGGAGCTGAGCTCGGAGGGAGTGAAGGCGCGCGTCGTCAGCCTGCCCTCGTGGTACCTGTTCGACCTCCAGCCCGACGAGTATCGGGAGGAGGTCCTGCCGGACGACGTCCAGGCGAGGGTCGCGGTGGAGCAGGCCTCCACCCTCGGCTGGGACCGCTACGTCGGCCCGCGCGGGCGGATCGTCGGCATGCACACCTTCGGCGCGTCGGCACCCCTGAAGGAGGTGCAGCGCAAGTTCGGCTTCACGCCGGAGCGCGTGGCGGAGGCGGCGCGGGAGCTGCTCGGATGATCGTCAAGGGAGCGAGACGATGAAGCCGACTCAGCAACTGCACGAGCTGGGCCAGAGCCTCTGGCTCGACAACATCACCCGCGACATGCTCGGCGACGGCACGCTCCGCCGCTATATCGACGAGCTCTCGATCACGGGGCTCACCTCGAATCCGACGATCTTCGACAAGGCGATCAGCGGAAGTGCCACCTACGACGAGCACATCATCGAGCTCCACGAGGAAGGGCCTCGAGCCGGAGCAGACGTTCTTCGAGCTCGCGATCGCGGACCTCCGCGATGCGGCGCGAATGTTCGAGCCGATCAACGAGCGCACGGACGGCGTCGACGGCTGGGTCTCGCTCGAGGTCTCCCCGCTGCTGGCCGACGACGCGAAGGCGACCATCGCGCAGGTCGCCGAGCTTCATGCGGCGGGCCGACGGCAACGTCTTCATCAAGATCCCCGGCACCGCCGCCGGACGCGAGGCGATCGAGGAGTCGATCTTCGCCGGCACCCCGGTCAACGTCACCCTCCTCTTCTCGACCGAGCACTACCTCGGCGCCGCCGAGGCCTTCATGCGCGGACTGGAGCGCCGCATCGAGGCCGGGCTCGATCCCATGGTCCCGTCGGTGGCCTCGATCTTCGTCAGCCGCTGGGACGTGGCGGTCGCCGACCAGGTGCCCTCGGAGCTCCGCAACCGGCTCGGAATCGCGGTCGCCACGCGACGCCTATCGCGCCTATCGCGAGCTGCTCGACTCCGAGCGCTGGCAGCGCCTGGCCAACGAGGGCGCCCGGCCCCAGAGGCTGCTCTTCGCGAGCACCGGCACCAAGGACCCCGACGCCTCCGACGCCCTCTACGTCGACGCGCTCGCGGCCCCGCTCACCGATCAACACGATGCCCGACAAGACGCTGCTCGCGTTCGCCGACCACGGCGAGGTCGCCGACCCGCTGCCCGCCGACGGGGGCGACGCCCAGCAGCGTGCTCGACGAGTTCGAGGCCGCGGGCGTCGATGTCGCCGAGCTGGGCGCACGCCTTCAGCGCGAGGGCGCTGAGGCGTTCGACGGGTCCTGGAAGGAGCTGCTGCAGTCGATCGACGAGAAGAGCCGCAAGCTCGCCGCAACCGGATGACCCTGGGCGAGATCCGCTCGCGAGCCCGCCGCCCAACCCCACGAAAGGAGCCCCTGCAATGCAACTCGGAATGATCGGACTGGGTCGCATGGGCGCCAACATGGTGCGCCGCCTGCTTCGCGACGACCACGAGTGCGTCGTCTTCGACCTCGACTCCGACGCCGTGAGCGAGCTGGCCGGCGAGGGCGCCGTGGGCGCCGACTCGATCGAGGACCTGGCGGCAAGCTCGACGCCCCCCGGTCGGTGTGGCTGATGGTGCCCGCCGGCCGTCGTCGACAAGACGCTCGACGACCTCGTCCCGGCCGCTCGAGTAGGGCGACGCCGTGATCGACGGCGGAAACTCCTACTACCGGGACGACATCCGGCGCGCCGCGCGGCTGGCCGAGCACGGCGCTCGACTACGTCGACACCGGGACCAGCGGCGGCGTCTGGGGGCTCGATCGCGGCTACTGCCTGATGATCGGCGGGCCCGACGAGGCGGTCGGACGGCTGGACCCGATCTTCGCCTCGCTGGCGCCCGGGCGTCGACTCCGCCGCCGCGCACGCCCGGGCCGCGACGGCGAGCCGAGCGCCCGCGGAGCAGGGCTACCTCCACTGCGGGCCGAGCGGCGCGGGCCACTTCGTGAAGATGGTCCACAACGGGATCGAGTACGGGGTGATGGCCGCGTACGCCGAGGGCCTCAACATCCTGCGCAACGCCAATGCGGGCAAGGCCCAGCGCGAGGTGGACGCCGAGACCGCTCCGCTGGAGCATCCCGGAGTACTACCAATACGACCTCGACCTCCCCGAGGTGGCCGAGGTGTGGCGACGCGGGCAGCGTGATCGGCTCCTGGCTGCTGGACCTGACCGCCGAGGCGCTGCAGGAGTCCCCTGAGCTCGCCGACTACGCCGGACGGGTCTCGGACTCGGGCGAGGGCCGCTGGACGTCGATCGCCGCGATCGAGGAGGGCGTCCCCGCGCCGGTGCTGAGCTCGGCGCTCTACTCGCGGTTCGCCTCACGCGGGCCTCGACGACTTCGCGGACAAGGTGCTGTCGGCGATGCGCAAGCAGTTCGGCGGCCACGCCGAGAAGGCCGCGCAGTAGCTCGATGGCCCGCCTCACGGTCACCGAGCACGGCGGCGGAGGCGGCCGACGTCGCCGCCCGAGCGGGTCGCCGACGCGATCAGCGCCGGCCGGCGCGAGGGACGCCCGTGCACCTCTCGCTCGCCGGGGGCAGGACGCCCCGCGCGCGCCTACGAGCGCCTCGCCAGCCTGGTCGACGACTGGGACGGGAGTCGAGCTCTGGCTCGGGGACGAGCGCCTCGTACCCGCGGACGATCCCGGAGTCGAACTATCCGGATGCTGACTCGAGAGCCTGCTGGATCGCACCGGGGCCGTCGCCCACCCGGTCCCCACCGGGGGCTCGGCCGAGCAGGCCGCCGCCGCTTATGGGAGCGAGCTTCGCGAGCGCGTTCCCGCCGGCCCGGACGGCATGCCTGCGCCTCGACTTCGCGCTCTTGGGGCTCGGCGAGGACGGCCATACGGCGTCGCTGTTCCCGGATGCGCCGACCCTCGACGCCCGGGGCGAGGTGTGCGTCCCCGTCCACGACGCGCCCAAGCCTCCCCCCGACCGCGTCAGCCTGACGCTCGACGTGCTGCGGGCGGCCCGCGCGGGCGCGATCCTCGCCGACGGCGCGGAGAAGGCACGTCCGGTGGCGAGGGTGCTCGACGGGCCCGACCCACACGTGCCCGCCAGCCTGCTCGCCGACGGGCCGATCGAGCTGATCCTCGACCGAGCGGCCGCGCAGGATCTGCCGGCGCAGGCCCGGGCGTGATGGCGCGAAGCGACGCAGCGGACGCCCTCGTGTTCTTCGGGGCGACGGGTGATCTCGCCTACAAGCAGATCTTCCCCGCGCTTCAGTCGATGATCCGCCGCGGACACCTGGACATGCCGATCATCGGCGTGGCGAAGTCGGGCTGGGGCCTGGACGACCTGAAGAAGCGCGCGCACGACAGCCTCTCCGAACACGGAGGCGTCGACCAGCAGGCGTTCGACAAGCTGACCTCGCTGCTCGGCTACATCGACGGCGACTACGAGGACCCGGCGCACCTTCGACGCCCTTCGCAAGGAGCTCGGCAGCGCCGCCCATCCGGTCCACTACCTGGCGATCCCGCCGAGCCTGTTCGGGACCGTGGTCTCCGAGCTCGCGCGGTCGGGGTCCGCCGATGGCGCAAAGGTCATGGTCGAGAAGCCCTTCGGCCACAACCTCGAGTCCGCGATGGCGCTCAACCGCACGCTCGGCGAGGTCTTTCCCGAGCGCTCGATCTTCCGGATCGACCACTACCTCGGCAAGGAGGCGGTCGAGAACCTCCTCTACTTCAGGTTCGCCAACTCCTTCTTGGAGCCGGTCTGGAACCGAGAGCACGTTCGCCGGGTCCAGATCACGATGGCGGAGAGCTTCGGCGTCGCCGGGCGCGGGCGCTTCTACGAGGAGGCCGGAGCGATTCGCGACGTGATCCAGAACCACATGCTCCAGGTGCTCGCCATCCTGACGATGGACGCGCCGGCCGAGCATGGACCCGGAGGCCCTTCGGGACGAGAAGTCGCGACTGCTCAAGTCGATCAAGCCGCTCACGCCGAAGCAGATCGTGCGGGGGCAGTTCAAGGGCTACCGCGACGAGGACGGCGTGGCGCAAGAACTCGACCGTCGAGACCTTCGCCGCGGTCAGGCTCCACGTGGACAGCTGGCGTTGGTCCGGCGTCCCCTTCGTGATCCGTGCCGGCAAGTGCCTGCCGGTCACGGCGACGGAGGTCCTGGTCGAGTTCCGCCGGCCACCGCAGATCGTGTTCGACGAGCCCCAGCCGGGCGACCCCAACGCGGTCCGCTTCGCGCTCAGCCCAGAGGTCGTGATCGCCATGCGCGCCCGGGCCAAGGTCCCCGGCGAGGAGCTCGTCGGCGAGGACGTCGAGCTGCTCGCGCACCACCACCGCCCGGACGAGATGCCTCCCTACGAGCGGCTGCTCGGCGACGCGATGCGCGGCGACCCGACCTTCTTCGCCCGCGAGGACGGCGTGCAGGCCGCCTGGAAGGTCGTCGACCCGATCCTCGACGACGCCACCCCGGTGCACCCGTACGAGCCGGGAACCTGGGGGCCGGCCGAGGCCGACGGAGCTGATCGACGGCGCCGATACCGGTGGCACGCTCCGACCGGAACCGCATGAGCGAGCTGCGGAAGCGCGCCGCGTGGTCCGCGCTGGAGCGCCACTTCGCCGAGATCGGCGAGCGCCACCTTCGCGACCTGTTCGCCGAGGACCCTGACCGGGGGGAGCGGCTGACCGCCCAGGCGGCCGGCCTATTCCTGGACTACTCGAAGAACCGGGTCACCGACGAGACGCTGGCCCTGCTCATCGACCTGGCCGAGCAGTCGGACCTGGCCGGCCGACGGGAGGCGATGTTCACGCGGCGAGCACATCAACGTCTCCGAGGACCGGGCCGTCCTACACGTCGCGCTCCGGATGCCGCGGGACCGCTCGCTGATCGTGGACGGCGTCGACGTGGTCAAGGAGGTCCACGAGGTGCTCGATCGGATGGCGGACTTCTCGGAGCGGGTCCGCAGCGACAGGTGGACCGGGCATACGGGCAAGCCGATCCGCAACGTGATCAACATCGGGATCGGCGGCTCGGACCTGGGGCCGGTGATGGCGTACGAGGCGCTGCGCCACTACTCCAAGCGCGAGCTGACCTTCAGGTTCGTCTCCAACGTCGACGGCACCGACTTCGCCGAAGCGACCCGCGATCTCGACCCCGAGGAGACGCTGTTCATCGTCGCGTCGAAGACGTTCACCACGCTCGAGACGATGACCAATGCCCGCACGGCTCGGGACTGGACGCTCGCACGCCTGGGCTCGGAGGACGCGATCGCGAAGCACTTCGTCGCGGTGTCGACCAACGCCGAGGAGGTGTCCCGCTTCGGGATCGACACCGAGAACATGTTCGGGTTCTGGGAGTGGGTGGGCGGCCGTTACTCGATGGACTCGGCGATCGGGCTCTCGACCATGGTGGCCATCGGGCCCGAGCGCTTCCACGAGATGCTCGCCGGCTTCCACGCGATCGACGAGCACTTCCGCGAGGCGTCGCTCGACCGCAACCTGCCCGTCCTGATGGGCCTTCTCGCCGTCTGGTACGGGGACTTCTTCGGCGCCCAGACGACCGGCGTCTTCCCGTACGACCAGTACCTGCACCGCTTCCCCGCGTACCTCCAGCAGCTCACCATGGAGTCGAACGGAAAGCACGTGACGCTCGAGGGCGCACGTGTGGACTACGACACGGGGGCGATCTACTGGGGCGAGCCGGGAACCAACGGCCAGCACTCCTTCTACCAGCTGCATCCACCAGGGGACGAGGCTGATCCCCTGCGACTTCATCGGCTTCATGCAGTCCCTCAACCCCCTCGGGCGAGCACCATGACCTGCTGATCTCCAACGTGTTCGCGCAGACCGAGGCCCTCGCCTTCGGCAAGCCCCCCGAGGAGGTCCGCGCGGAGGGCACGCCCGGAGGAGGTCGTTCCCCACCGGGTGATGGAGGGGAACCGTCCCTCGAACACGATCCTGGTCGAGCGCCTCACCCCCCACTCCCTTGGCTCACTCGTCGCGCTGTATGAGCACAGCGTCTTCACCCAGGGCGTGATCTGGGGCATCGACTCCTTCGACCAGTGGGGCGTCGAGCTCGGCAAGGCGCTGGCGAAGCGGATCGTCCCCGAGCTGCAGGCCGATGCCGAGCCCGAGCTGGCCCACGACAGCTCCACCAATGCCCTGATCCGGCGCTACCGGGCCGGCCGAGTCGCCTGACGCCGACACCAAGGGGTTAGCATGAGCGCCATGGTCGCCCGCGGAGGCATCGACCTAGGCGGCACCAAGATCCAGGCGGTCGTCGTGGACGGCAGATGGAATGTCCTGGGTCAGTCCCGACGCCCCACCCCGACCGAGGGCGGCCCAGGAGACGTCGCCGAGCAGATGGCCGAGGCGCTTCGCGAGGCTGCGCTCGAGGCCGGAGTGCGCCCGTCCGAGCTCGCCGGCGGCGGGGTCGGCTCTCCCGGGGACGTCAACGAGGCCACCGGCGCGGTGTCCCAGGCCCGGAACCTGCCGGGCTGGGACGGCACGTTCCAGCTCGGCAAGTGGCTCGCGAAGTCGCTGGCACTCCGATCGCGGTCGGCAACGACGTCCAGGTGGCCACCAACGCGGAGGCCCGGCTCGGCGCCGGACGCCACTACAAGTCCCTGCTCGGAGTCTTCTGGGGAACGGGCGTGGGCGGCGGGATCATCCTCAACGGCGAGCCGTGGCTGGGCCGCGGAGCAGCCGGCGAGATCGGCCACATGGTCGTGAAGCAAGACGGGGCGCGGTGCACCTGCGGGCGACGCGGCTGCCTCGAGGCCTATGCGGGGCGAGCCGCGATGGAGATCAAGGCCCGCGAGGAGCACGAGGCCGGCAAGCACACCGACCTCTTCAAGATCATGAAGAAGCACGGGCACGACCGTCTGACCAGCGGCATCTGGGAGCGGGCGCTGAAGGCCAAGGACCCTCTCGCCGAGAAGCTGATCGACCGCGCGGTGGCGGCGCTCGGCGCCGGGATTGCCTCCGCGGTCAACCTGATCGACGTCGAGGCCGTGATCATCGGCGGCGGGCTGGGGAGCCGGTTCGGAGAGCCCTTCGTCAAGCGGATCCGCGAGGCCATGGCGCCCCATCTGTTCACCGACGACCACCCGCCCGCGCTCCACGTCGCGGGGCTCGGCGACCTCGGCGGGGCGATCGGCGCCGCCCTGCTGAGCGCCGAACAGCGAGAAGGCGTCCAAGAGCAAGCCGCGCCGATCCCGGTCCCGCTCGAAGGATCGAGCCGGCTCGGCCGGTGGCGACGGCAAGCCGTCGAGTGATCGCCCTCGCGCCTCGGGCTGAGCTCGGACAGCGGCTCCGCTAGGCGCGCGACGAGCTCGGCTCGCCGCCCAGCATCGCCGCCGCGGACCTGAGCGCGTCCGCGTAGCCGCGTGCGAAGGAGGCAAGCGGCTGCAGCGCCTCCGCGAAGAGGTCGCGCAGCCGGTTCGTGGCCGCGCCGCGGCGGAGCTCCACCGCCTCCGAGCCGGCCCGCAGCGTCAGCGTCTCGACGCCTCCGCAGCCGCGTGCGTCGGGATCGCGCTCGAGCGACAGGGCCACCGCACCCCCGTCGGGCCTCGCGACGCTTCCGCGAGCGCGTCCGCCGTCGAGCTCGATCCTCTCCGGGCGCCACCCGGCTCGCGCCGTTATCCACCCGGCGAGCAGGAGCGCCGGCGTCGAGCGCGTCGCCCTCGTAGCGGACCTCGAAGTGGGTGACCCTCGGCAGCAGCTCCCGCCGCTCGGGAGGATCGAAGGCCGCGGCCGTCGCGGCGCGCCAGAACTCGAGCCGTCCCCAGGTCAGGTCGTGCACGCGAACGCTTCCGGTGAGCGATGCCAGCCTTCGCAGCGAGGCCGCGTCCCGCGTCGAATCGACCAGGACCTGCTGGGCGCGGTCGAGCAGCAGCGGATCGGACGGCGGTGCGGCCGGATCGGGAAGCCACAGGACCGTGGGGAGGTCCGACAGGAGCAGCGGCGCGAGCAGCGAAGCCGCGTGCCCGAGCCGAGACTCGTCGGCCGTCAGGGTCACCTGGTCGTGGCAGAAGCCGACGCGTCCGGCGGCGTCCCGGAGCTCGCATTCGATTCGCGCCTCCGCGTCCAGGCGGTCGGCGTCGTGGCGCTGAAGGATGAGAGTCCGCGACGGGCTGTGGGCCCCGAGACGGCCGACCGCCGCCTCGACCGACTCGTCCGCGCCCGCTGAACCCGGCGCAACGACCAGGTTCAGGGTTCGCGTCAGCGCGTGCCCACGGCCGCGGCGCGTGTGGGCGCGGTGAAGCCGGTCGAGCTCCTCGACCACGTGCTCCACGCGCACGCCCTCGCCGCGCCAGCGGTCACGATCCGGGTCGCCGCGCGCTCGCGCTCAAATCTGCCTCCAGCTTCCTCCCGCGAACCGCCAGCAGCTCGTCCGCCGCGGCCGGGCCCTGGCTGCCGGCCTCGTAGGTCGGCGGGGCCGGCGCGTCCTTCCAGGCCTCCAGGATCGGGTCGACGAGCTTCCACTCCTCCTCCACCTCATCCGCCCGCGTGAACAGCGTCGCGTCCCCAAGCAGGGCGTCGTGGAGCAGTCGCTCATAGGCCTCGGGGGAGTCGCCCAGGAACGAGGTCGCCGTACTTGAACTCCATCAGCACGGGCCTGACGCTCATCGTCTGGCCGGGGACCTTGGCGACCAGCCGCAGGGAAACGCCCTCGTCGGGCTGAACCGAGAGCACCATCTCGTTCGGCTCGGCGTCGGCGATGTCCGAGCGCGCGAACGGCAGATGCGGCACGGGGCGAAAGCGCACCGCGATCTCGGTCACCCGGCGGGGCAGCCGCTTGCCGGTGCGCAGGTAGAACGGGGTCCCCGCCCAGCGCCAGTTGTCGATCTCCACCCGCATCGCGACGTAGGTCTCGGTGCGCGAGTCGTCCGGCACGCCCTCCTCGTCCACGTAGGCGGGGACCTCCTCCCCGCCGATCCAGCCGGCGCCGTACTGGCCTCGGACCGCGTAGTCGGAGACCTCGTCCGGGCGGTAGCGGCGCACGGACCGCAGGAGCTTCACCTTCTCGTCCCGGATCGTGTCGGCGTCGAAGCGGACCGGCGCCTCCATCGCCACGAGAGCGAGCAGCTGCATCAAATGGTTCTGGATCACGTCCCGGATCGCGCCGGCCGAGTCGTAGTAGCCGGCCCGGTGGCCGATGCCGATGTCCTCGGCCATGGTGATCTGGACGTGCTCGACGTAGCGGCGGTTCCAGATGGGCTCCAGGATCCCGTTCGCGAAGCGCAGCACCTGGAGGTTCTGGACCGTCTCCTTGCCCAGGTAGTGGTCGATGCGAAATACCTGCGACTCGTCGAAGGCGGACGAGATGTCAGCGGCCAGCGCCCGCGCCGAGGCCAGGTCGCGCCCGAACGGCTTCTCGATCATGAGCCGGGTCGGAGGGTCGGCGCCGGCGCCCAGCCCGGCAGCCGCGAGCGCCTTGGCGATCGCGCCGAAGAAGCTGGCCGAAACCGCGAGGTAGAACACCCGCTGCGCCGGCTGATCGCCGTCCTTCTCCTCGATCCTGGACCTGAGGGCCTCGAACAGCTCGGGGTCGTCGAAGTCCCCGTGCAGGAAGTCGAGCCTCGGCTCGAGCGCCCGCCAGGCGTCCTCCTCGATCCCGGTCCGCGAGTGCGCCGCGATCGCCTCGCGGGCATGGCGGCGGAACGCCTCGCTGTCTGCCGCCCGCCTGCCGATCCCGATCACCTCGAAGCGCTCCGGCAGCAACCCGCCGAGCCCGAGGTTGTAGATCGCCGGAAGAAGCTTTCTCGCGGCCAGGTCCCCGGTCGCGCCGAAGATCACCAGCGTCGTCGGCCCGGGAAGGGGCTCCGCGACGTCCTGCGCGAAGGGGTTCGCCGCCGGCTCGGCGTTCATGCCGGCTCCGCGCCGGGACCAGTGGCTGCGGGAACCGCCTCCGACTCCTCGAGCTCGAGCCGGGCGAGCAGCGCCGCCCCCCGCACCCCGGCCTCCTCGCCGTGGCGGGCGAGCCTGATCTCGGTGCGCTCGCCGACGCCGGGAAGGATGTAGCGGCGAGCCGCCTCGGTCGCAGGCCCGAGCAGCAGGTCCCCCGCGGTCGAGACGCCGCCCCCGATCGCGACGACATCCGGGTCGAAGGTATTGATCGCGTTCGCGATCCCGACGCCGAGGCGTTCGCCGAGCACGCGCAAGAGGTGGATCGACTCGGGATCGCCGGCCTTGGCCGCCTCGACCGCATCGTGTCCGTCGATCGAGTCGCCGGAGGCCGCGCGCTTGCCGAGCCGCGAGGAAGCATTGTCAGCCGCCAGCTTGGCCGCGAGCCGGTCCAGCTCGCGCCCGGCGGCGAGCGACTCGAGCGATCCGGGCTGGGGAAAGCGACCTGGCTGCGGAGCGCCCGTCGGCGAGGTCGGCCCCGATCAGCGTGTGGCCGAGCTCTCCCGCCGCGCCGGTCGCGCCCCGGTAGACCCGTCCCCCGAGGACCAGCCCGCCGCCGATGCCGGTGCCGACCGTGAGCATGACCAGGTTCTGCACCAGCGCCCTGCCAGCGTCGTCGAAGGCCTCGTCCAGCGCCGCCACGGTGGCGTCGTTGTCCACGAAGACCGGCAGTCCGAGCCGCTCATCGAGCACTCGGCGAAGGTCCAGGTCCGCGAGGTGGAGATTGATGCTCGAGCGGACGCGACCGGTCGCGAACTCGACCACCGACGGCACGCCGATCCCGACGCCGACGGTGCTGGGGCCCCGCGCGGAATCGATCGCGGCGACCACCTCGCCGAGCAGGTCCTCCGCGCTCTCAGCCTGAGTCGGCCGGAGCACCGGCTCGCTCAGGCGCTCGTTCTCCAGCGTGGCGACGGCGACCTTCGTCCCCCCCACGTCGACGCCGATCAGCTGGCCGCTGAACACTCTTGTCAACGGAGGCGGAGAGGGATCCAGCGCCGAGCCTGCAGCATGTCGCGCACGATAACGACTGCACGGGTGGTCATCGCGCGCGGGATCGCCTCGTGAGCTTCGCGACGACGGCTCGGCCTCGCACCGTAGCCGACAGGCCATTCGTCACCGCCGCCTACGCGGCGACCGGCTCGCGCCGCCGCGAGGTCCGGCGGCGGGGCGGGCGCTGCGCCGCCTCGACGAGCCCACTGAGGAACTGGCCGGTGTAGGACGCCGGATTCGCGGCCACCTGCTCGGGCGTGCCGGTCGCCACGATCTCTCCCCCGGCCTCGCCTCCCTCGGGGCCGAGGTCGATGATTCGGTCGGCCGACTTGATCACGTCCAGGTTGTGCTCGATGACGACCACCGAATTGCCCGCCTCGACCAGGCGGTCGAGCACCTCGAGCAGCCGGTGCACGTCCGCGAAGTGGAGCCCGGTCGTGGGCTCGTCGAGGATGTACAGGGTGTCGCCGGTCGCCACCTTGGAGAGCTCCGTGGCCAGCTTGACGCGCTGCGCCTCGCCGCCCGAGAGGGTGGTGGCCGGCTGGCCAAGGCGGATGTAGTCGAGCCCGACGTCGTGGAGGGTCTGGAGCCGGCGGTTGATCTTCGGGATGTGCGCGAAGAACTCGACGGCCTCCTCGACCGACATCTCGAGCACGTCCGCGATCGACTTGCCCTTGAACCGGACCTCGAGCGTCTCGCGGTTGTACCGCCGCCCATGGCACTGCTCGCACGGGACGTAGACGTCCGGCAGAAAGTGCATCTCGATCTTGATCTGGCCGTCGCCGCGGCAGACCTCGCACCGCCCACCCTTGACGTTGAAGCTGAAGCGCCCGGGCTTGTACCCGCGAGCCCTCGCCTCGCGGGTCCGGGAGAAGAGATCGCGGATGTGGTCGAAGACGCCCGTGTAGGTGGCCGGATTCGACCTCGGCGTGCGACCGATCGGGGACTGGTCGATGTTGATGATCTTGTCCACCTGCTCGATGCCCTCGATCCGGTCGTGCGCGCCTGGCCGCAGGCGCGCCCTGTGCAGGCGGTTGGCGACCGCCCGGTAGAGGATCTCGTTGACCAGCGTCGACTTCCCCGAGCCCGAGACCCCGGTGACGCAACAGAACACCCCGAGGGGCACGCCGACGTCGATCGCCCGGAGGTTGTGCTGTCGCGCCTTGCGGATCACCAGCTCGCCGCTTGGGCTTCGGCGCTGGTCCGGCAGGGGGATCTGGCGCTTGCCGTTCAGATACTGGCCGGTGAGCGACGCCGGGCGACGCGCGATCTGCGCCGCCGTTCCCTCTGCCACGACCTCCCCGCCGTGCTCGCCGGCCCCCGGGCCCAGGTCGACGACGTGGTCGGCGGCCCGGATCGTGCCCTCGTCGTGCTCGACGACGATCACCGTGTTGCCGAGGTCCCGCAGCCGCTGGAGGGTGTCGATCAGCTTGGCGTTGTCGCGCTGATGGAGCCCGATCGAGGGCTCGTCGAGGATGTACAGGACGCCGACGAGCGAGGAGCCGATCTGCGTCGCGAGGCGGATCCGCTGCGCCTCGCCGCCCGACAGGGTCGCCGCGGCACGCTCGAGCGACAGGTAGCCGATCCCGACGCTGTCCAGGAAGCGCAGGCGCTCGGCGATCTCGCGCACCACCAGGCGAGCGATCGCCCGCTCGGTCTCGGTCAGCTCGAGCGCCTCGATCCACTCCAGGGCGGCGCGCGCGGAAAGGCGCGTGTACTCGTAGATGTTGAGGCCGCCCACGGTCACCGCCAGGCTCTCCGGCCGCAGACGCGCGCCCCCGCAAGCCGGGCAGGGCTGGAGGGCCATCAGCCCCTCGATCCGCTCGCGGGTGTTGTCGGAGTCCGTGTTCTCGTAGCGGCGCTCAAGGCTTCGGAGCATGCCGTCGAACCGCACCGTGTAGACCCGGCGCCGGCCGAAGCGGTTGCGGTAGGTGACCGTGTGGCGCTCGTCCCCGGTGCCGTCCAGGAGGAGTTCCCGCTCGGCCTGCGAGCAGGTCCTGCCAGGGGGTGTCGATGTCGATCCCGTTCGTCTCGGCCACGGCCTCCAGCAGCCTCCGGTGGTACATCGACGCGGCCTTGGTCCAGGGCTCGAGCGCGCCCTGCGAGATGGAGAGCGTGGGATCGGGGACGATCAGCTCCGGATCGATCACGCGCTGGAAGCCGAGGCCGTGGCAGCGCTGGCAGCATCCGTGCGGCGAGTTGAACGAGAAGATCCGCGGCTCGAGCTCCGGCATCGAGGTGCCGCATTCCAGGCAGGCGAAGCGTTCTGAGAAGAATCAGCGGTCTGCCGGCTCCCCGGCCTCAGGCAGGATCAATCGATCTCGACGAGTCCGTCGGCGAGCTGCGATGCGGCCTCGACCGACTCGGAGAGCCGCTTGCGGATCCCCTCCTTCATCACGAGCCGGTCGACGACCACCGAGATGTCGTGCTTGAACTTCTTGTCGAGCTCGATCGGCTCGTCCAGCCGTCGCAGCTCCCCGTCGATCCGCGCCCGCGCGTACCCCTGGGTGCGCATCTCGTCGAGCATGCGCCCGTACTCGCCCTTGCGCCCGCGAACCACGGGCGCCATCACCATGAACCGAGTCCCCTCCTCCATCGTCAGAACCCGGTCGGTGATCTGCTCCAGCGACTGGCCCTGGATCGGAGCGCCGCAGTTGTAGCAGTGCGGCTTTCCGATCCGCGCCCAGAGCAGGCGCAGGTAGTCGTAGATCTCGGTGACCGTGCCCACGGTCGAGCGAGGGTTGCGCGACGTGGTCTTCTGATCGATCGAGATCGCGGGCGAGAGCCCCTCGATGGAGTCGACGTCCGGCTTCTCCATCTGACCGAGGAACTGGCGCGCGTAGGCGGACAGCGACTCGACGTAGCGTCGCTGGCCCTCGGCATAGATGGTGTCGAAAGCGAGGCTGGACTTGCCGGAGCCCGAGAGCCCGGTGATCACGATCAGCGCGTCACGCGGCAGCTCGAGGTTGACGCCCTTGAGGTTGTGGGCGCGGGCCCCGGAGATCGCGATCCGGTCGGACGGAGGCATCACGCATTGCGGCGGCTGCGCCGCCGTACCAGCCTGACGCGTCGCTGAACGCTCCGCGAAGAACATACGTCGATTCTACGGGGGCGAACGGGCGTTCCCGTGACGCTCAGGCGGGCTCAGGCGACGACTGAAGCAGGGGACGACCCAGGTATGCGGCCAGCCATGACAGCGCCGCGGCGACCACGGCGGCGGCGAATCCGCGAGAGGCGTTGCCCCCACTCACGAGTCCCCCTCCCACCGCGGTTCCGCCGGCCACCCCGGTGACGACGGCGGTGATCAGCCAGGTCGAGGCCTCGGTGGCGCCGCCCGGCGGCGCCAGCTCGTCGAGCAGCATGTAGAGGACGGCGCCGGCCGGCGCGAACGCGAAGCCGCTCAGCGCCATCAGCGGGATCGCGCTGGCCACCGAGCCCATCAGGATCAGAGGGGCGAAGCCGAGCGCGACGAAGAGGCAGAGGCGCGGGTACCGCTGCCCCGCCCGAGTCTCGTGACGGCGGGACCCGTACCAGAGGCCGCCGGCCATGCTGGCCGCGGCCTGCACCGCGATCAGACCGCCGGCAAGCCCAGGCGATCCGTGGTGGGTCGCGAACGCGGTGGTGGAGATCTCCATCGCGCCGACGGCGACTCCGAACATCGAGCTCGGTGAGCAGGAGCACGAGGATGCCTCCCGAGCGCAGGGGCCCCGCCCAGTGCGCGTGAGTCCCGGCTGCCACGCCAGGAGCGCGACGCGCGGGAGGCCGCGAACACGAGCGTCCCCATGGTCGAGAAGCCGGCGTTGGCGAGCACAGCCGCGGCCGGCCAACCGGCCCCGACCAACGCCCCGGTTGCCAGCGGCCCGACGATGAAGCACACCTCCAGCAGCACCGCATCCAGGGCGAAGGCGCTCTGCCGGAGCACGGGATCCGGCACGAGGTCCGACCACAGCGTCCGCATGCACGACGACATCGCCGGGAAACTCGCCCCCGACAGGGCGCCGATCGCCGCAAGCACGGCCGAGCTCGCGCCGTCCTTCGCCGCCACCACCAGCGCGACGAGGGCGATCGGGTTGAGGGCCGCGGCCGGCACCAGCACGGCGGTCTGCCCGAAACGGTCCACCAGCCGCCCCTGCACCGGCAGCGACACCGCGGCGGCGATCCCCACGCACGCCTCGACCACGCCGGCAACCGCGAACGAACCCGGTCTCGTGGCGGACCAGGATGATCGTCGACAGCGATAGGGCGGCGATGGGCAGCCGCCCGATGAGGGCGCCCAGCATCGGCACCCTCGCCCGTCGGATGGCCCACAGGCGCTTGTACGGCGTTGGAATTAGTGCCCGGCCCTCGCGTAGACCTCGTCCAGAAGGACGTCGAGGTCGGCGACGTCGTAGTCGGCGGCCAGCCGCTTGCGGGCATCCTCGCGGGAAGTGCCGTCGAGTGCGAGCTTCATGGCCACCAGTCGCGCTGCGGCGTCGTTCGACGGGGTCGGCGAGGGGGGATCCGTCTCGTCCGGGGAAGGCGTGGGCTCAGGCACCGGCTCCGGACGGCTCGGGGCCGGGCTCGGGCATCGGCTCCGGGGTGGCGGGCGGCGCGGGCTCGGGAACGGTCACGGGCCCGGGCTGAATCTCGGCGTCGGTCGCCACACTCGCGCCGTCTCGCCCGCGGTGCCCGTCTTGGGATGAGGTGAGGCTTCCCTCGAGCTGGTCGAGGGCGTTGCGGACGTCCTCGAGCCGGCGCTGGGCCTGGCCCTCGGCCTCCCCGCGAATCCGGCTCGCGGCCTGCTCAGCCTCGGCTCGAATCCGCTTCGCCTCGCCCTCGGCCTCGTCCACGATCTCCTTTGCGCGCCGCCGCGCCTCGTCGAGCGCGGAATGCACGCTGTCGGCCGCCTGCCTGATCAGCTCCTCGGCATCCACCTGGCCGAGATTACATCCTCGGTGTCGTCCGCCAGGGGCGAGCCGGACCTATGATTGAAGCCGTGTCAGGTGAGCGCGAATCCGGATACGCGATCGAGCTCACCGGCGTGGTCAAGCGCTTCGGCGCGGAACGCGGCCTGGACGGCGTCGACCTCTCGGTGCCGCGCGGGGCGATCACTGTTCTCCTTGGGCCCTCGGGGGCCGGGAAGACGGTGACCATCAACCACATGGTTGGCCTCATTCGCCATCCGCCGGGACCGTCAGGGTCGAGGGCAGGGACCTTGCGACGGTCTCCGACACGGGGTTGAACGAGCTGCGGCGCGGGATGGCCGTCGCCCATCAGGGAAACCAGCCGTTCACCTGCGGCCTGTTCTTCTCGCTGAACCTCTACGAGAACGTCGCCTCCCCCCTGCGAGCCCGGATGTCTCGCTGGCCGGAGGAGCGAATCGGCCAGGTCACGATCGAGCACCTCGAGATGGTCGGGCTGGCCGACCGGGCGAACGACATGCCCGACACCCTCTCCTCGGGCATGCGCAAGCGAGCCGCCCTGGCGCGAGCCCTCGCGCTCGAGGCCCGCATCGTGATCATCGACGACTTCGACAGCGGGATCGACAGCGTGCGACTGGCGTTGCTCTGCGACCTGATCAGGGACGTCCAGGCCCGGAACGCGGCCACCTTCCTGGTCACGACCCACGACATGGCGGCCGCTCGCCAGCTCGCCGACTACGCGGCGGTCATCCACGCGGGCCGGATCGTCACGAGTGGGCCCGCCGAAGCCGTGTTCGCCTCGACAGACCCCCTCGTCGCCCAACTGATCGCCGGCGAGCTCTCCGGCCCGATCCAGCTCAGCTCGACGTAAGCGCCTCGAGGTCTCGCCGCAGCTCCTTGAGCTCGTCGCGGATCCGGGCGGCCTCCTCGAAGCGGAGGTCCTCCGCGGCGGCGAGCATCTCCTCCTCGAGCTCCACGATCACCTTCTCGAGCTGCGCCGGGGTCTGGATCTCCTCCGAGCCCTGGACGCGCCGGCGGCGGGAGGGGGCGGAGCGTGACTCCATCGCGAGGAACTCGGTGAGCTCGGAGATCCCCTTCTGGACCGTCTCCGGCGTGATTCCATGCTCGCGGTTGTAGGCGAGCTGGATCTCGCGCCGCCGGTCGGTCTCCCCGATCGCGGTTCGCATCGCCTGGGTCTCGCGGTCCGCGTACATCAGTACCCGGCCGCGGACGTTTCGAGCCGCCCGGCCGATGGTCTGGATGAGGCTGGTCTCGCCGCGAAGGAATCCCTCCTTGTCCGCGTCCAGAATCGCCACCAGCGAGACCTCGGGCAGATCGAGGCCCTCCCGAAGCAGGTTGACGCCGACGAGGACGTCGTACTCGCCCAGCCGGAGGTCGCGCACGATCTGGATTCGCTCGAGCGTGTCGATCTCGGAGTGCAGGTAGCGGACCCGGAAGCCGTGCTCGAGGAGGTAGGCGGTCAGGTCCTCGGCCATCTTCTTGGTCAGCGTGGTCACGAGCGTCCGCTCCTCCACCTCGGCGCGGCGGCGGACCTCGTTCATCAGGTCGTCGATCTGATTGCGGGTCTCGCGGACCTCCACCTCCGGATCCACGATGCCCGTCGGCCGGACGATCTGCTCGACGATGCGGGCCGAGGAGCCCCGCTCGAAGTCGCCCGGGGTCGCCGAGACCATCACCATCTGCCCCACCCTGCGTCAAGAACTCCTCGAACCGCAGCGGGCGGTTGTCGAGCGCCGACGGCAGCCGGAACCCGTGGTCGACGAGCGTCTGCTTGCGCGAGCGATCGCCCTCGTACATCCCGCCGAGCTGTGGGACGGTCTGATGCGACTCGTCCACGAAGACGACGAAGTCATCGGGGAAGTAGTCGATGAGGGTGTGCGGCGGGCTGCCCTCGGCTCGCGCCGTCGATGATCCGCGAGTAGTTCTCGATTCCCGGAGCGAAGCCGAGCTCCTTGAGGAGCTCGATGTCGTACTCGGTGCGCTGCCGCAGACGGTGAGCCTCGAGCAGCTTGCCTCGCTCCTCGAACCAGGCCACCCGCTCGTTCATCTCCTGCTTGATCTCGCCCACCGCACGCTCGACCGTCTCCTCCTTCGTGACGTAGTGGGTCGCGGGCCAGACAGCGACGTGGTCGATTTCGTCCAGCACCTCCCCGGTCAGCGGGTCGAAGTGCTGGATCCCCTCCACCTCGTCGCCGAACAGCGCGATCCGGTACGCCGTCTCGGCATAGGCCGGAAAGACCTCGAGCAGCTCTCCCTTGACCCGGAACGTCCCCCGGGTCAAGTTGGTGTCGTTGCGCCCGTACTGCATCCCGACCAGCTTTCGAAGCAGGTCGTCGCGGTCAACCCACTCCCCAACCTTGAACAGCTGCATCTGCTCTCGGTAGAGCTCGGGCGACCCGATGCCGTAGATGCAGGAGACCGAGGCGACGATCACCACGTCGCGCCGGGCCAACAGCGCCGCTGTGGCGGAATGGCGGAGGCGATCGATCTCGTCGTTGATCGACGAGTCCTTCTCGATGTAGAGGTCCTGCGCCGGCACGTACGCCTCCGGCTGGTAGTAGTCGTAGTAGCTGACGAAGTACTCGACCGCGTTGTCCGGGAAGAACTCGCGGAACTCGTTGCAGAGCTGCGCGGCGAGCGTCTTGTTGTGGGCGATCACGAGGGCGGGACGCTGAAGCCGCTCGATCGTTCCCGCCATGGTGAACGTCTTCCCGGTCCCCGTGGCCCCGAGCAGCGTCAGGAACCGCTCGTCGCGCCCGTAGGCCCTCGGCGAGCGAAGCGATCGCGCTGGGCTGATCGGCGGTCGCCGTGTAGGCGGGGTTGAGCTTGAACTCCGGCACCAAGCCAAGATAGCGGGCACCGGGGCCGCCTCCCGAGGCCGTCGGGCTAGCGCCCGGGGACCGCGCCGGAGGTCGCGGCGGCTAAAGCGCAGGCCCGCGCCTACCGAAAGACATCACACAGGGATTCCCTATGCGCTTCGTGACATCGATCCGGCAGCGCCTCGACGCCGCTCGCCGAAGCCTGGACGACGGGAACGACGAACGTGCGGCGATGGCCGCCACGCTTCTGCTCCTGTTCGCCGCGGGAACCCTGCTCGGGCTCGCCGGGATCCCGCTCTCCGACGGCCTGAGCCGAAACGAGAAGCTGGCCGAGCTCGCGATCTGCGACCTGGCGGCGGGGATGTGCCTCCTGATCGGGTTCCGCTGGTCGCGTCTGTCCACGGCCGCATTCCAGCTGCTGCTCGCCCTCGGGACCGTGGTGATCACGGCGGCGACCTACTTCGCCAGCGGCGGGCCGACGGACACCGAGATCTTCTACATCTGGGTCGCGCTGTACGCGGCCTTCTTCTTCAGCCGCAGGCAGGCGGCCGTCCAGATCGCCTTCGTGGGCATCTGCTACGCGGTCGTGCTCGCCGTGGGAAGCGAATCCGGCGAGGAGGGCGCCCGATGGCTGATCACCATGGGCTCGCGTGATCGTCACCGCGCTCCTGTTCGGCTACATCAAGCAGTTGCTCGACCGCCGCCTCGCGGAGAAGGAGCGCTCCAAGCGCGAGCTCGAGGAATCCCTGTCGCTTCAGCACGCGACCCTCGAGTCCACGGCCGACGGGATCCTGGTGGTGGACCGCGACGGTCGGATAGTGAGCTTCAACCAGCGCTTCAAGGAGATGTGGCGGATCCCGCAGGAGATCCTCGACCGGGGCGACGACGACAGCGCGCTCGCCTTCGCCTCGAGCCAGCTGCTCGAGCCGGAGAGCTTCGTCGAGACGGTGGATCAGCTCTATCGGCGTCCTGAGGCCGAGGGTCACGACATGCTGCGCTTCAAGGACGGCCGCGTCGTGGAGCGCTACTCGCGCCCCCAGCGCGGCGTCGACGGCGAGATCCACGGCCGCGTGTGGAGCTTCAGGGACGTCACCGAGCGAGAGCGGATTCAGGCGCGGCTACGCTACCTCGCCGACCACGATCCCCTGACTGGGCTGTTGAACCGCCGCCGCTTCGAGGCGGAGCTCGTCGACCGGTTGGCCCAGGCGGCTCGATACGGCGAGGGCGGTGCGGTGCTGCTGCTCGACCTCGACCATTTCAAGCTGATCAACGACAGCCTCGGTCACCACGCCGGCGACGCCGTCATCCGGAGCATCGCAGAGCTCTTGCGGCAGGAGATGCGCGAGACGGACGTCCTGGCCCGCCTGGGCGGTGACGAACTCGCCGTGATCCTGCCCCACGCCGACGAGGACCGAGCCCGAATGGTCGCCGACAAGCTCGTCGATGCCGTGCGCGACCATCGGGCGGCGTTCAATGGCAAGGGCCTGGGGGTCACGACGAGCATCGGGGTGGCGGTCATCTCGACGTCCGGAAGGCAGACGGCAGAGGAGCTGATGGTCGAGGCCGACATCGCGGTGTACGAGGCCAAGGCCGCGGGGCGCGACCGATACCGGTTCCACACGCGGCCCGACGATCGCGAGGTCGAGCCTACGGCCACCTAGTCGGTCGCCGTCCCACCCGGGGCAAGGGCCTCGATCCAGTCCCAGGGCTTGCCGCACAGCTCCGCAGCCCGCTTGCTCGGGAGCTGGCTCACGCGTGCGTCGGCGGTGTCGCCCGCGGATAGCTGGAGGGGCCCTATGGGGCTGGGGGCTCCGCCGCTCCCGGGATGGAGGTCGGCCCCGTGAAAGCGGATCTCGAGCGCGTGGCGTCCCTTGCCGAGCCGGGCCCGGCCCAGCAGCACGTACTCGCCCTCATTGTTGAGCTGATGGCGCACCTGGCCCACCCGTCGGCCGTCGACCGTGAGGTCCACCTCCGGCCGCACCGAGCCCCCGAGCCAGATCTCGTATCGACCCGCGCGCGGCACACGGACCCGCGCCCCGATCGTCCCCGGGGTCACGGGCAGGAGGCTCCTCGGATAGGCCGCCCACTGCCAGGCGGGTGGATGCGAGGTCTTCTGGAGCGGGATCGTCTCGACGGGAGGCCGCTTGGCGGCGGCGAGCGTCCCGCCCGGGCCCGCCTTGCGGGCGAGCCCCTGCACCGCGCTGCACGCCGGCACCGCGCTCGGGTCGCGGTCGGTGCCGAGCCCGAGGTGGGCGATCACCGAGGACTCGAGGCCCCCGGGCCGCTGCCAGACCTCGTAGTAGTCGCCCGCGCCACGTCAGCCGATAGGGCGAGGGCGGGCGACTCTGCACGGGGGAACGGCGGAGCACGAGGGTGCGATAGACCAGGAGCCCGCCGAGGCGGAAGCGATCCGTATCCGCGCTCTTCCCCTTGCGGAGCGTGCGGCCGTCTCTGAGGGGCACCTGCCGGCGGCGCAGCTCGGACGCCGCCTCCGGATCGGCGTCGCGCAGGAAGTGGCGTACGCCGTACGGCTGGTACTCGGTCATCAAGGTCGGGCCCTGCCCGGCGATCCGGTGGCCGATCGTCTCGAGCTCCGCCAACTGGTCGCGCGGCGCCAGGTTGACGTCCCGATACGCCAGCGCTCCCGACCAAACGACGCCGGTACCGACGATCGCGAGGATCGCGGCCCCGGCGACCCGCTCCCACACGCGGACTCTCCGTCCCGCCCCGACCCAGAGCCAAGCGGCGCCCGCGCAGGCGGCAAACGGGAGCGCCGGGGAGGCGATCGCCATCGCCTTTCCCTCGATCCACGGCGAGCCGATCAGCGCGATCACGCCGAAGGCGACGAGCGCCGCGCCCACGTAGACGAGCATCGACCACGCCCGCGTCCGCCATCCGGCGTAGAGGCCGACGAGCGCGCCCACCGCCGCGACCGCGATCAACGCGTAGACGGTCTCAAGATGCGCGGGATCCACCCGGAAGTCTCCCGCGGGCCAGATCCCGAAGAGCTGCAGCCCGTTCAGCGGGTGGAGGAGGTTCCCCAGGGCGGTGGCGCTGCTGAGCGACGCGGAGGTGGGCGGCAGGAAGCCGCCGGACGCGAGAACCGGAACGCAGAGGAGCGCGACGAAGATCGCGAAGGCCGCGGCGATCGGCGCCGTGGCGCGCGTCCCGAGCTCACGGACGGCGAACGCCGCAAGCGGCAGCAGGACCGCCAGCAGCCAGATCCCCCCTCCTCCGCTCAGCACCCCGATCAGGGCGCGCGCCGGCGATCCCGAGGGGGATCAGCGCACCGGGGCACGAACCGCTGGCGGATCGCGAATCCCGCCAGCCCGGCGCAGCTCGCCAGGAGCGCCGCGGCGGCGACCTCCTTGATGCCCCCCCATAGGTAGTAGCCGAAGAGAAGCGCCGAGAGCGCGGCGAGCAAGGACACCGCAGCGCGGAGCGGAAGCGGGCGGACGATCGGCTCCGCGAGCTGCCATAGCGCCAGGCCGAGCACCGCCCCGCCGAAGGCCATGTAGGGCTGAATCAGCCACGCGACGTCCTGGCCAACCAGCGCGCGGGCGACGCCCAGGGGAAGGAAGACGCCGATCGGATACCCGTCGCCGAGGTTGAACGAGAGGGTCGCCTCGTAGGTGGACGGGTCCAGGCCGGCCAGGCTGCGACCGTGCTCCATGACCCGGTCCGTCAAAGCCATCCACGTGGCCGTGTCGTCGAGCCTGATGTAGCCGGCGAAGGTCGCCTGTCCGGAGAGCACGATCGGCGCGGCGTAGGCCGCGAAGACGAGGATCAACGAGCGCCACCGCCCATGGCTCGGGGCGCCGCCACCGCCCCCATGACAGCGCGAAACCCGCGATCGCCAAGGCGACCACGATGGGGACCGTGAGCCCGGCCGTCGCGTCCCACAACGTGGGCACCTGGGCGACCACGACGATGACGGCGAACCCGATCGCGGGCAGCAGGGCGCCCGGGAGCGGAATCGCGACGAGTCGCTCGAGCGCCAACCCGCAGCCCACGCAGAGCGCCAGGAGGACCAGCGGAAACAGCACCCAGGCGATCGTCAGCTCCATCTTGCCTCCTGGCCCGCCGCGCGTCGCCGGACCGCGCTAGTGGGCCAGCCCCAGGTCGTCGGCGTAGTTGTCCGCGTAGTCCTTGCGCTTTTCGAGGACCTCTTCCACGTAGGCACGCGTCTCCGGGAACCGGATCGCGTCGAGGTCGAGCGCCGCGCCGCCCCACCGGTCGGCGTTTCCGCTGCCCGCGTTGTAGGCGGCCAGTGCCGCGACCTCGTTCCCGTCGTAGCGGTCCAGGAGGTAGCGCAGGTAGTAGGAGCCGTAGCGAATGTTGATCTCCGGGTTCGAGAGGTCCCCGGTGACGAACTGAGTGCCGCCGCTCAGGTGGGCGATCACATCGGCCGTCTGCGGCGTGATCTGCATCAGCCCGAGGGCGCCGGCGTGCGATTCCTGGTCGCGGAAGCGGGACTCCGCGTAGATCACCGCGGCGATCAGCGCCGGGTCCAGATGCTTGTCCGCCGCCTGCTGGCGAATGATGTCGTCGTGCCGGAGCGGGAGCGTGATCTCTCGAAGCGCCTTCTCGAAGTCGATCCGGCTGACGCCGACCGCGACGCCGATTCCGAGCAGCGCCGCGGCCCCGATCCACAGCCACCGGCGCCGGCGCGACCTCGGCGCCGATGGTTGGCGGGACCGCCCGCCCCGCGCCATGGTCCGCACCGGGCTCATGCGCGCCCCCGGGTCCCCGTCAGGACGGCGACGATGGACTCGACCTGCCGCTCGAGCTCCTCGAGCGTGCCGTCGTTGCGGATCACGTGGGTGGCTCGGGCGGCCTTCTCCTCCTGGGAGAGCTGGCGGTCGCTCCGGCCTTCGAGCAACTCGGTCCCACGCTCGGCCGCTCGTCTCGCTCGGGTCCCGTCGGCGGCGATCACGGAGACGGTGGCGTCGAACACGTCCTCGAGCCCCGCCTCGAACAGCAGCGGCACCTCGACGACCGCCAGGGGCCTCGCGGTCGGAACCTGGGCGCGCCACTCGGCCACCCGCAGGCCGACCAGCGGATGAAGGACCGACTCGAGCCACGCGAGCTCCTCCGGGCTCTCGAACACGATCTCGCCGACCCGCTTCCGGTCCACGGCGCCATCCGTCACGACCCGCTCGCCCCAGCGCTCGGCCAGCCGCGTGCGCATCTGCGGGTCGTCGAGCAGCTCGTGGGCAAGCTCGTCCGTGGAGAGCGTCGCCGCCCCGAGCCGCGCAAACGCGCTCAGCGCCTCCGACTTGCCGGCCGCGATCCCGCCGGTCAGCCCAACGAATGGCGGTGCGTCGCCGTCAGGCGGCGCAACAGGCTGGTGCCGTTGACGGGTTTGGGCGGTGCGTCGCCGTCAGGCGGCGCAACAGGCTGTGCCGTTGCTCGGGTTTGGGCGGTGCGTCGCCGTCAGGCTGCTGCCGTTGATCGGCTCCGGGGTGCGTGCACCCCCGGAAGTCTGGCATCAGCTGTCGCCGGCTTCCGGTGACTCGTCGCGCTTCTGAGGCTGGCTCGCTCGCCTCGGCTCGCTCGCCGGTCGGCTCGGCCGTCTCGGCCTCCGGCGCGGGCTCGTCGCCGGCTTCCTCCGGCGGCGCCTCCGGGAAGACCTCCTCCGAGACGTCGAGGTCCGGGACCTCGTCGGGCGCCGCCTGCTGCTGGGCCTTCTCGGCGACCTCGGGCGGAATCAGGTCCCTGAGCGGCAGATTCTGGGACTCGGCGCGCTTGACGCTGAGCGAGATCCGGCGGCGACTCTCGTCGATCTCGAGGATCCGGACCCAGACCTCGTCGCCCGGGGACACGACCTCGCTCGGGCTTTCGACGTGGTGCTCGGCCAGCTCGGAGATGTGGACCAGGCCCTCGACGCCCGGGATGATCTCGACGAAGGCGCCGAACGCGACCACCTTGGTCACCTTGCCCTCGAGGACGTCGCCCTGGCGGTACTCGTCCAAAACCTTGCGCCACGGGTCCTCCTGAGTCTGCTTCAGGCCGAGCGAGATCCGCTGGCGCTCGCGGTCGATGTCGAGCACCTTGACGCGAACCGTCTCGCCCACCGAGAGCACCTCGGAGGGATGGTTGACGTGGCTCCAGGAAAGCTCCGAGATGTGGATCAACCCATCGATCCCGTCCAGGTCGACGAAGGCCCCGAAGTCGACGATGTTCGAGATCTTGCCCTCCACGACCATGCCGGGCTGCAGGCGGCCGAGGATCTGCTCGCGAACCTCCTTGCGCTCCTCCTCCAATACGGCGCGGCGGGAAAGCACCACGTTGTTGCGGCTTCGGTTGAGCTCGATCACCTTGCACTCGAGCTCCTGGCCCTTGAACTCGTCCAGGTTGTGGACTCGGCGAATGTCCACCAGGGAGGCGGGTAGGAAGCCCCGTACGCCGAGGTCGAGGATCAGGCCGCCCTTGACGACCTCGATCACCGTGCCGACGACCGGCTCCCCGGACTCGGCCGCCCCCTCGATCTTGCGCCATGCCTTCTCGAAGCGGGCCCGCTTCTTGGACAGCAGGAGGCGCCCCTCCTGGTCCTCTTTGGTGAGCACGAGGGCGTCGACGCGCTCTCCGAGCGATACCTCCTCGGCGGGATCCACGGAGCGCCGGATCGAGAGCTCGGTGGAGGGAATGACCCCTTCGGACTTGTAGCCGATGTCGACCAGGACCTCGTCCTTGTCGATCCGCACCACCTCGCCGCTGACCACGTCGCCCTCCTCGAAGGGCTTGATCGTCGCGTCGTAGTTGGGGACGAGCTTGCCGTCGACCTCGATCATGAGGTCGTTCGTGGCCACGGGGGCCACATCCTGCGCGCTCTCGGGCGCAGCCTGAGTCGTTGTGTCGGTCGCGGACACGGCGGCTAACTATGGCAAAAGTAGGAAATCCGCAGTGAGCGGTGCGTGGTCGCGAGCCACCGATTGCGCCTCACGCGCCGCGCGCCCGGCGACCGGACTTGAAGTACCCTCGCCTGCGATGCCGAGACGTCGTACGAAGCGCGGTTCAGAGCGAACCCCGCTGGATCCACACGCGGACGTCCTCATCTGCGGGGCCAGCTTCGCCGGACTGGCCGTCGCCCGCGAGCTCGCCGGGTCGGGAGCGCGGGTGCTGCTCGTCGACCGGTACGAGATCGGCGAGCGCCAGACGTCGGCCTGCGCGGCGCCGACCGAGTGGTTGACCGCGATGGGCGCCGAGGCATCGGTCAAGCAGACCTTCGGCGATCTCGTCATCCATACCCCGCACGTGACGACCCGCATGCGTCTGCCCTGGACGTTCTCGACCTTCGACTACCCGGCTCTGTGCAAGGGCCTGTTCGCGGACTGCGACGCGGAGTTCGAGACGGCCAAGGTCGACGGCCGGACCGGAACGACCATCCACACGGACCGGGGCGACGTCGAGGCGCCCCTCGTGGTCGACGCGCTCGGCTGGCGGCGCGTCCTCGGACACGGCTACCAGCCACCCGATGCGCCGCTCTCGCGAGGGCTCGAGGTCCACCCCGGCGGGGAGTCGGACGAACTCCAGATCTGGATCGACCGCGGATACGTCCCCGCCGGCTACAGCTGGAGCTTTCCGGCCCGGGACGAGGTCCGCGTGGGCGTCGGCTCCTTCGACCCCCGCTTCCACGTCAAGGACTCGACCGTCCGCCTCGCGGGCGACCTGGAGCGCGACGCGATTCGCTACCAGGGCAACTGGATCCCCCACAAGCTGCGCAAAGCGACCGAGGGTCCGGTCTTCTTCGTCGGCGACTCGGCGGGTCACTGCCTGCCGTTGACCGCCGAGGGGATCCGCACCGCCTTCTACTTCGGCATCGCCTGCGGCCGAGAGCTTCGGCGGGTCGTCGACGGCAGCTCCACGCGCGAGACGGCCCTGCGGCGCTATGAGGCCTTCTCAGCGCGGCACGAGTGGCACTTCCGATGGCTGCTTCGCGTCCAACGGTTGATCCCCCGGGTGCCTCCGCGGCTCCTGGCGGGGGCGCTCCGGGGAATGAGCCACCCCCGGTTCCTGGATTGGTCGTTCGGCCACTACCTGCGAATCGCCCATCCCGCCTACGCCCGCGAGCTCGCCGCCTGGCGGCAGCCGCGCGGGCGACCCCAGAAGCTGGCGGCCTGACGGACCGCTAGCGGATGACCAGGTAGGTCCCGGCGAACAACAGCACGACCCCGGCGATGCGGGCGCCGGTGATCGGCGTTCGCTCGAGCCCGAGGATCCCCAGCCGATCGATGACCACCGCGGTCGCCAGCTGGCCCGCGATCGTCGCGGCCGCCACCCCACCCGCGCCGATCGACCTGACGGCGATCAGCGCAACGGTCACGTAGGCGGCGCCCAGAGCCCCTCCGACCAGGTAGTACCAGCGGACGTCGAACGTCGAGCCCAGACCGGCAACGTTGCCGCTCAGGCCGACGATGACGGCCAGCAGCAACGTTCCCACGAGGAACGAGATGAGCGCGGCCGGCAGCGCTCCGGTGGCGCGGCCAAGCCCTGCGTTGATCGGCGCCTGAAGGGCCAGCACGCCGCCGACCGCGGCCGTGAGGAGGAGGGCGACGCCTCGATCCATGCAGCGGCATGCTAGTGCGGCGCCCGCACGTGATCTTCGACCGCATCCCGTGTTGGGAGGAGCGAGCCCCGTTGAACCTCGGAGGGGTTTCAGCTGTAGCCCAATTTGGACGATCTATGACGCGGATGCCGACTGCCTTCCACGCAGCGCCGCTCGCCGGCTTGGCGCTGCGCTGCCAGTCCGACGCCCGGCTGGTCTCACTTTGCCGCGAAGGCCATGTCCGCGCGTTCGAGGAGATCGTGCGGCGTTACCGCCCACAGCTCGTGTCTTTCGCTGGCGCGATCGTGCCCGCGCACCGGGCCGAGGACGTGGTGCAGGAGGCGCTGACGAAGGCGCACTCGTCGCTCGCGACCAGCGACGGCGAGATGAAGCTGAAGCCCTGGCTCTACAGGATCGTCCGCAATCGGGCCCTCAACGACCTGCGGGACGAGCCGCGCCACCAGCGCCTGGACGAGGACTTCGACGGCGTGCCCCAACCGCCCGAGGTGGCGGCGCGGCGCGCCGAACTCGCGGGAGTCGTCGCGGGGGTCAAGAGTTTGCCGGCTGCCCAGCGCGAGGCACTGCTTCGCCGTGAGCTCGAGGGGCGCAGCCACCAAGAGATCGCGGCAGCGATCGGCGTCACCCCGGGCGCCGTCCGGGGCCTGATCTTCCGGGCGCGGAGCGCGCTGCGGGAGGGAGCGAGCGTGCTGATCCCGCTCCCTGTCGTCCGAGCTCTGCTGGGCGCGGGGCCCTTGACGACCGAGGCGACTGGGGCCGGCGTCGGCGTCGGAGGCGCCGCCGCTGGACTTACCGCCGGTGGCGGAGGTGGGATCGCGATCAAGGCGGGGACGGCCCTGCTCGTCGCGGGCCTCGCCGTGGGCTCCGGGGTGGCGCTCCACGACCACGGCGACAAACAGCGCGAGGCGACCGCCGCCATGGTGGCCCGAGGCGATGGCTCACCGACGACTCGCAGCCACGCCGAGTCCGGTCATGGCGCGGTGAACGGGTCCGGGCCGAGCGGCCGCTCGGAGGCGGATCAGTCGGGACGGGGACCGAACTCAGGCGGCAACTCGAGCGGGCCAGGCGGGAGCTCCGGGCCGGGCTCGGGCCACGGATCGAGCTCTTCTTCCAGTGGGCCGGGGTCAGCCGAGGACAGCTCCACCAGCGGCCACGGCCACGGCGGACGGGCGACGACACCGGTGGCGGCGATGACGCAAGCGGGCACGGGGGATCCGATGGCGGCCATCACGACGGCGGCGAGACGGGCGGGCACGAGGGAAGCGGCGAGACCTCGGACGAGCGACTGCGGGAAGCGGCGTGCACGGGTGGCAGCGAGCGGAGCTCGGGAAGCGGGTCGGGTGTCGAGTGGCAGCGGGTCGGGATCGAGTGGCAGCGGGTCGGGATCGAGTGGCAGCGGGTCGGGATCGAGTGGCAGCGGCGGCTCCCACGAGCGCGGCACGTCCACGTCCGCGAGCGAACCCCCGCCCGAGCACTGATCGGCCGCCACGCCGAGCCCCCCATACCGATCCGCCCCCGAACGAACGTCCAGCCGGGCCGAGGTGGCGTGATTCTCCGGGCCCGGGCGGGTTCCCGATAGGACGACTGTCCACCACGGCTCGGTCACCCGCAAGCCGGGCTCCGAGCGGCGAAAGGGGAACTACGAATGAGCTCAGCGAAGTCACGGAGGCTGCTCGGAGGCTTGACCGTCGCGATCGTCGGCCTGCTGGTCATCGCCCTGCCCGGCGCGGCGGCGGCTCGCGATCGAAACCACGACCGCATTCCGGACCGATGGGAGAAGCGCCACGACCTGTCGCTCCACAAGAACCAGGCCAAGCGAAATCAGGACCGCGACGGGCTGAAGAACCGGCAGGAGTGGAAGGCCGGCGATGACCCGCGCGATCCCGATTCCGACAACGACGGCGTCGAGGACGGGGACGAGGGCGCCGGGACGATCTCCTCGTTCCAGGACCACGTGCTCACGGTCGACCTGTTCGGCGGCGGCTCGGTCAGCGGCCTGGTCACCGATGGCACCGAGGTCAAGTGCGACAACGGTGACGACCAGGGCGACGAGGACGGCGACGGCGAGGGAGGCCACCACGGCGAGCAGGGGCATGGCGGCCACCACGGCGAGTCGGGTGACGACGACGGCGACGCCAAGAATGGCGAGGACGGGGACAACCAGGGCGAAGGCGACGACAACCACGCCTGCTCCGCCGACAACCTCGTTCCAGGGGCTGTCGTCCAGGAGGCCGAGCTCGAGCTGGAGCACGGCCAGGCCATCTTCGAGGAGGTCGAGCTGGCCAAGTAGGCGAGCCGGCTGATTCGGGACGTCGGAGGGGCGCCGCGACTGCGGCGCCCCTTACTTCGCGGTCAGCCAGTCGGGGCCGATGCCCACGTCCACGGCCAGTGGCGGGTCGAGCTCGAAGGCGTCGCACATCTCCCGGCGCACGAGATCCGCGGCGGCGTCCATCTCCGCGTTCGGCCCCTCGAAGAGGAGCTCGTCGTGGATCTGGAGGACCAGACGTGTCTCGTGGCCTCCCTCGGCCAGCGCGGAGTGGCATCGCACCATCGCGAGCTTGATGATGTCCGCCGCCGTGCCCTGGATGACGGTGTTGACCGCCAGCCGCTCCCCCAGCAACCGGCGCTGGCGCTGCTGGGAACGGAGCTCCGGGATCGCCCGGCGGCGACCCAGCAGCGTGTAGACGAACCCGTCGCGCTCGGCCTTGGCAATCGTCTCGTCGATGAACGCCTTGACGGCCGGAAAGCGCTGGAAGTAGCGCTCGATGTACAGGGCCGCCTCATCGCGCGAGATCTGCAGCCGGTCGGCGAGGCCGAAAGCGGAGAGCCCGTAGGCGATCCCGAAGTTGACCATCTTGGCCTTCGACCGCTCCGCGGGCCCCACTTCGTCCGGCGAGATCGCGAGCACCTCGGAGGCCGTCTCGCGGTGAACGTCCTCGTCCGAGGCGAAGATCTCCCGCAGCACGTCCTCGCCCGCGACATGCGCGAGGACCCGCAGCTCGACCTGGTTGTAGTCGGCGGACAGCAGGCGCATGCCGCGCTCGGCGACGAAGCAGCCGCGTACCGGCCGCCCGATCTCGGAGCGGATCGGGATGTTCTGGAGGTTGGGGTTGGTGCTCGAAAGCCGCCCTGTCGTGGTAGCGACCTGGTTGAAGGTGGTGTGGATGCGGCCCGTCTCGGGGTCGATGAGGCCCGGCAGCGCGTCGAGATAGGTGTTCTTGAGCTTCGTCAGCTCCCGCCAACTCTCGACCTTGCCGATGATCTCGTGCTCGTCGCGGATCTGAGCGAGGACTCGGGCGTCTGTCGAGAAGCCGGTCTTGCCGCGGCGCTTCTTGGTCAGCCCAAGCTCCTCGAAGAGCACCGTGCCGAGCTGTTGCGGCGAGCCGATCGTGAACTCGTGGCCGGCGAGCTCGAAGATCTCGCGCTCGAGCTCGGCAATCCGCTCCGCCATCCCCTCGCCGATCTCCGCCAGGCGCTTCGCATCGAGCTTCACCCCCACCCGCTCCATCGCCGACAGGACCTCGATCAGGGGCATCTCCACTTCGCGTAGGAGGCGCACCAGGCCGAACTGGTCGAGTGGCTCGCGCTGGCGCTCTGCGAGCTCGCTCACCAGGCGGGCATCCGCGGCCGGGTCGCCACCCGCCTCGCCCTCCTCCGCCGCGAGTGAGAGTTGTCCCGGGTCGGCCCCGGCGGGCGCTGCGGCAAGCCCCGCATCGGCGGCCAGCTCGTGGAGGTCGTAGACGCGTCGCGACGGGTCGATGAGGTAGGCGGCGACCATCGTGTCGTGCTCGAGCTCGAGCCAGCCGGGGGGCGCGGTTGCCAGCAAGCCGATCCGCCCGCCGCCGCCCTGGGCCTTGGCGTCGTGGGCGAGCAACGGGCGTCCACGCAGCTGCTCGGCGAGCTCGACCAGGTCGGGCGCCTCGCCGGCGACGACCCGATCGCCATCGCTCGCGGCCCATCTCCCGCCCGCCACGGCGATGGAGATCGGTCCTTCGGCGAGATCGGCCGGCGTCCCCTGCTCCGCCTCCACGACCAGGGTCTCCTCGACTGGCCGATCGGGGACGTCCTCGAGGAACTCCTCGTCGAGGCGCTGGACCACCTGGCGCAGCTCGAACTCAGCCGCCACCTCCCGCAGCCGGCTTCGGTCCGGCTTCGTGCGCGTCTCTTTGCTGACGTCGATCGGGACGTCGATCTCGTAGTTCAAGGTGGCGAGCTGCTTCGAGATGCGCGCGTCGTCGGCGTGCTCCGTCAGGTTCTGCTTGCGCTTCGCCCCGGAGATCTTGTCCACGTTCTCGAGCACGGCCTCCAGCGATCCGAACTCCTGGAGCAGCTGCGCCGCCGTCTTGTCGCCGATCCCCGGGACGCCCGGGATGTTGTCCGACGTGTCGCCCTTCAGGCCGATCAGGTCCGGGACCAGCTCGGGCGGGACGCCGTAGCGCTCGATCACGCCCTCGCGGTCGTAGACCTTCGTGTCGGTGACGCCACGGGACGTGGTCATGACCCGAACGCCGTCCTCCACCACCTGGTAGACGTCGCGGTCCCCAGAGACGACCATCACCGGGACCTCCGCCTCACGAGCACGTCGCACGAGCGTTGCGATCACGTCGTCGGCCTCCCACCCCTCGACCTTGACGTTGTGGAAGCCGAACGCCTCGGCCAGCGGAGCCAGGTGCGGCCACTGCTCGGAGAGCAGGTCCGGCCGGGGTGGCCGCTGGGCCTTGTATGGCTCGTAGGTGACCTCGCGCCCGGACATCCCGGCGTCCCAGGCCACGATCACGGCCTGCGGCCGATACTCGATGAGGATCTTGGCCATCATCGAGGCGAAGCCGTAGATCGCGTTCGTCGGACGCCCGTCCGCGGTCGCGATCGACTCGGGCAGCGCGAAGAACGCCCGGTACGCGAGGCTGTTCCCATCGATCAGGAAGAGCTCGCCGGGGGGCTCGAGCCGCCCTGGCCGCGTGCTTGGGCTTGGGCTTCGTCGCGGGCACACCTCAATCCTAGGCGGCATCCGGCCACGCGCCCGGGAGGATGCGCGCCCGAGGCCGGTGCGGCTCTGGGCTTCATCCACCCGCATAAGATCCGTCGCCCATGGCCACCTCTCCCTCAGTCAGCGCGCAGTTCTCGGTCACGGTGCGGGTCGAGCTCGACGCGCGCCAGGAGCCCCTGGGCAAGCTGACCGCCCGGATCGCCGAGGCGGGCGGGGCGCTGCAGGGGGTGGACCTCGTTCCCGGTGCGGGCGGCGAGGGCAAGCGGGTGCGCGAGTTCACGGTGGACGCGCGGGACCAGCAGCACTGGGAGGAGATCCTGCGGGCGATCGGCTCCACGAGAGGCGCGCGGGTGATCGAGTACGTGGACCGGACTCTGCAGATGCACCGGGGGGGCAAGATCGAGCAGCACAACAAGTACCCGCTGAAGACCCGCGACGACCTCTCGATGGCCTACACGCCCGGCGTGGCCCGGGTCTGCCAGGAGATCGCTGCCGACCGCGCCAAGGCCTTCGAGTACACGATCAAGCGCAACACCGTCGCCGTGGTCACCGACGGGAGCGCCGTGCTGGGCCTCGGCGACATCGGCCCCGAGGCGGCCATGCCGGTGATGGAGGGGAAGGCGATGCTCTTCAAGGAGTTCGCCGACGTCGACGCCTTCCCCATCTGCCTCGACACGCACGACCCTGGGCAGATCGTCGAGGTGGTGAAGCTCATCGCCCCGACCTTCGGCGGCATCAACCTGGAGGACATCTCCGCGCCCCGCTGCTTCGAGATCGAGGAGCGACTCAAGGACGATCTCGACATCCCGGTCTTCCACGACGACCAGCACGGCACCGCGGTGGTGACGATGGCCGCGCTCTTCAACTCTCTCAAGATCGTCGGCAAGCGACTCGAGGACCTGCGCGTCCTGGTCGTCGGCCTCGGGGCCGCCGGCGTCGCGGTGACCAAGATGATGGTCGAGTCGGGGGTGAGCCACGTGATCGGCTGCGACCGGCACGGCGCCCTCTCGACCGAGCGCGAGGACTACGCCTCGGGCGAGATGAGCGAGATCAAGCGCTGGTACGCGGAGAACTCCAATCCGGAGAAGCTCCATGGCTCGCCGGCGGAGGTGATCGAGGGCTGCGACCTCTTCATCGGCGTCTCCGGCCCGGGGATCATCCCCGCGGACGCGCTCTCGAAGATGGCCGACGACGCGATCGTCTTCGCGATGGCGAACCCCACCCCGGAGGTGATGCCGGAAGAGGCCAACCAGTACGTGCGGATCATGGCGACGGGGCGCTCCGACTACCCGAACCAGATCAACAACGTGCTCTGCTTTCCCGGCATCTTCCGCGGCGCACTCGACGCCGGGGCGCCGCGGATCACCGAGGAGATGAAGCTCGCGGCGGCCAAGGGCATCGCCGAGGTGGTCGCCGAGGGCGACCTGAGCGAGGACTACATCATCCCGAGCGTGTTCGACCGCGAGGTAGCCCCGGCGGTGGCCGCCGCGGTCGTCCAGGAGGCACGGCGGGACGGGATCGCGAGGGTCTCCGAGGAGACCGGCACGTTCGCGGCCCTCGAGTGACGGGTCACTAGCGATGCGCGTGCTGATCACCGGCGCCAGCGGCTTCATCGGCTCGAGGCTCTGCGACGCGCTCCTGGCCCGGGGCGACGAGGTCGTCGGCTTGAGCCGCGACCCGGAGCGCTCGCGCGAGAGCAATCCCACCGTGCGCTGGCACGGGTGGCGACCCACCACGGAGCGCCCACCGGCGGGCGCCCTCGAGGGCGTGGACGGTGTCGTCAACCTGGTCGGCGAGCCGATCGACCAGCGCTGGACCGAGGACGCAAAGCGCAGCATCCGCGAGAGCCGCGAGCGAGCCACCAAGAACCTGGTCGACGCGCTCAGCGGGGCCGACCCGCGTCCGCGCGTCCTGGTCAGCCAGTCGGGGGTGGGCTATTACGGGGACCGCGCCGACGCGCTCGTCGACGAGTCGACGCCGCCCGGCGAGTCGTTCGACGCGCAGGTGTGCGTCTCCTGGGAGGCGGCCGCACGCGAAGCGGAGCAGGTCGGGATCCGGGTGGCCGTCACCCGGACCGGACTCGTCCTCGAGCCGAAGAACGGACTGCTGAAGCAGGTCCTGCTTCCCTTCAAGCTCGGCCTGGGCGGGCCGATCGCAAGCGGTGGCCAGTACATGCCCTGGATCCACATCGCCGACGAGGTGCGCGGGCTGCAGTGGGCGCTCGACACCGAGAGCGCCTCGGGGGCCTACAACGCGACCTCCCCTAACCCGGTCACCAACCGCGAGTTCTCGAAGACCCTGGCCCGGGTGCTCGGCCGCCCGGCGCTCCTCCCGGTCCCGAAGGCGGCTCTGCGACTGAGGTTCGGCGAGGAGCTCACCGAGACCCTCGTCGGCGGGCAGCGCGCGATGCCGCGGCGAGCGCTGGACGCCGGGTTCGAGTTCAGCCACCCCGAGCTCGAGCCTGCCCTGCGCGAGCTGCTCAGTCGCTGAGAGACCGCTCGCCGCTCAGCCCGGCGGAGCCTGGAGCGCCCTCGCGAACACCGGGCGCCCGGCGATGACCGTGTACCCGGCGAGGCGGTTGAGCGTGGTGTCGCCGACGTCGTCGATCGAGTAGGTGCCGAGGATCGAGCGCCGATCCTGCGTGTCGAAGAACGCGCTGAGCACCGAGTCGCGCTGGTCGCCCGAATCGCCGGCCCGCCGGATCGAATCGAGCACCACGGCCATCGCCTCGTAGCCGTAGGCGGCGTACGGGCCGGGGTCACGGCCGTAGCGGTCGCGGAATGCCCGCAGAAATCGCTGCCCGGACGGGGGCAGCTCGGACGTGGCCTGCGCCGCAGCCGTCAGGAGGACGCTCCCCGACCGCGCCGTCGGGAGCTTCGGGCATGCGGACCCTTCACCAGAGACCCGGTGCAGGAGCGACGATCCGATCAGCGCGTCCGAGGCGATCAGGGTCTGGCTTCGGCAGGGCGCGAAGTCGGCTCGCACCACGGCCGGCACGTCGGCGGCCGTGCCCCCGTAGAAGAGGAGGTCGGCCCTCCGGCTGCGCGGCAAGCCCGCGGCCGCCGAGCGGAACGACTCCACCAGGACGTCCCCGAACCTCGACCCGTCGGACACGGCCGCCACGCTCTTCGCCCGTCGGAGCTTTGCCCACGCCGCGGCGGCCCGTCCCTGCGCCCCGTCGCTCGGGATCACCCGCCCGAAGGTGCGCTCGCCGGTGGGCTGGACGTCCACGGGGACCTGGTTTCCAGCGCCGAGGTAGGGCTGCACCAGGTCGACGGCCGAGCTCGCGGGCGAGACCTGCAGGATGCGGGCCTCATTGGTGATCGGCAGCGAGAATCGCGTCGCTCCTGAGTCGAAGTCCCCTATGTACGCGATCGCGGTCGAGTCCTGGGCGGCCCGACGAGCGTTGGCCGCCGCGACCGCGCCGTTCCATCGCGCGCTTGCTGCAGGGCCGGCGGTGTCGTCCAGGTAGCGGGCGCGAACCGCGAGCTCCCCCACCTTCCCCTGGGCGTCGGCGAGCGCCAGCCGCGCCCCATCCGCGGCGTCGCGGCCGCCCGCGCTTCCGGGGCCGCGCAACGGCATGCTGACGTAGACGGTCACGTGCTCGCCGGACTGGATTCCCGCGCCCGGCGACGCGCACCCGGATGCGAGCCCCGCCAGGGCCAGTGCCGCGGCCCCGGCAAGGGCACCCCTGGTGGCTCCGCTCATCCGAGGAACGGCGACGCGACCTCGTAGTCCTCGTCCGGCACCGTCCGCAGGCTCTCCACCGCCTCCGCCAGGGCAACCAGCTCGATGCGTGTGCCACGAAGCGCCGGCATGGTCCCCCAGCGACCATCGTGGGCGGCGTCGATCGCCGCCACGCCGAGACGCGTCGCAAGGACCCGGTCGAACGCAGTCGGCGTGCCCCCGCGCTGGATGTGGCCGAGGACCACCGCGCGCGTCTCGAACCCGGTGCGCTCCTCGATCTCACGTTCGAGACGGTGGCCGATGCCCCCCAAGCGAACGTGGCCGAACTCGTCCAACTCCCCCTCGGCGACCTCCATCGTTCCCTCCCGTGGCGAAGCGCCCTCGGCCACCACCACGATCGAGAAGTTGCGCCCCCGCGCGTGGCGGCGACTGATCAAGCTGCAGACCTCGTCGATGTCGAATGGGCGCTCGGGGATCAGGATCACATCGCCTCCCCCGGCGATTCCTGAGTGCAGCGCGATCCACCCTGCGTGCCGCCCCATCACCTCGACCACCATTACTCGATGGTGGGACTCGGCGGTCGTGTGCAGGCGGTCGATCGCCTCGGTCGCCACCTGGAGCGCCGTGTCGAAGCCAAAGGTGACGTCGGTCGCAGCCAAGTCGTTGTCGATCGTCTTGGGCACTCCGAGGACGGGTACACCCTGCTCGCCATGAAGCCGCGCCGCGGCGCCCAGCGTGTCCTCCCCTCCGATTGCGATCAGGCCATCGAGGTCAAGTCGCTCCATCGTCTGCTCGACGCGACCCGGTCCGTCCTCCGATTTGAACGGGTTCGTCCGAGAGGTGCCGAGGATCGTGCCGCCGCGGGGAAGGATGCCCCTGGTCGACTCGACGGTGAGCTCCTCCTGGAGGTTCTCGATGACCCCCTTCCACCCGTCGCGAAAACCCACGATCTCATGCCCATGAACGTCGATGCCCTTGCGGACGATCGCTCGGATCGCGGCGTTCAGACCGGGGCAGTCGCCGCCTCCTGTCAGGACGCCGACTCGCACGAAGAGCTAAGGACGCAGACGCTCGATCAGCGGTTGCGAGACCCGCATGCCCACGCCGATCAGCAGGATCGCGAGGAAGATGAGGAAGCCCACGGCCCCGCCGAGGGCGAACGCGTAGGCGACGAGCATCGCGCTCAAGCCGACCACCGTGAAGACGAGGAGCTTCACAGGCGCAATCTATCCGACCGCGCGCCCGGCCTCGTCGATCGCACCCCGCACGGCACGGATGAACTCACCAACGGACTCCGACGCCTGACCTGAGCCATCCGCCTCCGCAACCGCGCGAACCAACCGAGTGCCGATGATCACTCCATCGGCGATCCGGCCGACTGCGGCGGCCTGCTCCGGGGTGCCGATCCCGAACCCGACCGCGGCGGGGACCGATGCCTCCTCCCGCACGGCGCCCACCAGCTCTGGGAGGCCGCGCGGGAGCTCATCGCGCTCGCCGGTGACCCGCGTGTCGGAGACCACGTATACGAAACCCTCGGCGCGCCCACAGATCCGGCGCCGACGCTCGACGGGCGTCGTGGGCGCCACCAGCGGAACCAGCGGGATGCCCGCGGCGCTGAGCTCCTCCGCGATCTCCCCCGCCTCGTCGATGGGCAGGTCGGGGACGATCGCCCCCGCCATCCCGGCGTCGGCGAGCAGCCGTGCGAATTGCGCCGGACCTCGCGCCAGGATCATGTTCGAGTAGACCATCGGGACCACCGGAACCGTCCCTGCGATTCGCTCGCCGATGGACAGGGCACCCTCCAGCGTGGCGCCGCTCGCGAGGGCCTCGGTCGCGGCCGCATGGATCACCGGGCCGTCGGCGAGGGGATCGGAGAAGGGAACGCCCAGCTCCACGAGATCGCCACCCGCCTGCACGTACGCGTCCGCAACCGCCTGAGAGGTCTCAGGGTCCGGAAAGCCGCCCATCATGTATGGCATCAGGGCCGCCCGCCCGTCGGCCCGCGCAGCCGCGAAGGCGTCCCCGATCCGCCTGACGCCGGTGGCCGTCGTCTCGGTCATTCGAGTTCCTGCAGCCCTCGAAGCGCCTCGGCGAGGTCCTTGTCGCCCCTGCCGCTCAGACAAACGATGTCGTACCCCTCGGCCGAATCCGGAGCGTCAGCGGAGGATTCGGCGGAAGCCAAAAGCCAGGCGATCGCATGCGCCGGCTCCAGCGCCGGGATGATCCCCTCCAGCCGCGCAAGCTCCCGAAAGGCGCGAAGCGCATCGGAGTCGGTGACCGCCTCGTACCGAGCCCGCCCGCTGTCGCGGAGCTGGGCGTGCTCGGGTCCGACGCCGGGGTAGTCGAGCCCGGCGGAGATCGAGTGGGCCTCGAGGATCTGCCCCTCGTCGTCGGCCAGCACCGAGGACAGGGCGCCGTGCAGGACCCCGGCCCGGCCCGCGACCAGGGACGCTCCGTGCCGCGCGTCGAGCCCCTCGCCGCCCGCCTCGACCCCGACCAGCTCCACGTCCTCGTCGTCGATGAAGGCGTAGAAGGCTCCGATCGAGTTCGAGCCGCCCCCCACGCAGGCGATCACGCGGGCCGGCAGCCTCCCCTCGGCCGCCAGGGCCTGCTGCCGCGCCTCGTCGCCGATCACCCGCTGGAGGTCGCGAACCAGGGCCGGATACGGCGCCGGTCCCACCGCCGATCCGATGATGTAGTGGGTGGAGCGCACGTTGGTGACCCAGTCGCGAATCGCCGCGCTGACCGCCTCCTTGAGGGTCCGCGCCCCCGACTCCACAGGCGCCACCTCGGCGCCAAGCAGCCCCATCCGCTCGACGTTCGGCGCCTGCCGGCGCATGTCCTCGACCCCCATGTAGACGACGCACTCGAGCCCCAGCAGCGCGCACGCGGTTGCCGTCGCCACCCCGTGCTGGCCGGCGCCGGTCTCGGCGATCACGCGCGGCTTTCCCATCCGATTGGCGAGCAGCGCCTGGCCGACCGCGTTGTTGATCTTGTGGGCGCCGGTGTGGGCCAGGTCCTCCCGCTTCAGATAGGTGCGGCGCCCGAGCCGCTCGCTCAAGCGGTCGGCCCGGTACAGCGGCGTCGGACGCCCGACGAAGTCGCGGAGCATCCCCGAGAGCGCATCGCGAAACTCGGGATCCGCGCGCGCCTCGGCCCATGCCTCCGAGAGCTCGTCGAGGGCGGGGACCAGCACCTCGGGGACGTACCGGCCGCCGTACGGGCCGAAGCGCTCCTGGACCGTCCGCTCGGAGGCGGCCGCCATCATGCGCCCCGCTCGAGCTCCGCGCCGCTGACCGCCTCCTCGCCGGGACCCCCCGCGGCGTGCGCCCGCTCCGCGAACTGCGCCATCAGGTCGTGGTCCTTGATCCCCGGGCTCCTCTCGACGCCACTCGCCACGTCGACCGCATAGGGCCGGGAGGCCGCGATCGCCTCATCCACGTTGGAGGGCGTCAGCCCACCGGCGAGGATCAACGGCACCGCCGACTCCCTGCCGGAGAGGAGGTCCCAGTCGAAGCTCTCTCCCGTGCCCCCCGGCTGCCCGGGGCGGTAGGCATCCAGGAGGTGGAGGTCGGTTCTGTAGGCCTCGGCCGCCCGGATGTCTGCTGTGCTGCGGACGCGCATCGCCTTGATCACCTTGCAGCCGGTGCGGCGTCCCACCTCGCGGCAGAACGCCGGGCCCTCGCCGCCGTGGAGCTGGACCATGGTCAACGACTCGTTTTCCGCGGCCGCGACCACCTCGTCCAGCGTCGGGTCGACGAAGACGCCGACGACCTCCAGCCGCCGCCGGAGCTCGGCGGCGATCTCAACCGCCGCATCCGGCTGGCAGAACCGGGGGCTCTGAGGGTGGTGGTTCAGCCCGATCGCCCAGGCACCGAGCCGCGCGGCCTCGCGCGCGTCCTCGAGATTGGTGATGCCGCAGAACTTGACCCTCATCCACACGAGGATACGGGCGTCCGTCGGAGCTAGTCGACGGAAGTCGCGGATCGAGCGAGTACGACCTGCCGCCCGGTAACGCGCGCTAACCCGCCGACACCGGACGCGGAGCGGAGGATGTCGGCGGAGTTATTTCGCCGTAGCGGGCTGGTTGCCCAGGGTCACGGTCACGGTGCGCTTCGCGGAGCCGTGAACGAGGGTGAGCTGGACCTGGTCGCCGGGGTGCTTTTGGCTGATGGCATTGGCGACGTCGGTCATCCCGGTCATCGCCTGGCCGTCGACCTCCGTGATCACGTCGCCGCCGGCGCGGACCCGCTGTCCGCCGATCGAGACCGTCGCGTTGCCGCCCTTGATCCCGGCCTTGTCCGCCGGACCGTTCGGGACGACGCTCTGGACGAGCGCCCCCTGGTTGACCCCGAGGTTCAGCACGTCAGCGAGCTGCGGTGTCACATCGGTGCCGCTGATCCCGAGGAACGCATGCTCGACCTTGCCGTTCGCGAGCAGCTGCTGGGCGACCTGACGGACCGTGTTGATGGGGACGGCGAACCCGATCCCGACGTTGCCTCCACCGTTGGGCGACTCGATCTGGGAGTTGATCCCGATCACCTGGCCCTTCGCGTCGAGCAGGGGGCCGCCGGAGTTGCCCGGGTTGATGGCGGCATCCGTCTGAATGACGTTGTTGATCGTGAAGCCGTTGGGCGCCTTGATCTCGCGCTGCAGGGCAGAAACGATCCCCGCGGTCGCGGTTCGGTCCAGTCCGAACGGGTTGCCGATCGCGACCACCGGATCGCCGACCTGGACCTGCGACGAGTCGCCGAGCGACACCGGATGGAGCTGGTCCGACGGGACGTCGACCTTGAGCAGCGCGACGTCGGTCGAAGGGTCCGTGCCCACGACCTGAGCGCTCACGGGCGAAGAGCTGTCCGTGCTGCCGAGCGTGACCTCGATCTTCTGGGCCCCCTCGACGACATGGGCGTTGGTCAGGATGTGACCGGAGTGGTCGATCACGAATCCTGAACCGGTCGCGGTCCCACCGCTGCTACCGCCAAATGGGTTGAGCGGCGACGCGGGCTTCGGGGCCTGCTGTGCCTGGACGTACACCACACCGGGAGCGTCCGTGCGGTAGATCTGGTTGACCGTCAGACCCTTGCCGCCGCTCTGCTGCGCCGCGGGCTCGGGGAGCGGAGCCGGCGCCAGCGCAGCCGCCTCGCTGCTGTTGCTCTGGGCATCGACCCAGCCGGCGGCGATCGCGATCCAACCGAGGATCCCGACGACCAGCCCGCCGATCACTGCCGCGCCGAAGGGGGTACGTGCGACTTGCCTCACCTTGCTCATCGCCAGCGAGGATGGGCGATGCCGCTTAAGAGCGTCCTAACGAGAGCCTTCAGCGTCCGTAAGAATCCGGCTCAGTCGCCCTCGGACGCACGCTCCAGATAGTGCTCGCGGGTAGCCTCCTCGTCGAGGGTGAGGTCGCGGATGAGCGCCTCGGGGTCGCCGGCGCGCATCAGCGTCTCGCCCATCAGCACGGCGTCGACGCCGATGCGCTCCAACTCGTCGAGCTGCTCGCGTCGCGCGTACCCGGACTCGGAGACCACGGCCTTCCCGGCCGGAACGTCGGTGAGCAGTTCGACCGTCGTCTCGATGTTCACGTTGAAGTCGTCGAGGTTGCGGTTGTTGATCCCGATCACGTCCGCCCCAACCGCCAACGCGCGGTCGAGATCCGCTTCGTCGTGAACCTCCACCAGGCAGTCGAGGTCGAGCTCGCGAGCCTTGACATAGAGCTCCTCCAATCGCTGGTCGTCGAGCCCGGCGACGATCAAGAGCACGGCGTCCGCGCCGCTCGCCGCCGCCTCGTAGAGCTGGTAGGGGTCCACGATGAAGTCCTTGCGCAGGATGGGGAGGTCAGAGGCCTCCCGCGCCGCGCGCAGGTCGTCGACCGAGCCACCGAAGTGGCGCTCCTCGGTCAGGATCGAGAGGGCGGCCGCCCCCCCTCCCTCGTATGCCGTCACCGTCTCGGCGACCCCCGCGCCGGGGTTGAGGTCGCCGGCGCTCGGTGAGCGTCGCTTGAACTCCGCGATCAGCGAGAGCCCGGGGCGCACCAGCGCCTCGTTGAACGGGCGCGCGCCCTCTCGCGTTCCCAGCTGGGCACGCAGGGTCTCGAATGGGACCTCCTCCTGGCGGCGGCGTGAGTCCTCTCGTGCCCCGGCGACCAGCTCCTCGAGCCAGCTCATACGTCGAACAGGCTAGATGATCGATCGCGCGGCGTCGCCCGCCGTCCAGCCGGCCCGCGGCGACTCAGGAATCCCCGGAGGAGGCGAGGCGCCCGGTCACCTCGACGAGCCTCGAGAGGACTTCACGGGCAGCGCCTGAATCGACCGACTCGCGGGCTCGCGCAACCGCGCCGGGCAGATCGTCCGCGCCCCCGCCGACCAGGATCGCCGCACCCGCGTTGAGCAGCACGACATCCCGCGCCGCTCCGTCCTCGCCCGCCAAGACGCGCTCGACGGTCGCGGCGTTCTCCTCGGGCATGCCGCCGGCGATCCGCTCCAGGTCCGCCTCTGCGATCCCCACCTCCTCCGGCCGCACGAACCACTCGTCGGTGCGGCCCTCCGCGACCTCGATCACGCGGGTCGGCCCCGAAACGCTGATCTCGTCCACCCCGTCCGAGGATCGGACGACCAGGGCGCGCTCGCAGCCCAACCCCACGAGCGCTTCGGCGATCGTCTCCTGGTAGTGGCCGTCGGAGACGCCGAGGAGCTGCCGGGCGGCGCCGGCTGGATTCGTCAGCGGCCCGAGGAAGTTGAAGATGGTCCTCACCGCCAGCTCCCTTCGCACCGGCATCACGTGCTTCATCGCCGCGTGGTAGCGGGGCGCGAACATGAACCCGAACCCGACCTCCTCGATGCAGCGCGCCACTTCCGCGGGCCCCAGATCGATTGTCACGCCCAGCGCCTCGAGCAGGTCTGCGGACCCGCATCGGCTGGTGCTCGACCTGTTGCCGTGCTTGGCCACGGCGCACCCCGCGCCTGCGGCGACGAGCGCGGCGGCGGTCGAGATGTTGAAGGTGGACGGCCCTCCGCCGGTGCCCGCGGTGTCCACCAGGTCGTCGCGGCCGGCGTTCACCTCGGCCGACAGGCGCCGCATCGTTCGCGCGAGGCCGACGAGCTCGGCCACCGTCTCGCCCTTTGCGCGCAGCGCCACCAGGAAGGCGGCGGTCTGCACCTCGCCGGCTTGCCCCGTCATGATCTCGTCGAGCACCGCCGAGGCGTGATCGGCCGTCAGATGCGTACCCGAGCACACCGAGTCGATCGCACGCGTGAGGACGTCGTTAGGCATCCAGGAAGTTCCTGAGAATGTCCTTGCCCCGAGGCGTGAGCACCGACTCGGGGTGAAACTGCACACCCTCGGCCGGCAGCTCTCGATGGCGGACACCCATGACGACTCCGTCGAAGCTCGCGCTCAGCTCGAGCTCGTCGGGCAGCTCTGGATCCGCGACGAGGGAGTGGTAGCGCCCGGCGCGCAGCGGGCTCCCGAGCCCCCGCAGGACCCCCCTTCCATCGTGCTCGACCTCGGCATCCTTGCCGTGGATCGGCTCGCCGCGAACCGTGCGGCCGCCGAACGCCTCGACCAGTGACTGGTGGCCGAGACACACCCCCAGCGTCGGCACCCCGGCCTCGGCGAACGCACGAGCCGCCTCGATCGAGATGCCGGCGTCGCTCGGTGTGCAGGGGCCCGGCGAGATAACCAGCCTGTCGGGCTCGCGTTCGACCAATTCCGACACCGTGGCACGGTCGTTGCGGACCACCTCAACGTCCGCGCCGAGCTCGCCGAGGTACTGGACGAGGTTGTAGGTGAAGCTGTCGTAGTTGTCGATGACCAGGACCTTCATGGCCAGTCCGGCTGGTTCGCCGCCAGTTCGACCGCCCGGAACACCGCCTTCGCCTTCTGCAACGACTCCCGATACTCGTAGTCGGGCTTCGCGTCCGCGACGGTGCCGCCGCCGGCTTGCACGTGCACGAGACCGTCTTTCACCACCACCGTCCGGATGTGGATCGCGGTGTCGAGGTCGCCGGTGAAGCCGAGGTAGCCGATGGCCCCCCCGTAAGAGCCCCGCTTGTGTGGCTCGAGCTCGTCGATGATCTGCATGGCGCGGACCTTGGGGGCCCCCGAGAGCGTGCCCGCCGGCAGGACGGCCCGCAGCGCATCCATCGCCGAGACCTCGGGTCGCAGCCGACCGGAGACCTGGCTGACGATGTGGAGCACGTGGGAGTAGGCCTCGACCACCATCAGCTCGTCCACCTCCACGGACCCGTACTCGCAGACCCGTCCGAGGTCGTTGCGGCCGAGGTCCACCAACATCACGTGCTCGGCGCGCTCCTTGGGATCGTCCAAGAGCTCGGCCGCGCGGCGGCGGTCCTCCTCCTCACTCGCCCCGCGCGGATAAGTGCCCGCGATCGGGCGCGTCTCCACGGTGCGCCCGGTGACCTTGACCAGAGGCTCCGGCGAGGCCCCGGCGAGCTGGAAGTCGCCGAAATCCAGGAAGTACATGTATGGCGAAGGGTTGATCGTCCGCAATCCGCGGTAGATCGAGAACGCCTCCACGGGAGACTCGGCCGTGAACCGCTGGGACGGGACCACCTGGAACGCGTCGCCCGCATGGACGTACTCGATGATCCGCTGGACGTTCGCCTCGAACGCCTCGCGAGTCATGTTGGACGCGAATCGGGCACCGTCGGCTTTCTCAGCCGGAGAGGCCGAGGGGCTCCCGCTGGCCGGGCGCGGAACGGGACCGCGGAGACGCTCGCGGGCCTCGCCGATCGTGTTGACGGCCTTCGCGTAGGCGGCCTCCAAGCCCGTGTCGGCGTCGAGGAAGGCATAGGAGAGCAGGGTCAGCTCGTGGCGCATGTGATCGAAGACCACCAGGAGGTCGCTGATCATCAGCGCCATGTCCGGAAGGCCGATCGGGTCCGGGTTGGGCTCGCCCAGCGGCTCGACGGTGCGGACCAGGTCGTACCCGAAGAAGCCCACCGCTCCTCCTGCGAAGGGCGGCAGGTCGTCGACCGGCGGGACCCGGTATCTCCCCAGGTACTCGCTCACGGCCCGATAGGGATCGGGAGCGTCCGTCCGCCGCTCGGGTTCGCCGGCCGAGCTGCCCGTCGGGCCATTCGTCGAGCACGCCATCGTTCCAGCGCAACACCGCTCGCGGCGAGAACCCGAGGAACGAGTAGCGGCCCAGACGACCCTGCTCGGCCGACTCGAGCAGGAAGCACGGCCCGCCTTCGCGGAGCTTGAGGAATGCGGACACCGGCGTCTCGCAGTCGTCGACGAACGACGCGCGCACGGGGATCGCGTTGCCGTCGCGAGCGAGCTCTCGGGCCCGCTCCAAGGTTGGTTCGGCGTCGAGCGTGGCCTCAGCGGCGACGGCCATTGAGCGCCTCCAGCACCGGCGTGATCGTGACCCCGCGCGAGATCAGCAGAACCTGAAGGTGGTACAGGAGGTCCGCCGCCTCGGCGATCAGCCGCTCGTCGGACTCCGAGGCGGCGGCCCGCGCCGCCTCTTCCGCCTCCTCGCGGACCTTGTCCCCGATCCGCGGCGGATCGTCGATCAGCTCCACCGTGTAGGAGCCGGCTGGCCGGGTGCGCTGCCGGTCGAGCAGCGTCAGCTCGAGGAGCGACAGCGCCTCGTGCGCGGCCGGGCGCGGCTCGCCCTCGGCGGGCGGCGCCTCGGGCGTCGGATCGGCGCTTCCGGCCAGGTCGCGGTAGAAGCACGAGCGCTGACCGGTATGGCAGGCGGGCCCGGCCGGCTCGACCAGAGCGACGAGGGCATCACCGTCGCAGTCGAACCGAAGCTGCCGGACGCGCTGGACGTTTCCGGATGTCTCACCCTTGTGCCAGATCTCGCCCCGGGAGCGGCTGAAGAAGTGCATCTCCCCGGTCTCCCGCGTGAGCCGCAGGGCCTCCTCGTTCATGTAGGCAAGCGTCAGCACCTCGCCCGTCCGCCAGTCCTGCATCACACACGGGACGAGCCCCTGCTCGTCGAACCGGATCGCCTCGTCTGACTGCTCGACTGGAACGCTCATTTGCAAAGAGTCTACGAACGGATCGAGGCAAAGACCGCTGGAGCCAGGGACGAAGTCCCGGTTCTAGCGAGTACGACCTGCCGCCACGTAACAGCCCTCACCCGCCGCCCCCGGACGCGGGAGCAGATTGAAGAGGCCCGAGCCGAAGGCGAGGGCAAGGTATTCAGAGCGGAAGCGGAGGAGGCGGCGGAGTGATTCTTCTCACTCGATTCCGATGCGGTCCAGCAGCGAGTCGTCGCGGCGCCAGTGCTCGCGGACCTTGACCTTGAGGTCGAGGAAGACCCGAGCGCCGAGCTCGCGCTCGAGCTCCCGGCGCGCCGCCGTGCCCAGCTCGCGCACCTTGCGCCCTCCCTTTCCGACCAGGATGCCCTTCTGCGACTGAGTCTCGACCCACAGCTGCGCCTCCACCTCAACCAATCCGTCCTCGCGCCGCGTCACCTCGCCCACGACCGCCTCCACCGCGTGGGGGACCTCGTCCCAGGTCCGGCTCAGCACTTGCTCGCGGATCAGCTCGGCGAGGTGCACCTCGCTCGGCAGATCCGAGCGGTCCTCGGGTGGATACAGCCACGGGCCCTCCGGCAGCCGGGATGCGAGCTCGGCGACCAGGGGCTCGAGCCCTTCGCCGGTCTTCGCGCTCAGGGGGAAGACCTCGTCGACCGCATCGAGCTCCGCCGCCGCCGCCAGCACGGTTGTGGTCTCGGGGTTGCCCAGCCGGTCACATTTGTTGACCGCGCAGATCACCGGGGTCTCGCTCCGCGCCGCGAGCAGCGCGTGGGCTATGAAGCGGTCGCCGGGCCCCACGCCCTGCGCGCCGTCCACCACCAGCAGGGCGGCGTCGGCGTCCGCGAGCTCATGCTCGACGCGGCGCTGCATCCGCTCGGTCAGCGAGTCCCGCGGGCGCTGAACCCCCGGGAGGTCGACCAGGATCATCTGCGAGCCGGCGGCCTTGTCGCTCGCGATGCCGCGGATGGCGCGCCGCGTCGTCTGCGGCCGGTCCGAAACGATCGCGACCTTGGAGCCGACGAGCGCATTGACCAGCGTCGACTTGCCGACGTTGGGTCGGCCGGCGAGCCCGATGAACCCGGCCCGCGTCACGTTCTCGCCCGAGTCCCCCGCTGACACCTCATGACGCACCGTGGCAGCCGCGAGCCGCGAGCCCATCCAGCACTCGCTCCTGAAGCCTGAGCATCTCGCCCGAGTCGGACTCGTGGTCGTAGCCGCACAGATGGAGCACGCCGTGGACGGTCGCCTCGGTGACGTCCCGCGTCTGGGCGGGGCAGATGACCACGTCGCCCAGCTCGCGTGGCCCGGCAACGTCGCCCCCCACGTCGATCGGAAACGAGAGCACGTCGGTGGGCTCGTCGAGCGCTCGGTGGTCGCGGTTCAGCTCGCGAATGCGGTCAGCGGTCACCAGCTCGACCGACAGGTGCCCGTCATTGACTCCGGCCGCATGCAACGCCGCCTCGACCTCCTTCCGGAGCTCGTTCGGAACGTCCGTGAGGTCCAGGGTCAAGCCTCTTCGCGGCCGTCGCGCTCGTACTCGCCGTACGCGGCAACGATCCGCTGGACGAGCTCGTGACGGACGACGTCCTCGCCCCCGAACCGGGTGAAGGAGATGTCGGCGACCTGGGCCAGGATCTCGCCGATCACGACCAAGCCCGAGCGATGGTCGCGGGGAAGGTCGATCTGGGTGATGTCCCCGGTGACCACCATCTTGGAGCCGAAGCCGAGCCGGGTCAGGAACATCTTCATCTGCTCCGGGCTCGTGTTCTGCGCCTCATCGAGGATCACGAAGGAGTCGTTGAGCGTCCGGCCGCGCATGAACGCGAGCGGGGCCACCTCGATGATCCCCCGGTCGAAGTAGGTGCTCACCCGCTCAGGGTCGAGCATGTCGTACAGGGCGTCGAACAGCGGCCGCAGATACGGATCGACCTTTGCCTGGATGTCGCCGGGGAGGAACCCCAACCGTTCCCCGGCTTCGACCGCCGGCCGCGTGAGGATGATCCGGTTGACCTCGCGCGCATCCAAAGCGGCCACGGCCATGGCGACCGCGAGGAATGTCTTTCCGGTCCCCGCAGGCCCGATCCCGAAGGTCACCGTGTGCTTCCGGATCGAATCCACGTAACGCTTCTGATTCACGGTCTTCGGCGCGACCTTGATGCTGCGGTGTCGCCAGATGACGTCGTCGAGGATCTCCGACGGGCGCTGCCGGGCATCCATCGCACCGGCCACCGTGCCGATCGTCGCCGGCGCGAGCTCGTGACCGCGCTCGACCAGGTCGACCAGCTCCTCGACCACGGCCGCGGCGTCGCGAACCTCGCCCTCGTCCCCGTCCAGGGTCAGAACATTCCCGCGCAGGCGCAGGTCGCAGCCGACCCTGCCCTCGAGCTCACGGAGCACGGAGTCCTCGGAGCCCGCCAGCTCGGCGGCCACTGTGTTGTCGAGGGTGAGCTGTCTTCGAGCCACTCGGATCCCGCCGCTAGCCGTCCAGGCGCTCCTTCACGGCGGCGCTAACCCGCTTTCCGTCGGCCCGCCCTCCGACCCGGGGCATCACCAACGACATCACCTTGCCCATCTCCCGCGGCTCCGAGGCGCCGGCCTCGGCGACCGCCCCGTCGACGAGTTGTTCGAGCTCCGCGTCGGAGAGCTGAGCAGGGAGATAAGTCTCGATCAGCTCCGCCTCCATGCGCTCGGCTGCTGCCCGATCCTCGCTTCCTGCCTCGCCAAACGCCTCCGCGGCCTCGAGCCTCTTCTTGCGCTCCCGCTGGAGCACGGCGATCTCGTCACCGTCGCCGAGCTTGGCGTCTTGCTGGAGGGCGCTCGCGACCATCCGAAGGGCGGTGACGCGGTCGCGCTCGCCGGCCTTCATCGCCTCATGCGTATCGGTCTGGACGCGCTCGAGAATGCTCACGAACACAGGGTAGCCGGGGGCCGGCGGGCCGACCTTGGGGGGGCTACGGCCGCTGCGACGATCCTCGGCCTCCAATCTCAACCCGCTCGACCTCCCCGAGGGGCATCTGCAGGAAGCGCGTGCCAAGCTCGCGGAACGAGGCGACGTCCCCCGTGCAGAGGAATCGGTACTCGCCCTCCTTTCCGTTCTCCGTCTCCAGCCCCCTGCTCTCGAGCTCGCGCTGAGCGGTTGCGGCGACCGCGTGGCCGGCGGTGACCAGCCGCACGTCGCGGCCGAGCATCCGCTGAAGCATCGGGGCGACGAGCGGATAGTGGGTGCAACCGAGGATCAGGGTGTCGATTCGTGCCCGCTTCAGCGGCTCGCAATAGGAACGGACGGTGTCCATCACGTGCTCGTCGAACGGGAAGCCGTTCTGGATGATCGGCGCCAGGTCGGCGGCCGCGACCTCCACCACGTCGAGCTGGCGGCCCGAAGCGTGCTCCTGCAGCGCCCGCCTGTATGCGCCCCCCTCGACCGTGGTCGGCGTGGCGAGCACGCCGATCCGGCCTGACTCCGTGATCGCGGCCGCAATCTCCGCCTCGGGGCCGACCACCGTGAGCACCTCGATCCCCTCCTCGGCCGCCACGGCACGCGCCACGCCGGCCCCCGCCGAAGTCGCCGAGTTGCATGCGATCACGAGGAGCTTGGCCCCGCGGGCGAGCAGGAAGCGGACAAGCTCCTCGATGCGGGGGCGGAGCCAATCTGGAGACTTGGTTCCGTATGGAAAACCTTCCGTATCCCCCAGATAGACGTAGTCCTCCTCGGGAAGCGAGACCAAGAGCTCGTGCAAGACGGTGAGGCCGCCGATCCCCGAGTCGAGCACCGCGATCGGCAGCGACCTGTGCCCGTTGTTCATGGGACGATTGTCGTCCCGGCGGCGGTCGGCGCGGTCAGATAAATCGCCGTCCACTCGTCCTGGTGGCGACGCTCCCGCTGCATCAGCCCGCGCTCGGCGAAGGCATCCGTCACTCGGTCCGCCTCCGAGGCGAGCAGCCCGGAGCAGATCAGCCGCTGCGGGACCTCCTCGAGCCGGGCCGCGACCTCGCCCAGCAGCGGGGCGGTGAGGTTGGCGACCGCGGTGTCGGCGACGGGCGCAGGCGCCTCTCGCAGGTTCCGGCGGGAGAGCTCGAGCTCGACGCCGTTCGCGGCGGCATTCGTCGCGGCGGCCTCGAGGGCCGCCCGCTCGTGATCGCAGGCCAGCACCGGACCAAACCCGAGTTTGGCGGCGGCGATGGCCAACACCCCCGAGCCCGTGCCCCAGTCGGCCAGCGGGCCGCGCGCGATGCCCACGTCAGCCAGCGCCAACAGGAGCTCAAGGCACATCCGGGTCGTGGGATGGGCGCCGGTGCCGAACGCCTGGCCGGGATCCACCACCACGTCGATCGCGTCCGGCCGTGGCTCCTCCCAGGACGGACGTACCCAGAGGCGTGCGCCGACCAGGAACGGACGGTGAAAGTCCTGCCAGCGGTCAGCCCAGTCGTCCGGCACCTCGCTCGACGTGACCTCCACCAGGGCGTCAGCCGCCACGGCCTCGAGGTCGGGGACCGCAGGCAGCTCGCCCGGCGCGCCGTAGATCGCGTACTCCACGTACCCGGCTCCGCGATCCTCCTCCACCCCGCCGGGGGCGAGTGCGACGAGCTCGGCGAGCACCCGCTCGGCCAGCTCCGGACGACAGCGAACCGCGAGGCGGATCAACCCCTGGTCGCGTGGCGGCGCCAGCGCGACCCCCCGTCTCGCCGACGGCCCTTCGAGCCGAGCGACTCGTCCAGCTGCTCGACCAGATCCCGCTCGCCCTTGTTCAGCTTGTCCGGGACGTACACGTCCAGCACGACGTGCTCGTCCCCTCGGTTCCCGCCACGGAGCGACGGGAGGCCGTGCCCGCGCAGCACCACGTGCTCGCCCGGCTGCGCGCCGGCCGGGATTTCGACCTCGCGCTCGCCGTCGAGCGTGGATACGGTCGCCTTGCCGCCGAGCATCGCGCGTGTCGCGGGCACCTCGAGGATGGTGACCAGGTCCTCGCCGTGGCGCTCGAAGCGCTCGTCCTCCGCCACCAGCACCTCGACGTACAGGTCTCCGGCCCGGCCCGCGGTCTCGCCGGCATGGCCGGCGCCCGAGATCCTGATGCGCTGGCCGGACTCGATCCCCGGCGGAACCTCCACCTCCCAGGATCGCGTCCGCACGGTCCGGCCCTTGCCGTCACACTCGCGGCAGGGTTGCTCGGGAACCCGTCCCTGGCCCCCGCAGGCCGGGCAGGCGCCCGATCGAACGAGCTGGCCGAAGGCGGTTCGCGCCACCTCGCGAAGCTCGCCCGTGCCTCCGCAGGTGTCGCAGGGCCGAATCGGCGTTCCGGGCTCGGCCCCGTTCCCCCTGCAGCGCTCGCACGTCGACACCGCCTCGAAGGAGATCTCTCGCTTGGCGCCGGTGAGGACGTCCGCAAGCGTCAGCTCGACCCGGGCGGCGACGTCGCCGCCGTTTGCCGGCCCCGCCCGGCCGAATCCGAACAGCTCGCTGAACAGGGGATCCCCGCGGCCGAAGAACGCGGACAACACGTCGTCGAAGCTCCCGAAGGCGTCCGCGCGCGGCGCCCACCCCCGGGAGCTGAGGCCCTCATGGCCAAACGCGTCGTAGGTGCTTCGGCGGTCGGCGTCGGAGAGCACCTCGTACGCCTCCGCCGCCTCCTTGAACTTCTCCTCGGCCTCTGGGTCGTGCTTGTTGACGTCCGGATGCAGCTCCCTGGCGAGCCGTCGAAACGCCTTCTTCACCTCGCCGTCACTCGCCGCCCGGTCCACGCCGAGGACCTCGTAGTAGTCGCGCTTCACGGCGCTCAGCCTTCGTAGACGGTCTCGAAGAAGCGCGAGAGCCGGCCGGCCGCATCCCGAACGGAGACGATGGCGGTCGCATAGTCCATGCGCAGTGGCCCCAGCACGCCGACGGTGCCCAGGTTGCGATACCCGAGGCCGTAGTTGGCACCTACCACGCTCACCGAGCGAAGCTCGGGCGCTGGGTTCTCGTCGCCGATCCAAACGAAGACGGAGCGCTCGTCGAGCGCGGAGCGCAGCGTTCGCAGCAGGCCGGCACGACGCTCGAGCGCTCGCATGAGGCCGTCAACCTGTGGCAGGTCGCCGGCGTGGTCCTCGGAGAGCAGGCGGGCGGCGCCCTCCAGGTACAGATCGGCCTCCGCCCGCTCCTCCAGCCCCGAGAACGCGTCGCGGATCTCGGCCAGGAAGCCGAGCTCCGCCGGGTCGAGCTCGGGGTCAGCCAGGCGGTCGGCGATCATCCGCGCGCCGAGGCCGAGGCCGAGGAGCCGCTCGTTCAGGTAGCTCGACGCCCAGGCGACGAGGCCTGGGTCGAGCTGATTCGAGAAGGTGAAGACCCGTTTCGTCACCGCGCCGTTCGAGGCGATCACGACGACCATCACGACGCGCGGCTGAAGCAGCAGCACCTCCACACGGTGGATTCGCGCGGCGCTGGGCGGCGGTGCGGTTGCAAGGGCGAGGAGGTCGGTGATCCGGGACAGCTCGGCGGTCGTCTCGCGGATCGCCTCGTCCACCTCGCGGCGAACCTGGGTCTCGTCGACGCCGATCGGGGCCTGTCGCCGCAGGCCCGACGCCAGCAGGCTGTCGGCGTAGAAGCGATAGCCGGCATCCGTCGGGACCCGACCCGCCGAGGTGTGCGGGTGGGTGAGGTAGCCGGCGCGCTCGAGCTCGGCCAGCTCCGCCCGGATCGTCGAGGCGCTCCAGTCGACCTCATCGCTGGTCGCCAGGGACTTCGAGCCCACGGGCTTGCCGGACTCGAGATACGAGTCGACCACGAGGCTGAGGACCCGCTGTTGTCGTTGGGACAGCATCGCAACCAATTCTAGGAGTGAAGCCACTGGCGCTAGCGACGAAGTCGCGATACAGGCGTTTACGGCCTGCCGCCCGGCGACGCACCCGAGCCCGTCGAAAACGCAGGCCTCTAGGCCGAGGCTTTCGGCGGAGTTATGTCGAGCTCCGCCTCAGCGTTCCGGATGATCCGGTTCTCTCCCTGAGCGGCCTCCGTCTCCGTCACCACGGTGCCATTCGAGGTCTCCTTCACGCTCGACGTGACGACGATCTCCTGCTCGGGGAATCCCATCCCACGGAACTGGACCGACAGCCGCTTGAGCGCCCGCGGGTCGCCGCCGGCGGCGTCCGTGTGGGCTCGCGCCACCTGTGCCATCGAGTAGAGGCCGTGAAGGATCACGCCCGGAAGGCCGACCGACTTGGCGAACTCCGCGTCCGTGTGGATCGGGTTCGGGTCGCCGGACGCCTCCGCGTAGCGCTTCGTCAGCCCCGCGTCCGGGGTGACCCTCAGCTCCTGCAGCGAGTCTCCCTGCTTGAAGTCGGTCATCGGCCTCGCCCCCTTACACGTTCCGAACGATGTCGGTCCACGTGCCGCGGACCGTCTCATCGCCGTCCTGGTTCGTGGACACGGACTCGAACACGTAGAAACCCCTGCCGTCCTTCTCGTAGATCTCCCTGCAGGTCGCGACCGTCGTGATCGTGTCCCCGGCGCAGACGGGCTCGCCCCATTCGAACTCCTGCCCGCCGTGCACCATCGTCGGCAGGTTGATTCCCACCTCGGGGTCCAAGATGGCGGGCCCCAGCGCGGGGGCGCTGTAGACCACGCAGAACATCGGCGGCGCGACCTGGTCGCGGAACCCCGCCGCCTTGGCGGCCTCCGGGTCGTGATAGACCGGGTTCTCCTCGCCGACCGCGCTGGCGTACTGATCGATCCGCTCCGCCTCGACCTCGAACGAGGCCTCGGGCCACTGCTTGCCGATCGCTTCGGTCTTGACAGCCATGCGGGCGGCGATTCTAATCGCCGGTCGCGCGCTCACGCTGCTCGGCGGCCCGTAGCGCCTCCTCGCGGGTCGCGTACAGGTGCATCGCGGCGAGCCGGCCCTCCCGTATTTCCCACAGGTACGCGATGTTCATCTCCACCGCGACCCCGCTCCCCTTGCCCCGGGCGGACTGATGCATGTTCGCGACCACGTGACGCTCCCCCACGGGCTCCACGTCGTCGATCTGGACGGTAAAGCCCTCCCATGCTTCGAGCCATTGCTCGAGCCAGGTCATAAAGCCGTCCCTGCCCCGGTATCGGCCGGCGTTCGCGAGGCTCGCCGGCACGAAGACCTCGAAGTCCGGCTGAGCAAGCGCGAAGATCTGCTCGAAGTCGCCCGCCTGGAACACCTCCACGATCCGCCGCACGAGCGCGGCGTTTTCGCCGCCGCGCTCCTGCTCGTCGCTACTCATCGATCTCCAGCACCGAGAGGAACGCCTCCTGCGGGACCTCGATCCGCCCGACCTGCTTCATCCGCTTCTTGCCCGCCTTCTGCTTCTCGAGCAGCTTGCGCTTGCGGGTGACGTCGCCGCCGTAGAGCTTCGCCGTCACGTCCTTGCGAAGCGCCTTCACGGTCTCGCGCGCGAGCACCCTGGACCCGATCGCGGCCTGCACCGGGACGTCGAACAGCTGCCTCGGGATGGTCTTCTGGAGGCGCTCGACGAGCGCCCTGCCCGCCTGGTAGGCCTCGTCGGCGTGGACGATCACAGAGAGCGCGTCCACCCGGTCGCCGGCGAGCAGGACGTCGAGCTTCACCAGGTTCGAGGGGCGATTGTCCAGCGGCTCGTAGTCGAGCGAGGCATAGCCCGCCGTCCGGGACTTGAGCTGGTCGTAGAAGTCGAGCACGATCTCGGCAAGCGGCAGGTCGTAGCGAAGCTGAACCCGCTCCGGCGACAGGTAATGAATGTCCACATGGACACCCCGCCGGCCCTGGCAGAGCTCCATCACGGCCCCCACGTACTGCGCCGGGGTGATCACCGTGGCGCGGATGTAGGGCTCCATGACGCGCTCGATCGCCGCCGGATCCGGCATCTCCGCGGGGCTTCTGACCTCGACCTGCTTGCCGCCTCGCAGCTCCACCTCGTATCGGACGTTGGGCGTGGTCGCCAGCAGCTCGAGGCCGTACTCGCGCTCCAGCCGCTCGCGCACGATGTCCATGTGGAGCAGGCCGAGAAACCCGCAGCGAAAGCCGAACCCGAGCGCCTGTGACGTCTCCGGCTCGAAGGACAGCGCGGCGTCGTTCAAGCGCCAGCCGATCGAGCGCGTCGCGCAGGTCCTCGTAGCGATCCGTGTCGATCGGGAACAGCCCGCAGAACACCATCGGCCTCACCTCGCGGTAGCCGGGAAGGGGGTCGGCCGCAGGGCGCCCGGCGCGAGGTGAGCGTGTCCCCGACCCGCAGGCGGGCCACGTCCTTGATGCCGGTGATCACGTATCCCACCTCGCCGGCGCTCATCGCGCTGGGCCGCCGTCATCTCAGGCTGGAAGTAACCGAGCTCGTCGATCTCCGCCTCGGTGCCCGCCTGCATGGCGACGATCGGCTCCCGCCGCTCGAAGCCGCCGTCGATCAGGCGAACGTACGCGACGACCCCCCGGTAGGGGTCGAACTCGGAGTCGAAGATCAGCGCCCGCGGTGGCGCGTCCGCATCGCCGTCGGGCGACGGGATGCGCGCGACGATCGCCTCCAGCACCTCCCCCACCCCCTCGCCCGTCTTGGCCGAGATCCGCAGCACCTCATCGGGGTCGCCACCCACGAGGTCGGTGATCTCGGCCGCGACGCGCGTCGGGCTCAGCACTCGGCAGATCGACCTTGTTGACGACCGGGATCAGCTCCAGCCCGGCCTCGACGGCCGCGTAGGTATTGGCGACGGTCTGCGCCTCCACGCCCTGTGCGGCATCCACGACCAGCAGCGCGCCCTCGCAGGCCGCGAGACTGCGCGAGACCTCGTAGGAGAAGTCGACGTGCCCCGGTGTATCGATCAGATGCAGGTGGTACGTCTCGCCGTCCCGCGCGCGATAGGCGACCCGCACGGCCTGCGCCTTGATCGTGATCCCGCGCTCGCGCTCGAGCTCCATCGAGTCGAGGAGCTGCGGCCGATGCTCGACGCCCACCGTCCCGGTCAGCTCGAGGAACCGATCGGCGAGGGTCGACTTGCCATGGTCGATGTGGGCGATGATCGAGAAGTTGCGGATCCGGTTCATGCGGGTTCCGCAGTATGGCGAGCGCGACATACGCGGGCGCGAAACCGCCTCAGTCTGACTGCGTTCCAGGCCGCAACAGGCGCCAGATCTGCCGCGCCTCCGGAATGCGCAGGGCCGTGATCGCGACGCCGTAGACCGCGGCGCCGGCGATCAGTCCCGCGCTGAGGGACACGACCTGCCCGCCGAGGCCCCGGCCCAGGGCGTGGTCGAGCGCGTACCAGACGCCATAGCTGGCGGCCGCCAGCGCCCCCGCCGCAATCGTGACTCGGATCGAGGTCCACGTCAGCCTCCCCAGCTCGAGGCGGCCGAGCTGGCGGCGCAGCACGATCGTCTGTGCGAGGACGCTGACCGCCGTCGCGATCACGGTGGCGGCGACGATCCCTCCGACGCCGAAGGGCGAGTAGAGCGCCAGGGCGGCGAAGGCGGTGATCGCCAGGTTGACGCCCGAGATCGCGGTCGGCACCCAGGGCCGCTGCAGGCTGAAGAAAGTGCGTGTGAGTAGCAGGAAGAGCCCGTTCAGCGGCAGGGAGAACGCGAACCAGAACAGCGCCGTCGCAACCACGTCGGTGTCTCCGGCGTCGAACGCGCCTCGCTGGTAGACGAGTCGGACCATCGGCACCGACAGCACGAGGATCGCGGCCGCCGCCGGGACCAGGAGGAGGACGATCTGGCGCATGCCGTTCGCCATGGTCGCCCGCAGGTCCTCGTACTCCTGGCGGGCGGCGAGGCGCGCGAGAGTCGGGAACATCACGGTGGTCACCGCAACCGAGAAGATCCCCTGGGGCAGCATGTAGATCCTGAAGGCCTTGTCGATCTCGGCCGGGGCGTGCTCGGACACGAGGCTGCCGAAGATGCTGTTGATCAACAGGTTGAAGTTGATCAGCCCGAGGCTGATCGTCACCGGCAGCATCAGCAGCAGCACCCGCCGTACGTCGGGGCTTCTCCAGTCGAAGACGCGAAGCAGGCGAAACGGCGTATGCCGCAGATCCCATGCGGGGATCGCAAGCTGGATCGCCGTCCCGACCAGGACACCGATCGCATACGCGTAGATCTTGTCCTGGCCATGGAACAGCGGCCGCATGGCCACCAGCACGGCGATGATCGCGACGTTCCAGAAGAACGGCGAGATGGCGAAGGCCCCGAACCGGTTGTAGCTGTTCAGGATGCCCACGACCATCCCGGTCGTCCCGAGCATCACGAGGATCGGGAACAGGATCTGCGAGAGCGTCACCGTGAGTCCCTGAGGCACGTTCGAGCCGACGAACACGGGCATCAAGACCGGCGCGATCAGGATGAACCCGGCGGTGAGAAGCGGTGAGGACCAGCGTGACGAGGAAGATCAGGGTCGAGGCGAGACGAAACGCCTCTCGCTTGTTGCCTCGCTCGAGGTCCTCCGTGAAGACGGGTACGAAAGCCGCTTGGATCGCGGCGTCGGCGAACAGGCTGCGGACCAGGTTCGGCACCTGGAAGGCGATCGTGAAAGCGGACATCGCGCCGCTGACCCCGAAGTAGTAAGCGGCGACCACCTCGCGGACGAGCCCGGCGATCCGAGAGAACGAGGTGGCGACCGAGAAGAACGCGGTGGAGCGGGCCAACCGCCCCGCTCGCGTGCGCTGGGACTCGCTCGCGACGGCGAGCGCCTCCACACCGGGCTCCTCGGTTGCCACCACGTCGACCGGTGCCGGGTCCAGGCGAGCGCGCACCGGGGTTCCGTAGAGCCGCTCCTGGGCTCGGCGCTCGTCCTCGCGGCGTCGGTCGCGCTCGGAGCCCTCCATCAAGGCGTCGCTATCATGGCCGGTCGCGCCGTGGCCAACATTCGCTCACAGCTCAAGAGGATCCATCGCTCCGAGCGGGAGCGGCTCGAGAACCGGCGCCTCCAGAGCGCCGTGCGAACGCATTTCCGGCGCTTCGAGCGCGCCGTCGACTCCGGGGAGGAGGCGACGATCGGCGACGAGCACCGCGAGCTGGTTTCGCGCATCGACAAGGCCGTCCAGAGGGGCGCCCTGCACGCCAACAACGGCGCGCGCAAGAAGTCGCGCGCCGCGCGCCTGCTCAGCCGAGCCTCGGCCTAGCGGGCGGGCACCCGGCTGGGCACTGCCCGCCGCCTCAGCTTGCACCGGCGCCGGCGCCGGCCGCACGCCACACGGCGAGCGTGAGCGCCACGTCGTCCGGATACTCCGACCCTCCGCGGGTCCACCATTCCAGGTCGGCGATCGCACAACAGGCGGAGCGAAGGGCGGACGGCGATGCGTCGCGCACTCGACGAATCAGCATCTTCGCCGCGTACGGATGCATGCGGAGGTTCGCCTCGACCGTCTTCGACGGCATGCCCTCCTCCAGTTGCGCGACCGCTGAGTTCGCGTCGCGCAGCCGGCGGGCCGCCTGGTAGACGAGCGGCGTCACGGCCTCCCCCTGCGACAGGAGCCGTTCCGCCGCTCCCAGCGCGGCGCTCGAATCCCGGGCGACGATCGCGTCGGACAGCGCCCAGGCCGCCTGTTGCGAGGTGTCCGCGACCATGTCCTCCAGGTCGGCGAGGGCCACCTCGCCGTCGGGCCCCGCCCAGAGCGCCAGCCGGTCGAGCTCGTTGGCGAGCCGGAGAGTTCCCTCCCCCATTCTCTCCACCAGGACCCGGGCCGCGGCGGCGTCGAGCTTGAAGCCGCGCCGGCCGGCGTCCTCGGAGAGCCTCGCGGGGAGGTCTCGCGCCGCTCGGCGCCGAGTACCTCAGGACGTCGCCGCCGGCGCCCTCGACCGCCTCCGCCAAGCCTTTGGGCGCCTTTGCCTTCGGGGAGAGCTCGCGGGCGATGAACACGACCGTCAGCTCGGGCGGCAAGGCCGCGAGCGCCTCGATCAAGCCCGCTGCCTGCTTCGCGGTCCAGCGCTCGACGCCGTCCGCCAGTAGATAGCGTCGCGACGACATCAGCGACATCGCGGGGATGGCGGCGATGAGCGCCTCCGTGTCGGGCGGGCCCTCCGTCCCCGAGCCGAAGCTCTCCAGCACGGCCCCCTCCCGCTCGCCGCGCGAGCGAAGCCGATCCAGCGCCGCGTCGATCTTTCCCTCGTCGTCGCCGACGATCAGGTAGGCGGGCTTGATCGAGCCCGAGGCGGTCGGTTTCGGGCCAGACACGGCAGCCGAGTGTATTGGCAGCCTGGGCCGCGGCCGTGCGTCCCTAGTAGCCGGTGCCGCCGTTCGCCGTGCTCGTCGTGGTCGTCGACGTGGTGCTCGTCGTGGACGTCGTGGTCGGTGTGGTGGTCGGGACCGTCGCTGTTGCCGAACCGGCAGGCGTCGAAACCGAGACGGTCGTCGTCGAATCGCTCCCACAGGCGGAGATTCCCGCCGCTGCGCCGATCCCGAGGGCAGTTGCGACGGCCACGGTCGCTAGGCGCTTCATCGCTGTCCTTCCGGTTGCTTGCCGAGGTCGGGCAGGGTACTCGGAGGCGCGGACCGCACCGGAGGGCCGGCCTGCCTCAGCCATCCCCCGTCTCGACCGTCCAGCCGCCCCGCGCGACGTCGATCGTCACATCGCCCGCCTCGTCCGTACGGAGGGTCGGGACACCATGCTCAGCGAGGGTGGAAAGGGTATCCGGGGTCGGGTGGCCGTAAGGGTTGTCGGAACCGACCGAGATCACGGCCAGGCTCGGCGTGGTGCGGTCGAGCAGCGGCCCGAGGCCGGCGTCGTCGGAACCGTGATGCGCAACCTTGAGCACGTCCACCGGCCCAGGATCGAGCGGCACGGCTTCGGCCTCGGCGTCCGCGGTGAGCAGCATCGAGAAGCGGTGCCAGTGCGCCAGGAGCACAAGCGCCATCAGGTTTGGATCCGTCGGCGTGCGGCGGTCGAGCGCGGCTCGGGGCGGCCACAGGACCTCGAGGCGGAGACCTCCCGAGTCAACCTCGGAACCCTCCGCGATCGAGCTCGTCCGAACATCCGCGGCTCGTGCGTTGCGTGGGAAGTCGGGGCCTCGTTGCGCGTAAAGAAGCCGGCGGATGGGAAGGATGCCGAGGAGCTCCTCGATGCCCCCGACGTGATCGGACTGGTCGTGTGTCACGACCACCGCCGCCAGCTTCGCGACGCCCTCGCTCTCGAGGTGGTCTCGGAGGTCGTCGCCGTGGGGCCCGCCGTCCACGAGGACGGGCTCGCCGTCGGCCGGATCGAGCAGAATCGAGTCGCCCTGGCCAACGTCGAGCACGGTGATTCGCAGGCTGGGGGCCGGGCCCACCACGGCGCCGGGGCCGACGGTGGGCAGCCCGAGGGTGAACGCCACGAGGGCCGCCGCCATTGCGGCGGCGACCACCGTGTGACGCCCCGGCCAAACGCGGAGACCGCGTCGCCGCGCAGCCCAGCCCAGCGCCGCCCACGCGCAGAGGCCGATGGCCGCATAGGCAGCCAGGACCGACTCGCGGCCGTCGGTGCTGATCTCCACGCGCGCCCAGGCGGGCGAGCCGAGCCAGTGCGCGACCTGGGCCACGTAGGCCGCCAGGAGGCCGGCAAGCCAGGTGAATGGCTGCACGGGGATCCCGGGCACCTGTCCGGCGATGCAGGCCAGCATCCCCAGCCACATCATGGGCGCGACCGCCGGCAGGGCGAGAAGGTTGGCGGGCAACGACGCGATGGACACCGCGCCGAAGGCGCTCGCCATCAACGGCGCCGTGGCAAGCGTCGCCGAGATGGTGACCCCGGCGCCCTCCGCCAGGGCACGCCGCAAGCCGGTGTGTCGGCTGGCGGGGTCCCCCATGAGCAGATCCCGCAGTCGCGAGGTCCACAGCAGGATCCCGATCACGGCGGCGAAGCTCAGCTGCCAGCCGACGTCGCCGCTCGCGCGTGGGTTGAGCGCCAGGGTCGCCAGGGCGGCCAAAAGCACGGCATACCAGCGTGAGCGAGGTCGGCCGGCGAGCATCGCGACCACCCCGGTCGCCGCCATGATCCCCGCCCTCTGGATCGAGGGGCCGGAACCGGTGAGCGGCACATAAAGGGCGATCAGCGCCAGCACGCACGCGAGACGCGCTCTCAACGACACGCCCAGGAGCGCCAGGAGCGCCATGGCCAGCAGGGCCAGGAGCATCACGGTGTCGCCGGAGACGGCGAGCAGGTGCGCGAGCCCGGAGCGCTTGAAGTCGTCCGCCGTGGCGGGATCGATCCTGTCGTCCTCGCCGAGCAGGAAGCCGCGGAGGAGCGCCTCCTCCGCATGTGGCGTACCGCGGCCGAGCGCCACCTCCGCTCGGTCCCTGATGCGATCGATCACGGCCATCGGCGCCGGAGCGGGTGCGAGCCGTCAGGCGCAGGCGATCGGCGGCGAGGATCTCGCCGATCCCGAGTCTCCTGAGGTAGCCCGCCTCCCAGGGCGGCGGTCGCTCGACCATCCCGCTGGCGACGACCTGCCGGCCGATCGGAAGGTCCGGGACCGGCTCGTGGGCCTCCACCGCCAGGCGACCGTCGGCGGTTTGTATCCGCACGGTCACCTCGCCGTTCGACCGGTGCGGAACCGCGGTCACATAGCCGCGCGCCGCAGCCCGGGCGCCAACCGGCCCCTCGAACGCGCCTCCGTCGATCGCTAGCAACCGGAGCTCGCCGAACCCGGCACCGCCCGCCATCGCGGCGAGGGCGGCGAGGGCCATCCAGACACCGCGCGCCGAGCCGACCTCGCGGGGGCGAGTAGCCACCAGGGCCACGCCGGAGACACCGGATGCCGCCAGCAGCGCGAGCGCCGCTTCGGGTGCGGGGTTCGGCACGAGTGGCGACACCACCAGCCCGGCCACCGCCGCGGCGAGGGCCGCGAAGCGGGCGACGATCCCCGTGTCCGGGCTCAGGGTTGGAGCCGGGCGCGAAGGGCGTCCATGGTGGCGGGGCCGATACCGTCGATCTGGTCGAGCTGATCGATCGAAGAGACGCCGCCGTGCTGGTCGCGGTAATCGACGATGTTCTGCGCGGTCACTGGGCCGATCCCCTCGATCGTGTCGAGCTCCTCGACGGTCGCGGTACCGAGGCTGATCGGCCCACTTGCGGCGGTCGAATCTCCGCTCGAGGCGCCCGCGGCGACGCCGGCGGAGCTCTTCAGTCGTGTCGGGACCACGACTTGTTGCCCGTCGGCAAGGCGGGCTGCCAGGTTGATCTGCTCGACGTCGCCCGCGGCGCTGGCGCCTCCCGCCCGCTGGACCGCGTCGTCGACCCGCGAGCCGCCCGGCAACCTGTACACCCCCGGCTTGGCTACCGCACCGGCGACGTCGACGACGACGTCCTCGCCGCCGTTCTGGTCCACGCTGAGCGATCCGGATCCCGAGGAGCCGGACGCGTAGCTGACGCCGTCGCCGGCGGCGCCGGACGAGTCAGTCGAGCGGATCCATCGCGCCCCCAGCAGGAGCAGCGCAACCCCGACGGCACCGTAGACGAGGAGTTGGGAGCGGCTGAGCGCGGCCACTCGATAACGGTGCGCGAGAACCCGTGACCTGGGTTCGGCCCGGTGCCAGGATTGTGCAACGCAATCGTCCCGGCGCCCGCGCCCCGGCTAGCGCACCTCGAAGCCCGTCAGCCCTTCGGGGCTCTCCTCGGCCACCTCGACACGCTCAACGGTCGCGCCGCGCGGGCCCTCGTGGGCGAAACGGATCAGGTCCCCCACGGCCTCGTCCTCGCCCTCGAAGATCGCCTCTACGGTGCCCTCCGGCGTATTACGTACCCAGCCCGCGACGCCCCGAGTGTCGGCCGTGCGCCGGATCGTGTCACGGAAGAAGACCCCCTGGACCCGGCCGTGGATCACCACATGCCTACGGACCATTGCCCGTTCGTGCTAGCGACGAAGTCGCGGTGCAGGCGTCGGTGCCTGCCGGGTCAGGTTGGAGCCCTGACCCGCCGACACCGGACGCGAAGCGGAGGATGTCGGCGGAGTGATTCCCGAGGACGTCGGCGGAGTCATTGCTCGTCTTCGTAGTCGTCGTAGTTGGCCGCCTGGGCAGCGAGCCGGCGGCTGTAGAGCTCGTCCGCGGAGACGGGGGGCGACTGCACCGAGACGAGGCCGAGCGGGTCGCCTCCCTCGTTGGCGACCGCGTGATCGGTCGCGGGAGGGATCAGCACCAGGTCGCCGACCTCCAGGCGCTGTGTGTCACCGGTGGCGGACATCGTCCCCGTGCCGCTGACGACGACGTAGACCTGTTCGGCCTCCTCGTGCGAGCGGAGCTCCTCCGAGGCGCCGGCGGGGACCTCGAGCCAGTTGACGGATACGTTGCGCGAGCCGAGCTCGCCCGCATCCATGAGGATGTGCGAGCTGAGCCGGTGCAACTCGGTGACGGCGGCGTCCGAGAACCGTCTGACAAGCATCCGCCGCCTTTCTACCAGACGCGGGGCGGCCGCGTGGTACGGGCCTACCGAACCACGAGGTTGACGAGCTTCCCGGGCACCACGATCTCCTTGACGACCTCCTTGCCGTCGAGATGGCGTTTCACGGCTTCGGTGCTGTGGGCGAGCTCGAGCAGCTCGGCCTCCCCGGCGTCGACTGCGGCTTCGACGCGAGCCCGGAGCTTCCCGTTGACCTGGATGACCAGCGTGAACATGTCGCTCTCCAGCAGCGCCGTATCCGCCTCGGGCCATGGCTCCTCCCAAACGCGCGAGCCCTCGAGGGACTCATACACCTCGGCACCGAGGTGGGGCGCGAACGGGAAGATCAGGCTGGCGGCCGTCGTCGCCGCGAAGCGCAGCGCCTCTCGTCCGACGGCCCCGTCGTAGAGCTCGTCCTTCAGCCGGTAGGCCTCGTTGACGAGCTCCATCACCCCGGCGATCGCGGTGTGGAACTGAAATCCGCGCTCGAAGTCGCGACTCACCTTGTCGATCGCCCAGTGCGCCTTGGTGGTCAGATCGGACGCCGCCTGGGCGGATCGCTCGCTGCCCCCGTCGCTCCCGCCCGCCGTTCGCTCGAGCACCTCGCGAGCAAGACGCCACAGCCGAGACAGGAACCGGTGCACGCCCTCGACGCCCTGGTCGGTCCAATCGGCGTCCTGTTCGGGCGGGCCGATGAAGAGCACGTAGGTGCGTGCGGTGTCCGCGCCGTACCGCGCCACGGTGTCCGCGGCGCTTACGACGTTTCCCTTCGACGAGGACATCTTGGCCCCGTCGCGGGTGATCATGCCCTGCGTGAAGAGGCTCGCAAACGGCTCCTGGACCCCGAGCTCCCCCATGTCGCAGAGCGCCTTGGTGAAGAACCGCGCGTACATGAGGTGGAGGATCGCGTGCTCGACGCCGCCGATGTACTGGTCCACGGGCATCCAGTAGTCGGCGACCTCGCGGTCCCACGCCCGCTCGGAGTCGTGGGGGTCCAGGTACCGGATGAAGTACCAGGACGAGTCGACGAAGGTGTCCATCGTGTCCGTCTCGCGGCGAGCCGGTCCCCCGCAACGCGGACATTCGGTCGCCACCCACTCCTCGGCGGCCGCGAGCGGGCTCTTCCCCTTCGGCGCGTAGTCCTCGACTTCCGGCAGGAGCACCGGTAGCTGGTCCTCGCCGATGGGCACGACCCCGTCCCGCTCGCAATAGACGACCGGGATCGGGCAGCCCCAGTAGCGCTGGCGCGAGACGAGCCAGTCGCGCAATCGGTAGTTGACGGCTCGCTTCCCGAGGCCCCGCTCGGCGAGCCAGTCGGTGATCGCCCCGATCGCCTCGTCCGCGCGCATCCCCGTGAAGTCGCCGGAGTTCACGAGGCGCTCCCCCGCCGAATGGCCGGTGAACGCCGAGTCAATGCCCGCCGGCTCCTCGGCTACGCCTCCGGGGCTCGCTCCTGGCTCCGCGCTCCCCGCACCCGGCTCGACGACGGGCCGGATCTCGAGGCCGGCGGCCTTCGCGAAGTCGAAGTCGCGCTGATCGTGCGCGGGCACGGCCATGATCGCGCCGGTGCCGTACTCCATCAGCACGTAGTCGGCCACGAGCATCGGGATCTCCTCGCCGTTGACCGGGTTGGTCACGGTGCGGTCCAGCGGCACGCCCGTCTTCGCCCGGTCCTCCGCGCCGCGCTCCTCGGCCGATTCGGCGATCGCGCGGTTGACGTACTCGCGAACCTGCTCCTCGTGCGCCGTACCCTCGGCGAGCCGGAGGACGTCGGGGTGCTCGGGAGCGAGGACGAAGAAGGTCGCGCCGAAGAGCGTGTCCGGGCGCGTGGTGAACACGGGGAAGTCGATTCCGAGCTCCTCGCATCGGAAGGTCACCTCGGCGCCCTCGGAGCGACCGATCCAGTTGCGCTGCATGGTGATGACGCGCTCCGGCCACGACTCGAGCTGGTCGAAATCGGAAAGCAGCCGGTCGGCGTAGTCGGTGATCCGAAAGAACCACTGCTCGAGCTGCCGGATCTCGACGGGGGTGCCGCAGCGCTCGCAGCGGCCGTCCACGACCTGCTCGTTCGCGAGCACGGTGGCGTCCTTCGGACACCACTTGACCGCCGCGTCCTTCCGGTATGCGAGGCCGCGCTCCAGCAGCTTCAGGAAGATCCACTGGGTCCAGCGGTAGTACTCGGGCGTGTGAGTGGAGATCTCGCGCGTCCAGTCGATCGAGATGCCCAGGCGAAGGAACTGGCGCCGGTAGGCGTCGATCGACCGCTCGGTTGCGACCCTCGGAGGCTCGCCTGTCTTGATCGCGTTGTTCTCCGCCGGCAGCCCGAAGGCGTCGTATCCCATCGGATGGATGACGCGATACCCGCGCCGGCGTCGATAGTGGGCGATCGCGTCGCCGATCGCGTAGTTCTTGAGATGGCCCACGTGGGGCTCCCCCGAGGGGTACGGCAGCATCTCCAGCACGTAGCTCTTCGGCTTCGAGTCGTCGAATCCCGGCTGGCCGGGATTCGGCACCTCCCAGGTGCCCTCGCGCTCCCAGACCTCCTGCCAGCGGCGTTCGATCTCCTGGGGGTCGTACGCGTCCATCGCGGGCTGAGTTTACGAGTCGGACGCGAGCGTATATTGGGCTGAAGCAATCGCGAGGAGGTCACGATGGCGCGCTTGATCAGGCTCGATCGAACCGGCCACACCACGGTCGCCGAGTGGACCGACGACGACGCTCAGGCCCGGGAGGCCGCGGTGAGCGCCTTCCGCCGGGAGCTCGACTTGGGAATGCTGGCGAGCGTCCCGCTCCCCGACGGCAGCGCCGACGTCGTGCGGGAGCTCCCGCCGGACGCCGACCTGGTGATCCTGCGGCGCCCGATCGCCGGCGGTTAGCCCTGTGCCGCGGGCCGGGGCGGCGGCAACGCCCCCTATGCCTCCCGATCACGAGCAGCGGCCGGGGCTGGAGGAGGCCGCTGCCCTTTGGTGGCGCCCCGAGGTCACTGAGCGCGAGCTGGTCCGCAGAGGGCGGCGCTGGACGGCCTGGACCGCGTGGATCGTCGTCGTCTTCACGGTTCCGGGCATCGTGCTCCTCCTGCTCTCGCCGCTCACCCTGCCGGTGGCGCTGGGGTGCTTCGCACACGCCTGGCTGATACCACGGCTCCAGGCGAGCCGCGGGGCGCGCGCGGTCGCGGCGCTGGGCGACACCACCAACGGCGGAGGCGACCCCGAGGCGAGCCGGGTGGCGCTCGGGCTGCTCGGCGACCTGCTCGGCCACGCGGAGCGCGAACTCCTCGCCGAGACGGGTCTTGCGCTGGAACGCGGCGCGCTCGGCGTGTGGCTCGTGGGCGAGCGCGGAGCGCTGATGGTCCGGCCCGGCGGGCGCCGGGTGGACAGCTGGTGCGTGAAGGTGGGCGAGCCAGAAGGCCTCCCGCCCGCGGACCGAATCGCCCATCTGCTCTTGGCCCTGCGAGAGGACGAAGCGGGGTTCGCGAAGGTCGCGAACCTCGGCTTCTCGGGGGCGCCGTGGCGCGTTCGCCGAGGCCTCACCGAACGCTGCCGCTCCGCGCTCGCCGCCGCCAGGCAAACGGCGCTGACGGGAGCGCCGCGGCTCAGCCGCGGTGTGCTCGTGCCGATAGACGAGGTATGAGCAGGCTGCTGTCCCTCGCGCTTGGAGCCGCCGCGCTCCTCGCGCTGGCGGGCACGGCCGCGGCGGCCGGCGCCAGGCAGCCGCTGGCCAAGCCGGTCGGCTGGGGCCCGCTGACGAGCGCCGAGGCGGCGAAGCGGGTCCACCGATCGTCTTGGGAGCCGCGCCCCGACAACCGGGCCGCCGACCACACCGTGCCGGGCCACGCGCAGCTGCGCGCGATGGCACGACCGCAGCGACATGCCCTACGCCCGCTTCGTCAACGGGCGGTTCCGTGGCACCACGGACGAGATCATTCAGTGGGCTGCGTACAAGTGGGGGTTCAATCCCCGCCTGTTGCGGGCCGTGGCGGTCGTGGAGTCCTGGTGGCACCAGTCGGCGGTCGGGGACAACGGCGACTCGTTCGGGCTGTTCCAGGTCCGCCGGCCGTACCACTGCTGGGGCGAGTGTCGGATCGCGCGCGACTCGACCGCGTTCAACGCCGATTACTACGGGGGCATCCTCCGGGCCTACTTCGACGGCAAGATGGGATGGCTGAACACAGTCGAGCATGGACGCGACTATCAGCCGGGAGACGTGTGGGGGAGCGTCGGGGCCTGGTACGCGGGCCGGTGGTGGACCGACCCAGCCAAGGGCTATATCCACGTCGTCCGCCAGCGGCTGCGCGAGCGCACCTGGCGAGCCGCCGGCTTCTGAGCCGCGGCGTCCGGGCGCCTCGAGGGACGCGCGTTACGCCGGGAGGGCGTCCACGAATTCGACGAACTTCTTCGTGTCGCGAAGAGGGGCGCCGTGGCCGAAGAGGACGACCTTGGGTTCGAGCGTGCCCAGCTTGCGCGCCGAGCGCCGGTTCTCGACCGGATCGGGGGTCAGGTAGGGCTTCGGCTCGTGGAGGCCCGGAAGCCCGGTGAGCTGGTCGATGTTGGTGAGCACGTCGCCGAGGATCAGAACGCCGTCGGACTCGCGCCAGAAGGCCACGTGGCCGGCGGAGTGGCCCGGGACGTCGAGCACCTTGAAGCCCGCCACCTCGTCGCCTTCGGCGAGCTTGCGATCGACCGGATGGCCGGGGCCGATGAAGATGCGTAGGTAGAACCGCGCCATGAAGTGACTCGGCTGGCGCTGGCGGATCAGGTCGGGGTTCTCGGCGGCGTCCGCATCGCGCTCGCCCACCCAGAAGGGGACGCCGAGGTTCTCGCACAGCTCGTGGCTCGCTCCCTGATGGTCTGGGTGCGCGTGGGTCAGCGCGTGCGTATTGACCTTGTGGCCCCGCAGCTGTTTGAGGATCTTGCTCGTCGAGTGCCTGGTCCCGGCGTCGATGAGGACGTCGTCGACGAGATAGGCGTTGATCGAGTTCGGGAGGAAGAAGGTGTCGAGATGCCATACGCCGTCGGCGACCTGCTTCATGGCGGCGGAGCCTACCCGAGCACCGGCCTGGAGCGTGACACGATTGGGAGCTTCTGACGATCGGGCTCGAAGGAGGCTGTGATGAGGCGACGGGAGAAGCGGACGCCGCGGACCAGGTGGCTCTCGAGGCGAGGGGACGTGGTGGAGATCGAGCGCGCCTCGGCGGGGGCCGGCTCCCTCGGGGCGATGGCGATCGGTGCGTTCGCCACCGGGGCCCTGGCGCTGGGCGCGGGAGCGTTCGGCGCGCTCGCGATCGGGCGGCTCGCGGTGGCGAGGGGGAATGTGAAGCGGTTGAGGATCGACGAGCTCGAGGTCGGACGGCTGCGAGTGGAGGACCTCGAGGTGGTCCGGCGCACGGGCTAGTCGGGGGCGCCGCGGGCGAGCTCGATCCATACGTCGGCCCCGCCGTTCGGCTCGTTTCGCGCCTCGGCGTGGCCGTGGTGCGCCTGGGCGACCGCGTCGACGATCGCGAGGCCGAGGCCGGCGCCTCCCTCGCCCCTCGCTGGGTCGGCCCGCCGAAACCGCTCGAAGGCATGGGGGAGGAAGTCGGGAGGAAAGCCAGCGCCGGCGTCGCTGACGTGGAGCTCCACCGCTTCCGCGCGCGCCCGGGCCCACAGCCGCACCGGACCGCCGCCGTGGCGTAGGGCGTTCTCGACGAGGTTCGTCAGGGCCTGTTCCGTGCGGAGGCGATCCGCCGCCACGACGAGCCCATCGGGTACGTCGACCTCCAGTGGGCGATCGGACTCGCGGGCTCGGTCGCTCAACCTTCCGGCGACAGTGGCGAACAGCTCGCTGACCTGGAGCGGCTCGGGCTCCACCGGCAGGACGCCCTTGTCCGAGCGGGCAAGGACGAGCAGGTTTTCCGCGAGCTGGGAGAGACGGTCGGCCTCCTCCATCGCCGATGCGATCGCGGCGCGAAGCTCCTCCGGGCTTCCCCCGTAGCGCAGGGCCAGCTCGAGCTCGCTCTTGTGGAGGGCGAGCGGAGTGCGAAGCTCATGGCTCGCGTCGTCCACGAACGCTCGCTCTCGCCGCAGGGCGGCCTCCAGCCGGTCCAGCATGGCGTTCAGGGTCTCGCCGAGCCGGCGGAGCTCGTCCTGCGCGGGAGGCACCGGAAGGCGCTGCTCCGATTCGGTGGCGGAGATCTCCGTTGCGCGAAGGCGCATCGCCTCCACGGGACGCAGCGCCGCCCCCACGGTCCAGTACGCGGCGAGCGAGGAGAGCAGAAGGGCGATGGGCCCCCCGATCAGGAGCAGCGTGGTCAGGCTCGTGAGGGCATCGTTGCGGGCGGCGAGCGAGGTGCCGGCGACGACGATCAGCCGATGGCGCTCGAAGTCGATCGGAGTGGCCAGCAGGCGAACCGGCTCCCCCGAGAGGCCCGGTGCCCCCGAGCGGGCGATGAAGGTCGGCCGACCCTGGGCCTGCAGCACCTCGGGCTGGCTGAGGGCCGGCTCACCCGCCTCCTGGGCCCTGGGCTCGAAGAGGTGCCCGTCGGATGAGAGCACCTGGGCGAAGCTGGTGCCACGGGACCTCAGGGCGCTACGGACGGCTTCGCCGAATCGAAGCTCGCCGGTGCGAATGAGGGACACCAACGCATTGCTGCGGGTTTGGAGGTCCTGATTGATCGAGTGGTCGAGGTTGTGCTCGAGGCGCAGCCGGAGGAAGAGGCCCGTGGCGGCGAGGACCATCGCCATGATGGCGGCGAAGACGAGGGTGACGCGGAGCCTGATCGGCAGACGGCTCAGCGGTTCGGCTCCTCTCGGAGGCGGTAGCCGGCCCCGCGTACGGTCTCGATGCTGCCGGTGCCGAACGGGCGGTCGATCTTGCGGCGCAGCAGCCGGATGTAGGAGTCGACAACGTTGGAGCGGTTTTCGTAGTCGTAGTCCCAAGCGTGCTCGAGCAGCTGGAACCGGGAGAGGACCTCGCCGGGCCTCCGCATGAATGTCTCGAGGATCGAGAACTCCTTGGCCGAGAGGGCGATCTCCGTTTCCCCGCGCCAGACCTGCCGTCGCGCGGGGTCGAGTCGGAGGTTGCCGACTTGCAGCTCGGTTGGACGCTCCACCGCACCGCGCCGGACCAGGGCGCGCAAGCGCGCCAGGAGCTCCGCGTAGGAGAAGGGCTTGGTGAGGTAGTCGTCCGCGCCCTCGTCGAGGCCCGCGATCCGGTCCTTCACCGCGTCCCGCGCCGTGAGCATGAGGATCGGAGCCCACACACCGTCTCCACGCAGGCGGCGACAGACCTCGAAGCCGTCGATGCCCGGAAGCATCACGTCGAGGATGATCGCGTCGTACTCCGTCGCCTCGGCCCGCGCGACGCCCTCCTCGCCGTCACCCGCGACGTCCACGGCCATGCCCTCCTTGCGAAGGCCGCGCCTGATCAGGCCGGCCATCTTCACGTGATCTTCGACGATCAGTACTCGCATTCCCCGCTGCCTCGAAGTGTCCCGGACGAAGATGAAAGAGAGATGACAGCCGGGCGTTCACGGGCGTTTCACGGACGGTGGGGATCGTGGGCTTCGATTCAGCGACGAAGGAGGAATCGATGAAGAAGCTGAGCCTTGGAGCCATTGCAGCGGTGGCAGTGCTCGCAGGGGGCTGCGGCGGGTCGTCGGGCGGGTCGAACAGCACCAGCGCGGCGACGGGGGCGGGCCCCGCCTCGCACAGCGCATCCCCGGCCGGGACCTCGAGCGGCTCCTCGGGGTCGGCCTCGAAGCTGGCGCCGGTCAGCGGGACGTATTCCACCTCGATCCACCCGGCGGACTTCGTCGCTCGGGTGGACAACCCGTATCTGCCGTTCGAGCCGGGCACGGCACTGCACTACAGGGGGGTCGCCGAGAATGGGAGGACACCGCAGACGGATGACGAGGTGGTGACGCACCAGACGAAGACCATCCTCGGGGTGAAGTGCACCGTGGTGCGGGACAGTGTGTTCGAGCGCGGCGCCCCGGTGGAGCGAACGTTCGACTGGTACGCGCAGGACAAAGCGGGGAACGTCTGGTATTTCGGCGAGGACGCGCGGGACTACAAGGGTGGTCGGTTCGTCAAGGCCCCGGACTCGTGGCAGTCGGGGGTCAACGGCGCGCAGCCGGGGATCATCATGCCCGGCGCGCCCCGCGCGGGAGAGTCCTACCGCCAGGAGTACTACCCGGGCCACGCCATGGACCAGGCGCGCGTGGTCGGGGTCGTGGGAACGGCTCAGGTGCCGGCGGGGACGTACACCAGGCCCCTGGTGACGGCGGAGACGAGCGCGCTCGAACCCCGGGTGGTGGAGCAGAAGACGAACGCCCGCGGGATCGGCGTCGTGGAGGAACGCGTCGTCAAGGGCGACCACGAGCGCTTCGAGCTGGTGAGCGTCACGCATTGAGCGCGCCGAGGGCCGGACCGGTGGGCACCGGCCAGCCGCGGGTCAATCGCCCTCGAGGCGCTGGCGGAAGGCAGAGGAGGGCTCGACCGTCGCCCCGGTGACGCGGACCCGGTCGGCCAGCCAGCGGTCCGAGGTGACGACGCGGACCCTCGCTGTGTCGGGCTCGTCGGACAGGCGGCGGACGATCTCATCGTCGGCGGCATCCGCGCGCGGACGGGGCGCGTGGGCGACCTCGATCACGGTTGAGGAGATCGGGGGCCGAGGGGGACGCTCGAAGACGACCGTGACGTCCTCCCCGCTGGTCGCAACCCAGCGTTCGAGTTCGTCCACGAGCCGAAGCATCGCGGCGTCGCGATCCTTCCACCACGCGTCAGGGCGGGTGCCGATGACGTTCATGCCATCGATGAGCCAGCGCATGGCGGAGCAGGGTACGGGACGGCGCCGCCGCGATCGCTACGCGGTGCGCAGCTCGATCATGAGCGCCCGGGCGATCGCCAGGATTTCCCCGTCGGCCGAGAGGAGTGCGGAGGCGGCCTGACGCTTGCGGCCCTCGACGGCGACGGGCCAGGCGATCACGACGTGCTCCTCCCCGGCGATCGCGCGGGAGTCGAGGCGCCCGGTGAACCGGCCGAGCACGCTCGTCGAGAGATCGGTGTCGAGGTGAGCCGCGGGGTAGGTCGGGCAGTCGAGGGCCGACCAGACGAACTCGGGGTGCACGCGGCCGGCGGAGTCGGCCGCCCACGCCGGCGGCGTCCAGGGGGAGGCGACGAGGGGACGGCCGTCGACGGCGCCCGCGAAGACGCCGAGGGCGTCGTCGCGGGCCGGGCTGCAGACGAAGCAGCGGTGGAAGAGGCCCCCAGGGGTCTCGCGGTAGCGGGCCGTCGCCTCGCGCGCCTCGGCAGGGGTCACGGGGGCGGGCGGGTCGAGGTCGAAGGCGGGAGCCGGGCGTGCCTCGAGGACGAGAGCACCCCCATCGAAGACGCGGACGGAGCCGTTCGCGCCGCGGGTCACCTCGAGCGGGGCGTCGAGGGGCACGGGGCGCCGCAACATGACCGCGGCGGGACCCTCGATGTAGCGCGCGGCGACGCCGGAGCAGTAGCCGCCGTTGCCGCTTTCCAGCGGGCCGTTGAAGCGGCTCGGGATACAGAGGGTCTCGGGCAGTGGAGCTAGTGGGACTCGAACCCACGACCTTTCGGATGCCATCCGAACGCTCTCCCAGCTGAGCTATAGCCCCGGACAGGTCTTTCGGCGGCTCAGTGTAGCGCCGCCCTCTGGCCATTCTCAGGCACCTGGGCTCGAAGATCCGGCCAGCTGAATGGCGCGGCCCACTTCGCTCCGCACCCGCCGCTAAGTTCCCGGCCGCATGAACGACGAGGAGAGGGGAATCCCGCCAGCCGGCGAGGGGGCACAGCCTCCGCCGCCTCCCTCGCCGCCTCCTGCGCCTCCACGCCGCCCCCGCAGCCCGAGGAGCCGGGCGCGGGCGAGCAGGTTCGGATCGTCATCAACGACGATCTCGAGCGCTCGCGCCTGACCGTCGGCTTCCGCCTCATCCTCGTCATCCCCCACCTGATCTTCCTGTACGTGTGGGGACTGCTCGCCGCCGTGATGGCGGTGATCAACTGGTTCGCCATCGTGTTCTCCGGGCGAACGGTCGGCGGTGACCTCCAGACCCGGTTCCTCCGCTACTTCACGCACGTAGACGCCTACCTCTACCTCGCCGCCAACCCCTTCCCGCCCTTCGGGGGCGGCGAGGGCTACCCCATCGACCTGATCGCCGTCGAGCAGCGGCAGCAGAACCGCTGGAAGACGTTCTTCCGCCTGGTCCTCGCCGTTCCCGCCCTGATCCTGGGCGGCGTCGCGATCGGCGCCTCCGGCGTCTACGGCGGCAGCGGCCACCTCCGCAGCTCCTTCGGGATCCTCAGCACCGCCGCGATTCTCGCCTGGTTCGCCTCGCTCGCTCGCGCCCGCATGCCGCGCGGGCTGCGCGACCTCTCGGCCTACGCCCTGTGGTACTCGGCCCAGGCCGCCGCCTACCTCCTCCTCGTCACCGACCGCTACCCGAACAGCGACCCCCTCGTGCCCGACTACGGCTCTCCGCCGCCCGATCACCCCGTCGGCATCTCTTGCGACGACGATCTGCGCCGCTCCCGCCTGACCGTCTTCTTTCGCTTCCTGCTCTGGCTTCCGCACCTCGTCTGGCTGATTCTCTGGGGGATCGTGGTCTTCTTCGCGATCGTCGCCAACTGGTTCGTGACGCTCTTCGCGGGCCCCCCGGCCGCCGGCCTTCACCGCTTCATCTCCGCGTACCTCCGCTACTCCACGCACAACTACGCGTTCATCACCCTCGTTGCGAACCCGTTCCCCGGCTTCACCGGCCGTGAGGGCAGCTATCCGGTGGACCTCTCGATCGGCCCGCCCGAGCGCCAGAACCGATGGAAGACCGGCTTTCGGATCATCCTCGCCATCCCAGCGCTCCTCGTCTCGGGGGCGCTCGGCAACGCCCTCTCCGTCGTGGCCATCTTCGGCTGGTTCACGGGGTTGTTCCTGGGCCGCATGCCGCAGGGCCTTCGCAACCTGGGCGTGTTCGCGCTCCGCTACCAGGCCCAGCTCAGCGCGTACGCCTGGCTCCTCACGGACGTCTACCCGTTCAGCGGCCCGTCACAGGAGTCGCTCCGCGAACACGTCGCCATCCCGGAGACGGCTTGACGCCACCGCCTCCGGCGGTCCGGCGGGCGCTCCTCATCATCGGCGCGGCCGCCATCGCCGCGGCCTGGGCCTTCGCCGCCGTTCGCCTCTGGCGCACAAGCGTCCCGAGCAACCTTCCCCTACCGAACCTCGACCCGCATCACTTCTTCACCGACGCCGAGCTCGATCGCGCCTCGAGCTATGAGGCGTTTCTCCGCGTCGACGCCCTCCTGGGCTCGCTGGCGGCGGTCGCCGCGACCGGCCTCTTCGCGCTTCGGGGAGCGCGATTCGTCCGCGAGTCCGCGGCCGGCCGAATCGGCACGGGGATGCTCCTCGGGATGCTCGGCCTGGCATTCGTCTGGCTGGCGCAGTTTCCATTCGGTCTCGCGGCGCTCTGGTGGGAGCGAAAGCACGACGTCTCCAACCTGGACTACCTGACCTGGAGTCATCAACGACTTCCTCAGTGCCGGCGGCGAGTTCCTGTTCATCTGCCTCGCCCTCCTGATCGTCATGGCCCTCGCCGGGCTCTGGCGCCGAGCGTGGTGGGTCGCGGCCGTCCCAGCGCTCCTCGCCGTCACCCTCTTGTTCGCCTTCGTCCAGCCCTACCTGCTCCCCGACCTTCATCCTCTCCGCGACCCCGCGCTGGCGGCCGAGGCGCGGCAGCTCGCGGCGGACGAGGGTGTCTCCGGCACCCCGGTCCGCGTCCAGGACACCCACAACCTGGGCGGCTCCCCGAACGCCGAGGCGGCGGGGCTCGACGGCTCAAGGCGCGTGGTCGTCTGGGACACCCTCCTGCGGCGCTTTCCCCCATCGGAGGTCCGCGTGGTCCTGGCCCACGAGTTCGGCCACCTCGCGCACGACCACGTACTGAAGGGGCTCGCCTGGATGGGTCTGCTCGCCCTCCCGATCGCCCTCATCGTGGCCCTGGCGACACGTCGCCGCGGTGGAATCTACGAGCCGACCGCCGTGCCGCTGGCGCTCTTCGTGGTCGTCGCCCTGCTCCTGGTGACCGCCCCGCTCCAAAACGCGTTCTCTCGGCACCTCGAGTCGGAGGCCGACTGGTCCGCCCTCCAGGCCACCCATGATCCGGCCGCGGCGAGGGCCCTTTTTCGCCGCTTCACGCGTGTCGCTCGAGTCGAGCCGACCTCACCCGGCTGGGCGATGCTGATGCTCGAGAACCACCCGACGATCATGCAGCGGATCGAGATGGCCGACGCGTGGCGAAGCCTTCACCCCGCGAGGCCCTGAGGGACCCCGCGGCCACTCAGCCGCCCAGCAGCTCCCGCTCGGCCTCGCCCGGCCCCGACTCCCGCCCGCTCCGCGTTGGCCACGATCAGGTCCACGAAGCGCGGCCAGAGCGCCTTCGGCAGGTCGTGGCCCATCCCATCGATCTGTACGAGCTCCGCGCCCGGGATCGCCGCCGCGGTGGCCTTCCCGCCGGAGACGTCGATGAGCGGATCGTCGCTGCCGTGGATCACCACCGTCGGCACCTCAACCCCGCGCAGCGCCTCTGTCCGATCGCCCGAGGCGAGGATCGCGACCAGTTGGCGCCCCGTCCCATCGGGGTCGATTCCCCGGTCGTAGCTCGCCCTCGCCCGCTCGCGCATGGCGTCTTCGTCGGCGTCGAACCCCGGCGACCCGATGACCCCCCATGCTCGAACGACGAAGTCGGCGAACCCCTCCCGGTCGGCCGGAGGCCTCGTGAGCAGCGCGGGAAGCGCCTCGGGGTGAGGCTGGCCCACTGACGGGTTCCCGGTCGTCGACATCATCGATGTCAGCGACAGCACCCGTTCCGGCCGCTCGATCGCGAGCGTCTGCCCGATCATCCCGCCCTGGGAGGCGCCCGACGACGTGGGCTGCCTCCACCCCGAGGTGATCGAGCAGCCCGGCCGAATCGGCTGCCATGTCGGACAGCGTGTAGCTCGCCGAGCTGAAGTCCCCCGACAGCGCCGCCACCACGTTCGCCCGAGACCCCCCGCTGATCTTCGTGGAGCGCCCCACGTCGCGGTTGTCGAACCGGACGACACGGAACCCGCGCGACGCCAGCAGCTCGCAGAACTCCTCGTCCCAGCCCAGCATCTGGACTCCGAGCCCCATGATCAGCAGCACGGTCGGGTCCGCCGGGTCGCCGAACGCCTGATAGACGATCTCGATGCCGTTCGCGGCGGCCGTCAGCTCCTCCACGCGACGAACGCTAAACGGTCCGCGACCCGTGTCGCGGGATGCGCGCGTGTCGCGCGACTACCCGTCCAGGTCCAGGACCACGCGGTCGGACCGCGTGTCGCGGACCCGGAACTCGAAGGGCGCCCGCTCCTCGAGCTCGCTCAACAGCTCGACCGGATGCTTGAACCGCATCGCCAGCGTGGCGCGGCCCTGCGTGAAGCGCTTCACCGACACCTCCGACGTGGCTCCGATCCCTGCAGCGGCGTCCTCGAAGCCGACCAGCTGCGAGAAGTCGCTGAGCGGCCCCACCTCCACCTCCACAAGGCCCTCGAACAGCTTCCCCGGCTCCCTTTCGAGGTGACCGTTATTGGCCGCGAGCGCCAGCGGGTCCTCGTCGTCGATGTCCGCCGTTCCCATCCGGCCGATCGCCTCAGCGAGCGATTCCGTCAATCGCTCGCTGGCCTCCGTCGGCCCCTCGGCGAGGCTCCCGATCCGCTCGGTCAGCTCTGCCGCCTCGCGCAGCGCTCGCATCCGCATCCGCGTCGCCTGCCGCCGCGCCTGGCGTCGAACCGTCTCCAGATCGTCGGCCAGCGCAGCCATGGTCCGCAGCCCCTCGTCGCCGGCCGCCCGCAGCGCGACGATCTCCGCTCGGACCGACTGCAGCTCCTGGTCGCGCTCCACCACCCGCTCCGCGAGCCGCGTGGCCACCCGCTCGAGCTCCTCGACCCGCCGCCGGTTCGCCTCCAGCGCCTCCCGATGCGCCTCGAGCTCCCCCTCGCGCTCACCGACCAGGCGCTCCGCCTCCGCCAGTCGCTCGCCGGCGGACGCGATGGCCGCTTCCCGATTCGCGATTGCGGCATCGACCTCGCGTGGGCGATAGCCGAGCAGGGACCTCTTGAAGCGACCCTCGCCGATGCTCAGCAGGCTAGGTGTGCGATCGGACGCCAATCAACGGCGCCGGCCGCAGGGGCGAGGAGCCTGAATTGGGAGCCCTAGGCGCTGTCACGAAGCTCCTCGAGCCCCAGCTCGAGCCGTGGCGCCTCCCCCCAAAGCACCTCCATCCGGTAGCGCTCGCGCAGCTCCGGCACGAATACGTGGAGGACGCAGTCCAGGTAGTCCATCAACACCCACCGCGCCTCGCGATCCCCCTCCACATTCGCGGGCAACACCTCGTCTTCGTGCTTCAGCCGCTGATACACGTCGTCGTGGATCGCCTTCGCATGCCGCTCGTTGCGCGCCGTGCAGATCACGAGGAAGTCCGTGTAGCCGACCAGGTCGCGCATGTCGAGCGCGACCAGGTCGTCCGCCTGCTTCGCGTCGGCGATCGTCGCGATCCGCTTCGCCAGCGCCGCCGACTCCAGCCGGTCGACTCGCTTGCCCGGCGCCGCGCTCACCCTCGGTAGAGCCCCCGCTCGTCGATCAGGAGCGCCACCGCATCGGGAACGAGGTGGCGGATGGGCCGCCCTGCCGCGACGCGCCGCCGGATGCCGTGGACGAGATCCCGATCTCCGGCATCTTCACGATCTCCGCGCGGTCGCCGCCGCCGAGGCGCTCCACCGCCGCCTCCGCCTCCTCCGCCGCGGTCCCGGCACGCGAGGCGATCCCCAGTCGCGCCAGCTCCAGCACCCGCCGCGGCTCCCGCCATCCCTCGAGCCCTGCGGCAACGTCGGCCCCCAGCAGGAAGACGAAGTCGTCCGTGGGCCTTGCATCGGTCAACAGCTCAAGCGTACGGAAGGTGAAAGACGGCCCCTCTCGGGCGGTCTCGACGTCCGAGGCCTCCAGCAGCCCGTCCGTGTCCGCGGCCAGCCCCGTCATCTCGAACCGCACCTCCGCGCCCGGCTCCGGATCGATGCGCTTGTAGGGCGACTCACCGACGGGCACCAGCAGCACCCGCTCGAGGCCCAGCTGGAACGCCGCCTCCTGCGCGAGCACCAGGTGCCCGATGTGCGGCGGGTTGAACGCGCCCCCGAGAACGCCGACCGCGGCGACCTGAACCCCTATTCGCGGACCTGGCCGTGGCCGTGGACGACGTACTTGAACGTGGTCAGCTCCCGGAGGCCGATCGGCCCGCGAGCATGGAGCTTCTGCGTCGAGTTGCCGATCTCGGCCCCCATGCCGAACTCGAAACCATCGGTGAAGCGAGTCGACGCGTTGACGTAGACGACCGCGGCGTCGACCCCCTCGACGAACGCCTCAGCAGCGGCGTCGGAGCTGGTAACGATCGCCTCCGAATGGCCCGTGCCATGGAGATTGACCTGCGCGATTGCCTCGGTCAGCGAGTCCACCACGCCGACCACCATCTTCATTCCGAGGTACTCCGTGTCCCAGTCGGCCTCCGTCGCCTCGCCGACCGGCGTTGCCCCGGCCGCCGCTCGCGCCCGCTCGTCGCCCACCAACTCCACGCCGGCCGCGCGCAGGTCCGCGAGGACGCTGGGCAGGAACTGGCCGGCGACCTCCGCGCTGACCAGCAGCGTCTCCGCCGCGTTGCAGACACCCGGGCGTTGCACCTTCGCGTTGTAGGCGACCCGGCGGGCCATCTCGAGATCGGCGTCGGCGTGCACGTATACGTGGTTGTTCCCCGCCGCCGCGTACATCACGGGCACGGTCGCGACGGACTTGAGCGCGTCCTTCAGCCCCTCCCCGCCCCGAGGGATGATCAGATCCACCAGGCCTTCCGCGGTGGCCAGCTCGGCGAGCTCGGCGCGGTCTCCCCCCTCGAGGAGCTCCACGGAGCCCTCCGGCAGGCCGGTCTCGGCCACCGCCTCCCGCACGAGGGCCGCCAGGGCCGCGTTGGACCCCGCCGCGTAGCTCGAGCCGCGGAGCACGATCGCGTTGCCGCTCTTGAGCGTGAGCGCGGCGCAATCCACAGTCACGTTCGGCCGGGCCTCGTAGATCACCGCGACGACCCCGAGCGGCACCCTCACCTTCCGCAGCACCAGTCCGTTGGCCAGCGTCCGCTCCTCGATCAGCTCCCCAACCGGATCGTCGAGCCCAGCGACCGCCCGCACGCCCTCCGCCATCGCGGTCATCCGGTCGCCGTTGAGCGTCAGGCGATCCCTGAGCGCCTCGGTCAGCCCGGCGGCCCGCTCGTCGGCGAGGTCCTCGGCATTCGCCTCGAGCACTCCGTCCCCGACGCTCGACGAGCAGCTCCGCCAGCCGGGCGAGGGCGGCGTTCCTGCTCTCCGTGCTCGCGATCGCCAGCTCGCGCGAGGCGCGCTTTGCGGAGGCGCAGACTTCGGCGACGTTCCTGGTCGCGGTGGCCATGCCGGACAGGGTAGCTTGCGGGGTGGTTTCCACATGGCGGAAGCGGGACAAGGCCAGACGGCCGAGGGACGGCTCGACGGCACCGGCTTGGCCCGGGGCTGGCTCGAGAACTCGCCGTTCGTGGACCACCTCGGGATCCGGCTCGAGCAGATGCAGCAGGGGCGAGCCGTGCTCGCGATGCCGATGGCGCTGGTGACCTACCAGCTCTGATGGAGCCCGATGGCCTTACCGAGCGAACCGGCGCGGCGCCCGCACCGCTTTCGGAGGCGTCCGCAGGCACGGCAGCCGGCAAGGGTCGGCTTTCGGGACGCCGCGTCCTTGTCGTCGGCGGCGGCCAGCAGGACCATGGCGTGGAGGAGCCGCCGATCGGCAACGGGCGGGCGATCTCGGCTCTGTGCGCCCGGGAGGGAGCATCGGTGGGGGTGGCGGACATCGACCCGGCCAGCGCGGAGGCAACCGCCGAGCTGGTTCGCGCGGAGGGCGCCAAGGCCGCCGTCCTCGAGGCCGACGCGGCCGAGGAGGAGTCGGCCGACAGGATGTTCGCGGTCGCCCGGGACGCCCTCGGCGGGCTCGACGGCGTCGTCCTCAACGTCGGAACGGCAGCCGGCTTCCTGCTGCGCGGGACGAGCGCCACCGAGTGGGACCAGGTGATGGCCGTCAACCTGCGCTCCCAGTTCCTCGGCTGCAAGTACGCGCTGGGCTCGATGGAGCGCGGCTCCGTCGTGCTGATCGGATCGGTGGCCTCCCGCGAGGTCATGCCGGTCCCCGCCTACGGCGCCTCGAAGGCCGCGCTCGATTCCCTTTGCCGGCAGGCGGCCGTGGAGGGCGCGCCCGGCGTACGAGTCAACCTGTTGGTCCCGGGCTTGATCGACACCCCGCTCGGGCGGCTCGCCTCGTCCCTCTCCCCGGCGCGCGAGCGGGTGAAGATCCCCGCCCGCCGGCAGGGAACCGCGTGGGAGGTCGCCTACGCCGCGTTGTTTCTGCTCTCCGACGAGTCCTCGTACGTGACGGGCCAGAGCCTGATCGTCGACGGTGGGCTGACCACCGCGCCCAGGGCATGAGCGACCAGCCGCGGATCGGCCCGCTGGCGCCGGGCGAACCGCGCGAGGACATCGCGTCGATCCTCGAGGCCGTGCCGGCGGGCGCGGATCTCCCGCTGGGCTCCCACAACATCTTCCGCACGCTCGCCCGCCATCCGGACCTGTTCCGCCGCTGGCTTCCGTTCGCCGGCTACCTGCTCGCCGGCGGCACGCTGCCGGCTCGCGACCGCGAGCTCCTCATCCTGCGCACGGCCGTCCGCTGCGGATCCTCCTACGAATGGGGGCAGCACGTGCGCATCGCGCTGGCCACCGGGATCGAGCGCGAGGCGATCGATCGCGTGGTCGCAGGGCCCACCGCCGACGGGTGGACGGACCACGAGGCGGCGCTTTTGCGCGCGGTGGACGAGCTCCACGAGCGCTCGACCATCTCCGACGCAACCTGGGAGGCGCTCGCGCGCGAGTACGACCAGTCTCAGCTGATCGAGGCGACGATGCTGGTCGGCCACTACCACATGGTCGCCTTCGCCCTGAAGGCCGTCGGCGTCCAGCTCGACGATGGGCTCGAGTCGCTCCCGGGAGACGATCAGGTCAGCACGAAGTAGTCGCGGTGGACCGCCTCCTCCGAGGCGTTCGGCATCCGCTCCAGCACCTCGCCCGACCGCAGTCCCTTGATGCGGCCGAGCTCCGCGGCCGAGTAGTTGGCGATCCCCTTCCCGACCACTTCGCCGTCGCTGACGACCTCGACCGCGTCGCCGGCCGCGAACTCGCCCTCGACCTCGGTGATCCCGACGGGCAGCAGGCTCGAGCCCCGTTCGCGAAGAACCCGCGCCGCCCCGTCGTCGACCACCACCCTTCCCCGGCTGGGCTTCGCGTATCGGAGCCAGAGCTTGAAGCTCGGGGTGCGCTCCGGGTGCGCCGCGAACCGCGTGCCCACCCGCTCGCCACGCGCCGCCGCCAGGAAGCTTCCCGTCGGCCTTGCCGTCGCAGACGACGACCGGGATCCCGGCCGCGCTCGCCATCTCGGCGGCGGCCACCTTGCTCCGCATCCCGCCCGAGCCGAAGGCGGAGGTGCGATCGCCGATCTCGTAGCGCGCGAGCTCGCCGAAGGAGCGCACCTCCTCGATCAGCTCGGCGTCGGCGTCGGCCCGCGGGTCCGCCGTGTGAAGGCCCGGGGTGTCCGTGAGCAGCACGAGCAGCCGGGCCTCGAGCAGGATGGCCACCTGCGCCGAGAGGAAGTCGTTGTCGCCGAAGGTGATCTCGTCGGTCGCGGTGGTGTCGTTCTCGTTCACGACCGGGACGGCGCGCCACTCGAGCAGCCGGCGCAGCGTCTGACGAGCGTTCAGGTAGTGCATCCGGGCGGACATGTCGAACGAGGTCAGCAGCACCTGAGCCGCGTGGACGCCCTCGGCGTCGAGCCGCTCCTCGTACGCCCGAAACAGCGAGCCCTGCCCGACCGCGGACGCCGCCTGCATCTCGTCGATCGCGCTCGGGCGGCGTTCGAGCTCCATCAGCCGCATGCCGCGCGCGATCGCGCCGGAGGTGACGAGCACGACGTTCTCGCCGCCGTGGTGGAGCTCCGCGACCTGGCCGCAGACGTTGTCGAGCACGCCGCTGCGCAGCGCGCCGTCGTCGTCGGCGACGATCGAGGAGCCGAGCTTTGCCACCACGGTCATGACTCGCCCAGTCTAGGAAGCGCCAGCGGGGGGCGAACATTGGGCCTGGCGCCTTTCCTCCGGTATGCGAAGGAAACGCGCCACCAACGCGGACGTGGCGAGGATCGCCACTCGACAGCACGGCGTCATCTCGCTCGCCCAGCTCGAGGGCGTCGGGCTGAGCTCCGCCGGAGTTACCCGCCAAGTTCAGACCGGCCGCCTCTTCCGCGTGCACCGCGGCGTCTACGCCGTTGGACACACCGCGCTCAGCAATGAGGGGAGATGGATGGCGGCCGTTCTCGCGTCTGGGAAAGGCGCGGTGCTCAGCCACCGGAGCGCCGCCGAGCTGTGGGCAATGCTGCCATCGCGAGGCGGCCCTGTGGACATCACGATCGCCAGTGCATCGGGGCGAGCCAAGAAACGGGGCATCCGCCTCCACCGGTCCCCCTCGCTGCCCACCGTGGCCACTACCAAGCGCTCCGGAATCAAGGTGACCACCCCGGCGCGCACCCTTGCCGACCTCCGTCGAACGATCCAAGTCTTGGGAAATGCGACGAGCCGCGCGTCAGGCCGCGTTCGACGGACTGGACATCGGCGACGACGGCGTGGGCGACCGCACGCGCAGCGATCTCGAGCGCGAATTTCTCCGACTCTGCCGCCGACATCGCCTGCCGATGCCCGAGGTGAACGTCCCGATCGGCCCTTACACGGCGGACTTTCTATGGCGGGAGCGGAGCTTGATCGTCGAAACCGATGGATGGCAAGCCCACCGGGGACGTCAGGCGTTCGAGGAAGATCGACTGCGAGACGCCTACCTGCGGCGACGTGGCGTGCACGTGCTGAGATTCTCCGACCGACAGGTGGGCGAGCAGCCCGAGACCGTGGTGGCGACACTCCGCGCCGCCCTCAACTAAGCGTGCGCTGGCGACTTTCCTTCGCCCAGCGAAGGAAAGTCGCCATGCGCTACGTCGGGTCGAGCTCGAACTCCTGATCGCCGATCCGGACCTCGTCGCCCGCCTCGAAGCCCGCCGAGCGAAGCGCGGCCAAGACGCCGATCTCGCGCAGGCGCTGCTCGAGATAGGCGAGCGCCTCGGGGTTCGCCAGGTCGTGGCGCCGCACGAGCAGCTCGATTCCGCGGCCACGCACCTGGAACACGCCATCCGCCACGCGCTCGACGTCGAAGCCCTGATCGCCCGCCGGCCGGTACACGATGTGCTCCGCCTCGAACTCCGGCACGTCAGCGGGGCGTTCGGCGGCTGGAGGATCCCCGGCCGGGATCGCCTCGAACAAGGCGGCTCGCAGCTCGTCGATCCCGGCCCCGGTCGCCGAGGAGACCGCGAGGACCGCCAGGGCGTCGCCCCCCAGGCGGTCGCCCCACTCCGCGACGGCCGCCTCCGCGCTCGCATCGGGCACCAGGTCCCGCTTCGACAGCACGACGAGCTCCGGAAGCTGCTCGAGGCCTGCCCCGTGCTCGACCAGCTCGTCGCGGACCGACGCATACGCGGCCGGCGGGTCCTCGCCCCCGAGATCGACGAGGTGGACGAGCAAGCGGCAGCGCTCGACGTGGGCCAGGAACTCGTGCCCCAGGCCGGCGCCCCGAGCCGCCCCCTCGATCAGGCCGGGAATGTCGGCCAACACCAGTTGTCGCTCGTCCGAGTCGACGGTCCCCAGTGCCGGCTCGACGGTGGTGAACGGGTACTCCGCCACCTTCGGCGTCGCCCGCGTCAAGCGGCGCAGCAGGGAGGACTTGCCCGCGTTCGGCTGTCCCACCAGCCCGGCGTCGGCGAGCACCTTGAGTCGAAGCTCGATCCATCCCGCCTCCCCCTCGAGGCCCTTCTCGGCAAAGCGGGGCGCCTGGCGCGTCGAGGTGGCGAATCGCTTGTTGCCGTGCCCGCCCAGGCCGCCGGCCGCGACGACCGCCCGCTGACCCGCCTCGACCAGGTCGTACTCGCGCCCCTCGAGGCCGGTGACCTGGGTTCCGGGCGGCACGAGCAGGTCCTTGTCCGATCCGCGCGCGCCGTGGCGCTGCTTGCCCTGGCCGTGACCCCCGCGGCCGGCACGAAAGTGACGGGCGCGCTGAAGCCAGGACAGGTCGCGACGCGACGGATCGCAGACCAGCACCACGTCACCTCCGCGCCCGCCGTCCCCGCCGTCGGGCCCGCCGCGCGGCACGTGCGCCTCCCGCCGAAAGCTGACGCAGCCGTCGCCCCCGCGCCCGCCCTCGACGTAGATCTTCGCCTTGTCGTAGAGCACGTGGCGAGCTTAGGGGTCGATCGCGGCGCGGTCGTTCGTCGGCTGGGTAGGGCTGGACGCCTCCCGCGAATCGAGTGGCGTCTAAGTCGACCTCTGAGGCGACTAATCCGCCACTCGATGGCAGGGACGTGGGACCAGCCGCTACCCAGCGCCATGCCACGCGGCCTACTCGGCTTCGGCGACCGAGACGGTCCGGCCCTTGCGGCCGGTCTTGAACTCGACCACGCCGGCGCGGGTGGCGAAGATCGTGTGGTCGCGGCCGAGGCCGGTGCCGTCGCCCGGGCGAAACCGGGTGCCGCGCTGGCGGACGATGATCTCGCCCCCGCCGACCTTCTGGCCGGCGAAGACCTTCACCCCGAGGTACTTGGGGTTGGAGTCACGCCCGTTGCGGCTTGAGCCGAGTCCCTTCTTGTGCGCCATGACTAACTCTTCTTAGCAGACGACGAGCGCCCGGACGCGGACGAGGACTTGCGGGCGGCGCCGCTTCGGCCTCCCGCGGGCTTCTTGGCGCCGCCGGCTTCTTCGCGGCCGGCTTCTTGGCCGCCGGCTTCTTCGGCGGCGGGCTTCTTGGCCTCCGCCTTCTCAGCCGCGGCCTTCTCGACGGCCGGCTTCGCCTTCGCGGCCTCAGCCGCCTCTCCACCGGCTGCCTGCTCTTTCGCTGCGGCGGGCTTCGCCTCGGCCTTCGCCGCGGGCTTTCGGGTCAACAGCCGAACGTCGGTGACCTCGAGCCGGGTCAGCTCCTGCCGATGCCCCGGCGCGGCGGCGGTAGCCCTTCTTCGGCTTGTACTTGAAGACCCGCACCTTGGATCCGCGCAGGTGCTCGGCGACCACCGCCTCGACCTTCACCTTCTCGAGCTCCTTGGCGTCCGAGCACGACCTCCTTGTCGCCCCGGTACATGACCGCGCGCAGATTGACCTTCGCCCCCTCGTCGGCGGACAGGTGCTCGACCAGCAGGCTGGCTCCCTTCTCGGCGCGGTACTGCTTGCCGCCCGCTCTCGACTATCGCGTAGCTGTACTATCGCCATCGGACCCGGAATCGTCTGGACGCCCTGGCGCGGGAACGGCGCCTGCCGCCTCGTCGGCCGCGGCGCCGTCTGGAGGGCGGCGATTGTACGGAACCATCGCCGTCGTCGCCCTCGGCGTCGCCACGCGATGCCGGCTCCCGTCGCCAGCGGATGAGCCCGCTCGGCTCGCCGACCAGCGACGCCGTCGCCGCCGAGCGTCCGACGCTCTCGATCCGCACCAGGCGTCGGTCGCCGACGAAGCGCCCGCCGCCGGTGACGCTGACGATGTAGCTGTCCACCCGCGCGACCGCGTCGTCGGCGTTGTACATGTGCGGCTCCTCGATCCTCACCAGGACCTCGTCGCCCACCTGGAACGGGAGCGCCCGCTCCTCGATCTCGGCCCGGGTGCCCTGGTCGACGATCTCGAACGTGTCCAGCGGCAGGGCCTCGCCCCCCTCGAAGTGGAAGTACTTCCGCGCTTCCTCCTCGAGCTCGTGCAGCGGGCTGTCCTCCCGCAGGAGCTCCGCCGCCACTCGCGGATTCACCCTGACCAGGAACGCGTCCGGCGCCGCCCTTGCGGCCTGCTCGTCGAGCATCTCGCGAAGGCGGCGGACGACCTGGATCGCGACCGTCTCCTCGGACTCGACCACACCCTCGCCGTCACAGGTCGGGCACGGCTTGGTGAGGATCTCGCGCACGCCGTCGGTGACGTTCTGGCGCGTCATCTCGACCAGCCCGAGCGGCGAGACGTCCATCACGTAGCTCTTGGTCTTGTCCGCGTCGAGCGCCTTGCGCAGGGTCTTCAGGACCTGGTCGCGGTTGCGCGCCCGCGCCATGTCGATGAAGTCGATGACGATGATCCCGCCGATGTCGCGGAGGCGAAGCTGGCGCACGACCTCCTCCGCGGCCTCGACGTTGACCTTGGTGATCGTGTCCTCGAGCCGCCCCTTGCCGCGGCCGGTGAAGCTGCCGGTGTTGATGTCGATCACGGTCAGCGCCTCCGCGTAGTCGATCATCAGGTAGCCGCCCGAGGGCAGGTCGACCCGGCGCGAGAGCACCGATCGATACGCCTCCTCGACGCCCATGCTGCTCGAACAGCGGCTCGCGCTTGTCGTACAGCTCCACCTCGTCGACGAGCTCCGGCGCGGTGCGCTGGAAGAAGCTCGTCACCCGGTGGTGCTGCTTGGCGTCGTCGATGATCGCGCCGTCGAACTCCTTGGTCAGCACGTCCCGCAGGACGCGGATCGAGAGATCGGCCTCCTGGAAGACCATCGCCGGCGCCTTGACCTCCTCGGCGCGTCGCTGCACGACGTCGTACAGCTTTCGCAGGTAGTCGATGTCGCGCTCGAAGTCCGCCTTGCGGGCGCCCTGGGCGGCGGTGCGGACGATCACGCCGCCCTCGCCCTTGTGGATGTTCTGGAGCAGCTTGCGCTGGCGCTCGCGCTCCGACGTCCGAGAGCCGCCGGCTGGCGCCCACGCCCGCCGCCGAGCGGCATGTAGACGAGGTAGCGGCCCGCGATCGAGAGCTGCATCGACAGCCGCGCGCCCTTCGTCTTCAGCGGGTCCTTGACCACCTGGACCAGGACCTCCTGGCGCGGCTTCAGCAGCTCGTCGATCCGCCGCCCCTTGCCGCGACCGCGGCGCGGGCGCCTGCTCGCCGCCCGGGAGGACGATCTCGTCGACGTGCAGGAAGCCGTTGCGGTCCAGGCCGATGTCGACGAACGCGGCCTCCATGCCGGGGAGGACGTTGTCGACGACGCCCTTGTAGATGTTGCCGACGATCGACCGCTGGTCGCGGCGCTCGATGTAGAGCTCGGCGACCTTCCAGTCGCCGCTGGGCTCGGGCCTTCGGCTCTGCCGTTCCGGACTGCCGCGGCCCCGCCACTCCGCCGGCCCGCCGCGGCCTTGCTCTCCAGCACCGCGACGCGGGTCTCGCCGGCGTCGACTGAAACGAGTATTCGCTTTTTCAAATGTTCACCTCAAAGAGTGGATGGGAATCCGCTCAACGGAGCAGATCCGCCCTGCTCTTGGAGGTGAGCCGCGCTTGGACGTAGATGCTCTGCAGGAGCCCGACCGCCATCAGCGTGACGACGACGGACGATCCTCCGAAGCTCATCAACGGTAACGGGATGCCGGTCACCGGCATGATCCCGATCGCAACGCCGATGTTCACGAACACCTGGCACATGAACATCGCGGCGATCGCACCCGCTATCAAGCTCCCGTACAAGTTCTTCGAAAGCGTCATGATGCGCAGCGCCCTCCAAATCAGCAGGGCGTAGAGGGATAGGACGAAGGCGGCGCCGACGAAGCCGAATCGCTCGCCGACGACGGAGAAGATGAAGTCGGTGGTCCGGTCCGGGACGAAGCCGTTCTCGGTTTGCGTCGAGTCGGCCCCGCGTCCCGACCTTGCCACCGGAGCCGATCGCGATCAGCGACTGATCTATCTGGTAGGTCGCGTCGCGCGGATCCGAGCTCGGGTTGAGGAACGACGTCAGCCGCTCCTGCTGGTAGCCCTTCAGGACCGGGTGCCCGATCGCCGGGGCGATCACCAGCACCGCCGTGACGGCAGCCGCCAGCAGCGCGCCGAGCAGCGCGAAGTGCGTCCAGCGCACCCCGACGACGAACAGGATCGCGAGCGTGATCACCACGTAGGTGATCGCGGTCCCGAGGTCCGGCTGCATGAACACGATCAGCGCCGGCACGAACCCCATCAAGAGGAGTCGCGCCGTCTGCTGGCGGTCGTTGACCCGGCGGCCACGATCGATCGCGAACCCGGCGAGGGCCGTGATCAGCAGCACCTTGCCGAGCTCCGACGGCTGGAACGTGAAGAAGGGAAGCTCTATCCATCGTCTCGAGCCGCGCGTGGCCTGGCCCAGAAGCAGCACCAAGATGATGCTGGCCGATCATCGCCGTGTAGAGGCCGACGCGCAGCTCCCTGAAACGAGAGTAGTCGACTCGGGCGATGGCAAGCATCAACGCGAGCCCCAACACGGCGTAGATCGCCTGCCGGACGACGTAGAAGTAGGGGTCGTGCGGGATGTCGCCGCCGGTCACCGCCTTCGAGCGTGAAGAGGCTGAAGCCGATCAGCCCGAGCGCCGCGAGCAGACAGCAGCGGGTCGAGCCCGAGGACGCCGGCGCGCTCGGCGGCGCCGGCGGATCGGCGCTCGTCGAAGGGGCGGGGATAGGCGTCGGAGACCATCAGTAGGGGTTCCCCGCGGCGCCCGCCGTGCTCGGGGCGGGGCCTGCCTGGATCGGGCCCTGCGACGGGGACCTTGCCGCCGGCCGCCTTGGCCGCCTGCTTGTGCGTGTTGTAGTAGGCGTCGAGGATCTGGCGCGCCACCGGCGCGGCGGACTCGACGCCGAACCCGCCCTGCTCGATCGTCGCGGCGACGACGATCTGCGGGTTCGGATAGGGCGCCAGCGCCACGTACCACGACTGGTCCTGCCTGGCCCGGGCGCTGCGCCGTCCCGGTCTTGCCGGCCATCGGGATCGGGAAGTTCCCGAACACCGGATACGAGGTCCCGCCGGGCGACTGGGCCGCCATGTGGATGCCCTCGAGGATCGCGCTGGCTGTACTCCGGGTTGATGTCCAGATGGCGCTGAGGCGCCGGGTCGATCTCCTGGACCACGCCGCCCTTCGGGTCCTCGACCTCGAGTCCCGACGTGCGGGCGCACGACGTCGCCGCCGTTCGCGATCGCCGCGTAGGCGACCGCCATCTGGAGCGGGTCCGCCTGGAGGTCGCCCTGGCCGACCGCGAGGTTGACGTTGTCGCCCTCCGTCCACGGCCGGTCGGTCTGATGCTCCTTGTAGAGCTTGTTGCGCCACGCCGGCGTGGGCAGGAGCCCGGCCACCTCCCCGGGGAGGTCGATGCCGGTGGGATGGCCGATCCCGAGCTCGGATGCCCACTTCTGCTGGGCGTCGCCCCCGTGCTGGTAGAGCATCGCGCCGACGTTGTAGAAGAAGACGTCGGAGGAGACCTGCAGCGCCTGCGGGCAGCTGGAGCGCGCCGTACGCGCCGCCGCCCGCGTTGTGCAGCGGTGATCCCGCCCTCCGTGAACGAGCCCCTGTCGACGATCGTCGTGCTCGGCGTCATGCACCCCGCTCTCGAGTGCCGCGATCGCGGTGATCGGCTTGAAGGTCGAGCCCGTCGGGTACAGGCCCTGGATCGCGCGGTCGGTGAGCGGCGATCCGGTCGTGTCGGAGGTGAGCTGCTTGTAGGTCGACTCGGGGATCACCGGCTTCGTGAACACCGAGGGATCGAAGGTGGGCGAGGAGCCGAGCCCGAGGATCTCCCCGTCCTGGACGTTCATCGCCACGAACGCGCCGGGGTGCTGAAGGAGTTGATCGCGGCCTCGCCCCGCCTTCTGCACCGGCGTGTCGATGCTGAGCAGCAGGTTGTCGCCCGGCTTGGGCTGGGTCTCGGCTCAAGCACCCCGCCGGTCGGGCTGTCCCGCGGCGTCCACCTGGACCCGAGTCATGCCCGTTGGTCCCCCGCAGGACGTTGTCGTAGGTGTTCTCGATCCCGGACTGGCCCGACCTGGTCGCCCGGGATCAGGCCCTGGTAGCGCGGCTCGTTGAGCTGCTGCTCGGTGACCTCGCGGACGTAGCCGAAGATCTGGGCACCGAGCGTCCCGTCCGGGTAGTTGCGCACGTAGACCCGCTGAATCGTCACCCCCGGGTAGGAGTCCTGGTTCTCTCGCAGGTAGTAGACGAGGTCGTAGCTGACGTCGCGCTTGAGCGTCACCGGGTTGGCCGGCACGTCCTTGGTCTGCTGGTGGAGCTGCTTGCGGATCGCCTTGGGGGACATCCCGATCACCTGGCCCAGCCGGGCGAACTCGCGCTCGCGCCGGCGGTGCGAGCCGGGGAGCTCGGTCGGATTGAGCTGCAGGGCGAGGGCGGTGCGGTTGTCGACCAGGACGTTGCCCTCGCGGTCGAGGATCTCGCCCCTGCGGCGCCTGAACCGTGACCTCGCGGACCTGGTTGTTCTTGGCCTGCTTCAGGTACTTGTCGCCGGACAGCACCTGGAGGTACCAGAGGCGAAAGAAGATGATCGAGAACACGACCAGGGCGAAGCCGGACAGGATCGCCACGCGCAGCGCGAACTGCGCCGGCATCAGGGGACGCTCGCGCTCGCCGAACATCACGAGCCCGAGACTCCCACCGCCCGTCGGACCCGCCGCACGCGGTCGGCGGGTCCGCGCCGCGCCGCGGGTGATCGGGCTGCGCGCCGCGCCGCGCATGGAAGTCGTCGACGATCGCCGGACGCAGCACCCGGCGGATCAGCGGGTAGAACGGGATCGCGAGCAGCACCGCGAGCAGCCCCTGGACGACGATCTCGCGGAGCACCAGCAGGCTGACCGGCGTCCGCACCCCGAGCATCAGCTCGATCGCGGCGAACCCGGCGGCTGCGGCGCTGGTGAGGGCGCCGATCAAGAGCGGCGGCACGAGCGAGTTCGAGAGCTCGGTGCCCTCCCGGTACCGGCCGGCCATGTAGCCGACCGTGAGCAGCACGAGCGATGAGACGCCGAGCGTCTGGAGCAGGGCCGAGTCGAGCAGCAATCCGATCGCGAACCCGCACACGGCGCCCACGACCGCACCGCCCAGCAGGCCGAGCGAGATCACGACCAGCGGCATGATGTTGGGAGTCGTCCCGAAGAAGCTCAGGTACGAGAAGAACGAGACCTGGAGCACGACCGACAGGACGATCAGGAGCGCGATCCGGATCGCGATGCGCCGGGTGATGATCACTGGGTCACCCCCGGGCGCTTCGGGCCCCCCGGTCGCCACCTGCACCAGGTCGAGGTTCCGGAGGTCCGCGAAGGGCTCGAGGTGCACGCGCTGGTAGGTCTCCTGCTCGCCGACGGTGGCGTCACTCACCTGGCCGATCGGGATCCCGGGCGGGAAGGCCGAGGAGATTGCGCCGTTGCTCCACCCCGCGGTGACCACCATCTCTCCCTGGCGAATCGACTCGCTCTTGTCGATGAAGTCGAGCAACAGGTTGCTGGAGTTGCCGACCTCCGGCTCGGCCACACCATCGGGCCCGTTCGGGAGCACGCGTGCCGATACGGCGCTGCGGTTGTCCGTGATCAGCGTGACCTCGGCCGTCCCGTGGGTGACGTCGGTGACCCGCCCGACCAGCCCGTCGCCGTTGACCACCGGGTCGTTGATCTGAACGCTGTCGCTGGAGCCCTTGTCGATCGTCACGGTCGAGTACCAGACCGTGGGCGAGCGGCCGATCACCCGCGCGGTGACCGGCGTGTAGCCGGCGAGCGTGCCGCTGCGGTCGAGCCCGACCATCTTGCGAAGCTGCTGATTCTCGCCCTCGGCGCCCTGCGCCTTGGCGAGCTTGTTGCGGAGCTGCTGGACCTCGGCGTGCAGATCGCTGTTCTGGCCGCGGGCCTGGAAGGTCTCGCTGAACCAGTTGACGAGGTCGCGGGCCGGCTTCAGCGCGCGACGTGGCTCCCTCCTCGAGCGGCCCGAAGACCGAGGCGACCCCGCGCTGCATCGAATGAAGCGGCCCACCGTCGCTCTCAGAGAAACGGGTCGAGAGCAGCACCAAGGCCGCGACGATCAGCAGGACCAGGATCGCGCGGCGGCGTCTTACCTGTTTGCGGTACATCGCCTACCCGGTGCTCACCAGGCCGCGGCGGTGCGAGTTGCGGCTCATCCGGTGGATGACCTCGAACTCCTCGAGGGAGCGCCCGGAGCCGACCGCCACGCAGGTGAGCGGCGACTCGGTGAGCTGGGCCGGCATCTGGCACTCCATCGCGGAGGCGCTCCTCCATGCCCTGCAGCAGCGCGCCGCCGCCCGCGAGCGTGATGCCGCGATCCATGATGTCCCCGGCGAGCTCGGGCGGGGTGCGGTCCAGCGTGTCCTTGACCGCCGCCACGATCTGGCTGATCGGCTCCTCGAGCGCCGTCCGTACCTCGCTGGAGGAGAGCATGATGGTCTTCGGCAGCCCGGTGACCATGTCGCGACCGCGAATCTCGGTCGTCACCTCCTCGGGGAGCTGCGAGGCGGAGCCGATCTCGAGCTTCACCTCCTCGGCCGTCTGCTGGCCGATCAGGAGCTTGTGCTCGTGCTTGCAGTGGGCGGTGATCGCGTCGTCCTGCTCGTCGCCCCCGACCCGAATCGACTCTGAGACGACGATCCCTCCCAGCGAGATCACCGCGACCTCGCTGGTGCCGCCGCCGACGTCGAGGACCATGCTGCCGGTGGGCTCCCCCACCGGTAGCCCGGCGCCGATCGCGGCCGCCATCGGCTCCTCGATCAGGTATGCCTGTCGCGCGCCCGCCGAGAGGCACGCCTCCTCGACGGCCCGCTTCTCCACCCCGGTGACGCCGGAGGGAACGCATACGACCACGCGGGGATGCGCGAAGCGGTTCTGGTGAACCCGCTGGATGAAGTGACGCAGCATCTCCTCGGTCACATCGAAGTCCGCGATCACACCATCCTTCAGCGGTCGGATGGCGCGGATGGTCCCCGGCGTGCGGCCGAGCATCCGCTTGGCCTCGACGCCCACCGCGTGGACCTCGCCGCTGCGGGCGTCCACGGCGACCACGGAGGGCTCCGAGAGCACGATGCCTCGACCGCGCACGTAGACGAGCGTGTTCGCGGTCCCGAGATCGACGGCCATGTCGCGGCCGCCGAATCCGGTCAGGTTGCGAAACAGACCCATTGCTCGGGGGTGAAAGTCCTTGGGGCGGGTGGGGGACGGATCCGTACGGTCTGCGGCGCGATTCGCTGCGTTCAGACGGGCTTCGAATCGTCCGGCTCCGGGATCCCGGACCGGTCGTCGCAGCGCCCGCGCCGCGCGCCGAGTGTAGCGAACCCTGACGCAGCTCTCAAGGGCAACATGAGGGCAATTTTTCAATCTCAATGTCGACCTGAGGGTTAGCGTGAATCACCCATCCGGAGCGGAATCTCCTGGTGCGGCGAAAAGTTCCGGAGCGAGCTCTCCGAGGAGGCGGATGCGGCAGGCCGACCACGTTCGAGAAATCCCCCTCCACTCGCTCCACCAACACCGACCCGAGCCCCTGGATCGCGTAACCACCCGCCCGGTCCCGCCACTCCTCCGAGGCGAGATACGCCTCGACGATGGCCGGGTCGAGGTCCCTGAACGTCACCTCGGAGCGCGCTACGCCCGACCGCTCGACGCGGCTCACCGGGCGCTGCTTCGGGGAGAGCAGGACGAGGCCGCCGAGCACGGTGTGGGTCCGTCCGGAGAGCCTCCGTAGCCGGTCCGTGGCCCCGGCGCGGTCCACCGGCTTGCCGAGGGCTCGCCCCTCGAGCGCCACCTCGGTGTCGGCGCCGAGCACGAGCGCTCCCGCGCGCCCGGCGCCGCCTCGAGGCACCACCGCCTGCCTTGCGCCGCGCGTTCTCCAGCACGAGGTGCTCGGGGTCGCCCGCGGTCGAGCTCCTCGACGTCGGGGACGACGACCTCGAAAGGGATGCCGAGTGCGCGAGGATCTCCCGCGCCGCGGCGACGCGGACGCGAGGATCAGCTGGATCAAGCTCGGGGAACCAGAGCGCAATCTCGCGCTCGGCGGACTCGTCTGAGTCGGAGCCGTGCAGTGAGATTGAAGGTGACCTCGAGGGCGAGGTCACCGCGGATCGATCCAGGAGCCGCCTCCAGCGGATCGGTGGCGCCGATGATCTGGCGGGCCGCGAGCGACGGCGCCCGGGCCCCTCGAACACGGCGGCGACGAGCGGCCCCGCGGGTGATGAACTCGACCAGCTCGCCGAAGAAGGGCTTCTCCGCGTGCTCGGCGTAGTGACGACCGGCGAACTCCTCGTCGATGCGGAGCTGGCGCAGCGCCACGATCCGCAGGCCCTTGCGCTCGAAGCGCGCCAGCACCTCGCCGGTGAGCCCGCGCTCGAACGCGTCGGGCTTGATCAGGACCAGGGTTCGCGAGCTCTCGGCCAAGACGGCGGAAGGCTACCGATGCGAGGCCGGGTCCAGCGCCTCAGGACGCCGTGGCGGGCCGAGGGCCGTCCTCGCCAGGGTTCTTCTGGGTCGGCGGCGAGGTGGTCGCGGAGCGCGACGAGCCTGAACTCGGTCTTGCGCGACTTGGCGCCCGCGGCGTCGCCGCTACCGGCCGAGGCCTGCCGAGGAGCGGGTGCACGCGCCTCCGCGGAGCGCGCCCTTCTGCGCGGGCTGGCGCCGGCCGCCTTCCCGTGGCGCACGCTTGGGCCGTGCGGCGGGTCGCCTGGCGGCACGCTCGGCGTCCGGCGTCCGGCGCGGCTCCTCGGGCGCCCGGCGCGGCTGACGGACAGCGCGTCGCTGTGGCGTCTCGCAGTACGGGCAGATCGTCCAGCGTGGGTCGATCGGCTTCTCGCATGACTCGCACGGGTCCTTCACGCGGGCACGGCAATTCGGACACCGCAGGTAGGTGCGCTCGATCGGGAACCCGCAGCTCGGGCACGACTGCTCCTCGAGCTGCTTCAGTCGCAGCTCCGCGGCGCGGATCTCCAGCTCGCGCTCGTGCGCGTCCTCGAGGAACTCAGGCGGGCGGAGGATCGAGTAGACGATCGTGCCCACGTACGGGAACAGCGAAGCCCCGGTGGCGCAGGCCACCAGCACCGGGTCCTTGATCCGGCGCCTGGCGTCCAGGAAGGTCCAGGCGATCAGGGCGATCCAGACGACCACCAGGAAGAGAACCACGAGGTTCACGAACAGGTTGAGGCCGTCGTTGGTGATGCCGAAGAGCGCTAGGAGCATATGCGGGCGCACGGAGCGCGTGAGGGCCGTGGGAGCATGGGCAACTGGCGGAGTTTACTTCGTTGCATGCGGCCCAAACCCTGGCACGGGTCCTAGAGGAACAGGCGTCCAAACAGGTATCCGAGCCCGAAGAAGACGAGGATCACGATCGCCACCACCGCGGCGACCAGGCCCATCATCTGGAGGAGCTCGGAGCGTGCCTCTCGGTCCATGCGTCCTCTAGAAGGTAGTGCGAACCGCAGACGAGCGCCACCCCCTCGTGCTCAAGCGCGGCGTCCAGCGTGCGTCGCACCGCGGCCCGAGGCTCCGGGATCGACTCGGCCGCGAGCCCCGCGGCCGTGGCGACCTCGGCCAGCGCGGCCGCCGCCAAACGCCGTGGCGCCTGGCCGTCCGGCGCGCGCGAGCCGCCCGGCGGGCAGCTCAGCGCACACCGCGAGCGCCAGCCTGGGCGCCAGCGCCTCGACGATCCCGGCGGCGTCCTTGTCCGCCAAGACCGCCATGCAGGCGAACACCGGCCTGTCGCCGGCAACCTCGGGCAGCGCCTCGGAGAGCGCGCGAGCGCCATCCGGGTTGTGGGCCGAGTCGAGGACGAGGATGGGATCGCCGCTCACGACCTGCATCCGCCCCGCCAGCGCCAGGCCGGCCGCGACCCCGCGGACGCGGGCCGCGTCCAGCGGTCCGACGCAGGCCTCCGCGACCGCCGTGGCGACCGCGAAGTTCCGGCGGGCGTAGGCGCCGGGCACGCCCAGCCTCGTATCCGGGTCAAGATCGACGGCCGTGATCAAGCGGGCGCTGCGTCGGCGAGCGGTCCGCTCCGCGAGCTCGTGCACGCCCGGGGCAACGCGCCCCAGGACCAGTGTGGAGTGATCCCGGAGGACGGCCAGCTTCTCGGCCGCGATCTCCTCCTCGGTGTCCCCGAGCCATTCCGTGTGCTCCAGGCCGACGGAGGTCAGCGCCGTGACGAGCGACGGGATCACGTTGGTCGCGTCCAGGCGGCCGCCCAGCCCCGCCTCGATCACCCCGAAGTCCACCCCCGCGGCGGCCAGCGCGACGAAGGCGGCGGCGGTCGCCGCCTCGAATTGGGTCACCGACTCGTCGTCGTCGAGCGTCCGGTTGACGGCCTCCACCGACTGGGCGACGCGCTCCACCGCGGCGGCGAACTCGTCCTGGTCGATCTCGCCCCCCCCGATCCGCACCCGCTCCGACCAGCGGCTCGCGTGAGGCGAGAGGTAAGCCCCCGCGCGCTTGCCGTGGGCAGCCAGCACGGCGACCGTCATCTCCGCGACCGAGGACTTGCCGTTCGTGCCGACGACGTGGACCGAGGCGAACCGGTGCTGGGGCATGCCCAGCGCCGAGACGAGCCGCTGGATGCGCTCGAGCCCGAACCGGACCCCGAGGGGCTCGAGCGAGCCGAGGTACGCCTCGGCCTCTTCGTAGCTCCACGCCATCGCTGCCGCCTGGCCTGGCCTCGCCCCTCGGCCGACTGGCGGCGAGGGCGGGCTGCTAGCCCAGCTCCTCCAGCTCGGCCCGATACGCGGCGAGCTTCTCGCGCTCGGCCTCGACGACGTCGCCCGGAGCGTTGGCGACGAATCCCTGGTTTCCGAGCTTCCCTGGGCGCGATCGATCTCGCCGCGCAGGGCCTCGCGGCGCTCCTCCACCCGCCTGCGAACCTGGCCTGCGTCGACCTCGCCGGACGCCAGGATCTCGACCGCGCCGAAGCCCGCGAGAGTCTCGCCGTCGGCGCCATCGAAGGAGAGCCGCGCCAGGCGGGCGACGAGCTCGTGCGGCGCGTCGTGCTCTCCCGCGACCTGCGCGGGGAGCATGCTTCCCGCCGGCACCCCCACCAGGTCGCGCCACCGCCTGACCCTCCGCGTGAGCTCGATCCACCCCTCGATCTCCCGCTCGGCGGCCTCGTCGATCAGCGCCTCGTCCACGTCGGGGTAGGGGTGGACGACCATCATCTCGGGCGCCCCGTCGCCGGCAGAGCGCGCGTATGCGTAGATCTCCTCGGTGACGAACGGCATCAGCGGATGGGCCAGCGCCAGGGTCTGCTCCAGGATCCAGAGCAGCGTCGCTCCGGCCTCGGCCTCGCCCTCGTTGAGTCGCGGCTTCACGATCTCGAGGTACCAGTCGCAGAGCTCGGACCAGAAGAAGCGGTAGAGCTCGAGCGCAGCGTGGGCGAAGTCGTAGCCGTCGAGGTGGCCCGTCACGACCTCGATCGCGCGCTCGAGCCGCGACAGGATCCAGCGGTCCTCGACCTCGGTTGGGCGTGGGTTCCGGCGCCACCTCCGGGGCATTCAGCAGGATCAGCCGTGACGCGTTCCAGAGCTTGTTCGCGAGGTCGAGACCCTGTTCGATCTTGGCGGCCGAGTAGCGGACGTCCTGGGTGGACGACATCGCCAGCAGGCCGAAGCGGAGCGCGTCGGCGCCGTAGCGCTCGATCTCGTCGATCGGGTCGATGCCGGTGCCGAGGCTCTTCGACATCCGTCGTCCGTCGGGCGCCTGGATCACCGAGGTGATGTAGACGTCGCGAAAGGGGATCTCGCCGGCGAACTCGATCCCCATCATCACCATGCGAGCGACCCAGAGGAAGATGATCTCCCGGCGGTGGCCAGAGCGTCGGTGGGGTAGAACGCTTGGAGCTCCGGCGTCTCGTCGGGCCACCCGAGTACGGCGAACGGCCACAGCGCCGAGCTGAACCAGGTGTCCAGGACGTCCTCCTCGGGCCGCAGCTCGCCGCCGCATGAGCCGCAGCGCTCGGGCGCACTCTCGGCGACGTACGTCTCCTCGCATCGGTCGCAGTACCAGACCGGGAGCCGGTGGCCCCACCAGAGCTGCCGGGAGATGCACCAGGGCCGGATGTTGCGCATCCAGTCGAGATAGACGCGCTTGTAGTTGTCGGGGACGATGCGGACCCGGTCGTCCTCCACCACCTCGATGGCGGGCGCCGCGAGCTCGTCCATGCGGCAGAACCACTGGAGCGAGATCAGCGGCTCGATCCGCTCGCCCGAGCGGTGGGAGAAGGGCACCGAGTGGACGTAGGGCTCCTCGGCCCGGAGCCGCCCCTCGTCCCGCAGGGCTGCGACGACCGCCTCGCGGGCCTCCTGGACTGTCAGCCCGGCGAACCTCTCCCCCGCCGCCTCGTTCATGCGGCCGTCCTCCCCGATCACGACGATCTCGTCGAGGCCGTGGGCCCGGCCGATCTCGAAGTCGTTCGGGTCGTGACCGGGCGTGATCTTCAGCGCCCCGGTTCCGAACTCGGGATCGACGTGATCGTCGGCGATGATCTCCAGACGACGGCCGACCAGCGGCAGGATGCAGTGTCCGCCGACCAGGTCGCGGTACCGCTCGTCGTCCGGGTGGACGGCGACCGCAGTGTCGGCCAGCATCGTCTCGGGGCGGACCGTGGCGACGGTGAGGACCCGCTCGGAGCCCTCGACCGGGTAGTCGATCTCGTACAGCGTGTCCTCCACCTCGCGGTCCTCCACCTCGAGGTCCGAGATCGCGGACCGCGAGCCCGGGTCCCAGTTGACCATGTAGTTGTCGCGGTAGATCAGGCCCTTCTCGTAGAGCGCCGTGAACACGCGATAGACGGCTCGGACGTACGCCTCGTCGAGCGTGAAGCGCTCGCGCTCGTAGTCGCACGAGGCCCCGAGGCGCTTGTACTGCTCGACGATCTGCGACCCGTACTTCTCCTTCCAGCTCCAGACGCGCTCGACGAACGCCTCGCGACCGATGTCGTGCCGCGAGATCCCCTCGTCGCGGAGCTCGCGCTCCACGACCGCCTGGGTAGCGATGCCCGCGTGGTCGATCCCCAGCGCCCAGAGCGTGTTCCGCCCGCGCATCCGGTTCAGCCGGATCAGGGAATCCTGGATCGCCCCGTTGAGCGCGTGGCCCATGTGGAGTGCGCCGGTCACGTTCGGAGGCGGGATCGCGATCGAGTAGTTCTCCGCCGGGCTCCCCTCGGCCGGCGGGTGAAAGTAGCCGCCCTCCAGCCAGCGCTCGAGGATCGGCCCCTCTACCTCCGAAGGCTGGTAGCGGGTCGTCTCGGTGAGGCGCTGTCGGCGCTCGGCGTCCATGGGCCGCGAGTTTAGTTGCGGCCCTTCACCGCTAAGGTTCGCGGCCACCAAGGAGGGCGCATGAAGGCGAGAGCGACACGGGCGTTGGGTGTCTCATTGGCGGCGGCGGTGGCGTTCGCGGTCCTGCCCATGCCGGCAAGCGCCTTCTTCGAGCTCGACTTCAGCGGTCATGTGAGGCAGGACCCGGACTCCTTCGTCGGCTTCAACGTGAAGCACACGGACACCGGGAAGCGCAGGGTCTCCTTTTTCACCACCCACGGAATCATGTACTCATGTGACGACACGTCCACCGGTCGCACCGAGTTCCTGACGCTCGAGGGCTCGATGCGCGTCAAGCACCGCAGGTTCGAGGGGAAGGTCCATGTCTTCACCCCCGCCGGCGATCCGGTCGCGCGCGTTCACGGCAAGCTCCACCGGGGCAATCAGGTCGCGAACGGCGATATCCGCCTGTCCGGCAAGCTGAGCCCGGAGCCCGGCCTCCATTGCGACACGGGCGTCCAGGAATGGCGCGTCACGGCGGGCGGCTGAGCCGCCGCCCGGCACAGCTCTCCGTCTAAGCCGACTCCTCCTCGAGCTCTTCCAGCTCGGCCTCGGGCTCATCGGGGATGGCCTCGGTCACCAGCGTGGGCTTCAGTCCGCGCTGGATCGTCTCCTTCGTGACCACGCACTTGCGCACGTCGCGCCGGGACGGAAGCTCGAACTGGACGTCGAGCAGGGTCTCCTCCAGGATCGATCGGAGCCCCCGCGCGCCGACCTCCCGCTCGAGCGCCTTGTCGGCGATCGCGGCCAGGGAGTCGGGCGCGAAGACGAGCTCGATCTCGTCGAACTCGAAGAAGCGCTCGAACTGGCGGGTGAGGGCGTTTCGCGGCTCGGTGAGGATCGTGATCAGGTCCTCGCGGGTCAGCTGGTGGATCGCAGCCACAACCGCGCAGGCGACCGATGAACTCCGGGATCAGCCCGTACTCCATGAGGTCCTCGGGCAGCACTCGCTCGAACATCTCGCCGGTGTCCTTCTGGTCCCGGGAACGGATCGAGGCGCCGAAGCCGACGCCCTTGTGTCCGATCCGCCGCTCGATCACCTTGTCCAGGTTCGCGAACGAGCCGCCGCAGATGAAGAGGACGTTGGTGGTGTCGATCGTCAGGAACTCCTGGTGGGGATGCTTGCGCCCGCCCTGCGGCGGAACCGAGGCGGTGGTGCCCTCGAGGATCTTGAGCAGCGCCTGCTGCACGCCCTCCCCGGACACGTCGCGCGTGATCGACGGGTTGTCCGCCTTGCGCGCGATCTTGTCCACCTCGTCGATGTAGATGATCCCCGTCTCCGCCTTCTTGACGTCGTAGTCGGCCGCCTGGATCAGCTTCAGGAGGATGTTCTCGACGTCCTCGCCGACGTAGCCGGCCTCGGTGAGCGCGGTGGCGTCGGCGATCGCGAACGGGACGTTGAGGATCCTGGCCAGCGTCTGCGCGAGGAGCGTCTTGCCGCACCCCGTGGGGCCGAGCAGCAGGATGTTCGACTTCTGGAGCTCCACCTCCTGGTCGCCGTTCTGCGACATCTGAATGCGCTTGTAGTGGTTGTAGACGGCGACGGAGAGGGCACGCTTGGCGGTCTCCTGGCCGACCACGTACTCGTTCAGGACGGCGTGGATCTCCTTCGGCTTGGGCAGGCTCTCGAGCTCGAAGGTGGGCGGCGCGGCGAGCTCCTCGTCGATGATCTCGTTGCAGAGATCGATGCACTCGTCGCAGATGTAGACGCCGGGTCCCGCGATCAGCTTCTTGACCTGGCGCTGTGACTTCCCGCAGAAGCTGCAGAGAAGCTGCTCATTCGAGTCCGTTGGGCGTGCCAAGCGCTCTCCCCTTTCGATGACGCGGCCCGCGTCCTCATTCTCAGGTTACGACACGCGGAGCCTTGGGCTGATCCCTGCTCAGTTACTCGGCCAAGTCGCTCGTCCCTTCAAGCGCGGTCCGTCTTGCAACGGCGGTTTGACCATCCGGGACGATGCCGCTAGCCTCAGGCGCCGAGCGAGAGCGGGGAGACGTGGCGGGAGCTCTGACGACGAAATCTGTGAAGCGCATCCTCCTCGGCGCCTTCGTGGTCGCCTCCCTGGTGGTGGTCGCGATCGCTTCGGGAGCCGGCACGCAGCGCTACCGGGGCGCCGTGGCCGGCGGCGGGGCGGTCCACTTCAGAGCGGAGGTCACGAACGGCCAGATCGTCCAGGTCCGGGGACTCGGGTGGCGTCGCGTCGAGATCAGCTGCCAGCAGGGCAAGTTCCCGTTTCGCGGCGGCTTCGAAGGCGAGACCTTCACCGTCGAGGCGGGCGCGTTCCACGCCCACGGCAACGCAGGGGGTGCCTACCTGTCGCACGCGAGGGTGGTCGGCCACTTCAAGAAGCACGGCCAGCGCGCTGCAGGCACCATCCGTATCCACGGCGATCTCGACGCCCACCATACGAACTGTGACTCCGGGCTCGAGCGGTGGTGGGCACATCGAAGCGGCTGAGATGCCGGGTTCCACGCGAGAAAGCAGGTACGGCCCGCTTGACGCGCGGCGATCGGCTCCCTAACCTCGGCTCGGAGCTTATGAGGGCACGGAAGCCATGAGGCGGGGACTGATCGTGGTCGCGGTCGCGGCGGTTGCACTGGTTCTGTCGAGCGCCGCGGGCGCCTCCTTCCAGGAGTTCTACAGCGGGCCCGTAGGGACCGGGGCGAACAACGCCGGGGTCGAGTTCCACGCCAAGTTCCACAACAAGCGGACCTTCCGGAAGGGCAAGCCACCCAGCAAGGTCATCACCTTCCACTGGTTCAACGTTCCGGTTATCACTGGGACTTGCTACGACTCGCTGACGGATAACGGCTTCGACATGCGCGTCAATGAGGAGGGCAGGTTCCACGGGAGCTTCGCTGTTCCGCAAACCAACCGCACGGCGAGGGTCACGGGCAAGTTCAAGCACCAGAACAGGAAAGTCGTCGGGACGCTGCGCTTGAAGGGCTCGTTCAACGGCTGCGCGCACGCCGACAGCGGAACGCTCAACTGGGTCGCCCGCCACGGCGCCGGCGACTGAGCCCAGCCTCGATCGAGCGGCCGCGGGCCCGGCTAGTGGTGCTCGATCACGCGGTCGACGATGCTGTACTCCTTCGCCTCTTCCGCGCTCATGAAGTAGTCGCGCTCGGTGTCCTTGGCGACCTTCTCTAGCGGCTGATTGGTGTGCTTGGCGATGATCTCGTCGAGGCGCTTGCGGACGTCGATGATCTCGCGGGCGTGAATCTCGATGTCCGTGGCCTGGCCCTGAAAGCCGCCCGTTACCTGGTGGATGAGGATCTTCGAGTTCGGCGTCGTCAAGCGCTTGCCGTGGGCGCCCCCTGCGAGCAGCAGCGCTCCCATGCTCATCGCGACCCCGACGCAGATCGTCTGCACGTCGGGCTTGATGTACTGCATCGTGTCGTAGATCGCTAGCCCCGCGTACACGGACCCGCCGGGCGAATTGATGTAGATCGAGACGTCCTTGTCCGGGTCCTCGGACTCCAGGTGGATCAGCTGGGCGACCACGAGGTTGGCGATGTCCTCGGTCACCGGGGTGCCCAGGAAGATGATCCGCTCGTTGAGCAGGCGCGAGTAGATGTCGAACGCGCGCTCTCCGCGCGACGTCTGCTCGACGACCATGGGGACCAAGGGGCTCATGGGGCGAGCAGTCTAGTAAAGCGGGTGGGCGGGCTCGCGATCCGGGGCCGGCCCACCCCCGGAAAAGCGCCGGGGAGGGGCCCGGCCCCTCCCCGGGTCCGTCATGGCGTCAGAGCCTGGCGACTACTGCTTGTGAGTCGTCCAGGGCTGCTTGGCGCTGTCGCAGTGAACGCTGGGGTCCGAGATGAGTGAGCGCCGCTCTTTGTAGGTGCCCGTCGCCTTGGTCCCGCTCGCGAACTTGCCGGTGATCGTGTAGTTGACTTTGGTGCTACCGCTGGTGAACGAGCTGGTGCGCGAGAAGCTGCCGCTGTGCACCGTGATGGGCGTGTGGATCGTGGTGTCGGCGCGGAAATCGGCTGGCCCATTCGAACTGCAGTTGAAGAACAGCTGCTTGGTGGCGAAGTCCTTGACCTTGACCGGCTGGCCGCCAACCCGCTTGAAGCTGACCTTGAAGGCGTGGTCGTTGTCTCCTCGCCCACTCCATGTGGTCGTGGCGGCGAAGGCCTGAACGGCGATCAGCGCCCCAACGGCCATGGCGCTGAGCGCGACCAGGACCAATATTCGAGACTTGCTCATGTTCCGTCCTCTCGTTCGTGCGAAGCGACGGGCCTGCGCTACGAACTCGAGCCCAGAAACCCCCCCTTAAGTAACGCGAACCTAGTCGCTCTACCGATCCCGTGTCAAGGCAGGGCTAGCACTTCAGTCCGCCTATTTCCAGGGATTTTGTGGAGTTAGATCGCTGACGCGACGCGACCGCGCGTCACTCGCTGCCCGGCGTCCACAGCCCCGCCTCTGCGCTCTCGCTCTCGCGCTCCTTCTCGGGCGTCCAGAGCTTCTCGCGGGCGGCGGCCTGCTCCTGCGGGTATCGCCGTGGCCGCGTCGGCGATCAGCTCGGCGGCCTTGCGCATCCGCAGCTCGTCGCGGAGCAGGGCGTCCCTTCCATTGGCGCGGAGGCGCTCGAGGAGCCGCTCCGGGCTCTCCCCCTCCCCGCCCGGACGAAGCGCCTCGAGCATCTCGTCGTCGGAGACCTCGATCCCCTCGGCATCGGCGACCGCCGCCAGGGTCGCCTCGCGGCGAAGCGTCCGCTCGGCGTCGGACTCCAGGTCCTTGACGAGCTCCTCTCGGGCCTTTCCCTGCATCTGAAGATAGGCCTGCGGGTCGATGTTGCGGGCCGTGAGCGAGCGCTCCAGCCGCTCCCACATCTCGTGAGCGCGGGCGTGGACGAGCTCGTGCGGAAGGTCGAGGCTCGCCGCCGCCGCCGCCGCGTCCACCGCGGCATCGCGAAACTCGTTGTCGGCCCTGGCCTCCACCGCCTGGGCGATCCGGCCCCGGATCTCCTCGCGGAGCTCCTGGACGGTGTCGAACTCGGACGCGTCGGACACGAAGTCGTCGTCGAGGTCCGGGAGCCGCTTCTCGCGAACCTCCTTGACCGCGATCTGGAAGCTGCCCTTCTTTCCGGCCAGCGCGTCGGGCTTGTGGTCGGCGGGGAACTCGACCTCCACGGTCACCTCGTCCCCCGCCGAGGCGCCCTTCAACGCGCGGTCGAACTCCGGCAGCAGGCTCTCCGCTCCCAGCTCGACCATCAGATCGGTCGCCTCCGAGCCCTCGAACGGCTCGCCGTCCGCAGTGCCCGAGTAGTCGATCAGCAACAGATCCCCGTCCGCGGCGGGGCGGTCCACGGTCTCGAGGCTCGCGAAGCTCTCGCGCAGCCGGTCGAGCTCGGCCTCGATCGCGTCCTCGGGGACGTCCGCGGTGGGCCTGCCCACCTCGAGCCCCTTGTACTCGCCGAGCTTCGCCTCCGGCCGGACGGCGACCTCGATCGTGAACGAGAGCTCCTCGCCGGCGTCCGGAAGCGACGGGACGTCGAGCTTGGGGTCGCCGACGGGCGAGATCCCGGTCTCCAGAAGCGCGCCGCTCATACCAGCCCGGGAGCGAGTCCCGCAGCGCCTGCTCGAGCACGGCCTCGCGGCCGACCCGCTGCATCACGAGCTGCGGCGGGACCTTTCCCTTCCGAAAGCCGGGCATCTTCATGTCACGGGCGAGCCCCCGGGCGGCGCGCTCCACGCCCTGCTCGACGGCTTCGGGCTCGATCCCGACGTCCACTCGGACGCGGGAGTCTCCGAGCTGGGTGACGGAGGTCTTCATCGGCGGCCCAGCTTAGTGACCGCGCCGTGGATCAAGGCCGCGGCGAGGTCCCAGGCGAAGGCCACGAGGCGCCCCACGGGTCCGGTGACGATCCAGGCGAGGAGCCGGTCTACAGCCACTTGATCCGCTTGAAGAAGCGGTACAGCACCACGGTCGCGATGAACATGGTGAGGAGCGCGAGCGGATAGCCGAACCGCAACCCGAGCTCGGGCATGTGCTCGAAGTTCATCCCCCAGACCGAGGCGAAGAAGGTGGGCACGGCGACGATCGCCGCCCACGCCGAGATCGCTTGGACGGCCCTGTTCTGCTGCACGCCGATCAGCGACAGGTTCGCCTCCAGGATCGAGGTCAGGAGCTCCCGCTGGGAGTTGACCTGCTCGTCGATCCGCCGGATCCGGCCCGCAACCTCCCGAAAGAAGTGCCGAAGGTCGTCGGGGAGCTGCGGAAAGGCGCCGCGCTCCAGTGCCTCCAGCGGAGGGAGGAGAGGCGCCACCGCTCGATGAAACTCGATCACCTCCCGCTTGAGGAAGTAGATGCGCTGGGTCTGCTCGGCGCTGTTCTGGACTCCCTCGGCGCCTCCCTCGAAGACCGCCTGCTCGACCTCCTCGATGTCGTCGTCGATCCCTGCGACGACGGGCTCGTAGTCGTCGATGACCTGGTCGAGGATCGCCCACACGACCGAGGCCGGGCCCGCGTCCAGGAGCTGGGCCTCCTCGTGCTCCAGATGGGTACGGGCAGGCTGGAGGTTGGCGGCCTCGCCGTGTCGAATTGTGACCACGTACCGCGGGCCGAGGAAGACGTGGATGTGGCCGAAGTGGACCTCCTCCTTGGCCTCCTCGTACCAGGCGGTCTTGACGACGCCGTAGAAGTGCGTCCCCGTGCTCGTCGAGCTTGGGTCGTGCGTGAGCCTCGGACGCCTCCTCGACCGCCAGCTCGGGGACGCCGAAGGCGCGGGCTGCGGTCGCTGATCTCGTCGGGCGTCGGATCCTTCATGCCCAGCCACACGAAGCCCATCCCCGTGCCGATGCACTCTCGGGCGCGCTCGAGGCTGAGCGCCGCCTCGTTCTGGCGCTTGCGGTCCTTGTAGTAGGCGCAGTCGACGATCATGGCTCGGTTGCGGGGGGACGCCCGCGTCTTGCCGAGTTCAGCGCCGGAACCCCCGTTCCTGCCGTGGGCCACGTCGTCCGGGACGCGCGACCGCGCGTCACGCGCTCGGTGCGAATCAGTCGCCGGTCCCGAGCAGCCCGGAGGCGAAGGACGGCAAGTCGGCGCTGTTCGCGTACGCCAGGTGGGCGGCGCTGAAGATGTCCTCGATCGAGCGAAGCATTGAATACGGGCCGTAGCCGACGCCGTCGGCGGATCCGGCGGCCGCGTAGGGCGAGAGCAGCAATGTGCCGACGCGTTTGGGATCGGTCGTTCCCTTGGGCGGGTGGGCCTCGCCGAAGGTGACGATGAGTAGCCCGCCCTGTTTGTACCCGGGCGAGTCGAGAATTCTCGGGACCCACTCCGCCAGGAAGTCGTCCGCGCTCGCGGTACCGTCCGCCGCCCCCTTCGCGCACTGGTCGGGGATCCCGTCGTGGCAGAGGTTGGGCGAGATGAACGCGTAGTTGGGCGTCGTGGAAGCCTGCTTCAGGTCGTCTTGAAGACCGCTGACCGAGCCGTCCGGCAGCCCCGCGAGCGGGACGTCGTTGATGGCGCAAGCGCCCAGATCCAGCAACGAGTGGAAGTACACGAAGGGGTTGAGGCGAGCGGCGTACCCACCCACAGCGGGATCGTCCGCCTCGTCGGTCCCGGGATGCACGCAGCTGTGGGGACCGCTGTCATCGGCCATCTCCTCGAAGTAGCCGCGCCAGGTGAGCCCGCCGCTGGCGAGCTGGTCGGCGATCGTCAGCGTGTCGTCGGGATACACGCAACCCGCGCCCGGCACCAAGCCGTACTCGTTGGGAGAGGTCCCGCTGGGGAACTCCTTGTACTTCGGGCAGTTCGCCTTGGTCAGCTCGTTGGGGGCCTGGCCGCCAACCATCGCGATGTAGTTGGGGAGACCCTGCACGGTGAGCAGCGAGTAGCTCGAGAGAAGCTCGCCCTTCGGCCGCAGGGTGTTCGCCAGATAGGGCATCTGCGACTTCGGGCCGAAGGTCTGGTCGTAGCCAGGGCTGGAGAGGGTGATGACGAAGACGTGCTTGATCCGGCCGAGCTTGGCCGACGGCGGAGCGGGCGTGGGCGACTTCTTGTGCGGGGGCGGCGGCGTCGTCGGAGGGGGGGCAGTTGGAGCGCTCACCGGGGCGGGCGTCCCCTGCTGAGGAGCGGCAGCAGCGTGCGGCGGCGCCTTCGTGGGCGCGGACTTCGGTGGCGGCGGGGGACTCGGCGAGGAGCTCGCCTGGGCGTCGCTGGCCTGCGTGGTCTGGCCCGATGCCGTCCCCAGCAAACCCGCCAGCGGCCCGTATCCGCCAGCCGTCAGTGCGGCGCTGATGATCGTCGACGTGGCGATCAGCGAGGAGGCAACCAGGATGCCGAAGCGCTTCCCGGTCATCCCGGCCGCGGCCAGGAAGACGCGGTGAGCGACGCCGCTCACGGCACCGCCTCGACGCTTCCCAGTGCCGTTCCGCACTGCGAGCAGAAGCGGACCCCGTGGCCGTAGGGCGCGCTGCACGCCGGGCAGATCCCGGCGGCGTCGGCGCGCTCCAGCGCCAGCTGTCGCTCGATTTCTGAGAGCTCCAGATCGACCCGCTGCAGCTCGGCAGCCCTGCGGGTCAGGACGTCCAGCCTCACGTGGTCGCGGATCGCCATCTCGTAGAAGGCGCCGCCGAGGTCCGACTGCATGATCGTGAACTTCTCCAGCAGCCTGTCTCGCTGAGCACGAAGCTCACCGTTCTCCGCTCCACCTGGGGCGGGGACGCCGGGCGACGGCGCACCGCCGCCCGCGCGCGAGGAACGCCGGAGGAAGCTCGGCAGCTCGCGACTCGGCATCAGTCCCCGTTCCCCGTGGGTAGCGGCGGCGGGCTACTCCCGTCGCCTCCGATCGAGACCACGTCGGGCAGGCTTCGCTGCTGCTGGATGTAGGACTTGCCTGTTTGATGCGCGATCTGGTTCACCTTCTGGGTCCCTTGCTGGATCTGCTTCTGGCTGGGGTTGAGACCCGCGACCTGGTGGATGTCCCCGTGGCTCGTGTGCGCCACCACCTTGGTCCCGCTGGGGCTATTGCTGTTGGCGCTCGCTGAGGCGACCGCGATGACCTCTGCGTCGGGGTATGCCTTGTTCAGCTTGCCGAGCGCCTTCTGAGCGTCGGCCTTCTGCTTGTACTCTCCGGAATAGAGGACGTAGTCCTTCTGTCCCTGGTCGGGCGTCGTCGTGAAGTCGCCCGGGTTGATGATCCCGACGCCGCCGGCGCCCTTGCCCTTGGCGTCTGCCTCGGCCTTTGAGGCCGCGGCTTGGTTGGTGCTCTCGATCGGCAGCAGATCGAGCTTGACCGTGTACCCCTTGTCGAGCGAGAAGTCGCTCGACAGCAGCTTCGAGGAGGTGTCGGAGACGTTGGTTCCGGACCCGGTGGCAGCGGTCGCCCGTTGACTCCGCAGCGCGTTCAGGAGGTCCGAGTTATCGGTGCCGCCGCTGCGGCCCACGAGGACGCCGATCGCGACCGCCAGCGGCAGCAGGGCGAAGAAGGCCACCGCGGCGACCCGCGTGCCCGAGCCCTGTGGCGGCCGCGTTGGAGTCGCGGTCGTGGTCGTCTGGCGGCGCCGGGTCGCGACAGCGAGGTAGCGCGACGCCGGGTTCGCGGCGTCCGCTCGCCGGGCTCCGCAGTTCACGCAGTAGCGCTGCTGGCGCTCGAGCGGCGCCCCGCACTCGGCGCACGCCTCGTACTGGCCGCTCGCGGCGACCGGTGGCGTGGTTGGCCGTGGCTGCCCGTTCGTCGCGGCCTGCGGCTGCGAGGCGATCGGCTGCGGCTGACTCATGTGTGGCTCCTTTTCCTTCATTGGAAGATCGTTGGCGGAGCGGCAACGTGGATCTGGGCCCCCCTCGGGTCCCCGACGAGCTTCAGCTTCACCCTGGCCGTCTCGTTGGTGCTCAGGTCCTGGACGGACCCCTCGCCGGCTGCGACGTAGCGGCCGCCCTTCTCGGCCCAGGCATAGACGGCCAGGTCGTACTGCGGCATCCCGGTGTGATTGGCAACCTCCGCCTCCACGGTCGTCTGCGAGGGCGACTTCGAGCCCTTGTCCTTGGCCCCGGCGGAGCTGACGCCGTCGACGTCGAGCTGCGGGACGCTCGAAGCGACGACAAGGGGCTTGGCCGGAGGCGCTCCCACCCTGGCCACCGGCTCGCCGCTCGGGAGGGGCTTGTCGCTGGTGAAGACCCAGGTCGTCTTCTCGCCCGGCCCGATCGCCGGGGCGTGCGCCTGGAAGTAGGGGATGCGTCCCTGGTCGTTGACGAAGGAGGTCCCACCCTCGGGCACCTTCACCCCGACGGCCAGCGGAAGGTCGTTGACCGGCTCGCCTGCGGTGTTGCGAAGCGTCACAGCGATTGCGGCGCCGCCGGGGCCGCGCACGATCGCGCTCCGGACCACCCGCACGTTGGGGTCCGTTCGCTTGACGTCGATCGGCCGGTGACCGGCGTCCTTGCGCTCGTACTGGATGTGGAGTCGCTCGGCCGTCTGCTGCGTGGTGGTGCAGCCCGACAGGACTCCCGCCGCGGTCAGGCAGGCCATCGCGAGCAGCCCAAATGTGGCGCTAGCCGAACGCACCGCTCACGTAGTCCTTCGTGCGTTGCTCGGCCGGCGAGTCGAAGAGCTGCTTGGCCGCCCCGTACTCGACCAGATCGCCGAGGTACATGAACCCGACGTAGTCTGCAACGCGGTAGGCCTGCTGCAGGTTGTGCGTCACGATCACTACGGCAACGTCGTCCCTCAGCTTCACGATCAGGTCCTCGATCACCTGGGTGGACTGCGGGTCGAGGGCGGAGCACGGCTCGTCAAGCAGAAGGACCTCCGGCTGGGCGACGAGCGCCCGGGCGATGCAGAGACGCTGCTGCTGGCCGCCGGAGAGCTTCAGGGCCGGGTGACGGAGGTTGTCGGCGACCTCGTCGAGCAGCCCGGCCCTCGCGAGGGCGCTCCGCACCGCCGGCTCCAGTGTCTTGCGCCGCCCCCGCCTCGAGCCCTGCTCGCGCAGGACGTACGCGAGGTTGTCGAAGATGCTCATGGGGAACGGGTTGGGCTGCTGGAAGACCATCGTCACCCGGCGCCGCAGCGAGGTCGGCTCGAGCGTCGCTATGTCGACGCCGTCGAGGGTGACCCGGCCGTCGAAGGAGGCGCTGCGGGTGAGCTCCGTGAGGCGATTCAGCGAGCGCAGGAGCGTGGTCTTCCCGCAGCCGGACGGCCCAATGAGGGCCAGCACCTCGCCCTGGCGGATCGGCAGCGAAACGGACTTGACCGCGGGCTTGCCGCCGTAGGCGACGGACAGCCCCTCGACCTGCATTCGCGGAATCGAGAACTGCGGAGATCCGATCTTGCGGTGCTTGGCGAACGACGAGCTGGCCGTGGCGCTCGCACCGTTGCCGCTCGGCTCCTGCGGCTCCTGCGGCGCCTGTGCCTCGCTGGCGCCGTACGGGTCCTCAGGGTCCAGGCGCCGAACCGGCGGTGGGGTCAGGTGTTCCATGACCCCGCCTTTCGAGCTCGGCGGTGGACGACGTCCACCGCGGCGTTCAGGACCAGCACGAGCAGCAGCAGGATGGTGGCCGCCGCATAGGCCTTCTGCGGCTGGTTGAGCTCGCCCGTCGGCGAGGCCTGGTACACGTAGCTCGTCAGGGTTCCCCCGGTCCCCTTGAGGGTGTTGAGGAGGAACGAGCCGCCGACCGGCTCGAACGTCAGCGTCGCACCGAGCAGCACGACGATGATCGCGGTGTCTCCGATGATCCTTCCCAGTCCGAGCATCGCCCCGGTCGCCACCTGTGGGCGGCATGCCGGCAGGAGGATGCGGCGGGTGGTGGCCGCCTTCGTCTTGCCCGCCGCGTAGGAGGCCTCCCGGATGTGTTGCGGGATCGCCTGGAGCCCCTCGCGCGTGCTGCCCACCACGAGCGGCAGCGCCACCAGCGAGAGCATCGCCCCGGCGGCAAAGAACGAGCGGCCGAACACCACGCCCTCCGACGTACGGGTGAGGAAGCCCAGCGCCGTGCTGGAGAAGATCAGGGTGCCGAAGAGCGCCAGGACGATCGACGGGGTCCCGGCGATCGCCTCGATCGTCGACTCCACGAGCCGGGCGAGGGCGCCTGGGCGGCCGTACTCGCTCAGCCAGACGGCGATTGCGACCCCGGTCGGGAGGGCGATGGCCATCCCGAGGGCCCCGACGAGCAGGGTCCCCAGCAGGGGGTCCTGGAGGCCGCCCGTCTGCGCCTGGGTGAAGCCCTGGTGCGGACGCGTCCAGAGCATGTCCGGTCGCAGGTACTTGAGCCCCTGGATCAGGAAGTACCCGACGATCGCCGCGGCGATCGCACAGAACAGGATGCCCATCGCCCAGCAGGCCACGAGGCCAAGCCGGTCGCTCAGGCGCCACGGCGGGGTCGGCCGGCGGACCGGCTTTGGCGCGGGCGCCGGAGCAGGCGGCGGCGAGGCCGCTGGACGGGTTGGAGCGGCGACCCCGGTCATGACACCGCCAGGTACCGCTTCATCGACCGCTTCGCCACCCAGCCGGTGAGCGAGAGCATCGCCGCCGAAAACAACAGCACGGCTGCGATCGCGAAAAGAGTCTCGTTGGCGGGCTTCGACGCCAGGTCGTCGATGCGGGTGATGATCGTCGGGGCCAGTGGCCTCGACGGCTCGACGAAGAAGATCAGGCCGTCGGCCGGGTTGGGAGCAAAGCCGACCGAGCCCGAGACCATCGCGAGCATGACCGCCTCCCCCAGCGCCCTGGCAGTGGCCAGAACCGTTCCGGCCACGATCGCGGGGCGGGCGGTGCGGACCGCGATCTTCCAGAACGACCGCCACCGGTTGATGCCCATCGCCAGCGACCCCTCGAGCCAGCTCTGGGGCACGGCCCGCAGGCCGTCGGAGAAGATCGAGACCATGATCGGGGCGATCATCACGGTGAGGATCAGCACCGCCGCCGCCAGGCTGTAGCCACTCAGCTGGATCACGCCCGCCACCGATGCCTTGCTGGACTCGTTGATCACGTGGTTCCCAATGAAGGGGACGATCACGAGGACCCCGATGAGGCCGTAGACGACCGATGGGACGCTCGCCAGCAGGCGAACCACCGGCTGAAGGATGTTCTTCATCCACTCCGGCGAGAACTCGACGATGAAGACCGCCACCAGTAGTGAGGCGACGAAGCCGATCAGGACGGCGCCGCCGGTGACCAGGATCGTGCTCCAGATCAGCGGCCACGCGTGGAACGTGTAGACGTAGTTCCCTCCGCTCTCCCCTGACTGGAAGATCGTCTGGAGCTGGTTGTCAACGCTTCCGCCGGGGCCGAACCAGGCCAGGCCGTTGTGGGCAAACGAGGGCCACGCGTGGACGAAGACGAACACGATCATCGCCACGAGCAGCGCGATGACCGCGCAGACCAGCGCGCCGAGCCCAAGCTCGACGCGCCGATCCGACCATCGGGGTCCATGTTGGAGAAGGTGCTGCTCCTCCGGATCGAAGGGCAGCACCTCCTCCTGCGGGGTCGTGTCACTCGTCGGTCTCCCTAGGGGAGCGCCTCCGTCCTAGAACCCCTTGTTGAACGCCGGAACGCCACCGGCCTTGGCGATGATC
>CAVYXB010000003.1:0-110977 GCA_963772345.1 uncultured bacterium | reverse complement strand
TGTGATCGTCTAGGCGAAGACGTTGACCGCCCGGGAGATCACAAGACCAAGGATGACGAGCGAGACCAGCGCTTGGAGCGCCATGGTCATCTTCGCCCACGGCGCCAGCGGCATGGCATCCGTTGGGCTGAACGCGGTCGCGTTGGTGAAACCCAGATACAGGTAGTCGACGAAGAGGGGACGCCATTGCGCCGGCGCCAGGGAGGGGTTCATCTGCTGCGGAAACGCGAGGTCGACCTTGCCTGCCGGGGGCCGGTGAGCCCGCTCCGCCGCTCCGCCGCTATCCAGCTCCCAGTAGAGGAGCGCGAAGGCGATGATGTTTGTCACCCAGACGATCGCGCCCGCCTCCAACAGCGCGTCGGCCGAATTGGTCTCCTTCCCGCCGTTGATCAGATGTGACGTCAGGATGACCGTCGCCCACAGCGCGTTCAAGACGAGCACTGAGATCAGCCCGAGGGAGAGCGCCCGGAGTGGGGCCGAGCGGCGATCGATCTTCCCAGGATCGCTGGCGATGAGAGCGACGAGCAACGCGCCCACGATTACGGGGAGCAGCCAGTTCGGGCCGAGCCGCACGTCGTCTGGCGTCAGGATGGCGAGGACGATCGCGGCGACTACGGCGCTCGCCGAATGCCAGCGCGGCTCGCCGACCACCACCTCCTCGGCGTCAGACTCACCAGCTACCACGCCGGGATCCTGTTTGCGAGTTGTCCCCCGGCGTGGGCGACCCTACTTTGGCACCGCGGCTGGCTGGGATGGACCGGCTCGCCGCGAGGCTCAGGCCAAATGCGCCTTGACCTGATCGATGAGCTGGTTGAGCCCCGTAGTCGGCGAGAACTCCACGTACTCGGAGTCCTCGAGCGCCATCGGCGCATGTCCCGGCGACCGGTCGAACGCCTGACCCGCCTCGTAGACCTCATCGCCGTCCTTGGTCCTCAGCTTCATTCGCCCCCTCAGCAGGTATCCCCAGTGCGGACACTGACAGAGGTCGTCGGGCAGTCCGACCAGCATCGGCCCCAGGTCCCACCCGGCCGGCACCCGAATGAATGCGACCGTCATGTCACCGCCGATCTCGTGAGTTCGGAGCTCGACGCCACCACCCTCCATCTGGATCATCTGCCTCTGCGCGTGCGATCGCCTTCATCGATCTTCCCTTTCGCCCCGAGCGGCTATGGCTCACTGCCCTCGGCTCGGTCTGTGACAGGCATTGCTCACTCCTTGGGCTTCTCGGGTTCAGCGACGCCGGGCGCCCACGCGACCGGCGTCGATGTCCCGGGCGAGCTTTGCCTTCTGCTCCAGGGCTCCGGGTGTAAGAACGCCCGACCCCGCGGCGCGGGAGATCGGGTCGCCGCCGCGCCCGCGCAGGATGTAGGCGAAGCCGACCGCGATGCAGGCCCCAGCGAGCGGCCCGACCACGTAGACCCAGTAGCTCGAGAAGTCGCCGCTCACCAGCGCTGGTCCGAACGAGCGCGCCGGGTTCATCGAGGTGCCGCTGACTGGCGCCGCCCAGAGGCCGGCGAGCGCGATGTAGCCGCCGACGCCGAGAGCGGCTATGGCGCCGACATTCTGCGCCGCCGAGGCGGTGCCGAGGATGACGCTCACAAGGCCCGTGGTGAGCGCGATCTCCATCAACAGCGCCTGCCAGTTCTCATACCCGGCGCCGGGCAGAGTCGCTCCGAGGTGCTGGATGTTCCCGAACACGGCCAAGAGGAAGAGGCAGGCCAGGGTGGCCCCGACAAGCTGGATGATGATGTAGCCGGGCACGCGCTTCCAGGGGAAGTCCCCGCGCAGGGCGAACGCAAGCGACACCCCCGGGTTCAGATGGGCTCCGGAGATCGCACCCATGAAGAGGATGATCGCCATGACCATGAGCCCAGGGGCGACCACGGCCGCGGCAAGGCTGATCTGACCCTGGCCGACCAGGATCCCGCCGCCGGCAGCGACGAGCACCAAGAAAAACGTCCCGAGGAGCTCCGAGAAGAGGCGGCGCCATTCGCGCTTCGGGTCGTCCCATTCCTCCCGGGAGCCGAACTCAAGCTCCACCCGGTGTCGAACCCGCTGCTCCTGCTCGGCAGGGGGGTCGGTGCGCTCCGCGGCCATGTCGCGAGGTTGGTCGATCACGCCCCACCATATATCGGGCCCGGTTCGGCACAACCGGCCGCTCGCGCTCGGGCCCGTCGGCCCCACCGTTGTCGGAGCCCGCTTCACGAGCGGGCTTTCGAGTAGTCCACATCGTCCACGGTCTGGACGATCTGGACGCATCGGACGTCCAGGTGGGGCCCAAAGCGGTAAGGCCAAGACCGCGACCGCAATGATCGCCAGTGACCAGTCCATTCACGGACACGCGGGCTGCGGGCTCGGGGTTGAGCTTCTGAGTCGAAGTGGAGGCAGCCGCCGAGGATGAATGCTGCCGAATCGGACTTCCACTTGGGAGAGATGGCGAAGATAACACGCTGATGATCTGTGAGCCGGCGACCATCGCGATCGCCGGCGGGAGGGTGGCGGCGATCACGATCCGTGTTGCCTGCCCTTGACCAGGCCGATCAACTCCTGGCCAATGCCGAGCGTCGGGTGATCCCCGGCCGCGAGCACTCGGAGGTCCTTGCCCGGAGTGTAAAGGAACGTTGGCAGGTTTTCCGCCGCGCCGGCGCCGGCGCCGGTTCCCTTCTTCCCGTTCGCGGGCGCCTCGGTGACGGTGATCTTGCCCCCGGCCTTGATCTTGGGCCAGGGCTCTTCATGGCTGGCTGAATCGTCGAACAGGACCTGTCGCCCTCGTGTAGAAGTCCCCCGTCTGCTCGTCCTGGGCCGCGAGTTGAAAGACGCGGTCGCGGCCGAAGTACTCCGAGAGATCGGTTGCGACCATCGCATTGAGGGCCTCGTCCTCACCCACGGCCAGCGCGTAGTAGAGCTCGTCGAGCTCGGACGGAGCATCGCTGCTCGCATCGTTGATGGGATTGCCTTTGTAGACGCTGAGCCCGTCGGACTTGGCGGCCCTGGCGTACTCGTCGTCCCCGGTCCAGACGAGAACGGTAATCCCTCGGTCTTTCAGCGCACGCCCGATGGCGCGCCCGACCGGAGTACCGCCGACCAGCAGGACGCCTCCCGGGCCTGTGCTCGCGACTCCGAGGGCGCGCGCCGCGGGGCCGCCGCTGAGGCCGTAGATGAGCGCGGTGGCGACGATCACGATGAATGCGATCGGAATCAGGTTCTCGGCCCCGCCGCCGACCCCGGCCTGGGTGAGGCCGAGGGCGAACGTGGACGAGGTCGCGGCGGCGACGATCCCGCGCGGCGCCATCCAGGCGATGAAGGCCCGCTCGCGCATCGGAAGCGCCGAGCCCAGGGTCGCGAGGCCCACGGCGAGTGGGCGGCCGACGAGTACGAGCACGCCGATGAACGCGAGGCTCACCCAGCCGATCTCACGCGATCTGGTGCGGGGAGACGTTGGCCGAGAGGATCATGAACAGGATCCCGATCAGGAAGGTCGAGAGAGTGGCGATCCGCTCCTCGCCAGGCGCGCCTTAGCTTCGCCGTTTGGATCGCCACCCCCACCGGTTCGATCCCGCCGGGCCGCCTGTTGGCGAGGATCGCGCCAATCACAAGGCCAGTTATCAGGCCCGTGTCGTCGCGGAGCAGGTCGGCGCCAGACGACCATCGCAACGACGAACATCAACGTCCCGGTCACCGCCTGCGACTGGCTGGGTCTGAACCAGCTCACCCAGGCCAGGATCAGAACCGCGCCCAGCGACGCCGAAGCCGACGCCCCACCCCAACGTTGAGGAGGAACTGGAAGATCTCCTCCCCCAGCCCCCGCGTGCCCGGCAACCACGGCGTTGAACACGATCACACCGAGCGTTGCGCCGATCGGGTTGGCGAATGTGCCCTCCCACTTCAGGACCGAATTGACCGTCTTTGACGGACGGATGAAGCTGAGCAGCGGCCCGACCACCGTCGGGCCGGAGACCACGAGCACGGCCCCGAGCACGAGCGCGATTTCCCAGGAGAGATCGAAGAGCAGATAGGCGGCAACCGTCCCGACCGCCCAAGTGACGAGGATCCCGAGGGTCACGAGCCGGCGGTAGACGCGAGCGACGCTGCCCGTCAGCTTGCCGAAGTTCAGGCCGAGCCCGGCCTCAAACAGGATGATCCCGACGGCAACCGAGACGACGGCGGAGATCAGTTCCTTGCCCAAGCAGGGCGTTGGGATCAAGCGCACCGGCCGCGCCCACACCGAACCCCAGGGCGAGCAGCATCAGGATCGATGGCAGCCGAAGGACTTGGCCGATCAGGGGCGCCGCCGCCGCCAGAACGGCCACGAGCCCGAGCTCGAACAGGGTTCGCGATTGGCTGAGCGCCGCTATCGGGACTGTGTTGAGCTTGGTGATGACGGCGACGGAGTCTGGCCCTACTTCGCGTCCTCCTTGGCGGCCGCATCGATCTCGCGCTTGAGCTCGTCGGCGTCGGCATCGATCTGCTTCTCGATCAGCTTGTTGGCTCGCGTGGTCGCCTTCTCGAGCTGCTCTTCGATCTTTGACTCGCCGATCACGATCACGGCGGCGCTGCCCGCCTCGAGCTCGTCGCCGAGCTCCTTCAGGTCATCGCGCGAGACGCCGCCCCGCAGGTGGCCGATCAGCCCCCCGGCACCCGCGCCGACGACCGCCGCAGCCGATGATCGCTGGCGGGAAGATGAGCCCGACCACGGCCCCGACGCCGGCGCCCGCTCCAGGCGCCGTGCTGGGTCGGCTTCTCGGTCTTCGTCACCCGGACCTTGCCGTCTTCTTCCTTTCGGATCACGGCGGAGTCGAAGGTTCCGATCGCGCCGGCCGCGTGGAGGTCGAAGACGGCCTCGTAGTCGGCCTCGGCGTCGGCGATCTCGTCGTAGATAGCGGCGTAGAGAAACGCTGGTCTGTCAGTCATCTCTTAGCTTCCTTTTGTGAGATTCCACGCCGACTGGTTCGACCAGCTCAGCCGTACATCTCGCACCCTACTGCGCCCCCTCGCGCGGAGCAGAGGGCTGTGCCATCGTCACCGCGCGACCTCTAGTCGAGGTCCGTCTCGACTTCGATCCGGCCGCTTGGCCGCCTCGGCGAGCGCGGCGTAGTCGAGGTCGTTCTGGTCGGCGTAGAGCCGAGAAATCGGCGATGGCCTGGTCGAAGCGTGCCCTTGCCGAGGTAGGCGGCGATCGCGATCCGGTCGCCGGATCGGGCGTGGGCCCGGGCCAGCGTCCAGCCGCAGACCCGGCCGTAGTTCGCGAGCCCCTCGGGCGGCATCGTCTCGACGTCGACCGAGCGCTTCCAGTCCCAGAGCTGGCGCACGTAGAAGTCTCGCTGCGGTCGTCGATCCCGGTCGCCGGCAGCCAGCCGAGGAGCATGTCGCTCGCCGCCTGCATCAGCCACTGGCCCTCAACCACCCGCTCGCCGTGGTTCTCGAAGACGCTCTCGCCGACGTAGGGCTCGAGCACCGAGGCCTCGGCCTCCTTGACCTGCAGAAAGAGCGGATCTCCGTCGCGGCCGACCAGAGCCACCCAGGCGCGGGTCCCGACGCTGCCGACCCCGACGACCTTGCGCGCCATGTCGACGAACCGATAGCTGTCGAAGAGATGGCGGCGGTCCCCCTTGAGCGTCTCCCGGTAACGGCCCAGCAGCCCGAGGATCCGCTCCTCGAGCTCGGCGCGATCGTCGGAGACGAGGTCTCGGGCGGCACCAGCAGCGGCGGATCGCTGCGATCTCGGGCTCGCCGTCGACCTCGGTCGAGGCGTTCCATGGCCCGCACCGTGTTCTTCTTGGCCTTGTCGACGTTCTTGTGGACCGCCTTATCTGCTTGTCGGCGACTTGGAGGTCGCGAAACAGGGTCTCGACGTCGAGGCGGGCGTACCAGACGTCGAGGTTCGCATCCCCGCGAACTCGCGCATCGCTTGGCGATACTCGCCTGCCGTCGTCAGCACCGCCTCGCGGTTCTGCTTCTTGAAGCCGCGCTCCCGCGCGCCGATCTCGAAGCTCGCGGTCAGGCGCTTGAGGTCCCACTCCCAGGGCGCCGGCAGCGTCTCGTCGAAGTCGTTGAGGTCGAAGACGAGACGCCGGTCGGGAGCACCGAAGACGCCGAAGTTGGAGAGGTGCGCGTCGCCACAGGCCTGGACGTGGAAGCCCGGAGTCCGGTGTGCCGGCGAGGTCCATCGCCATGATCCCGGCGGCGCCGCGGAAGAAGGTGAACGGCGAGACGAGCATCCGCCCGTAGCGGATCGGGACCAGCTCGGGCAAACGCGTCTCGGATTGCTGCTCGAGGATCTCGACCGGGTCGCGGCGGTCGGACGGGGGGGTCCAGCCCGCGTGGTCGGAGCGCGGACCGCCTCCCGTGCGGCCTTGCCCGCGGCGGCGCGCTGATCTGGGGAGCCGGTTTCCAGGGGCGGGGACTTGGTGGTGGTGGAGGGCATGTCCTGTGGCTCCTTCCGCGAGGTCTCGATGCGATGTTACGCCCATGATTAGTTAACCCCGGGATGGGGCCCTTCGACGGCGAGGATTCGGATCGATCCGACCGGCGAGCCCCTGATCGCGCACGTCAGCCGCGTCGCCAAGGCGTCGCCGGAATTCGCCCGGCCCGTGGCCTGGCTTCACGAGGTCTTCGAGCACTCCTCGGTCCGCGAGGAGGAGCTCTTGGCCAGCGGGCTCACCGACGAGGAACTGCGCGCGCTTCGGCTTCTTACCCGCTCCCCGAGAGCCGGTCAGAGTCCGGCTATGTCGCGCATATCGACCTGATCGTCCGCGCGTCAGGCTCCGCCGGTGAGCTCGCCCGGATCGTCAAGCGAGTTGACCTAGAGGACAGCGTTCAGCCTCGCCGCCGGCGAGCGGATGGTGGCCTCCGCTGTTTTTGTTCAGCCTTGCGCTCCTGCTCGCCGACTGGGCCTCGGCGGCGGTCGCGACTCCGCCAGCCATGTGAAGCCCCGGCTCGCCCGGATCTGACGACCCCGCGTCCGCAACCGTGCCCAGTGTGAGCCCTCAGGGCTGGAGGCGCGACGAGGACGAAATGAAGGTGCCGACGTTCTCCTGCCTACTCCGGCAACCCCGCGGCGCCGAGGGCAATGAGGAGCAACTCTCGGCCGACACGCCTAAACCGATACCGCTCGAAGAGGACACCCACGAGCACAAGCGCGATCACTATCGCTGCGACAACACCGACGATGCCGCGCGGAGATACGCGGCGGGCTGGCCCCAGTTACTCCACCAAGTCTCATGGAGTGGGGGCGCTTTGTCCTCCCGGCTCACGGGAACGGATTCTTGCCGGACACCCCCCAGATCGGAAAAGGCGAGCGGCGGCGTGCTGGACGCCGCCGGCTCGCCTTTCAGTTGGATAGCCGCGGCCCCTCGTGGGACCGAATGGTAGTACGCCGTCGTACCCGTCCAGCGCGCCGTGAGGTTGTAGATGATCACGACGTCAAGGATGATCACGATGAACGCCCACAGCGGCGCCGCGGGGAAGATCCAAACCTGTCCGATCGCGTTCAGGACCACCACGAACACTCGACCCAGCGAGCCCATCCGGCGCCCGTCAAGAGCCCGCCGCCGGTGAGCACGAGCACGACGGCGAGGATCATCGTCACCCAGCCCCAGGTGGTGAGGTCGGCGATGATCGCCCCGTGGCCTCCGACCACGACGACCTGGTCGTTGACCACGGCCGCCAGCCCGTAGAAGAAATTCAGGCACCCGATCAGCAGCATCATCACGCCGGCGAAGATCACCCAGCCGGTCGGTGCCTGGGTCGTGTCGCGAGTGGCCATCATTCTCCCTTTCGTCTGGAAATAACGCTCAGGCGAGTAGCTTCGGCTTCGCCGTCCCAAGACCTCCCGCGACATGGCCACGCCGTGCCTCGACGGAGTGGTGAATAGCGACCCCAGATCGTCGCGCCGCGATCCTATGCTCGGCCCGCAGACTGGTCGTGGGCGTGGCGGATAAGTCCGCGAGTCCGGGTCACCTTGGTCGGGACACTCTCCATCCGAGGCGCCTTGTCGCGAGGGTGGCGCTCCCACCAGTCCGCGTAGCGGTCGGCCAGGGGCGCAGCGGTGAGGCCGTGGGCGAAGACCGAGAGCCCGACGGTGAGGTAGACGGCGAGGACGATCAAATGCTCGTGGGGAAGCTTCGACTCCTCGATCACGATCAGGGCGAAGACGATCGAGGCCAGGCCGCGGGGTCCGAACCAACCGAGGAAGCCGAGCGTCGGCGCCCGCGCGTGCGAGCCCAGCATCCCGATTGCCACCGGCACCATTCGCACGACCGTCAGGCTGAGAACCGCGTAGAGGGCGAGCTTCCAACTCAGCTCTCCCAGTGCGGGTCCGAGCAGGATCGCCCCGAAGAGGATAAAGGTGACCCCATTGAGCACACTCCCGACCTCTTCGGTCAGCTGGTTGACTCGCCGGGGTCGCGCTTGATCACAGCCCGGAAGACCATCCCGGCGACGAAAGCCGCGATGAAGCCCGATCCGTCCAGCGCGCCGCTGTGCCGTAGGCGAGAGCCGCGCCGGCGGCCGGGATCACCTGGCGCCAGGTGCCCTCGATTAGATCTCTCCGGCCCACGTATACGACGACCGCTCCGATCAGGAGCCCGGCGATGGCTCCTCCGGCGACTCCGTAGCCGATCTCCTCCAGCAGAAGCGTGGCAGCGCTTCGCCCTTCCGAGATGTGCGATCCGACGTCTGCGGCTGCCACTGCCGCGAACAGCAGCGGTACGCAAATCCCGTCGTTGAGGCCGCTCTCGACGTTCAGCCCCTGGCGAATCCGACCTGGGACGCGCGGCTCGGTGACCACCGCCTGGCCAAGTGCGGCGTCGGTGGGCGCCAGGACGACCCCGACGATGACCGCTTCCCAGATGGTCAGCTGGCCGAAGATCAGTCCCGCCGCCAGCGCTCCGAGGGCAATTGTCAGCGGCAGGCCGATGCCGAGCAGACGCAGCGGCACTGAGGCCTCGCGCCGGAGCTCTCCCAAGTCGATGCGCGAGGGGTCAGAGCAGCACGAGCGCTAGGGTGGCCTCGGCGAGTGCTCGCACCGTCGAGCCGGAGCTCGAGAGGTCGACGTCACCGAGGACCTTCGGGCCAACGAGCACGCCGATTGCGACGAAGAGGATCGCAGGGGTCAGGGGCGTGCCGGCGATCCGCCCTGATGCCGACGCCACGGCCAAGATCGCGAGCGCAATGATCGCCAGCGACCAGTCCATTTAGGGACTCCCGCGCTTGGGGTTCAGCTTCTGCCGAGAGGGCGTGCCGAAGGTCCGTGACTGGATCGATGAGAACTCCTGGATCGTCAGCGAGATCGTCCTGGTGTTCGTCATCGTCATCGTGATGAGGTTCCAGGTTCGAACACGTCGACATGGACGCTCATGACCGTCGCGCCCGGGGAGAACTCAGTCGTCTTTCGGAATGCGAAAGTACAGGTGCCCCTCGACGTAGTTGGCCAATCCATCGTCGGTCAAATGAGCGAGCCACTCGCCGCCCCCCAGGTCCCCTCGACCGTGATAAAGCCGTGGGCGCTGACGATGCCGGACTGACTTCCTGGATCGACTCGATCTTGCGCTGGATCGTGCCTAGATCAACGTCTTTGAGGGCGGCGTGTAACTCATTCACGCCGAACATGTACGTGGGCAGCGCCACCCCGAGTCCGATGGCCGGGGGGTTGATGATCACCACCTCGGCGTGAAACAGCTCGAGGGTCCCGTCGACGTCCCCGGCATCGAGCCGGTCGAACGCCATCCGTACGAGATCACACGCCGTCATTCCGACACTTGATCGTGAGACCGGCCGCTCGCAGACATTGGCAACCGGCGAAGCATCCCACCTCGCGCGAAGCGGACGCCCGTTGGGTCGGGGCGGCGAGATTTGAACTCGGGACCTTTCGGCCCCAGGCCGAATGCAGTCCTTCGTGACGGTCCGACCGGCATCAGTGTGCAGGCCCGGTCGACTCTATCGATGGCTCGACCAAGCTCTTGCCTTCACGCGAAAGCAAAAGCGGCCAGCAGGCCATGGCCTACGGAAGCTGACTGACGGCCACCATGGTCGCCGTACCGATCGCCGACACGACGCAGCGCCTGATGCTGGTTCGCGGCCGATGTCACGCGTTCGCGGGTGATCAGGCCCTTGCCTGGTAATTTCGCGCCCTTGTCTTTCTCCCTGGTTCCAAAGACCGCGTTTTCTTCGACCTGTTCGCGCAGGCCGGTGGGAACTCGCTCCGGGGGGCGAAGCTGCTCCAGGAGATGCTCAAAGGCTGGCCCGAAAGCGCCGATCTCGCACGCGAGATCCTGCTTGTCGAGCAGGAGGGAGACCGGATCACCCACGACATCTCCCAGCGGACGAGCTCCACCTTCGTGACGCCGATCGACGCTGAGGACATCTACAACCTGGCGGGGAAGGTTGACGACATTGTCGACCACATCGAGGAGACTGCCGACTTCATGGGGCTTTACGGGATCGAGGCGCCCATGGACCTGGCGTTGGCGATGGCCGACGTCCTCGTTAAGGCCTGTGAGCAGCTCGCCACGCTGCTCGAGCACCTGCGCGGGTTCAAGAACCTCGACAAGTATTGGATCGAGATCCACCGGATCGAGAACGACGGCGATCGGCTGTTCCGGGAAGCCTTCGCCTCGTTGTTCGCTGGCGGAAGCGACCCGATGGTAGTAATCCGCTGGAGGGACATCTTTCTCAGACTCGAGCGGGCGATCGACGCAACCGAGGACGCCGCAACCGTCGTCGAGACCATCGCGACGAAGTACGCCTGATGCAAACGACGTCGTCCTGTTCATCGTCGTCGGCACGGCGCTCGCGTTCGACTTCACCAACGGCTTCCACGACACGGCTAACGTCGTGGCGACGTCGATATCGACGCGGGCGATGCCGCCTCGATTCGCCGTCGGCTACGCGGCGGCCCTGAACTTCGTGGGCGCGTTCATCTCGCTCGCGGTCGCGGCAACCGTGGCGCAGGACCGTGAACGCCGGGGCGATCACAGCGACCGTGGTGTTCGCCGGCCTGATCGGCGCGATCTCGTGGAACCTCATCACCTGGCACTTCGGGCTCCCGTCCAGCCCCTCGCACGCGCTCATCGGCGGCGTCGTGGGGGCGGCATTTGTGGCGGCGGGGCCCAGCGCGATCCTCGGTGCCGGGATCCTCGGGAAGGTGTTGATCCCCGCCGTCGTCGCGCCCATTGTCGCCTTCATAGTCGGGGCGATCGCGATCGTGATCTGCTACCGCGTGGTCGGGCGCGTTCGGCCCGGGCATGCCGGGCGCGGCTACCGGCTCGGGCAGGTCGTTTCCGGCGGGCTCCTCGCGCTCGCCCACGGGACAAACGACGCCCAGAAGACGATGGGCGTGATCACCCTCGCCCTGATCGCGAACGGGAACCTGGCCGCGGACTCGAATCCGCCCACCTGGGTCATCGTCACGGCGGCGAGCGCGATCGCCCTCGGCACCTACTTCGGCGGGTGGCGCATCATCCGCACGGTGGGACCCGGATCATCAAGATGGACCCGGCCCAGGGGTTCTTGCCTCGGGTGCCGGAGCGGCGATGATCCTCGCGTCCTCGCACTTCGGATTCCCGCTCTCGACCACACAGGTGATCAGCGGCGGCGTGATGGGGGCCGGGGCCGGCAAGCGGGTGTCGGCGGTGCGCTGGGGCGTGGCTGGGAACATCGTGGTCGCCTGGTTGCTGACGATGCCGGCCGCGGCGATGATCGGCGCAGTGACCTACGGCATCACCAGGATCTTCGGCACCGGAGCGGCAGGCCCGATCGTAGTGGCGGCCGCGGGTCTTGCGATGGTCGCGGCCGCGTTCACCAAGCGAGTTCGCGTCGGAAGCCCGGTCCCGGCCCCCTAGGAGAAGAATGCTGGCCACGATCGTCGACACCGAGGCGCTGTTGAAGACGATCGTCGCTGCGTTCATCGCCGGTGTGGGAGTGACCCTGATCTTCTCCCTAGCGATCCTGGGAGCATCGCGATTCGCCGACCTCAGCCGTGACGGCCGTTCGGCGGGGGCGATCGCCTTTGGCACATTGGCGGTGGTAGCGCTCCTCGCGGCCCTCGTCGCGGTCGCTGTCGGCATCATCGTGATGACGCGAAAGTAGGATCCCTAGTGGGGCTGCGAACGGTCCGGAACATCCCGGCGGAAGTTTCCCGGCCGCTATCCCCTATCCCCACGCATATGGGGCTGGGTCCCATTAGGAATTCTTCGCAAAGGACCGTTCTTCCGGACCGTCGAACGGCTGGTTCGACTCAACTGGTACCACGGCTGGTACCACGAGGTCTCTGGCAGCCGATCGACGGACGCCGTCCAAATGCCGAAAGCCCGCTTCCCGAGCGGGCTTCCGAGTAGTCGGGGCGGCGAGATTTGAACTCGCGACCTTTCGGCCCCCAGCCGAACGCGCTACCAAGCTGCGCCACGCCCCGATGAACGGACGGCTATGTGGGCCGTCCTCGTCTGGATGATGCCGCATTCCGACTCGGCCGGCCAGAGCGGGCGACCGGACTCGAACCGGCTTCCTTCAGCTTGGAAGGCTGACGTGCAACCAGTTACACCTCGCCCGCGGAACGGCGTCCGATTATAGGTTTGGGCGGAGCCGCCGGAGACGCGCGACGGCGCTCCGTCAGCGCTTGCGCATCCCGAAGTCGGTCGTGTACATGGCCGCTCGCCCCGCTTGCCGCCCGGGTGGCCCCGCGCGAAGCCGACCCCGAGGTGATGGAACTGGGGGCTGAGGATGTTCGCCCGGTGCGGGGGGCTGTGCATCCACGACTTGACGATCGCCTTGGGCGTCCCGCCGCTGTCGCCGCCCCACGCGATGTTCTCCCCCACGCTCCAGAACCTCAGGCCGTTCACGATGTAGTGGACGTGCCTGAGCCGGGCGACAAACGACGGCTCCCCCGGGCAATTGTGCGAGAAGCAGTGGTGGCGCTTCATGTAGCTCGTGTGCCGCTGGGCCGCCCGCCCCAGACGCCCGTTGCCGTGGAGCTGGCGGAGGCCGTGCCGGTGGCGGGCGCGGTTCAGCAGGCACTGGATCGAGCGGCCGGCCTGCGCGTGGCTGAGCTTCTGAGCCGCGGTGCTCCCGAAGTGATTGCACGCGTTCGCTCGCGCGGTCGCCGTGAAGGGGCCCGTGAACGCGAGCGCCGCGGCCGCTGCGAGGCCGATCGAGGCCAGAAGCGCAAGCTTGCCGACGCGGTACGCCATCGTCCTTGGGCGTCGGCCAGGCGTGGATTGATGTCAAGCGAAGCCGAGGCGGCGGGCGTCGGCCGCTCGGAGAGGCGTCCAGCTAGCGTCGGCGCAGCGCGAAGACGAGCGTGTAGGTGGCGAAATCGCTGTCGTCGCTGATGCGGCGGCTCGGGGCACCCCAGCCGACTCCGACTCCGATGTCCTTGAAGCCCCCATCGAGCAAGTTGCCACGGTTGAACGGGGTGTGCAGCCAGCTCTTCATCATCCGCCGCGGCGTCGTCTCGTAGCCCAGGTTCTCGGCGAAGCGCCACGCCCGCTGTCCCTTCAGGTAGCCGCTCTTCCTGACCCGATGCCCCAGGCCGGGCTCGCCGGGACAGTTGTGTCGGAAGCACTCCTCGGCGAGCATCACGTCGTTGTGGCCCTGAGCCGCAGTGGTCAGCCTCTTGTTGGCCTTGAGCCTCCCCCGGCCGCGCTTCGCGCGCTCGTGGTTGACGAGACAGGTCATCGTCTTGCGGAGCTCGGGGAGCGAGATCTCGTGGGCGTGCGCGCCGGCGTGCGGGCAGGCGGCCGACGCGGAAGCCAGCCCGGGCCCGACGGCCAGCGCCACGCTTGCCATGCCAGCGCCCGCCGTCGACGGCGAGCGCCATCCACAGCCGTCTCATCCCCGCCTCCGCGTCCCGGCCATCCGCGCGGAGGTTAGCGGGATCGATGACGGGGGACCGAGGAATCGAACCTCGAGCGGCGGTTTTGGAGACCGCCATGTTGCCGTTACACCAGTCCCCCGGGCCGTCGAAGTCTAGATGCGGGCGGAGGGACTCGAACCCCCACGCTCTTTCGAGCACCGGGACCTAAACCCGGCCTGTCTACCCAGATTCCAGCACGCCCGCGGCAGACAACACATGACCGCTTCGATGCAGATGTCACGCGCGGCCACGGAAGATTCTAGACTTGGCATTCATGGAGGTCACGACCGCTCGCCCTGGCTACGAGTTGTGGCGGCCGAACAGGGAGAAGGCCCAGTCGAAGACGACCAAGGCGATCGTGGCGCTGCTCCTGTTCGTCACGGCCGGCCTCTTGCTGGTGATCACGATCGGGGGCTGGCCCCGACTCGAAAGCCCCAGCGTCGGAATCGTCACGCTGATCTGGACGGGCCTCTATGTGCTGTTCGGCCTGCTGGTCTCTCGCTGGAGCCGCGGCATCCTGCCGGTGGCCTCCGCCTCCGCGATCATCCTCGCCATCTTCGCGGCCGTTGCCGCGCCGGCGTGGTTCGCGCGTTCGAAGACCGGGCTCAGCCCGCCGCCGCTTCCTGACGACCTGCTCGGGCTCCTCACCATCCTTGTCATCCCGGTTCAGCTTCTGCTGATCACGGTCGCGATGGTGGGCTTCAACCAGGAGTGGCACGTCGAGGAGGAGCGGCCGGTCGGCGGCGTCCCGCTGCCGGGCGAGGACGAGCCGTATCCGCCGAGCGAGGCGCCCGGCTACCGCTAGAGCAGCTGCGGCTGCGTCTGGCGGGGCTCGACCAGGTGCGGCCCGTCGTCGCGAACGTCGTTGACGAAGTCCCCCACCTCGCGAAGGACGAGCAGCGTCCGCCGGCGCCGGGACGAGCAGTGAGAGGAGCTCCTCCTCCCCCAGGCCCGGGTCGAGCCAGTCACCCTCGTGCTCTTTCGGCAGGACCACGGGCATGCGGTCGTGAACCGGGCGAATCAGCGCGTTCGGCTGGCACGTGACGATCGCGCAGCTGTGGAGCTGGCCAGAGCCGTCTCGCTGCGGCAGGCCGGCCCACACGCCCGCGAACGCGAAGAGCTCGCCGTCGGGCCGGCTGACCCAGATCGGCGTCTTCGCCTGCCCCTCCCCGCGCCACTCGTAGAACCCGTCCGCGGGGATCAGGCACCGGCGCTCGCGGAACGACTCGGCGAAGGCGGGTTGGCTGCGGAGGGTCTCGGCGCGTGCGTTGATGAGCGGGGGCCCGGAGCGCCGCTCGGCCCAGCGCCCGGGCACGAGTCCCCACCGAAGGCGTCCGGGCTCTCGCTCGCCGGCGTCGGTCCGGCGGATCGCAAGCACCGGATCGGTGGGCGCGATGTTGTAGCGCGGCTCCTCCTCGAGCTTGGCCGACTCCTCGAGGCCGAAGCGCGCCCGGATCAGCGCCGGGTCGGCGTTCGTCAGCGTGTAGCGCCCGCACATGGTTCGAGGCTAGCGGCCCGGCGCGACACCGACCCCCACGCTTAGGCAGGCAGCCGATTCGGGACGAATCCGCGAGCGGATCTCATGCGAATTTCGAGTCGACTCGCCGGCCCCGCCTGACATGCCGCCCCGTAGAGTCGGCAAATGGAGGAACCACGCGGCGGTGGTGCAAACTGGCAGACATGCGGCTCTCAAAAGGCAGTGCCCGCAAGGGCTTGTGGGTTCGAATCCCACCCGCCGCATAAGCGGCCAGATGTACGCGGCGACTGACATTGACGGGCGCTCGCAATCGTCAGCGCAGGGCCTCAACTACTGCCAGATCGCCGCGTCGAACAGGGATCTCGCGGACTACGGTTCGCGTTGGGCCACGCGGCCGGGTGCCGATCCAGTGGCCAGAGCGGCGAGACGGAGCCTGGCTGCGGTGCGGACGCATGCCCTCGCCTTCGCGCATCACGGAATATGCATACTCGTATCTGCTCGGCTTCTATCTAGGCGACGGCTGCATCGCCACCCTCCCGCGCGGCGTCTTCCGTCTTCGCGTCTCTTCTCGACCGCCGCTATCCCGGCGATCGTCGACGAATGCGCAAGCTGCGATGCGGACAATCGTTGCCGTCGGGAGCGGGCATCCATCTATCCGCATTCGGCCGAAAATGCAGACGAGGTCATCCTCATTCTGGAAGCATTGGCCTTGCGTTCTTCCCCAACACGCCGCTGGACGAAAGCATCACCGCACGATCGTCCTCACGGCCTGGCAACGCGAGATCACCGAGCGCCATCCCTGGCGTCTCATTCGCGGCCTCATTCACTCCGAGGGTCGCGCGTTCATCAACACCGTTCCGCCATCCGAAGCGGACCTATCGGTATCCGCGGTACTCCTTCTCGAATCGCTCCCAGGACATCCGCCGAATCTTCTGCGAGCACTGCGACCAACTCGGTATCGAGTGGCGCAGATGAACCGGTGGGACATCTCAATCGCCCGTCGCGACTCGCGTCGACGCTCATGGATCGCTTCATCGGCCCAAGCTGCTGAGTCCACCCCCGCCGGGATAATGCCCCGCCCGTGGACGCCGCCGCCCGCCTGCAACTGATCCGCGAGCTGTGCTCCTACGAGGGCCGGCTCGCCGGGACCGACGCCGAGCGCCGGGCGGGCAACTGGCTCGCGAAGCGGCTGCGCGACTCCGGGCGCACGGCGGAGGTCGAGCCGACCTACGTCCATCCCTCATTCGCGCTCGCGCACGCGGCCTATTGCCTGCTCGGACTCGGCGGCAGCCTGGTCGCGATCGTCAGCCCCCCGGCCGGCTTTTCGATCGTCCTGGTCGTCGGGGTGTCCATGTACCTCGACCTGAACGCACGCTTCTACCTCCTGCGCCGACTGTTCTTCCGCCGCGCCTCGCAGAACATCGTCTCCCCCGGTTCGCGCGACGACGCGCCCGCACGCCTGTTCCTCTGCGCGCACTACGACGCCGCCCGCACCGGGCCTTTCTTCCGCCCGCGCACGATCGCCCGGTTCGCGAGGCTGGACCGCCTCTCCCCGCTTCCGCTGGGGCCCTTTCGGATCCTGTTCTGGTCGCTGGCGGCCCTCCTTCCGATCCTGGGCATCCGGATGGCGGGCGTCGACTCCACCCTGATCTCGGTCCTCCAGCTCATCCCGACCCTGATCCTCCTGGTCGGCGCCCTGATGCTGGTCAACCTCGAGCTCTCCGACGTCGTGCCCGCCGCCAACGACAATGCCTCCGGGGTCGCGACCGTGCTCTCGCTGGCCGAGGAGCTCGGTGCAAACGCCCCGGAGAACCTCGACGTGTACGTCCTCCTCACGGGTGGCGGCGAGTGCCTCATGGAGGGAATGCGGTCCTACCTGCGGGCGCACCGAAAGGAGCTCGATCCCGCGACGACCTACTTCCTCAGCCTCGAGGCCGTGGGGCGGGGCGAGGTGCGGTACGTGACCGGCGAGGGCCTCGCGATCAGCTTCGGGATGGACGCCCGCGTGATCGAGCTCTGCGACGCGATCGCTTCCGCGAGCGATGAGCCCGGGAAGCGCCCCGACGCACGCCCGCTGGTGTGGGGCTTCGCGACCGATTCCCTGCCGGTGCGGCTGGCGGGATTCCCGTGCACGACCATCACGACGATCGAGCGCGACGCCCTACTGCCGGCCCGCTATCACCGGCTCGACGACGTGCCCGAGCGCATCGACCCCGGCGCCCTCGACCGGGCTCATGCCTTTGCGGTCGACCTGGTGCGCGCGCTCGATCGCGACGTCGGCCGCCGGCTCGCGCGGTGATATAAGCGGCCGATGGAGAGGACCATGGCGAACGCCGGGCGGGGCGAGCTCCTGTGGGAGCCATCCGCGGAGAGCGTGGAGCGCTCCACCATGACCCGCTATATGCGCTGGCTCGCCACCGAGCGCGGACGAGCCTTCGACGACTACCAGGCGCTCTGGGAGTGGTCCGTTCGCGAGCTGGAGGAGTTCTGGGCGTCGATCTGGGACTTCTTCGAGGTCCGCGCGCTCGGCGCCGTACTCACGAGTCCTGGCCGATCGGGCGATGCCCGGCGCGAGCTGGTTCGAGGGCGCGAGGCTGAACTTCGCCGAGCACGTGTTCCGCGACAAGCCCGCGGACCGCGTGGCGGTCTTCCACGCCTCCGAGCTCCGCGGGCTCGACGAGCTCCGTTGGGGAGAGCTTCGGGAGCAGGTCGCGCGCACGGCGGCCGGGCTGCGCGCCCTCGGCGTCGAGCAGGGCGACCGTGTCGTCGCCTACATGCCCAACATCCCGGAGACGCTGATCGCCTTTCTCGCGACCGCCTCCATCGGGGCCATCTGGTCGAGTTGCTCCCCGGACTTCGGCGCCGCGAGCGTCGTCGACCGCTTCGCCCAGATCGAGCCCAAGGTGCTCTTCTGCGTCGACGGCTACCGCTACAACGGCAGGGATTTCGACCGGATCGACACCGTCGCCGGCCTGCAGCGCGAGATGCCGACCCTGGAGCGCACGGTCGTCGTGCCGTACCTCTCCCCCGCTCCGGACCTCTCGCCCCTCGCACCGGCGATCCGCTGGGACGAGCTCCTCGCCACCGAGGCGGCCCCCGAGCTGAGCTTCGAGCAGGTCCCGGCCGATCACCCGCTCTGGGTGCTCTACTCGTCGGGGACGACCGGCCTGCCGAAGGCCATCGTCCAGGGACACGCCGGGATCCTCCTCGAGCACCTCAAGAAGCTGAACCTGCACCTCGACGCGCAGGAGGGTGACCGGGTCTTCTGGTTCACGACCACGGGCTGGATGATGTGGAACTTCCTGGTCGGCGCGCTCTTGACGCCCGCCTCGATCGTGCTCTACGACGGCAGCCCGGGGCACCCTGACCTCGGGGTCCTCTGGGACCTCTGCCGAGCGGGCCGGCATCACGTGCTTCGGGACGAGCGCCAGCTACATCGCCGCGTGCATGAAGGACGGCGTCGAGCCCGGCGCGGGCCGCGACCTGGGCCGCCTCCGCTCAATCGGCTCCACCGGATCGCCGCTCTCGCCGGAGGGGTTCGACTGGGTGTACGAGCACCTCGGGCGCGACACATGGCTCTTCTCGACCTCCGGAGGCACCGACGTCTGCACGGCGTTCGTGGGTGGGGTCCCGCTGCTCCCCGTTTACCGGGGCGAGCTCCAGGGCAGGGCGCTCGGCGCCGGTGTCCAGGCGTTCGACGAAGGCGGGAACTCGGTCGTCGACCAGGTGGGCGAGCTCGTGATCACCGAGCCGATGCCGTCGATGCCCCTGTTTCTCTGGGGGGACGACGACGGCTCGCGCTACCGGGCGAGCTACTTCGAGCGGTACCCCGGGGTCTGGTGCCACGGCGACTGGATCGAGATCACCTCGCGCGGCACGGCGGTCATCTATGGACGCTCGGACTCCACCATCAATCGCCAGGGCGTCCGGATGGGGACCAGCGAGATCTACCGCGCCGTCCAGGGGCTCACGGCCGTCGTCGACGCGCTGGTGGTGGACGTGCCCCGCCCGGGAACCGAGGGATGGATGGCCCTCTTCGTGGTCCTCGCGCCCGAAACCACGCTCGATGGAGAACTCGAAGCCGACATCAAGCGACGGATCCGCGATCAGTGCTCCCCACGCCACGTCCCCAACGAGGTCTTTCAGGTCACCGAGGTGCCCCGAACGCTGAGCGGCAAGGTCCTCGAGGTGCCTGTGAAGCGCATCCTGATGGGCACGCCCGCGGACCAGGCGGCAAGCCGCGACTCGCTCGCCAACCCGGCGTCGCTCGACTACTTCGTGGAGCTGGCGGGGAAGCTCGACCGCGCGGAAGCGGGCTAGAGCCCCGTCCGAGCCGACGCCTCGTCGGCGGGCTCGGCGTCCAGCTCGAGCTCGCCCTGAAGCGAGAGGAACACCTCCACCACCTCGTGGTCGAACTGGCTCCCGGCCCGCGCCTGAAGCTCGGCGAACGCGCGCTTCGACGAGAACGGCCGCCGGTAGGGCCGCGCCGCGGTCATCGCGGCGTACGCGTCGGCGACCGCGAGGATCTTGCCCTCGAGGGGGATCTGGTGACCGCTCAGGCCGCGGGGGTACCCGTTGCCGTCCGGGCGCTCGTGGTGGGTCAGGATCCATTCGTCCACCCGGCCGATCTGCGCCGCCCCGACGATCCGCGCGCCGATCTCGGGGTGCCGCTCGAGCTCCTCGCGCTCCTCGTCCGTAAGCGGGCCGGCCTTTCCCAGGATGGATTCGGCCACGCCGACCTCGCCGACGTCCCGCAAGAGCGCCGCGACGCGTACGCGCTCCACGTGCTCCTCCGGAAGGTTCAGTCCACGGGCCAGCCGCTCCGCATAGCGCGCGACTCGCCGCGAGTTGGCCGGTGAGCCCTTGCGGCGATCGACTGCCTCGGCCAGCGACATGAGCGGGGCGAGGCCGGGGCTGTCGTGCTCTACGCCGACCTTCTCAGGCCCCGCGCCCTGCTCGTGCGCGTGGCTGAACACCACCGAGCGGTTGCGCCCCGCCTCCTTGGCCTCATAGCGGGCACGGTCCGCGGCGTGCAGCAGCTCCCCGGAGGTGATCCCGTGCTCGGGGAACGTCGCCACCCCGCAGCTGATCGACAGGTGGGCGGGCTCGCGGGCAAACGTCGCGTTGACCTCGTCGCGCAGCCGCTCGGCCAGCAGCAGGCCCTCCCGCTCGTCGGCCTCCGGCGCCAGCACCGCGAACTCCTCGCCGCCCAGGCGGGCGGCCAGGTCGCCGTTACGCGTGCCCCGTCGAAGCGCGGCGGCGAGCCTGGTGAGCGCGCGGTCTCCGGCGGTGTGCCCGAACCGATCGTTGAACTCCTTGAACCAATCCAGGTCGAGGAGCAGGATCGAGAGTGCCCGCCCCGTCCGCGCGGAGCGCTCCAGCTCCGCGGCGAAGCGCTCCTCGAGGACCCGGCGATTGGCCAGCCCGGTGAGCGAGTCGCTCCGCGCAGCGGCCGCGAGTTGCTCCAGGAGCAGTGCGACCTGCTCGCGCAAAGCGGACATCACCGCGGCGGCGACCAGGATCGTTCCGGAGGCCATGACCCAGTCGAGCGCGGCGAGCGACACGTCGCCCCGTGCGAGGATCACGATCGCGTACACGACGCAGGCGAAGAGCGCATGGCCGGCGGCGATGATCCGTTCGAAGAAGTAGGAACCGGCCAGCACCACCCAGAACAGGAAGAAGGCGTAGGCCGGGACCGCTGGAGCGCCGGCGAAGTAGGCGATCAGCCCGATCATCGCCGTGCCGACCGCCGGCGCCACGCGGTACGTCCAGAGCGGCAACCGATCGAAGCGGATCAAGAAGACGAGCGCGACCGCATAGGCCGCGACCGCCACGCCCACCAGGACCGCGAGGTTGCGGTCGGGCGCGTGGGGAAGCGCGAACGTCGCCGCAAGCAGCGTCCCGCCGACCCCGAAGAGGTACGTGTACGTGCGCGCCATGGTGGCGCGGTCCTCGAACACCGCCACGGGCGCGATCCGCCCCCATGCGAGGCGGCCGAGAAGAACGCGGCCCTGGGATGCGAGGCGGTCTGGGAACGAGGTTTCGCTCATCAGTGAACCGGATCGCCGGCTACAACGTAGATTGCCGTTGACCCGGTTAGGGTCGCATTTTCGAGCACGGAATCGGAGCACCACGGGGTGAGCACATGAGCAATCCAACGAAGGTCGAGTTCGATCTCGATCGCTATCTGCGCAACTCGAAGAAGGTCGATCTCAGCGGGATCGAGTGGAGCAGGGTCGCCTGATCATCCGCTGTCGACGGGGGACGTCATGTGCCTCCACTACATGATGGACATCGAGACGCACACGGTGATCTACCTGCGCGACCTGCTCGCAACGCGGGTCGCGGTCGACCCCCAGATCACGGCGTTCCTCAGCTGTTGGGTCTACGAGGAGCTCTGGCACGGTGAGGCCTTCTCGGACTTCCTGCGCTCGTACGGCATCGAGGTGCCGGCCGAGCCCAAGCTGCCCGACGGCTCCACCCCGATGCCCACTCACCGGAATCGCTGGCGCGACCTGCGGGTTCGCCTCGGCGTTGGCAACGGGCTGGGGATCGTCCCCACGATGCTGGGCTCGATGATGACCCGCGACTTCGCTGCGATCCACATGATGTGGGGTGCGGTCAACGAGCTCACGACCCTAACCGGGTACCACGCGCTGATGCGCAGATCTGACCACCCGGAGCTCCACAAGCTGCTGGCCAAGGTGATCCGCGACGAGCGCCGCCACTTCGCCTTCTATCGAGCCCAGGCGAAGGCGCGCATGCAGCGCTCGCGCACCGCCCGCCGGCTCGTGCGATCCGTGCTCAAGGCCCTCTGGACGCCCGTGGGGGCCGGCGTCAAGACCGAGGAGGAAGTGGACGCGTTGGCCCTCTACCTGTTCGGCGACGGGCCCGCCGGCCGCGAGCAGATCCGCGAGATCGACCGAACGATCTCCGAGATTCCGGGCTTGGAGGGGCTCAGGCTGCTCGAGGACTACCTCGACGGGGCCCTGCGTCGGGCGGCGGAGCGCCCCGGCTGGGCCGGGGTCCAGTCGATGCCCGGCCCGGCGGCCGCGAGCGCAAACGGCGACGCCCCCACCCCCGCCCACTGGGCCGCGGTCGGAGCCGCTCGCGACGACTGAGCCGCTAGGAGGCGAGGCCGAGGCGCCGGGCCTGCTCGAGCGCCCGCACGAGCACCTCGTCGGCCCCCTCGACCCTGCCGCTCGCGCATCAGCACCTCACCGTTGACGACCGTCGTGTCGACGACCGACCCCGAGGCCGCGTACACGAGATCCGCAGTGAAGTCGCCGATCTCGAGCTCCGGCGCCCCCGCTCGCAGCAGCAGGAAGTCCGCCGGCTCGCCGACGGCGACCGTGCCGCTTCCACCGAGCAGCGGGGATCGCTGTCCGGTGGCCACCTCCCAGGCCTCGCGCGCGGGAACCGCCGCCGGGTCGCGCGCCTCGTGCTTTTGGAGGAGCGCGAAGGTCTTCAGGTCCTGGAAGAGGTCCAGCGAGTTGTTCGAGCCCGCCCCGTCGGTGCCGAGGCCGACGCGGACGCCGCGCCGCTGTGCCTCGAGATAGGGAAACACCCCGCCGACCGCGAGCTTGAGGTTGGCGACCGGGTTGGTCACGACGGTGGCGCCGCGCTCGGCGATCAGCTCCAGCTCCGCATCGTCCAGCCACACGCCGTGGGCCAGCACCGTTCGCGGCCCGAGCAACCCCACGCGATCGAGGTACTGTGCGGGCCGCACGGAGTGCTCGGAGACGCAGCGCGTCACCTCCTCCTCCGTCTCGGAGAGGTGGATCTGGACGGGCAGCCCGCGTTCCTCCGACGCCTCCGCAATCCATCGCAGCGACGGCTCGCTCACCGTGTAGATCGCGTGCGGGGCGAGGGCCGGGCGAACGAGCTCGCCGGGCATCGCCGATCTCCTCCAGCCCGCGCTCCGCGACCTCGCTGATGCGTCCCGTCGCCGGCCGCGTCGCCAACGTCGATCAGGGCCGCGCCGATCGTGGCTCTGAGCCCGGCGTCCTCGACCGCGCGCGCCGTGGCGCCGGCGCGCCAGTACATGTCCCAGAACCTGACCGTTCCCGTCCGGATCATCTCCACGCAGGCCAGGCGAGTTCCCCAGTAGACGTCGTCATCGGTGAGGTTGGCCTCCACCGGCCAGATCACCTCCTGGAGCCACTCCATCAACGGCCGATCATCGCCATGGCCCCGGAACAGCGTCATCGCGGCGTGGGTGTGCCCATTGACGAGGCCGGGAACGAGGGCCTTCCCCTGTGCGCTCACCACCTCGTCGCCGTCCCGCGGCTCGACCGCCCTTCCCGAGCTCGACGATCCTCCCGCCCTCGGCCCGCAGGCCCACGGCCTCGCCGTCGACCCGCGCGTCGGTGACGGTGAGGCTCATGCCAGCGCCGGCACCGTCAGCTCGAGCCCGCGCGCCACCGCCTCGCGGTTCCGGGCCCGGCCCGCCTCGAGCTCCTCCATGGTCAGCTCGGTCTCCCCCACGCCGTTAGCGAGGTTATCGACCACGCAGAGCGCCGCGTACTCGAGCCCGAGATCGGACGCCGCCACACACTCCGCGGCGATCGTCATCCCCACCACGTGCGCGTGGGCGGCGAGCATGCGGATCTCCGCGGGCGTCTCCAGACGCGGTCCGCGGGTCTGCCAATAGACGCCCCCGTCGAGCACGTCCGAGCCGGTCCGATGCCCGCCATTCGGAGATCACCCGGCGCCGCCAGCCGGGATCGAAGGCGGGCACGCTGTGGGCGCGCTCGTCCTCGGACGCCGCAGGGCCCACGCCGAGTGCGATGAAGTCGTCCGGACACAGGAGCGTGCCGGGCCCAAGCTCGGGACGGAGCCCGCCAACCGAGCCGATCGCGAGCACCCGCTCGCAGCCGGCCTCGGCCAGGCTCCTCATGTTGGCCACATGGTCGATCCGGTGAGGGAGGACGTAGGCGGCGGCGCCGTGTCGCTGGATGAAGAGGGCGTCGGGAAGCGAGACCTCGAGTCCGCGAAGGACGCTGCCGCCGCAGACGGCGAGCCGGGCCACCCTACGGGCGGTCGTCGGCGATCAGGGCCGCGGTGGCCAGCAGCCCCGCCGCGGTGGCCATGATGGCCAGCGCGGTCGCGGTGGCCGCCGTATGCAGGCGCGCGAACGAGACCAGGTCCTGCGCCCGCAGCAAGGCGAATACCGCCAGCCCGGCGAGGGTCACGAGGACGGCCTCGCCGAGTCGAGGCGAAACGGCCAGCCGGATCCGCTCCCGCGCGGCGGCGCGGTAGGAGCCGGGAGCCGCGCGCAGGGCGGCAACGGCGCAGAAGAAGAATGCCGAAGACACCAGCAACCCGCCCACGACGTCGCTCGGGAAGTGCCAGACGAGGATGAGCACCGACGTGCAGACCCCGATCACGTACGCCGTAGCGGCGGCGGCCACGCCCACGCGCCAGCGCGCGGGAGCGACGAGCACGGCGGCCAGAGCGATCGACATCGCCGCGGTCGCGTGGCCGCTCGGGAAGGCCTCCGGGCCGAGCACCCCGCCGCCCAGGGCGGGCTGCACGCGAGGGTGCGCGAGGACGACCTTGAGGATCTGGGTGGTCACGTTGGCGGCCGCCACCAGCGCGACCGCGGCGAGCGCCTGCCGCCGCCGCCCGAGCGCCCATCCGCACGCGAACACCGCGCCGAGCAGGAACAGCATGGGCAACGGGTCGGCGAGGCGGGTGAACAGGTGCGCGACCGGATCGGCCCACGGGCCCCGAAGCGCGGCGAGCCCATGGAGCGCGGTCGCATCCAGGCGCTCCGCAGGGCCCACGCCGTAGGCGAAAGCGAGCAGCGCCACGAAGGCGATCGCGCACGCCATGGCTGCGAGCAGGGGCAATCTGGCGCTGGTACGCATGCGGAAACGGTAGCGGGCGGCGCTAAGCCCCGGCTAAGCGGGCGTCACCGGGTTCCGCTTCGCGGAGAACCCTCGATCCTTGGACTCCGCCAGCGCGAAGCGACGAATCAGCTCGGCGCGCAGGTCGTCGGCCTCGATCACGGCGTCCACGACCATCTCGGACGCGAGATGGAGGATGTCGATGTCCGCGGCGTACTCGTCGCGCTTGCGGCGAACGAACTCCTCGCGTTCGGCGGCGTCCTCGATCTCCCGGATCTGGTTGTAGAACACCGCGTTGACCGCCGCCTCCGGGCCCATTACCGCGATCGAGGCTGTGGGGAGCGCGATGCAGCAGTCCGGCTCGAATGCCGGGCCGGCCATTGCGTAGAGGCCGGCCCCATACGCCTTCCGGACGACCACCGAGAGCTTCGGCACCGTTGCCTCGGAGACGGCGGAGATCATCTTGGCTCCGTGCCGGATGATCCCCTGGCGCTCGACCTGGGTGCCGATCATGAACCCCGGGACGTCGGCGAGGAAGAGCAGCGGGAGGTTGAACGCGTTGCAACTCCAGATGAAGCGGGCCGCCTTGTCGGCCGAGTCGACGAACAGCACCCCGCCCTTCACCTTGGGCTGGTTGGCGACGATCCCGATCGCGCGGCCGTCGAGGCGCGCGAATCCGACGACCACCTCCTTCGCCCAGCGGTCGTGAACCTCGAGGAAGGACCCGCCGTCGCAGACGGCCTCGATCAGCTCGACGACGTCGAACGGGGCGTTCTCGTCCGCCGGGACGATCTCGGAGGGCGGGCGTTCCGTCGCCGGGGCAGCCGGAGGCGCCGAGGGCGGCGCCTCGCGCCAGCTCTGCGGCATGTACGAGAGGTACCGCTTGGCCAGGTCGATCGCGTCCGCGTCGGAGTCCACGAGGAAGTGCCCGCACCCCGAGACCGAGGTGTGCATTCTCGCTCCGCCCATCTCCTCGAGCGTCACCTTCTCGCCGATCACCATCTCGGCCATCCGCGGCGACCCGAGGTACATCGAGGCGTTCCCGTCCCGCATGATCACGACGTCGCAGAACGCCGGAATGTATGCGCCTCCCGCGGCCGACGGCCCGAAGAGCAGGCACACCTGCGGGACCCTGCCGGAGAGGACGACCTCGTTGTAGAAGATGCGGCCGGCGCCGCGGCGCCCGGGGAACATCTGCACCTGGTCCGTGATGCGGGCGCCCGCCGAGTCGACCAGGTAGACCATCGGGAGCTCGAGGCCAAGCGCCCGCTCCTGGATACGCAGGATCTTCTCGACCGTCTTCGCGCCCCACGAGCCGGCCTTCACCGTGGGGTCGTTGGCCATCAGCGCCACCTTTCGCCCTCCCACGAGTGCGAGGCCGGTCACCACCCCGTCGGCGCCGAGTCCATCTGCGTCCCAGTTGGCGAGCAGCGCCTCCTCGGCGAACGACTCCGGGTCGACGAGCCGAGCGACGCGCTCGCGTACCGGCATCTTCCCCTGCTCGGCGGTCTTTGAGTGGTGGCGCTCGGGCCCGCCGGTCAGCGCTGCCGACAGCGCCCGTTCGAATTCGCTTCCGGCCCTGGTCTCAGCCATCGAGCGTGGAGTGTACGAGCGGGCGCCGGGCGCCGAAGGGTGTGGCTACGCCTCGAGCTCGACGGGCTCGGGGCGCTCGCCCGAGTAGTCGTAGAACCCGCGGCCCGTCTTGCGGCCGTAGTGCCCTGCCTCGACCAGCTTCGTCAGCGTGGGAGGCGATGCGAACCGATCCTCCCCGTAGGCCTCGTGCATCACGGCGGCGATCGACGCGAGCGTGTCGAGGCCGACGAAGTCGGCGAGCGTCAGCGGCCCCATCGGGTGCGAGGCGCCGGCCTTCATCCCGGTGTCGATGTCCTCGATGGACCCCACCCCCTGCTCGTGCGCGCGAATCGCGTCGAGCATGTAGGGGACCAGCAGCCGGTTGACGATGAAGCCGCGGTTGTCGCGGGCGGCGACCGTGGTCTTGCGCAGCTTCTCTCCGAGCTCGAACCCGAGCTGCGCCGCATCGTCGCTGGTGGCCTCCGCCCTCACGACCTCGAGCAGCGGCATCACCTGGGCCGGATTGAAGAAGTGGAGCCCCAGGAACCGCTCCGGCCTCGAAGTGGCGGCCGCCTGGTCGGCCACCGGAAGCGAGGAGGTGTTGGTGGCGAAGTAGGCGTCGGCCTTGACGATCCCGTCGACCTCCCTCCACATCTCGAGCTTCAGGTCGAGATCCTCGGTCACCGCCTCGATCACCAGGTCGCAGTCGGCGAGGTCGGAATACTCGAGCGTGGGCTGAATCCGGCCTCGGACCGCGTCGGCGTCGGCCTGCTCCATCTTCCCCTTCTCGACCGCGCGGGCGAGCTGCTTTTCGATCTTGCCGATGCCGGCATCGAGCTTGTCGGCGCTCGCCTCGCGGACCACGACGTCCCACCCCGCCTGAGCGCAGATCTGGGCGATGCCGTGGCCCATCAGGCCGCAGCCGAGCACTCCAACCTTGCTGATCTCCATCCGTCACCCTCCGATCGCTGAACCGCTGGAACCGAGCCGCGGCAGCCTATAGGGGCGCCGCCGGAGCGCGCACGGCTTCAGGCGGGTATCGGAACCCTCGGCTTGGGCGCAGCCGTCGCCGAGCCGAGCGCACGGAGCTCGTCCGTCGCCCTCCCGATCCCGGCCCCCAGCTCGTCGAGCTCCGGCAGCGCATCGGGGTCGGCGTAGAGGCCGAAGAAGGCGCCGTCGCCGACGGTCGTGACGCCGATCGAGAGCGCGTGGCGATCCGCGATCGGCACCACCGGATAGGCCTCCACCAGCGGGCAGCCCCGAACGTAGAGGGCGCCGTCAGGCCCGGGGATGTTGGAGACGGTGAGGTTGAAGGCCCGCGGGCTGGCAACCAGGCGGGAGACCGCGCGCTGGACGGGCGAGGGGACGAAGCCGAGCGAGCTCATCACGTCCCGGGCCCCCTCCGCCTCACCGGCGAGCTTTCGCTCGCTGGTCGCCGCATGGATATCGCGCAGCCGTCGGATCGGATCCGGTTCGTCGCAGGGAAGGTCGACGAACATGAACGAGATCTGGTTGCCCAGGTCGCCGGCCTCGCCCGAGCGGACGTTGACCGGGACCATCGACTTGAGGCGGATTGGGCGCTCGCCGCGCCCGCGCAGGAGCTCGCGCACCGCGCCGGCGCACACGGCCAGCACGACGTCGTTCAGCTTCACGCCGAACGCCCGCTTGATCTCCAACAGGTCCTCGGTCGGGCGCGCGAGGAGGCCGAGCTGGCGCAGCGGCGAGATGGGCGGGTTGAGGGAGCTGCTCCGGGCGGGCCGCGCGGCGTCCAGGAGCGCGGTCGCCACTCGCCTGGCCCGGACGGCACCGCCAACCAGCCGAGCGGGTGAGCTCGCCAGCCGCGCCGGCATCGACGCCACGTCGAGCTGCAGGCGGGCGAAGTCGCCGAGCGCGCGAGCCGCCAGCTCGGGCGCGCCAGGAGGCGGCGCGGGCACCCAGCGGTCCGGCTCGGGCTCGGGCGGATCGGGACCGTCGTCGACGATCAGCGAGGCGAGCTCGACCGCCGCGATCCCGTCGACCATGCAGTGGTGCGCCTTGCCCAGGACGGCGATCCGCCCGTCATCCAGTAAGTCCGCGATGCAGATCTGCCAAAGCGGGCGTTCGCGCGAAAGCCGCTTCGACATGAACCAGGCGACCACGTCCGGCAGGCGCCTCGACCGCGCCCGGACGACGTGGCGGGCGATCTCGAAGTTCTCGTCGTCCACCCACACCGGGCCACCGATCCCGAGCGGGGCGTTCCGCAGGACCTGCCGGCAGCGGGGCGCGCGGCAGAGCCGGGCGGCGACGTGCTCCTGCAGCTCGCCGAAGCTCGGCGTGGCGCGGTCGGCCGGGGGATCGAGCACGGCGACCCAGCCGACGTGCATGTGCGCCGTGGGGGTCTCGACCGCCAGGAACGACGCGTCGAGAGGGGACAGGCGGGTGATGGACATCTCTCCTCATCTCCGGTGGCGAAGGCACACGCCGTGACCCTCGCGCCGTGCGCTCTGCCGCCCTGAAGTAGCGGTCTCCAAAGGGTCGCGCACCTCGGCGATCGTGCGATGACTTCTTAGGCGGCGTTTAGCGAAGTCCGCCCAATTTGCGCGATCTCGGCAGCCGTCGCCTGGTGCAGAACCGCATCGCCTTCATCCGAGGCTGCGGCGATAGCGGACCTCCACCGGATTGCCCAGCGCCTCCCTGCGCTGGGTGGCGCCATCGTGGACGAAGCCGCAGGCCTCGTAGAACGCCCTCGCCGACGGGCTGTCCTCGAGCGTCCAGAGCGTGGCCACGTCGCAGCCGACGTCGAGAAACGCGGTCAGTGCATCGTGGACGAGCGCCCGCCCGAGCCCTTGGCGCCAAACCTCCGGGTGGACGTACAGAGCCCAGATCTCACCCACCCGCGACGAGACATCGCGGTCGCGGCTCGGCCCGAGGACCAGGTAGCCCATCACCCGGCCGTCCAGCTCGGCCACGAGGTGATCCGTTTCGCGATCGGGCTCCGAGAGGCGGGCTCTGACGCGATCACGGCTCCACGCACGTGCGGGGTCGATCTCGGCGGGGACGATCCCGCGAAAGCCCTCCTGCCAGGCGCGGACAGCTACCTCGACAATCGCGCTGGCGTCCTCCGGCGTCGCGGCGCGAACCGCAACCGTCACTCGGCGGCGGGAGCGGCCGCTGCCGGCGGGCGGGGCGATCCCGAGGCGCTCGAACTCGCGGCCCATCGCCTCGGCGAGTGCGTTCAGGCCGCTCATCGGCCGCGCCATGACCGTGAGCTCACTGACCTTGCCGTCGGCGTCGAACCGAAGCAGGTCGAGGCCGTCGACCTCCCTGTCCCCCACGCGGGCGCTGAAGATCAGTGCGGCGGCCCCCTCGCCCTCGAGCTGCTCGACGTACCGGAAGTCCTCGAACACCTTCATCGCCCCCTCGGTCAGGATCATCGAGACGACCTGCTTTCCCTCGTAGGCCTTGAACACGACCGGGCTGCGGAAGACGACGTCCTCCGCCAGCGCCGCGGTAAGCGCGTTGGGGTCCTCGGCCTCGACCGCGGCTCTGAAGGCGTCGCTCTTCACGAAGGGCAGATTATCGCTGCCAGTCCACCGGCCCGGCCCGGAGCACGTGCGCCCCGAGCGGCCGGCCGAGCAGCTCCTGGACCGCGCGCGAGGCTTCGATCAGACGAGGGAGGTCAACCCCCGTGTCGATGCCCATCTCCGCCAGCATCGAGACGAGGTCCTCGGTCGAGATGTTGCCGGTCGCCCCCGGTGTGAGCGGGCTGCCGCCGAGCTCGCCGAACGCCGACTCATACGAATCAACCCCTTGCTCGAGGGCGGCGAGGACGTTGGCCAGGCCCTGGCCCCGCGTGTTGTGGAAGTGGGCCGTGAGCTCGACCCGCCCGAGCCGCTCCTTCGCCCCGGCGAAGAACTCGGCCACCTGGCGGGGGTTCGCCATCCCCGTGGTGTCGCCGAAGGAGACCTCCTCGCAGCCGGCCTCCGCCAAGCTCTGGGCGATCTCGAACACGCGCGCGGGCGGAACCTCGCCCTCGTACGGACAGCCGAAGGAAACGGAGATCACGCCCTCGCAGCGAAGCCCCTCGGCCCTCGCCCCGGCCACGGTCCGCCGCAGCCCCTCGAGCGACTCGGCGATCGACCGGTTCACGTTTCGCTGGTTGTGGCTCTCCGATGCGGACAGGAACACGTTGATCTCATCGAAGCGCTCGCGGTGCCCGAGCGCTCGCGCGAGCCCCTTCTCGTTCGGGATCAGCACGGAATAGGCGACGTCGTCAGGACGGTCGATCGCCTCCAGGACCTCCTCGGCGTCGGAGAGCTGTGGGATCACGTCGGGACGAACGAACGACGTGACCTCGAGCCTGCGGGAGCCCGCAGCTCGCGAGCAGCCCGATCAACCGGACCTTGTCGGCCGTCGGGATCACCTCGGGCTCGTTTTGGAACCCGTCCCGCGGCCCGACCTCGCGAATGCGGACGCGCTCCGGGATCCCGGTCACTGCTACCCGGACTGCACCGCGCCGATGTCGATAACCCGGCGCTCGTGCGTCCCGACCCCGATGGTGCGCTCGCCCTCTTTGACCTCGACGTCGAAGCGGAGCTTGCGCCCATCGGCCACCTCCCGAAGGAGCGCGTGAGCGGTGCATCGCGCGCCCTCGGCGGCTGCGGCGACGTGCTTCACGCACACCTCGAACCCGACGGTCGCCTTGCCCTCCGGGAGATGCTCGTACGAGAGGATCGCCGCGTTCCGCTCGATCATCGCGATCATCCCCGGGGTCGAGAGGACGCTGACGCCGATCGTGCCGCCGACGTCGGTCAGCAGCCGCCCCTCCACGTCGAATTCGCTAGTGCGTTCCATCCCGGGTCCGAGCTCTGCCTTGTCGCCGCGCTCGTACTCGCCCTGAAACGTTCCGGGAACGCTGCCCTCCGGGTCGATCGTCTCGCCGTTCGACATCAGACCATCCCCAGCCCACCGGAGACCCCAAGCGTCTCGCCGGTGACGTAGGAGGCATCGTCGGACGCGAGGAACGCGACGGCGGCCGCAACCTCCTCGGGCTTGCCGAGGCGTCGCATCTGGGTCGCCTGGCGCATCGTCTCGATGATCCGCTCGCCCACGTCCCCGAAGGCCCGCGCCGCGTTCAAGAGCGGCGTGTCGATCGGTCCCGGCGCGATCGCGTTTGCCGTGATCCCGTATCGCGCGTTCTCGCGGGCGATCGTCTTCGTGAAGGCGATCACGCCCCCCTTCGCCGCGGAATACACGGCCGAGCCCTTCGAGCCGACCCGGCCCGCCTCGGAGGCGATGCTCACGATTCGCCCGTTGCCCGCCTCCTGCATCCCGGGCAGCACGGCGTGCGTGCACGCGAACACGCCCTCCAGGTTGATCGCCAGCAGGCGCCGCCAGCGCTCGGGGGTCATGTCCGTGAAGAAGGCGAAGTCGTCCGTGCCGGCGTTGTTGACCAGGATGTCGAACGGCCCCGCGGAGGCAACGACCTGGGCGGCGGCCGTCGCGTCCGTGACGTCGAGGGCCGCGGCCTCGGCGCCGATCTCGGCCGCAACCTCCCGCGCGCCGTCCAGATTCACGTCACCGATCACGACCTCCGCAGCCTCGGCGGTGAGCCGGCGAGAGATCGCCGCCCCGATTCCGCTGGCGCCGCCGGTGACCAGCGCCCGTCTTCCCTCGAGTCTCATCCGGCGGAGCATATGCTGCGCCGGCATGTCAGAGCCGATCCCCATCGTCGGCGGCACCGGAGCCCTGGGCTGGGGGCTGGCGATGCGGCTCGCCCGCGCCGGCGAGTCAGTCGTGATCGGCTCGCGCAGCGAGGAGCGGGCGCAGGAGGCCGTCGATCGCCTCGTCCAGGCGGTGCCCGGCGCCAAGGCGGAGGGGGCGGTCAACGCCGAGGCCGCCAGGCGTGGGCCGATCGTGTTCCTCACCGTGCCATTCCGGGCCCAGTCCGAGAACCTGAGCAACCTGCGCGAGGGACTCGCGCAAGGACAGCTGCTCGTGGACTGCACCGTCCCCACCGCCGCCGCGGTGAGCGGGAAGGCCACCCGGACGCTCGGCGTGTGGCAGGGCTCCGCGGCCGAGCAGGCCCAGGAGATGGTCCCCGACGGGGTCACGGTGGTCGCCGCCCTCCACACGGTGGACGCGTCGATCCTCGGCGATCCCGACGCGGATCTCGACCAGGACGTGCTGGTTTGCGGCGATCGGCGCGCGGACAAGGCCCGCGTCGCCGGGATCGTCGAGCAGGTGCCGGGGCTCAGGGCGGTCAACGCGGGTGCGCTGGAGACGGCACGGATCGTGGAGCAGGTCACCGCGCTTCTGATCTCGATCAACGTGCGCTACAAGGCTCACGCGGGGATCCGCATCACGGGGCTCCCGGACCGCGATCCCTGGAAGTGATGGCCCCCGGCCTCGCCGCCGCGCCCCGGCCCGCCCGAGCTCGCTGATGCGGGTCGCGCTGCTCGCGGGGGGCACGGGAGGAGCGAAGCTCGCGGCGGGAATGCAGGAGCTCGTCGGATCCGAGCTCGCGGTGATCGCGAACACCGCGGACGACACCTGGATCCATGGGCTCCACGTCTCGCCCGATCCCGATCTGGTCACCTACTGGCTCGCCGACGAGATCGACGAGGAGCGCGGTTGGGGCATCCGGGACGACTCCTTCACTGTCCACGAGCGCCTCGAGCGGCTCGGCGCACCCGGTTGGTTCCAGCTCTCGGACCGGGACCTGGCGACCTGTCTGTACCGAACCCACTTTCGGGCCGAGGGCGGCTCGCTGACCGCGGCGCAGGGCCAGATCGCCCGGGCGCTGGGGGCGCGAGCCGTCGTCCTGCCGATGTGCGAGGAGGTCGTGCAGACCAGGGTGCTGACGCCAGGGGGCTGGGTCGGGCCTCCAGGAATACCTGATCGTCGAGGGGTCGGAGCCCGCGATCGAGGGGATCGAGGCGCAGGGGCTCGACGGGGCCGCTCCGACGCCCGAGGTGCGGGAGGCGCTGGCCGGAGCCGAGGCGATCGTGATCGGCCCGTCCAACCCCGTGATCTCGATCGGCCCGATTCTCTCGGTGCCCGGAATGCGCGAGGCGATCGCGGACTCCGGAGCTCCCGTGGTCGCCGTGAGCCCGTTCGTCGCCGGGCAAGCCGTCAAGGGACCCACCGAGAAGTTCATGACCTCGATCGGGCGTCCCGCCACCGCCACGGGCACCGCCTCCCTGTACGTGGGCGTGATCGAGGCGATGGTCGTCGACGAGGACGACCCCGATCCCGGGCCGGAGGGCCTTCGGCTCCTGGCGTGTCCCACGCTCATGGACGGGGCGAGCGGCAGGCGCCGGCTGGCGGAGCGGGTGCTGGATTTCGCCCGGACGCTGGGCTGAGCCGCGTGCGTGGCGGGACCGCGATCCTCCCCGTGAAGCGCTTCGGAGCGGCCAAGCGGCGGCTCCTCGAGGCGCTCGACGGCCGCGAACGAGTTGCGCTGGTGGGCGGGATGCTCGCCGACGTGCTCGGCGCGGTGGCCGGAGCAGAGCGAGTCGAGCGCGTGATCGTGGTCACCGGTGAGCGGCGCGCCGAGCGCATCGCACTGGAGCAGGCAAAGCGGGCGCCGATCGAGCTCGAGGTCCTCCGCGACCCGAAGGACCTGGGCCACTCGGAGGCGGCGACGATCGGCATCGTCCGGGCCAAGGCGCTCAAAGCCCAGTGCGCGGTCCTATTGCCCGGTGACTGCCCGCTGCTCGATCCGACCGAGCTGGACGCGGCCATTGGACGCGCGTCGATCGGTCGGGTCACGGTGGTACCGGACCGGCATGGGACAGGGACCAACGCGCTCGTGATGTGCCCACCCGACGCGATCGGGCCCTCGTTCGGGCCCGGCAGCTGCGAGCGTCACGTCGAACGGGGACGAGCGGCCGGCCACGCGGTCGAGGTCGAGCCGCTCGACTCCCTGAGCCTGGATCTCGACACGCCGGCGGATCTCGGTGCGCTCGTGGAGATCCTCGAGCGAGAGCCGGCCCGCGCCCGCGCCACCGCGGCCGCGCTCGAGCGCTCCGGCCTCCTTCGGAGCGAGCCGGGCTGATGGCCCAGCAGGTCGAGCTGATCGCCGTGCGGGGCCTACCCGAGATCGGCCCCGGCGATCCCGTCGCGGAGCTGATCTCGGGCGCCCTCCCGAGCCCCGGTAGCGCCCTCCGCGCGGGCGACGTGGTCGTGATCTCGCAGAAGGTCGTCTCCAAGGCCGAGGGGCGGGTCCGCGATCTCTCGCGGATCGAGCCCGGCGCACGGGCGAGGGAGTTGGCCCGCCGGCTGGGCAAGGACCCACGCCTGGTCGAGCTCGTCCTGGCGGAGAGCCGCGAGCTGATCCGCGCCGAGCACGGTGTGCTGATCGTGGAGACGAGCGGCGGCTTGGTCTGCGCCAACGCCGGCATCGACGCGTCGAACGTGCCGGGCGACGATCGCGTCACGCTGTTGCCCGAGGACCCCGACGCCTCCGCGCGACGGCTGCGCGCCGAGTTCGCCGCCGCCACCGGCACCAGCCCCGGGGTCGTGATCGCCGACAGCTTCGGACGTCCGTGGCGACTGGGCCAGACGGACGTCGCCATCGGCTGCGCCGGGTTGACGCCGCTCGACGACCGTCGCGGACAGACCGACCGGGAGGGGCGCGAGCTCGCCGTCACGGAGATCGCGATCGCGGACCAGGTGGCGGCCGCCGCCGACTTGGCTCGCGCAAGGGAGGACGGCATCCCGGCCTGCGTGGTCCGCGGCCTCGCGGAGTTCGTGAGCGTCGACGATGGCCCCGGCGCCCGCGCCCTTCGCCGTCCCGCGGCGGACGACCTCTTTCGCCAGCGCGACTAGCCGGCGATCGGGTCGGGCTGGCCCTCCTCCGTGTACTCGGGCGGCACGTAGACCTTGCCGGGTGAGCCTCCGATCGCAAGCACCCGCGCGCCTTCGTCGGCCGTGGTGATCTTGCGCGGCTCCAGCGGCCCGACGCGCGCGAACAATCCGGGCTCCAGCTCGTGGCTCTCCCCGCCGGCGATCAGCGTCGCCCTGCCCGCCAGCACCGTGTAGACCTCTTCCTGGCCGTCCCGTCCGTGGTCATGCTCCGGGTACCGGTCGAAGCCCGGCGGGAAGTCCATCACCGCGACCCCGAAGGAGCTCACCCCCAAGCCGGCGCGGACCCGTCGGAACCCGCCCCCGAAGATGGTGTCGAACTCCTCGAGCCGCTTCACCGTCACGTCAGCCATCGGTCTTCCTCTCCGCTTGCGCGTTGATGGACAGCACGGCCGCGCCGGTAACCCTACCTCCGCGGAGGTCGTCGAGCGCCTGATTCGCGCTCTCGAGCGGATACTCGGCGATCTCGGTGCGAACCGGCACCTGCGGCGCGAGCGCCATGAACTCCTCCCCATCCAACCGCGTCAGGTTGGCCACGGACCTCAGCACCCGCTCGCCCCAGAGGATGTCGTAGGGGAACGCGGGGACGTCGCTCATGTGAATCCCCGCGCACACGACCGAGCCCCCGGGGGCCACGGCGCGCAGCGCGGCCGGGACGAGCTCGCCCACCGGGGCGAAGATGATGGCGGCGTCCAGCACTCCGAGGATGCCGCCGGCCGCGGGCTCGGAGACCTCGGATCCCCCCTCGGTGTCGCCGGCCCACGTAGCCCCCAGCTCCAGGGCGAACCGCTGCGTCTCGCGGTCCCCGGGCCGTGTGAGCGCGTGGACCTCCCGCCCCTCGTGCGTGGCCACCTGGCAGACGATGTGCGCCGAGGCACCGAATCCGTACAGGCCAAGCCGCTGCGGGTCGCCGCACAGCCGCAGCGACCGATAGCCGATCAGCCCGGCGCACAGCAGCGGCGCCGCCTGGAGGTCGGCGTAGCCATCGGGGATCGGAAAGCAGAAGCGCTCGTCCGCCACGGCCAACTCCGCGTAGCCGCCGTCCAGCTGATAGCCGGTGAACCGTGCGCGCTCGCAGAGGTTCTCCCTACCCGAGCGGCAGTACACGCAGTCCCCGTCCGTCCAGCCCAGCCACGGAACGCCCACGCGCTGGCCGAGCCGGAAGCGCTCGGCGCCGTCCCCCACCTCCTCGACGGTGCCGACGATCTGGTGCCCCGGAACGAGCGGGAGCTTCGGCTCGTGGAGGTCGCCGTCCACCACGTGGAGGTCCGTCCGGCAGACGCCGCATGCATGGACTCGCAGCAGAACCTGGCCGGGCCCCGGCCGCGGATCGGGCAGCTCCTCCAGCCGAAGCGGCTGCCGTTGCTGGTCGAGCACCATCGCGCGCACGAACTCGGCCCCCGCGCTAATACGTCTCGACGATCTCGTACAGGGTGGTGCGCTGCGCCGGCTCGCGGCCGGCTCTTCGCGCGGCCTCGATGAGCTGGGGCGGGTCGAGGCGAACGCCGTGCTGGGAGCCGGCCATCCGCGAGATGTTCTCCTCCATCAGGGTCCCGCCGAGGTCGTTGACTCCCCAGCGGAGGCTCTCGGTGGCGGCGTCGAGCCCCATCTTCACCCAGCTCGCCTGGAGGTTCGGAATCGTCTTTCCCAGGGCCAGCCGGAAGGCAGCCGTGTGCTTGAGGTTCTCCGAGCGGGAGATCTCCTCCACCCCGTGCGTGCGCCCGAGCAGGGTGTTGAAGGGGATGAAGGAGAGTGGCACGAACTCGGTGATCCCTCCGGTCCGCTCCTGAAGCTCCCGGACGACCCGCATGTGGCGCGCCAGCTCCCACGGCTCCTCGATGTGCCCGAACATCACGGTCGAGGTCGAGCGAAGCCCTGACCGGTGGCAGGCCTCGATGATCTCGACCCAGCGAGCGACGGGCAGCTTGTTCGGGGAGATCCTCGTGCGCACGCCGTCGTGCAGGACCTCCGCGGCCGTGCCCGGAGTCGAACCGAGCCCGCACTCGAGCAGGTAATCGAAGACCGCCTCCGGCGACCTGCCGGAGCGCTCGCACATGAAGTGCACCTCCATCGGCGAGTAGGCGTGCAGGTGGATCCGCGGCGCGACCTCCTTCACGAGCCGCAGCCAGCGCCCGTAGTGCTCGAGCGTGTAGTCCGGATGGATGCCGCCCTGCATGCAGATCTCCGTGGCGCCGTACTCGACCGCCTCGCCGCACCCTGGCCTGGAAGTCCTCCTCGGCGACGTGGTAGGCATCGGGCGAGCGGCGACCCTGTCCGAAGCCGCAGAACGCGCAGCCGACCACGCACACGTTCGTGAAGTTGATGTTGCGATTGACCACGAACGTCACCCGGTCGCCGGCGAGCTCCGCCCGCAGCTCGTCGGCAGCCGCGCGCATCTCCTCGATCACCTCCGGACGGGTCTCCGCGAACAACGCGCAGGCCTCCTCCTCGGTGAGCGCCTCGCCCCGGCGCCCCTTGTCGATCGCCCGCGGGGCGACGTCCGGCTCGATCCGGCGCTCGCTGCGCCTCCCAGATCCCTTGCGCGGGATGAAGCTCCAGTACTTGAGCTTCACGACGTCGAGCACGCCCTGCTCGATCCAGGCCGGGTCGAGGTACTGCGGATAGGCGCAGAGCCGCTCGGTGAGCGCAAAGCCCTGGGGCTGAAGGCGCTTTCTCACCTGATGCGGGCTCGGGAACGCGTGCTCGGGCGAGATGTGGTCGCCGTTCGCCGACAGGCCGCCGAGGTCGGTGGCCCCCTCCACCACGAGCTCGTCCCACCAGTCGGCGAGGTTCGGGGGAATCTGGATCCCCACCTCGGGCATGAGCCTGCGGCACTCTCGGACCAGGAGCTTCATGTCCTCGAGGGTGACGCTGGAAGCCCAATCCGGCAGAACCACTCCGCCGACATCCTCCGGAACCACTCCGCCGACATCCTCCGAGGGAGCCGAAGGCGACCGGTGATCCGAGCTTGCTCGGATTCGTCCGGTGTCGGCGGGTTTGCGACTCCAACGTGGCGGCAGGCACCTCCGCATGCTACCGGGACTTCGTCGCCTAGCCCGGGCCAGCTCCGCTTCGCTCCATACGCTCTTGGGCCGCTTGGTCCGCGATCTCCGCCACCTCGCGGCCGTAGTACCGCGGGTGTGGCACGAAGTTCTGGAGGATGACCTCCTGGATGTGGCCGTGGCGGGCGTTGACCTCGGCGAGCGCCTCCAGCGAGGCGATCCGTTCATCCTCGGTCTCCCCGATCCCGACCAGGATCCCGCTCGTGAACGGGATCCGGAGGCGCCCCGCCGCCTCGATCGTTTCGAGCCGCCGCTTCGGATGCTTCGTCGGCGAGCCGGCGTGGACCGTTTCCATCAGCCGCTCTGAGATCGACTCGAGCATCAGCCCCTGGGACGCGGTGACCTCTCGCAGCCGGGCCAGGTCGGGAGCGCTCAGGACCCCCAGGTTCGTGTGGGGAAGCAGCCCTCGGTCGAGCGCCCGCTCGCATGCCCACGCGACGTAGGAGACGAAGTCGTCGTGCCCCCAGGACCTAAGCCGCTCGGCCACCACCGGGTTGACCTCCGGCCGCTCCCCGGTGAGCACGAGGAGCTCCTTGGCGTTCCGCCTCGCCGCCTCGTCGAGGCGGCCCTCGACCTCATCGGGCGAATAGAGGTGGGCCCGGTGCGTGGCGAAGGCGCAGTACTTGCAGTAGCAGCGGCAAGTTCTCGAGAGGGAGAGGGTGTAGTTGCGCGAGAAGGTGACGCGCCGCACGACGCCCAAGCTACAGCAGCGCGCGCCTCCGCTACTTGCGGCGCGGGCGGGCCACCGTCTCCACGTCGGCGGCGACGTTCTCGACCACCTCGCCCGCCTCGGTCGGAGGCTCCGGGCCCAGCGCGTACTGCGACCCGGCGATCACGAAGCGGTAGAGCAGGGCGGCCGCGAGCGCCCCCACGATCGGCCCGACGATGTAGGCCCATGAGTTCGTGAACTCGTTGCCGATCAGGGCAGGCCCGAACCAGCGAGCGATGTTGAACCCGCCGCCGGTCAGGGGGCCGAAGATCATGATGTCCAGGCCGAGGGTGCACCCGATCGCGAACGGGGCCCACTCCTTGCGGGCGCGGGGATTGAACGCCACCGCGCATACCGCCAGGACGAGGAGGAAGGTCCCGATCCCCTCGATACAGGCCCCGGCCACGGCGCCGGACAAGAGCGGGCTGATCGACAGCGCGCCGTAGTGGCCCGCTCGCCCCTCGTCGAGCAGGAACGCCTTGACCAGCAGCGCCCCCAGAACGCCGCCCGAGAGCTGCGCGAGGATGTAGACGAGGGCATCGACAGGGTCGATGCGCCGGAGCACAGCCGCGGCGAGCGTCACCAGCGGGTTGAAGTGCCCGCCGCTGACCACTCCCAGGGTGATGATCAAGCCGAACAGCACGAACGCGTGCACGAGGCCCACGACCGCGAAGTCCGAGCCGGTCTGCGCGGTGGGGCTGGTCGCGATGTAGAGGGTCACGACGGTGCAGATCGCGAACACCAGAAGCATCGTTCCGATGAGCTCTGCTATGTACGCGGCGAGTCCTCGATCCTGCACTGAGCGAACCTCCTGGGAGCTCTCGTTTGAGCCGCTCCGCCCGCCTGGGGCGACGGCGGCGGGGGAGTCTATCCGCATGGCGGTCGGCTTGCTGAATGCGCGCGACCAAGCGCCCGCGCGGCGCGGCCCGCGCCCGGGCTATGCTGCGCGCCTCGATGAACCGGGTGGTCGCGCTGCTGGCGGCCGCCCTCGCGTCGGCGGGCCTGGCGGCCTGCGGCGGGGGCGGCGCTGAACCGGGCGCGCCGAGAGGCGCGACCCTGGTGCTCGACTTCCAGCCCAACGCGGCCCACGCAGGGATCTACGCCGCGCTCGCCGGCGGCTACTACCGCGACGCGGGGGTGGACCTGCAGGTCCAACAGCCCTCGGCGTCAACCGACGCTCCCAAGCTGCTCGAGGCCGGCAGGGCGCAGTTCGCGATCCTCGACATCCACGACCTCGCGATCGCCCGCGAACGGGGGCTCGACCTCGTGGGGGTCACGCCGATCGTCCAGCGCCCGCTTGCGGCCGTGATCGCCCGGGACCGAACGGAGATCCGCACGCCGAGCGACCTCGCGGGGAAGACCGTGGGCGTCACGGGGCTCCCCTCGGACGACGCAGTACTGGACTCCGTGCTCGGCGCCGGTGGCTTGGATCCCTCGAGCGTGCACAGGGTGACGATCGGCTTCAACGCGGTCGCCGACCTCCGCGCCGGCAAGCTCGACGCCGCCACGGCGTTCTGGAACGCCGAGGGGGTCACCCTGGCGAGGGCCGGGGTGCCGATCCGCGAGTTCCGGGTGGACCAGTTCGGCGCACCCCGATACCCGGAGCTGATCCTTTGCACCACCGCCAAGCTCGCCCGCGACGAGCCAGAGCTCGTCAGAGCCGTGCGGGAGGCAACCACGAGGGGCTATCTCGTCGCCGCGCACGATCCGGAGCGAGCCCTGAACAGCCTGCTCGACGCCACGAGCGGGTTGGACCCGGCCGAGCAGCATGCCGAGCTTCGGGCGCTCGACGACGCCGATGCGTTCCTGCCGGTCGGGCGCTTTCGCGCGGCGCCCCTGGTCGCATGGTCTCGCTGGGAGGTCGCCCACGGCGTCGTCGACCATCCCCCGAGCCTGGAGGCATTCGGGCTGGGACGCGACGCCGGCGTTACTCAGCGCTGAGCAGCCGAGCGGCGAGCTCCGGCAGCTCCCTGGCCAGCCGCGAGCGCGGAACCACGAGCTCCACCCCGGCGGCCTCCGCGCGGGCGCGCGTGTCGGGGTCCGTGTGGCGATAGACGCCGAGCACGGGGACGCCGTTGCCGGCCAGCGAGCCCGGGTCGACCTCGCCGACGTCGGCCACGACGAGGTCCACCTCTGCCAATGGTCCATTCGGCGGCTCGGAGCCCATCACGACCTCGTGGCCCTCGCCGGCCAGCGTCGCCTCGACCCGGCTGGCGAGCATCAGGTCGGGCACGAGGACCAGTACGCGGGCCACCGCGAAACCGCCCGCTACAGGCTTCGCCGGCGCCGGAAGTCCTGGCGGACGCTCTCCGGGCGGCCCCACATCTGGACGACCTCCGCGCGTCCCTCTCGAACGCCCCTGACGACCATCTCTCCCTCGATTCCCTCCTGATCGACGAGCTCGAGGGTCCCCTTCACCGTTTCGGCAGCCGCGGCGTGGCCGAACCGGTGGGCAACCAGGACCCGCCAGTGCCAGTCGGCCTTCGAGTAGGGCTGGGCGTTGACCTGGGTCAGCAGAACGGCCGCGTCCACGTAGCGCTCCTCGTCGAAGATGCGCACGTCCAACTCGAGGTCGGTCCAATCGTCCGGGAGGGAGTCGAGAACCGCCTGAAACGAATCCGCGAGGCCCATCGGCGACAGCCTACTCAAGGCCCCACCGCGCGCGCCCGATGTATGCGTAGGGCACCTCGCGCATGCGCCGACCGCGGTCAAATCCGAAGGCTGGGAAGAGCCGTCGCTTCCCGCGCGGGCTGCTGCTCTCGGCGGCGGTCGGCTTCGGCGTGCTCTGGGTCGGCGTCGTCGCTCTCGCGACAGGGGGCGTGGACGGCGTGCCCCTCCTGGTCCTCGGCTGTGCCGGATTCATCGGGACCGCGGCGCTGCTGCCGGTGGTCAGGCGCCACGAGGCGGAGCTCGAGGGGCTCTCGCGGACCGACCCGCTGACCGGGCTCGCCAACCATCGTGGCTTCCACCAGGAGCTCGCCCGCCAACTGGAGAGAGCCCGGCGAGGCAACGGGCGCCTCGCGCTCGTGATGCTCGACGTGGACCACTTCAAGGCCGTCAACGACGCCCACGGGCACTCCTACGGCGACGAGGTGCTGAGATCGATCGGCAAGGGCCTCAGGATCGCCGTCGAGCGGCCAGGGCACCGCGGCCCGCCTCGGTGGCGAGGAGTTCGCGATCATCGTCCCGGAGCGCGACGCGGAGGCCGCCTACGAGGTGGCCGAGCGCGCGCGGGAGGCCGTGAGCACCGTTCCGGTTCGCGGCATCGAGCTGTCCTGCTCGGCGGGAGTGGCGGCGTATCCGGACGACGCCGAGGACGCCGTCAAGCCTCTGCCAGCTGGCCGAGGGCGCGCTCCACTGGGCAAAGCGCCGGGGAAGCGGCCGCACGCGCCGGTTCGACCCCGGGCACGTCTCGCTCGGCTGGACCAGGCGACGGGCGACCGAGGTCGAGGAGCTGCTCGCGTCCGAGCAGCCGATCACGCCGGTGTTCCAGCCGGTGGTGGCCCTCGCGAGCGGGCACCTGGTGGGCTACGAGGCGCTGGCGCGCTTCACGAGCTCCCCCAAGCGTTCGCCCGAGGCCTGGTTTGCGCAGGCCCACGGGTGTGGCCTGGGCCCCGACCTGGAGGCGGCGGCGATCCGGGCGGCCATCGAGCCGGTGGGCCGTCCGCTCGGAACACATCTCGCGGTCAACGTCAGCCCCTCCGCCCTCACCTCGTCGCCGGTCATCAGGTCGCTTCCGAGGGATCTGACCGGGATCGTCATCGAGATCACGGAGCACGAGTTCGTCTCCGAAGACGACCACCTCGCCGACGTTCTCAACGAGCTGCGCGAGCGTGGCGCCCTGATCGCCATCGACGACGCGGGCGCCGGCTACGCGGGGCTCACCCAGGTCATGCGTGTCCGCCCGGACATCGTCAAGCTCGATCGGAACCTCACCACCGGGATTCACGCCGACCCGGCGCGGATGGTGCTCGTGGAGTCGTTCGTTCGCTTCGCCCGGCGCACCGGAGCAATCGTCTGCGCCGAGGGAATCGAGAGCCTGGACGAGCTCGCCGTGCTGGGCGACCTCGACGTCCAGTGGGGGCAGGGTTACGCGCTGGCCAGGCCGTCGGAGCCGTGGGCGATGGTCTCGCCGGTCGCCGCCGAGGTCTGCCGCGCCTCCCTTGCCCAGGCGCTCCGGGCCAGCCCGATCGGGAGCGGCCGGATCGCCGCCGGGGACCGGCGGCTCGAACACCTGAGTGCCCGGCTTGCGAGCGCCCGCTCCGGGAAGGACCTCGAGGGAGCGCTGGCCTTGATCGGGGAGGAGCTTCAGGCCAACACGATCTGCCTGTCCCGCTGGCTCTCCGACGAGCAGATCGTGGAGACCGTGGCGGAGAGCGGCGGGACGCGCGAGGAGCGGTTCCCGGTTGACGAGTACCCGCTGACCGGGCGCGTGCTTCGCGAGCAGGAGGCCGCCCAGGTCCTCGTCGGCGACCCCGAGGCCGATCCGCAGGAGGTCGAGCTGTTGCTGGCGCTGGGCATGCGATCGCTGCTGATCGTCCCGGTGGTGAGCCAGGGCGAGACGCTGGGCATCGTCGAGGCCTACAGCGACAACGAGCGGCCGTGGACCAGGACCCAGATCAACCGCGCGCGGATCATCTCGAACCAGTTCGGCTCGATGATGCAGGCGGTCTTCCGGTCCGAGGCAGGCCGGTCACGCTCGGACGCCTCCTAGCCGAAGAACACCTGCTTCAGCAGGAAGAGGTTCAGCGCGATGATCAGCGTCGCCAGTACACCGACGAGCGCTGACAGCCACCGCGGATTGGCGAGCGAGCCCATCACGTCCTTGCGGCGGGCCAGCAGGACCAGCGGGACGAGGGCGAACGGAATGCCGAACGAGAGCACCACCTGACTGAGCACGAGCGCGTCCGTAGGGGCAACGCCCACTGCGATCACGATCAGCGCCGGCGCCAGGGTCAGCGCTCGCCGCGCGAAGATCGGGATTCGGCGCCTGATGAACCCCTGCATGACGACCTGGCCGGCCATCGTGCCGACCGATGATGAGGCGAACCCGGAGGCCAGCAGGGCGACGCCGAAGATCGTCGCCGCGTTGCCGGACACCGTCTGCTGGAGCCCGTGGAATGCGCCCTCGATGCTGTCGATCGCGCTCAATCCGCCCTTGTTGAAAAGGGCCGCCGCCATGATCATCATCGAGAGGTTGACCACGCCGGCGAGCGTCATCGCGATCACGACGTCGACCTTCTCGAACCTCAGGATGCGCCGGCGTTCGGCGTCATTTCGGCCCACGACGCGGCGTTGGGTGAGCGCCGAGTGCAGGTAGATGACGTGCGGCATCACGGTGGCGCCGATGATTCCGGTCGCCAGCAACACGCTCTCGGTGCCGCTGAACCCGGGCCTGAACAGGTGCCCCGCCACCTGGCTCGCGGCGGGGTGCGAGTAGACGATCTCGAACCCGAACGAGACGAGCACGACCCCCGCCAGAACCGCGATCCCGGCCTCGAGGCGCCTCAACCCCATCTGCTGGAGAGCGAGGATCGCAAACGCCCCCGCTCCGGCGATCAACGCCGCAGGGAACAAAGGAATGCCAAAGAGCAGGTTGAGTCCCAGGGCTGCGCCCACGACCTCGGCGACGTCGCACGACATCGCCACGATCTCGGCCTGTATCCACATGCCTATCGAGGCCGGCCGGGGAAAGTTCTCACGGCAGAGCTCCGAAAGGTTCCTGCCAGTGGCGATGCCCAGCTTCGCCGACTGGGTCTGCACGACCATGGCGATCAGGTTGGCTCCGAGGACGACCCAGAGCAGCAGGTATCCGAACTTGGCGCCACCGGCGATGTTGGTGGCGAAGTTGCCGGGGTCGATGTAGGCGACGGCGGCGATGAATGCGGGGCCGAGGAAGGGCCACACCCGTGCAGGGCCGCGCGCCCGCCCGTCCAGCGATCGCCGCGCTGCGCGGGCGACCGCGGCTTCCCCCGGGAGAACGTCCTCGACGGTGGCCTCGGGCTCGTCGGTCCGCGGCTTCGACGCCCCGGCCGGCGCGTCAACGGCAGAGTCGAGCGCCCGGTTCACGTCGCCTCCAGCTCCACCCGCATCTTGTCGGCCAGCTCGCCACCGAGCGCGTGCTCGCGCCCGTCGACCTCGATCGTGTGCGGGCCACGGAATGGCTGGACGGCGATCACCCGAAGCCGGACCCCGGGGCGGATCCCGCGGTCGGCCAGGTAGCGCAGCATGTCCGGGTCCGAATCGGAGACCCGGGCGAACGTCGCGACCTGGCCCCGCCGAAGCTCTGCGAGCGCCGCCGTGCGGTCCGTCGCGAGATCGAGGTTCGAGGTCGGGATCGGGTCGCCATGCGGGTCGAGCTTCGGGTTGCCGAGCTTCTCGGCTATCCGGCCCTCCAGCTCCTCCGAGATGTAATGCTCCAGCACCTCCGCTTCGTCGTGGACCCGATCCCACGGCATCTCGAGCGCCTCGGCGAGGAAGGACTCGATCAGCCGGTGATGGCGCATGACCTCGAGGGCGACGCGCTCGCCGGCCGGGGTCAGGGTGACGCCGTGGTAGGGCTCGTAGCGCACGAGCCCGAGCTCGTCGAGCCGCTTGAGCATCGCGGTCACCGAGGACGGCGCCACCTCGAGCCGCTCGGCGAGGGCGGAGGTCGTGATCGGGCCCTCGCCGTGGAGCTCGAGCGCGTAAATCGCCTTGGCGTAGTCCTCGACCGCCTCCGAGGCCGGCGCGCTGCGGCGCCCGTCGAGATTCGCCTTGCTGGATGTCCTCGTATGCGCCAAGCCTAAATCGAGATTTAGTGTAGTCAAAATATCGGCGTTCCACCTCACCACCTCCCTAGAATCGACTCCGTGAGCACCGACGCCCCAGTTGAGCTCGACGGGCAGTACCGCGTCCTGCGCGAGGGCGCGGGGATGATCGACCGTTCCGAGCGGGGCAAGCTCGTGGTCTTCGGGGCGGACGCGCTGGGGTTCCTTCAGGGTCAGCTCACGAACGACCTCGAGGCCATCGCCGTAAACGAGGGCTGCTACGCGGCCCTCCTGGATCGCAAGGGCCACCTGCAGGCCGACATGCGGGTGCTGCGGCTGGAGGCCGACCGGCTCTGGCTGGACCTCGAGCGAACGGCGACCGACGCCGTGGTGCGCCATCTGTCCCTGTATCGCGTGGGACAGGAGGTTGAGATCTCAGACCGAACCGACGAGGCGATCCTCTCCGTCATCGGACCGGCCGCGCCCTCGGTGACGGGCGTCGAGGGCCTGCGCCCGGAGCACGCGCATCGTGAGCTCGAGGTGGGCAGGGTCCGGTGCCGCGCGGCCGCCACCGACCTCGGCGTGGACCTGATCTGCGCCGCGGGCGACCTGGAAGCCCTCACCGCGGGCCTCGCCGAGGCGGGGGCGGAACAGGCAGGCGAGGCCGCCGCGGAGATCATTCGCGTGGAGTCCGGGCGCCCGCGGTTCGGCCGGGAGATGACCACGGCCACGATCCCCCAGGAAGCCGGCATCGACGACCGCGCCGTGAGCTTCACCAAGGGGTGCTACATCGGACAGGAGACCGTCGCCCGTCTGCACTACAAGGGCAGGCCGAACCGGCACCTCCGCGGGCTCCGCCTGGAGGCGCCGGTTGCCGCTGGCGATCCGATCACGCTCGACGGCCGGGAGCTTGGCCAGGTCGGAACGGCCGTCGTCTCCCCCGCCCTCGGACCGCTTGCCTTGGCGGTGATCCGCCGCGAGGCCCAGCCCGGGAGCCGTGTGGCCGTCGGCGAGGGCGGCGTGGCTGCAGAGGTCGTGTCGCTTCCCTTCTGAGGCGCCGCAGGCGGGCCGCCCGTCGGCTAGATTTGCTGCTGCGATGGGGTCGGGCGCCTGGAGAGGGCCACGAGGCGGACGACGGGCGCTCGTGGTGCTCGGGGTCGTCGTCGGCCGCCGCGGCCGCCGGCTGCGGCTCAAAGGAGTCCATCACGGGCCCTCGCCCAGCCCCCCCGATCGTCGTCGCGGCGAAGATCGACGCCAACCGGGTGGCGGTCTCGCCGAGCAACTTCGACGCGGGCGACGTCACCTTCACGGTGCCCAACCTCTCGAAGTCGACGGTTCGCCTGGCGCTGAGCGGCCCGAAGCACGCGATCACGAGCGAGATCAAGCCCGGCCAGTCGGGCTCGCTCCAGATCGCCCTCCCGGAGGGCCGCTATCGGGCGAGCGTCGAGGGCAACCCGAGCGCCCAGCCGGGCAGCTTCACCGTCGGCCGCGAGCGACCGAACTCGGACAGCAAGCTGCTCCTTCCCTAGCCTCCGGCGCCGATGCGTAACGGCTAGCCCGCTGCGGTGCCCACGAGGCTCTCGATCCGGGCGAGCTCGCTTTCGACGTCGGCAACGATCCCCTCGATTCCCTCGCGGGCCTTGGCCGAGCTCTTGTCGATGTTGGTCAACGCCAATCGGATCGCTCTGGGCGCGCTTGAGGGCCGAACGGGCCGCCTCGGCCGCATCCCGCACGCCCCCGGCGTCCACCTCCAGCGCCCGATCCCGGGTGGCAAGCACCCGCAGCCGCGCATACCGGTAGGCGAGCTCCAGGCCGAGCTCGTCGGGCAGCTCCGGATCGACGGCGACGATCACCTTGTTGCCCTCGTACTCGACCAGCTGTTCCCGCTTGGCCGGGATGTTCTCCTCGCCGGCCACGACCAAGACCGCGAAATCGGCGTGACGCTCCGCCATTGCCGCGTTGAGCTCTTCCCAGGCCCTGTTGCTTGAGAGAGCTGCTTGTCCTTGTCCTCGAAGACGATGCGGCCCGAGCGGCTTGCCCTCGGCGGCGCCGATCTCGACCACGGTGTCGCCCTTCTTCGAGCCGCCGTCGCCGGGCTCGTCGCCGACGTGATGGGCGCAGTCGCCCCGCGCCTCAGCGATCCTCTCGATCGCGGCGTGGACCCGCTCCTCGAACGTGCGGCCCTTGCGGGTGCCTGCGGCCTCCGCCTCCGCGAGGAGCTCCTCGCCCTCCTGCCGCTCGAGCAGGCGCGCGATCTGCTCCCGGAGCTCGGCGACGTGGCGCTGCGTGGCGCGAGACTCGTTCGCGTGTGCCTCCCGTAGCCGGCCCATCTCCTGCCGGTGTCGCTCGTCCGACTCGACGATCGCCCGTCCCATGCGAGCCTGGATCGCGACGAGCGGATTCGACTTGTCCTCCGCGGAGAGCAGCTTGGTGAGCTCGAGCCGCTGTCGCTCGGTGGACGCGGTCACGATCTCCTTGATCTGCTGCTGGACCGAGTCGCTTCGATCGCTCCCGAAGGCCGCGGCGATCCGCTCGGCCAGCCCCTCGCTGCCGAGCACGAGCGTGCTCGAGAGCTCCTTGTTCAACTCCCCCAGCCCGCTCTGAAGCTCCCGGCGCACGTAGTCCACGTTGGCGGCGGTCCCCTCGTTGTCGACCACCCTGGCGCCGATCTCCACCGCCTTGGCCACGGTCTCGGCCGGGCTTCGCCCGCGCTCTGCCTGCTCCCGCACGACGCGGGCGACGGCCGCGTCGTCGATCGGTCAGGCGCTCGATCACGAGCCGGTCGTCAAGCGCTCGTACGACGCCCCCGTTCTCGGCGGACGCCTCGTCGATGGACAGTTGTGGCTTCTCGGATGCCTCCATGGGGACTCACGAAGGTAGTCCGGGCCCCGGACGCGAAGCTGACGGTACGATGCGCGCCGCAAGCGACCGAAGAGGGGAATCCGTGGCCGTAGACGCATCCGAGGTCTCGAAGCTGGACGTGGAGCCGGGTGAGCTGCCCGCCGAGATGGCCGCCTGGGCCATCCGGCAGGAGCGCGAGGGGGAGCCCAAGGACGCGATGCAGATCGAGGAGATCGAAGTCCCGGAGCCGGGCGCGTTCGAGGTGATCGTCCGCGTCATGGCGGCGGGCGTCAACTTCAACAACGTCTGGGCGTCGCTCGGCAAGCCGGTCTCGGTCTTCAAATACGGCGACCACCCCAAGTACGGCCACCACATCCCCGGGTCGGACGGCTCTGGTGTCGTGTGGAAGGTCGGCGAGGGCGTCACGCGCTGGAAGCCCGGCGATGAGGTCGTGATCCACTGCAATCAGGCCTCCTATGAGGACGTCGAGGTGCACGGTCTCGATCCCGATGGCGGCTCCGAGCCAGGAGATCTGGGGCTACGAGACGACCTGGGGCTCGTTCGCCCAGTTCACGAAGGTCCAAGCCCAGCAGCTGCTGCCGAAGCCGAAGAACCTTTCGTGGGCCGAGTCCTCGGCCTACGGGCTGACCTACTTCACCGCCTACCGGATGCTGATGGACCAGTGCAAGCTTCAGGCTGGGCACAACGTGCTCATCTGGGGCGCGGGCGGTGGCCTGGGCGTCTTCGCGACCCAGCTGTGCCAGGCCGCGGGTGCGAACGCGGTGGGCGTGGTCTCCTCCGACGAGAAGGGCGAGCTCGTCAAACGTCTCGGCGCGGTCGACTACGTCAACCGCAACGAGTTCGCCGGGATGATGCGACGCGGCGGCGAGTCGCCGGAGGAGGAGAAGGAGCGCTTCAAGGTCTCCCGCGGGTTCGCCAAGCGGGTGAAGGAGATCCTCGGCGACGCCCCCGACATCGTCTTCGAGCACGTCGGACAGGCGACCTTCCCGACCTCGGTCTTCGTCGTCAAGCCGTTCGGCAAGGTCGTGATCTGTGGGGCCACGTCCGGCTACACGCTCGACTTCGACGTCCGCTACCTGTGGATGAAGCAGAAGCAGATCATCGGCTCGCACTTCGCAAACGCGTATGAGTGCTGGCGCGCGAACGAGCTCATGGCCGAGGGGAAGATTCGCCCGGTCCTGTGGAAGGTGATGGGCTTCGACGGCGTCGCGGAGGCGCACCAGCTCCTGCACGAGAACAAGCATCTCGGCAAGATCTCGATCATGGTCGGGGCAACCGACGCCGAGCAGGGCAAGCAGGCCGAGGGGCCCGGGGCGATCTGGGCCGAGGTCGGCACCTGAGCCCGGTCGCGATGGCGGACGTCAACTACATCGATTGGCACGTCCATCCCTTCCGAGCCGATCGCTGGCTGGAGATCTGGCGCCCCGCGCTCGATCGAGCGCTCGCCTTCGGCGCCCGCTCCTGCTTTTTGACCCGCGACATAGACGATCCGCTCCACTTCCGCCAGGTGTCCGTGTGGGACGACCACGCGGACTTCGAGCGCTACTGGTACTCGGAGGAGATCGCGGCCCTGCGCGAGGCGGCGCTCAACTACTACAACAAGCCCGTTCTGCCGAGCTGGCACACGCGTCGCGATCGACGCCTCACCGGTAAAGACGGGCTGAGCGGGCGCTAGCCCCGAAGGTCGCCGAGGGTGAAGTCCGGGTCCTGGCCGAACTCGCGCTTGATGCGCTTGCGAAGCATCGCGTAGCGCCGCATCGCCTCGCTGCGTCGTCCCCGCCCCATGCAGATCTCGATGAACTCTCGCTGGACGTCCATGTCGAAGGGCTCCATCGCTGCCAGACGGCGGGCGTGAGGCGCCGCCGTGTCCAGGTCGCCCGCCAACCGGGCGATCTCGACCAGCGCTCGCAGCCCTCGGCCGGCGAGCTCCCGGAGCCGGTCCCGCTCCTCGAGCGCCCACTCCGCGTACAGGTTCTCGGTGAACAGGTCGCCCCGGTAGAGGGCGACGCCTCGCTCGAGGCGGTTTGCCCCGGCCGCGGTGTCCCCCTGGGCGAACAGGGACAGCCCGGAGCTGATATCCGTCTCGAACACCTCGGCGTCCAGCCAGACCCGGTTCGGATCGAGCATGTAGCCGCCGCGCCGGGTGGCGATGAACCGCGACTCCGCCCGGCTGGTCCGCTCCGGCTCGAGCCGCTCCCGGAGCACGTGCACCTGGTGGCGGACGCTGTTCCTGGTCATCGGCCCGGCCTGGGGCCACAGCGCGTCCGCGATCTCGTCGCTCGTCACCACGCGGTGGCGCTCGCAGATCAGGTACTTGAGCAGCTGACCGGGTCGCTGGTCGAGCCATTCGCCCCCCATGTCGAGGCCGTCGTCGTCGATCTGGGTACGGCCGAGCGTTTGGATTCGGAGCGTCGGCGCCTCGATCGGCGCCTCGGCGAGGGTAGTGCTCCGCGAATCGCGATCGCCGGGGTCATCCGGGCGCAGGTAGAGGACTACGCGCGCCTCGGCCACGTCGATGGGAGACGCGGTCACCCAGACGCTCGAGTCGCCGTTTCGGCCGCAGCTCTATGCGCGCCTCGGGCAGCGCCTTCCCGGCGCGCATCGCCCTGCGCGTGAGGCACCTGGACTCGCTGGCCCGGGGGCCGTCTCCGTGGAGCGGGCCGCATACGAGCTCGCAACAGGTCAGCGCTCGCGGGCCGATCCTCCCCTCGTCCGCGGAGAGCAGCGTCGCGGCGCGGTCGTTGACGCTCAGCACGCGGCCGTCCCCGTCGGTGAGCACGAAGCCGAACGGGGACTCGCGCAGAGGCTCGCGTTCGGGCGGCGTGTGAGAGTCGGCGAGCGGCAGTCGCCGCACGTCCTCTCGGCCGCGCGCCGGAGCGCAGGGCTCCGGCCCAATCAGGGCAGGTCTAGCTTCGACTTTCACACCGCGCACCACTTCGAACTCACAGGCCCAGTTGGCCCCGCCTGCCCCGAAAAGGGCGAAAGCCGCCTGTCCGCGTGAGCCGCACGACCGTACATAGGCCGCCGCTGCCTCACAAGGGCAGTCGCCCGATGCGCGGTAGGCAAATACCACGATTTGGGGTCAACCGGCGCTCGGCGGACCAGTTGGGCGTCTAACCGGCGAGGTCCGCGAGCGTGAAGTCGGGTTCCGTGCCGAGCTCGCGGAGGGTTCGCTTGCGCAGCAGGCCGTAGCGGCGCACGGCGTCGCTACGGCGTCCCTGCTTCAGGCAGATCTCGATGAATTGCCGCTGCACGCCCGTGTCGAGCGGCTCCAGGTCCGCGAGCCGCCGCGAGTAGTCCGCCGCCGCGCCGATGTCCCCCGTGCCGAGCCTGAGCTCCACGAGCGCTGCGAGCGCTCGAGCCACGAGGCCGTGCACGCGCTCACGCTCCTCCAGCGTCCATTCCGCGTCCTGGTCGCCCGGGAGGAATTCCCCCCGGTAGAGCGCCACCGCGTCCTCGAGGATCGCAATAGCCGGCTCGAGCTGCCCCTCGACGAACAGGCGCAATCCGTCCTGGGCGAGCCCTTCGAGCTCCTCGGCGTCGATCCAGACGTTCTCGGGATCCAGCTGGTATCCGCCGGGGCGAGTGGCCACGAATGACGATGGGGCACGATTGCCCCGCCTCGGCTCGAGCCTGTCACGCAGCACGTGCACGTAGTGCCGAAGGCTGCCGAGGGCCTCGTGGGGCGCGGCATCCGGCCACAGGGCCTCCGCGATCTGGTCGCTGGCGGCGACGCCCTGGCGACGGCACACGAGGTACTTGAGCAGCAGGCCGGGCCGCTGGTCGACCCAATCACCGCCGAGCGGGTCCTTTCCCAAGGTGACCCGGGTGCGCCCGAGCGTCTCGACCCGCAGCCGGGGACGCCGAGGCACTGCGCCAGGGCCGGTGCTCGGCTGAGCGCGGCCGGGCTCGTGGGTGCTCGCTGCGCAGCTGGAACAGGACGCGGACGTCCTCTGCTTCCACCCGCGCGGCGCTGACGAAGACCGTCTCCGCCCCACCCGCGCGCTCGAGCTCCATCCGGGCGTCCGGCAGCGGCTCGGCCGACTCGAGAACCCGCTCGGTGACGCAGGACGGTCCGACCTCCAACTGCCGCTCGAGCGCGCTGCAGATCAGCTCGCAGCAGGTCAAGGTGGTCGGCTCGGCGCCGTGCGCGTCCACGGCCAAGAGCTCGCGCCCCTTCTCGTTCAGGCTCACGACTCGGCGCTTCTCGCCCACGAGCAGGAGCCCATGCGGAAACCGCTCGAACAGCCCGCGGGCCCGCGTGCGTCCCTTCCCTGGAGCATCCGCCTCGCGGGTCATCGCTCAAACCGTAGCCGTCCCAGCACGATGACCGGGCGGGTGCCGTTGCGAGCTCGCGGCGTGGCTGCTAGCCGCGCGCCCCGCCGCCCAGGTGGCGAAGCGCCTGCCTCGCCCTCCAGACGGCCGGGGGGACCCTCAAGTTGCGGCCGGCCCGCAGCCGCAGCACGGTGGGCGAGGTCTTGAGCCGGAATCGAAACCCGTCGTCTTCCACGTACACGCCGACCCTGGGCCAGTAAAGGGGAGTCGCGGGGTGCATGCTCTCGGGCAGAGTGCACGCCGCCGAGAATCCCGCCTCTTCAGTCGCCTTTACGACCCGCTCGTCCTCGTCCGAGAACGGATAGGCGAAGGACCTGCACGGCTGGTCGAGGTTGGACTCGCAGTCGCGCCGCGAGCCCTGCAGCTCTTCGGCCAGGGTGGCGTCGTCGAGCTCGGTGAGGTGGGGGTGGGTCAGGGTGTGCGCGCCGATCTCCCAGCCGGCCTCCGCAAGCCTCGTCAAGCTCCTCCCACGACATCGGGACGAGCTCGGACTCGTGCGGGCCGCCGATCCAATGGTCGATGCCCGGCCAGGACATCGGCTCTTCGCTGCCGGTGAACGATGTGGGCACGAAGACGGTGCCGGGCACCCCGAGCCGGGAGAGGATCGGGAACCCGAGCTCGATCACCGAGCGGTAGGCGTCGTCGAAGGTGACGGCGAAGGTCTTGGGCGCCGGCGGCGCGTGTACCGCCTCGTGGAACGTGGCCCCGCGATACCCGCGGGCGAGCATGCGCTTGACCTGGCTCTCGAACTGCGCCGGCCTGACCGTGAGGTCGGCGTCCCAATCCTCGCTCACCGCGTGGTAGCAGAGGACGAGAACGTCGGTCACGATTCCGTTGCCCTCAGCCATCGGCTGAGTGTGCCACAGCAGCGGCGCGGCGCCCTCGAATCGGGCTCGCCTTGAGGACGGGCTTGGGCGCGAGCTCGTCGCGCATCCTGGTCAGCCCGCGGTACAGCCTGCCCTCCGCCGTGGTTCGGCGCTTGCCGATGACCCTGGCGATCTCCGGCACGGTGAGCCCGGCGCCGAAACGCAGCGCGATCACCTCGCGCTCGGAGTCGGAGAGCAGCGCGAGCGCGGCCCGAAGCTCATCGCGGCTCGCGATCCGCGCGTACTCGTCGCCGCCCGCGGAAAGGGCGAGGCCGACCCGCTCGACCGCGCGTTGCTCGGCCCCGCGCCGGCGCAGCTCGTCGCGGAGCCGGTTCATGGCGATCGAGTAGAGCCAGGTCTTCTCGCTCGCCTTTCGCCGATCGAATCGCGTCCTTGCCCGCAGCGCGCGCTCGAAGGTGTCGGCGAGTACGTCTTCCGCGAGGCCCCGATCCCCGCAGCGATAGACCAGGAACGCGAAGAGGGGCTTGGCGTGCTCGGTGAAGAGGCGTTCGAAGTCTGCTTCGCGCATGGCATGTGCTCAGTCGGGAATCCACCGTCTCGTTCGTAAAAGGAAGTGGTGGTTGATAAACGCGATCAACACGGCTGGACTGACGGGGGGGTACCTCCGCAAGGGGCGCTGGAGGTAGTCCGGCTGCTCGAGACGCTTCGCCCGGTACCCACCGGCGCGGAGTTGGATCGAGCGCGATCGCGCGCCATCACACGAGTCGCACGGACGAACAAAGCTCGGCGTTCGCTCAGAGCGCGAGTCGCCATTCTGGGGCTGACCGTGGTGGGTCTGATGGTCACCATCACCGGCACCGGCATGGCGATCTCGGGCATCTCGGGCAGCGGTAGCGCCGGGACCGCCCAGTACGGCGGGCCACCACAGGGACAGGTACTCGGTGGGCATCGCGCACCGCCCACGTCAGGAGTACGGGTAACCCGCCAGCTGGCGGCCGCGGGCAAGGGCGACGCGCTTCCCTTCACGGGACTCGCGACGATTCCCTTGCTCGCGGCCGGGCTCGTAATGCTCGGGGCCGGCGTCCTCGGCCGCCGGGCGGTCGCCGCTCGGGGCGGCGACGGGCCGCCGGACGCCTCGGGCCGCTAGCGGCAACTCAGGGCTGGATTTCCCCGTTCGGTGCGTCGGTCGGCCCCGCCTAGACCGGGAGCCGCGCTGAGCGCGCCCACCGGCGCCATCGGGCTCGGCGGACGGCGGGACCCGCTCCGCCCGCCCTCCGGAGGTCCGCGCGCGCCGACCGCAGGAGCGGCTCGAGCGGGTTGAGCCTCCGTGCCTCGGCGAGCGCCGGCCGCGGGTCGCGCCCGCCGAAGCCCAGCACGACGGCCCGCCCGTACCGAAGCTCCCAGTTGTCACGATCGCGGTCGATCGCCTGGTCCATCATGCGCGCGGCAAGCGGCTGGAGTCCGGCACGGGCGTCGCAGTACGCGAGGAGCTCGAATGGCTCGGGGCGGACCGCGAGCACCGCGTTGGCTCCCAGCGCGTCGTCGCTCGCGGCATCGCAGTCGCCCCGATGGAAAGCGCTGACGCCCGCATCCAGTCGGGACTGGGAGATCGCGATCAACGCCGGAGTCACGGCCACCAGGACGAGTCCCAGCCCGGCGACCACCCGCGGAAGCCGGCCGGGCGTGCGAACCGGGCCGGCGCCGGAGCGGCGGCCTGCCAGGGCCGCGCCGCCGGCCGCGAACACCCACAGGCTCACGACGGGCATCTCCCAGTCCCAATCCACGCCCGCGTGGAGCGCCCACGCGAGGGCGGCCGCGAACACCCCTGCATAGAGGGCCCGATCCGGGCCGCGGCACCGCCTGGCCAGCGCCGCCAGGATTCCGATCACCACGACGGCGATCAGGAGGAATCCGGGGAGGCCGAGCTCCGCCAGGGACTCGACGTAGAGGGAATGGGCGTCGACGACGTCGAACGGGCTGGGCCGGTGCTGGGCCCAGGTGTTCTCGAACGTGCCTGCGCCCTTCCCGGTCAACGGCGAGGAGCCGAAGGCTTCGCCGGCGACTCGCCACGCATCCGCTCGACCATTGTTGCCGAGGTCGACCAGGCGCTTTCGCTGGTCCGTGTGGTCGATGCCGCCGGTGCCCAGGAGGCGCTCGCGCTGATGGTCCGTCCAGGCCCCGCCCCGGGAGGCGCCGAGCGCGACCACGCCCACCAGGGCCGCCACCGCGACCGTCGCCACGCCGACCCGGCGAGCCCGAGGGGAGACCGGTATCCGGGCCCGCTCGTCGAAACGCAGCATGAGCGCCCTCCCGGCCGCCGCACCGACGCACGACAGAGCAACGGCGAGAGCCACGCCGTATCCCTGGTCGATCGCCGTCTGCCCCACCGGGTGAGCAGACGACAGACGGTCAGCGTGCAGGCTGACCCCGACGGCCAGCCCCGTTGTCGGCAGGGTCGCGGCGAGCCCGCACAGCAACGCGCGGGGGCGCCCCACGAGAACGAACGCTACGAGGCCGACAGCGGTCGCGAGCAGGGCTCCACGTGAGAACGTGAAGTAGAGCGCCGTCGCGAGGAGCGGGATCGCGGCCGCGGCCAGGACGCGGGCGGGCCGGGGCTCGCGGCGCCCGGTGGTGATCGAGGCGCAAAGCACGATCCCGATGCCCGCCAGGAGGCCGAGAGCGTTCCAGTAGCTGACTGGGAAGCTGAGGCGGCCGTCCGCCACCGGGTCGAGCGCGACATGCCACACGCCCGGCAGCGTCCTGGTCACGACGCCTGCTGCGCAGACGATGACGCTGGCGGTCGCCAGGCCCCATACGAGCCAGCGCATCGAGCGGTCGGTCCGCACGAGCAGCGCGAAAGTCACCAGAGCCAGCAGATAGAGCAACGAGCGATCGAACTCGAGCAGTGCCCGGGCGGGCGCTCCCGACCAGAGTGTGGAGGCGAGCGTCCAGGCGCACAGCGCCGCCATCGCCAACACGACGACGAAGAGCCTGGGGCTCAAGCCGGCCAGCGGATCCCGGAGGAGCGTCGCGGCGCCCACCAAGGCGGCGACGAGTGCGATCGCTGCCACCGCCGTGCTGCCCGCGAAGAAGCCGCCGGCATTGAATCCCAGATAGACCGCCAGCGCACCCGGGACGAGGGCGGCCAGGACGCTCACCGACCGGCTCGGCGTGCTCCCGGGGACCCCTACCGGTTCACGCCGGGAGTTGGGCGCCCCGTTGCCGCCACCAGGCGAATGGGGCGCCGCGCCGGCCGCGGCGGGCCGGACGGTGGGGACTGGCTGGGACATCTCTCCGAGAAAAGGAACGATTCACGGCGGCCGGGCCTGACGCGACGGCCCCCAGGGACCCCTCTGCGCGCGGCGCGGCGCGACTCATCTCCACCTAACACGAATTCGCGCTGCCGGCAAATCGCCCACCAGACATCGCTCAAACCGCCCGTTTCTAGGTTGGTCCCGTTGTCAAACGAGGCGGGCATTGCGGCTCTACCGCGCCGCTTGTCCGGCGCCCCAAGGACACGGGAGGTGCCGAGTGGGAAAGCATGGAACCCAGGCCCGGGCAGGGCTGAAGCAGAGCGACAGTTCCGAGGCGACACGGTCGAGGGCCGACCGCGATCAGACCCTTGTCGATCGTGCCGTCGCGCAGGCAAAGCAGGGAGATCGCGAGGGGATCAGGTTCATCTACGCGACGTACTCCGGCGACGTGTTTCGCTTCGTGCGAAGCATCGTCGGCGACGAGCATGAGGCTGAGGACGTCACCCAAACCGTTTTCCTGAAGCTGATGCGCGTCATCCGGAAGTACGAGCGCGGGGCGGTGCCGTTCACGGCCTGGCTGATGCGGGTCGCTCGAAACGCGGCTATCGATCACCTGCGCGAGCGGCGTCCCGTCCCGTGCGAGGAGATCCACGGGCGAAGCACCATCGACGCGATCGACGACAACATGCAGCGGCTGATCGAGTTCAGGGAGGCCGTCGCCAGCCTTCAGGACGAGCAGCGGGAGGTGGTGCTGCTGCGCCACGTCCACGGGCTCGCCCCGGGGGAGATCGCGTCTCGGCTCGGGAAGTCCGAGGGCGCCATCCACGGCCTGCATCACCGCGGCCGGCGTGCGGTCCAAGCTCGCCTCCGCGAGCGGGGGATGACCCCCGTTACTCGGTAGGGCGGGACTCGGCCGCCGGAGCGTCGAGACCAGGACCATTCAGCTGATCCCGGATCAGGGCCGCGGCCTCCGCACGTGAGGCGACACCCAGCTTGGCGAATGCCGACGAGAGGTGGCTCTTGACCGTGCTTTCGGCAAGGCCGAGCTCGTCTGCGATCTGGGCATTGGTCCGGCCCGTCACCACGCTCCCGAGAACCTGGCGCTCGCGGGGCGTGAGCGACGGCTCGTCGGCGGCGCCCTGGAGGCCTTGCGGAAAGGAGATCTGCCCGACCGCGGCGGCCCTCACAGTCGCCACCAGTGCATCGTCGAGATCCCTGTCCAGCACGGCCCCGTCCGCCCCGGCGCTGATCGCACGCCTGCACTCGCCCTCGGCAGTCGTCGGGATCAGCGCCACGATGGGCACGTCACGCAGCCGTCGTCGCAGCGCCCTGATCTCGGCTGCGATGCCGGGCCCGTCGTGGGGGGCGACGACGATCGCACGGGGGGCGCGGGCCCCGAGCCTGGCGATGAGGGACTCCACGTTGGCGCCCTTGCCGGCCACCTCGAGCCCTGCAACGTCCAGCAGCGAAGCGAGCCGTCGGCGTACGCGCAGCTCTCCTGCGACCAGGCCCACGAGCATGCCGGCTCCCGTCACCGACTCGGAGGTCCGCGTGTCGCCTGCCACCAGTAGAGAACGCTCGGGCGCCGGTGCCGCTTACGGGCGGCGGCTAGCTGACCGCGACGGCTCCGTCCCCGCCGCCGTTGCCCGCGGTCGCCCGAGCGACCGCCGCCGCCTCATGCCGAGAGTTGACCCCGAGCTTCGCGAACACGGACCTGAGATGGCTTTTGACCGTGCTCTCCGCGAGAAACAGGCTCTCCGCGATCTGCGCGTTGGTGTGGCCTCGCGAGACCATGGCGAGAACGGTGCTCTCGCGGTGGGAGAGCGCCGGCGGAAAGATCTGGCGTCGCCCCGGCTGCGGGATCGTGATCTGGCCGATCCGCGCCGCGCGCACCGTGGGCGCCAGGGTTTGATCCAGCTGGCTCCGCAGCACGACCCCCCGCGCCCCGGCCGCGATCATGGCCCGGGCCACTCCATCGCCGATCGATCGAAGGATCACGACGACGGCCACGCCCGGAGCGTGCTCGCAGATGCGGCGGATGGTCGAGATCCGCTCCTCCGGAGCGGACCCCCCGGAGACGACGAGCACGTCGAGTCCCTGTCCGAGTCGCGGCCGACTCTCCGCCGCTCCGATCCGCATGCCCTCCATCCCGGCCGCTGCAAGCGCCTCCTGCGCGCGACCCGCCAGCTCCCTGTCACCGATCAGACCGACCGACAGCTGGGCCTCGAGGGCGCGACCACGCGACGTCACCGCCTCTCCCCTCCCTGTGCCGCCCGCGAGTCCATCGACCAAACAACGGGTGAAGAGGCGGCGGACTTCTGCTCGTCAGCGGGCAAATCGCGGCCGGCGTCCGCGGGCGGGATCGCCCATGCCCAGGACGACCGTCCGGCCGCTGCAAGAAGGACGAGACGTGTCCCGTTTGTTTGACACGGCTGCGGCACGGTCAGGGACGGTGGCGTGCACGCGGCCGAATGGAGAGTCAAGACCGATGAACACGACAAGCATCTCCCCAGCGATCGCCGAGGTCCCGTTCGTGGACCTCCCCCGACACAACCTCGCGATGGCGGATGAGCTCAGGGGCGCGTTCGACAGCGTGCTCCACGACGGTGGGTTCGTCCTCGGCGACGAGGTGGACGCCTTCGAGGCCGAGTTCGCGGCCTACTGCGGGGTACGGCACTGCGTTGGCGTCGGGTCGGGCACGGCGGCGCTGACGCTCGCCCTCCTGGCCGCCGGGATTCAGAGCGGCGACGAGGTCATCGTCCCGGCACACACCTTCATCGCGACAGCGCTCGGGGTCCTCCACGCGGGCGCCGTCCCCCGCTTCTGCGACGTCGACGAGGGCACCGGGCTGATCGACCTTCGATCGGCGGCCGAGGTGCTCTCCACGCGAACGGTTGCCGTGATCCCCGTCCATCTGTACGGGCAGGTCTGCGACATGGAGGCGGTCAAGCAATTCGCACGGCGCCACGGCCTCCTCGTCGTCGAGGACGCCGCCCAGGCCCACGGGGCGAGATGGGAGAGCGCGAGGGCCGGCTCGCTTGGACATGCCGGAGCGTTCAGCTTCTATCCGAGCAAGAACCTTGGGGCACTCGGCGACGGCGGCGCGATCTGCACGAACGACGATGCGATCGCCGAGCGAAGCCGCAGGCTGCGCAACCTCGGCCAGCGGCGCAAGGGCGAGCATCTGGAGGCCGGCTTCAACGAGCGGCTGGACGGAGTCCAGGCAGCGATGCTCCGCGTCAAGCTGCGCGGGCTCGACGCCGGGAACGCCGCCCGCCGAGAGCGGGCAGCCCAGTACCGGGATGCGCTTCCGGATGCCTGCCGGCCGCTCGCGGAGGATCCGCGCGGAGAGTGCGTGTACCACCTGTTCCCGGTCCGGGTCGCGGACCGGGACGCGCTTGCAGCGCGGCTGGACCGAGTGGGCGTCCGGACCGGAGTCCACTATTGGCCGGCTGTCCACCGCCAGCCGCCGTTCGCGACCCACGGGCCCCGCGACCGCAACGGTCACGGTCCCACTTACCTTGGGAACGCGGTGAGCTGGAGCTGAGCAGGAGTTGTCGCTCCCGATGTTCGCCGAGCTCACGCCGGCGGAGGTCGTGAGAGTCACTGAAGCAATCGAGGAGGCCTTCATGGAGGCAAGGACATGATCGGCATCAACGGAAGGAACGGAGGCCAAGGGAGGAACGGGGCCAGGGACACCCTGAACGTCGGCTTGGTCGGCCTGGGCTATTGGGGACCAAACCTGCTGCGCGTGCTGGCCGAGATGCCCGCGGTCAGGGTCAAATGGATCTGCGATCTGGACGAGCAGCTCCTCCGAGGATTCGAGCACCGCTACCCGGCCACGGCCAGGACCACGAACGTCGACCTCCTGTTCGACGACCCGGAGGTCGACGCGATCTTCATCGCCACGCCGGTGTTCACCCACTTCGACCTCGCGTCGCGCTCGCTGGAGGCCGGCAAGCACACCTTCGTCGAGAAGCCGCTCGCGCCCTCGTCCGAGCTGGCGAGCGAGCTCCTGCGGCGGGCGCGCGAGCGCGAGCGAGTGCTCATGTGCGGCCACACGTTCCTCTACAGCCCCCCGGTGCGCGTTGTCAAGGACCTCCTCCGCAGGGACGAGCTGGGCGAGATCTTCTTCATCTCCTCGAGCCGCGTGAACCTCGGCCTGCACCAGCCCGACGTGAGCGTGATCTGGGACCTCGGCCCGCACGACTTCTCGATCCTCCTCTACTGGCTCGAGGAGCTGCCGAGCGCGGTGCGGGCAACAGGACGCGACTCGATCGTGTCCGGCGTCCCGGACGTCGCCTTCGTGACGCTCGCCTACCGATCGGGGATCGTTGCCAACGTCGAGCTGAGCTGGCTCGCGCCCAGCAAGCTGCGCCGAACCGTGATCGTGGGCAGCAAGAAGATGGTCGTCTACGACGACGGTTCGTCGGAGCCGATCCGGATCTTCGACCGCGGCGTCGTCTACAAGGACCCCGAGACGTTCGGCGAGTACAAGCTCTCCTACCGCACCGGCGACATCCTCTCCCCGAAGGTGGAGGCGTACGAGCCGATCGCGAAGGAGCTCGAGGACTTTTGCGGCGCCATCCGGGAGGGTCGCGAGACGGTCGCCAGCGCCCACCTTGCAAAGGACGTGGTGAAGCTGACCGAGGCCGCAGACGATTCGCTCCGCCGGGGCGGGGCCGAGATCGAGCTCCAGCCTGCGCGCCGCTTCCAGGCTCTCGCTGACGCGCCATCGCTCGCCGATGGCCTGCCGCCGGGCTGATGATCGGCGACCAGCTCCCGATGGACCGGGACCTCGCCGCGGGATCGGCGGCGTCGCTGAAGCTCGGCGGGAAGCCCACAGACGGCACCGGCAATGGGCGTCCGCAGCGGGTCGTCGCCCGGCGCTACCGCGAGCGGGACGCGGCCGTGCGCCGGTTCCTCGCCGCCGCGGACGTGCTCGGCGTGGTGGTCGCGATGGCGATCGCGCTGCTGGTGCTCACGCACCACCAGAGCGAGTTCCTCTGGGGCCTTGCGCTGCTGCCCGCCTGGATCCTCATCTTCAAGACGTACGGCCTCTACGACCGGGACCTGAAGCGGATCAGCCACCGCACCCTGGACGACCTGCCCTGGATCTTCCACGCCGTGCTGATGGGCTCTCTGCTGCTGCTCGCGTACTACCGGCTCCTGAACGCCAACGGCGTCGAGCTCCGCCACATCGCGAGCTTCGGCGTGATCGCGCTCGTCACGATCAGCGTGCTTCAGGGCGATCGCCCGCCGGCTGCGGTCTCCGCGCTCGCGCCGGAGCCGGTGGTGCTGATGGGCGACGCGCCCGAGCTCGCCTCCCTGGCGAGCAAGCTCGAGACCTGCAACCAGTACGGCGTTCGAGCCCCTGGGCCCGGTTTCGCTCTCCTCCTCGCCCGAGGGCCCCACGCTCAACGGCGAGCTGGACGAGGCCGTGGAGCGGGACGGGGCCGAGCGGATCGTCGTCGCGCGCGAGGACTTCGAGGAGGATGCGCTGTTCGACCTGGTCTGCAGGGCGCGGGAGCACGGGGTCAAGGTCAGCGTGCTGCCCCAGCTGTTCGACGCCCTGGGCCCCTCGGTCGAGATCGACGACGTGGAGGGGATGACCGTCCTCGGCGTCAACCCGCCGGTCCTGCCCCGCTCTTCCCGCTTCCTGAAGCGGGCCATGGACATCGTCGGCGCGCTGGCCGTTCTGCTGCTCACCGCGCCGCTGTTCGGCGGTCATCGCGCTGGCGATCAAGCTCGACTCGAGGGGTCCGGTCTTCTTCCGCCAGGAGCGGATCGGCCTCTGGGGGCGCCGCTTCCGGCTCGTCAAGTTCCGGACCATGGCGGTGGACGCCGAGGAGCGTCGCGAAGAGCTGCTCGCCGAGAGCAAGGACCCCGGATGGCTCCTGCTGGACGACGACCCGCGAGTCACGCCGGGTTGGCCGCTTCCTCCGCCACTGGAGCCTCGACGAGCTGCCGCAGCTCTGGAACGTTCTCAAGGGAGAGATGAGCCTCGTGGGGCCGCGCCCGCTGATCGACTCGGAGGACCGCCAGCTCGACGGCTGGCGCCGAAGCCGAATCGACCTCGTCCCGGGGCTGACCGGCCTCTGGCAGGTCCTCGGCCGAACGAGCATCCCGTTCGAGGAGATGATCAGGCTCGACTACCTCTACGTCACCAACTGGTCGCTGTGGACCGACATCCGCCTGATGCTTCGCACCGTGCCGGCCGTGGTGCTCAGAAGGGGAGTCAACTGAGGCCATGAAGGTCTGGGTCGACCTCTCCAACTCACCGCACCCACTGCTCTTCGCGCCGATCGTGGAGCGCCTGGAGAGCCTCGGGCACCCGGTCCGGATCACCGCCCGCGACAACGCCCAGACCGTGGAGCTCGCCCGCCAGCGCTGGGAGGACGTCGAGGTGATCGGGGGCCCGAGCATGGGCGGGCGGGCCTCGAAGGGGGGCGCGATGCTCGACCGGATTCGGCGGCTCGCATCCTGGGCCCGCGCCGAGAAGCCGGACGTGGCCCTCTCCCACAACTCCTACGCGCAGATCGTCGCCGCCCGGCTGACCGGCGTCCACACCGTCACCGCCATGGACTACGAGCATCAGCCCGCGAATCACCTGGCCTTCAGGCTCGCGCACACGGTGCTGCTGCCGGAGGCGCTCGCCGGGAGCCGCGTGCGTCGCCAAGGGGCGGTGCCCCGGAAGGTGCGCCTCTATCCGGGCTTGAAGGAGGAGATCTATCTCGGCGATTTCGAGCCGGATCACGCCGTACTGGCGGCCGCTGGAGTCGAGCGGGGCCCGGACGGCGTGGTCGTGGTCGCGCGAACGCCCCCGTCGGGCGCGCTCTACCACAGGTCCGAGAATCCGCTGTTCGTCGAGGCGCTGCGGAGGGTGTCCCGCGTTCCCCGCGCTCGGTGCGTGGTCCTCACAAGGCGACCGGATCAGCGCGAGGCCGTCTCCGCCCTCTCCCTGCCGAACGTGGTCGTTCCCGAGCGCGCCCTCGACGCGCGGTCGCTGATGCACTCGAGCGACCTGATCCTGGGCGCCGGCGGGACGATGACGCGGGAGGGCGCTCTGCTCGGGGTGCCGACGGTGAGCCTCTTCGCGGGACGCACCGCGGCGGTGGATCGATGGCTCGAGGACAGGGGCGCGCTGCGGCGGGTGAGCACGGTGGACGACCTGCCCCCGATCCGGCGCCGCTCAACCGAGCCTCGCGATCCCGCCGAGCTACGAGCGCGAAGCGACCGGCTGGTGGGGGAGTTCGTGACGGCCGTGCTCGATGCGCCGCGGGTCGCGCGGCCGGCCACCGCCGCGGCTCACGCGCATGGCTAGCCGGGCCTCCGCTCACGCCCGCGACGACTCCCGCGAGGCCATCGAGTTGGCTCGCCGGCTGGCGCGGTGGGGCGACGAGCGCGGATGGCGGGGCACCGATCCGTACGAGGGCCTGAGCTCGACCCGCCGCGTCGTCGCGGCCGCTGAAGCGGACCCCCCTTGGTCGCCGCCTGCTGATCCAGGCGGTCAAGCGCTCGCCGCTCGATCTCCGCCCCGTGCTCGGCATCGAGCCCAAGCCCGACGCGGCGTCGGTCGCCTGGTCCGTGTCCGCGCTCGCACGCGACGGCTTCCTCGGCCCGAACGAGGCCGAGCCGATGCTGGGCCGCGCCCTCGAGCTCCTGGAGGCCCTCCGCTCCCCGGGGTATGAGGAGCCCTGCTGGGGATACCACTTCGACTTCCAGTCGCGCGTCTTCTTCTATGGCCGCGGGGAGCCGAACACCATCGCGACCGCTTTCGCCGGGCACGCCCTGCTCGATGCGCACGAGGCGACCGGGGACTTTCGCCTGCTGGACCTCGCCGCGGGCGCCGGGCGCTTCTTCCGGCGCTTCGTGCCCTTGACCCGCGCCGATCACGGCGCCTACTTCGGCTACCTCAGGGACGACCGCTCCCCGATCCACAACTCGAGCCTGCTGGTGGCATCGCTGCTCGCCCGGCTCGTGGCGCACGATCGAGACGAGGCGGACTTCGCTTCGAGCGCCGAGGCGGCGGTGCGGTACACGGCCGGCCACCAGCGCCCCGACGGCTCCTGGCCCTACGGCGAGCGCCCCAACCTCGCCTGGGTCGACAACTTCCACACCGGCTACGTCCTCGACGCGCTGAGAACCTGCGCGGACGCGGGCGTCGCGGCCGACGAGGCCGCCGCCGCCTGGCGCAAGGGGCTCGCCTACTACCGCGCCGAGCTGTTCGGAGACGATGGCACCCCGAAGTACTACCCGGACAAGGTATTCCCGATCGACGCCCAGTCGGTGGCGCAGGGGATCCAGACTCTGTCAATCGCCGCGCGGCACGACGACTCCTACGCGACGGCGGCGTGGGACGTATTCCGGTTCGGCGCGCGTCGCATGCTGGGCGAGGACGGCCTCCCGATCTTCCAGCGGCGGCGCCTGTGGACGAACCGCGCCCACCACGTGCGCTGGGTGGTCGCCCCGATGCTGCTCGCGCTGACTCACCTGCTGGCGCTCGACCGGCGCGCCGAACGCGCACCGCGAGCCGGAGCGGGTGCCCGCCTGAGATGCCCGGAGCGCTCGCCAATCCGACCCGCCCGGCCGACCCGAGCAGCGACGCCGATCCCTCGGGCGCGGACAGGCGCCGGGTGGCCCTGGTCACCGACATCCCGACGCCCTACATGCTCGAGGTGCTCAAGGCCCTGGGGAGCCTCGTCGATCTGACGGTCGTGTTCTGCGCGCAGACCGGGATCCGCGGCATGCCGTGGGCGGCCGGCGAGGAGCTCCCCTTCGAGCACCAGGTGATCGACGGGCTCACGGTGCGAAGCGACGCCCCGGACCGTCCCGACTACTTCCTGAGCCCCCGCCTGCTCGGCGCGCTGGCGGAGAGCCGCGCCGAGGCGGTGATCAGCTTCGGCTTCTCGATCCCCACCGCCTACGCCGCCGTGTACTGCCGGCTTCGCCGCGTCCCGCTGATCATCTACAGCGACGGCACGTCGGAGTACGAGAGCGGCCTCGGCCGCCACCAGATGGTCGCCCGGGCGATCCTCCTGCGCGCCGCCTCGGCCTGCGTCGCGCTGAGCAAGCCGGCCGCCGCGCGGTTCGTGGAGCTGGGTGTCCGGCCGGAGCGCGTCTTCCTCGCTCCCCACTCCTCCACCCTCGACCGCCTGTGGCGAATCGCGGAGGAGAGGGAGTACGAGCGCGGCGACGCGGTCACGGTGCTCACCGCCGGCCGCCTGGTCCGCCACAAGGGAGTCGACAAGCTGCTGATCGCGGTCGCGCCGAGGCGCGCAGGCGACCACCCCGAGATCCGCCTGGTCGTGGTCGGAACGGGGCCGGAGGAGGAGCGCAGCTTCGGCAGCTCGCCGCGGAGCTCGACCTAGATGCCGAGTTCGCAGGCTTCGTCGATCACGCGGAGATGCCCGCGCGCTACGCGGAGGCCGACGTCTTCGCCTTTCCGACGCTCGATCGACCCGTTCGGGATCGTGCTGCTCGAAGCGGCGGCCGCGGGGCTGCCGCTCGTGGCCTCCCATCACGCCGGGGCGGCTGAGGACCTGATCGCCGATCCCCGAGGACGGCGTGATCGTCGACCCTTCCGACACGCCGGCCTTCGCCGACGCGCTCGCGGGACCTCGCGCAGGACCCGGCGCGCAGGAGCGCCCTGGGCCGGCGGGCCCACGCGGCCACGCTCGGCAGGAGCCCCTTGGACTCCGCGCGCGGCTATGCCTCCGCGGTCGAGGCCACGATCCGCGATCGGGGAAGGGCCAGGCGATGAGCGGCACCAACGGCGCCGGCCCGCAGCGGCGACGTCCGCCTCGCGTATCTGGCCACCCTGTACCCGGGTCTGTCGCATTCGTTCGTCCAGCGCGAGGTGCACGCGCTGCGAGATCGCGGCCTCGACATCCACACTTTCGCGCTCCACGACAGCAACCCCGACCACGTGCTCACGCAGGCTGACCGCGAGGCGGAGGACTCGACCTTCACCGTGCTCCCGCCGCGGTGGGGTCCGTTCCTGCGGGCCCACCTGCGGGCCCTCGTCACCGGGCCGGGCGCCTACGCCCGCACCCTGTCCTTCGCGCTGCGGCGTCCGCCGAGCGGCTTCCACGGGCGGTTCTGGCAGCTCTTCTACTTCCTCGAGGCGGTGCCGATCTGGCGCGAGTGCTCGCGCCGCGGTCTCACGCACATCCACGCCCACTTCACCAACCCGTCGGGCGACGTCGCCCAGCTGGTGGCCCACCTCGGAGTCGAGCGTGGCGGCCCGAAGCGTTGGTCCTGGAGCTTCAGCGCCCACGGGACGGACATCTTCAACGACGGGCCGGGGAGCCTCGCCGCGAAGGTCGAGACCGCCTCGCTCGTGATCTGCATCAGCGACTTCGGCCGCAGTCAGGTGATGCGCCTGGCCCCGGAGGACCAGTGGGAGAAGGTCCGGGTGGCCCGGTGCGGCCTGAACGGCGAATGGCTCGCCGACGAGATCCCGTCCCGGGCCTCGGCCGGCGATCTGCGGCTGCTTTCGGTGGGCCGGCTCGAGCGCGAGAAGGGCCACTCGGTCCTGCTCGACGCGATCGCCCGCCTTCGAGACCACGGCACCACCGTCCAGCTCGACCTGGTCGGCGACGGCACCAGGCTCGAGTCCCTCCAACGGCAGGCGCGCAAGCTCGGAATCGACGACCTCGTCACCTTCTCCGGCGCCGTCGGGCAGGACCGGATCAGGGAGCATTACCGCCGGGCTGACGCCTTCTGCCTCCCCAGCCTCGGCGAGGGGATCCCCGTCGTGCTGATGGAGGCGCTGGCGATGGGCCTCCCCGCGATCGCCTCCAACACCATGGGCATCCCGGAGCTGATCGAGGACGGAGTCACCGGGCTCCTGGTCCCCGCCGGACGCCCCGACGAGCTCGGCCACGCGATCGAGCGCCTGGCCCGCGATCGCTCGCTTGGACGCCGCCTCGCCGAGACCGGGCGACGCAAGGTGATCGACGAGTACAACCTCGATCGCGGCGTCGACCAGCTTCGGGACGCGTTCACGGATCTGCTCGCGCGCTGAGCGCAGCCGGTGCAGCCGCGCCCGCATCCGGGGTGGCCCTAGGAGCTGCCCTCGCCGAAGGCCGGCCCCCTGAGCCCGAGCTCCTGGGTCCGGACCGGCGGCTCGCGGCGGCGCCCGTTCGACGCAGGCTGGGTTGCCCCGGTTGCTCCGCCGAGGACGATCCCCGCCCACATCCAGACGATCATGTTCGCGAACACCTGGCCCAGGGGCACGAACTGCGCCCCCACGATCCAGTAGAGGGCGATCGCGAGCAGGCCGATCCGCCAGCGACGCATCTCGGGCGGGCCGCGCGAGAGCAGCGCGCTCCCGACCACGCAGAGGAAGCTGGCGGCGTAGAGGGTGGCGCCGATCAGTCCCAGCTCGACCGCGAGCAGCAGGAAGACGTTGTGGAGGGCGATCTGTGTGGTGACGAACATCGGGATGCCGTTCTGGAGCGTGAAGTAGTCCGTGTTGTCGTCGTTGAAGCGCCCGATGCCGAACCCGAAGAGCGGCCGGTGTTCGACCATGTTCACGGCCGCCGCGTTCACGTTGCGGCGCTCCCAGACCGTGAGCTGGTTGTCGGCTCTCTCCTGGACGCTCGCTTCGAAACCGGGCAGAACGGCGAGGGCCAGCATCACCAGGGCGAGGATCGTCACCGTGACGGGCAGCAGGTACCGGCGCAGATCCGGCACCACGCCGAGCGTCACTCCGGTGGCGATGATCGTCGCCAGCCACGCGGAGCGCGTGAGGGTGAAGAGCAGCCCGAGAACGCAGAAGAACAGGGCCGTACCCGCGAGCAGCCGCTTCCTCCCCGTCCAGCTCGCGAGCGCGATCACGGAGGTGATCGCGCACATGTAGAGCGCCAATCCGTTGACGGAGGGCTCGATGAACGGCCCCTGGGCCCGTGCTGTCCCCCAGCCCGTGGTGAGGATGAATTGGGGAAACACGAGCTGATGCGGCCCTGCGATCTCGAAGAAAGCCGTCAGGCCGAGGTAGAGGCCGAACCAGACCATTGCGGTGATGAAGCCCGCCCGGTGGCGAGAGGTCCTGAACGCCAGCGGAGCGAGCGCAAAGACGGCGAAGGGAATCGCCATTCGATCGAGGATGTAGAACTGGACGGTCGAGTCGCTGATGGTGTGCGCCACGACCCCGGATCCGATGGCCCAGACGACCGTGAGCGCCAACAGGGCATGGATCGGGTCGCGCTCGGAACGGAGGGCGATCGCGCGCGCCCGGCGAGTACAGGATCAGGCCCAGGATCCCGGCGACCAGGATCAGGCGGTCGGGCGGAACTCCGCCGGGCACGCCGAGGTCGCTCCAGTTGCCGTTGAAGGTCGAGCCGATCAGCGCGGCGGTGAACAGCCACGCTGGATCGACCTTCCAGGCCAGATAGGCGAGCGAGGCGAGCACGGCCAGCCCCCCGAGTGCGATCGCGAGGTCAGCGCTGTGCGGACCGGCTGCGGCCGCAAGGAGCATGCCCCCCGCGACGACGGCCAAGCCAACACCGAGCGCAAGGAGGCGTGGGTCACGCCTGGCCACTGCGGCGTCCCTAGGGTCGCGTTCGCCGGGCCCGAGCGCGCTGGGCCCGGGTCCGGCGGGCCAGCTCCCAGCGGCCCAGCGTGCTCGCCTCGAACTGCGGGCCCCGCATGCTTTCGAGGAAGACCGCAATCGCCGACCCGATGATGAACCCGAGCACAACGGCCACGAAGAGGAGCATCTGCAGCTTGCTCATGCGGTCGCTCGACGCGTCGGCGGGCCCCTGGATGATCTCGAGCCGCACCGACCCGCCCTGGATGGCGGCGGCGTAGCGCTTCCTCGCCGCATCGGCCTGCGCCTGGGCGGCCACGAGGTCGGCGCGGGCCGCCGTGCTCCCTGCTCCGGTTGCGACCTGGCGCCTGCGCCTGTTGGCGCTGACGCTCGGCCTGCTTGTACTCGTTCAGCAGCGCGCCGGGCGCCGCGTTGCTGGCGCGGTTTGCCTCCCGGACGATCGCCTCTGCCGCCAGGCGGGACATGTCGACTGACGTCTCCGGCGACTTCGTGGTCGCGGTGACGGTGAAGACCGGGGTCTGGGGAATCGGCGCCGCCGAGAGCTGGGGCCGAACCTGGTCGGGCGTGAGCTTCATCGCCGACGCCACGTCCTTCACCACCGCGTCGCCCTGCACGGCGCGGCTGTCGGTCTCAGCGAGCTGCTGAGCCGCGGTCGAGAAGCCCGTGAACGCGGACGGGGTGGTCGCATTGAGCCCGCCGACCGCCAACCGCGTCTCGGCCGCGTAGTTGGGCGTCCTTGCGAGGCTGTACCCGAGCGCCAGCACCACGAGCCCGCCGATGGTCGCGACGAGCACGCGCCAGTGCCGCCTCAGGGCCTGGCCGAACGTGCCCGGAGCCAGCGATCGTGATCCGGCCCGGCACGTCGAAGCGGGCGCGCTCGCGCTCGCCTGGTTGGATGCTCATGCTGCCTCTGGCTTCCATCGCGAGCCGTTCCACCTCCGAACCGGGGTCTTCTCGATCTCCTGGACTAACGGCCATGCCCAGCCATGGCTTCCACCGTCTGTCCCGGCGCCGGCTCGGCGCGGAGATCGCGCTCGCCGCTCGAGACGACGGTCTCCGGATGCCCGCTCTCGAGCGAGCGCGCCGCCGCGAGCGTCGCGAGGCGTGGAGAGCAGGAAGCTCTCGGGCGGCGGGGCCTCCACCCTCCCCCGCGCAAGCTCGGCGAGGAACTTGAACTGCGCCGCGAAGCCCTTGTCCTGGCGCCCGCCCCCGAGGCGCCGCTTCCGTGCGCCCGTGCCAGATCGCGCCCGCGCCGGTAGTCCTCGAGCTCCGCGAAGACGCCGGGCGAGCTGGTCTCGAACCGCTCCTTGCCGGGGCCGACCGGCGCGTCGGCCGCGTAGTGAAGCGTGCCCACGCCACCGTCGGCGAAGCCGATCTCGACGCTGAAGTTGTCCGTCGCCGCCAACGGGAGGTCGGGACGCGAAGGGAAGCCGCGGGCGCTCACGGTCACCGGGTCGCTTCCGGCCTGGTCGCAGAGGAAGTCGATGAAGTGGCACCCCTCGCCCTTCAGGCGCCCGCCACCTCTGGCGAGGTCGTTGGTCCAGTGATCGGCAGGCAGCGGCCCTGCGTTGACGCGGTAGGCCATCAGCCTCGGCCCGGGAAGGCGGCGAAGCTCGACGGCCAGCGGCGCGTGGCGACGGTTGAAGCCCACGATCAGCGGCGCCCCGCTGCGGCGTTGCGCCTCCCGAACGAGCCGCAGCCCTTCCTCGTCGAGGGCGAGCGGCTTCTCGACGTATACGGCCTTGCCGGCCTCGAGCGCGCGTCGCGGCGAGCTCGGCGTGGGAGTCGTGGCGGGTCGCGATCGCGATCAGGTCCAGATCGTCGCGCTCGATCACCTCGTCAGCCCGGGCGTATGCCTCCTCGAACTCGAACTGCCGGCGAGCGCTCTCGGCGGAGAGGCCCGAGGCCGACGCCACGGCCACGAGCTCGAATCCGGCATCGCGCGAGCCCACCGATCAGGGTGCCGGTCGCGAATGAACCCGCCCCGATCATGCCCGAGTCGGGCCCGCGGCCCGTTCGCCGTGGCGGGCCGGCGCACCTCCCGCTTCGGCGCGCGGGACGGCTCGGCCGCGCCGTTCTCCGCATAGGAGAGGACGACGCCCACGACCCGGCTGCCGGACTGGAGGAGGTCGAAGGCCCGCTCGGCGTCCCCGAACGCGAACCGGTGGGTGACGAGCTCCGAGGGGACGATTTTCCGCTCGGCGACCAGGCCCAGGAAGGCGTCCATGTTGCGCTGCTCGGTCCAGCGGACATGCCCGATCGGGTAATCCAGCCCGTGAAGCTCGTAGTTGGGGTCGTACCGGCCCGGCCCGTAGGAACGCGAGAGCCGCAGCTCGAGCTCCTTGTCGTAGAAAGGCGCCCGCGGGAGCTCCATCTTCACGTCCCCGACGATGACCACGCGGCCTCGGTCTCGAGCCAGGGTCGCGGCGAGGAGCGCCGGATCGTTGGAGTCGGTTGCTGCGCAGACGAGCACGGCGTCGGCAGAGGCCTCCCACCGGGATCCCCGCTCGAGATCCGAGCGGACCACGGCGTCGGCGCCCGCCGAGCGCGCGAGCTCGACGAGCTCCGGGCTGAGGTCGACGCCGAGGACGCGGCATCCGGCCGCCCTCGCGATGCGCACGGCCAGCTGTCCGATCAGCCCCAGCCCGATCACGGCGACGGTCGACCCGACCTGGACTTCCGCCCTGCGGAAGCCGTTCATGGCCACCGACCCCAGGGTGGCGAACGCCGCGTCCTCGGGCGAGACGCCGTCGGGCACCTTGGCGCACAGGAGCGAGGGGACCACGTCGAGCTCGGCGTGGCTCGCGAATCCTCCGCCGGCGATCGCCACGCGGTCACCCGGATTGAGCCCCCGCGTCTCCGGCCCCGCCTCGATCACGACACCCGCGGCGCTGTAGCCCAGCGGGCCGAGCTGCTCGAGCTTTTGGCGAACCAGGTTGACCGTGGAACGCACCCCGTCCTGGCGCATGCGGTCGAGCACCTGCCGCGCCTGGTCGGGCCGTGCACGCGCCTTCGCGAGGAGGCCCTTGCTGGCGACGTCGAGGGTCGCCCGCTCGGTCCCGGCGCTCAAGACCGAAGCCTCCACCCGCACCGAAACCGCGCCGGGCCCGGGAGCGGGGTCGGGTACCTCGACCAGGTCGAGGCTCCCGTCCTTGAGTCGTCGGGCGACCTGGCGCATCAGGCGACTCTTGCCTTCCGCTGGTGGCTCTCGGCACAAGCTGCGCCCGGCTCGGCGCGTTTGTTTCAGGGACATGGTCGATTGGCGGAGGGCTGCTTCGTGATGGTCGATTAGCCTGGCTCTCTGCCGGGCGACCCTCTATCCAGATCAACGTGAAAGGCGGCGCAAGACTGACGGCACTTGATCAGCTCGTTGTGATGCACCGGCGCGGGAGCGCCGCCCGCCGTCGCGCCCGTAGCCACGCCGGGGCGGTCGGCTAGGCATGTGCGGGATCTGCGGCTTCGTCGGTCGCGCCGATCGAGGCCTGATCGAGTCGATGACGGAGGTCCTGGCTCACCGGGGTCCTGACGGCGAAGGAGTGAAGCTGTTCCCGCCGGAAGACGGCAGGCTTCCGGCCGCGCTCGGACACCGGAGGCTCAGCATCCTGGACACGAGCCCGAGAGGCGCTCAGCCGATGGCGTACGCCGGCGATCGGTACTGGATCACCTACAACGGCGAGCTCTACAACTTTCGCGAGCTGCGCGCCGAGCTCGAGGCCGACGGCCTCCGATTCGCCTCCGACTGCGACACGGAGGTGCTGCTGGCCATGTACGCGCGGCATGGCGAGGGGATGCTCGATCGCCTGAACGGCATCTTCGCGTTCGCGATCTGGGACACCGAAAGCCAGGAGCTGTTCATGGCCCGCGACCGTCTCGGGGTGAAGCCGCTCTACCACGCCCACCATGACGGCGTCCTCTACTTCGCGTCGGAGCTCAAGTCGCTGCTCGAGGCCCTCCCGGCTCCGTCGGTCCGCCACACGGCACTCGCGGAGTACTTGACGTTCCTGTGGGTCCCGGACCCCGGAACGCTGTTCGAAGGCATGCACCAGCTGCCGGCCGGGCACTGCGCCCGCTACGCGAACGGCGAGCTGACCATCAGGGAGTACTGGGACGCCAGCTTCCCCGTCGCCGGCGGCGTCTCGGACGAAAGCTGGGCCGAGCGGGTCCGAGACACCGCCCAGGCCGCGATCCGGCGCCAGATGGTCTCCGACGTCCCGCTGGGCAGCTTCCTCAGCGGAGGCCTCGATTCCGGCGCCGTGGTGGCGACGATGAAGGCCGCGCACGAAGAAGGTCACGAGCTACACCGTGGGGTTCAGCGAGGAGGACCTGCGCGCACGAGATCGTGCCGGACGACCTCGGCTACGCGCGGCGCCTGAGCCAAGAGCTGGACCTCGACAACCACGAGCGCGATCCTTAAGCCGGAGATCGTCGAGCTTCTGCCCAAGCTCATCTGGCACCTGGACGAGCCGATCGCCGACCCGGCGGCCATCACCACGTACCTCATCTGCTCCGCGGGCAGCGAGCGCCTCACGGTCATCCTCAGCGGGATGGGCGCCGATGAGATCTTCGCCGGGTACCCGCGCCACCTGGCGGCGCAGCTGACCCGGCCCGCCGACCTCCTTCCCCGAGGGATCCGCAGAGCCGTGCGCACATCGCTCGACGGGCGGCTGACGATGGGCAAGCCCGGACGGCTGCGGGGGCCTCGCCGGAACGCGATGAAGCTGTTGCGGGGCCTCGACCAGCCGTTCATGGACCGCTACCTCACCTACTCCTCCTACTACCGCCCGGACGAGCTCTCGGGGCTCTTCAGCGGCGAGCTGCGAGCCGAGCTTCACGACCACGACCCCTTCCACCGGCACCGCGAGTACGCCGCCCGTCACGCCGGCGAGCAATGGCTGAACCGGCTCCTCTACCTCGACATCAAGACCTTCCTGCCGTGCCTGAACCTCGCCTACACGGATCGGATGAGCATGGCTGCCTCAACCGAGGTGAGGGTCCCGCTGCTGGACGACGAGCTGGTCCAGCTTGCCGGCCGCGTCCCCCCCACGCTCAAGCTGCGCCGGACCACCCGCAAGTACGTCCTCAAGAAGGCGATGGAGGGAGTGCTGCCGGAGGAGGTCATCTGGCGCCCCAAGGCGGGCTTCGGGGCGCCGCTTCGGGCCTGGATGGACGAGGACCTTCGACCCCTCGTCGACGATTGCCTCTCCCCGGCCGCCGTGCGGGAGCGTGGGCTCTTCGACCCGGCGGCCGTCCAGCGCCTGGTCCGGGACAACGAGGCCGGGACGGCCGACAACGCGCTCAGGATCTGGGCCCTCCTGGTACTCGAGCTGTGGCAGCGGACCTTCCTCGACTGACGCAAGACTCCCGGATCGCCGGCAGCCGCGGAAGCGCGGGCCGGCCTGCTCCGTTCATGCGTCAGGACTTTGCTGCAATGAGCCTGTTTTCATCGGATCCGCCGGACGAGGCGCCGAACTCGCGAGCGTGCGCTGGCCATGCCGAGCAACGAGGCGCCATACAGGCTGATCAGCGACGTGCGCTTCGGCGAGGACGTGGTCGTGCACCCGTTCACGAACCTCTACGGCTGCCGGATCGGCGACCGGACGCGCATCGGGCCCTTCGTCGAGGTCCAGCGCGGCGCCACGATCGGCTCCGACTGCAAGATCCAGAGCCACGCCTTCGTCTGCGACGGAGTCACCATCGGCGACGAGGCCTTCATCGGCCACGGCGTGATCTTCATCAACGACAACGTCCCGCGAGCGACGACGGAGGCGGGACGCCTTCGCGCGCCGGGCGACTGGGAGCGGCAGCGGACCACGGTTGGCCGCGGCGCGTCGCTCGGCTCCGGAGCCGTGATCCTCGGCGGACTCCAGATCGGCGAGGGGGCCGTCGTGGGAGCCGGCGCCGTGGTCACCCGGGATGTTCCCGCCGGCGCCAAGGTGGCGGGTAACCCTGCCCGCCCGCTGACCGGCGCTGCCGCCGAGCCGCATGTCCCACCAGCTGGTCGCTGACGCAGGCTGAGAGCGTCCGTCGGCGCCGACCATGAGCGGAAGCGGTCGGGACCGCGCCCCGTTTGGTACTTCGATGGCCACCGATGCCGGCTCGAACGAACGACCGTCGTTCACCAACGCCTTCGGGTTCGGCGCGCTGAGCTTCGTGGTCAGCGGGGTGCTGGCGCTCGGCTCGAGCATCCTCACGGCCCGCATCTACGGCATCAACGTGATCGGCGAGTTCGCGCTCGCGTACGCCCCCACCGGGGCCGTCTGGTTCCTGTCGAGCGTGCGCGAGCAGCCGGCGCTGATCAGGCTCCTGACGCCCTTGCCGCTGCGGAGCCCCCGCGTGACGGGGCTGTTCGTGCCGGTCTTCATCTTCTCGACCGGGCTCACTCTGATCGCATGCGGGATCGCCACCGTGGCCACCTACTTCCTCTTTCAGGGACCGATCGACCACCCGGGGCTGTTCCTGCCGGCGGTCGTCAGCCTGGCGGGTTACCTGGTGTTCACCAATCCCTGCTGGAACATCGACGGCGTCCTCGTGGCATTTCGCGCCGGCCGGGATCTGTTCTGGATCCGAACCCATCAGATGGCCGCCTATCTGGCGGTGGCCGCGCTGCTCAGCTTCATCCTGCCAACCGTCTGGGGCCTCATCATCGCGACCGTCGCTTCGTGGGTGACGTCGCTGGTCCACCGCCTCGTGGTGGCGCCGAAGTGGATCCGCTGGCGGGTGCCCGCCGCTGAGATCCGCAGCGGGTTCACGCGCTCTTCCGGAGATCCTGCGATTCGGGCTGAAGGTGACGCCCGGGTCGCTGGCCACGGGCATCAGCGATCAGGTGGGCACGTGGGTCCTCGGGGCGGTCGGCTCGCTGGCCGCGGTGGGCGCTTGGAATCGGGCGTGGGCGCTGGCCCAGCGCTTCGTCGATCTCAACTATCGGCTCGCCGAGATGGTGTTTCCCACCCTGGTCGAGCGCCACGTGGGCGAGGACCGGCTCGGCTTCGACCGAGCGCTGATGGACTCGCTCCGCTACGTCGCGGGCAGCATGCTGCTCCCCGCCGCTGTCGGCGGGGGGGCCGCCGTGGGAATCATGGACCTCTTCGGCCCCGGGTTCTCGCGCGCGTCGTCCGCACTCGCGATCGTCCTGGTCGTTCCGGCCATCGCAACCATCGCGACCATCCAGATGGATGCCCTGCTTGCGGTCGGGCAGGCCCATCGCGACGACGGTGGTGTCGGCGGCGCGGTTGGGCGCGACGGTGCCCTTGACCATCGGCCTGACGCTTGCCATGGGTGTCACCGGCGCCGCATTGGGGATCACGCTCGGCTACGCGATCCAGCTCGCCGTCCAGGTGGGGGTGTTGCGCGCGCACCTCTCACGGCCGATGCGAGTGCTTTGGCCGGCTCGCCAGCTGGTTGGGCTGGTCGACGGCCTACGCCGGCGGCTACGGCGTCGCCTGGGTTCTCGATTCGACGCTCCCCGGCATGTTCGGCGTGGTGGCAGGCCTCGCCGGCGGTGCGCTGGCATACGCGCTTGTGCCTGTTGCTGGTCGGCGGGCTGCTGCCCCGCGACCGAACCCGAGCCTCATCCACTCATCCGCCGCGTGGCGCCGGATTCGAAGTGGGCAACCCGCGTCGCCCCTCGCCCGCAGCCCTCGACCTGATCGCCGCTTGAGCACAACGGCCACCCAATTTGCGGGCCTTTCGTCGGCGACCGGTGCGGGCGCTGCCCGGAAGTTTGGTGACGCTTCAAAAGTTAGGTAGTGCGGAGTGGAGCAACACCAAGAATCCACGCTGCCCATCTCTGTCGTGATCCCCGCCTACAACCGGGCCCGACTGCTCGAGCGCGCGCTTCGTAGCGTGCAATCGCAGCGCCCTCTCCGGCCGGCCCAGGTGATCGTGGTCGACGACCACTCGACCGATGACACGCCTGAAGTCGCCAAGGCCCTTGGGGCCGAGCTGATCAGGCACGATCGGAATCTGGGTGGCAACGCGGCGGCGCGCGACACCGGCTTGAGGGCAGCCCGATATGACTGGGTGGCGCTTCTCGACGACGACGACGAATGGCTGCCCCACCATCTCGCGACGCTCTGGTCCCTTACTCCAGGCAGCGTTCTGGTCGCCAGCTCATGCGTCGAGAACTCTCCGGGCTCGACCTACCACGGCTTTCACGGGCCGTTGAGCCAGCGCGCCATTGTTCTCGAGTCGCCGGCGCCGCTGGTGCATCCGGAGAACCTGATCCCGGCCAGCGCCGCGATGGTCCATCGCGAGACGGCCCTCGCCGTGGGCGGATTCCGTGGCGATCTCCGAACACCGACGTTCTCGAGCAACGGCGGCCCCCACCGGACGTCGATCCTGGGTTGCGAGGATCTCGACATGTGGTGTCGGCTCTTGAGTCGCGGAAGGGCGACCCTCTCGCCGCGAGTCGGGGTCCTCTACCACACCCACGCCGGACAGATCTCGGGCGACTGGGAGGCCATGCATGTCGCCCACCTCGACGTCGTCCGCGCCTTCGCGGGCGAGGGCTGGTGGTCGCGAGGCCTGGTCGACCGACGGGAGGGTGTCACCGCCTGGGACCGCTTCCGGGCGGAGAGCCGTCGCGGCAAGGCCGCCGGGGCGGGCGTACGGCTGGCTCGCGAGCTTGCCGAGCGCCCGCGGCGAGCCCTCGGCGTGCTCGACGTGCTGCGTCATCGCCTCGCCGTTCGCCGCCGAACGAGCAGGCTGGCACCGAGCGGCGAGCCGTCGATCGCCGTCCTCGCCGGGGTCGACCCGGCCCTTGTTCCCGAGCGCGATCGGTATGACGTCGACCTCAGCACCGCCGGCAACCTCGAGGCGTTCCTTCGCCTGATGCGCCACCCCAGCGCCGCCGCCGTGGTTAGCACGCGCCGGCAGGCCGCCCTGGTCAGGCTCGCCGGTGTCAGATCCATTCGAAAGCTCGATCCGGTCGCCCAAAGCACGGTATAAGGAGGCATGCGACCCGACCCGGACACCCGGCTGCCCGTTTCGGTGGTGATCCCCACCTTCAACCGAGCGCCACTCTTGGAGCGAGCCCTGCGCAGCATCAATGCGCAGCGGCCGCGCCGTCCTGCCCAGGTGATCGTCATCGACGACGGCTCCACGGACGACACCGCACAGGTGGCGGAGGCGCACGGCGCCGAGTTGATCAGGCACGGGTGCAACCTCGGCGCGGCGGCCGGGTACGAGACGGGCCTGCGAGCCGCCCGCCACGAGTGGATCGCGCTCCTCGACGACGACGACGAGTGGCTCCCCCGCCATCTCGAGCACGTGTGGTCGCTGACCTCCGGGAGCGTGCTGGCCGCCGCCTCGTGCATCGAGCGCACCCCCGCCTCCAGGGAGCATTTCTTTCATGGGCCGCTGACGGCGGGAGAGACGACGATCGAGTCGCCCAGTGCACTGCTTCACCCCGAGAACCCGGTCCCCTCAAGCGCGGCGATCTTCCGACGCGATGCCGCGCTCGCGGTGGGTGGGTTTCGCCCGGTCCTCTGCGAGGACCTCGACCTCTGGTGCCGACTTCTGAGCCGCGGCAAGGCAACCCTGTCGCCTCGGGTAACCGTTCTGTACCACACGCATCCGGGCCAGATGTCGGAAAACTGGGAGGCGATGCACGTCGCGCACCTGAACGTGGCACGCTCCTTCGCCGGCGAGCCATGGTGGTCGCCCGGCCTCGTGGAGCGACGGGCCGGGGTGACGGCCTGGGACCGCTTTCGGGCCCGGCGCCGCGCCCGCTTCCACGGCGCGGGACGCCGGTTCGCCCGCCAACTGCTCGAGCACCCGCTGCGGGCGCTTGGCGTGCTCGAGGTGGTCCGTCACCGGGCCGCGGTCCGCCGACGAACCAGCCGGTTGGCGCTGAGCGGCGAGCCCTCGGTGGCCGTTCTAGCGGGTGGCGACCCGGGGCTCGTGCCGGAGCCGGACCGCTACGAGGCGGACCTGAGCGCAACGGACAGCCTCCACGCCTTCCTGCGCCTGGCGCGACGACCCAGCACCGCCGTCGTCGTCAGCACCCGGTCGCAGGCGGCACTCGTTCGCCTGGCCGGCGCTCGGCCCGTACGAGGTTCAGATCTCACAGCCTCGCTCGAGGGCAATGGCTCGGATCCGGCGTCCGGCCAAAGCGCCAACCACGAGCCGGACGTCCGCGCGCCAGCCAAGACCTAGCCGGCTAGTGCTGGAGGCAGGGGCGCGACGAGTCTGAGCAGAGGCTCATCTTCAGAACCTGGAGCCGCTCCCACGGGAACGTCGCCAGGATCTGGCTCGGCATCTGGCCGCCGAAGATCTTGCTGTACGGGTCGCCGTTCCAACCGACCGGGTCCTGAGCGTAGAAGCCGACCGCCGTTCCCGTCTGGTCGCGAACGATCATGCCCCGGCGCTTCACCGCCCTGGCGATCTTGAGCGTCAGCGGCGGCAGGTCCAGGCTCTGCAGGTCGAGGTGAGCCGGTAGCCGCAGGCGGGCGCCTTCGGGGATCGACTCAGGGGGCCCGTAGCCGTCGGTTCGCTGCGCCGGCCACGAGTACACCCCGGCCCGCGGGCTCGGCAGGTCGACCGCGAGCGCGTGCCTTATCCACGGGGACCGGAGCTCCTTGACCGTCATCGTTCCGGCGATCACCGGAAGGCTCGTTGCCGTGGCGCCCCAATTGGGCTCTGAGAGGCCTGGCCACGAGTTGGTGGTGTAGTAGCCACGGCTGCGGGAGACGTGCTTGATCGCGCCGCCCCAGCTTGCGTGCCAGCCGTCGGACTGCTTGCTCGCCTGCCAGAACTCCCACATGGTGTTCGTCTTGGGCTGCCAGACCGTCATGTGCCCGTCGCTGCCGGCCGCGGGGCGAGCGTCGGGCGGAATCGGCACCTTGGTGAACACCTTCTGGAGCCCCTTGCGCCAGGAGGCGGTCGGGTCTGAGAGCGCCACCTTCACGCGGCGCATCCCGGGGCCCACGATGTAAAGCGGCGTGCTGTAGCTGTCCGTCATGATCCACGGGCCGATGTGGGCGGCCTCCTCCCGCGTCCACCTCCTGGTTCAGGTAGTCGACCATCTGCTTGGAATCCGGGTCGATGGCCGCGTTCCGGGACAGGGGCTTGTTCCAGACGCTGCTCGGCGCGAACAGCCTCGGCAGCCCGCCGTATCCGGGCGCCCGCGCCCCTCCGGCCGACGCGGAGCCGGCCATCAGGAGCATCGCCAGGCAGCCCGCGACGAGCGCGGTTGCGAGGCGGCGGAAGAGTCTGTCGTTGTGCCGGGAAGGGGCCATCCACCCAAGCCTTTCGACGTCAGGGGCCACGAACCTGTGAGCGACGGGGCCCGAGTCTTAACGGATGCTCGTTGTACCAGAGCCCACGGTCACGAGCGCCAGGTGCAGCCGAAAAAGGACTAGTCCCTAAGAGATGCTAAGAAAGCGCGATCTCGGACTCGGCGCCGATGCTCAGCGAGACGCCTCGCGGGACCCGGAACGTGCGCCGGAGCTCGGCTCCCTCGCCGATCACGCTCTCCTCCACCCTGAGGCCGAAGTGCTCGATGGTGGCGCGCGGGAGGATGATCGCGTTCTCGACCTCCGAGTTCTCGATGATCGCCTCCTCGCCCACGGAGGTGTAGGGACCGACGTAGGAATCGACGATCCGGGCGCCCGGCCCGATCACGGACGGCCCCCGAACCCGGCTGGACTCGATCGTGGCCGTATCGTCGATCATCACCCGCCCCTCGACCTCGGCGTTTCGGCCGTTGACGGCCGACACCGAATCCACGAGGCGGTCGAGCAGGATCCGGTTTGCCTCCAGCAGGTCCTCGGGCCTGCCGGTGTTCCGCCACCAGCCGTCGACGCGGTGGGACTCGACGCGCCCGCCCGTGGACACCAGCCACGAGACCGCGCCGTCCAGGCCGTGGTGGGGCGGCCCCCATTCGGCGACGGCCGCCGCGGCGTCGAAGACACGCGGCCCGAGGATGCAGGTGCCCAGCCCTGCAGGGCTCGGTGCGGGCGGAGGCGCCGTTCTTGGTCCCGACGAGCGTCAGCGCATCCAGCCCGGCGTCCACGAATCGCTCCATGAAGGGCTGGATCGGCTGCGTGACCAGGGTCCCGCCCTCGAACACGAGCAGCGGGCTATCGCCGACCAGGGGCTCCGCCAGCCCGACGGCATGCGCCGGCCCTTCGACGTTGTCGTCCTCGAGGTAGCTCACGGAGAGGTCCCATTCCGCTTCCGTCGCCGACAGCCTCCCGGAGGTCCTCGACCCCCGCGGGACCGGCGGCGATGATCACCTCGTCGATCGACGCGTTGCGGATCGTCTCCAGCGCGTAGAAGAGGAGTGGCGTGTTGGCCAGCGGGAACAGCTGCGGAGCCCGCCCGAGCAACTCACGCCGCGTCTGGCCGTAGGCGTCCTCGGCGAGGATCAAGCCTTTGAACTTGTTCATCCTTGAGTAAACGGTGCAAAAGCCGCACGCTTTCTCGACCTGTACGAAAACCACCCTGGGCCGTGCCTGGCCAGGCGTGGTCGCGGCGAGATTCAGTGCTGCTCGAGAGGGGCCATGGTCAGGCCGGCGTCCTTGAGCTGCTCCCAGTACAGCTCGGCGGTCTCCCTGGGGCCCGTCCAGACGACCGCCTGGCCCGAGTTGTGGATGCGGTCCGCCAGCCCGTACCCGTCGTCCACGGTCAGCCCCGGAATCACCCGGGCGAGCGTCTTCGCGACGTGGTCGAACGTGTTGTGATCGTCGTTCATCACGATCACGAGCCAGTTGCCGCCGAGACCCGAGTCGGGACCCCCGGTTCGGGGACGCTCGAGCGTCTCCGTCGCCATGAGCCCAGACTAGCCGCCTGGACGGTTGACGCCCGCCGGGAGCGACCTTCGAGCTGGACTTGGGCTGGGCGCGGAGAGCGAGACCTACGGCGTGGGGACCTGGAGCTTGAGGTCGTCGACCGTGCCGGAGACGGTCTTGCCGGAGCGCTTGCCGCTGCCGATCGCGACCTCGAGCTTGCGCCCCCCGACCTGAGCCGGGTTGTGGTCGGTGGCCTTGGCCACCTTGGTCCCGTTGACCCTGGCCGTCAGCTTGGAGCCCTGGGCCTTCAGGCCGAGGACGTTGGCCTTGTTGAACCCCTTGATGGCCGAGCTCTTTCCATCGGCCGGAAAGTCGCCGCCGCCGCCCGAGGGAGTGCGGATCAGCCTGAACTTGTGCTTGACGGGGAACACGCGGAGCTCATAGCCCGACGTCTTGCCCGAGCGGATCGCAATCGCCACATAGGCCTTCTCCCGAAGGCCCTTCGGCGTGCTCTTCAGGAACTTCGCCTTCGCCTGGAAGTTGTGGTCGGGCCCGTCGGTGTCACCCTCCACCGGGGGGCCGGTAGCCGCATGCGTCGGGGCTCTTGGTGACGTTGATCTGAAGGTTCTTCGCCTTCTTGCGGAACTTGCGATTGCAGTGCTTGCCCTCGGCGTGCCGAAGCTCCGTCGCGTCGCCCTTGTGCGTGAAGGTGTTCTTGTACACGGTCACCCCCGCGAGGGCGGTGGCGGCCGCCACGGCGAGCGCGATCGCGGCCACCAGCAGAGCGGCCGCCCGGGTCTTCAGGCGAATCGATCCCATCCGAGGTCCGTGCAGGGTAGCGGGTGACCCATGGCGCGTTCTCGTCGTCCGAACGTAGAATCCAGGGGGCATGGCCAGCCACAGGCTCACCGAGCGCGACAAGCCCTGGGTGATGCGGACCTACGCCGGGCACTCGGACGCCCGGCGCTCGAACGAGCTCTACAGGCGGAACCTGGCCAAGGGCCAGACAGGGCTCTCGGTCGCCTTCGACCTCCCGACGCAAACCGGTTACGACCCCGACCACCTGCTCGCCCGCGGCGAGGTGGGAAAGGTCGGGGTATCGATCGCCCACAAGGGCGACATGCACGCCCTCCTCGACGGAATCCCGCTCGACGAGATGAACACCTCGATGACGATCAACGCGACCGCCGTCTGGCTCTTGGCGCTCTACGTCGCCGTCGCCGAGGAGAACGGAATCGAGCGCTCGCAGCTCAAGGGCACGACCCAGAACGACATCATCAAGGAGTACCTGTCGCGCGGCACCTATGCGTTCCCGCCGGAGCCCTCGATGCGGCTGATCGCCGACGCCGTCGCGTTCACCGTCAATGAGGTGCCGAGCTGGAACCCGATCAACGTCTGCAGCTACCACCTGCAGGAGGCCGGGGCCACCCCGGTCCAGGAGATCGCGTTCTCGCTCTCGACGGCGATCGCGGTATTGGACGAGGTCAGGGCTCGCGGACAGGTGGCCGACGAGGACTTCCCGCGGGTCTTCGGGCGGATCTCGTTCTTCGTCAACGCGGGAGTGCGATTCATCGAGGAGCACGCGAAGCTGCGCGCCATGGGGCGCCTGTGGGAGGAGATCGGGCGCCAGCGCTACGGCGTCACGGAGCCCAAGTACCTGCGCCTGCGCTACGGCGTCCAGGTGAACTCGCTGGGCCTCACGGAGTCGCAGCCGGAGAACAACGTGCCGCGAATCGTGCTGGAGGCCCTGGCCGTCACGCTCGGGCGCGACGCCCGAGCCCGCGCGATCCAGCTCCCCGCGTGGAACGAGGCGCTGGGCCTCCCGCGCCCGTGGGACCAGCAGTGGAGCCTGCGGATCCAGCAGATCCTCGCCAACGAAACCGACCTCCTGGACTACCCCGACGTCTTCGAGGGATCCAAGGTGATGGACGGGCTCGTCGACGAGCTGGCGGAGGACGCGCGGGCGGAGATGGCGAGCGTCGAGGAGCGCGGCGGCGCGGTCGAGGCGGTGCCCTACATGAAGGCCGGGCTCGTCGAGTCGAACCGCGAGCGGGTGGCGAGGATCGAGCGGGGCGAGATCAAGGTCGTCGGCCAGAACTGCTTCACCGAGACCGAGGACTCCCCGCTCACCGCGGGCGCCGACGGCGGGATCCTCACGCCCGACCCCGAGGTCGAGCGCGAGCGCGTGGAGGCGCTCGAGCGCTGGAAGGCCGAGCGCGACAGCGCCGCGGTGGAGCGTGCTCTGGCCGGTCTGGCCGAGGCCGCCCGAGACCCCTCGGCGAACATCGTTCCGGCGACGATCGAGGCGGCCAAGGCCGGGGCGACCACCGGCGAGTGGGCCGGCGTGCTGCGGGAGGTCTTCGGCGACTACCGGGCGCCGACCGGCGTCGGCAAGGCGCCCGAGAGCGCCAACGGGGAGCTCCTCGCCTCGGCTCGCGAACGCGTCGCAGAGGTCTCCGAGCGGCTCGGCCACCGGATCCGCATCCTGGTCGGAAAGCCGGGCCTCGACGGGCACTCGAACGGCGCCGAGCAGATCGCCGTCCGCGCCCGCGACGTCGGCATGGAGGTCATCTACCAGGGGATCCGACTGACGCCCGGAGCAGATCGCGGCCTCCGCGCGAGACGAGGACGTCGACGTGGTGGGCCTGTCGATCCTCTCCGGCTCCCATCGAGAGCTCGTTCCAGAGACCGTCCGCCTGCTGCGTGATGCCGGCCTCGACGTGCCGGTCGTGGTCGGCGGGATCATCCCCTCCGCCGACGCTGATGCCCTGCGCGAAGCCGGGGTGGCGCGCGTCTACACCCCAAAGGACTTCGATCTGAATCGGATCATGGGCGAGATCGCCGACCTGGTGAGCGAGCGCGCCCGCAGCTGCCGTCCAGACCCGCCTGAAGCCGAGATGACCCAGCCGCCGCGCACCCGATACGCGCTCAGCGGCGACGCTCACATCGCGTACCAGGTGTTCGGCGAGGGAGACCTGGATCTGGTCTTCGTCCCCGGCTTCGTCTCGAACATCGAGCACTACTGGGAGATGCCGGTGGTTCCCCGATCTCCTCGAGCGCCTCGGCTCGTTCGCGCGCGTCGTGATCTTCGACAAGCGAGGGCACCGGCCTCTCCGATCCCGTCGCCGGCCCCCCGCCGCTTGGAGCAGCGGATGGACGACATGCAGGCGGTGATGGACGCGGCAGGCGTAGAGCGGGCTGCCCTCTACGGGATATCGGAGGGCGGTCCGGCAAGCGTGCTGTTCGCGGCCACCTATCCCGACCGCACCTCGGCCCTGGTCCTCTACGGGTCGACGCCGCGATTCCGCACCGATTCCGACATCGCGTGGGGAGCCAGCCGAGAGCAGATACGAGGCCCTCGTCGAGGAGGCCTCGGCCGACTGGGGCGACGGGCGCCCTGATCGAGACGTTCGCTCCCGAGCGCCGCGACAGATCCGGGCGGTTCGAGAGGTCTGGGGCAAATTCCAACGTGCGAGCGCGAGCCCCGCGATGGCCAAGGCCGTGATGGAGGCGCTGTTCGAGATCGACGTTCGCGACATCCTCCCGACGATCAGCGTCCCGACCCTGATCCTCCACCGCACCGGGCGACCTGATCGCCCCCGTCGAGCGGCGCTCGGATGATGGCCGAGCGGATCCCGGACGCCCGGCTGGTCGAGTTCGACGGGCGTCGACCACCTTCTGTTCGTGGGGGACTACGAATCGATCAGTGGACGAGATCGAGGAGTTCCTGACCGGGACCCGCCCGCCCCGTGCCCTCGATCGGGTGCTGGCGACCGTCATGTTCACCGACATCGTCGACTCGACCCGGCGCGCCGCCGACGCCGGTGACCGGCGCTGGCGAGAGCTGATCGACCCGCCACGACGAGCTGATCGCGCCGCCAGCTCGATCGCTTCCGCGGCCAGGAGGTCAAGACCCTGGGCGACGGCTTCCTCGCCACCTTCGACGGGCCCGGCGCGTGGGATCGAGTGCGCCTGCGCGATCCGGGACGGCGTTGCACCGCTGGGCCTCGAGGTGCGGGCAGGCCTGCACACCGGCGAGTGCGAGCTCGCCGGCGAAGACGTTCGCGGCATGGCCGTCAACATCGGCGCCCGGGTCGGGGCGCTCGCCGACGCCAACGAGGTCCTGGTCTCGAGCACCGTGAAGGACCTGGTGGTCGGGCGCCGACCTCGACTTCGCCGACCGGGGCGAGCACGAGCTGAAGGGCGTCCCGGGCACGTGGCGCCTGTACGCGGCGAGCGCCGGCTAGCCAAGGTTGAACTCGACGATCGAGTTCCCGGTCGAGGGCATCTCCGACGGGGAGGTGCGGCTTCGCCTGCACGCGGACTCCGACGTCCCCGCGATCGTCGCCGCCTGCCAGGACCCCGAGATCCCTCGCTGGACCCGGGTGCCGGAGCCATACGGCGAGGCCGACGCACGGGGATGGCTGGAGCAGGAGAGCCGCGGACGGAGCCTCGGGGAGCTGCTCGGCCTGCTCGCTGGTCGACGCCGCCGACGACCGGCTGCTCGGATCAGTGGGGATCGTCCACCTCGACCGCGAGGAGAGGCGTTGCGAGCTCGGCTACTGGCTGGCGCGCGATGCCCGGGGGCGCGGTGTGGCCACCCGGGCCGTCCGCATGCTGAGCGCGTGGGTCTTCGACAACCTCGCCGCGGACCGGATCGAAATCCACGCGGAGCCGGACAACGCCGCCTCGCGGCTGGTCGCCGAGCGAGTCGGATTCACGTTCGAAGGCGTGCTTCGCTCGTACATCGTGAACAAGGGAGTGCGGCGTGACGCGGCGTCGTACTCCCTGCTTCGCGGCGAGCTACGCTGAATGTAGATGAACGAGGGCTTTCCCGAGGAGCGGAGCGCCTGGTTGCGCTGCTACCGGTGTTGGTCGCAGCGGCTCGAGGCCCAGGTTCACTACGACGCGATCCTCAAGGTGGACCCCGAGACCGGCGAAGCCGCCGATCGAATGGAGGAGATCCAGGAGGCCGTCGTGCAGTGCCTGGATTGCATGCACGACCAGCCCCACCTGACCGTGGAGGACGGCCGCGTCGTCCCGATGGAGGACCGGTGGGAGCGGATGGTCGCCGGCAAGCCGTTCGTCGCCTCGTGCACCGTGACCATCGACCAGGACCAGGTTGAGACCTGCTCCGGCCCGGAGGCGGCCGACAGCCTCACGTTCGGCTCCCTCGGCGAGTCGGGGACGCGGGAGTTCTTCACCCACGTCCGCTTCCACAAGCACGACGAGGAGCGCATCGTGGTCCACCTGCTCGTCGAGCTCTACGCACGCTCCGAGGAGGAGGCCGTGGACGTCCTGGAGGCGGCGGCCCGGGGCACACTCGAGATCACCTCGCTGGCCGAGGAATCCAGGCCCCCGGCCCACGCCGCCGACGAGGCGCACTAGGCGCGTCCGGCGCGGAGGTCCCGGTCAGCCGGAAACGCGCGCCAGCGCGGATCGGTCCAGCTCGCTCGGGCGCGTGTAGCCGCTCAAGGCCATCGTCAGGTCCAGCTCGGCGAGGAGCATCCGGAGGACCGTCTCGACGCCGTCCTGACCACCGAGCGCCAGGCCCCAGAGGTACGGGCGCCCGAGCAGGACCGCGTCGGCCCCGAGCGCGAGCGCCTTGAGCACGTCGGCCCCCGACCGCACGCCGCTGTCGAGCAGGACCGTGAGCTGCTCGCCGGCCGCTTCGACGACCCCCGGCAGGGCATCCAGCGACGCGATCGCCCCGTCCACCTGACGGCCTCCGTGGTTGGACACCACCACGCCGTCGATGCCTCGTTCGCGGGCCTCGCGCGCGTCGTCCGGGTGCAGGATTCCCTTGACGAGGATGGGAAGCGAGGTCCACTCCCGCAACAGCGCCATGTCGTCCCAGCTGAGCGAGGGGTTCACGTAGATCCCCAGGTAGTGGCCGATCGCGGCGCCGAGGTCCTCCTCGGGTGACTTGTCGAGCTGGGCCCGGAAGACCGGGTCCTGGAGGAAGTTGGCGTTTCCCACGCCCTCGAGGAACGGCAGCCACGCCTCCTGGAGGTCCCGCGGCTTCCAGCCGGGGATGAACGTGTCGAGCGTGACCACGATCGCCCCGTAGCCCGCCGCATCGGCGCGCCGGACGATGCTCTGGGCGATCTCGGGATCGTTCGGCCAATAGAGCTGGTACCAGCGCGGCCCCCCTCCCCCGCCTCGGCGATCTCCTCGAGCGTGTGGGCTGCGGCCGTGCTGACGATCAGCGGAAGCCCGACGTTCGCCGCGGCCCGCGCTGTCGCGAGCTCGCCCTCGGGATGGACGATCGTGTGCACTCCGATCGGGGCGAGAAGCACCGGCGCCCGCAGCTCGCTGCCGAGCACGGTCGTGGACAGCTCTCGCTCCGCCACGTCGCGAAGCATCCGCGGCACGATTCGCCAGCGGCGGAAGGCCTCGAGGTTCTCCCGCATCGTGTCCTCGGTGCCGGCGCCCGCGGCAACGTACGCGGCGGCCCTCGGCTCCATCGCCTCGATCGCGCGGAGCTCGAGCTCCTCCAGCCCGATCGGGATTCCCGGCTTCTCGCCGGCCAGCCCCCGCGCGTAGATCTCGCGGTAGTAGTCGCTCGGGTCCGGTGCGCCCTGCACGGCGCCGACGATATCGGCCCGGCGTCCGCGACCAACCCGCGCTCCCGCGCTGGGATATAAACCGCTCCGCGATGCCCGGGATCGGTGCATTCATCTCGGCCGGCCGTTCGCTCGACACGACGCTCGACCGCGTCCGCAAGGCGGATGAGCTCGGGCTCGACAGCGTCTACGTCACCCAGATCGCAGGGCGCGACGCGCTCATCCTGCTGGCGGCCTATGCCTCCGTCTCGACGCGGGTCCGCCTCGGGACCGGAGTGGTCCCGATCTTCGCGCGAACCCCGGTGGCGATGGCGCAGGCCGCGGCCACGATCGACGAGTTCTCCGGCGGGCGGATGGTCCTCGGGCTCGGCGTATCCCACCAGGTCACGGTCGAGAACTGGCGTTAGCTGAGTCGTGCTCGCGGCACCTGGGGGTGGCCAAGCCATACGTTCTCCTGCGACATCGCCTACTCCCGCAGCCCGGCGGCTTCGAGGACCTCGCCGGGGTCACCCGTGCTCCACACCCGGGTGGCAATGCCGTTCTCGAAGTCGGTCAAGACGCCGATCGGCGTTTCGACCTCGGCTCCACTCGCTCGGCCACGCGCGCGGAAGGTGCCGATTGCGAGGACCCGGTCGCCGAGGTCGCGGATATCCGGGTACTCCCAGTGGAGTTCATTGAAGTGATCGCTGAAGTCGCGGTAGAACTCGCGGACACCCTCGTAACCCGCATAGACCCGCTCCTACACCGCCGAGGAGTTCCTCCATGAACGCGTGGAACTCGACATCTGGGTCGAGTTCGTTCAGCGACGCCTCGACATCGCCGCGGTTGATCGCATCGACTGCGCGCTTGAAGGCCTCCACGTTCTCCTGCGACATCGCCTACTCCGAAAGCCCGGCGGCTTCGAGGGCCTCGTCTCGTGTCGTAGTACTCGCGGCTTCGCACGATCTTCCCTTCTCGGAGCGTGCGAGTTCGGCGTAGGTCATGTCAGTCTCAACGCCGCTGAGCTTGGCCCGGCCGCTGATCCTCATGACCTCAATACGTTGTCATCTCCGGCGTCGATCAGTTCGAACTGCTCGACTTTGAACTCGTCGAACGTGTCAAGCCAGTCCTGCCCGAAAACCCGCTGGGCGTCCTTGCCGTTGATCGTGCCATGGTCATCGGGTGCGCCCTCGGCCGCCCGAAAGTCGAGATCTTCTGTCCAGTACTCGAGCCATGCATCCAGGTCGCCACGGCTCGCAGCCGCAGCCGCAGCGCGCACGATCTCCACGTTCTCCTCCCACATCGCCCGCGCAGTATCTCGCGCCTGCGGGTCGCGCTCCACCACCGACTCCACACGTCCCATACCGCAGGACTGGCGCTGCCGTCTTGCGCGTGTAGGATTTCCAGCCGTTAGGAGAATCGGGCGTACGCTGTCCAACGGTCGAGAAATGTCGTTAGCTGAGTCGCGTCTCGCGGCACCTGGGGTGGCCGAGCCATACGTTCTCACTGCGTCATCGCCCGCGCAGTATCTCGCCCCTGGGCGTGTCAGCGGCCGGTACGCGGTCGGCATCGGTCTGGGCAGTTGACCAGGCGACGGCTTGCGGACTAGGCAAACGAACCGTCGATGCTATCTCAGCCTCTCTGAGAGCCTTACGCCTTCAGCCTGACGACTCCAACGAGGTCAGCCTCATCGCCCAGGCCACCGGTCTTCACTGGTCGTATCGAGGTCGAGCGACTTCTTTCTGGTCTATCGGGGTAGTGCGCGGTCAGGCGAACCTCGACGATGCGACCAGCATGCGTGGCGGTCAGCGGTCACATCGTCCCGTTGATGAAAGGAACCGACCGTTCGGCAAAGCAAGTCGCCGTCATGGGTGATCGTCGGTTGCAACGCGCAACTCACCTAGTCTGGGAATGGCGCGCGCTCGAGTCGTAAGGAGCCAGGAAAGCACCGACCAGGCTCAACAGCCGTCGAGAACGATCAAGGCGACTTCACTCGCGTCATTGCCCCCGAACTATCCCGCCTTACCAGCTCAGTACGGCTACCCCAAGGGTAGACGGCGACACCTCCCCTCCTGCGTCATCGCCCGCGCAGTATCTCGCGCAGAGGGGAAGGTCATAAACCCAGCCGACCAAACGCCTCACGACAAGGCATCGCGACTGATCACCGCGTAGGTGGTCAGCGGTCGACGCCGCCCTGCTGGCTGCGCGTCGGAGTTCCCGGTCGAGAAATGTCGTTAGCTGAGTCGCGCTCGCGGCACCTGGGGGTGGCCGAGCCATACGTTCTCCTGCGACATCGCCTACTCCCACAGCCCGGCGGCTGCGAGGCTTCGTCTCGCTCTCATGACGCTCTCGATGCGGATCACCGATGCTCCTCGAATAGTCCAGATCTGGAAGTACCTACAAGTGGACCGGCGTGCATGCTTTCCCGACCCGTGGCCTGCTGGTTCACGCGAACGACGACGCTGTCTCCAGCGTCCGTGAACTCTTCGCCCTCGATCACCAGCGCCCTCCCACTCTGCAAGGAATTCCTCCCGCATGAACCTGGCAATCTCGTCAGGCCGCAATACACACCCTGATACCAAACCGAACTCCGGCGCACGACCAACAAGACGTGCCGGTCTTACAGCTCTGTTCCCTCGCGGAAGTTCCCGCGCCCCCACTCACCGTAGATCCGACGCACGACTTCAACGTTCTCCTGCGACATCGCCCGCGCAGTATCTCGCGCAGAGGGGGGAAGGTCATACCCAGCCGACCAGACGCCCGACGGCCAAGACCATCGCGACGACCACCAGACAGGCGATGGTCAGCGGGTACGACGCCACCCTGCTGGCTTCGCGTCGGAACTGTCCACGGTCGAGAACTTGCGTTAACCGAGTCGCGCGAGGGTGGCGCTGCCGCCCCTGCTCGTAGAAACCTCCGGGCCGCTAGGCCGGAGCGGTCGCCTACTCCCGCAGCCCGGCGGCTTCGAGGGCCTGATCCTTGTCGCCGCCATAGTCCTTGAAGCGGGTTATGAGCCCGTCTTGGACGCTCGCCACGACGGCCATGGGCACGGCGATCTCGATGCCACTGCCCCGTCCGACGACCTGGAGGGTGCCGATCCCGAGCAGTTGGCTTCCCAGATCGCGAATCTCCGTGTAGTCAACATGCCCGCGCTCATAGTGCTCAGCGAGGTCCGCGAGCCACGCTCTTACGCCGTCCAGCCCAACGTAGTGGTGTCCCTGCAGAGTCGCCTGCACGGGCTCGAACTGGACCTCGGGATCCAGGAACCGAAGATAAGCCGATGGATCACTGTCAGGGGCAGCGGCCCAGCGGTTGAACGCTTCCGTGGCCTCTCGAAATCGCTCCACGTTCTCCTGCGACATCGCCTACTCCCCAAGTCCAAGGTCGGCAAACGCCCGCTCGCGGTCCCAGTAGGTGACGAGCCTCGTCACCTTGCCGTCGCGAACATGGAACAGATTCGCCCCCTTCATTTGTGTCTCCCCGACCTCCAGCCCGCTCGTCTTGCCGCGCCCGCGGAAGCGCATAAGCACCAGCACCCGCTCGTCGTCGAGTACGCGGAACTCGTCGGCCTCGGTGCGCAACTCCTCAAAGGCGGTCAGGGACTCGCGCCACGCCTCCGCCATCGCCGCCACCCCAGTCCAGCTGCCGGGTTCGGGGCCGTCGGCGGCCACGAACTCGATCTCGGGGTGCGCCCACTCGGCGGAGCTGAAGTCGCCGCGCTCCCACGCCGCGAAGATCGAGCGCACGACGTTCAGGTTCTCCTGCGACATCGTCCGCGCAGTATCTCGTGTAGAGGGGAAGGTCATACCGAGCCGACCAGATGCCCTACGGCCAAGACCATCGCAACGACCACCAGGTAGGCGGTGGTCGTCGGAACTGTCCACGGTCGAGAACTGGTTCGACTCGAAGATCACGAAGCCGGTGACGCAGATGCGCGAGTACGCGGAGATCGTGCGGGCGATCCTGAGGGGCGAGACGCCGCCGAAGGGAGAGTTCTTCAACACGGCCTTCCAGTTCATGGGCTACGCCTCTCGACCCGACCTGCCGATCTACATCGCCGGGCTGTCGCCCAACATGCTCCGGCTCGCCGGGGAGATCGGGGACGGCGTGATGCTCTGGCTCTGCAACCCCGACTACATCCGGGACGTCGTCCTGCCCGCCGTGAGCGAGGGGCGCGAGCGCGCCGGCAAGGGGATGGAGGTTCGACTCGTGGCCGCCGTCCCGTCGGGCTCACCGACGCCCCGGAGGCGCCCGGGCGCCAGCGGCCGAGCTCGTGCCGTACGCATCGCTCCCCTTCTACCGCACGATGCTCGAGCGCTGCGGGTTCGGCGAGGAGCTGGCGGCGTTCGACGAGGGCGTGCAGGCGGGCGACATGGAGCGTGCGCAGGCGGGGCTCTCGGACAGGCTGCTCGACGCCCTGGGAGGAATCGGCTCGGCCGATGACGTGCGGGCGGCGGTCGAGCGCTATCGGGCGGCCGGCACGACCGCACCATGCATCGGCGCGGTGCCGGGGACCGACTTCGACGCCGCGCTCGAGGCGGTCGCGGAGCTCGCCTAGCTCCTGCCCGGCGTCCACCTACTGAGGCGCCTCACCAGCCGCCGATACACCCCGAAGGCCCGCTTGCGCGAGTAATCGTCGCGGAGCAGCCCGTAGTGCTGCTGGAAGTTCGGCGAGGAGGTGTTGTGGTCGCGCAGATCGAACCAGCGGTAGTCGGTGACGTGGTCGAGGCCCCGCAGGTCGTTCACAGCAGCCACCATCTGGCGCGTTGCGATGACCTGCTCGCGCTCCGTCCGCCCGGGACCGGTCGGCCAGCCGTTCTCCTCGACATGGATCGGGACCTTCATTCCCAGCCGCGCGATCGGCATGTAGCAGCGACGAAGCTCACCGAGCGCGGCGCTCATCGCGTCGTAGTAGCCGCTGCCGATGGGCGCGGGCACGGGCGGGAACACGGTCCCCGGGTAGGCATCGAGCCCGACCCAGTCGACCGCGCGAGCAAACCGACGACCTCCCTTGTCGCGCAGGTAGCCCCAGAAGCTCGCCTCGTTAGCGGGACCAGTCCGGTACGCCCAGTTGAAGCCGATCCGCAGCTGGCTGTATTCCAGCCGCCTTGCCGTACGGTGGGCGGCCTCGACCCCCCGGATCAGGGCGTCGCGCGCGCGGGCGAATGCGCTGTCGGAGGCGTCCGGCGCGATCGGGTAGAAGTTGACCTCGTTCGTGACCTGCAGCCCGATGACCCGGCGGTTCGGGCCAAAGCGCCGAACGACCCGGCGGACGAACCGAACCCAGGCCTGGATGTCCCCCTCTTGCGCGGCGGTCGGGTGGTAGCGGAGCTGGAGCTCCACTTGATAGCCACGCCGCGTGTAGCGCCTCGCCAGCCTCGCGAAGTGGCGGATTCCCCGCTGGCCGTCGGACCAGAAGAATCGGTTGAGCCGGAGGACGAACGGCGCGTCAGGCGGCCGCAACCTTGCCAGGGCCCTGAGCGTCTTCGGGACGCTGATGGGCGTCAGCGGGACCGGTGGCCCGATCGACCCGGCCTCGCCGGCGGGGGTGATCCCGAAGCGAAGGGGCGGCGCGGGACGCGCCGCAGCGCTCACCTTGGCGGCGGGGCAGACGGGCGCCGCACCCTGACCCCACGCGGGGAGCGGCGCGAGCAGGCCGGCGGCGACCGCGACCGTGGTCAGGCCGACGCCCTTCACGGACCCGAGCTAGGCCTCGTCGCCGGCGATCGCCTCGGGGGTGCGGGGCACCAGGACGGCGCGCTTGAACTCCGCGACCAGGGTGCCCTCCTGATTGAAGGCGCGGGTATGGACCCGAACGATGCCCCGGTCGGGCTTCGACTCGGAGGCGCGTACCTCGAGCACCTCGGACTCGGCGAACAGGGTGTCGCCGTGGAAGACCGGGGCGGGATGGCTGAGGTCGTCGGTCGCGAGATTGGCGATGGCCTTGCCGGACACGTCGGCCACCGTCATGCCGAAGACCAGGGAGTACACGTACGGGCCCGCGACCACGTTCCTCCCCTGCTGTGACTGGCGCGCGTAGACGTCGTTGACGTGCAGCGGGTGGTGGTTCATGGTCAGGAGGCAGAACAGGTGATCCTCGGCCTCCGTGATCGTCTTCGCGGGCCAGTGCATGTAGACGGCCCCGACCTCGAACTCCTCCAGGTAGCGCCCGTAGGGGTGGGCCCCCGACGCCTCGCGCCCACGCTGGTCGGTGATCAGCTCGTGCTCGGTGGTCTCGGTGTCGCTCATGCTCCTTCGCTTCTGTGCTCGTGGATCAGGGCTGGGCAGTATGCCCGAGTGCTCGCTCGAGCAGCGCCCCGACGCCCAGCACGAGCGCATCGGCTCCGGGGCGCCCGGCGATCTGGGCGGACGCCGGAAGCCCATCCTCGGCGGGCCCGCAAGGTGTCTCGGGAGGGCGCCTCGGGGCGTGTGATCAGGGGCCCGCCAGCGCCTCGATCAGATTGTCGCCCGCCGGGCTCCCCAGCCCCGTGACGTTGTCGTAGCCAGGCTTGGTTCGAAGCGTCGAGTCGTGGTCGAAGGTACGGAGCTCGATCACCTTTCCATCGCTCGAATCGACGTTGTTGTTGAAGAAGCCCACGACCGCGGCAACGCGAGTCTGTGCCGGCCGAATGTCGCGGATCGCGCGGTCACCGGAGAGCTCGTACAGCGCGGGGTTGATGAATCCCAACCGCGATCCGGCGACCTGGTTCGCGAGCGCCATGTAGCCGGCCAGTAGAGGCGAGGAGAGGCTCGTCCCCCCAATCCGATACTCCGCGTATCGCGTGCGCCCGCCGGGGAAGGTCTGCGTCTCGCCGACCAGCATTCCCGTGTTGGGGTCACCGTCCATCGAGATGTCGGGAACGACGCGGCTCCGGCCGCCGTATCGGGTCGCCAGCCTTCGGGGCACCACGGGAAGCTGGTATGCCGGCTCGTTGAACAAGGGTGACGTGCCGCCTCCGCTGCCGTAGAGGAAGCCCCCCGGCGGCCTGGGCTTCCAGCCCTTCTTGCCCAGCACCGTGAGGCGCGTGCCCCAGCCGAGCTCGAATAGGTGGTTCTCGAGGGGCCCGACACCGAGGCTGGTGCCCCCGACCGCCGTGACCCACGGGCTGGACGCCGGGTAGTCGGTCGAGACGCGGCCGAGCTCGATCCGTTCATCCCCCTCGTCGCCAGAGGAGAAATAGAGGCCGATGCCCTGGGCGATCCCCTGCTGAGCCAGTCGCTCCTGGGCCTTGACGGTCGGCCGCGAGGGTGCCAGGCCGATGGTCCCGTAGGAGTTCGTGACGATCGAGGCCTGGTCGTCGTCGAGGACTCTGGTCAGGGAGTTGAGCAGACCCCTGTTGCTCGGATCCGCCGCCCCGTAGTAGGCCAACCGGGCGCCCGGGGCCATCGTGTGGACCGCCTCCAGGTCGAGGGTCTCCTCCCCGTACCAACCCTGGCGGTCGGCGGTCGTGCACCCCGCCATGCAACCGCGATCTCGGGTCTTCGTGATCTCAGCCGGCGGCAGACCGTGCCGGCGGCTGTATGTGTTCACGTCGCGGACGATCGTCGGAGCGGAGAAGGCATCGATGATGGCCACGGTCTGGCCGCTGCCGTCGGTGCCCGAGCGGATCAGGCCGTCGACCCCGTAGGCGCCCTGAAGCTGGTCCGGCTTGTACCCACAGACGACCCACGGCTGCACCTGGGAGTAGGCGCGCTCGATCGGGTTGGTGGCGAGCGCCCTTCCCCAGTAGTGGGAGCAGGGCCTCGCGTTCACAAACGCGGGCGGCAGCGGGGAGGCCGAATCGGCGAGCGGGCGAAACATCGTCTGATCGAGCCCGACGACGGAGGCCACGCTCCCCGCGAGGGACCTCGGGAGCGAGACGGGCGTCGCCGGTGCTCGCAGCGTACGCCGGGCATGGCGAAATTCACGGAGCTTGGTGTGGAAGGCCCGTTCGGCGGCGCGCGTCGATCCCGCTGCCTCGATCACCATCCGGCTCTTCGACACGCTCTCCACGCGAAGCCCCTTGCGTCGCAGGTAGCGCTTGACCGCCGCTACGGAGGCTCGGCTCGGCGAGAACGATGCCGGAAAGCCTCCGCCGAGAGGTAGCGGCCGTAGTCCGGGCTCCTGGGATCGGAAACGGACCGATCGACGTCCGCGAGCTGTCCCGCGTGGCGCCACTGGATGGCCACCGCCAACGCGAGCGGTCCCCTCGCCTCTCCCTTTGCCCGCCTCGCCGTCGCCCAACTTGGGACCGTGCCGGGAAGCGCCTTGCGACCGCGCGTTGCCGCCGCCGAGCTCGGCGCGATCGACGCCGCGGGCAAGACGATGGCCACCGACGCGACCGTCAAGGCGGTGAACCATCTCCGAGCCCCTGTGCTGAACACCAGTGCGGGAAACCCTAGTCGCAAACGGCCTCCCGATGGCTCCCGGCGGGAGCGCTCTTCAGTGCGCCTTGCGGAGCTGGGCTCGCGCCAGGTGCCGCTCGATCACGGTGCCGATCAGCTTGCGGACCTCGGGGTCGCCCGCCACCCTGATCGTCGCCGTGGTCGTAGGCCTCACGCCAGTCGGCCGACGTGGCCCTTCTCCGCCAGCCGGTTGAAGACCGAGCGCGACATCGCCACCTCGAGCCGAGCGTCGTCCGGCTCCCCCTTGGTCACCTCTGGCGCCGGCAGCCGGACCCGGAAGACCTGCACGTCCCCGCGGCCTCGCAGCTCGAGCCGGACGACGATCTTGAGCCTGGCCAGCGCGGGGACCTCGCGCTCGAGGTTCCGAACGGCGACCGCGATCAGCTCCTGGGGCCTGGGCATCAGCGACCCCGCCGCGGCGAAGGCGAAGCCGCGTGCGAGGCACGCATCAGATCGGGTTTCGCTCCAGGAGCTTCCTCCCGATCACCATCTTCTGGATCTCGGAGGTGCCCTCGCCGATCAGGAGCAATGGCGCGTCACGGTAGATCCGCTCGATCTCATACTCCTTCGAGTACCCGTATCCGCCGTGAATCCGCAACGCCTCCTCGGCGTTCGACCTGGCGGCCTCGGAGGCGAACAGCTTCGCCATGCCGGCCTCGAGGTCCGAGCGCTCGCCGGCGTCCTTCATCCTCGCGGCCTTCAAAGTGAGCAGGCGGGCCGCCTCGAGCCGGGTGCCCATCTCGGCGAGCTTGAACGTGATCGCCTGGTGCTTGGCGATCGGCCGGCCGAAGGTCTTCCGCTCCTGGCTGTAGCGCAGTGCAAGCTCGAGCGCTCGCTGCGCGACGCCAACCCCGCGGGCGGCGACGTTGACGCGGCCCACCTCGAGCGCATCCATCATCTGCACGAAGCCCTTGCCCACGCCCTCCGGGCCGCCGAGGACGCGGTCGTCCGTGACCTTGAAGCCGTCGAAGACCAGCTCCGTGGACTCAACGCCCTTGTAGCCCATCTTCTTGATCTTCGGAGGGATCCGGAGCCCCGGCATCTCCTCGACGCCCGGCTCCTTCTCGCAGATGAAGCAGGTCATCCCCTTGTAGGGCGGATCCGCCTTCGGGTCGGTCTTGACGAGCACGAAGACGACGCCGGACAGCAGGCCGTTCGTGACCCACATCTTCTGCCCGCTGATCTCCCAGCCTCCGTCGGCCCCCCGCTTGGCGGTGGACTTGATCCCCTGCACGTCGGAGCCGACCTCGGGCTCCGAAAGCGAGAAGGCCGCCCGGATCTCCCCGGTGGCCATCTTGGGCAGGAAGTGCTCCTTCTGCTCGTCGGTACCGAACTTCATCAGTAGGTAGGAGCCGATGAAGTGGGTGTTCACGACGCCGGAGATCGAGATCCAGCCGCGGGACAGCTCCTCCACGATCATCGCGTAGGTCGTGAGGTCGAGGCCCATGCCCCCGTACTCCTCCGGGATGGTCACCCCGAAGAGCCCCAGCTCCTTCATCTGCTCGACGATCGGCTCCGGGTACTTGTCCTCGGCGTCGTACTCCTCCGCGACCGGGATGATCTCGTTGTCGGCGAACTGGCGGACCATCTCGGTGATCGCCTTCTGCTCGTCGGTCTTGTCCGTGTAGATGTCGGTGGCTACGGCCATGGCTCCTGCGATCGTGGGAAACGAAAGCGCCGGCGAAGTCCTTCTCTGCCCGGCGCAAGAGCGAAGAATACCTGCGACGCGCGGGCGAAAGCCCTTGGGGACGTGGACCGCGAGGCCGATCGTGCGGACAGGAGAGGTCCACCACTACAGCTCGAAGCCGAAGCTGTAGGAGCGGTACTGAGCGCCCTCGCGCTCATAGAAGCGGTGAGCATCCTTGCGCGCCTCGGCGCTGTCCAGCTCCAGATGCGTCGCGCCCCGTTCGCGCGCCCACGCCCTGGCCGCGTCGAGCAGGGCCTTGCCGATCGCCCACTGAGCGCCGGTCGGGGTGCACGGCGAAGTCCTCCACCCAGACTCGATGGCCAAAGCGGACCGAGTGAAGGTCCAGGTAGGCCGTGAGGAAGCCGACGAGGTGCCCGCCGCCCTCGGCGACGAGCACCGCCGAGTCATGCGATTCGATCGCTTCTCGCAGCGCCACGGCGGCCCGCTTCTCGTCCCACGCGTCCGGCTTGACCCCTGGCGGCGCGAACAGCCACTCGTACATCGCGACGATCTCGCGCTCCTCGCCCGGCGTGGCGGCGCGGATCTCGACCTCCATCGCTCGGAAATCACGCTGTAGGCTAAGCTGCGCCGCGAGTCCGGCTCGAGTTACGCCGAACGCATTGAGAAACCCACGCCAGTTCGGACAAGCCGCTTGCGATCGGACGCCCCACAGCCGCCGACGTGAGATCCCCGTCAAGCCGTCAGCGGATGATCCATTTCTTCGACCCCTCCAACGAGAAGATGGCCGCCAAGGTGGGCGACATGGCCAAGCAGGCGGACATCCTGCTCGGCAACCTCGAGGACGCGATCGCCGCCGATCGAAAGGAGGCCGCGCGCGAGCGGGCTGATCAAGGCCGCCAAGGCAGACCGACTTCGGCTGACATCGCGCTGTGGACGCGGGTCAACTCGCTGGAGAGCCCATGGGCGCTCGACGACCTCGACCGCTGGTCACCGAGATCGGCGACAAGCTGGAGGTCATCATGGTCCCGAAGGTCGAGGGGCCCTGGGACATCCACTACGTGGACAGGCTGCTCGCCCAGCTCGAGGCCAAGGCGAAGCTCGACCGGCCCCTGCTGATCCACGCGATCCTCGAGACCTCGACCTGGCGTGGTCAACCTGGAGGAGATCGCGTACGCGAGCCCGCGCATGCAGGGGATGAGCTTCGGCCCCGCCGACCTCGCCGCCTTCAGGCGCATGAAGACCACGCGGGTCGGTGGCGGACACCCCGCCTACCGGGTGATCGAGGACCCCGACCCCGACCACCCTGACGCCCCCCGGGCGACGGCGCAGCAGGACCCCTGGCACTACTCGATCGCCCGCATGGTCGACGCCTGCACGTCGGCGGGGATCCTGCCCGTCTACGGGCCCTACGGCGACATCAAGGACACCGAGGGCTGCGAGACCCAGTTCCGCGCCGCCTTCCTGCTCGGGTGCGTCGGCGCCTGGTCCCTCCACCCTGCTCAGATCGAGATCGCGAAGAGGGTCTTCAGCCCGCCGCCCGACGAGGTCAAGTTCGCCAAGAAGGTGCTCGAGGCGATCCCCGACGGCCGCGGCGTGCACATGATCGACGGCAAGATGCAGGACGACGCGACCTGGAAGCAGTGCAAGGTGATGGTCAGCCTGGCGGAGCTGCTCGCGAAGAAGGACCCTGAGCTGGCGAAGGCCTACGAGCTCTGATCGGCGGCCTGGGGCTCCAGCCCGGCCACGCCATGGTGGCGCCGGAGCCTGCGATGGCGATGCCGGAACAGTGCGCCGACGATCGTCCGAGCGAGTCCAATGCCCGGGAACCAGGCGAGCGGTGAGCGCAGCTCGAAGCCGAGCCGATCGGTGACCGAGCACCCTCGCCCGAGGAGGATCGAGCTCCAGGCCAGAGCCGAGCGTCGCGCGAGCGCTCAGAATCTCGTCGATCGGTCTTGGCTCGCGCGAGTCCCTCGGCGGCAGTCGTCAGTCCGCCAGCAGCGGGCGCAAGCCTCGTCGTTGATGCCCTCCTCGGTGACGGCGCGGGCCCACACGTCGGCCGCGGCCCGGCGGAGGGCGCGAGGACCTGCTCGACAGCGTGGCGACGCCTGCGGGCCGGCGCTCAGGACCGCGGCTCGAGCACCACGATCGGAATCTCGCGGGGCCCCGCTCGGCGCTGGTAGACGGCGTACCCCGGGTAGCGACGGTTCGCCAGGTTCCACAGGCGCGGGCGCTCCTCCGCGGTCGCGGTCCGGGCCCGGTAAGGGCGCTCGGTCCCGTCGATCGAGAACCTGACGTCGGGATTTGCGACCGAGTTCAGGTACCAGGCCGGATGCTTGACGTCGCCTCCCCTCGAGGCGACGAGCAAGACGTTCTCTCCGTCGGGCGTCCATACCAGCGGCGTCGTCCGCTCCACACCGCTGCGCGCGCCCCGTCCGACCAGGAAGCCCACGCGGCCGCGACCCGCGGTGGTCACTCGCCCGCCCGTCAGGCGCAACAGGCCCCGATCGAGGTGGGGCGCGACGTGAACGTAGAACCACGACCCCGGCCGCGACGAGACCAGGGGGATCGCCAGCCGCTCGTACAGCGGCCGGTCCCGATCGCTCTCGGTCTCAGTCGCCGTCGACACGCCGCTCCAGCGCCTGGAGCTGCTTCTGGAGCTCATCGGGCAGGCGATCGCCGAAGCGCGCGAGATGCTCCTTCATCTGCGCCAGCTGCTCCCGGACCAGGTGCGCGTCCACGTGCAGGAGCTCGGCCATCTCGTCCGCCGAGACGTCGAGCCCGTCCGTGTCGAGCTGGCCCTCGGCGGGCACGAGGCCGATCGGGGTGTCGACCGTTTCCCCCTCACCGTCGCAGCGGCGACACACCCACTCGAGGACCCGGCTGTTCTCGCCGAACCCGGGCCAGATGAACGCGCCCTCGTCGTCCTTGCGGAACCAGTTGACGAGGAAGATCCGCGGCAGCTTCGCTTCTTTGTGCTCGCTTCCGATCCGCAACCAGTGGGCGAAGTAGTCCGCCATGTTGTAGCCGCAGAACGGGAGCATCGCCATCGGGTCGAAGCGCAGCTTGCCCACCTCGCCGGCAGCCGCCGCGGTCGTCTCGACGGACATCGTCGCGCCGAGGAACACGCCGTGCTCCCAGTCGAAGGCCTCGGTGACCAGCGGCACGGTGCTCGCCCGGCGACCTCCGAACAGGAAGGCGTCGATCGGCACCCCGTCGGGGTCCTCCCACTCCGGCGCGATCGACGGACACTGGGACGCGTGAGCGGTGAACCGGGCGTTCGGATGGGCGGCCGGGCCGTCGGACTCGGGCGTCCACTCCTCGCCGAGCCAGTCGATTGCGTGAGCAGGCGGTTCTCCGGTCATGCCCTCCCACCACACGTCGCCGTCGTCGGTCCGCGCGCAATTGGTGAAGATCGTGTTCCGCTCGATCGTCTCCATCGCGTTCGGGTTCGTCTTGTGGCTCGTGTTCGGGGCGACGCCGAAGAAGCCCGCCTCGGGGTTGACCGCGTACAGGCGCCCGTCCTCCCCGAACTTCATCCAGGCGATGTCGTCGCCGACGGTCTCGGCGGTCCAACCCTCCAGCGTGGGGATGAGCATCGCGAGGTTGGTCTTGCCCGACGCCGAAGGGAAGGCCCCGGCGACGTACTTCACGTCACCGCCGGGAGAGGTCAGCTTGAGGATCAGCATGTGCTCGGCGAGCCAACCCTCGTCGCGAGCCATCGCCGAGGCGATCCGCAGCGCGAAGCACTTCTTGCCCAGCAGCGCGTTGCCGCCGTAGCCGGACCCGTAGGACCAGATCTCGCGCGTCTCAGGGAAGTGGACGATGTACTTGTTGTCAGCGTCGCAGGGCCACGGCACGTCCTGCTGGCCATCGGCGAGGGGAGCACCCAGCGAGTGCAGGCAGGGGACGAACTCGCCGTCTTCGCCGAGCACCTCCAGGGCGCCCTTGCCCATTCGCGTCATGATCCGCATCGAGGCGGCCACGTAGGGGGAGTCGGTGAGCTGGATGCCGATGTGGGCGATGTGGGACCCGAGCGGCCCCATCGAGAACGGCACGACGTACATGGTGCGTCCGCGCATGGAGCCCTTGAACAGGCCGCTCAACACCTCCCGCATCTCGGCCGGTTCCCGCCAGTTGTTGGTCGGCCCGGCGTCGTCTTCGTTCTCCGAGCAGATGAAGGTCCGGTCCTCGACCCTGGCGACGTCGCCCGGGTCGGATCGAGCCAGATACGAGTTGGGCCGCTTCGCGTCCGACAGCCGCTCGAAGGTGCCGTTCTCCACCAGCTCGTTGCAGAGCCTGTCGTACTCCTCCGCGGATCCGTCGCACCACTGGACGGCGTCCGGCTCGGTCAGCTCAGCGAACTCCTCGACCCAGTCGATCAGCTTCTGGTTCTGGGTCGCCGCCTGGGCGGCTGCCGTGGTCTCGCTCAAGGGTTGGATCAACTCCTCTCTCGTGTCAGTAAGCACAAACGTCCAGGCGTGCGGCTCCTGGACGTGCGCCCATTGTTTCGCAGATCTGGGCCTTTATGGGGTCAGATAGGGTTCCCGCCCCTCATGAGGTTCTACGAATTTGAGTCTCGGCGGATCGTCGAGCGGGCGGGGATTCCGGTCACGGAATACGGCTTCTGTAAGACCGCTGACGAAGCCCGGGAGGCCGCGGCAAGGATCGGCGGCCCGGTGGTGATCAAGTCGCAGGTCCTGACCGGTGGGCGCATGAAGGCGGGGGGCGTCAAGTTCGCGACACGCCGGATGAGGCCGCCCAACACGCTGCCGCGATCCTGAAGCTCGAGATCAACGGGCACATGCCGCGCGGCGTGCTCGTCGACCCAAAGGCCGAGGTCGCCCATGAGTACTACGCCAGCGTGATCTGGGACGGGACGGCGAAGCGCCCGATGATGCTCTTCAGCGACATGGGCGGCATCGACATCGAGGAGGTGGCGGCCTCACACCCCGATCACGTTGGACGCGGGCACCTCTCCAACCTGCTGCCGACCTCGGACTTCCACGCGAAGCAGGTGATCGCACAGACCGGCGTCACCGGCTCGGCCCTGACCCGCGCCACCCCGATCCTCGGCCGCCTCGCCCGGTTGATGCGGGACTGCGACATGACGCTCGCGGAGATCAATCCGCTGGCCCGCCTCGAGGACGGCAGCTTCGTCGCTCTCGACGCCCACATGGAGATGGAGAACGAGGCCAAGCCGCGCCAGAAGCGCGCTCCTGGACGAGCTGGGCATCGAGGCCGATGAGGCGCGGGAGCCCTATGAGCCGAGCCAGTTCGAGCGCAACGTCAAGGCGATCGACTCCGCCGACCATCGCGGGGTGATCCAGGGCAAGGACCACGGCTTCGAGGGCAACCTGGGCCTCGTGATCGGCGCCGGGGGCGGCTCGCTGACCCTGACCGACGCGGTCCGCAGCCAGGGCGGGCGTCCCGCCAACTACACCGAGATCGGCGGGAACCCCTCGGTCGCCAAGGCCTGTGGCCTGGCGAAAGAGGTGTTGAGCAAGGAAGGCGTCGAGAAGATCGCCGTGATGATGTCGATCGTCTCCAATACGCGGGTGGACATCGTCGCCCGAGGCGTCATCAAGGCCTGCCTGGAGCTCGGACAGGGACCCGGCCGACACGATCGCCATCTTCCGCATCCCCGGAGCCTGGGAGGAGGAGGGCGAGAAGATCCTCGACAGCGCTACGGGGTCGAGTACTGCGACCGCTCCGTCTCCATGTGGGAGGCGGCGGGACGCGCCGTGGCGAAGATCCAGGGTGGCTCCGACAGCAACCCCGACACCCCCGGACGCGAAGCGGAGGAGGTGGCGGGCAGTTGATCCTGCTGGACAGCGAGTTCACCTTCATCGTCCAGGGCATCACCGGGCGGGAGGCGGTCAACCTCACCCGCGAGTGCCTCGACTACGGCTCGCGAGTCGTCGGCGGGGTCACCCCCGGACGCAAGGGCCGCGAGGTCCATGGAGTCCCGGTCTTCGACACGGTGCAGCAGGTCACGGAGGCCGTGGGGTACGTCGCCCAAGGGCTCGGTCGTCACGGTCCCCCCCGCGTTCACCAAGGACGCGGTGTTCGAGGCGATCGAAGCGGGCATCGAGCTCGTCGTGATCGTCACCGAGCGGATCCCGCGCCGTGACGTGGCCGAGATGGTCGAGCTCGCAGGAATGCGCGGAGCCCGGATCATCGGCCCGAACTGCCTCGGCGTGATCGTCCCCGAGGTCTGCAAGATGGGCGGAATCGGAGGCCCGGCCAAGGACGCGGCCAAGGCGTACACGCCCGGCTCGATCGGGGTGATGTCGCGAAGCGGCGGCATGACCACGGAGATCTCCTCGACGCTCACAGCCGCGGGACTGGGGCAGTCCACCGCGGTCTCGATCGGCGGTGACGCGATCATCGGGTCCACATACGCCGAGCTGATGCCGCTGTTCGAGGCGGACTCCGAGACCCAGGGGATCGTCATCTACACGGAGCCGGGCGGGCGGATGGAGGCGCAGCTCGCCGAGTGGGTCGCCGAGAGCGAGTCCCGGCTTCCGATCGTCGCGTTCATGGCCGGGCGGTTCATGGACTCCGAGGAGATGAAGGGCATGAGCTTCGGCCACGCGGGGACGATCGTCGAGGGCAAGGAGGACACGGCGACGGAGAAGATCGCGCGGATGGAGGCGGCGGGGATCCCCGTCGTCGAGCGGATCGACGAGATCCCCGACGCGGTCAAGGACAAGCTCGGGGTCGCAGCGTGAGCGGCGAGTCGAGCGCCGGCGAGGACCTGACCGGCGTCTTCATCGACGTCGAGGTGGACAGCTCGATCGCGGACGACGGTGAGCTGGCGGCGAAGCTCGCCGAGGTCTGCCCGGTGGACATCTTCACCGCCGACCACGGGCGGATCGAGACCGTGGCCGAGAACCTCGACGAGTGCGTGCTCTGCGAGCTCTGCCTCGACGCCGCGCCGGACGGCGCGCTCGCGATCAAGAAGCTCTACGACGGAACCGAGCTTCGGCGCTAGGCGAAGCTGGGGCGGCTCGGCTCAGTCCTCCAGCACGCCGTCCCAAATCGCGAACAGCGCCCCCTGGCCGTCGCGAAGTCCCCCGATCGTCCCGCTGGGAATTCGATCGGGCCGAAGAGGAGGCCGCCCCCGAGCCGACCGCAGCTAGCCACCGCGTCGTCGAGCGAGTCCACCGCGATGTAGGGGAACCAGTACGGCGGGGCGCCGGCATCCTTCTCCTGCGGCGCTAGCTCGCGGATGCCGCCGTTGGCGCGCTCTCCCACCCGGATCACCGTGTAGGCGGGGCCACCGCCGGTCTGCATCACCTCGCTGGTCCAGCCGAACAGCCCCTCATAGAAGGAGAGCGCCTTTTGCACGTCGCTCGTGGCGAGCTCGTTCCACGTCAGGCAGCCCGGCTCGTTGACCCGGCCGGCGCCGATCGCGTCGCGGGCCTCCCAGGCCCCGAGCATCGCTCCGGTCGGGTCGCCGATCACTGCCATGCGCCCCGCCTCGCCGACGTCGAACGGGCCTGCGTGCACGGTGCCACCGAGCTCGGCGGCCCGCGCGGCCGCATCATCCGCGCTCGTGACGGCAGCGTAGGAGAACCAGTTGGGCGGAATCCCGGCCGACCGCTGCTGCTCGGGCTGCGCCGTGATCCCGGCCACCACGTCGCTTTCGATTCGGGCCATGGTGTACGTGCCACCATCGCCTGGCATCTCGTTGTCCTCCGGCTCCCATCCGAACAGCTCGCCGTAGAAGCGCTTCGCGTCGTCGGGGTCTGTCGTCGACAGCTCGATCCAGCAGAACGTCCCCGGCTCATAGCTCGTTCTCTTGCCCACGGTCTCCTCCTCCGCCCGGCGATCTGGTTTGCGCGCCAACTCTCGCGCGCTCGATCAACGGCAGGCTCGCGACTGCCTGCGTCGAGCCCAGACCGACGGCGGCCATGAACTTCATCGAGGACGTCCTGGAGGGGTTTCCATCGGCGCGCCCGGCGCTGGTGACGATCACCGCGCGACGGCGAACGGCGCGTCTGGGGCTTCGGCGAGCTGGTCGCGAAGAGCGCCGGCCTCTCGGGAGCGCTCGCGGCCCGGGGCGTGAAGCGAGGCGACGTCGTGATGACCCTGATCGGGAACCGGATCGAGTGGGTGCTCGCGATGCTCGCCTGCTGGCGAATGGGGGCGATCGCCTTCCCCTGCAACACCCAGCTTCGGCGGCGCGACCTCGAGCTGCGCGTCGCCGCCACCCACCCGGCCCTGTGCGTGGGCGCCGGCGACCTGCTCTCCGAGCTGCCCGATGGCGTGTCGGGCATGACCCTCGAGGAGGTCGCGCTCGTGATGGACGAGGAGCGTCCGCAGGAGCCGCCCGCCGCGGTCGAGGACCTCGGACCCGACCGACGGCGCGCTGGTCGTGTTCACGTCGGGAACGACCGGCGAGCCTCGCGGCGTTCTGCACACGCAGCGCTACCTCGGCGCCCAGCGCGTGCAGGCCGAGCACTGGCTGGGGGCGCGCGACGGCGAGCTCGTCTGGTGCACCACGGCGACCGGGTGGTCGAAGTCCGCCCGCAACGTGTTCGTCGCGCCGTGGCTCTGCGGGGCGGCCGCGCTGCTCCACGAGGGGCGGTTCGACCCCTCCGAGCGCCTCGAGCTGATCGAGCGCGAGCGGGTCAACGTCCTCTGCCAGGCGCCGACCGAGTACCGGATGATCGCCAAGCGGGCTGAGCTTCGCCCCCAGCCGGCGCTGCGCCGGATGGTCTCGGCCGGGGAGCCGCTCAACCCCGAGGTCATCGAGGCCTTCCGCGCCGGGCTCGGACTCGACATCTGCGACGGCTACGGGCAGACCGAGACGGGCCACGTGAGCGGCACGCTCGTGGGGGACGAGGTCCGCGACGGCTCCATGGGACGGCCGCTGCCCGGCCTCGAGGTTCGCATCGTGGACGGGGAGCTCCAGGTGAGGCGGGCGAGTTGCCCGACCTTCTTCAGCCGGCTACCTGGACAGCGAGCCGTTCGCGGGTGAGTGGTGGCCCACGGGAGACATCGTCCGCCAGGACGACGACGGCTACCTCTGGTACGAGGGACGCCACGACGACCTGATCCTCTCCTCCGGGTATCGGATCGGGCCGTTCGAGGTGGAGTCCGCCCTCCTCACCCACCCCGCCGTCGCCGAGGCGGCGGCGGTCGCGGCGCCGGACCCCGAGCGCGGCGCGGTCGTTCGCGCGATCGTCGTCCTGCGCGACGGCGAGCCCGGCGACGATCTGGCCGCACGAGCTCCAGGAGCACTGCAAGCGCGTGGCGGCTCCGTACAAGTTCCCGCGGATCGTCGAGTTCGCGGACGAGCTGCCCAAGACCGCCAGCGGAAAGATCAAGCGGGCCGAGCTTCGCGCGGCCGGGGCGCGCTGACGACTCGTGCGCCGCTCCCCGGTCGCCGCGTTCGCCGGCATCTTCGTCGTCACGCTCCTGTCGCTGATGGCGGTCGGCGCGGTGCTCCCGGTACTGCCGCGCTACGTGAGGGGGCCGCTCGATTCCGGCAACGTCGCGGTCGGGGTCGTGGTCGGCTCGTACGCGCTGACCGGCCTGGCCATGCGTCCCCTCGCCGGGCGGCTCGCGGATCACCGTGGCCGGAGGCCGACGGTGGTGCTCGGCACGCTGCTGGCGGCCCTGGCGGGCCTCCTCTACCTGCTTCCCGACGGGGCTCCCCGGCCTGATCGGCGCGCGACTGGTGCTCGGCATGGGCGAGGGCACGGTCTTCACCGCCGGGTCCGCGTGGATCGTCGACCTGGCTCCGCCGGGGCGTCGAGGGCGGGTCATCGGCCTCTACGGCCTCGCCGTCTGGAGCGGGCTGAGCATCGGGCCGTCGATCGGCGAGTGGCTCTACCACGCCTCCGGCTTCCACCTCGTCTGGGCGTTCGCCGCCGCGGCCCCGGTGCTCGGAGCGCTGGTCGCGCTGCGCATCCCGGACCCGTTCAAGCCGTCGCCGCACGCGGCCCGCGGGCCCCTGATCGCGCGCGAGTCGATCCGCCCTGGATTCGCGCTCTCGCTCGCCAGCGTCGGCTACGCGGCGATGGCCTCCTTCATCGTCCTCGACCTCCAGGCTCACGGAAACTCGCACGGCGCGATCGCCTTCACGGTCTTCGCCGCGACCGTCGTGCTGACCCGGCTGCTCGCCGGCGATCTCCCTGACCGGGTCGGCCCGCTTCGCTGCGCCGCGGGGGCCGCCGCGGTCGAATCGCTCGGCCTGTCCCTGATCGCGCTGTCCAGCGGCCTGCCGATGGCGATCGTCGGGGCGGCGGCGATGGGCACCGCCTTCTCGCTGCTCTACCCCTCGCTCTCGCTCGTGGTGGTGAACCGGGTGGCCGAGGCCCGCAGGGGGGCCGCGCTCGGCACCTTCACCGGCTTCTTCGACCTCGGCGTCGGCCTCGGCGCGCCCTTGGCGGGCATCGCCGCCGCCCTCGGCGGCTATTCGGCGGCTTTCTGGCTCGGCGCCGCGTGCGCGCTCGGCACCCTGAGCGTCGCGATGGCGCTCAGAAGAGCCGAGGCTGCCGCCCCGGCGGTGGGCTGAGGTCGGCCTCGGCGGGCGGGCGAGGCCTCTGGCGGAAGCCGCGGCTCGGCCCACCCCGACGGCCGCGGCGCACCATCGCCGACGAGGCGCTCGGCCTCCGGTCTTGGGCATGTACGCGCCGCGCTCGTACAGCTCCTCGTAGCGCGGCAGGAGATCGGGGCGGTGCTCGCGCAGCCAGTCGAACCAGATGTCGCGAACCTCGCCGCGCAGGTGAAGGCCCACGCCGCCGATCGAGTCGGCGCCGGCCTCCTCCACGAGGTCGAGCAGGGGCTCGACCTGGTCCGGCGAGTCGTTCACGCCCGGGATCAGCGGCGCGATCAGGACGCCGGTGCGAATCCCGGCGCGCTTCAGCTCCGCGACCGCCTCGATCCGCTTCCGCGGGTGCGGGGTGTGCGGCTCGGTCGCTCGCCAGGCCTTCTCGTCGAGGGTCGGGATGGAGAGGTTGGCGGTGAACTCGGTGCGCTCGGCGATCTCGCGCATCAGCTCCAGGTCGCGGAGAAGGAGCGGCGACTTGGTCAGCACCGAGCAGGGATTCGAGTAGTCGCGCATCGCCTCCCAGATCCCCGGCATCAGCTCGTAGCGGCCCTCGACCCACTGGTAGGGGTCCGTGTTGGTGCCCAGCGCCACGTGCTCGCCCTTCCACGACGCGCCGGGCCAGCTCCGACCGCACGAGCTCAGGCACGTTGACCTTGACGACTATCTGGCGCTCGAAGTCCTCGCGAGCGTTGAAGTCGAGGTACGTGTGCGTGGGGCGAGCGAAGCAGTAAACGCACGCATGGCTGCATCCCCGGTACGGATTGATCGTGTAGCGGAAGGGCATCCGCGAGCGCTTCGGCACCTCGTTGATCGCCGAGCGGGCGCGGACCTCGTAGAAGCGGATGCCGAGCGCCTCCGGCGCATCGAACGTCCGGACGACGGCCGGCTCCTTGAAGCCAGGCAGCGTCGCGTCCCGCTCGCTCTCGACTGTCAGGTTTTCCCATCTCATACGAACAGATGTTCGCATCCTCGGCGGACGCGTTCATCGCCCGCCGGATTGCGTTCGACCGGACGAACGCTTTTGGGCCACCAGCCCCACAGGGTAGAGCCGCCCACCTGCCTACAATCAACCGCAGGTGCGCAAGACGCCAACCGCGTGACGAAGACCACGGAAGAGAAAGAGCGCGTCGTCGTCCGATTTGCCGGCGACTCGG
>CAVYXB010000002.1:0-148795 GCA_963772345.1 uncultured bacterium | reverse complement strand
GGAATGACCAAGATGCTGGCCGAGGGCCGCGAGCACGCGACCGAGCGGCTGGTCGAGGAGGCCGAGGGCAAGGGCGCCGACGCGATCGTCGCCTTCCGCTTCGACACCTCCGAGCTCGGGACCACCTGGACCGAGATCTGCGCCTACGGCACCGCCGTGAGGGCGCGCAAGCTCTAACCGGGCTCGCCGGAGCGGATGGAGCGCCAGTCGGGCCACTGATCGGGCGAGCCGTCCGGCCGGCGTAGGGCGACGGGGTCGCCCGGCGGAAGCTCGTCCAGCAGCTCGCGGTTTCGCGGCTCGGAGATCTGCTCGGCCACGGTCCGGCGGGCGACCTCGATGACCCGATTTCGGCTTCGGGGGCTCATCAGATTCGGCCCCATCGCCTCGAGGTCGTCGCTCGGTCGGCTGGATCACGACGACCTCGGTGCCCGACCTCGCGAAGGCTGCTTGGCCTCGCTTCCGAGCCGATCGCCGGAGGCCCGGCGGATCCCAATGTTGACCCACTCGCGGGGGTTGAGGGCGCCGCGGAGGGGTGGAGGGTGGAGGTCGGGTTGAGGCAGATCACGAGGTCGAGCTCGCTCGGACCGAAGCAGGTCCATGTTGGACGCCGAGTAGATGCCGCCGTCGACGTAGCGGCGCCCGCCGATCGTCACCGGGTGGTAGAAGCCCGGGATCGCGCACGAGGCCGCCACCGCGTCGGCCAGCTCGGCCGTCGGGCGCTCCGGACGGCCGAAGGCGACACGCCGCCCGGTCTCGTAGTCGCAGGCGATCACCCAGAGGTTGGGGTGGGGGCTCCAGCCGCCGGGGACGACGCGGCGGATCGTGTCGCCCAGCGCCTCGGTGGAGAAAACGCCTCGCGGGATCCAGCCGGTTGCTACGGTCGCGGGCGTGTAGCGGCGCGGGTTCGCCAGCGTGCGGAGCGCCAGCCGCCACGAGCCCGGCCCGATCGGCGGCCAGGTTCGGACGAGCTCGAAGCGCGCCCCGGCGGCGCGGTCGGCGTCGGCGGCGGGGCGCCCTTGGCGTCGACCACGCCGTCGAAGACCTCGCCGCGGGAGTGAGCGACCATGAACCACGGGGGGACGCCCGAGGCGCACAGGGCGCCGATCATCGCCCCCGCCGAGGTGCCGACCACGTAGTCGGCCTCGGTCGGGTCCCACCCGGTCTCCTCGGCGCCAGCGCGTCCAGCCCACCCGTGAGCCAGGCGCCCCCCTGGATGCCCCCCGCGCCGAGGACGAGCCCGACCTTCATCCGAGGAGCTTATTCGTGGGATCGGGCGCCGCCCGCGAACCAATGGCGCTTTACCCTCGAATACCGACCAAAAAGCGCCACCCTCCGGCCCCGTGGCGGGAGCGGCTCGCTAGATTTGAGCCACCCGCGGCTGTGGCGGAACTGGTAGACGCGCGGCGTTCAGGTCGCCGTGTCCCTTGGGACGTGGAGGTTCGACTCCTCTCAGCCGCATTCTCCACCGCGTGGCCGGCGAGCCGCCCGCTTTGCCACTGCCGTAACCCCTGGTAGGTTCACGCCCGGACGCGATGAGCTTCCTCGAGCCCACCCCGCCGCCGTTCGACCTCGCCGAGTGGAAGGAACAGCCCTACCTCGCCCGGCTCAAGGCGAACTGCCAGGACTGGGCCGTCAACGGGTTCGGGCCTCCCGGCGTCGTCTTCGTCCTCTACTTCGTGAAGCTCGTCTTCTACGTCGTCGGGGGCTTCTTCGTGATCTCGATCTCCACTCCGGGGATCGGCGGCTTGGGAAACATCGGTGACTGGTGGACGACGCCGATCGTCTTCCAGAAGTTCGCCGTCTGGACGCTGCTCTGGGAGATCTGCGGCTTCGGCTCCGGCTCCATGCAGCTCGCGGCGCGCTACGGGCCCGTCATCGGTGGAGCTCTCTACTGGCTCAGGCCTGGAACGATCCGCCTGCCCCCGTGGCCCGACAGGGTCCCCCTGACCCGCGGATACCGCCGCACCCGCGTGGACGTGGCCCTGTACGCCGGTGTGCTGGCCACGGGCATCTACCTGCTGAGCTCCAACGGGGAGACCGGCGGAACCAGCCTCGATCCCCTCGCCATCGTTCCGCTCCTCTGCTTCTGGGCGCTGCTCGGCCTCCGAGACAAGGTGTCCTTCCTCGCCGCCCGCCCCGAGGTGTACGGGTTCCTGATGTTGGTCTCGCTCTTCCCGGCTCACACCCGGATCGTCGGGTGGCAGTTCGTCTTCTTCTTCATCTGGTGGGGCGCGGCGGCCTCCAAGCTCAACCGCCACTTCCCCTACGTGATCTCGGTGATGGTGAGCAACACCCCGTGGAACCGCTCCCACAAAGCGAAGGCGAACCTCTATGTCGACTACCCGGAGGACCTGCGGCCCGGCCCGCCGGCGGCTCTGGGCGCGCACCTGGGGACCGCGGTCGAGTTCGGGCTCCCGCTCGTGCTGATCCTCTCGAGCGGCGGGATCATCGGCACCCTGGCCGTGATCGGGATGATCATCTTCCACGTCCATATCACCTCGACATTCGCTCTCGGGGTCCCGATGGAGTGGAACCTCTTCATGATCTTCGGCCTGCTCTTCCTCTTCGGGCACTACGGGAGCGTTCCCCTCTCCAACCTCGACGATCCCTTGCTGATCGCGGCCCTCGTGCTGATCGGGATCGTCATCCCGGTGCTCGGCAACTTCTTCCCGGAGAAGATCTCCTTCCTTCCCGGCATGCGGTACTACGCCGGCAACTGGGCCACGAGCCTCTGGCTCTTTCGGAGATCGAGCGGTGCCGAGCAAAAGCTCGACGAGCGGGTGGACAAGGTGGCGAGGGTCACGGTGGAGCAGCTCGCAAAGCTCTACGGCCCCGACATCGCCGAGTACTTCATCGAGAAGGCGCTCGCATTTCGGGCCATGCACAGCCACGGACGGGCCCTGAACGCGCTCGCCGCCCGCGCCGTGGGCGACGTCGACGAGTACCACATCCGCGACGGGGAGATCGTCTCGGGCGTGGTCGCCGGATGGAACTTCGGCGATGGGCACTTCCACCATCACCAGCTCCTCGAGGCCGTGCAGGAGCAGTGCGGGTTCGACGAAGGAGACGTTCGGGTGGTTGCGCTGGAGGGCCAACCCGCGCACGTTCCGCGCCAGCACTACCGGATCTACGACGCCGCCGCCGGCCTGGTCGAGGAGGGCTGGGTCGACGTGGCCGACGAGGTCGCGCGAGGCCCCTGGCTCGAGGGCTCATTCGAGTTCCCGGTCGATGTGCGCCGCGACGCCGGCGGCCGCGAGCCGCTCATTCCCGCGTGAGCGACGCCATAGTCGTCGGCGCGGGCCCCAACGGGCTGGCATGCGCAGTTGCGCTGGCGGGTGAGGGAGTCCGCGTCACGGTCCTCGAGGCGGAGGAGGCGATCGGCGGGGGCACACGCAGCGGCGAGCTCACCCTGCCCGGGCTGATCCACGACCTTTGCTCGGCCGTCCATCCAATGGCGGTGGGCTCGCCCTTCCTCCAGTCGCTGGAGCTCGAGCGCCGGGGTCTGGAGTGGCGCTGGCCGGAGATCGACTGTGCCCATCCGCTCGACGACGGCAGCGCCGGGGTGATGTTGCAGTCGATCGAGGAGACCGCCGACCGGCTGGGCCCCGACGGCTCCGCCTGGCGGCGGGTCTTCGAGCGGCCCGCGCGCTCGCTCGACGTCCTGACGGAGGACATCTTCCGCCCCTTCCTCCACGTGCCGAAGCATCCCCTTCGCCTGGTCAACTTCGGCCTTCGCGCTGCGGCTCCGGCGGCCGCGCTGGCGCGCGCGTGGAGGACCGATCAGGCGCGGGCCCTGTTCGCCGGCGTCGCAGCACACGCGATCAGCCCGCTGGGGCGCCCGATGAGCTCCGCCGTCGGGATGGCCCTGATCAGCGCCTGCCACCGCTTCGGCTGGGCGGTCGCCCGGGGCGGCTCGGTGTCCATCGCCGACGCCCTGGCCGCGGAACTGGGGAGAGGGGCGGGACCATCGAGACCGGGGTGCGAGTCTCGGCGCTGCCCACCGCCGACATCGTGGTCCTCGACCTCGCTCCCGCGCACGTGGTGGAGATCGCCGGGGATCGGCTCCCCGCGCGGGTGGCGCGTGCCTACCGCCGCTACCGGCACGGGCCCGGCGCCTTCAAGGTGGACTTCGCGGTCGAGGACGGCATCCCCTGGGCCAACGAGGCCTGCCGGCGCGCCGGCACCGTTCACTGCGGAGGGACACTGGAGGAGATCGCCGCCGGTGAACGCGACGTGAACCGCGGCCGGATGCCGCGGCGCCCGTTCGTGCTCGTCTCGCAGCAGTACCTGGCGGATCCCGATCGCTCCAACGACGACGTCCACCCGGTGTGGTCCTACGCGCATGTGCCCAACGGATTCACCGGCGACGCCGAGCCCGCCATCGTGGACCAGATCGAGCGCTTCGCGCCCGGGTTCCGCGAGCGGATCCTGGCCACGTCAGCCCGCTCGACCGCCGACCTCGAGGCCGGAAACGCGAACTACATCGGGGGCGACATCATCACCGGGGCCAACACCCCCGTGCAGGTCCTGATCCGTCCGCGCCTCGCGCTCGACCCGTACAGCACCGGCATCCCGGGGGTCTTCATCTGTTCGGCGGCCACCCCGCCGGGCGCGGGCGCGCACGGGATGAACGGCCTGAACGCCGCGCGGTCGGCGCTGCGCTGGCTCAACCGCCGCGCCTGACGTGAGGACCTCGGGCGCCCCGATTCCGAGCGGCGAATTGGAGACCCGTTGCTATCCTGGCCCGCCGACTCGCCGCTATCGTCTAGGGGACTAGGACGCCGGATTCTCAGTCCGGAAACCCGGGTTCGAATCCCGGTAGCGGTGCCTCTGAAGACCGCGTGGTCAAGCGGAAATCAGCGTCCGTGCGCCGTGCGTGAAGCGACCCCCGCCTACTTGAAAATGGGGATTGCCCCGGTTGGTCCAAGGGCTGTAGGGTCTGCTTGTCTCGTCGGACAATTTGACGTGAGCTAAGGGCCGACCGTTTCACCTTGCAACCGTCCTTAGCTGGCCAACCCACAGAGGGGTCATGGGAGAGCGAAGCGTCCACACAGCGCGTCGCGCACGCCTGTCAACCGACTCGTGCGCCGACAGGCGGTCGCGCTCTCACTCGCCGACCGACCTCGGCCTGCTCCCCCTGGACCCGGGCTCAGTTGTTGCCAGCTGCGGGACGAGGACGCGGCATTGAGGAGCGACTTGCAGAGCCCCACGCCCCTCGAACGCCAGGAGGTAGCGCGCCGTTCCATCGGGGCTTGGGCCTCGACGGCTGGTAGGCGTTCTGGCCGTGCGCTATTGGCAACCGCGGCCGTGTTCGGGCTGGGCTTGATAGCGCCCGCCATGAGCGCTGCCGAGTCGTCCTTCGGCGGCGCCTCGAGCGACGGCTCGAAGGTCTTCTTCCACACGACCGAGTCGCTTCTCAGTAGCGACACCGACAGCTCCCAGGACGTCTACGAACGCTCCGGGGGGACGACGACCCTGGTCTCCCAGGGCCAGATCAACGCCAACGGCGCCTTTGAGGCCTCCTTCGCCGGCGCCTCGAGCGACGGCTCACGGGTCTTCTTACAGACCGCCGAGGAGCTGGTCAACGGCGACACCGACAGCTCCCAGGACGTCTACGAGCGCTCCGGGGGGGTGACGACCTTGGTCTCCCAGGGCCAGATCAACGGCAACGGCGCCTCCTTTGCCTCCTTCGCCGGCGCCTCGAGCGACGGCTCCGACCGTTCTTCTCCACGGACGAGCCGTTGGTGAGCGGCGACACCGACGCAGCCGGGGACATCTACGAGCGCTCCGGCGGGATGACCACCCTGGTCACTCAGGGTCAGATCAACGGCAATGGCCCCTTCGGCACTGACCTTCAGGGCGTCTCCGCCGACGGCTCGAGGGTCTTCTTCCACACCTACGAGCAGCTGGTCAGCGGCGACACCGACGGTTTTGAGGACGTCTACGAGTGCTCCGGCGGGACCACGACCTGGGTCTCTCAGGGCGAGATCGGAGGCAGCGGCGACTTTCAAGCCGACTTCCAGCGCGCCTCAAGTGATGGCTCGAGGGCCTTCTTCGACACCTCGGAGCAGTTGGTGAGCGGTGACACGGACAACTCCTTGGACGTTTATGAGCACTCCGGGGGAACTACGACCTTGGTCTCCCAGGGCCAGATCAACGGCAATGGCCCCTTCGGCACTGACCTTCAGGGCGTCTCCGCCGACGGCTCGCGGGTCTTCATCGGCACCTCCGAGCAGCTGGTCAGCGGCGACACCGATAGCTCCTTCGACTGCTACGAGCGCTCCGGAGGAACCACGACCCTGGTCTCCCAGGGGCGATCAACGGTAACGGCGCGTTCGACGCCGGCTGCAGCGGTACGTCGAGCGACGGTTTGAGGGTCTTCTTCGAGACCGCCGAGCAGCTGGTCAGCGGCGACACCGACAGCTCCTACGACATCTACGAGCGTTCCGGGGGGACCACGACCCTGGTCTCCCAGGGCCAGATCAACGGCAACGGCGCCTTCGCCGCCTCCTTCCTCAGCGCCTCGAGCGACGGCTCGAGGGTCGTCTTCGAGACCACCGAGCGGCTGGCGAGCGGCGACACCGACAGCTCCTCGGACATCTACGAGCGCTCCGCGGGGACGACGACCCAGGTCTCGAAGGGCGAGATCAACGGCAACGGCGCCTTCGTGGCCGATTTTTACCGCGCCTCGAACGACGGCTCGACGGTCTTCTTCGAGACCGACGAGCAGCTGGCGAGCGCCGACACCGACAGCGCCACCGACGTCTACGAGAGCTCCGGGGGGACGACGAGCTGGTCCCGGTCGAGGCGGTGCCACCCCAGACGACGATCACCTCCGGCCCCTCGGGAACGATCAATGATTCCACCGCGACCTTCGCCTTCTCCTCCTCGGAGCCGGGTTCGAGCTTCGAGTGCAAGCTCGACCCCGGCGGCTGATACTGCGCCCTGCGGCTCGCCGAAGACCTACAGCGCGCTGAACGACGGCTCCTACACCTTGTACGTCCGGGCCAAGGACCCGGCCGGAAACGTCGACCCGACGCCGGCCTCACGCTCGTTCACCGTCCAGGCCGTGACGAACGCCGCCGTGTACTACCTCGGCGCCTCGAGCGACGGCTCCAGGGTCTTCTTCCTTACCGACCAGCGGCTTGTCAGCAGCGACACCGACAGCAAATATGACGTCTACCAGCGCTTCGGGGGTCGGACGACCCTGGTCTCCCAGGGCCAAATCAACGGCAACGGCGCCTTCGACGCCTACTTCGCCGGCGCCTCGGCCGACGGTTCGAAGGTCTTCTTCTCCACCCAGGAGTCGCTTGTCAGTAGCGACACCGACAGCAAATATGACGTCTACCAGCGCCTCGGGGGAGCGACGACCCTGGTCTCCCGGGGACAGATCAACGGCAACGGCGCCTTCCACGCCTCCTTCGCCGGCGCCTCGAGCGACGGCTCACGGGTCTTCTTCCACACCTACGAGCGGCTGGTCAGCGCCGACACCGACAGCTCCTACGACCTCTACCAGCGCTCCGCCGGGACGACAACCCTGGCCTCCCAGGGCCAGATCAACGGCAACGGCGCCCTCGACGCCATCTTCGAGGCGCCTCGAGCGACGGCTCGAGGGTCTTCTTCCAGACCGACGAGCAGCTGGTGGCGGCGACACCGATGACGCCAGGACGTCTACCAGCGCTCCGCGGGGACGACGACCCAGGTCTCCCAGGGCCAGGTGAACGGCAACGGCGCTCCTTCCACGCATCGTTCCCGGGCGCCTCGAGCGACGGCTCGAAGGTCTTCTTCGAGACCGGCGAGCCGCTGGTCAGCGCCGACACCGACAGCTCCTACGACATCTACCAGCGCTCGGCCGGGACGACGACCCTGGTCTCCGAAGGCCAGATCAACGGCAACGGTGGCTTCAGCGCTGCTTCCCGGGGGCCTCCAGCAACGGCTCGCGGGTCTTCTTCTACACCCCCGAGCCGCTGGTCAGCGGCGACACCGACAGCTCCCAGGACATCTACGAGCGCTCGGCGGGGACGACCACCCAGGTCTCCCAGGGCCAGATCAACGGCAACGGCGCCTTTCACGCCTTCTTCGACGGCGCCTCGACCGACGGTTCGAAGGTCTTCTTCCACACCGCCGAGTCGCTTGTCAGCGGCGATACCGACAGCTCCTATGACATCTACGAGCGCTCCGGGGGGCGACGACCCGTCTCCCAGGGCGCGATCAACGGCAACGGCGCCTTCAACGCCATCTTCAGCCGGCGCCTCGAGCGACGGCTCGAGCGTCTTCTTCAGCCACCGACGAGCAGCTGGTCAGCGGCGACACCGACAACGCCTATGACGTCTACCAGCGCTCGGGGGGGGCCACGACCGGTCTCGCAGGGCCAGATCACGGCAACGGCGCCTTCCCGGCCCGGCTGCGCGCCTCCAGCGACGGCCCGAGGGTTTTCTTCAAGACCGCCGAGCAGTTGGTCAGCGGCGACACCGACACTCTCGGGACATCTACGAGCGCTCCGCGGGGACCACCAAGCTGGTCTCGGCCGGCGCCTAGCTCCAATGCGGGGGGTAGCGACCTCCGCCACGACCACGCGCCTTCAAGGGCCCGATCTCGATTGCGGTCAGTCCAGACGGTACGGGCGTTCATGCGGCCTCGCACTCAAGCGACCCGGTGACGCGCTTCGACCGCAATCCGACCGGCAGGATCACTCAGCGCCTGCGCCGCCTCGTATGGCAGCGGCGCCGCGGCGCGCTTCGACCGGGCGCCCTAAGCGATGGCCGCGCGCCGAACCTGCTTTGTCACCGGCGGGAAATCGCGAGCTGCAGTGCCAGCGTCGACTGGTATATAGCGGCAGCTTTGGGCCCGCTTCGTCGTCCGGAGCACCGAGCCTCCCGAGGTGGCGCGAGGGACAGTCGAGGGACAGTCGGACCCCGGGTGAGGTTCCCCTCCAGGCCCCCTTGAGCCGATCCAGTGGGGATGCCGATCCGGCACAGTGAAGCCGAATTCCGCATGGCAACGTGGCATGCCCCGGCTGATCCACGCGAGGCCGAGTACCAACGTGAATGTCGCCCAGACGCGTTCCCCCATCGGACTGAGCCGGTGATCGCTGCGCCGTATTCGGTCGATGCCCCAGATCAACAGGGCAGCGATGCCGACCACGAGGACGATCGCGAACACCACCTGCACCTAGACTCGAACTCCGCCATGCCGTGCTCCAAGTGGACGAACTCCGCCACGGCGACCCAGCCAAGGCGATCAGGGCCAGGACTCCCACGCCAGGATCGCGACCGCGAGCACCACGCCCGTGTTCCACCACCTCGGAGTCTCGGGCATGCGGCCAGCCTACCGGCCCAGGATCGCGTCGCATGTCTCAGATCTATGTTCTGGGCGCGTGGACTGCTCGGGTTCACGCTGGTATCGGACCATCGCCTCGTTCGGCCTCTGCGCTCGCTGTGGAGCTGACGTCGACCGAGCGATCATGGCCTACGAGGCCGAGCGGAGGACCGTGTACTGCGGCGACTGCGCGGACTCGACGGGGATCGCACGCCACTGCGTCGCGTCGAGGAGGGCTCGCCAGCTTCGCCGCCAGCGCATGATCGAGGACGTCGAGCGGGTCTCGACAGCAAGTACCTCGCCGCCGTGGCCGACCCGGCGTACGAGTCTGCCTTTGCCAAGCGGCTGGTTACCCCGCAGGCGTCTCGGGCGGATCGTCTTGATGGCGCCGGGCGCGCCGGGCATGTCTGGTGACGCTGCGGTCTTCGCGCATCTTCACGAACCCGACGCCGAGCTGGCGCGCCAGCTCGACCAGGATCCCGATGCCGGTCAGCACGTAGAGGGCGGTGAAGATCTTCATCGCCTCGTTGGTGAGCGTGAGGCTCGGGTCGGCGATGCTCGACGTGGTCAGCGTGCAGACGGCGAAGTAGAACCCGTTGCCCACGCTCCAGCCCTCGCCGAGCGAATAGGTGATCGTCCCGACGATTACGAGGAGGATCGCGGCACCGAGGACGGCGGCGAAGCTCTCTTCCTTGGCGGCGTACTTCGCCGCCCGGAACAGGCGCTGGAACATGCGCGCGACGGACAGCATGTCGTAAGGCTCGCAGCGGTCACGGACGGTTGGACGAAGCGCTTAGAGCAACCCGTTCTCCTGCGACATCGCCTACTCCGAAAGCCCGGCGGCTTCGAGGGCTGCGGCACGGTCGAAGTACATCTCCATTCGCGCTATGAGGCCATCCCGAAACGTCCAGACCTGCGCGATGGGCATGTTCACCTCCGGGCCTCCCTGCCTGGCCTTCGCATGTTGGCGGACGAATGTGACCACCTGATCCCCGGCGTCGAAGACCTCCTCGATATCGAGCGACCAACTCTCGAAGCCTTCGGTCCATTCCGCGAGCCACCTGTTGGCTTCACCAATCCCGACGCACTTCTTCAGATTGAATCCGATCCCAAACGTGGTCGTGTCCCAGATGAGGTCGGGATGGAAGATCTCGCCGGGCAGCTCTCCAGTCCTTGAGACGTGCTCGTAGCCACGCCGGATCAGATCGACGTTCTCCTGCGACATCGCCTACTCCGAAAGCCCGGCGGCTTCGAGGGCTTCAGCATGGCTGCGGGAATCGCGGACACTGACGACCTTGCCGCCGCGATACGTGACCAGCTGTGCGAGTTCACCAGTGAAGTTCAGCCGGGTTGTCTGTCCCGTGGTCTTCATTTCTCCCAGGGCGAGCACGGATTCCCCGAGGTCACGAATGTCGTCAAATCGGACGGTGACGTGCATATCGCTCTTGAAGCTCTTCCAAGCCTGCCGGGCTCCGGCATGCCCGCGATACACCTCCATGAGTGCGAACCATTCGATCTCGGGGTCGTACTGGTCGATCCACGCGTCGTAGTCGTCACCGTTCCAAGCCTCCACGCCCCGCTTGAACAGTTCGACGTTCTCCTGCGACATCGCCTACTCCGAAAGCCCGGCGGCTTTGAGTCCATCGGCGCGGTCCGAGTACTCCTCGACGCGGAGGACCTTGCCCCCCTTGACGGTGACGATGTGGGCCAGCTCCATGTCGATGGGTACCCCGCTTTCTGCCCCGTGGCCCGAGAAGCGGACCCACACGAAGGCCTGATCGCCGCTGGTCTGGATCTCAAGCGGCTCCACCTGAAGGTCGGGATAGGCCTCGACCCATCGCCCTACCTGTTGTCTCACCGCCTCGATGCCCCGGTGAATACCGGCGTCTGGATCTCTGGCGTCGTTCACGTAAACGGCGTCGCGGTCGTAGAAGTCCAAGGAGGCGAGCTTGTGCTCGCCAGAGGGGTCTGGTTCGGCTTCGTTGAACCCGGCGTATGCGTTGCGGATGAAATTTTCGAGGTTCTCCTGCGACATCGTCCGCGCAGTATCTCGCGAGCACGCTCCAGCCCCCGGAAAATTCCGGTGAGTGACCGCGGCGGACCAACGGCTCGAAGAAGCGAGTGCACCAGTCCTTTGATGCACCCACTCCCTCCCGGTCCCCCTGGCACAGAGGAGGCATCTTCGGGATGGTGTGATACCCAACAGACGTATCCCGTGCCTCTAGGCGGTCCGTCGTGGCGACCATACCCTTGGCCCGCAAGGCGCACAAGGGGCGATACCGGGTTCCGCTAATCAGAACGATGCGCCGGGCCAAACCGGCGTCCCACGAGAAAGACGCCCGTTCCCCATGGGCGTCCTATCCCACCTATCTCACTCCGATGCCCACACGCCCCCTCATGCCGCGCTCCGTGGGTAAACCAACTCTCCTTTGGCTCATCGGGTGCGGGCTTACCGCACGACTGGGCGAATCGCATTCGCCAAGTTTCGCCATCTGTGAGGTGGCACGGTCTAAGGGTGTTCGGCGTCTCTATCACTGAGAACGGCCCGAGAAGTCGCCGAGGCTCGTGAGGTCCAGACGGCTGCGCGAGAAGTAGGCAGCGGGCGATAGGCCCTTAGCTGGCTACCGACCCTACTCCGATCCGCCGTCGGGTGTCGAGGGGATAGGGCTAACGCAAAACGCCCCGGCAGCAAACCGGGGCGCCCCGCGCTTATTGAGCCGTGGCTCAGTAAGGGGGTTGCACGACTGTACACCCGAAACGTAAAGGGTTCGAATTCGGTAGCGGTGCTTCGGTTCGAAATACTTCTTGCCCGCGTTCCCACCGAGCTTGTGGACGAGCCAGGCCTTTGGGGTGGGCCGTGGGCAGGCAGATCCGATGCAGCGGACAGGCCGCACCCCGACGAACTCCACCAGCTCGCCATTCGACAGCTTGGCACCTGCTCGGCCGCCTTCAATCGCAACGTCCTGGACCGTGGCGTCTTCGAACGATTTCCGAAACGCCGACGACGGCAGCGTGCAGTTCGGTGTTGGCTGCGGCTTGACCCTCCGGCCCGCCCGCGTGTTCGCAGGTGGTCCGGAAGCAGAGGGGCTGGGGTCTGATACCTGCAGGCCGCACCGTAGTGGCCAGCAGCGAAGAGCGGTGCCCATCTGTTGCCGGTTTGCCTGATCTTCTGCTCCGGGGCAGAGCGTCAAGAGCGGTGTCCATTTGTTGCCGATCTGCTTGATCCTCTGCTCCGGGGAGGGCGTCTCCTCGGTCGTCGCACTGTCCTCATCGCCGCCACACCCGGCGAGCATGAGCGTGATGAGAGCGCCGAGGACTGCCGTCGCGAGACGCACAGGCCGACCCTACTCGGACTCAGTCACTTATACGGACGCGCCGATTCGAGTTCACCCCTCCTGCGACATGACCCGCGCAGTATCTCGTGCCGTGCGGTTCCCAGCCTGATTCTCAGTCGTCTACGGACAGCCGTTCTGCCCCGAGGGGCCGCAGCGGAACGTGATCCCGTCGAGCGATTGACCATCGGGGTCGTCGCTCTTCACCCGCCCCCCTGGAGTCACCTGCACCACGCTGGCGCCGCCAGAGAATCCGAGGTCGGTCATGGATTCAACCTTGGCGGGCCGAAGCCCAGCCGGGAGCGTGAAGATCGTCATGCCGGCGCCGTTGCACGTCGACACGCTGCCGCGGAGATGGACGAATCCAAAGGGGTCTCGAGCGTAGGCGGCCCTGTTGGTCAGAGTGGGGAAGTTGTTGACCCAAATACCAGGGCTGCAAACGCTCCGGACTCCCGCGTCTTTGAACCGCACCGGCACCCCGAGCGATCGTCGCCATCACGTTGGCGTACGTCAGGTGCTTGCGGATGCGGCGCATGGTTCCTCCCTTGATGGACCGCGTCGTGGTGAGCCTACCTCCGGGGAGACCCAACATCCAGCGGCGCCGGTTAGTCGTCAGCCCTGAAAGTACGTCTGCGTCTCACGCTTGACGATGTGCGTGAGGTTGCCGAGCGCGATGTTCGCGTCGGTCAGGTGGAGGCCCCAGGTCGCGTCGGGGATCGCGCGGAGGTGAAAAGCGTTGGGGTTGTCGGCGATCTGCAGCACGTTGGCGCCCGCCCGCCCCGGAGCAGCCTCCCGTGTAGGCGTGGTCGAGCTCCGCCCATGCCGTCGTGACGTTCGGACGGGGGAACCCGACCGCGGTCGTCGCGGCCCCGATCGTGGTACCGGGAGCGAACGGCTGGGTGGGAATGATCGTCTTCAGGTGGCTGTCCCCCGGATAGGCGCAGAGCACCTTCAGGGTCGGGTCGGGCGGAGCTCCCAGGGACCCGTTCACCCGCCCGAAGATGGAGTCCTGCGGCACGGGGGCGTTGAACGTCGAGAAGGCGATCACGCAGTGGAGCTGGGTCGCGGTCGAGCACGCGGGAATGTTCTTGAAATCCCCACCCGCCACGTGGTGCTTCTTGACGAGCACGTTCCCGCCGAGCAGGATCGCCGAGACGAGCTGGTGGCGAAGCTCGGCGCTCTGGTCGATCTGCTCCGCGATCAGCTTACGCAGCGTGAAGCTCCCCTGCGAGTGGCCGATCAGCACGAACGGGCGGCCGTGGTTGTAGTTCTTCAGATAGTCCCTCCAGCCCGCCAGCGCACTCTGGTAGGCGATGCGCTGCATCTTCGGGGTGATGGTGTCGGGGCCCTTCAGCAGGCGAGTGATCGTGACCTGTCGGTACATGGGCGCGAATACCCGGCATCGCTCGGAGTAGCGGGCCGCCTGATAGAGGGCGATCGAGCGCTCCTCCGGGTCAATCGAGAGATCCGAGTTGTCGCTCTTGTCGTCGCTGACCGTCGGATAGATGTAGAAGCAGTCGATCTTCGGGTGACGGAGCTTCGGCGGCGTGTACTCGCCGAGCACGGTCTGGCCGTCGTTGGAGAGTTGCGTCGTCGACAGGCTCGGCCCACAGGGGTTGTCCTTGAGCCCGGGCTTGCAGAGCCACACCGTTCCCGGCTGCGCCGCGGCGGCCGGCCCCGACGTCAGCGCAAGGCATACCCCCGCGACCGTCCCGAGCAGCGCAAGGCGACCCGCCAAGGAACCGAGCGCGTTCAGCCTCCTCGACGCGCTGGCATTCACGGCTCCGGTCAGCATCCTCATCCCCGCGCGAGATTGTAAGGGCAAAGGCACGCTCGGAGGAGCGCGACCGGGAGGGCGAGGTTGCCGAATTTCCCGCGCGGAGGCGTCCCCACGCGAGATACTGCCGGACCATGTCGCAGGAGAACGTGGAGATCATCCGCTCGGTGTTCGAGCCCTTCGGAGGCGTGAACGTCGCCGCCATCGACTGGGAGATCGAAGCGATTCGGGAGGCGGCCGGGCAAGCCTATTCGCCCGACGTCGAGCTGACCACGCTGGCCTCGGGCCTGGGAACCGGCGTCGACGAGTTCTACAGCGGCGCGGATGGCGTCGTCAGGTACCTGCGGGAGTGGCTCGAGCCCTTCGGCGAGTACTACATCGAGAGCCTCGAATACATCGACGCCGGCGACTGCGTGCTCGTCCCGAGCCGGCAATGGGGAGTGGGGGAAGGAAGCGGCGCCAAGGTCGAGATCGAGCTCACCACGCTGTATGAGCTTCGCGACGGCAAGATCGTACGGATGCACCAGTACGACACCCTGGCCGAAGCCCGCGAGGCCGCAGGGCTTCAGGGCTAGTGGGGCGCCCTCGGCGGCGCTACCCGATGCCTGGCTGAATGCGCCGGTCCGGTTAGGGTCTGCGCTGATCCCAACCGAGGAGGTGCCGATGTTCGCACGTGTCGTCAGGTTCACCGACGTGACCCCCGAGCGAATCAACGAGATCGCGGCCGAGATCGAGAAGTCCGATGGGCCGCCCCCCGGGGTGGAGTCCACCGGGTTCCAGCTGTTCGTGGACGACGCTCAGGGGACGGCCCTCTTCGTCGGCTACTTCGAGTCCGACCAGAAGATGCGCGATGCCAGTGCCATCTTCGAGCAGATGGATCCCTCCGAGACGCCGGGCACCCGGGCTTCGGTCGACCTCTGCGAGATCAAGGTCGAGGCCGAGGGCTAGACCCGCTCAGCCCGTTCGCGTCGATGAAGTTGACGTTGCCGAGGTCCAGGAGGACGCTCGAGGTGCCGTGTCGAGTTAACGGCCGCGTGCGCGAACCCGCTCGCCCGCACGCCGCTTGAAGCTCTTCGGCACCAATTTGGAGAGTTGGGAGCGGTTTTCGGCCACCCACTCGTATGCGCGGTCGGTGAGCACGGGGAGTCGTGCGAAAACATTCGCCGCAACTCGCCCACCGGGGAGGAGTCTCAGCAGGGCCGGGAGCGCGGCGCCCCCGGAGGCCCGTTCGCCGGACGGAGCGATCAGGTGCCACGAGGCCATTCGCTCGGCCGGCGCGAGGTCGGCGAGGAGGGAGTCCGCCTCGGGGCACTGCAGCGCGATCGGCCGCAACCGCTCCGCCCGGTCCCAGCGCAGCAGGCCGGAGAGCAGCCAGTTACAGAGGCCGCAGTCCCGGTCGTAGAGGACGACCCAGCGGTGCTGAGTGCCGCCCGGATGGCTAGGTGTGCCCATGCAATGGCGGGGACGACCGCCAGGTCCGCCCGATCTCTCGCAGCATCGGCGGATAGACGATCCGGTGCCGAAACGGCGCGATCGTCGTCATGTAGACGTGTCCGAGCGGCCCGTTCGGCTTCACCAGGACGGCCATCTGACCACGATGGCCGCCGGACTCATCTTGGACCCAGCCGAGGTGCATGACGCCGTGGACCGTACGGTTGGCGGTCTCCGCCGCGAACTCGTCGTCGGTCAGGTACAGCGGACTGAACGGGAGCGCCCCGAACTCCGGGCCGGGTTGTGCTTCTCGCAGATCGGCCGGCAAGCGCTCGCGCAGCGTCGGCACCCTGGAGCCGACACCGGCGTCCGCCGCGTCCCAGCCGAAGAGCTCGCCGAGCTTCCACCGGATCGCGAACAGTGCGCTGACGGCGCGCGAGGAGCTTTGCGAAGGGTCGAGCGACGCCGCCAGCCGCACGAGCCGCGGGAAGTCGTTCGCGCCGCCCGGCGTGGGCAGGGCCCAGACGTCCTCGACCCGGAAGTCCGGGGTGAGCTCGTGGATTCGCCAGGGCCGGGAGGTATGCGCGGTAGTCGGAAGCCTCATGGCGCGCCTACTTGGCCCGCTGAGCTCGGGGCTTCGCTTCACGTTTCGAGGCTACCGGCGTGCACGTCATCAGTTGACTGGGAGGTGATCAGCCGCGCGCCCCGGCCACGAGTGAAGAAGCTGATCGACCACCGGATCAGCACCAGGAGCCGATTCTGAAAGCCGATCAGGTACCAGAGGTGGACCACGAGCCAGGTCAGCCAGGCGGGAAAGCCGCTCAGCCGGACGGCGTGCAGGTCCGCCACCGCGCTGGCGCGCCCGATGGTCGCCAGGTTCCCCTTGTCGCGGTAGCGGAAGGGGCCGACGCTCCGGCTCTCCAGACGGGCTCGAACCACCCTGGCCGCATACCGCCCCTCCTGCATGGCCACGGGTGCGACTCCGGGCAGCGGCTGTGACGCACCACCGTCTCCCGCGAACGCGCACCATGTCGCCGAGCGCGAGGACCTCGGGGTGGTCGCGCAGGGTGAGATCCGGCTCGACCGAGACCCTGCCCGCCCGGTCGAGGTCGGCGCCGCTCTGCTCGGCGAGGAGCCCGGCAAGCCCGGAGGCTGTCACGCCCGCGGCCCAGATGACGGTCCGCGTCCCCACCCGCTCCACGCCTTGGTCGGGGGCCTGGATCGTCACCCCGTCGGCGTCGATGCCCACGACCGTCCGCTCGAGGAGTGGCGTCACCCCCAGCCGCTCCAGGGACCGGGCCGCCCTTTGGGAGAGCGACGGCGGGAAGCCCGTCAGGACGCGATCGGCCATCTCGATCAGCAACACACGGCCGGAGCCGGGGTCGATCGCCCGGTAGTCGCGACGCAGCGTGTCGCGTGCGAGCTCGGCGATCTGGCCCGCCATCTCCACTCCGGTCGGACCCGCGCCCACGACCACGAAGGTCAGCCAGGCTTGCCGCCGCGCAGGATCGGTCTCCGTCTCCGCGGCCTCGAACGCCCCGAGCAGACGTGACCGGGCGGCGAGCGCGCTCTCCAGCGACTTGACCTCGGGCGCGAACGTCCGCCACTCGTCGTGGCCGAAGTACGAATAGCTGGACCCGCCCGAGACGATGAGCGTGTCGTAGGCGAGCGGCGTCGCCCCCGTCTCGCCGCATTCCGGCCGAACCACGACCTTTCGCTCGGACAGGTCGAACCTCTCAACCTCGGCCAGGAGCACCCGAACGTTCGCGCGCCGCTTGAAGATCGCGCGAAGCGGGTAGCAGACCTCGCCGGGCGAAAGGGCGCCGGTCGCCAGCTGATAGGTGAGCGGCTGGAAGAGGTGGAAGTTGCGGCGGTCCACCAGCGTCAGGTCCACCGGCGCACGCGCCAGGTGGATGGCCGCCTGTAGGCCGCCGAAGCCGCCGCCGATCACGACCACCCGATGTGCGCTGCCGTCCACGGCCTACAACGTCCCGCCCGCAACGAAGACATTCATGGCCGCTCCTTCCTTCGGTTGCCTTGGCCAACGTTATTGACCGAGTTGCCATTACCCGCGATCGAGCCCGATTGACGGGCTCGGAGGCGGGCTAGGTCGCAGCGGTCACTACCGGGTTGCATGGCGTCGACTCTGATAGAAGGCGCGTCCAGGTGCGCTCGGGCCAAGTCACGCAGGGGTCCGCAGCTCCGATGTCGAAGGTGGTGGAGATGGACCCTGGCGGGCAGACCTACACGCGTCGCATCCGCTCGTCGCCGGTTGGCGGCAGCGCTGGCATTCGCCGGCCTCCTCGCCTGGGCGGCGGCCTCGGCCTGGGGCGCCTCGGCGGCCTCGGCGCGGCTGTTCTCCCCGAACGGCGTCTGGAACCACCCGCTGGCTCGCAACGCGCGCATCGATCCCCACTCCGGCCGGCTGGTCCACCAGCTCGTGAAAGCGGTGAACGGCCCCACTCCGTGGATCCAGACCGACAGCTACAGCACCCCGCTTTATGTAGTGGGCCGCAATCAGCGCGCGCGTCCACGTGACGCTCTTCCAGGGCAACCAGGCGGGGCGAAGGAGCCTGCAGCGGGCGTTCAGGCGGGTGCCGATCCCGCGATACGCGAGGCCGGCCGGCGGCAGTGACAAGCACATGACGATCTGGCAGCCCTCGACCGACATGCTGTGGGAGTTCTGGCAGGCGCACAAAGAACGGGGCAAGTGGCACGCCACGTGGGGCGGCGCCATGAAGCACGTCTCTCGGAACCCCGGCTACTACACCCCCGCCGCCTGGCCCGGCCTGGCCCGGCTGAACTGGGGCTCCACGGCCTCGAGCCTCCCGGTGGTCGGCGGGACGATGCTGATCAGGGAGCTCCGCGCCGGCAAGATCCCGCACGCGCTGGCGATGATCATCCCCAACCCGCGCGCCCGCCAGTACTCGTGGCCTGCCCAGCGGACCGACGGCAGCGGCCCGCCGGGCGCGATCCCCGAGGGAGCGCGCTTCCGCCTGCCTGCGAGCGTGAATCTCGAGGCCCTTCACCTCCCGAGGCCGACGCTGATGATGGCCCGTGCCGCGCAGCGCTACGGCTTGATCGTGCGCGATCGAAGCCTCGGCGTCGGCTTCTTCGCCCAGGACCCCGGGGGCCGGCCCAACCCCTACGTCGGCCCCCACGGGCTCTTCGGCGGCCGGTCGCCGGAGCAGATCATGCGACGGTTCCCGTGGAGGAAGCTCAAGCTCCTGAAGATGAGCCTCTGCACGGATCAGTCGCGCATCTGTCGGCAGCGGTAGGCCCGCGACGGGCAACGGGCCCGGGGTCCGCCTAGGGCCAGCGCTCGCGGCGGGGGGCCTCCTCCGCGCCGATCACGAGGTGCACCCGATCGAGTGCGTCATCAGGCAGCGGGAAGTCCGCGCGGCGGTGAGGCCCTCGGGACTCCGGCCTGTCGAGCGCCGCGCGGGCGATCAGCCGTGCGAGCGGATAGGGATCGTCGAGGAGCGGCTCGAGCGACCCTTCGGTCCGCCGCGGGCCGGCGTGTCGCCACAGCGCCTCCCTGGTCTCGCGTGGTGGGGGGCTCGAACCTCCATTCGGGGATCGGTGGTGCGAGAAGCGATGACGACTCGCGCGCTGCGGCCGCCGCTGCGCGAGCGCCGAACACGAAGCACTCGGTGAGCGAGTTCGATGCAAGGCGATTGGCGCCGTGAACGCCCGTGCACGAGCACTCGCCCACCGCGAAGAGCCCCGGAAGCGTGCTCCGCCCCTCAAGGTCGCAGACGATGCCGCCCATGAGGTAGTGAGCCGCAGGGGAGACCGGCACGGGCTCTCGCTCGGGCTCGAGCCCGGCGTCCCGACAGGCGCTGAAGACGTTGGGAAAGCGCTCCGGCTCGATCGAGCGCATGTCGAGCAGGACGTGGTCGGTCTCGTCCGCGTCCATGCGATCGAGGATCGCCGCGGTGACCACATCGCGCGGGGCCAGCTCGTCCGTGAACCTGCGGCCGGATGCGTCCAGCAGCACGGCGCCCTCGCCGCGAAGGGCCTCGGTCAACAGGGTGCCGTCCCCCTCGCCGGCGAGTGCCAGCGCCGTGGGGTGGAACTGGCAGAACTCCAGATCGGCCAGGTCCGCGCCCGACGCATGCGCGAGGACGTGGCCGGCCCCGATGGCCCCCCAGGGGTTGGTCGTGCGGCTCCAGAGCGCCGCCCCGCCACCGGTGGCCAGGATCGTTGCTCGGGCGGCCAGGGCGCCGTCCTGCGTGATCACCCCCGCGCAGCGCCGGCCGTCGCTCCACAGGGCGATCACCGAGGTGCGTTCGAGCACCTCGATCCCAGGCTCCGCCTCGACGAGCTCGATCAGCCGGTGGGTGAGCGCCTTGCCGGTGGCGCTGCCCCCCGCGTGGATGATCCGCCTCGCGGTATGCCCGCCCTCCAGCGCCAGCGCGAGGGCGCCGTCCGGCTCCGTGTCGAATCCGACCCCGCGGGCCACCAGTTCTCGAACCGCGCCCGGCGCCTCGTCGGTCAAGGCCTCGACCGCGGCCGTGCGGCACAGGCCCCGGCCGGCCTGCAGCGTGTCCTGGGCGTGGCGTCCCGGGGAATCGTCCGGGCCCAGCGCGGCGGCGAGCCCGCCCTGCGCCCAGTAGCTCGCGCTCTCGCTCACCGTCTCGGCGAGCCGCTTTCGCGACACGAGGGCGACGCGGGCGCCGGCCTCGGCAGCGCGCAGGGCCGCATAGAGGCCGGCGGCGCCCGCCCCGACAACGGCCACGTCCGTCTGTGCTGATCGCTCGGCTTTCACCAGGCACTCCGGTTGGGCGCCACGCTATAGCCCGCGCGGGAACCGGAGTGCAAGCCCCCATACCATCCGCGCGTGACCCGAGTCCACGACTAGGCGCATGTCCGCCGCTCACCCACGTTCCCGTGGCGCCCTTGCCACCGCAGCGCTTTCGCGAGCTTCTGGGGGCGCGGTACGCGGAGGTGGGCGAGGGGATCCGGCGCGCTCATGACGTCTTCGGTGGAAGAGCCGTCTTGCACGTCAACTCGACGGCGCGGGGCGGAGGGGTCGCCGAGCTGTTGCGCTCCCTGTTGGCTTACGCGCGCGGCGCCGGGGTCGACGCCCGTTGGGTGGTCATCGGGGGGACCCCGGAGTTCTTCAAGGTCACGAAGCGGATCCACAACCACCTCCACGGCGCGGCCGGCGACGGCGGGACGCTGGGCGACGTCGAGCGTGAGATGTATGAAGCGGCGCTCGCGGGCAACGCGGCGGAGCTGGCCGATGCCGTCGTGCCGGGCGACGTCGTCTTCCTTCACGATCCGCAGACCGCCGGCCTGGTGCCCACGATGTGCGCGGCGGGGGCGCGCGTCGTATGGCGCTGCCATGTGGGGATCGACGTTCCGAATGACCGCGCCCGGGAAGCGTGGGCCTTCCTCCGACCGTATGTGCAACAGGCGGAGGCTTACGTTTTCTCGCGGCGGGAGTTCGTCTGGGACGGCCTCGACGAGGAGCGGGTCTGGATCGTGCCTCCGTCGATCGACGCCTTCTCCGCGAAGAACCAGGATCTGGCGCCTCCTGTGGTCGCCGCCATCCTCGGCGCCACGGGCGTATCGGCCGTCGACGGGACGGGGCTCCGACGTTCTCGAGAGAGGACGGGACTCCCGGAAGGGTCGATCGCCGAGCCGAGCTCGATGAGGATGAGCCGTTGACCCCGGACGCGAAGCTGGTGACGCAGGTATCGCGCTGGGATCGACTCAAGGATCCGGCGGGCGTCCTCCGTGGCTTCTGCGAGCACGTGGATGACCGCGATGCGCACCTCATGCTCGCTGGACCGTCCGTCGGCGCCGTGGCCGATGACCCGGAGGGTGCTGAGGTGCTTGGTGAGGTGAGGGCGCAATGGGGCGCCCTGGAGCCCGACGTGAGGCGGCGCGTCCATCTGGCCCAGCTGCCGATGGAGGACGCCGAGGAGAACGCTGCGATCGTCAACGCCCTCCAGCGCCGTTCCGACGTCATCGTTCAGAAGAGCCTGGCTGAGGGGTTCGGCCTGACCGTTGCCGAGGCGATGTGGAAGGCGAGGCCCGTGGTCGCGAGCCGCGTCGGCGGAATCCAGGACCAGATCGTGGACGGGGAGAGCGGCGTCCTCATCGACGACCCCGCCGATCTACCGCGCTTCGGAGCGGCGGTCGGCCGGCTGCTGCGGGATCCGACCCTTGCCGCTCAGCTCGGTGAGGCCGCTCGCGAGCGGGTGCGGGAGGAGTTCCTCGGCACCAGGCAGCTGATCCAGTACCTCAACCTGCTCGATCGCCTCGTCAACGCCCTGGGGGGAGCGTCGGCTGCATGAGCTGGGCCGCGCGAACGGGTGGGCCCGGCGCACAGGAACCGGTGGGCCCGGTCGCACAGGATCGCGGGCCTCCCGTGCGACGAGACGGGCTTCATACCGATCGACGAGCACGCGAGGGTGAAGGGCGTCGACGACGTCTACGCGGCCGGCGACGGGACCACCTTCCCGATCAAGCAGGGAGGCCTCGCGACCCAGCAGGCCGATGCCGCTGCTGAGCACATCGCCGCCCGCCTCGGCGCCGACCTCGATCCCAGGCCGTTCCATCCCGTACTGCGGGGCAAGCTCCTCACCGGAGGCGAATCCCTCAACCTGAGCCATTCGCTGACCGGGGGAGAGGGCGAGGGGGAGGCGTCAGCCGACTATCTCTGGTGGCCTCCGCACAAGATCAGCGGCCGATATCTCGCACCCTGGCTGGCGGGAACCGGGGTGCGCCCCGAGCCCGAGCCGCCGGGCCTTTCCCTGGACGTGGAGATCGCGCTTCCCACCGAGTGGCACGAGCAACCGATGGCTCTCGATCCCCATCGCGGTCCCGAGGTGGACTGACCCCGGTCAAGCCCAGGCGATCTCGATCGGCACCTGAGAGAGCTCGCGGTAGCGCTTTCGGCTCAGCCGCCGGGAGACGCCATGGAACACCTGCTGGGCCGGCTGCCACATCGCGACCCATCCGAGCACGACCAGTCCCTGGGAGATGCTGGTGAACAGCGCCTGGTTCGCCGTGAGCTTGTCGACCAGGCTCGAGGCGAGCAGGCAGACGACGAGGAACAGGAACGCGACCTCGGCCTCACGGCGCTCCCCGCGCGTGAAGAAATGGAGCCGCTTGCTCGCCTCGTACGTTCGCGCCAGGTCGTTTCGGATCGCCTCGCTGAGGTCAGCGTCGAGGCCGGCGCGCCTCTGGTCGGCCGGGAGCTCGACAGTGAGGTGGGCTCGGGCGCTCCTCCCGCGTGTCGATCCAGGCGCGGAGGATCCGCTCTCGAACGTCTTCGCGAAGCGGCCGACGCTCCAAGGGCTCGACGCTGTAGGCGTCGAGGAGCTCGTCCACCGAGGGGACGCGGATCGCGAACTCGGCCACCCGGACAGGCTAGGAGGCCACCCGGACTCCAATGGCCGTCTGGTACGGTCGCGCCGTGAACGGCCAGCGGGGGTTGGCGACCGTTTTTGCCTTGGCTGCGGCCATGCTCACGGCGGCGCCGGCGGGGGCCGCCGTGAGCCCCGCCGAGCAGCTGGTCAGGACCTACTCGCCGATCGTGATGCTGCGGGCGCAGGAGGACCCGCCCTGCGACACCACCGAGGAGCAGTACGAGCCGACGACCGTGAACACGGTGCTGGGGAACCCGCGGGTCAACCTGACGCGTCCCGCCGAGAAGGGCGAGCCGGCGATCAGTCGTCCAGCCCCGACCGCCGCCGACATCGCGGGGCTAGGCGCCCGCTGGCACCTCGACCTGCCGGGCGATGCGCTCAGCCCGGGGTGCACCTACGCCCGGGACTTCGCGGCGCTGAAGGCGGCCGGCGAGGCCCCCCCGATCACCTACGCCCACATCGCCGGCAGCGAGGCCACTCGGGCTTCGTCGTCCAGTACTGGTTCTTCTACTACTTCAACCAGTTCAACGACATCCACGAGGGCGACTGGGAGGGCATGCAGATCGCCTTCGACGCGAACACCCCGCGCGCGGCTCTGGCAAGCCGGGCCGTCCGAGATCGCGCTCTTCCAGCACGGCGGCGGCGAGAAGGGGGGGTGGGACGACGACAAGGTCGAGAAGGAGGGGACACATCCGGTCGTCTATCCCGCCGCCGGATCGCATGCCACCTTCTTCGACTCGGCGATCTACGTGGAGAACGGTCAGGGCGGCTCGGGACTCGGCTGCGACAACACCTCCGAGCCCCTGCGGCGGGTCGTCCCGCGGCCGGTCCTCGTACCCGACCGACCCGCCGCCGGGAAGCCGCTTCCAATGGCTCACCTTCGAGGGGCACTGGGGCGAGCGGCAGAAGAGCTACAACAACGGTCCCACCGGGGCCAACACGAAGACCCAATGGCGGGAGCCGTTCACCTGGATGGACGGCGTTCGCGAAACGAGCCCGAAGCTCCCGGGCGGGCTCGCGCTGGGGCCCGCCGTCACGCAGGCGTTCTGCCCGGCGGTCGCGACCGTGTCGAGCTGGATCAACCTCGAGGCCCGCACCCGCTTCGGCGCCGTCCTGATCGCCGTCGTCCTGGTCCTCTTGGTCGCCGTCCCGATCGCCCTGACCCGCTGGACCCCCGTGGACCTCACCCGCCTTCGGCAGCCACGCGCCTTCGGACAGCTCGTGAGGGCGTCGCGGCAGCTCTACGGGCGGCACTGGCTCACCTTCGTCGCGATGGGCCTGTCGACGTTTTTGATCGTCGGCGCGATCGTGGGCGTCGCCGCGTTGATCTCGCTGGTCACGGGCGCGGTCGACACCGGGATCTCGATCTCGCTTCCGTCGGTTGGGCGCTCCCTCGGATTCGCGGCGGCCGCCGCCGCGATCATCGCATTCGTCCGGGACCTCGACCGCGGCGAGCGAGCCGGGTTCGTGCTCGCCTACCGCGAGATGTTCGCCCGCTTCTGGCGCCTGATCGGGGGACAGCTCTTGGTCTCGATCCTGACCGCGCTGCTCGCGATCACGGTGATCGGGATCCCGATCGCGATCTGGAAGTACATCGACTGGCAGTTCGTGCAGCAGGAGATCCTGTTCAAGGACAAGTCGATTCGCGACGCGTTTCGCGGCAGCACCAAGGTGGTGCGGGGACATTGGTGGCGAACCCTGCGGATCGCGGGGTTCTTCTGGTTGCTGAGCGTCGTCGCGGGTCCCGTGCTCGGGTTCGCGCTGATCTTCGCGAACCTCTCGCTGACCTGGATCAACATCATCGGCTCGCTCGTCTTCGCGCTCCTGGTTCCCTACGTAGCGATCGGCCGCACGCTTCTGTACTTCGACCTCCAAGCGCGTGAGGAAGGGGCGCAGGAGCTCGGACGTCGCCGGCGGTGGTCGCGCGCGCGCCCGAGCCCGCAACCCGGCTGAGCCCCGCGCGGCGCGCCGCTATCGCAATTCCGCAGGGCGGCGAGACGCCCCTCCAGGAAGCGCCGCTCCGACTCGGTGTGGGCAAGCTCCAGCGCACGCTCGTAGGCGCCGCGGGCCTCTTCCGTGCGTCCGAGCCGTCGCAGGAGATCCGCTCGGGTGGCGTGGAAGTAGTGGTAGCCATCGAGCTCCAGATGCTCGACGAGCTCGAGCGCGTCCTGCGGGCCCCGTGCCTCGGCGATTGCGACCGCCCGGTTCAGCTCGACCACCGGGGAGCCGGTCAGCCCGGCGAGCTCCTCGTACAGCGCAGCGATCTGGGTCCAGTCCGGGGGCTCGCGGTGTGCAGAGCGGCGATCGCGGCCTGCAGCACGTACGGTCCCCGGCCGCCCAACGCGATCGCCCGGTCGAGCATTGCCCGGCCCTCGTCGATCTGGGCGGCGTTCCACAGCGCTCGGTCCTGGTCGGCGAGCAGCACGAGCTGGCCGTCGCGGAATCGTGCTTCGCGCCGCGCATCGTGCAGGAGCATCAGGGCGAGGAGCCCGTGAGCCTCGGGTTCGTCGGGCATCAGCTCGGCCAATGCGCGACCCGAGCCGAATCGCCTCGCCGGCGAGGTCGCCTCGCCCGCCGTAGCCCTCGTTGAAGATCAGGTAGACGACGGCCAGCACCGCCGCCAACCGGTCCGGAAGCAGATGGTCGGGCGGGACGCGGAAGGGGATGCCGGCGGACTTGATCTTGCGCTTGGCCCGCACGAGCCGCTGGGCCATGGTCGCCTCGGGAACGATGAAGGCGCGCGCGATCTCAACGGTCGTCAGCCCGGCGAGCGTGCGCAGGGTGAGCGCCACCTGAGCGTCGAGGCCGAGCGCGGGGTGACAACAGGTGAAGATCAGCTCCAGTCGCTCGTCCGGGATCGACTCGTCGTTCACCTGGTCCTCCGTGTGGTCAGGCGCTTCGAGCAGCTTCGTCTTCGCAGCGAGGGTCTTGTCGCGGCGAATCCGGTCGATTGCTCGGTTGCGCGCCGTGGTGACGAGCCAGGCGCCGGGGTTGTCCGGCGCGCCGTCCCGTGCCCAACGCTCGGCGGCGATCGCGAACGCCTCCTGCGCGGCCTCCTCGGCGAGGTCGAAGTCGCCGAGGAAGCCGATCAGGGAGGCCAGGACGCGCCCCCACTCGTCGCGAAACGCGCGTTCGACGTCGTTCAGCGTTCCACCAGCGGCCTGACCTCGACCGCACCGCCCATGCGGGCGGCAGGGATGCGAGCCGCGAGCTCGATCGCCGCGTCGAGATCGTCGGCCTCGACCAGGTAATAGCCGCCGAGGACCTCCTTGGTCTCGGCGAACGGGCCGTCCGTGGTCAGCGTCTTGCCGTCCTCGACCCGCACCGTCGTGGCCGTCGTCGGCGGTTGCAGCTGGGCTCCGCCGGTCACGCCGGGCGCCTGCATGATCGCCATGTACTCGCCCAGAATGGCGTTCTGCTCCGCCTCCGGGAGCTGGTCGAACTCGTCCGAGGCGTCGGTCGAGTAAGATCTGGAGTATGTACTGCATGGGATGACCTCCTTGTGGGATTGTGATCGTCCCTACGACGAACGGCAAGCTGCGAAATCGACAGCTGCGCGAGAGGACACGTCAGCAGGATTTGAAGAAGCGCGCCAGGTGCTCGACGATCTCCGCCTCCGACAGGGCGGTCGCCGGCTCGAACAGCTGATTCACCATCAGCCCGTCGAGCGCCGCCAAAAGGTGCGGGGCGTGTCCCTCTGGGTCGCTGCATCCGGCGGCGGGGAGGAGCGCTGCCGCGAGCAGCCGGTACTCCCGCCGGACCTCGTTGAGCGCAAGCTGGAACTCCGGCCGGCGCCGTGCCTCGAGGATCAGCTCGTAGCGGGCAACCGTGAGGCCGAAGCGCTCGGGGGCCAGCCAGTCCTGCATCAGCCCCGCCACCAGCTCCGCGGCGCGCCGCGGCTCGTAGGGGCCGCCCGGCGCGAGGTCCTCCATCGCGCGCACCCCGGGCCGCTCGAGCTCGACGAGACGGTGGAGCGCGGCAGTCAGGAGAGCCTCGCGGCTTGGGTAGTAGTTGCTCGTGGAGCCCTCCGCCAGCCCGGCCCGGCGGTCGACCGCACGGTGGGTCAGCCCGCGCCCTCCCTCCGCCTCGAGGACCTCGAGAGCCGCCTGCGCGACCTGCGCGCGGCGCGCGCCGCTCTCCGCTTGCACCGCTCTCACTACATCTGTAGTATGACCCATCGAGCGCGGAGCAGCCGAGCCAAACGGAGGAGCCCATGACCACGATCGCCGTAGAGGACCTCGACCAACTCGACGTCGGCGATCTCGCGCTCTGGGCCGACGGACCTCCTCACGACGTCTTCACCCGGCTTCGCCGCGAGGCGCCCGTTCACTGGAGCCCGCTGTCCGACCATCCCGGACGAGGCCGGCTTCTGGTCGATCACCAGGGCGGAGGACGTCCGCTCGGTGAGTCTCGACTGGAAGACCTTCTCGTCGGAGGTGGGCGGCATCCTGGTGCTCGACGACTTCGGCATCCCGCTGGAGGCGCAGCGCCAGCAGATGATCTCGATGGATCCGCCGCGTCACGACCGCCTCAAGGCGCTCTTCCAGCGGGGCTTCACGCCGAAGCGCATCGCCGAGCACTGCGAGCGGATCCGGGGGATCGTCAACCGCACGCTCGACCGGGTCGCAGAGCGCGGCGAGTGCGACCTCGTCACCGACGTCGCCGGGCCCGTCGTCTCGCGGGTCATCGGGTCGTTCATGGGCACGCCGGAGGAGGACGACGCGCGCCACATGGAGGACACGAATCTCGCGCTCGGGTTCGGCGACGAGGACCTGCGGCCGAGCGAGGAGGCTCTCGCGGAGATGCTGACTCGCACCTGGAACGAGACGATGGAGATCATCGGGGAGCGGCGGGAGAGCCCCGGCGACGACCTGATCAGCGTCCTCGTCCACGCCGAGGTCGACGGCGAGCGGCTGACCGACTCCGAGATCTACATGGGCATCGGCCTGCTGGGCGCCGCCGGCAACGACAGCACCCGCGCCGTGTTCACGAGCGGGATGCGCGGGTTGATGGAGGACCGCGACCAGATGCAGCTGCTGCTGGACGATCCCTCCCTGATCCCTGGCGCGGTCGAGGAGCTCCTTCGCTTCTACCCGGCGTTCGCCCACTTCAGGCGCACCGCCGACCCGCGACGTCGAGCTTCACGGCGAGACGATCCGGGAGGGCGACAAGGTGCTGCTCTGGTACGTCTCGAGCAATCGTGACGAGAGCGTCTACGAGGACGCCCAGCGCTTGGACGTCACGCGCGACCCCGACCACCAGGCGTTCGGCGCCGGCGGGCGCCACTTCTGCCTCGGCGCGGCCCTCGCGCGGCTCGAGCTCCAGACCCTGCTCGCCGAGACCCTCCGCCGGTTCGGTGACATCGAATTGGCCGGCGAGCCCGCGCAGGCGCGCTCGCTGTTCGTCAATCAGCTGAAGACGCTGCCGGTCCGGTTCACGCCGGAATCGCCGAGCTCGGCCGCCGGCTAGCGACCGAGCCGCCGCTCGACTGGAGCGTGCGGCGCCAGCCCGAGAGGAGCCGGTGCACCTCTGCGGCGCCGACTATCGGCTCGGCCGGGCCCGGGAGGCTCTCGGGGTAGAGGATGAAGGGCCGCGTCTGTGCGCCCCCGAGGCCGCCGTGGAAGGAGATCAGCTCCTCGAACGCGCAGCCCTCGTCGAGGTCGGGGTCGTAGAAGCTGCCGACCAGGATGTCGGGAGCGTGGGCGAACCCGTCGGTGCGCCGAAGGTGGTCCGGCGCGGTGGGGGAGAAGGGGGCGAGCGGGTCCTCCTCTCCCTCGACCCGGCGGTCGTTCAAGTAGTGCGCCCCTCGCGCGCCGAGCACCACCGCCCCGCGCTCCGCTGAGCGGACGAGCAGCCAGCCGACGTGCGGGTGCTCGCGCAGCGCACCGATCAGCCTGGGATGGCGCTCGTCGAGCTCCTCGAGCGTGAAGCGCTCTCGGCGCTCCATCAGATACACGAGCCCCAGGTTCCCCGACCCGAGCACGACGACCTCCCGGTCGGAGACGTCGTTCTTGGGGCGCTTCTTCGCGGCGCGCCCGGTGGCCTCCCCGACCGCGTGGCCCGCCATCGCCTGCTGCTCGTCACCGCCCGGGACCCCGGCGACCTCACCGCCGGACAGCGATCGCTCCACCAGCTCGTCGAGGCCGTATCCGTTTCGCTGTTTGAAGGTCGCGCCCTGTGTCTGTCCGTGATCGGAGAGCACGACGATCTCGTACGGGCGGCGGGCGTATCGTCGGGCCCGCTCGATGCGCCCGAATTGCTGGTCGAGCTTGCGGAGCGCCTCCATCGTGTCGGCGCGCTCGAGCCCTGAGTGGTGCGCCACCTCGTCGTAGCTCGAAAACGTGGCGTAGACGGCGGGCCGGCCGAACATCATGTCGGTGAGCACGCCGTAGGTGATCAAGTCCCGCACGACAACGCACATGGTCGCCCGCAGCAGCGGATAGATGCCCCCGCGGTGACCCCGAGGGCGCACGTCACGTCGCGCGGCGCGGATCGCCGCGGTGACCTCGAGCAGGATCTCCCAGCCGAACAGGACGAGCGCCCGGGTGACGTTGAAGCCGTTGGCGAAGAACGCGCGGTATCCGGGGTTTGGCCCCCGCTCTGCCTCCATGCGGCTGACCGTCAGGATGACCTCGTCGGCCTCGCCCGAGAGCAGGTTGCCTCTGCTCGCGCCGCCGTCCACGAGGAGCCCGGCGCCGGTCGCGTGCCGGCGCTCGATCTCGGCGCAGTCCGCGGGCGCCGAGCAGGAGATCAGCGTTCCGGTCTCCTTCTCCACCCACCGAAACGCGGGGATGTCCTCGTTGGACCCGAGCAGGATGCCCGCCTGGCTGGCCCCCGTCTGCGAGGAGAGGTCGGGCTCCCACTCGGCGAGCTCGTAGCTGTCGTCCGCCAGCCAGCGCGCCATCGTCGGTGCGCTTCCGTCCCTCATCGCGTGCTTGAGCACCGGGAGGGCGAGCCCGTCGATCTCCAGGAAGACGATTCCCGGGACGTCCGTCGGGGCCGCCGCTCCCTGGCGGCGCGCCACCCGCTGGATGACCCGAAGCCCGTAGTAGTCCTCGTCATTCGTCCCGGTCACGACCTCGAGCGCGATCGAGACGGCGGCGATCACCAGTGCCGCGAGGAGCGCGCTTCCGAACGAGTCGACGGCGATCGCCCCGGGAAGGGCGCGGTGCGCGACGAGCAACGCCGCCGCGTCGATCGAGAGGACCAGGACGAACCCGGTGGCGACCGTGAACGGGAGCCGAAGCGCCGCCACGACCGGTGGCAGCACGGCGTTGAAGACCGCGATCGCCGCCGCCACGAACAACGCGCCGCCGAGCTCCTCGAGCCTGACGCCCGGCACGAGCGAGGCGGCCACGTGGACGGCGATCGCTCGCCACGATCCACGAGACGACGAGCCTCACGGGCTGCAGGCGCGGCTTGGATGGCTGCCATCGGGCCGCTCGCTCGCCGTAGGCGGACGCGGTCACGACTCCTGGGCTCCCTCGGTGCGCCGCCGGGCCCGGCGCTCGGCGGTGAAGTCGCGGCTCCTCTCCTTCGCCTCCCCGTAGGAGGAGCGCACCAACTGGCGACCACCCGACCACCCGAACACCCAGGAGACGAGCACCACGGCGAAGACGACGTCCCACGCCGAGGTGATGAGCTGTTGGGAGACCGAGTAGGCGGTCGCGTTGGCGGAGCCGGTCGAGTTGGAGAGCACGGCCGTGTTCATCGCCTGCGTCACGCCGACGCCGCCCGGCGTGACGGAGACGCTGTTGGAGACCGAGTTGGACGCGCTGACCGAGGCGACGTTGTGGAACGTGACGGGGATCCCGTACGCGCCCAGGAACACGGCGATGATCCCGAGCCGCGCTGCGAAGCTGGCGAGCTCCGGCAGCGCCATCCGGACCAGGGCCGTCCGGGGCTGCCGCAGGATGGCCCCGCCGGTGGCCAGCTGGGCGCGGAGCTTGGCGAGGCGCCTCCAGAAGATCCGCGCGAGCAGCGCCAGCAGAGCGACGCCGCCGCCGACCAGGATGACGAGGAGCGCGGCGTGGTCGGAGACGAAGCCGAGCTTGATCGAGAACGAGCCGCTCACCGACAGGAAGAGGTAGAGGTAGAGCGCGATGTTGAAGACGGAGAACGGGATCTTCTGGACCACCAGCCCGGAGAACACCGCGGCGAAGGTGGCGCCCGCGATCACCGACGCGAACATCACCAGCATCACCCATGTCCCGAGGTTGGCCGGGAGGAAGTCGTTCAGCGCAACCGCCGTCGCATAGGAGGCGAGGACGAGCCGGAACGAGACGCCGGCGCGCGGGAAGGCCGCCCGCAGGATCGCGAGCCAGGCGAGCGCCGCGAAGCCTGGTCTGGAGCGTCTCCAGGACGATGCCGGCGCCCACCGCCCACGCCGGGACCTCGGCGACCTTGTCGAAGAGGGTCCGGATCCAGTCGATGACCGGGACGCCGAGGAGGTCGAGGAGCGCGAGGGCGGCCGCGACGCCGGCCGCCCACAGGCACGCCCGGACCAACCGCGGCCCGATCCGAGACGGCCCGGGGCCCTCGATGTCTCCGGATGCTGCTTCGATGCGATCACCCTACCCAGAGGCCGGGGGCCGGCGGTCGACCTGTCGGGGCTGATGTGATGTCGTGGTGGCCCGAACGGAATCGGCTGGCACGACCATCACCTACTTCGGCCACTCGACGGCGGCCGTCGAGGCCGGCGGGGACATGCGTGCTCACCGATCCCCTGCTGCGAGGCCACCTCCTCGGGTTTCTGCGCCGCCGCCCTCCGCTGACCGCCCTGGGCGCTGCGGGGCGCCCCGACGCGGTTCTGATCTCCCACCTCCACTACGACCACCTCGACGTGCCTTCGCTGCGGATGCTCCCGGTCGGGACGCGGATCGTCGCACCGGTGGGCTCGGCTTCGTTTCTCGAACGACGCGGCTTTCACGAGGTCGTCGAGCTCGAAGAGGGCGAGGGTGTGTCCGTGGGCGGGCTGCGGGTCGCGGCCGTGCCGGCGCATCACGGCCGCGGCGGGCGGCCGGGGGCGGGAAAGGTGGGCGCGCTCGGCTACGTGATCGAGGGCGATGCTCGGGTCTACTTCGCGGGCGATACCGCCCTTTTCGACGAGATGGCCGCGATCGGCGATCGGCTGGACGTGGCGCTATTGCCGGTTTGGGGCTGGGGCCCCGAGCTCGGACCGGGCCACCTGGATCCGGTCACGGCTGCCGAGTCCCTTCGCATGCTGAGGCCGCGGATGGCGATCCCCATCCACTGGGGCACCTATACGCCGATCGGCGCTCCCCGGCTATGGCCGTGGCTCACGACGGACGCGGGTCATCGCTTCGCGCGGGAGGCCGCTCGGATTGCCCCCGAGGTGGATGTCAGGGTGCTCGGCGCCGGGGACTCCGTGGCCGTCGCCTAGCTGCGACGGGACCGTCCTGTGGAGCGAGAGGCCGTGCGCCTGCCCCCCGTCGCGCGACCGGATGCGCGGCGTGAGCCCGACGAGGCGCGCTTGGTCGTCGAGCGACCGGATGCGCGGCGCGCGCCCGACGAGGCGCGCTTGGTCGTTGCGCGACCGGACGCCTTGCCGCGCGCCGTGGACTTGCGCTTCGCGGTCGTGCGGCCTGAGGCCTTGCGACGCGTGCCGGGGCGGCTGCGGCTTCCGGGCCGCGCGGCGGCGAGTCGCTTCTGCGCGTCCTCGGCCTCCCGGCGGATGGTGGTGGCGAGCTTGCGGCCTTCTCGGCGCGCGTCCTTGACGAACTTGTCGACGTCCTTGTGGACGCCGCGCGCGCCGACGCCGACCTCCTTGCGGAGCGCTTTCAGCGCGTCCTGGGCTTCGTCCAACGCCTTGTTGAGACGGCGAAGGGCGGCCGGCTCCTTGGCAGCCGAAGACTTTCGAGTGGCGGATGACTTTCGAGTTGGGGTTCGGCGACGGGACGTTCGAGTCGCGGTTCGGCGACGGGACGCGGCCTTCTTGACAGGGGGCATGGCGACTCTCCTCGCTCGTGGATTCCTGCTCGGCGCGAGCCTATCGGGATCGGTCGATGGCTCGCCGCACGCGATAGGGTCGGCTGGCGATGCTCGCGATCACCGAGGACGCCGCGGCGGCGATCAGGGGAATCGTCGGCGCTTCGGGTCTTCCCGAGGGCGCCGGCCTTCGGATCACCCAGGAGCAGCACGGCGAGGAGCGGCGAACCGACCTCCGGCTCTCGGTCGTGGCCGAGCCCGAGGAGGGCGACGAGGTGCTGAGTGACGAGCGGGTCTTCGTGGCCCCCGATGCTGCGGAGTTCCTCGGCAACAGGCTGCTCGACGCCGACTTCGTGGACGACGAGGTCCGGTTCAGCCTCGACTTCCAAGCTGAGAGCATCTAGCGATCAGAGCCCGCATCGGTTAGGTTCCCTGCTCACCCGGACCCTGGAGGAACCTTGGACGTAAGCCTGCTGAAGACCATCCCCCTGTTCGCCGACGTTTCCGACGAGAAGCTCGGCAAGATCGCGCCGTTCGCGACCACTGGCGAGTTCGCCGAAGGCGAGGTCGTGGTGAAGGAGGGGGGTTACTCGAACCACTTCTACGCGATCGAGGAGGGCACCGCGAAGGTCGAGCGTGAAGGCCAGCACCTGGCTGACCTCGGCCCGGGGGACGTGTTCGGAGAGCAGGGACTGCTCGAGAAGCAGGAGCGCTCGGCGACGGTGACCGCCACCTCGAGGCTGCGCGTGATCAAGATCGAGCACTGGGAGCTCTCGCGGATGCGGAAGGCGATGCCCGAGGTCGTCGAGGAGCTCCAGCGCAAGGTCTCCGAGCGCGCCGGCTAGCGCTTACGGCCTGCCGCCACGTAACGCGCCCCAACCCGGCTCAGGGAGCCGAAGGCGACCGGTCGTCCGGCGAAGCCGGACGCGGACGCGAAGCGGAGGATGTCGCCGGATAGACTCTCCGCGACATACGGCCGGTGGTCAAGGGAAGTCCGGTGCGAAGCCGGCGCGGTCCCGCCACTGTGACCGGGTAGCGCGACGTCGCACGACGCGAGTCGAGCCACTGGAGACGCCCATGCGTCCCTGGGAAGGCGCGGCGCCGATTCCCGGAAGCCAGGAGACCTGTCCGCCGGCCAGCCAATTCGACCCTCGAGGAAAGGGTGGCTCAGATGGTCATACCTGGATTGCGGCTCGGCGGAGTTGCCGCCGCGGCGCTTGTGTGCGCACTGTCGTTGTCGAGCGTCGCCCTGGCTGAGTCCAGGGGCGCCGACCTTCGCGTCGTCAACACCGCGGGCAGGACGCTCGCCGAGTTCCGTCAATACACGGGAACGACCCGGATCCACACGGATCCTGGCGCCCGCTGCTTCGGCCAGGGCACCGGGGGGAGCGGCGACCGCGTAGCGGTTGCGGGCTCCACGGCGCTGGGCGCTGTGCAGGACGCGATCCCGAGCGATCCGGACCTCGCCCCGCTCTCGGTCACCGACGCCTTCGCGGACCAGGGGTTCGGCCTCGGCGTCTGCGGGATCGGCGGCTTCCGCTCCAAGGGCTCGAGCTTCTGGTACGTGAAGCGAAACCATGTCGGCGCGCAGGTCTCAGGCAGCCAGCTCAAGGTCCGTCAGGGCGACGACATCCTCTGGTACCTGACCCCCAGCTTCCCGCCGCCGCCCGAGCTCGTCCTCCAGGGGCCGGCGAGGGCGAAGCCCAACATGCCCTTCCGGGTCACGGTGTACTCGTACGCCGACAACGGGACCCGGCATCCGGCGGCCGGGGCCTCCGTGACCGGCGCCGCCGCGCCCACCGACGCCGCCGGGCACACCATGGTCTCGAGCCCGGCCGGGACGCGCGCGCTCAGGGCGACGCGCGGGCAGGACATCCCCTCGAACCACGTTTCGGTTTGCGTGGCCGCCAACCCCGCTGCGTGTCCCGAGGCCCACGGGGCGCGGATCCTCGGCAGCGATCACGCCGACGTGATCGAGGGAACGCGCGGCTGGGACACGATCTCGGCGCGAGGTGGCAAGGACCAGGTCGATATCAGGAGCGGTGGCCGCGACCAGGTGACCTGCGGGGTCGGCGCGGACCGGGTGATCCTGCGAGCGGGCGACGACAACGACCACATCTCCACGAGCTGCGAGCAGGTGGTCAGGAAGTGACCCTGGGCCGCGGCCCGGCGAGGGGGGCGGTGCTCAGCTTGGCCGTCGCCCTCGCCGGCTGCGGCTTCGGCGCCGGCCCGTCGTCAAGTGGGACGGCGACGCTGACGGTCACCAGGGACTACGGGTCCAAGAGCATCGCGGACGCCACCGACGACGACCCAGCTGAGTCCGACACCGTGATCCGCCTGCTCGACCGCGACGCGGACATCTCCACTCGCTACGGCGGCGGGTTCGTCCAGTCGATCGACGGGCTCGCGGGCGCCGAGCGCTCCGGACGCCGCTACGACTGGTTCTTCTACGTGAACGGAATCGAGTCGCCGGTGGGCGCTGCGGATGTCCGGGTGCACGGCGGCGACCGGATCTGGTGGGACTACCGCGACTGGACCGACGCGATGAGCGTCCCGGCGGTCGTCGGCTCGTGGCCCCAGCCCTTCGCCCAGGCCTCGAGCGATCCGGCCGACCGCGCGTCAGTGCGGGTCGAGTGCGCCGGGCCCCGCCCCGCGTGCCGCACCGTCGCCGATCGCCTGCGAGCGGCCGGCGCCCAACCCGAGGTGGAGCCGCTCGGCTCGCGCGGGGCTTCGAGTGGGGGGCGGTCGCTCAGCGTCCTGGTCGGGCCCTGGCGTTCGCTTCGCGGCCAGCCGGCTGCATCCCTCCGCGGGCCGGCCACCAGCGGGGTCTTCGCAACGTTCAAGGCCGCGGCACATGGCCGGTTCGAGCTCGTGCTCTCGGACCCGCAAGGCGAGCCGAGATGTGGCTACGGCGCGGGCGCGGGGCTTGTGGCGGCCGTGGAGGCATCCGAGGGACGCTCGACGTGGCTCGTAACCGGCACCGACGCCGCGGGCGTGCGGCGTGCGGCGGACGCCCTCGACGCCCAGGACCTTCGCGACCGCTACGCGGTCGCGGCGCCTGCCCACGCGGCTCCTCTGGGCGTTCCGGTTGCTCGCTGCCGGTGGCGCGAGCGATCCATGCCAGGGCGGCGCCGGATGAGGTCACCGCTCGCCTACGTGTCCCGGCGTACCCCCCTGGGCGACGCGGGCGCCCTGGCCGCCACGGTCTATCTCGGCTCGTTCGTGGTCGCTGCCTTCGCCTATTCCAACCCGATCGTCCTCGCAGGGGCGGGGGCCGGGACGGTGGTCGCCGGGGTTGGCGGCAAGGCCACGCGGGCGCTCCGCACGGCGGCGCGCTGGGGCCTGACCCTGGGGGTGTTCATCGTCGTGGTCAACGGGCTCGTGTCGCAGCGCGGCGACACCGTCGTGGTCCATGGCCTGTGGCTGCCGTTGCTCGGCTGGAGCGACGTGAGCGCGGAGGCTCTCGCTGACGGTGGGGTGCTGGCGCTTCGGATCGTCGTCGTGCTGATGGCGTTCGCCGTTCACTCCTCGTGCGTCGATCCCGATCGGGTTCTGCGCCTCATGCGGCCCCTGGCCCGCCGCTCCGCCCTGACCGCGACCCTGATCGCGCGACTCGTGCCCCTCGCGACGAGCGACTACCTGCGGCTCAACGAAGCGGCCGCCCTGCGCGGCCCGGGCGCCGCCCCCGTCGGGCGGGCGGCTCTCGCGAGGAGGCTGGTCGCAGGGTCGCTGGATCGGGCCGTCGACGTCGCCGCCACCCTCGAGCTGCGTGGCTACGCGAATGGTCCACCCCGGACGGTGGGCGGCGTTCGCCGCTCCCGCCACGACCGCCGCTTCATCGCCGTCGGGATCGCCGTGGCAGGGGTGGCGCTCGGCGCCCGCCTCGCCGGCCTCGGGTCCTTCGACCCGTATCCGGTCGTGGCCATGGACTCGGGCCCCGCAACGCTCGCGCTGGCGGCGTGGATGCCGCTCGCGGCGGCGGTTCCCTTCCTCGCCGAGGCTCGGAGGCGAAGGGGATGATCGAGCCGCTGGTCCGGATCGAGGGCCTCCGGTACCGCTACCCCGGGCTTCGGCCGAGTGCCTGCGCGAGATCGAACTGGACGTGGAGCCGGGAGAGCTGATCGTGTTGGCCGGACGCTCCGGATCCGGCAAGACCACGCTCCTGCGGGCCTGCTGCGGCCTGGTTCCCCACTACCACGGCGGAATCGTCGAGGGGGAGATCGAGGTCGCCGGCCTCGACGTCCGGGAGCACGGTCCGGCGGATCTGGGGGGCGTGGTCGGCATGGTTGCCCAGGACCCCGAGACCCAACTCGTCTCGACGACCGTGCGGGGTGAGCTGCAGCTGCCGCTCGAGATGCGGGGCGAGTCGTCGGCCGCGCGGGCGCGGGCCGTCGAGGAGGTGGCGCTCGCGCTTGCGATTCCTCACCTCCTCGATCGTGCGCTCGACACGCTCTCCGGCGGCGAGCTGCAACGGGTGGCCCTGGCTGCCGCGATGGTGGGACGACCACGCCTGGTCTTGCTCGACGAGCCCACGTCTCAGCTCGACCCGGTGGCCGGGGACGAGCTGATCTCGCTGCTGCGACGGCTGAACGAGGAGTGGGGGACGTCCGTGATCCTCGCGGAGCATCGCCTCGAGCGATGCCTCACGGCGGCCGATCGCGTGGTGGCGATGGTGGCCGGCGGGATCGCCTTCGACGGCGGACCTGAGGAGTTCCTCTCGTGGAGCCTCGAGGCCGACCCCGCCCTCGCCACGCCGGGGGCGCGCCTGTTCGACCTGGCGGGCCTGGGCCCTCCGCCGGTCGGAGTGAAGCGGGCCAGACGGGCCCTGCAGACCGCCGGCATCGCTCCGGCGGGTGCGGGCGTCGTGGAGGACCGACGCAACGGCGCCCGTGGCCGCCGGGCGCTTCGTTCCGCTGACCTCGCGTTCGACGTCCGGGATCTATGGGTGGAGCTTGATCACGGCGATGGCCGGACAGACGTCCTGCGCGGCGTCGAGCTGGCGGTCGCCCGCGGCGAGAGGATCGCGCTCATGGGGCGAAACGGGGCGGGCAAGACCACGCTGTTGCGTGCCGCAGCGGGGAGGCTCAGCCCGGTTCGGGGGCGTGCTTTGACGCCGCATGATTGCGCCCTGCTTCCGCAGAGCCCCACGGACCTGCTGGTTCGCGAGCGCGTTGACGAGGAGCTTCCCGGGGAGGCCGGCCGCAGCGCTCTGGCGACGGTCGGCCTCGAGTGGGCCGCCGGAGCGGATCCTCGTGACCTCTCGGGGGGCGAGCGCCAGCGGCTGGCGCTTGCGATCGTGATGGCGGGAAGGGCAGGGGCCGACGTGCCGGGGCTGATCTGCCTCGACGAGCCGACCCGTGGGATGGATCGCGCCCGCAAGGAGGACCTCGGCGCGTGGGCGGGCGGGCTCACCGGCCGCGGCGCCGCGGTCGTGATCGCGACCCACGATGTCGAGTTCGCGGCCTCGTTCGCCGATCGGGTCGTACTGCTGGGAGACGGCGAGCTGATCGCGGACGGCCCGGTCGCCGAAGTCCTTTCCGGAGGCTGGTACTTCGCGACCGAGGTGGCGCGCATCCTCGGCGTCGGGGGCACCGTTTCCCCGGAGGCGGGTGCGGCCCTGGTCCGGGCGGGCAGGGTCACGGCGTGACCTGGCAGGTCGCCGTGTACGCGTTGCTGGGCCTGGTGTTGGCCGGCGGATTCGCGTGGTACGAGCGGTCGCGCCCGCCGGCCCGAATGGTCGCCCTCGTCGCGGCGCTTGCGGCACTGGCCGTGGCCGGCCGCCTCGTCCTCGCTCCGATCCCCAACGTCGTCGCGACCACCGACATCGTCTTGATCACCGGTTACGCGGTCGGAGGGGCGCCGGGCTTCGCGGTCGGAGCACTGGCGGCGGTGGTCTCGAACCTGTGGCTGGGCCAAGGGCCCTGGACCCCGTGGGAGATGGCCGGGTGGGGCCTCGTGGGGATCGGCGGCGCAGCGCTCGCCTTCATCACCCGGCGGGGGCTGGGGAGGATTGGCCTCGCGGCGGCGTGCGCCATTGCCGGGTTCGCGTACGGCGCCCTCCTCGACTTCTCGGTGATGGTGGGGTACGGAGGCGAGCAGTCGCTCGATCGCTACCTGGCGATCTCCGCGCGGGGCGTCCCGTTCAACGTCGCGCACGCCGCCGGGAACCTCGTCTTCGCGCTCGCCGCCGGGCCGGCGCTCGTCCGGATGATCTCTCGGTATCGGAGCCGGTTCGAGTTCGAGTGGAGGGCGGAGCAGGGCCGTCGCGGTGCCCCGATCACCACGGTGCCGATCGCGATGCTCGCGGTGGCGGTGGTGTTCGGCGGGCTGGCGTCGACCGCAATGGCCCGCGGGAGCGTCTCCGCGACGCGGTGGATCGAGCGGGTCCAGAACGGCGACGGTGGTTTCCCCGCCTCGGCCGGCGGATCGTCCAGCGCTGCGATCACGGGATGGGCGGCGCTGGGTCTCGAGGCCGCGGGGCGAAACCCGCTCGACGTGAGGAGCGGCGGGCACTCGGCCATCGGCTTCCTGCGCACGAATCTCGACAGCGTGAACTCCACCGGCGACCTCGAACGGACCATCCTCGCCTTGGACGGGGCCGGCGTCGCGGCGCGGCGCTTCGGCGACCGGGACCTCGTGGCGGAGCTTCGCCGGCGAAGGTCGCGAACCGGGTCGTTCGAGGGCCAGGTCAACCTGACGGCCTTCGGGATCCTGGCGCTGCGCTCGGCGGGCGCCCACGCGTCGGCGCTCGCGCGCTCGGCCGCATGGCTGCGCGATGCGGAGAACCGCGACGGGGGGTGGGGCTTTCAACCTGACGCCGGCAGCGACCCGGACAGCACGGGCGCCGCGCTGCAAGGCCTCGCGGCGAGTGGGGGAGGCGGTCGGGCGACACGAAGAGGCGCTTCGTACCTCCGCCGCGTCCAGCAGCATGGCGGAGGCTTCGCGCTGGCCGGCGCCAGCACCTCCAACTCCCAGTCGACCGCCTGGGCGATCCAGGGTCTCGTCGCCGCCGGGGCCAACCCGGCCGCGGTGAGGAAGGCCGGCAGGTCTCCTTTCGACTACCTGGCCCACCGGCAGGCGGGTGACGGGCACTACAGGTACTCGTCGTCGAGCGACCAGACGCCGGTCTGGGTCACGGGCCAGACCCTGCTCGCAGTCAACGGCAAGGCCTTTCCCCTTGCCCCCGTGGCCCGCGCGAAAAGCGGGGGTCGCTCCGGCGGCGGCCACGCGAGCAGCGGCGCGGTCCCGAGCGGGAGCCCGGCAGCGATCAACGCTGGTCGAGCCGCCTCGGGACCCGGCGGTGGCCCAGCGCATGCGGCCTCCGCGGGGGGTGGGGGCGGCCGGCACGGCGGACAGCACCCGAACGCGGGTGGAGCCGCAGGCGAGCGTGTGTCGGCGTTGCCGGCGAGCGCTCCGATCTCCGACGGGGACGCGAGTCAGAGCGACGGCGGGGGCGCGACCGCGGCCTACGTGGCCGGTGGGCTGGCGGCGCTTGCCGCGGCGCTCGCGGCCGGGTTCCTCTGGTACCGGCGCCGGCTTCCATAGACCCCGCCGAGTGGCATCTGCGTCGCCCCAGAAGCGACTCAGGTGCCACTCGATCCCCGGGTGCCGATCGCCGTGACGCACGCGCCCGGGTACGGTTCCGGCATGGACGTCGAGACGGCGATTCGCAACCGCCGTACCCATAAGGCCTTCAAACCCGATCCCGTGCCGCAGGGCCAGCTCGACGAGCTGTTCGAGCTCGCCCGCTGGGCGCCCAACCACCACCTGACCAACCCGTGGCGATTCCGCGTCGTCGGGCCGAGGGCGCTCGAGGCGCTCAAGCGGGCGGCCGGCCCCGAGGCCGCGCCGAAGCTCGACCGCGCCCCGACGCTCGTCGTCTGCTCGTGCGTCCTCTCAGGCGACCCGGTACAGGACGAGGAGGACCTCCATGCCACTGCGTGCGCCGCCTACATCGTCCTGCTCGGCGCCCATGCGCGTGGCCTGGCCGGTTACTGGCGCACTCCCGCGGTCCTGAGGACCGACGCGGGTCAGAACGCGGTCGGCTTGGGGGACGGGGAGCGGTTCGTGAGCTTGATCCACCTGGGCGAGGGCATCCAGGAGCGGCCCGCACCCGCCCGCGCGCCGGTCGCCGAGACGGTCACCTACCTCGAATAGATGGACGAGCGACGCCGCACATCTGAGGCATGCTGAGCCGGAAGGCCGCGCGCGAGGCGCTCGGTTCCGAAGGGTTCGACGTGGTCGTGATCGGCGGCGGGATCACCGGCGCTGGGGTGGCCCTCGACGCGGCCTCACGCGGGTACTCGGTGGCGCTCCTGGAGCGAGACGACTACGCCTCCGGGACCTCGAGCCGCTCGTCGAAGATGGTCCACGGGGGCCTGCGGTATCTGCAGAACTTCGACCTCGGCCTCGTCCGCGAGGCGCTGCTCGAGCGCCAGCTGATGGTCCGGCTCGCGCCCCATCTCGTCTATCCGGTTCCCTTCCTCGTTCCGACGCTGGGAGAGGACCGCCGCAACTGGCGGATCGGGATCGGGCTGAACATGTACGACGTGATGGCGACGACCCGCGTGGGGCAGGGCAGACGCGAGCGCCAGGCACACGAGCGCGCCGCGCGCGAGCTCGGTCTCGTCGAACAGACTCCGGAGGAGGACTGGGCGCCGGATCGCCATCGCACGATCCCGGGCGACGAGGCCGCGGAGCTGATTCCGGCCCTGGCCCCGCGGGACCCCAAGGAGGCCTATCTCTTCTACGACTGCCAGACGGACGACGTCCGGCTCGTGCTGACGGTGCTCGGCGAGGCGGAGCGATTCGGCGCCGTCTGCCTGAACGGCGCGGAGGTGGTGGAACTGCTCGAGGGGTCGGGCAAGGCGGCCGGCGTTGCGTGCGTGGACACCGAAACCGGTGATCGGTTCGAGGTTCGGGCCGCCAACGTGGTCAATGCGACGGGGGTCTGGGCCGACCGCATCCGCCCGGACGAGATCCTCGAGCAGGAGGAGGTGCCCCGCATCAAGCCCAGCCGCGGCACCCACGTCACCGTGTCCCTCGAGCAGCTGCCGCTCGGGTCCGCCGCGTGCATCGTCCCCGCCGGGGAGGACCGGACGATCTTCGCCCTGCCGTGGTACGGCCGGGCCCTGATCGGCACGACCGACCGCGACTACGACGGGGACGTCGTGCACGTCGAGCCTTCCCCCGAGGACGTCGACTACCTGCTCGATGCCGTCAACACCTTCTTCGGGCTCGAGCTGGCGACACCCGACCTCACCGGCGCCTACGCCGGCGTGCGGCCGCTGATCTCGACCGGAGACCCGCGCAAGTCGGTGGACATCTCGCGTCGCGCCGAGCTGTACGAGACCTCGTCCGGGCTCCTGACGATCACCGGCGGCAAGCTCACGACCTGGCGGCGAATGGCCAAGCAGGTGGTCGATCGGATGGTCGAGCGCGAGGGCCGCGAGGCCCCGTGTCGAACCGCGGAGATCCCACTCGGGATGTCGGCAACGGATCAGGACCTCGCCGCCCCCTCGGGCCTGTCGGAGGCGGACCTGCCCGAGGGCTGGCGTCGCCTGCTGGCGTTCCGCTACGGGCACGCGGCACGGAACGTGCTCGAGGTCGCCGCGGTTCCCCCGAGCTGGCGCGCCCCATCGTGGCCGGCCAGCCCGACCTGCTCGCGGAGGCGGCGGTCGCGGCGCGGCTCGAGCAGGCGCGCTCCGTCGCGGACGTGTTGCTGCGGCGCACCAGGCTGGGGATCCTCGCGGCCCCGCGGCTCAGGGATGCCGAGGCCGCGTTGCCGGTCGCGGAGGCGATCGGGGCCGAGCTCGGCTGGGACGGGAAGCGCGTCCGCGCCGAGGCGGAGGCTTGGGTCGACGCCGCGCGGGCCGAGGGGGTCGATCCGGCCGGCGCCGTAGGATGATCCTCATCGAATGAGGCTGTTCATCGACACCGGCAGCATCTCCGAGGTCGAGGAGATCGCCGCGTGGGGGGTCCTCGCCGGCGCCACCACCAACCCGTCATTGCTTGCGAAGGAGGATGGGGACCCCGGCGAGATCATCCGCCGGATCTGCGACCTCGTCGGCGGGCCAGTGTCCGCTGAGGTTGTCTCGCAGGATCCCGACGGGATGATCGCCGAGGGCCGAGCGCTCCGCGAGCTCCACGAGCACGTCACGGTCAAGGTCCCGTTCTGCAGGGAGGGCTTGGCGGCGACGCACGCCCTGACGGCTGACGGCATTCCGGTGAACATGACCTTGGTCTTCTCGGCGAATCAGGCTCTGCTGGCGGCCGGCGCCGGGGCGACCTACGTCTCGTGCTTCATGGGCCGGCTCGACGACATCTCGGTCGATTCGGGCCAAGTCGTCGCCGAGATCGTCGAGTGCTTTCGGGCCGGGGGCGTCACGTCCCAGATCATCGCCGCCTCGATTCGCCACCCGGAGCACGTGATCGCCGCGGCACAGCTCGGCTGCGAGATCGCGACCGTCCCGGCCAAGGTCCTCCGGCAGATGCTGGACCACCCCCTGACCACGGCGGGCGCGGAGCGCTTCCGCTCGGACTGGGAGTCCCGCCCCGAGTTCGGCGAGTGGCTCCGGGCATTGGTCGCCGAGCGGAGCCACGGCGGCTCGCGGCTAGGCTCGGTAGCGACGAAGTCGCGGTAGACGGGCTCACGGCCTGCCGCCACGTGACAGGCCCGAAGCCGCCGCACCGGACGCGAAGCGGAGGATGTTCCCCTCGGCGGAGCGTGGGGATATCCTCCGGCGCCTGATGGCCGAGGATCTCGCGGAACTGCACCTCGCGGACCTGCACGCGCGGGCCGCCGAGCTCGGGGTTCCCCGGTTCCGGCTGCTGCGCCGCTCGGAGCTCGTTCGCGAGATCGAGGCGCGCGGCGGCGGCAAGGGGTCCGGCGGCGGCGAGACCGGCAGCCCGGCGAGCGACCAGCGTGAGCCTCCGAGGCGGCGGCGACGATCGAGGCGAAGACGAGGACGGACGCGAACGGGAGCGGCTCGAGCCCGACGAGACCGAGGATGTGACGGGCCTCTTGGAGATCATGCCGCAGCGCTTCGGCTTCCTGCGGCTCCAGGGGTTGGACGAGAAGCCCGACGACGTATACATCTCGGCCGCCCAGGTACGGCGATGCGAGCTCCGCACCGGTGATCAGGTATCGGGGCCGGCGCGCTCCCCGAAGCGGGGCGAGCGGCATCGCGCCCTGGTCCACGTCGACCGTGTGAACGGCGTCGAGCCCCAATCCGAGCGCCCGCGATTCGACGACCTGACCCCGGTCCTGCCCCAGAGGCGGGTCCCTCTCGACCATGATCCGGCGGATGTCCTGACGCGGGCTGTGGACCTGCTCGCGCCGGTGGCTCTCGGGCAGCGCGTGCTCATCAGAGCGGCCCCCCGCTCGGGTCGCACGACGCTCCTTCGCGGCCTGGCCCGCGCGATCGACGCCGCCGAGGAGATCGAAGTCATCGTGCTGTTGGTCGACGAGCGTCCGGAGGAGGCGACGGCCTGGCGGGAGGCGCTCCCGGGCGCCGAGATCGCGACTGCCACCGCCGACCTCGCGCCGGCGGACCAGGTGCGGGTCGCCAGGTTCGCGCTCGAGCGGGCACGCCGGAGGGTCGAGGCGGGCGCGGACGTGGTCCTGCTCGTCGACTCGCTGTCGAGGCTCGCGGTCGCCGCGGGCGACGTCGACGAGGTCAGGAGGCTGTTCGGATCCGGGCGGGAGACGGCCGAGGAGGGCGCGGGCTCGTTGACCGTGATCGCGACGGTGCTCGACGGGGCCGATGACGACGGCGCCGGCGAGCGTGCGGTGATCACGACGGAGAGCTCGCTGATCCGGCTCGACCCCACGCTCGCCGCGGCCGGGATCGTCCCGGCGCTCCAGCCCAGCGAGTGCGTCCTCTCGAATGAGGAAGCGCTCCGGCCTGCCAAGGAGCTTGCGTCTGCCCGGGGGCTTCGCTGGCTGCTCGCCGACCTGGATCCGGTGGAGGCGGCCTCGCAGCTACGCGAGCGGATCGAGGGCTCCTCCTCGAACGAGGAGCTGCTCGGCTCGCTCGGCTAGCGCCGGTAGGCCAGGCGCGCCCAGGAGGGCTCGCGGGAGAGCTCGATCGGCTCGGCGTCGCGGTCGGGCTGAACGTACCCGAAGGTCTGCGTGTCGGGCTCGAAGACGATGTCGAGCTCTCCCTCCTTGACGCGCTGATCCAGCCACGCGCCCCGGAAGACCAGCCGCCTGATCCAGTGCACCAGGCTGCGGCTCGCGGGTCCGACCAGCTCGGTCCAGTGCTCGTTGATGTGCTCGCCGAGAGACGAGCTCGGCTCGGCGATCTCGCCGTTGACGGCAAGCTCGAGCAGGTCCTGCAGCTCGTCGCCCGCGAGCCCGACCTCGACGAAGTCGAGCTTCACCGCCGCCTGCTCGACGCGCTGAGCGAAGTCCTCCTCGTTGAAGGAGAACCTCAACTCGCCGTACTCGAGCACGTAATCGGAGCCCGAGTCGTAGTTCCCTCTGCGAGTTGCCTTCTCCACTTATTCACATCGGCCCCGATCTGACCCAGGTCCGCGGCCGCCCGGACGACCCGAATCTTCTCCGATGCGGGCTTCCGTTGGGGATTTCCCGCCGCGGGCTGAACGCTGGTTTGCATCGTGCCCGGCCTCGGCGGCCGCGCCCGGTCGGGGGCGCCGGCCGCGCCCGCGGGGTTGGACGAGGTCGTGAAGGACGCAACGGACAAGCGGCCGCGCCGTCTGCGAGGGCTTCCGCGTGCCGAGGTCCGCGGGCGGCGGGTGCCGGTCGCGACCTCGAGGCGGGCTCGTCTCCTCGGCCTCTCGCACCTCGACCGCCGGCGGGCCGGCGCCGGCCTCCTCATTCCCGGCTGTCGCAGCGTTCACACCTTCGGGATGAGGTTCCCCCTGGACCTCGTGTTCCTCGACTTCGATCTGCGGCCCGTGGCGCTTCGCCGGGCTGTGCCCCCTCGGCGCCTCGTGTTCGAGCGCCGCGCCCAGGCGGTGCTCGAACTTCCGGCCGGCGGCCGCGGAGGCGCGAATTGACCCTGCCCCTCGAATCGGACGCCACGGTCGTCGTCTGTGAGGACGACGTTCCCACGCTCGAGCTGCTCTGCGACCACCTGGAGGCCGATCGGTTCCGCGCCCTGCCCGCGCCCTCCGCGTCGGACGCACTCCGCCTCTGCCACTACAAGGAGCCGGACATCCTGCTGCTCGACCTCCGTCTTCCCGATGCGCCGGGGCTCGATGTCCTGCATGAGATCCGGGCGTCCGGCGGGGCAACCGGCCGCTACGACCCGGCCCTGCCGGTGATCGTGCTCAGTGGCCGCGCCAGCGAGGCGGACCGGCTGCGGGGCTTCTCCGAGGGCGCCGACGACTACGTCGTGAAGCCGTTCCACTACGCGGAGGTCTCTGCCCGCATCCGGGCCGTGCTGCGCCGGCGAAGCTCGCGGCGCGACGGACCGCGCAGGGTCGGCGACGTGTTCATCGATCCTTCCCGCCGCGAGGTGAAGGTGGGCGACAGGAGGGTGACCCTCGCCAACAAGGAGTTCTCACTGCTCTGCGCGCTCGCCAGCGACCCGCGTCGCGTCTTCACCAAGGAGGAGCTGCTTCGCGACGTCTGGGGCTTTCGCTCGATGGGGCGGACCCGCACCCTGGACTCACACGCCAGCCGCCTGCGCCGCAAGCTCGACCCTGATACGGGCGCCTACGTGATCAACGTCTGGGGCATCGGCTACCGGCTGATCGATCGCTGAGGGGCGCGATGGGACCGGAAGGGATCGCTGTGCCGGCGGAGCTTCAAGCGGCGGGCTGGCCGATCGGGCTCGCGCTCGCCGCGCTCCTCGTCGTCCAACGGGCCAGTGAAGCGCGTCGTCGGTCCTCGCTGAACCTTGCGCTCCACGAGCTGCGGCGACCGCTGCAGGAGCTGGTCCTCACATCCAGCGGCCTGGCGGCATCCGGGGTCGGAGGCCGTCCGCATGACGCTCGCCGCTCTCGGCGACCTCGATCGAGCCGTCAACGGGGCCCCTCGACGATTCGCCCCTCGCCCGATCGCATGCCGCGCTCTCGTGCAGGCCGCCGTCGAGCGGTGGCGGGGCGTTGCCGCCGCATCCCATCGCTCGCTCGTGCTGCGCTGGCGGGCCGGAGCGGCGCTCGTCATGGTGGACCCGGAGCGCGTCGCGCAGGCGCTCGACAACCTGATCCACAACGCGATCCTCCACGGTGGCCTTCGCGTCCGGGTGGAGGCGTCCTCGTTCGCGGGAGGCGTGAGGATCTCGGTCGCCGACAGCGGACCCGGCATGCGGCCCCGCGGCGCCGCCGTGACCCGCGGCATGGTCACGGTCTCCGCATCGTCTCCGCGATCGCCGCCGAGCACGGCGGGCGGTTCCTGCTGCGGACCGGGCCCACCGGCACCACGGCGACCCTCGAGCTTCCGTTCGCCCCCCGGCCGGCCGTCGCCTCGGCCGCGCGGCCGTCGCGCTTCCCGCCGGCGCCCGCGCTCATGCCCGATCGCGCTCCAGGAGGGCGGGCAGGTCGCCGGGCCCCCCGGGTGAGCCGCCGCGCCCGCGCGATCGGCTTCGGCTGCGCGGCGCTCGCGTGCGCGGGCCTTGCGGCGGCGGTAGCGGGCGGATATCGCACCGACCTCGAGAGCCAGCTCGGTCCGCTGCGCCCGGCGGTCGTCGCTCGCGAGCCCATCCCTCCACGTCGGCCGCTCGGGCCGGAGGACGCCGACCGGCTGCTGGAGGTGAGGCGCATGCCGAGCCGGTTCGTTCCCGCCGGCGCCCTGTCGGCTCCCGAGCAGGCGATCGGCCGCGCGCCGGCGGCCAGGATCCCGGCCGGCGCCTACCTGCTGGCGCCGCAGCTTCGGGTCGCCGCGCGAACGCCATCGCCACCACCGGGGCCCTCGTCTGGCGGGCGGCCGCGAGCCGGTGCAGATCTCCGTCACCGGCGCGGAGGCGCTCGCGGCGACCGGCCAAGACCCGCGCGGCACCCGCGTGGACGTGGTCGTCACCACCGAGCCCGGGCCAGGCGGAGGAAGCGGGCGCACCTACGTGGCGGCCGAGAACGTCGAGTTGCTGGCGCTGAGCCAGGCTGGCGACGACGCGAGCATCGACTTGCCGGGCCCCAGTGCCGCGACGTCCACGGCGACGCTCGCCCTCACCCGATCCCAGGCGCTGCGACTGATTCACGCCGAGAACTTCGCTCGGCAGGTGCTCCTGATCCCGCGATAGCGCGTCAGCCCTGACGGGCCATCTCGGCGTCGAAGGCGCGTTTGGCGTCGGCTCCGAACACGGCGAAGACGATGCGCTCCAGGCCGCTGCCCGCTTCCAGGTGCCGCTTGACTTCCTCGACCTCGATCCGCGCGGCGTCGGCGATCGGGAACCCGCCCACGCCCGTGCCGAAGGCCACCAGAGCCAGGGAGGCGGCGCCGAGCTCGTCGGCCTTCGCGAGCGCGCTGCGTGTTGCGGCCCGGATGATCTCGGCCGACGTCGGTCCTCCGAGCTCCATGGTGGCCGCGTGGATGACCCACTTGGACGGCAGCTCGCCGGCGGACGTCGCGACCGCCTCGCCGAGCTCCACCGGCGCGAGCTCGTCGCTCTCGTCCTGGATGACTCGCCCGCCTGCCCGCACGATCGCCCCGGCGACCCCGCCGCCGTGCCGCAGCCCGGTGTTGGCGGCGTTGGCGATCGCGTCCACCTCGAGCTTTGTGATGTCGGCCTCGCGGACCTCGATCACTGCCACGGGCGCGAGACTAGCGGGCCCCGCGACGAGCGCTTGCCGGGGCGAGAGCCGGGCACCGCGGGGTTCGCTCGGCATGACCGTTGCCGACCGGCACGCGGAGGCGCTCGCCGCCGACCTGCGACGGCGCCTGGTGGAGCGGCGTCGGGCTGAGGCGATCGCCGGAGTCGCCGGCGACGACGATCTCGAGGGGGCGGTGACCGCGCTGGTCTCGGAGCACGCGGCCGTCCTGTCCGAGGGGCGCCGATCCCAGGTCACGGAGCTGATCCTCCGCGACACGGTCGGCCTGGGCCCGCTGGAGGAGCTGCTTGCGGACCCCGCGGTCGAGGAGGTGATGGTCAACGGGCCGGACCACGTCTTCATCGAGCGAGGCGGGCGGATCGAGCCGACCGAGGTGCGGTTCGCGTCCGAGTCGCGCCCTGCGCGATGCGATCGAGCGGATCCTGGCGCCCTTGGGCCGTCGCGTGGACGAGCTGAGCCCGATGGTGGATGCCCGGCTGGGCGACGGGTCCCGGGTCAACGTCGTGATCCCGCCGCTCTCCGTCGACGGGCCGATGCTGTCCATCCGTCGCTTCACGGCCGCGCGCCCCGACCCCGCGGAGCTCGTCGCCTCGGGCACCATGACCCCCGAGCTTCGGGACCTGCTCGCCGGCGCCGTCGAGGAGCGCCGGAGCATCCTCATCTCCGGGGGCACCGGGTCCGGCAAGACGACCCTGCTCAACGCCCTGTCTACATTCATCGGCGCCGAGGAGCGAGTGATCACGATCGAGGACGCGGCGGAGCTCCGCCTGCGCCAGGCCCACGTGGTCAGGCTCGAGAGCCGCCCACCCAGCGTGGAGGGCAGGGGAGAGGTGACGATCCGCGACCTCTTGCGAAACGCACTCCGCATGCGACCCGATCGGATCGTGATCGGTGAGGTTCGCGGGCAGGAGGCCCTCGACCTCTTGACCGGCCTCAACACCGGCCATGAAGGCGCGCTCTCGACCGTGCACGCGAACTCGCCATCCGACGCCCTGCGGCGGCTCGAAACCCTGGCTCTCATGGCGGGCTTGGGCTTGCCCCACGACGCGATCCGCGAACAGGTTCGCCGCGGAATCGAGCTCGTCGTCCACATGACGCGCACGCCCGAAGGCGCCAGGCACGTCGTCGAGGTGGGCGAGGTCACAGAGGCGCTCGGGGGCATTGGGGTGCGGGAGGTGTGGCGCCGTTGACGGGCGGCGCGCTCGCCGTCCCGGTCGTCCTGGGCGCCGCCGCGGGTGGCACCGCCGCCCTGGCCGCGCGCGAGGCCGTGGCCGCGACCCCGGCCCTGGGACGATGGCTGGTGGGCGCGGTGGAGCCGCTGCTCCGCGCGGGCCGGGAGGGATACGCGCCGACGGATCTCGAGCGTCGCCGGTTGGCCGCGCTCGGAACCGCGGCGTTGCTCGCCTGCGGGCTCCTCGTCGTTGGCCCGGCGCCGGCCGCCATTCTCGCGCTTGCAGGCCCGGGGGCCGTCGCGTGGATCCTGGCCGCCCGCCGGGCGCGTTACCGCGTCTCCGTCGAGGCCGGGCTTCCACGGATCGCCATCGCTGTGGCGGACGCCCTCGCCGGGGGACGGTCGACGCGGGGCGCGCTCGCATCGGCCGCGACCTCGGTCGAAGGGCCGCCGGCCGCCGAGTTGGCGCGGGTTCGCGCCGACCTCGAGGTGGGGGCGTCCACGGCCGAGGCGCTTGGTGGCCTTCAGGCTCGCCTGCGATCCACGCGGGTCGACTCGTTCGCCACCGCGCTTCGCTCCCAGCAACTCAGTGGTGGCGATCTCGCGGGCCTGCTCCGACGCTTCGCCGTCTCCTCCGCCGAGCGCGATCGAGTGGCCGCCGACGCGCGATCCGCCACCGCGCAGGCGCGTCTCACCGGGATGCTCGTCGTCGCCATGCCCACCGGGCGCCGCCCTGTTCGCCGAGCTCGTCGAGCCCGGCTTCGTCTCGGCGCTCCTGTCCAACCCGGCCTCCGCCACGCTGCTCGCCGTCGCGGCCGCTCTTCCAGCTCGTGGGCTTCGCCGCGATCAGGAGGCTCTCGCGAATCGAGGAGCCGTGAGCGCGCCCGTCCGCGGCCGACCGGGATGAATGCGCCCGCCCTCGTCGGCTTTGCGGTGCTCCTGGCCGCGGCCGCCCTCTGGGAGCTGTCCGGGAGCCGGGGCGAAGAGCTGGGCCGCCTAACCAGGAGGGCGCTGGCGGCAATCACCGGAGGCCGGGCCCGCTCGCTCAAGTCCGCCGCGCTCTGGCTTCGGCTCCCGCAGCGCCTGGAGCGGGCCGGGCTCCACCGCCGGGTGCCGGTCGCGCTCGTCCTCGCCGGAAAGGGTGTCGGCGCTCTGTGCGGGACGCTCCTCGCGGCGTTCGCCTCGCCGTCGGTGCCCGGCCGACTGTCCATCGTCGTCGCCCTCGCGCTGCCCGCGGCGGGATTCGTGGCGCCCGAGGCGCTGCTGGAGCGCGCGGCGCGCCGCCGCCGGGCCCGGCTCGTCGCCGCGCTCCCGGAGGCGCTCGACCTGATGGCCGTGGGTACCGGGGCCGGGCGCAGTGCCTCCACCGTCCTCGCCGAGATCTCCAGGACCGCCACCGGGCCACTCGCGGACGAGCTCGCGATCGCGGCGGCCGAGATCGAGTGCGGCGCGCCCCAGCGCGAGGCCATCGCCGCGCTCAGGCGACGCAACGCTGAGGGCGGCGGCTTGGGCGCGGGCCTCGGTTCGCTGGCGGCGGCACTCGAGCGCTCGCGACGCTTCGGCTCGCCCCTGGCGGACCAGCTCCAACAGCAGGCGATGTCACTCCGGCGCGACGCGGCCCGACGGATCGAGGAGCGCGCTGCGAGGGCGGCGCCGAAGATCCAGCTGGTGGTGGCGCTGGTGCTCGTTCCCTCGGTCCTGCTGATGATCCTCGCCGCTCTGATCGCTCATGCCGACGCTCTCGTCGGCTCGATCTAGAGCGCCTCGGCTGCAACCGCGCTTGCAGATCCGGCCTCGTGCGGAGGGGTTTCGCCGATGCCCCTCGAGGCCGGCGAATGGCTCCATCAAGCCGATCGCGCCGATTCCGCAAGCCCGGGTAGCAATTCCGTCCGACGGACCGTGTCCCATTTGCGGCCAGATTGTGTTGCAAAGTGGGGGCAAGTGGGATAGCGTGGCGATTCGATCTGACCCAAGGACCGGGGTGGTGAGGTTCCTCCCACCTCGCCACTCCGGTCCAAACACTTCGGCGGTCGGGCCGCCCGAATTCGAGGACGCAAGGACGAGAGGACCCCACGGTTGGCGTTTCGCGGTCACTACGAGCACAACCTCGACGCCAAGGACCGGCTTACGGTCCCGGCCCGGTTTCGAGCCGCGCTCGCCGATGGAGTGGTTCTCTGCGCCGGTCTGGACCCCTGCGTCGAGGTGTATCCGACGGCCGACTACGCGCGATTCGAGCAGCAGGTCCTCTCGGAGCTCAATCCGCTGAGCCGCCATGGGCGAATGATGAGAAGGCGCTTCCACGGCCGCTCGCATGACGAGACGCTCGACTCCGCGGGACGGGTTCGCATCCCTCAGCACCTGATCGCCCACGCGGCGCTCAGCGAGGGCCCATGCGTCGTGATCGGCGTTGCCGACCACCTCGAGATCTGGAACACGGACGCCTGGGCCACACACGACGCGGAGATCGACGCGACGGCGGCCGAGATCGCCGAGGAGCTGGCCGGCGGCACCGGCGGCTGAGGAGCGTTAGGTCTCGGGTTCGAGATGGCCACACTGAGCTACATGCCCACCGAGCACGTTGCCGTCCTGGCGTCGGAGCTGATCGACCTCCTTGATCCCCGTCCCGGCCAGACCGCCGTCGACTGCACCTTCGGCGGCGGCGGACACGCCCGGCTGGTCGCCGAGCGCCTGGGCCCGTCCGGGACGCTGGTGTGCATCGATCGCGATCCCGCGGCCGAGGAGCGCGCCGACGAGCTCGCCACGGAGGTCGACTGCGAGCTGCGTTTCGTGCACGCCGACTTCGCGGAAGGCCTGACGAATCTGCGCGCCGAGGGCCTCGTGGCCGACCTCGCGTACATGGACCTGGGCATCTCCTCACTGCAGCTCGACGCCGCGGAGCGGGGCTTCTCCTACACCTATGACGCGCCCCTCGACATGCGCATGGACCCGGAGCTGGCGCTCTCCGCCGCGACCATCGTCAACGAATGGCCCGAGGACCGGCTCGCCGGGGCGATCCGGGAGTACGGGGAGGAGCGCCACGCGCGCTCGATCGCCGCCGAGATCGTGCGCCGGCGCCCGCTCGAGACCACGGCCGAGCTCGTCGAGGCGATTCGCGTGGCGGTGCCGCCCGCCTACCGCTTCGGCCGCGGTCATCCCGCCAAGCGGACCTTCCAGGCGATCCGGATCGCGGTCAACGACGAGCTCGATCAGCTCGATCGGGCGCTGCCCGTCGCGTGGGACCTGCTTCGCGAGGGGGGTCGCCTGGCGGCCATCTCGTTCCACTCCCTCGAGGACCGCAGGGTGAAGCGCTTCCTCGGCGATCTCGCCCGCGGCTGCGTCTGCCCGCCGGAGCTACCGGAGTGCAGGTGCGGGGGCGAGCCGAGAGCGGAGCTTTTGACACGGCGTGCCCTGGCGGCCACTCCCGAGGAGGTCGAGCGCAACCCACGCTCGCACTCCGCCCGCCTGAGGGTGGCGAAGAAGCTGACGAGGGGCGTGCGACCCGGCGGCGAAGCTAGGGGGACCTGATGGCGGTTCCCGCGGCAAGCGCAGCCCGCCCCGCCGCCGCCACGGCGCCGGCTCGCCGCGCGCGTCCCAGGGTCCAGCCCCCGCCGCGGCGGCCCACTCGCTCCCGGGCGGCCACGCGGCCGCAACGCCGGCCGGCGCGGGCGCCGATGCCCGCGCGGCTCGTGCCCCTTGCGGTCGGCCGGACGGCCGGCGCGGTCTCGGGCCTGGCGGAGTCGGGGATCGTCCACCGGCTCACCCGTGGCCGGCTCTGGATCGGCGCCCTGGCCACGCTGCTCGTGGGGATCGTCGCGCTCAACGTCCTTGCGCTCAGCTTCAACGCGTCCGCCAGCCGGACCGGCAAGCAGGCCGACGCCTTGAAGCGCGAGATCTCGATCATCCGCGGGCAGCTCGCGCAGACGGGCGCGTCGGATGAGCGGATCCAGGCGGAGGCCGCGAACCTCGGCATGATCGTCCCGGAGCCCGGCTCGATCTCCTACCTCCGACCCAAGCCGGGCGACGCGGCGGCCGCCGCCAAGCGACTCGCCACCGGGCAGCTGACGGCCGGCAGCTCGTATGCGCCGGCAGCCCCGTCGGCCAGCTCGACGGTCGCGCCGACGCCGTGATCGAGCGGCGGATCGGCCTCCTTTTCGCCTGCTTCCTGCTGCTGTTCTGTCTGGCGATCGGACGCGCCGCCTGGGTCCAGGGCGTGCAGGGCGGAGGCCTCGGCGCCGACGCCCAGAGCCAGCACACGCAGACGGTGACGATCCCGGGTCAACGAGGCCGGATCCTCGACCGCAAGGGGAGGGAGCTGGCCGTCTCCGAGGACGCCGCCGACGTCGTGGCCACGCCCTACCAGGTCAAGCACCCCTCGGGCGCGGCGCGCAGGCTGGCCCACGTCCTGCACGTCTCGAGGACCGACCTCGAACGGAGCCTGGGCGATCGCTCCTCGGGGTTCGCCTACCTGGCCCGCGAGGTGGACCTGGCGACCGCCGAGCAGGTGCGCAAGCTCGACATCACCGGGATCTCCACCGTTCCCTCAACCCGGCGGATCTATCCCGAGGGCAAGCTCGCGACCCAGGTGATCGGCACCGTCGGGACCGACAACCAGGGCCTCACCGGGCTCGAGGCAGCCGACAACGACCTCCTGGGGGCCGCGAGCGGCGAGCGAGCGGTGACCGTGGACGGGCTGGGCAAGGAGATCGAACGCAACACGGTCTCGAGCGCCCAGCACGGCCAGGACCTCAAGCTGACGATCGACGCCGAGATCCAGGCGCGAACCGAGCAGGTGCTGGCGAGTCTCGGCCAGACATACCAGCCCAAGGGCGCCACGGCCATCGTGATGAATCCCCGCAACTCGCAGATCCTGGCGATGGCGAACTGGCCCACGGTGGACCCCAATGACCTCAGCTCCGCCAAGCCGTCAGAGCTCCAGAACATGGCGACCGGGTTCACGTACGAGCCCGGCTCGACCTTCAAGGCATTCACGGTCGCCGGCGCCCTTCAGCAGCACCTGGTGACCCCGAGCACGCCCTTCTACCTGCCGATCGAGCTCCAGGTCGCCGACCGGACGATCACCGACGCGGAGTCCCGTGGCGCCGAGACGCTCACCGTGGCCCAGATCCTCGCGCAGTCGTCCAACGTCGGCGCCGTCAAGATCGGGCTCGAGCTCGGCGCGCAGCACTTCTACGACTGGGTGCGGAACTTCGGGTTCGGGAGCCCGACCGGCATCCAGTTCCCCGGCGAGGAACAGGGCATCATCCCGAACCCCGACGCGCGCTGCGACAAGCAATCGTGCCCGTTCTCGGGCTCGACGATGGGCAACCTCCCGATCGGCCAGGGGCTCTCCGTCACGCCCGATCCAGATGGCAACCGCCTACTCCGCGATCGCCGACGGTGGGATCCTGCGGCCACCGCAGCTCGTCCTGGACCAGGGCGACGACGCGGTGTCGGAGCCGCCGGGCAAGCGGGTGATCAGCGCCCGGACGGCCGCGGAGCTGCGCCAGATGCTCGAGGGGGTGCTCGCCCCCGGCGGGACGGCCTCCGAGGTCAGCGTCCCCGGTTACACGCTCGCGGGCAAGACCGGAACGGCGCAGGTCGCGGTGAACGGCGGCTACTCGGATTCACGCTTCATCGCGTCGTTCGTGGGCTTCGCGCCCGCTCAGAACCCGCGGCTTCTGGTCGCTGTGGTGGTAAACCAGCCGCAGGGCGGAAACTATTACGGCGGCACCGTGGCCGCGCCCGCGTTCGGTGAGATCGCGAAGTTTGCGCTCCCCTATCTCGAGATCCCGCCAGACCAGCACGGGGCCTCCTCGACGGCGCCCTAGAATCGCCGCGATGGAGCTCCGCGAGCTGCTCGCCGGCGCCGACGTCGCCGAGATCGCCGGGGATGAGGACGTCGAGATCACCGGCCTCGCCTACGACAGCCGCCGCGTCGAGCCGGGGGACCTGTTCTTCTGCGTCCGCGGGGAACGCTCGGACGGTCACGACTTCGCCGAGCGGGCGGTCGGGGCCGGCGCCTCCGCCCTGGTGGTCGAGCGAGCACTGGAGCTTCCGGTGACCCAGGCTCGGGTCCCGGATGCGAGGGCGGCGATGCCCCCGACCGCGGTTCGCTTCTGGGGCGACCCGACGGCGCGGCTCCGCCTCGTCGGGATCACCGGCACCAACGGGAAGACCACGACGGCATTCCTCGTTCGCCACGTGCTCGAGTCCCAGGGGACCCGGACGGGGCTGCTCGGGACCGTGAAGCGCGTCGTCGGCGGGACCGAGGAGGAGGTCGAGCGCACGACGCCGGAGGCGATCGACCTCCAGGAGACGCTTTCACCGGATGCTCGAGGCCGGGGATGAGGCGTGCGCGATGGAGGTCAGCTCGCACGCGCTTGCGCTCGGGCGCACGGACGGCATCCGGTTCGCCGTTGCCGTCTTCACCAACCTGACCCAAGACCATCTGGACTTTCATCGGGACATGGAGGACTACTTCGCGGCAAAGCGCGAGCTCTTTCGTGTCCTCGCCCGGCGCCGCCGTGGTCAACCTGGACGATCCCTACGGCGCACGCCTCTCCGCCGAGCTGGACGAGGCGCGGCTCCCCTCCGCTGACCACGTTCTCGGCCAGCGGGAGCGAGAAGGCCGACTTCCGCGCTCTCGAGGTGTCCTTCGACGCGGTCGGGCTCGCGCTTTAAGTGCGTCGGGCCCGACGGGGAGGTCGCCGTCCGCACTCCGCTCCCGGGCCACTTCAACGTCGAGAACTCGCTCGCGGCCCTGGCCGCATGCCACGTTCTGGGCGTGCGGAGCGATGTCGCGGCCGCGTCGCTCGCCGATGCGGGTCGAGTCCCGGGGCGCTTCGAGCCGGTCGACGCCGGTCAGCCATTCGCCGTCCTGGTCGACTACGCGCACACCCCGGATTCGCTGGAGAACGTGCTGAGCGCCGCCCGCATGCTCACCGGGGGCAGGCTGATCGCGGTCTTCGGCTGCGGCGGGGATCGCGACCGCGAGAAGCGCCCGCTGATGGGCGAGATCACGGCGCGGCTCGCCGACTCCTGCATCGTGACCTCCGACAACCCCCGCTCCGAGCGGCCGGAGGCCATCATCGACGACATCCTGGCCGGTATCCCCGAAGGCGCCGACGGCGTCCGCGTGGAGCCGGACCGGCGACGGGCGATCGCTCTCGCGCTCGACGAGGCCGCAGCCGGCGACACGGTCGTGATCGCCGGCAAGGGCCACGAGCAGGGCCAGGAGCTCGAGGGTGGCCGCAAGATCCCCTTCGACGATCGTCGAGGTGGCGATCGAGGAGCTCCAGCGGCTCCGCAGCGGGTCCGAGGCTTGATCGAGCTCCCGCCCGATCGGATCGCGGCGGCCTGCGGGGCCGAGGTCGTCCGGGTCGGCGGCGGACGGGCGCCCGTCGAGGGCGGTGGTCGACTCGCGCGAGGTCCAGGCCGGCGACCTGTTCTTCGGCCTCCGCGGCGAGCGCGCCGAGGGTGGCGAGTACGCGGCGGCGGCGCTCCGGGCGGGTGGCTGGGGCGTGGTGGTCGAGCCGGAGTGGGCGCGCTCCGCGGCTGACGGCGACGGCGGCTGGGTCCTCGCCGCCGACGATCCGCTGGCCGCCCTCCAGGGGCTGGCTCGCGCCTGGCGGCGGGAGCTCGGGGTGCCGGGTGGTCGGCATCACCGGGTCGGTGGGCAAGACCTCGGTCAAGGACATCTGTCACGCAATCCTGCCGATGCGGGTTCACGCGAGTCCCGAGAACTTCAACACCGAGATCGGGCTGCCGCTGGCCGATCCTGGCGGCGCCGCCGGAGACGCGAGGCCATGGTGCTGGAGATGGCGATGCGAGGCCGCGGGCAGATCGCCGAGCTCTGCCGGATCGCCGAGCCGGAGATCGGCGTCATCACCAACATCGGGCCGGTGCATCTCGAGCTGCTCGGCACGCTGGAGGCGATCGCCGAGGCCAAGGCCGAGCTCCTCGTCGGCCTCTCGGAGCGATGGCCGGGCCGTGGTGCCGGCGGACGCGGAGGCCCTGGAGCCCCACATCCACGACAGCCTGGTGACGATCACGTTCGGTGCCGGGCGGCGACGTCTTCGCACTGAAGCAGCGCCGCGAGGGAGGATCGATCGATGGCGACGATCGGGACGCCGGATGGGGAATGCGAGTTTCGCTTCCCGTTCGCGGAGGCCCACAACCTGACGAACGCCCTGGCGGCGATCGCGATCGGGGTGGCACTCGAGGCGCCGGTCACTGAAATGGCACGTCGCGCCCCGGGGATAACCTTCTCGCGCCTGCGCGGCGAGCTGATCGAGCTCCCCGCCGGAATCCGCCTCGTGAACGACTGCTACAACGCCAACCCGGTCTCGATGCGCGCGGCCCTGGACCACCTCGTCTCGGTGGAGGCAACCGGCCGTCACGCGGCGGTGCTCGGGGAGATGGCGGAGCTCGGCCCGGACGCGGCCGCCTACCACCGCGAGGCCGGGGCCCACGCGCGCCAGCTCGGGGTCGGGCCGATCCTCGGGGTGGGCGAGCTCGCCCGTGAGTACGCACCGGACGAGTGGGCGCCCGACGCCCAGGCGGCGATTCCGCTTGCCGAGGCCATGATCGAGCCGGGCGACGCGGTCCTCGTGAAGGGTTCCCGCTCCGTCGGCCTGGAGCTGGTCAGCGATGAGCTACGGGCGCATCGCGGCGCGCCGGGATGATGAGCATGCTCGCTGGCCAGCGTGGCGTCGGCGGCGGTCGACCGCGGCGAGATCCTGATCGCCGGAATGGCGGCGATGCTGATCACGATCTTCCTCGGGCCGCGCTTCATCGAGCTCCTGCGGTCGAGGGAGTTCGGGCAGCAGATCCGGGAGGAGGGCCCGCAGGAGCACCACGCCAAGGCCGGCACGCCGACGATGGGCGGGCTGATCCTGTTCGTCGCGATCGCCGTCCCGTACCTGGTGCTGGGGCCGCGGGATACCCAGAGCCTCGCGGTGTTCGGGGTCGCCCTGGGTGCCGCCGCGCTCGGTTTCGCGGACGACTACATCAAGGTGACCAAGCGCCGCTCCCTCGGGCTCCCGGCCCGGTGGAAGCTCCTGGTGCAGATCGGGCTCGCCGTTGCCCTGTGGTGGGTCGCAACCGACCAGGTCGGGCTGGACCCGCGGCTGGACGTCCGGGTCTTCGACGCTCAGATCTATGTCGGCCCGGTGCTCTACGTCCTGTTCGTCTTCCTGGTGATCGCGGGCGCGTCGAACGCCGTCAACCTGACCGACGGGCTCGACGGACTGGCGGCGGGCTCCTGCGCGATCGTCCTGCTCGCCTACACGGCGATCACGATCACGAGCGGGCAGGAGGGGCTGGCCCTGCTGTCCGCATGCCTGGTCGGCGCCTCGGTCGGGTTCCTCTGGTTCAACTCGTTCCCGGCGGCGATCTTCATGGGCGATACCGGCTCGCTGGGGCTGGGCGCAGCGATCGGTGCGCTCGCGGTGATGACCCAGACCGAGCTGCTGCTGATCATCCTCGGCGGGATCTTCGTGATCGAGGCCCTCTCCGTGGCGATCCAGGTCCTCAGCTTCAAGATGTTTCGGCGCCGCGTTCTCCTGATGGCCCCGGTGCACCACCACTTCGAGATGATGGCCTGGTCGGAGACGAAGATCATGCTCCGCTTCTGGATCGTGGCCGCCGTCTGCGCCGGGATCGGCTACACGCTCTACCAGAACTCGATCGGGTGACCGGAAACCAGACCGCCGCTCCCGGGCGGCCCGTACCTGGTCGTCGGCCTCGCCCGCTCCGGCCAAGCCGCGGCGCGGCTGCTGGCTGCCCGTGGAGAGGCGGTGCGGGGATGCGACTCCGGCTCGCCCGAAGGGGCGGAGAAGCTGGCTGAGGACGGGGTCGACGTGCGCCTCGGCTACCGACGGGCTGGAGTTGCTCGAATGCGGCTCGCTGCCTGGTCAAGAGCCCCGGCGTGCCGGCGGACGCCCCGGCCGTCGCCGCGGCTCGCGAGCGAGGCGTGGCGGTCATCGGAGAGCTGGAGCTGGCTTGGAGGCTCCTGCCGAACCGGTTCGTCGCGGTGACCGGCACCAACGGCAAGACGACCGTGACCGAGCTCCTTGGCCACGTTTGGCGCACCGCCGGCGAGCCGGTCGCGGTCGCCGGCAACGTCGGCACGCCACTCGCCTCCCTGGTCGGCGAGTTGGACGCCGAGGCCACGGTCGTCTGCGAGTGCTCGAGCTTTCAGCTCGAGGACACCGAGGCTTTCGCGCCGGAATGCGCGGTGCTGCTGAACGCGAGCCCCGATCACCTCGATCGTCACCGGGACTTCGACGACTACCTGAGAGCAAAGCTGCGCATCTTCGCCAATCAGGGCAACGACGACGCCGCGATCTTCAACGCGTCCGAGGAGGTGTTGCGCGGCCTGGACCTCGGCGGCTGCGGGCGTCGCATCGCTTACTGCCGCGGCGTGGACCCCGATTGCGAGGTCGCCCTCGCCGACGGCGTGATCTTCGCCGACGGCGAGCCGCTGCTCCGAGCGGCCGAGCTCGAGCTGCTCGGGCCCCACAACGCGGAGAACGCCATGGCGGCAGCGGCCGCGGCGCTCGCGATGGCCCTCGACCGGGAGTCGATTCGGCGATGCGCTGCGAACCTTCCCAGGCGTCGCCCACCGGCTCGAGCGGGTCGCCGAGCTCGGCGGCGTCCTCTACGTCAACGACTCGAAGGCCACCAACGTTGCCGCGCGGCGGCCGCGGCGCTGCGATCGTTCGAGGGCGGAGTGCGGGCGATCCTCGGCGGATCGCTGAAGGGGGGCGACTTCGAGGGCCTTGTCGATCCGGTCGCCGAGCGCTGCCGAGCCTGCTACCTGATCGGGGACGCCGCCGAGCAGCTCGCAGCCGAGCTTCGACCGGCCGCGGAGCACGGGGTCGAAGCTCCGCCGATGCGACGGACCTCGCCGACGCGGTGGCCGCGGCGGCGGCGCGAGCGCGCAGCCCGGGGGAGGTGGTCCTGCTCTCGCCCGCCTGCGCCAGCTTCGACGCCTACCGTGACTTCGAGGAGCGCGGCGAGCACTTTCGGGCCCTCGTCGGGGGCCTCGAAGCGGGCTGACTGGGGCAGGACGCGCCTGCAGGGGCGAATCCCCTGCAGTGACAGCGCTCTCACTAGCCGTCTCGGCCCGCGAACGCGCAAGCGGGCCGGGGCGCAGCCGATCGAGTACAACCTGCTGCTCACCGCGACCCTCTGCCTGCTCGCGTTCGGCGTCGTGATGGTGTTCAGCGCCAGCTCCACCACCGCGCTGCTCGGCCAAAGCGGCGACAGCGCCTACTACCTCAAGCGAACCGTGCTGATCGGCGCGATCGGCCTGGCGTGATGCGCCTGTTCGCGTCTTCGCGGCCTCCAGATCCTGCGGCCGCTGACGCCGTTCCTCCTCGCCGCCGCCTTCTTCCTCTGCTGGCCGTGCTGGTCCCGGGGGTCGGCGCGTCGGCGAACGGCGCCAGCCGCTGGATCGCGGTCGGCTCGTTCCAGATCCAGCCGTCGGAGCTCGCCAAGCTCGCGCTCGTCCTCTACGGCGCCAACCTCCTCGCCGAGCGGCCGACCGGATGGTCCGCGAGCATCCGCACCCTCGTGCCCTACCTGGCCGTCGTCGCGTTCGCCTGCCTGCTGATGGTCGTCGAGCCCGACCTGGGCACGGCGATCGTGGTCTGCCTGACGGCCGCCGCGCATGCTGGTCGCGGCGGGTATGAGGATGCAGCACCTGGTGATGCTCGCGTGCGCGATCGGGGTGGTCGTGCTGCTCGCGATCATCATCGAGCCGTACCGGATGGCAGCGCCTGACCGGGTTCCTCAACCCCACCGGGGACCCCAGCGGGGCCGGCTTCCAGGCGATCCAGGCGAAGATCGCACTTGGATCCGGCGGCATCTTCGGGGTGGGCCTGGGCCAGAGCCTCCAGAAGGCCTTCTACCTGCCCGAGGCGCACACGGACATGATCGCCGCCGTCATCGGTGAGGAGCTGGGCCTCGCCGGGCTTTCGATGCTCGTCGGGCTGTTCGGCCTCTTCGGCTACGCGGGGCTTCGGACGGCCCAACGGGCGCGTGACCGCTACGCCAAGCTGCTCGCGGCGGCGCTCACGTCGCTCGTCCTCGTGGAGGCGATCGTCAACCTGTTCGCCGTTCTCGGCCTGGCGCCGCTGACGGGGGTGCCACTGCCATTCGTCTCATACGGCAACTCGAGCCTGCTGGTGATGCTCGCCTCCACCGGGCTGCTGCTCAATGTCGCACGCGGGGGGACCGCCGCCGCCCCGGCACGACGGAGCGGCGGCGCTGCGAGACTGCGGGCTATCGAGGGCGGACGGTCCGCGCGTCGCCCGTCCGCCGCAGAAAGGAGCGCTTCCCGCAGTGCCAAGAGTCGTCATAGCCGCGGGCGGAACCGCGGGACACGTCGTGCCGGCACTGGCCGTCGCCGACGCGCTACGGGATAGCGGCGCTGAAGTCTCCTTCCTCGGCACCCGCGATCGGCTGGAGGCCGACCTGGTCCCGGCCGCCGGGTACGAGATCGATTTCCTGCGGCTCCGGGGCCTCGATCGCGGCGCTCCGCTGAAGGCCGCCTGGGCGGCGGGGCTCGCGGCGGCGGCCGTTCCGGCCGCGTGGAAGGCCCTGCGTCGCCGCCGCGCCGATGCGGTCATGGGCGGTGGGGGATACGTGGCGGGGCCAGGTGGGCTCGCGGCGCTGGCCGCCCGCACGGCCCCTGGTCCTCACCGAGGCCGATCGGCACCTCGGGCTCGCAAACCGGCTGCTCGCCCGCGGCGCGCGCCGCGTCTGCCTCGCATTCCCGATCGAGGGCCGGGAGGGCGATCGCTACATGGTCACCGGTCGCCCGGTGTCCGCCCGGATCGCGACCGCCGGCCGTGAGGAAGCCCGGCGGCGCTTCGGCATCGCGGCCGATCGGCGCTGCCTGCTCGTCTTCGGCGGCAGCCAGGGCGCCCGGTCGATCAACCTCTGCGCGCTCGACACCTTCCTCGGCGACGGCCCGGCCGCGCGAGCGCGAGTACCACGTGATCCAGATCGCGGGGCACCGCGACTATCCGCTGGCCCGCGAGCGGCTTGATGCCGCCGGGCGGCCCGACGGGTTCACCCTGCTCGAGTACGAGCCGGACCTGGCCCAGGCGCTCGCCGCGTGCGACCTGGTGCTCGCCCGTGCCGGCGGCTCGGTGTTCGAGCTGGCCGCGGCCGGGAGGCCCGCGATCCTGGTCCCCTATCCGCACGCGGCCGCGGGTCACCAGCATGCCAACGCCGCCTGGATGGCCGAGTCCGGTGCGGCGCTGGTGATCGAGGACTCCGAGCTCGAGCCCGGCGGCGCTCGCGCACGTCGTGGGGGAGCTCTTCGCCGACCCGGCGCGTCTCGACGAGATGGCGGCGGCCGCCGCGCCGGCTCGCCCGCCCGGACGCCGCGCGGCGCATCGCCGACGAGATCCTCCGAGCCGCCCGCAGCATGACGACGACCGACTGGGCCAATCGCAGGCTCCACTTCATCGCCATCGGCGGGGCGGGGATGAGCGGGCTGGCCCTCCTCTGCGATCGACTCGGCGCCCGGGTGACGCGGCAGCGATCGGGCCGAGAGCTCGTATATGGAGCGCCTGCGGGCCGCCGGGCTGGATCCGCGACTCGGGCACGACGCCGATGCCGTGCCCGCGGACGCCGAGGTGGTGGTCTCGACCGCGGTCGGCGAAGACAACCCGGAGCTCGCGCGGGCGACGGGAGCTCGATCTGCGGGTGATCCACCGGGGCGAGCTCCTGGCCGAGCTCTGCGCGGAACGCAGGCTGATCGCGGTCGCCGGAACCCACGGCAAGACCACCACCTCCGGGATGCTCGCCCACGCGCTGCGCGAGATCGGCGCCGATCCGGCCTTCGTGCTCGGCGGCGAGCTGCCCGAGGCGGCGGGTTCCGGCGCGGCGGTCAACGCCGGGTGGGGAGCGGGCGAGTGGATCGTGGCCGAGGCCGACGAGTCCGATGGGAGCTTCCTGCATCTGCGCCCCGAGATCGCGGTGGTGACGAACCTGGAGCTGGACCACCACTCCCGTTGGGCGTCGCGCGCCGAGCTGATGGAGGCGTTTCGCCGCTTCTGCGATGCATCCGGCGCACTGGCGCTTCCGGGCGACGGGAGCCTCGACGAGCTCGCGGGCGAGCAGCGCGTGGCCCGGTTCGACGCCGATCGCCCGGGCCCCCCGCTCGAGCTGGCCGTTCCCGGACGCCACAACCTCCTCGATGCCCGGGCCGCCCTCGCCGCGCTGGAGCTCGCCGGCTTCGAGCTGGAGCCCGCGGCCCGTGCCCTGGCCTCGTTCCCGGGAATCAGGCGCCGGCTCGAGCTCAAGGGCTGGCGTGGCGGGGCCGTGATCTACGACGACTACGCGCATCACCCGACGGAGGTGACGGCGACGCTCGCGGCGCTTCGAGATCTCTCGCCGGCCCGCCTCATCGCCGTGTTCCAGCCCCATCTCTACTCGCGAACCAAGGCGCTCGCGTGGCGATTCGGCGAGGCGCTCGCCGCCGCCGACGAGGTGGCGGTGCTCGACGTGTATCCGGCGCGTGAGGAGCCGGTCGGGCCGCTCGCGGGGGTCAGCGGGCTCGACGTCGCACGGGCGGCAGCCGACCACTCGTCGGGTCGCCCGGTCTGGTGGCTCGTGGACGCGGAGCGCGCCGCCCGGGCGCTCGCCCCGAGACTGGGCGACGGGGACCTGCTGGTCACGATCGGCGCGGGCGACGTGTTCACGCTCGCCGACACGCTTGTGGCTCCCGGCGAAGGGGCGGAATGAGCTTGCCCCCGAGCGTGGAGCGCGACTATCCGCTCGCCCGTCTGACGACCATCAGGGCCGGTGGCCACGCGGAGCTCTTCGCGCGGCCCGACCACGAGGCGGCAACTGGTCCAGTTATTGAGCTGGGCGGCGGCGGAGGGCCTCGAGGTGTCGATCGTCGGCTCCGGCTCGAACCTGTTGGTCGCAGACCGCGGCGTTCGCGGCCTGGTGCTGAAGCTGGGCGGCGAGCTGAGCTCCATCGAGCGGGAGGGAACCCGGATCGTCTGCGGCGCGGGCGCGCGGCTTCCATCCGCCGCGGCGAAGGCGGCGGGGTGGGGGCTCACCGGCCTCGAGTTCGGGATCAACATCCCGGGCACGGTCGGCGGGGCGGTGAGGATGAACGCCAACGCCTATGGCGGCGAGCTCGGCCGCGTCCTGGAATGGGTCGATGTCGCGACGGCCGAGGGCGTGGAGCGACGGCCGCCCTCCGGGCTCGGCTTCGCGTACCGGCGCTCGAACCTCCAGGGAGGCGAGGTCGTCTCCCGAGCGTCGTTTCAGCTCGCGGACGGAAACGCGGCGGAGATCAAGGACACGATGGCCGAGATGCGCGGCATGCGGCGCGAGGCCCAGCCCTCGGGCATCAAGACGTTCGGCTCGACCTTCAAGAACCCGGGCGATGACCCTCGCGCCGAGGGGCGAACGGCGGGCCAGTTGCTGGAGGACGCCGGATGCCGCGGGCTCCAGGTCGGCGGCGCACGGCTCTCAGACGTGCACGCCAACTTCGTCGAGAACGCGGGTGAGGCCACCACGGAGGACGTCCTGGCCTTGATGGCGGAGGCCCGCCGACGCGTCCATGAGCGGTTCGGAATCGAGCTCGAGCCGGAGGTCCAGGTGCTGGGCGAGGTGGAGTGGCCCGACGCCTGGCGGCTGGCCGACTGACGCTCTCGGCGACGCCACGCGGGCCCGGGCGGGGAGGGGGCACGGCCGCGAGCGCGAATCATCCTCCTGTGGGAAGCACGGCCGCCACGGTTGCCGGGAAGCGACGCGCGGCCGCGCGCAAGTCCCGGAGCCGGCCGGCCTCTCGGTCCTCCCCCCGCGGGCGGCCCGCCGACGGCGCCCCACGGGGCTGGCCGCCCGTACCAAGGCCCGAGCGTGGAGGTTGCCCCGCCTTGGCTCACTGCGCCGCCGCGCGCTGATCGTGGCCCTCGTCGCCGGCGTGGGAGCGATCGCATACTTCGCGTGGTTCAGGGACTCCTCGCTCGTCGCGGTCGACAACGTCAAGGTGGAGGGGGTCCAGAGCTCCGACCGGGCGAAGATCGTGGGCGCGCTCACCCACGCCGCCCGACAGATGACCACGCTTCACGTCCAGACGGATCGCCTCGAGAGCGCCGTCAGAGACCTGCCGACGGTGGCGTCGGTGAGCGCTGACGCGAGCTTCCCCCATGGGCTCACGATCCACGTCGTCGAGCGCGAGCCGGTCTTGACGGCCACGGATGGCGACCAAGCCGTCCCGGTGGCCGCCGACGGCTCGGTGTTACCCGGGATCAAGGCTCCGGGCAGCATCCCGGAGCTCCAGGTGGACTCGCTGCCGGCCTCGGGTCAGCTGAGCGGCACGGCGCTCGCCGAGGCGCTGATGATCGGGGCGGCGCCCGCGGAGCTTCGCCCGCTGATCGACAAGACGACCGTGACGCGCGACTACGGGGTCGTCGTCACGCTGCGCGGCGGGATCCAGCTTCGGTTCGGCACCGGCGGCAACCGGGAGGGGAAATGGGCCGCCGCCGCCGCCGTGCTCGCGGATCCGGCGCTCACCTCGCTCACATATGTGGACGTCCGGGTGCCCCAGCGCCCCGCGGTGGGCGGCACGCCGGACCCATCCCCGGCGACCACGCCCGTGACGGCCGCGCCGACCGCGGTCACCGGCCTGCCGTAGGGCCGAAAACGCAACTCTCGACCCTGGCCTGAGGTCGGCCGGATTCCGTATACTCTCCAGTGCAGGTTGAGAGTTTGCGTTTGCACGATTCCGTGCCGCCCTCCGATCAGTGCGTTGACATCAAACTCTCAATGCCTTACCTTCGTCTCAGGCTTGAGGCTCAGAGCGACCCAAAACTCTCAAGCGTCGCTTTAGTCTCGAACGAGCAAAACGGGAGAACAAACGGGCGAGAGTCATGGTCGAATCCTCGTATCTCGCGGTGATCAAGGTCGTAGGAGCGGGCGGCGGAGGCACCAACGCCGTCAGCCGCATGGTCGACGCCGGCCTCAGGGGGGTCGAGTTCATCGCCATCAACACCGACGTGCAGGCGCTTCAGGCCTGTGAGGCGGACATCAAGCTTTCGATTGGCCACCAGCTCACGAAGGGCCTCGGGGCGGGCGCCAATCCCGAGATCGGCGGCGGCGCGGCGGCGGAGAGTCGCGACGACATCAAGGAGGCGCTGAAGGGCGCGGACATGGTGTTCGTCACCGCCGGCGAGGGCGGCGGCACGGGCACGGGCGCGGCGCCGATCATCGCCGAGATCGCCAAGGAGGAGATCGGTGCGCTGACCGTCGGCGTGATCACGAAGCCGTTCGAGTTCGAGGGCAGCCGCCGAATGCAGCAGGCCCTCGACGGGATCGACAAGCTGCGCGCCAAGTGCGACACCCTGATCATCGTCCCCAACGAGAAGCTGCTCCAGGTGGTCGAGCGGCGGACGTCCGTCAGCGAGGCGTTCCGCATGGCCGACGACATCCTTCGTCAGGGCGTTCAGGGGATCACGGACCTGATCACGACCCCTGGCCAGATCAACCTCGACTTCGCCGACGTGCGGGCGGTGATGTCGGAGGCGGGCTCGGCCATGATGGGCATCGGGTCGGCGTCGGGCGAGAACCGCGCCGCCGAGGCGGCCAAGATGGCCGTCTCCTCGCCGCTCATGGAGGAATCCGTGGAGGGCGCGACCGGAATGCTGCTCAACTTCACCGGCTCGGAGGACCTCAACCTGTTCGAGGTGCACGAGGCGGCCGACATCGTCGTCTCGAGCGCCGACAAGGGCGCCAACATCATCTTCGGCACCGTGATCGACCCGTCGATCGCCGACGAGGTCCGGGTCACCGTGATCGCCACCGGCTTCGAGGGCTTCGAGACCCTCGCCCGCCGGCCGATCCAGGTTCGGGACCGGGCGCGCCGGCGCGGCGTCAGCGGGCTCGAGGATCGCGAGCGCCGCGATCTGGAGGTCTCCGAGGACGAGATCGACGTGCCGTCGTTCCTGAAGGGAAGCTAGCCAGAAGGTCGTCTAGCCTGGCGGTGTGGCCACCGCCTCGCTGAAGCGGACCCCTCTATACGACGTCCACGTCGCCGCCGGGGCGCGACTGGTCCCCTTCGCCGGCTGGGAGATGCCGGTGTCGTACGTGGGCGTCCGCCCCGAGCACCTCGCCGTCCGCGAGTCGTGCGGGATCTTCGACGTCTCCCACATGGGAGAGATCGAGACCTCCGGCCCGCAGGCCGAAGCGCTCCTCCAGCACCTGCTCTCGAACGACGTCTCGCGGCTGGAGGTGGGCGGGGCCCAGTACTCCCTTCTCTGCCTGCAGGATGGCGGCATCCTCGACGACCTGTTCACGTATCGCCTCGCGGACGACCGCTATCTCACGGTGACGAACGCCGCCAATCACGAGCCCGACTACGAGTGGTTCGCGGCGCACGCCGCCGACTTCGACGCCGACGTTCGGGACGCAATCGACGACTACGCGATGCTCGCCGTGCAGGGCCCCCAGGCGCGCGCCGTCGTCGCGCGCGTCGCCGAGGGCCGGCTGCCGTCCCGCATGCACACCGCGCGGCTCCCGCTCGCGGGGTCGGAGGCGCTCGTCTGCGGCACCGGCTACACGGGGGAGGACGGCGTCGAGCTGCTGCTCGACCCGAAGGGCTCGGTCTCGGCATGGGACGCGCTCGTAAGCGCGGGCGCCACCCCGGCCGGCCTGGGAGCCCGCGACACGCTGCGGCTGGAGGTGTGCTTTCACCTCTACGGCAACGACATGGACGAGCACCGCAATCCGATCGAGGCGGGCCTCGGCTGGTGCTGTCGCGAGGAGACCGGCTTCATCGGCGCCGAGGCGGTCGCCGAGGCCCGCGAGGGCGGCACGGAGCAACAGCTCGCCCCGTTCGTGCTCACTGGCCCCGGGATCCCGAGACCGGGCAACGCGGTTCTCGCCGGCGGCCGGCCCGTGGGCGAAGTGACCAGCGGGACCATGTCGCCCTCGCTCGGGATCGGGATCGGGATGGCCTACGTGCCGGTCGAGCTTGCGGAGCCCGGGACCGGGGTGGAGATCGACGTGCGCGGCAAGCATCGTCCCGCCCGCATAGAGTCGAAGCCCCTGTATCGAAAGGAGGGCTGAGTTGGCAGAGGAGAGCTACCCGGACGGGCTCCGGTACCACGCCGAGCACGACTGGGCCCGGGTCGAGGGCGCGGAGGCCACGTTCGGGATCACGTGGTATGCGCAGGACGCGCTCGGGGAGGTCGTCTTCTACGAGCCGCCCGACGTCGGCTCGGCGGTGAGCAAGGACCAGGCCTACGCCGAGGTCGAGTCGGTGAAGGCCGTCTCCGACGTCTACGCGCCCCTCTCGGGCGAGATCGTCGCGGTGAACGAGGCGATCGGCGAGCGGCCCGAGCTGATCAACGAAGACCCCTACGGTGAGGGGTGGCTCGTGCGCATAAAGCTCTCCGATCCGTCCGAGCCGGACCAGCTCATGGACGCCGATGGATACAGGAAGCTGCTCGAGGACTCGTAGCCGCCGCTCGGGCCGTGGCTAGCATCTCTCGAGTGACCAGCGAACCACGGCCGCCACGTTGACCCGCTATACGTCCGCCACCGACGCGGATCGCACGGCGATGCTCGACGCGATCGGCGTCGAATCGGTGGACGACCTGTTCGCCGAGATCCCCTCCGGGCTTCGCCTCGGCGGCGAGCTCGACCTGCCTGCCGGGCTGTCGGAGACCGAGTGCTTCGATCACCTCGCCTCCCTCGCCGAGCGCAACGCGAACGCCGAGGCCGAGCTGTGCTTCCTGGGGGCTGGGATGTACGACCACTACGTGCCGGCCCTCGTCGACGCCATCACCCAGCGCTCCGAGTTCCTGACCCCGTACACGCCGTACCAGCCCGAGGTCTCCCAGGGCGGGCTCCAGGTGATGTTCGAGTTTCAGACCGCGATCTCGGAGCTGACCGCCCTTCCGGTCTCGAACGCCTCGCTTTACGAGGGTCCCTCCTCGGTGGCGTCGGCGGCGTATCTGGCCATCGGCGCGACCTCCAGACGCCGGCTGGTCGTCTCGCGCGGCCTCCACCCGCACAGCCGCGAGACGCTTCGCACCTACGCGCGGGGCTTCGGGGCCGAGGTCGAGGAGGTGGGTCTGGAGGGCGGGCTGACCAGCGCTGACGAGCTCGAGCGATCGCTCGACTCCGAGACCGCGGCGGTCTTCGTTCAGAGCCCCAACTTCCTGGGCGCGGTCGAGGACCTCGAGCGCCTGGCCTCCGTCGCCAAGGCCGCGGGGGCGCTGACGGTGGCGTCGGTGGACGCCCTGGCCCTTGGGGTGCTTCGTCCGCCGGGCGAATGCGGGGTCGATATCGCGGTGGGGGAGGGCCAGCAGCTCGGCGGACGGCTGGACTTCGGCGGCCCGTCGTTCGGCTTCTTCTGCGCTACGGAGGAGCACCTGCGCCGGATGCCTGGCCGAATCGCCGGCGAGACGGTGGACGCCGACGGCCGCCGGGGCTTCGTCCTCGCGCTGCAGACCCGCGAGCAGCACATCCGCCGCGAGAAGGCCACCCACAACATCTGTACCTCGCAGGCCCTGAACGCTCTGGGGGGAGTGATCTACCTCTCCTGGCTCGGCAAGCGTGGAATCGTGGAGCTCGGGGAGCTCCTGGCGCGGCGGAGCGCCTACGCGCGCGAGCGGTTGGCCGGGATCGAGGGCGTCCAGCTTCTCCATGAGGCGCCGGTGGTGCGCGAGTTCGCGATTCGCGTCGACGCGCCGGTTCCCGAGGTGTTGGATCGGGTGGCGGCGGAGGGCATCGCGGCCGGGTACTGGCTGGGCAGGGAGTACCCCGAGTACGAGGACGGCCTGCTGATCGCGCTGACTGAGCGGCGATCGAGGGCAGACATCGACCGCCTCGCCGACGCCCTCGGGCGCGCGATCTCGGCCGCCGATGGCGCGTTCCCTTCGGATAGCGAAAGAAACGCGCCACGGCCGGAGCGGGTGGCGTCGTGAGCACGACCGCTCCCACCCCGCCGACCAGCGCCGAGGTTCCCACCCCACAGCAGCGGGAGCATGCCACGACGATCTTCGAGCGTTCGGTCGCCGGTCGTCGCGCGGCCACGCTTCCGCCGCTCGACGTCCCCGAGCGCCCCCTCGACGAGCTGATCCCGCGGGCCCTCCTGAGGGAGCGCGCCCCGGAGCTGCCCGAGGTCTCCGAGCCGGAGATCGTGCGCCACTACAACCGGCTCTCCCGGCGCAACTTCGACCTCGACACCGGCCCCTATCCGCTGGGCTCCTGCACGATGAAGCACAACCCCCGGCTCAACGAGCGCGTGGCGGCCCTTCCGGGCCATGCGCGGCTGCATCCCGCGCAGGACCCCAAGCGCGCCCAGGGCGCGCTGGAGCTGATGTGGCGCCTGGAGAGGGCGCTATCGGAGATCTGCGGGCTGCCGCACGTGAGCCTTCAACCGTCGGCGGGGTCGCACGGCGAGCTCGCCGGGCTGCTCCTCACACGGGCCTACCACGAGGACCGCGGCGAGCAGCGCACCCGCGTGCTCACTCCCGACACCGCGCACGGAACCAATCCGGCGTCCGTGACGATGGCCGGGTACGAGGTGGTGAAGGTGGCGACGGATGATCGGGGCGGGGTGGACCTCGACGACCTGCGCTCGAAGCTCGACGAGGAAGTCGCCTGCCTGATGCTCACCAATCCGAACACGCTCGGGGTCTTCGACGAGCGGATCGCCGAGATCACGCAACTCGTTCGCGACGCCGGGGGGACCCTCTACTACGACGGCGCGAACCTCAACGCGATCATGGGTCGCACGCGGCCAGGGGACATGGGCTTCGACATCGTCCACGTCAACCTCCACAAGTCGTTCTCTCAGCCGCACGGCGGCGGCGGGCCGGGCGCGGGGCCGATCGCCGTCTCGAATCGAATCGAGCCGTTCTTGCCGGTGCCGCGGATCGTGCGTCGCGCGGGCGTCGACGGCGAGGGCCCACTGTTCGACTTCGAGTACGAGCTTCCGAAGTCGATCGGCCGGCTCCGTGGCTTTGCCGGCAACTTCGGGGTCTTCGTCCGCTCCTATGCCTACATCGCGAGCCTCGGCGGCGACGGCCTGACCGAGGCCTCGGAGACGGCGGTGCTGAACGCCAACTACCTCCTGGCCAGGCTGAGGGAGGGTCGGGCCGGCAGATTCCTGCCGCTCGCTTTCGACCGGCTCTGCATGCACGAGTTCGTCCTCTCCGGGGCGGCCGCCAAGCGGGAGCTAGGCGTGAAGACGCTGGACGTGGCCAAGCGCATGCTCGACTACGGCTTCCACCCGCCGACGATCTACTTCCCGCTCCTGGTGGAGGAGGCGTTGATGTTCGAGCCCACCGAGACGGAGACGAGGGAGGGCCTCGACGCGCTGGCCGAAGCGATCGACGCGATCCTCGCCGAGGCCGAAAGCGATCCCGAGATCCCGCGCAACGCGCCCTACACGACGCCGGTGCGCCGTCTCGACGAGGCCGCCGCCAGCCGCCGCCCGGTCGTTCGCCAGCCGCTCTAGGGCGCGCCCTGCGGCAGCTCCTGGCGGAGCTCCAGCACCGGGGCGAACAGGTCGCCGCGATCGGTGACGCGCTCGATCACCTGGCTTGCCTCGAAGCTGAGCGCGTCCGGGTCTTCTCGCTCGAGCGCGTCGGCGATCTCCTCCCACTCCACGGGCGTCGAGGCCGTTGGCCGTTCCTTCGCCCGCAGCGAGTAGACCGCCACGGTCGTCTTGTGCTGGTCGTTCTGGCTCCAGTCGACGAACACCTTCCCCTTCCGCAGCTTCTTGGCCATTCGCGAGACGACCAGCTTGGGCTCGGCGCGCTCCAGCGCCTGCGCCACGGCGTGGGCGAACGGCTTGGTTCGCTCGTAGGAGATGTCGGAGTTCAGCGGCACGTAGACCTGGAGGCCCTTGGAGCCGGACGTCTTCGGGAAGGACTGGAGCCCGAGACCCTCGAACAGCTCGCGAAGCCTCAGGGCGATCCGGCAGCAGTCGAGGACATCGGCCGGGGCGCCCGGGTCGAGGTCGAACGCCAGCACGGTCGGGCGCTCGATCTCCTCGGCGAGCGAAAGCGAGGGGTGGAGCTCCAAGGCGGCGAGCTGGGCCATCCAGATCAGGGTCGCCCTGTCGTTGCAGAGGCAATAGTCGATGTCGCCGTCGTTTCGCCCGCTCCAGACCGGCGCGGTCGCCACCCAGTCGGGCCGGTGCCCCGGGCAGCGCTTCTCATAGAAGGACTTGTCCCCGATGCCGTTCGGGTAGCGCTTCAGGGTCAGCGGCCGGTCGCGCAGGTGGGGGACGAGCGTGTCGGCGAGCCGTGCGTAGTAGTCGATCAGCTGGCCCTTGGTGAAGCCGCTCTCGGGCCAGAACACCTTGTCGAGGTTGGTCAGCTCGAGCCGGTGCCCGTCTACGTCTACTTCGCGGCTTTGGCTCTGCTTCGCGATTTGGGCTTGCTCTTGGACGTCTTGGACGTCTTGGACCGGGAGCCGGACTTCGCGCTCGAGGCGCGCCTTGGAGCCCGCCGCTCTTGCGGCGACCGTCCTGCTTGGATCCGGCGGCGAGCGGCTCGCCCTTGACGGCCGCGAGGCTCTCCTCCAGCGCGGCCATGAGGTCGGGCGCCTTGGTGGGCTTCGGCTCCTCTGAGACGGCCGCGACGACCTCCTCGCCCCGCGCCTTGCGCTCGATCAGCGACAGAAGCTCTTCGCGGTACTCGTCCCGGTACTTCTCCGGGTCGAACTCCCCGCTGAGGGACTCGATCAGCTGGCCGGCCATCTCGACCTCGCGCTTCTCCAGCTTCCTGCCGTCCTGGGGGATGACGTCCTCGAGCTCCTCGGGCGAGACGACCTCGTCGGCGAACCGCATCGTCGCCATCGTCAGCACCTTGCCCATCGGCCGGATGGCCGCGAGGTTCTCGCGATTTCGCAGGACGAAGCGGGCGATCGCGACCTTGTTGGAGTCGCTCATCGCCTTCACGAGCAGCGCGTAGGCCTTCTCCGCTCCCTTGTCGGGGCCGAGGTAGTAGGGGTGGTCGAAGTAGATCGGGTCGATCTCGTCGAGATCGACGAAGTCCTGGATCTCGATCGCCTTGGTCTTCTGGGGGTCGAGCTCCTCGAGCTCCTCCCGCGTCAGCACCACGTACTGCTCCGGCGCGATCTCATAGCCCTTGACGATCTCCTCGTACGGGACCTCGTCGCCATCGGCCTCGGCGACCCGCTTGTGGCGGACGCGCGAGCTGTCGCTCGCCCGGAGCTCGCGGAAGCTGACCGTTCTTCCGCGACACCGCGCTGTACAGCCTCACGGGCACGTTCAGCAGCCCGAAGCTGATCGATCCTGTCCAAATCGCTCGTGCCATCGTCTCTTCAGTTTCTCAAGTTCGCCTCTGGTTCCTGGGTACCCGTCATAGCCCGCCACGAATCTTGCGGTGTCCACACTCCTCGCATTCATTGAGACCCCCGACGATCGGCAAACTCATCGGCGACGTTCGTGGGTCGGCCGCGGCGGCGTGATAATCAGCCGATGCTCTTCGAGCTCGAGCGGGTGACGCAGTCGCGTGACGGGAAGGTCGTGCTGCAGGACCTGAGCGCGTCGGTGCCGCAGGGCGCGAGCTGCGTCGCCGGGCCGTCCGGGAGCGGGAAGTCGACACTTCTGCGGCTGCTCAACAGGCTGGCCGACCCCGACTCCGGGGTCGTGCGGTACGAGGGCGCCGACGTCAGGGACCGCGACCCGCTCGAGCTGCGGCAGGAGGTCTGCCTGGTGCCGCAGCTTCCGGCGCTGCTCGAGGGCTCGGTGGAGGACAACATCCGCTACGCGGCGCGCCTCGCCGGCCGCGACCCAGACGTCGCGCGTCTGCTCGATCTCGCCGGCCTCGACGCGCTCGTTCGCCGGCCGCTCCGCCGACAAGCTCTCGGTCGGCGAGCAGCAGCGCGCGATGCTCGCCCGGGCCCTGGCGATGGAGCCGCGCGTGCTGCTGCTGGACGAGCCGACCTCGGCGCTCGACGAGGACGCGCGCGGCGCGGTCGAGGCGACGCTCCTCCACCTCCGGGAGCGGGTCAAGGTCTCCACCGTGCTGGTCACCCACGACCTCGACCAGGCCCGCCGGATGGCCGACTGGGTGGTGCGCCTGGACGAGGGCCGGCTGGTGGCGGAGGGCCGGGTGACGGAGCACCTGACGGTGTTGAACAGCTCGTCGATCCACGTCAGCCTCGGGGACGTCGCGGCCACCCTCGCGCTGGTCGGCATTGCCGTGGCGGTCTCGTTCTGGCGGCGCGCGGACCTGGAGCGGGACATCGGGATCGCCGTCGTGCGGTCGGCCATCCAGCTGACGGCCATCGGCTACGTGATCAACTTCATCTTCGACCAGGACAGCCTCTGGTTCGTCGTCGCCCTGCTGGCCGTGATGGTGGTGTTCGGCGCCCTCCAGGCCCGGACGCGGGCCAAGCGGGTGCCGGACGCGTTCTGGCCCCTGCTGCTGTCGCTCGCGCTCGCGGCGGCCGTCACCCTCGGCCTCGTCGTCGCCCTGGGCGTCTTCAAGGCGCAGCCCCGCTACCTCGTCCCCGTCGGCGGCATGGTGGTGGGCAACTCGATGACCGCCGCGGCGGTCACGCTCAACCGTCTCGGCGACGAGGTGTTCGCCCACGCCCGAGAGCTCGAGGCGACCCTCGCTCTGGGGGCGACCTCCACGCAGGCGGCGGCGCCCCTCGTCCGCCGGAGCCTGCGCTCGGGCATGATCACCCTCGTCGACTCCACCAAGACCACGGGGCTGATCTTCTTCCCGGGCACGATGGTGGGCATGCTGCTCGCCGGTGCCGACCCCACGGACGCCGTCCGCCTCCAGTTGATCCTCCTGTGGACACTGCTCGGCAGCGTTGCGCTCGCGGGGCTGATCGCGGTCACGCTGGCCTATCGCAACTTCTTCACCCCGGCTCACCAGCTTCGCGACCAACCCGAGCCGTAGAGACCCGCGCGGCCGCCTCTATAGTCCGCCCGCCAATCACGCACGCCACGTCCTCGGCTTCGCCTCCGGGCGTGCGATGCATCGATGACCATGGAGCGTGACAGAGCACGAATCTTCAGCGGCATCCAGCCGACCGGCCGCAAGCACCTGGGCAACTACATCGGGGCGATTCGCCAGTACGTGGAGGGGCTCGAGCGCGGCGAGGCGATCTACTGCATCGTCGACCTGCACGCGATCACCGTGCCGCAGGATCCGGCCGAGCTCCGGGAGCGCCTCTACGACACGACCGCGATCCTGATCGCCGCCGGGCTCGAGCCCGACCGGTGCATCCTCTTCCGACAGTCCGATGTCGTCGAGCACACCGAGCTCTGCTGGCTCCTCGGCAGCGTGACCGCGTGGGGCGACCTCAACCGGATGCACCAGTTCAAGGAGAAGGCCGAGCAGCAGCGCGAGCTGGTCTCGGCAGGGCTCTTCTTCTATCCGGTGCTCCAGGCGGCCGACGTGCTCGCCTACCGGGCCACCGAGGTCCCCGTCGGCGACGACCAGCGGCAGCACATCGAGCTCATGCGCGACATCGCGGAGCGGTTCAACGCGCGCTACGGGCCCCAACTCGTGGTTCCCGAGGGCAGGTACCCGGAGGTCGGCGCGCGGATCATGAATTTCCAAGACCCTGAGACCCGGATGTCCACCACCTACGGCTCGGAGCAGGGGACGGTCTACATCCTCGATCCGGCGGACGTGGTGCGCAAGAAGGTCCGCAGCGCCGTCACCGACTCAGGAACGGAGGTGCGCCGGGGCCCCGACAAGGCCGGGATCACCAATCTGATCGAGGTCCTCGCGGTGGTGAGGGGCGTCGCGCCGGACGAGATCGAGCGCGAGTTCGACGGCCAGGGATACGGCGACTTCAAGGGGGCCGTAGCCGAGGCCGTCGTGGAGTACCTCGCATCGGTCCGCGAGCGCTACGAGGAGCTGCGTTCGAACGAGAGCGCGATCGAGGCCGCCCTGGCCGCGGGTGCGGAGAAGGCGAGAGCGATCGCTTCGGAGACGCTGGCGGACGTCCGCGCCGCGATGTGCATCGGGCCGCCCAGCTAGGCGAGCCCGGTTTCGTAAACCGGCGGTCCGGGGCACCTTCTAGGCTCTGCCGGGATGAGGGCAGCCGAGCTCGACCTCGACCTCGACGTCTTCGCGGGGCCATTCGACCTGCTGATGGCGGTGGTGCTGCGCGAGGAGGTGAGCCTCGCAGAGGTCGCGCTGGGCGACATCGTGGTCGCCTATCTGGAGCATCTCGAGGAGGCGGGCGACCTCGACCTGGACGCCGCGACCGAGTTCCTGGTCCTGATCGCCTCCCTGTTGGAGCTGAAATCCCGCCTCCTTCTGCCGGCGCCCGAGGAAGGCCAGCCGGAGCTCGGCCCTGAGGAGGCCGCCGACGAGCTCCTGGCCCGGATGCTCGAGTACCGGCGCTACCGAGATGCGGCTGCCCACCTGTCCGGCCTGTTCGCCGACGGGAGGCGCTACACGTACCGCGCCGCGCCGTTGCCGCCGGAGCTGCGTCGCGCCTCGCTGGAAGCGGCCACCCACGTGTATGAGCCGCAACGTCTCGGGGAGGCGCTTGGCGCTCTGCTTCGCGTCCCCCCGGCGCCGGACACCAGCCACATCCGGCCGACCGTCTCGCTCGAGCGGCGCCTCGGGATCCTGCGGGAGCTGCTGTCGCGGAGGGGAAGGTTCGACTTCGACGAGGTGTTCGCGGACGAGGATCGGCTCACCCAGGCCGTGACGCTGTTCGCCCTCCTCGAGATGCACAAGCGCGGGGAGGCGAGCTGGGAGCAGCGGGAGCTGTTCGGCCCGATCGAAATCACTCCGACGACATCCTCCGGCACACCTCCGCCGGAAGCCTCGGCTTCGCCTCCGTCTCCGGCGGGTAGCGACGCCAACGTGGCGGCAGGTTCAACCGCGCGACCCGCGACTTCGTCGCTAGCCCGAAATGACTGACCTTCAACGCATCGTCGAAGCGCTGCTCTTCCTGTCTCCGGAGCCGGTGTCCACGGCCGACCTCGCCGTGGCCTGCGAGGCGAGCGAGGCGGAGGTGGACCGGGCGCTGGATGCTCTCGAGGGACTCCTGGCCGACGGCGATCGCGGGGTTGTCCTGCGCCGCGTGGCGGGTGGCCACACCCTCGCTGCCGACCCCGTCGCGGAGGACGCCGCGCGCCGGCTGCTTTCGAAGCCCCGCACGCCGCCGCTCACCCAGGCCCAGGCGGAGACGCTCGCGATCGTCGCCTACCTGCAGCCGGTCTCGCGGCCCGAGGTCGCGCGCATCCGTGGCGTCTCCTCCGAGTCGGCCGTGGCGACGCTGACCGAGCGGGGGCTGATCGAGGAGTCGGGACGCTCGCGCTTCGGAGCAGTCGTCTACCGCACCACCGCGCTATTCGAGAAGCTCTTCGGGCTCTCGGGGCTCGACGAGCTGCCGGACGCCTCCCGGTTCGACCCGCTCGCCGGAGGACGAGCGCGAGCTCCGCCAGCGCCTTCTGCGCGCCGGCGAGCAGCGGGCCACCTGACGGCGCCCGCTGAGCGATGCGCCTCGCCAAGTACCTCGCCCACTGCGGGGTGGCATCGCGGCGCCGCGCCGAGGAGCTGATCGCGCAGCGGAGGGTGCGCGTCGGCGGGGAGACCGTCACGGACCCGGCCCGCGACGTCGACGAGTCCAGCGCCGTCGAGGTCGACGGGCGTCCGATAGTGCCCGAGCCTCGCGAGGTCTGGATCGTGAACAAGCCGGCGGGGGTGGTGTCCACGGCCCGCGAGCCCGGCCGGCGGCCCGCCGTGGTCGAGCTCGTCGACTCGGAGCGGCGCCTCTACCCGGTTGGGCGCCTCGACGCGGACTCCACCGGCCTCATCCTCCTCACCAATGACGGCGAGCTCGCCAACCGCCTCACCCATCCGCGATACGGGATCGAGCGCACGTACCGGGTCAGGCTGCGCCGCCCCACGACGCAGTCCCAGCTCCGGCGGCTTCGAAACGGCGTCGAGCTGGAGGACGGGCACACGGCCCCGGCCCGGCTGCGCGCAGTCTCTCCGCGGGTGGTGGAGTTGACGCTCACCGAGGGGCGCAACCGGCAGGTACGGCGGATGGTCGAGGCCGTCGGAAATCGTGTCGCTGCCTTGACGCGCATCCGCTTCGGCCCGCTTGGAGCTGGGAACGCTGCCTGAGGGGAGGGCGCGCCGCCTGCGCCCGCCGGAGGTGAAGCGGCTCTGGAAAGATGGCGGCGCCGATGAGCGATGAGCTGCGACTGTGGGCGGTGCGAGGCGCCGTGAAGGCCGACGCCAACGAGGCCGACGCGATCCTGGGCGCCACCGAGAGCCTGATGCGCGAGCTGATGTCGCGCAACGAGCTCACCGTGGATCGGATCGTGAGCTGCCTGTTCACCGCGACCGACGACCTGAACGCGGAGTTTCCGGCGGTGGCCGCCCGCCGGCTCGGCCTGGATACCGTGCCCCTCCTCTGTACCCGCGAGCTCGACGTGCCCGGCGCGATGAGCAGCGTGATCCGGGTGCTGGTCCATTACCACGCGCCCGCCGACCACGTCCCCCTGCACACCTATCTGGGCGAAACGCAGGGCTTGAGGACGGATCTCCACTCCGCCCAGTAGCGGTACGGCAGAATGGTCGCCGTGGCCATGACCTTCGCCTCAAAGCTCGAGCGCATGCCGCACTACGAGGCCGGGATGCACGAGGACGCCGCCCGCGAGGCGTTCGGCGCCGACGACGTCGTCAAGCTCGCATCCAACGAGTCTCCCTGGGGCCCGCATCCGGCCGTCGTCGAGGGCATCGCCCGGGCTGCTGCGGGGCTCAACCGCTATCCGGACCAGCATGCCTGGAAGCTTCGCCGCCGAATCGCGGAGCGGTTCGAGGTCGACCCCGCCCGGGTGGCGGTCGGCAACGGCTCGTGCGAGATCCTCCTGGCCGCCGCTGAGGCGCTGTGCGAGCCCGGCGACGAGCTCCTCTTCGCATGGCCGTCGTTCTCGATCTATCCGCACCTCGCCGCGCTCTCGGGAGCCCGGGAGATCCGCGTGCCCCTCGCGGACGGCTACGTGCTCGACCTCGACGCGATGCTCGCGGAGGTGACGGCGGCGACCCAGCTCGTCTGCCTGTGCAATCCCAACAACCCCACCGGCACCCACCTGGGCATCGAGCGGATCACGGAGTTCTGCGAACGCGTGCCGGATCACGTCACGGTCGCCCTCGACGAGGCCTACGTCGAGTTCCAGACGGACGACGATCCGGACGCGAGCGTCGATCTCCTGTCCGAGTACCCGAACCTGGTGGTGCTCCGGACGTTCAGCAAGGCCTACGGCCTGGCCGGGCTCCGTTGCGGGTACGCGCTGTGCGCGCCCGGCTTCCGCGCGGCGATCGACGCGGTTCGCCAGCCCTTCAGCGTCAACGAGCTGGCCCAGGTGGCCGCGGCCGAGGCGATCGTCCACGGCGACGACGTGGTTTCGCGGGTCGAGCGAACGGTCGTGGAGCGGCTGTTCGTTGAGGAGGGCCTCGGGGAGCTCGGCCTCGAGCCGCCGACCTCCCAGGCGAATTTCTCCTGGGTGCCGCTCGCCGACCGCGACGAGGCTGAGGTGATCCGAGGCCTCGGCGAGCGCGGCGTCGTCGTGCGAGGGGAGAGGGCCTCGGCGACCCCGGGCACATCCGGGTGACCTACGGGAGTCGCGCCGAGAACGAGCGGTTCCTCGCCACGCTCGGCGAGACGCTGGCGAGCTGACGCCGCCGCCGCCAGCGGGCGTGCAGGATTTGCGCGAATCGTCTGCGCGTGGTACAAACTTTTGCGATGAACCGCGTCGAGCACGCCGGCCCTCACGACCGCCCTCCAGGGGCTGCGCCCGCGTGCCCGGTTCTACTACTGGCGATTTAGCTAGGCGTCCGGCCCGGCCACCTCGGCCTACCTGGCAGGAGCCTCCGCCGGACGCCGTCTCTGCGCCCGTACGCCAACGCTTTGAACGAGAGGAACCAGGACGATGACAATCGTGATGCAAGAAGGGGCGAACCCGCAATGATCGCCGGTATGGAGAGCCAGCGCACGCGCGACTTGGTCCGCGATCGGCGCATCAAGCGGGTCGTCGAGCTCCTCCCGCCGGCGACGCTCCTGGACGAGCTCCCGCTCACTGAGGAGCGCGCCGCCGTGGTGGTCCGAAGCCGCGCCGAGGTTGCCGCGGTGCTCGACCGCGACGACGATCGCCTACTGGTCGTCGCCGGGCCGTGCAGCGTCCACGACCCCGAGGCGGCGCTCGACTACGCCCAGCGCCTCGCCGCCGCGGCCGAAGACCTGAGCGACGACCTGCTGGTCGCGATGCGGGTGTATTTCGAGAAGCCGCGCACGACCGTCGGCTGGAAGGGGCTCATCAACGACCCCCACCTCGACGGCTCGGGCGACGTCAACTCCGGCCTGCGGATCGCCCGCGAGCTCCTGCTCGACGTCCTCGACACGGGCCTGTTGGTGGGCTGCGAGTTCCTCGATCCGATCACACCGCAGTACATCGCCGACACCGTCGCCTGGGGGGCGGTTGGCGCCCGGACGAGTGAGAGCCAGACTCACCGTCAGCTCGGCTCCGGGCTCTCGATGCCGGTTGGGTTCAAGAACCGAACCGACGGAAACGTGCAGGTCGCGGTCGACGCCGTCCGCGCCGCTGGCGCCGAGCACGCCTTCGCGGGCATCGACGACGCGGGAGCCCCGGCGATCCTCCACACGGCGGGCAATCCCGACGGCCACGTGATCCTGCGGGGCGGCGACGATGGGCCGAACTACGCGTCCGGCGACGTCCAGAGCGCGGTCGAGCTGCTTCGTGCGGCCGGCCTGCCCGAGCGGTTGGTGATCGACGCCTCTCACGGCAACAGCGGCAAGGACCCGGACCGCCAGGTGACGGCGGCGGACGAGATCGCGGCGCAGGTGTCGGCCGGAAGCGGCTCGATCGTCGGGATCATGCTCGAGTCGTTCATCGTCGCCGGCCGCCAGGACCTCGACGCCGGCCATCCGCTCACCTACGGCCAGTCGATCACGGACGCCTGCCTCGACTGGGAGCGGACGGCGGTGATCCTCGATCGGCTCGCCGGCGCGGTGGAGGCTCGCCGCCGGGGATGAGGCTCGCCGTCGTCGGCGTGGGCCTGATCGGCGGGTCGATCGGGCTCGCCGCGAGGGAGCGGCTCGAAGCCGAGGTCACGGGCTTCGACTTGGATCGGCGTAACGCCGACCGGGCGCTCGAGCTGGGGGCCCTCGACCACGCCGCCGCCTCGCTTGTCGAGGCGATCCACGGGGCCGAGATCGTCTTCTGCGCGGCGCCCATCGGCGCGCTCGCCGGGTTGGTGCCCGAGGCGCTCGAGGCGAGCGCGGAGGACGCCGTCGTCACGGACGTCGGCTCGACCAAGGAGGCCCTGCTCGGCCGGGCTGTCGGACGAGCTCGGAGAGCGGTTCATCGGCGGGCACCCGTTGGCGGGTGCCGAGACCGCCGGAGTCGAGAACGCCCGCGCCGACCTGTTCGAGGGCGCACGCTGGTACCTGACCCCCACCGAGCGCTCGAGCGGCGTCCTGTACGACCGCCTGCAGCGAGCCATCGCCGACTTGGGCGCCCGCCCCCAGGCCATCGACGCCGAGACCCACGACCGGCTGATGGCGACGGTCAGCCACGTTCCCCATGTGATCGCCAACGTGCTCGTTCGGGAGGCCGTGGCGACCGAGGCCGAGGAGTCCGAGCGGCTTCCCGAGGTCGGCCCGAGCTTTCGCGACACGACCCGAGTCGCCGGTGCGAACCCGGCCATCTGGGGCGACATCTTCGCCACCAACCGAGAGGCGGTCGCCCGCGAGGTCGACGCCGTCTCCGAGCGTCTGCGGGAGGCCGCCGAGCTGATCCGCTCCGGGGACACCGACGGGGTTACGGCCTGGCACACCGCGGCCCGCGAGGATCGCCGTCGCCTGTTCGAGGCCGAGCTCGCAGGCGGCGAGCTGCGCGAGCTCAGGGTCTCGGTGGAGAACCGGCCGGGCACCGTGGCCGAGATCGCGCTGGCGCTGGGCCGCGCCCGGGTCAACATCGAGGACATGGCGCTCTACCCGGCACCCGACATGCGCACCGGAGCCGTGACGCTGTGGGTGGCCGGCGAGGCGGAGGCGGAGCGGGCGGCCGAGATCGTGCGGGGCCTCGGCTACTCCGTCTCGGTCTCCGAGTGACCCGCTTTGCCCCCTCGGGCCCCCTGTCGGGCACCCTGAGGCCTCCGGCGGACAAGTCGATCAGCCACCGCGCAGCGCTGATCGGCGCGATGGGGGAGGGGGAGACCGAGGTCGATGGCTACCTCGACGCGGCCGACACCAGGGCAACGCTGGAGGCGGTTCGGAAGCTCGGTGCCGAGGTGACGGAGGTCGCCGAAGGGGTGCGAGTTCGCGGTGTGGGCCTTCGAGGCGCCGCGCCGGCGGAGATCGACGTCGCCAACGCGGGGACGCTCCTTCGCATTCTCCCCGGGTGGCTGGCCGGGCAGGCGGGAGCGTGGACGCTCGACGGGGACGAGTCGATCCGCCGTCGGCCCGTGGACCGCGTCGCCGAGCCCCTGAGGCTGATGGGGGCCGAGGTGGACTGCCGGGACGGGCGCCTGCCTCCGCTGCGCGTCAGCGGCGGCGGCCTGCGCGGCATCGACTACCGGCTGCCCGTGGCAAGCGCCCAGGTGAAGTCCTGCGTGCTGCTCGCCGGGCTCCTCGCCGAGGGCGAGACCTCCGTGACCGAGCCGGCGACGACGCGGGACCACACCGAGCGGATGCTGCGGGCAGCCGGCGCGCGGGTCGAGTCGCTGGGCCTGCGCACCACCCCGGTCACCGGCGGCCCCGCGACCCGCATCGCGATCCGCCCCGCCCAACGCCTGGAAGCGGGCCGGATTCGAGTCCCCGGCGACTTTTCCTCGGCGGCGTTCCACCTGGTGGCGGCGACGATCGTGCCCCGCAGCGCGGTGCGCCTGGAAGGCGTCGGGCTGAATCCGACCCGCGTGGGCCTCCTGGGCATCCTGAATCGGATGGGGGCGGCGATCGAGGTCGAGGAGGAGCCGACTGACGGCGGCGAGCCGCACGGGACGGTCGTCGCGCGCCACAGCACGCTCACAGCGACTCGCGTCCACCCCGAGGAGGTGGCGATCGCGATCGACGAGCTGCCCCTGGTGGCCCTCCTGGGTTGCTTCGCCGAGGGCACCACGATCGTCTCCGGCGCCGGGGAGCTCCGGCACAAGGAGTCGGATCGGATCGGGAGTGTGGTCGATGGGCTGCGCGACGTGGGCGCCGAGATCGAGGCGACGGAGGACGGCTTCGTGGTCGAGGGGACGGGCGGCCTTCGGGGCGGGACGCTGGATTCGCGCGGCGACCACCGCCTCGCGATGCTCGGCGCCGTCGCGGGCCTCGCCTCGCGAGAGGGCGTCGAGGTCGACATGGTCGCGGCGGCGGTGAGCTACCCCGACTTCGAGGCGGACCTGGCCTCGCTGCGTAACGACGGGCTAGCGCCTGCTGGGGTGTCCCTGTCCGGGCCAGGGGGAGAGGAGAAGCAGCAGGCGGGCGTCCTCGGTCGCCCGGACCTCGCGGCGTTCGTTGGGGTCGAATTCAGCCAGCAGTCCTGCTCCGCCGCTGACCTGCTCGGCGCCGTCGACCTCGATCGTCCCGGACACGACCACCAGCCAGGCGCGCTCGTGCACCTGGTGCTCGGAGAGCTGCTCGCCGGCTGGAAGCTCGATCACGATCGCCCGTCCCTCGGCCTCGGAGTCGAGCACCTCCGGCTGGCGCGGCTCGACTTCTAGTTCGGAGATCTTCCAGGTCCTCATGGCTGCTCTGGTGCGGGCGGAGCCAACTTTATCCTCCGCGGCATGTTGATTGCGATCGACGGACCGGCCGGCGCCGGCAAGTCGACGGTGGCCAGGGCGCTCGCCGAGCGGCTCGGGCTGACATACCTCGACTCCGGCGCGATGTACCGGTGCGTCGCCCTGTCGGCGCTGCGCGCCGGGGCGCCCCTGGACGACGGAGGCGAGCTCGCTCGCCTCGCCCACGGCCTGGAGATCGCGCTCGCCGATGGCCGTGTCCTTTTGAACGGCGAGGACGTCACCGATGCGATTCGCGCGCCCGAGGTCTCGGCCGCCGCGTCGCGCGTCTCCGTTCACCCGGGGGTGCGCGAGGCGATGGTGGAGCGCCAGCGGGCTCTCATCGGGAGCGGCGACTACGTCGTCGAGGGCCGCGACATCGGCACGGTGGTCAGCCCGGACGCGCCGCTGAAGGTCTTCCTGACCGCCAGCGACTCCGAGCGCGCGCGGCGACGCGCCGCGGAGACCGATGAGCCGGTGGAGCGGGTGAGGGCGGCGTTGGCCTCCCGGGACGACCGCGACAGCCGGCGCGAGCATGGGGCGCTTCGCCGCGCGGCCGACTCGACCGAGCTCGACACGACCGGGCTCGACGTGGAGCAGGTCGTGGATCGGATCGTCGCCATCGCCCAACAGCGCGGCCTGGTGAGGCGATGAGCGACCGCTTGCCCCAGATCGCCGTGGTCGGCTTCCCGAACGTCGGCAAGTCGACCCTCGTCAACCGGCTTGCCGGGGGTCGAGAGGCCGTGGTCCATCGCGAGGCCGGGGTCACCAGGGACCGAAAGGCGCTCGACTGCGAATGGAACGGGGTCTCCTTTCGGCTGATCGACACCGGGGGCGTGGACCTGGCCGCCGAGGACTCGCTCGCGCAGGCGGTTCAGCGCCAGGCCCGGGAGGCGATCGCCACCGCCGACCTGGTCGTGCTGGTGGTCGATGCTCGAGCGGGGTTGCGTGCCGGCGACGCCGAGCTCGCCGACATCCTGCGCCGCGCAGGAAGCCCGACGGTCGTGGTCGCCAACAAGGTCGACGAGCCCGGCGACGCCTACCTCGCCGCCGAGTTCCACGGCCTCGGGCTCGGGGAGCCCCTGCCCGTCTCCGCCGCCCACGGCCACGGAACGGGCGACCTCCTGGACCGGATCACCGAGATCGTCAAGGGTGGCGCGCCCACGCGCGGACGGCTGAGGCGGACGAAGTCGCGGTAGAGGCGAGTGCCTGCCGCCACGTCGGAGTCCGAACCCGCCGACACCGGACGCGAAGCGGAGGATGCCGGCGGAGTGTCGGAGGATTCGGCGGAGTTGTTCCGGAGGATGTCGGCGGAGTTGTTCGCGTCGCGGTGATCGGCCGCCCCAACGTCGGCAAGTCCTCGCTCGTCAACGCGTTTCTCGGCTCCGAGCGGGTGATCGTCTCGGACCAGGCCGGGACGACCCGCGACGCGATCGACACGGAGCTCGAGCTCGCGGGGCGCCGGCTGGTGCTCGTGGACACCGCCGGGCTGCGGCGGCGGACCAAGGTGGCCGGGACCGTGGCCTACTACGCGCAGCTTCGCTCCGAGCGGGCCGCCGGGAGGGCGGACGTGGCCCTGGTCGTCTGCGACGCGTCCGAGGGGGTCACCTCCGAGGACCTGCGGGTCGCCGAGCTTGCGATGAAGTCCGGGTGCGCCACGCTGGTCGCGCTCAACAAGTGGGACATCGGAGAGACGGACCTGGACGACGCCACCGCGAGGCTCGAGAAGCGCCTGCGTCAGCGCCCCCCGGTGATCGCGTGCTCGGCGGTCAGGGGCCGCGGCGTGCCGAAGCTGCTCGAGCGGGCGGTCCAGCTCGCCGACCGGCGGGCGTCCCGGATCGGCACGTCGGAGCTCAACCGGTTCATCGGCGACCTCGTCGCTTCTCGGCCGCCGCCGTCCAAGGCCAACCGGCGCCTGCGCGTCTATTACGCCGCCCAGGTGGACCGCAGCCCGCCCAGATTCGCGATCCAGGTCAACGACCGGCGCCTGATCAGCCGCGAGTGGGCGTTCTACCTCGAGAACAGGCTCCGGGAGGCGTACGCGCTGGAGGGCGTCCCGATCGTGATCGACTTCGTGCCCCACTCCCGCCGCGCGCGCCCGCGGCTCGGGACTAGCGACGAAGTCGCGGTAGCAATGCCCAGGCTCCCGCGACCACGACCGCCCAGGCTCCCCCGCCTGCCTCGGCCTCGGCTCCCGCCGCCACCGCGGCCGCCGGAGGCCATTCAGCGGATCGCGCGTGCGCCGGCCGAGGCCGGGCGCGAGCTGTGGGAGCGCTGGCTCGACATCTCGATCTACACCCGGCGACGCCTCGGGCTCGCGGTGGGCGTTCTCGCCGTGATCGCCCTCGTCTGGTTCGCGGCGGTTCCGGCTCTGCCCTGCGGAGCCCCCGGCGGAGACACCTGCTCACCAGCCGACACCGCGATCGACCTGGTGCCCGACGACGCGCTCGCCTACGCCCACTTCAACCTCGACGCAGGCAGCGGTTCCTACCAGGCGGCCCAGGGCCTCGCGGCCCAGATGCCCACGCTTGCCCAGCAGGCCATCGGCCGACTGACCTCGGTGCTTCCCGGTCCGCACGGGCGCGCGCTCGACTTCGCGCGCGATGTCGGACCGTGGTTCGGGGGCGAGGCGGCGCTCGGGATCCTGCCGGCCGGTCGCCGGTCCGCTCAGGAGGTGGAGTTGCTGGAGGTGGCGGACTCCCATGGCGCGACCGAGTTCGCCGACTCGCTCACCAGCGGGCACCCGCGGACCGCCACCCAGGACGGGGTCAAGATCGAGATCGGCCCGCGGGGCGTGGCCACCTCGCTCGTCGGGGGGTTTCTCGCCATCGGGACCACGAGCGGGGTGCGCCAGGTGATCGATGCACACGATGCCGCGGGGGGCGCCCGGTCCCTGGCGGACGACCCAGGCGCGGGCGCGGCGCGCGCCACGCTGTCTGGGGGCCGCCTGGCCGACCTGTACGTCTCCAAAGCCGGAATCAAGAGGCTCGTCGCCGGGCCGGGCGCTCCGCTGGGCGGCCTCGCCCCGGTCATCGATCCCGCCGCCAGCACCGGAGCCGCGGCCGCACTGATCGCAAGCGACGACGGACTCGAGCTCGAGATGCGCTCGATCCTCGATCCCACCCGCGCGTCCAAGCACCCCGGGGCCTTCTCCACATTGCCCGCGTTCGAGCCCACGCTCGCCGGCTCGCTTCCGTCGGACTCGCTCGGCTACATCGGGGTCGGCGAGCCGGGCAGGACGATCGAGTCGCTCCTGCGAGGCACGAGCGCGTCCGAGGCAGGGCTGTTCCCCGTGATCGGTGACCTCGTCGGAAGCCTCAAGGGGCTCGCGGCCGTCGACCTTTCCCGGGATCTGCTTCCCTCGCTCGGCAGCGAGGGCGCGATCGCCGTCGGGCCCGTGCCGGGCCACGGCTCCAAGGCGCCCGCGCTCACGTTCATCGCCTCGGGGGTCGACGAGTCCCGCGCCGCCAAGGCGCTCGCGGTTCTGCAGGGTCCGTTGGCGAAGGCGCTCGACCCCTCGCGGCACGCGGCGTTCAAGAAGCGGCGGATCGCCGACGTGACCGCGTACAGCCTCCGGGTCTCTCCGACGGTCGACCTCACCTATGCGCTGGTGGACTCGACCCTGGTGGTCGCCACCGATCCGTCCGGGATCCGTGCGGTGGCGGCCGACGAGCCTCGGCTGAGCGACGCCGATCCGTTCAAGGCGGCGACCGCCGGGCTCCCGGGCGACGTGTCGGCGCTCGGCTACCTCAACCTCGGCGAGCTGATCACGCTCGGGGAGCGGGCGGGCCTGGCGGCGAACCCGGCCTATCAGACCTTTGCGCCTGAGCTCGCGAGGTTGCAGGCGCTCGGCATCGCCGTCCAGGGCTCCTCGCAGGAGCTCGCGACGGACGTCCGCCTGGTGGTCGGACCGGTGGCCGTGAGCTCCTCGGGCAGCTCGCCTGACTGAGTGGGCGTGGTGCCATCACCGCGTCCGATACCCTCGCCACCCATGAAGGCCGAGAGCCTGTCCGAGAACGAGTTCCTGTTCACCTCGGAGTCCGTCACCGAGGGGCACCCCGACAAGATCTGCGACCAGATCTCGGACGGGGTGCTCGACGCGGTGATGACCGACGATCCGGCCGGTCGCGTGGCCTGTGAGTGCCTCGTCAACACCGGTTTGGTCGTCGTCGCCGGCGAGATCTCCACGCAGACGTACGTCGACATCCCGAAGATCGTCCGGGCGAGCCTGCACCGGATCGGCTACGACCGGGCCAAGTACGGGTTCGACGCCGACACGTGCGCCGTGATCACGGCGATCGACGAGCAGTCGCCCGACATCGCCCAGGGAGTGGAGACGGCCTACGAGGCCCGCACCGACCCGAACGACGGCGACGAGCTCGACCGCATCGGAGCCGGCGATCAGGGGATGATGTTCGGCTACGCGACGCGGGAGACGCGGGCGTTGATGCCGATGCCGATCCAGATCGCGCACACGCTCGCTCACCGGCTGGCCGAGGTCCGCAAGGCCGACGTCGTCCCGTACCTGCGCCCGGATGGCAAGACCCAGGTCACGGTGCGCTACGAGAACGATCGCCCCGTCGAGATCGTCAAGCTCCTGATCTCCACCCAGCACATGCCCGACATCGACGGCGAGACGCTGATCAAGCCGGACCTCTGGGAGCACGTCGTCGAGCCGGTGCTGCACGAGGAGTACAAGGAGCTGTTCACGGACCGGGAGCTCTACGACAGCTTCCTGGTGAATCCCACGGGGAAGTTCGAGATCGGGGGCCCGATGGGCGATTCCGGGCTCACCGGGCGCAAGGTCATCGTCGACACCTACGGGGGCGCAGCACGGCACGGCGGCGGCGCCTTCTCCGGCAAGGATCCCTCGAAGGTGGACCGGTCCGCCGCCTACGCAGCCCGCTACGTGGCCAAGAACGTGGTCGCGGCCGGGCTCGCCGATCGCTGCGAGGTCCAGGTTGCCTATGCCATCGGGGTGGCTCACCCCGTCTCCCTGATGATCGAGACCTTCGGCACCGGAAAGGTGTCCGCCGCCGACCTGTCCCGGATCGTCCGGGAGGAGTTCGACCTGCGGCCCGGCGCCATCGTCAGGGACCTCGACCTGCGCCGCCCGATCTTCCAGAAGACGGCCGCGTACGGCCACTTCGGCCGCTCGGATCACGATTTCACGTGGGAGCGCACCGACCGGGCCGACGCGCTGAGGGCGGCCGCCGGGCTTGCCTCGACGGAGGCCGGCGCCACGGCGGACGTCTCCTAGTTCGTCCGGGCGCAGACCGTTACTGGATGCCGGGCCTCGGCTGGGTTGCCGTGGGCTCGTCCCCGAGGCCCGTCGGCGCCGTCGCGTGGGTCGCGCGATCGACCCGCTCGACCACCTCCGCGGGGTCCGCCACTCCCACGAAGATGAAGTTGAAGTCGTCGCCGGCGGCGGTGTCGAAGTCGACGTCGCCGACCTGGAGCATGCGCTGCAGCACCGACTGCTCGTAGTTCACGTTCTGGACCCGCTCCAGACGGGTCTCCTGGATCTCCCGCGAGATGATCCCGCGCTTGATGTGGAGGCGACGCGTGGTGATCGTGTAGTGGACGGTGATCCGCTTGATCAATCCGGCGAGGACCACGATTGCCACCCCGACGAGCGCGACGAGCGCGACCAGGCCGGCATCGTTCTTGATCAGCCGGACCACGATGCAGATCGCGATCACGAGCAGCAGCCCCTTGATGTAGAAGCCGATGATCGCCCGCCACGAGGGATGGCCCTGGAACATCACCTGCTCCCCCGGTGCGAGCCGCAGCGCCACCGCCACAGGATAAGCGCTGGCACCGGATGCGCTGTCCGCCCGCATCCCTAGGTTCGTCGCCATGGCGATCGCGAAGGTCGAGCCGCTGACCACCGCCCGCGCGCTGCGCGGTCCGTTCGACTATCGGCTGCCCGAACGGCTCGACGGCGTCGGGATCGGGAGCGTCCTCCTGGTCCCCTTCGGGCGCCGCCGAGTGCTGGGCGTCGTGGTCGAGGTGGCCGAGTCGAGCGAGCTGCCGCCGGAGCGCCTGGCGGAGCCCCTTCGCGCGATCGAGGCGGGGGCGACGCCGGAGCTCGTGAGGCTCGGTCTTTGGGTGGCGCGGGAGTACTGCTCGACCCCGGCCCGGGGGCTGGAGCTCGTGTTGCCGCCCGGGGTCGGCAAGGAGGGGCTTGCGGTCGGGCCTCGGCTCGAGCACATGGTGGCTCCGACGGAGGCGGGCCGCGCGGCCCTGGCCGACGGCACCCGGCTCGGACACCGCCAGCGCGATGCGCTCGAGGCGCTGGCCCGGGAGGACCGGCCGGGTGAGGTCCCGGCCTCAGAGCTCGCGGCCGGCGCCGTCACGCGGGAGACTCTGAATCGCCTCGAGGCGCGCGGCCTGGTCTCCCTGCGCGCTCGCGAGCGCCGCCGGCGGCCGTCGGTGGCCGCTGTCGGCGCACCCTCTCATCGCCCGCAGCTCTCGCCCGATCAGCGACGGGCGCTGGGGGAGATCGTCCAAGCGCTCGACGGGGACCGAAAGCGCGAGCTCCTGCTGCACGGCGTCACCGGCTCCGGCAAGACCGAGGTCTACATCGCCGCCGCGGAGGCGGCGCTCGAGCGGGGAAAGGGCTCGATCGTGCTGGTGCCGGAGATCGCGCTCACGCCGCAGATCGTGGCTCGCTTCGCGATGCGCTTCGGCGACCGCGTCGCCCTGCTCCACTCGCGCCTCCCGCGCGGGGAGCGCCGGGACGAGTGGCAGCGCCTTGCGTCCGGGGAGGCGCGAATCTGCGTCGGCCCTCGATCGGCCATCTTCGCCCCGGTCGCGGATCTGGGCCTGGTGGTGATCGACGAGGAGCACGATGCCTCCTACAAGCAGGAGGGCGATCCCCGCTACGACGCTCGAGAGGTGGCGCGGCACCGGGCGGCCGAAAGCGGCGCCGCGCTCGTGGCCGGAAGCGCCACGCCCCGGCCGGAGAGCTGGCTGGCTCTCCCGCGCTTGGAGCTCCCCGCTCGCGCCGACGGCCGGCCTCTCCCGCCCGTGGAGCTGGTGGATCTGCGGGAGCGCTCTCCCCGGGCGGGCCCGCTCCATCCGCGGACGGTCGAGGCGCTCGCCGAGGTGGCCGACCGGAGGGCCAAGGCGATCGTGCTCCTCAACCGCCGTGGGTGGTCGCCCTTCCTCACCTGTCGCTCGTGCGGGCGCGCGTGGAGCTGCCCGCAGTGCGACGTCTCACTCGTCATCCACCGAGGGTCCGACGGGGACCCGGGGGAGTCCGGCGGCTGGGCGCTTCGCTGCCACCACTGCGGCCACGCCGAGCGTGCCCCCGCGTCCTGCCCCGACTGCGGGTCGGTGGCTCTGGCGCGACACGGCGTCGGCACGGAGCGCCTCGCGACCCTGCTCAGCGAGGCCGCGGCGCCCCTTCCGGTGTTTCGCCTCGACTCCGACAGCGCGGCGGGCGTCGGTGGCCATCTCCAGATCCTGCGACGGTTCGACGAGGCGGAGTCGGGCGTCCTGGTGGGCACGCAGATGGTGGCGAAGGGGCACGACTTCCCGGACGTGGTGCTGAGTGTGGTGCTGGACGCCGACGCCACTCTCCGGTTCCCCGACTTCCGGGCCGAGGAGCGCACCTTCGCGCTGGTCTCCCAGTTGGCCGGACGCAGCGGCCGGGGGGAGCGTGGAGGGAGGGTCCTCGTCCAGACGCTGGCCCCCGACGCTCCCGCAATCCGCGATGCGGCAAGGCACGACGCCGCCGGGCTTCCTCGCGGGCGAGATCGAGCGGCGCCGGGCGCTTGGCTACCCGCCGTTCTCCCACCTGGTGCGGATCGAGCTCTCTGCACCCGAGGCGGAGCCGGCCGAGCGGGTCGCCGGCCGGCTCGCTGACGAGCTGCGGGCTCTGCTTCCCGCGGACGCCGAGCTGCTCGGCCCCGCGCCACGCTTTCGGGTTCGGGGGCGGGAGCGCCGCCAGCTGCTGGTCAAGGCCCGCGATCGTGAGCCGGCGGTCGCCGCGGTGCGCGCCGCGGTGGAAGGGCTGGCGGCGGATCGGGCTCTGCGGGAGGCCTCTCTCGCGGTCGACGTCGATCCCCAGTGATGCCCCTAGACTCGTGGCGATGAGCGACGCATCCGACGCCGCCACGATTCACGAGCCCGAGCAGGTGAGCCCCGAGGGGCCCCCGGACGACCGGCTGCCCGAGCTCGATGCCCAGGCGCGCGAGCGGCGAACCGCGGCCCTGGCACAGATCCGCACGTTCGGGGACCCGGTGCTGAAGTCGCGCGCCTCGGAGATCGCGTCCTTCGGTCCCGAGCTCGAGCGTGAGGCGGAGCGGATGATCGCGATCATGCGGGACGCGATCGGGGTCGGTCTCGCCGCGACCCAGCTCGGCGTGATGCACCGGCTCCTGGTCTTCCAGGCCGGGCTCGACGCCACCCCGACGGCGATCGCCAACCCGGAGCTCGAGTGGATGTCGGACGAGGTCGCGACCGCCGAGGAGGGGTGTCTCAGCCTGCCGCGGGTCGCCGTCGACGTGGAGCGCCCGCTGTACGCGCGGGTCCGCGGCGTGGACATCCACGGGGAGCCGCTCCTCGTCGAGGCCTCCGGCCTCGAGGCGCGGGTCCTCCAGCACGAGCTCGACCACCTCGACGGCGTGCTCATGCTCGACCGCACGACGAGGGAGCAACGCAAGGCGGCGCTCGGCGCGCTCCGCGAAGGCACGGCCTACTCTCCGAGCGCCCCCGACGACGAAGCTTGAAGACCGTCTACATGGGGACCTCCGAGTTCGCGGCGAAGGTGCTCCGGCGCCTTGCGGACTCGCCCCACCGGCCCGCCCTCGTGGTCGCCCCGCCTGACCGGCCGCGGGGAAGGGGGCGCCGTACGGCGTCGCCCCCGGTCGCCGACGAGAGCGCGGAGCTCGGGCTCGATCTGATTCAGACCGAGAGCGTGAACAGCGATGAGGCCCTGGAGCGAATTCGGGCGGCCGACGCGGAGCTGGGTGTTGTCTGCGCGTTCGGCCAGCTGATCCGCGAGCCGCTCCTCGCCGAGCTGTCGATGCTCAACGTCCATCCGTCCCTCCTCCCGCGCTGGCGCGGGGCGGCTCCGATCGAGCGGGCGATCATGGCCGGCGATCGCCTGACCGGGGTGACGATCATCCAGGTGAGCGCCGGATACGACTCGGGCCCGATCGCGCTTCAGGAGGCGGTGCCGATCCGCGGCGGCGAGGACTTCGGATCGCTCGCCGGCCGCCTCGCGGAGCTGGGGGGAGAGCTGATCGTCCGCGCGCTCGACCTGGCCGCCGCCGGTGAGCTGGATTTCGTCGAGCAGGACGAGTCGGAGGTCACCTACGCCGAGAAGCTCGCCCCGGAGGAGCGCCGCCTGGACCCGAGCCGGCCCGCCACCGAGCTCGAGCGGGTCGTGCGGGCGCTCAACCCCCACCTCGGCTGCTATCTCGAGCTCGAGGGCGGTGAGCGCCTTGGCGTGCGCGCCGCCGGGGCCGAGAGCTCCCAGGTGGAGCCGGGCCGCCTCGACGCCGAGGACGGGACCCTGCGGCTGGGCTGTGGCGAGGGGTCCCTGCGGCTCGACCTGGTGCAGCCCGCGGGCGGGCGCCCGATGGCCGCCGACGCCTATCTTCGGGGCCATTCAGCCCCGGTGCTCGCGGGCTAGGGGCGGTCCCCAAGGCATCGACGTCCCCGGGGGCTACGATCGCGTCCTCATGGCTCCGTCCCCGGAAGAAGAGGCGCCGCTCGAGCGACCGGTCTGTCCGGGCTGCGGGGAGCCCTGGCTGCGCCCGACCCAGCTCCCCGGCCGGTACCGCTGCGTCTACTGCCTGCGGCGCTACGAGCTCGCCTCGCAGTGCCCGAACTGCGGGGCGCACCAGACGATCGTCCGCATGAGCTCCTCCGAGGACCTGCTCTGCCAGCATTGCGGCAACTCGATGCTGCAGCCCGTCTGATGGAGGCCACGACCGGACAGTCCGCGCGCGCCGGCTCCCGAGCGGAGCTGTTCGACGCCCGCCGGGTGGCGCCCTCGATCCTGTCTGCCGACTTCTCCCGGCTCGGCGAGCAGGTCGCCGAGGTGATGGCGGCCGGGGCCCGGATAATCCACGTGGACGTCATGGACGGCCACTTCGTGCCGCCGATCACCATCGGGCCGCTCGTCGCCGGGTCGATCGCCGACCAGGTGCACGACGCCGGCGGCGCGATCGACGTTCACCTGATGATCGAGCGCCCGGCGGACCACATCGACGCGTTCGCCCGCGCGGGCGCCGACTGCATCACGTTCCACTTCGAGGCCGACGCGCACGTAAACCGGACGCTGCATGCGATCCGCGACGCGGGCTGCCTGGCCGGCATCGCCCTGAACCCGGGGACGCCCGCCATCTCGGTGTCGGAGCTGACCGCAGCCGCCGACCTCGTTCTGTGCATGTCGGTCAACCCGGGCTGGGGCGGGCAGCCGTTCATCGAGTCCTCCCCGGACAAGATCTCGAGGCTCGCCGCCCTCGCTTCGAGCCAGCGGATCGAGGTCGACGGTGGGATCCACCCCGACACGATCGGCTCGGTGGCCGATGCCGGCGCGACGCTGTTCGTGGCGGGATCCGCCGTGTTCGGCGCCCCGGACCCGGCCGAGGCGTATCAGCGCCTCGCGTCCGCCGCTCGAACGCGGAATAACTCCGCCGACTGCTCCGAATGACTCCGCCGAAAGCCTCGGCTTCGCCTCCGGTGTCCGGCGGGTTAGGGCGCGTTACCGGGCGGCAGGTCGTACTCCCGGGGTGGCGGGTTTGGGCGCGTTACGTGGCGGCAGGTCGTACTCGCTCCGACCGCGACTTCGTCGCTAGCCCCGGCCAGGCTCAGCTTGCTTCGTCCGCCGCGGCGAGCCGAGCCTCGATCTCCTCCGGCGAGTCCGGCGCCGGGACGTCCTCGGCGCGGATGCGGGCGCTCCGGTACAGCAGATACAGGAGCCCGCACAGGAGCGCGGCGCAGCCGACAAAGCCCACCTCGACTCGGCGAAACTCGTTGAGCACGGGCAGCAGGTTCCAGACCAGGAAGGTGACCGCCGCCGTGACCCAGCACCCCGCCGCGAACCGGGCCTGACCCCGCGCCAGGGCCGCCTGGTTGAGCGCTCCGGAGGAGAGGTAGAAGCCCATCCCGACCGTCACCAGGAGCAACCCGACGCGGTCGTAGCTGAACTTGTCGCCGAACGCCACCTGCATGAGCGCAGGCCCGGCGATGAGCACGATCACGGCGACGAGGCCGGCGAACACCGCGATCGCGGCCAGGGTGAGGCGAATCGAGAGCCTGAAGGCGTCGGCGTCGCTCGCCGTGGCGCTGGATCGAAGCCGGGTGAGGTGGGGGAGGAGGCTGGTCTGAACGGCCTGGAAGAGGACCAGCGGGGCGCGGGCGATCATCAGCACGTTGAAGATGTAGCCGGCGGCTGCCGCGTCCTCGGAGGCGCGGACGATCAGAGGGCCCGCGTTCAACAGGGTCTGCTCGCTCATCATGATCAGGAGCACCGCCGCCGCGAAGCCACCGCCGTGCGCGAGGGTGAATTCGGATCCCTCCGCCGGCTTGGGCGGCGCCTCCGAGCTTCCGCTGCGTATCGCGCTGCCCGCGAACGCGAGCGGGACCACGGTGAGGCTGAGGACGGGGGCGGCGATGATCCCGAGCGCCACCGCGGTCTGGCCGCTCGTGATCCCCAGCGCCACCGCCAGGGCGAACGACATCCGGGCGGTCGACTCCATCAACAGCAGAGCCCCATAGAGCGCGAAGCGACGGTTGCCCGCGAGGAAGCCCCTCGCGAAGAAGCTGGCGGCGAAGGCGAGGACCGCCGTGACGAGGATCCAGTAGAGGGTCTCGTTGCCGGACAAGAGGTCGTCCTGAATCGGGCCCCGGAGCGCCAAAGCCGCCACCGCGAAGGCGGCGGCCAGGCCGAGCTGGATCGTCGCGGCGACCCGCAGTGCCGAGCCGATCGGCTGGGAGTGCGCCTGACGCTCCGCGATCGTCCGCGAGAGGAGCTGCTCGATGGGCCGGAAAAGGACCGAGATGAGCACGAACACCGCGGACCAAAGGACGACCACCTCGCCGTACTGGGTGCGGCTGAGGTTGTGCGAGGCGAGCGAGAAGTACAGGTAGGTGAGCACGCCCGCCGACCCGATCCCGAGCGAGAGCATGCCCGCGGAGCGTCCGAATCGCCTCGCCTCCGCGGTTGCCTCGCGCGCCATCGGTCGCGCACCTTAAGCGGTCGGCGGGCGGTCTCTACAATTTGGTTGACTGACCAGTCAATCAACGCCCGCACGCGCAATGTGCGCGCCAGGCCCGAACGGAGGCGGCCGTACGATCAAGGCGATGTCCGCGGTGGTCACAGAGCAGGATCGGCTCCAGCTCCGGCGGGCGCTCGAGCTGGCCGACGGAGGACGTGGGCGGGTGAGCCCGAATCCGCTGGTCGGCGCGGTGCTGGTGCGCGACGGCGAGGTGATCGGCGAGGGCTTTCACGCCGAGCTGGGCGCCCCCCATGCCGAGGTCGCTGCGATCGCGGCATGCCGGGGGCGCGGCCTCGACCCTGCGGGCTCGACCATGTACGTGACGCTCGAGCCGTGCGCCCACCACGGCCGGCAGCCGCCCTGTGCCGGCGCCATCCTCGAGGCGCAGATCGCGCGGGTCGTGATCGCGTCCGATGATCCCAGCGAGAAGGCGAGCGGCCGGGGCCCGGGGATCCTGCGCGACGAGGGCGTACAGGTCGACATGGCCGATGGGCCCGAGGCGGCCGCCGCCAGGCTCCTGAACCAGGCCTTTCGCAAGCACGCCCGGACGGGCCGCCCGCTCGTCGTGCTCAAGTCTGCCCTGAGCCTCGACGGGCGGGTGGCGACCGCCGGCGGCGAATCGAAGTGGATCTCGGGGGAGTCCAGCCGCGGCCTCGCCCACCGCTGGCGCGCGGAGTCGGACGCCGTCTGCGTCGGGATCGGGACCGTCCTCGCCGACGATCCGCTGCTGACGGCGCGGGACCTGGAGGATGTTCGCCAACCCACCCGGGTCGTCTTCGACTCTCGAGCGCGGCTCCCACTCGGCTCAAAGCTCGTGGCGTCGATCGACGCCGCGCCGCTCGTCGTGATCGCCGGGCCGGCTGCGGCGAGCGAGCGGACGGAAGCGCTGAAGGCCGCCGGTGCCGAGGTGATCGTCTGCGACGGGGCCCCCGAGGGGCGGGTTGTGGCCGCGCTCGCGGAGCTCGGGCGCCGCGAGGTCACGAGCGTCCTGCTGGAAGGCGGCCCCACCCTCACCGGGGCCTTCCTCGACGCGAGCGAGATCGACGAGCTGCGGCTCTTCATCGCACCGATCGTGATCGGGGGCGCCGGGGCGCAGCCCTTGGCCCGGGGAGCCGGCGCCGCGACGATGGCGGAAGCGAGCCCGGCCCTGACGATGGAGTGGGAGCGCTCGGGCGGCGACCTGCTGGTCCGGGCGCGCCTCAGGGAGTGGTAGGGCTCCATGTTCACCGGCATAGTTCGCGAGATCGGAACCGTCGAGAGCATCGAGCGCGACGGCGCCGGCGCCAGGATCCGCGTCAGCGCCTCCCTCGCGGCGGAACTCGGCCAAGGCGACTCGGTGTCCGTCAGCGGAGCGTGCCTCACCGTGGCGTCGCGGTCAGGTGAGCGCTTCGAGGCGGACGTCATGAACCAGACGCTGTCGCTGACCACCCTCGGCGACCTCGAGCCGAGTGGGTCGGTCAACCTGGAGCCCGCGCTGAAGGCCGGCGAGCCGCTGGGCGGGCACTTCGTCCAGGGTCACGTCGACGGCACCGGCGACGTGGTCGCGTCGAGCGAGGACGGGTTCTCGCGCCGACTCAAGGTGTCCCTGCCCGCCGAGCTCGGCGGCTACGTCGTCGAGCACGGCTCGATCGCCGTCGACGGCGTCAGCCTCACGGTCTCGGGCCTCGGGGACGACTGGTTCGAGGTCGCGTTGATCCCGGAGACCCTCGACCGCACGACCCTGGGGGACCTCGCCGAAGGGGATTCCGTGAACCTCGAGGTGGACCTGATCGCGCGCTACACCGAGCGGCTCGTGCAAGGCTTTCGAACCGGGAAAGGAAGCGAAATGCCTGAACACCGTCCTGCACACAAGACCCCGCCGACCGCGGACGCGGGAGCACGGATGTGCCGGCTCCTTCTCCACCATCGAGGAGGCGATCGAGGAGGTCCGCCGCGGCCGGATGGTCGTCGTCTGTGACGACGAGCATCGCGAGAACGAGGGTGACCTCACGATGGCGGCACAGTTCGCGACGCCCGAAGCGATCAACTTCATGGCCACCCACGGGCGCGGGCTGATCTGCCTCTCCTTGACGGCCGAGCGCTGCGACGAGCTCGGCCTTGACCTGATGGCGGCCAAGAACGAGTCGCCCTTCAACACCGCGTTCACGGTCTCGATCGAGGCCGCCGAGGGAGTGACGACCGGCATCTCGGCCCACGACCGGGCACACACGATCCAGGTGGTCATGGACCCGCACTCGAGCCCCAGCGACATCGTCCAGCCCGGCCACGTCTTCCCACTGAAGGCCAAGGACGGCGGCGTCCTGGAGCGTGCCGGCCAGACGGAGGCGGCAGTCGATCTCGCGCGGTTGGCGGGCCTGATCCCCGCCGGCGTGATCTGCGAGATCATGAACGACGACGGGACGATGGCGAGGGTCCCCGACCTCGTCCCCTACTGTCAGCGCCACGGCCTGAAGATGATCACGGTCGCGGACCTGATCGCCTACCGCCGTCGCACGGAGCGCCTCGTGGAGCGGGTGGTGGCCACTCGGCTCCCGACCGCGTTCGGCGAGTTCACCGCGGTGGGCTACCGGTCACTCGTGGACGACAAGCACCACTTGGCGATGGTGAAGGGGGACGTACGCGGCCGCGACGACGTACTCGTGCGAGTCCACTCCGAGTGCCTGACGGGCGACGTCTTCCACTCGCTTCGATGCGACTGCGGGGAACAGCTCGATGCGGCGCTCTCGATGATCGAGCGCGAGGGCGCCGGCGTCCTGCTCTATCTCTCGCAGGAGGGCCGCGGCATCGGGCTGCTCAACAAGCTGCGCGCCTACAAGCTCCAGGAGGACGGGCTGGACACCGTGGACGCGAACCTGAAGCTCGGGCTCCCGGCCGACCTTCGCGACTACGGCATCGGCGCTCAGATCCTCGTGGACCTCGGGCTGTCGAGCATCCGGATCCTGACCAACAACCCGAAGAAGATCCACGGACTCGAGGGCTACGGCCTCTCGGTCGCCGACCAGCTCCCGATTCAGGCCGTGCCCAACCCACACAACGAGGACTACCTGCGCACCAAGCGGGAGCGCCTCGGCCACATCCTCCACCACCAGGGCCTGCCGCTCGACGAGGAGCTGATCCACTCGGAGCACCAGAAGGATGTCGAGGCCGACGCGGGAGCCGAAGACTCCGACCCGACGGATGGCTGATCCCGGCGACGCCGCCGAAGTCGGCGACGCGCCGAGCTTCTCGGAAGAGCAACGCGATCTGCTGGCCGCCGCCGAGTTCGCGATCTGCGTCGCCACCTTCTATGGCGAGCTCGCCGAGCGCCTCGTGAACGGTGCCGTCGAAGGGTTCGCGGTCGCCGGCGTGGCGCCGACCTCGGTGCACACCTACGAGGTCCCGGGCGCCTTCGAGCTCCCGCTGGCAGCTCACTGGTGCGCGGATTCCGGGCGCTTCGCCGGAGTCGCCTGCCTGGGGGCGGTGATCCGCGGCGAGACGAGCCACTACGACCATGTGTGCAACGAGGCCGCCCGCGGGATCCAGGACGTCCAGCTGCGCGAGCGGCGTTCCGTGTGCGTTCGGCGTCATCACCTGCGAGACGATGGAGCAGGCGCTCGCGCGCTCCGGCGGAGACAAGCGGGACCAGGGCCGCAGCGCGGCGAACGCGGTGATGCGGATGGTGCTGCTCAGGCCCGCCGTCTTCTGACCGGCGCCCGCTACCATCCACCGTCGCGATGGCGAAGGTGTGTTACAGCTGCGGCAAGGGGCCCGCGTTCGGGAACTCCCGAAGCCACTCCATGGTCGCCACCCGGCGACGGTTCGACCCCAACCTGCAGAAGGTCAGGATCTCCGACGGCGGACGCACCCGGCGCGTGTACGTCTGCACCCGGTGCCTGAAGTCCAACAAGGTCAGCAAGGCCGCATAACGAGATAATCGCTTCTCGTGAAGGCGGACGCCTCCATCGAGAGATTCCGGCGCGTCGTCACGACCGCCTACGGCCATCTCGACGAGCGGCGCCGCGAGGTGAACGACTTGAACGTCTTCCCGGTGGCCGACGGCGACACCGGGGACAACATGGCGCTCACGCTCCACGCCGTGATCGAGGCGCTCGCGAGCGTTGATGGACGCGAGGTCGACGAGGGCGGACGCCAGGCCATCGTCGACGCGGTGGCGCATGCCGCGCTGATGGGAGCCCGCGGCAACTCGGGGGTGATCCTGAGCCAGATAGTCAGTGGAGCGGCCCAGGTTCTCGCCGAGCGCAAGGGCCAGCTGGTTGACCCGGAGCTCGTGCGGGTTGCGCTGCTGAAGGCAACCGCGACCGCGCGGCAGGCCATTCCCAACCCCGCTCCGGGAACGATGCTCACCGTGCTCGAGGAGATGACGGATGCGATCGAGGACCACATCCGGGAGATGGCGAAGATCCGGCTCGAGCCCGATGCGTCCGACGGCGAGCAGGACGCGCTCCTGGCGGAGCTCCTGGAGGTCGCGGTCGAAGCTGGTCATGCGGCCCTCGACAGGACCCCCGACCAGCTGCCAGTGCTCGCCGAGCACGGGGTCGTGGACGCCGGGGGATACGGGCTCTTGCTGTTGGTGGCGGGCATCCTGGCGGGACTTCGCGGGGAGGCGGTCGAGGTCCGGCACTACGAGCCACCGGAGACGATCCCCTCGCACCACGAGGACAGCCGCTACCGGTGGTGCTCGAACTTCGTCGTCGTGGGAGAGGGGATCGAGCCCCAGGTATTCGTCTCGCGCCTCGAGGAGCTCGGCGACTCCGTGATGGTCGTCGGCGACCGCAACGCGGTGCGCGTCCACATCCATACGAACCGCCGAGACCAGGCGAAGGCGCTCTTTGCGGACCTCGGGGAGATCACCCACGAGGACCACGCCGACATGCGGCGGCAGATCGACGCCCGCGACCGCCGGCTCCGGGGAGCGCCCGGCCGCACCGGCGTGGTCGCGGTGTCGTCGGGCACCGGAATGCGGACGCTCTTGGAAGGCCTCGGAGCCTACGTCGTCGACGGCGGCCCGACCCTCAACCCGTCGCCCCACGAGCTCCTCCGCGGCATCGAGGACCTCGGCGCGGAGGAGGCCGTCGTCCTGCCCAACTCGCGCAACGTGATCCTGGCGGCACGGCAGGCGGCTGGGCTGAGCGACCGGCCGGTGACAGTGGTGGAGTCCACCTCCCAGCAGGCGGCGCTGGTCGCGCTGGTCGAGTTCGAGCCGGAGCTCGATGCGTCGAGGAACGCCGACCGGCTGAACGCCGCGCTCGCCGAGATTCGAACGGGCGCCGTCGCGCCGGCCGCGAAGCCCGACCGGAAGGGGCGCTTTCTCCGCGGGGACGCGGTGGGGTTCGAGGGCGACGAGATCGTGGCCTGGGGTGGGGAGGGCTCGACGCTCGCGGCGACGATCGAGCGGCTCGCGGACGGGGCCGAGATCATCACGGTGCTCCAGGGCGCGGACGCGCGGATCCCCCTCGACGAGCTGCCGATCGACCTGCCTGCCGAGGTGGAGCTCGAGGTCAAGCGCGGCGGCCAGCCCCATTACTGGTGGCTCATTGCTGCGCAATGAGGAATAACTCCGCCACCTCCTCCGGAATCACTCCGCCGACATCCTCCGCTTCGCGTCCGGTGTCGGCGGGTTCGGGCGCCAACCTGACTCGGCAGGCACCTCCGCAACTACCGCGGCTACGTCGCTAGCCCGAACTCGCGCCCGTTGACGGTAGCGTCTCCGCTGTGGCCCAGCCCGTCCTCTGGCATATCGAGATCTCCCACTTCAGCGAGAAGGCGCGCTGGGCGCTGGACTACAAGGGCGTCGAGCATCAGCGGCACGCGCCCACGCCCGGGATGCACATGGCGGTCGCGCTGTGGCTGACGCGAGGCCGCAACAAGACCTTTCCGGTGCTGCAGCTCGACGGAGAGGCAATCGGCGACTCGACCGAGATCATCGCCGCGCTGGAGCGCCGGTTTCCCGATCCGCCGCTCTATCCGGATGACCCGGGCGAGCTCTCGCGCGCGCTGGAGCTGGAGGAGTTCTTCGACGAGGAGCTTGGGCCGCCCCTGCGCCTGCTCGCCTTTCACGAGGCCACCAAGGACCCAGCGAGCGTCGAGCGGTTCACGGTCGATCTCCTGCCCGGCCGCCTTGCCGAGTTCGGACCGGTTCGCGCCGGGGCGGCGCGCTTCTTCTCGACCTTCACCGGCCTGCGCTACGGGGTGAAGAGCGACGAACGGGCGGGGCTCGCGAAGACCAAGGTACTGTCGGCGCTCGATCGGCTCGATGCCGAGCTGGGCGAGGGCGAGTACCTCGTCGGCGACCGCTTCACCGTCGCCGACCTGACGGCCGCGGCGCTGTTCAACCCACTGGTCCAGCCGCCCGAGGGGCCGGCTCTGCCGCCGCCACCCGCGGCGATGGAGGACTTCCGCGCCCCGCTCACGGACCGCCCCGGCTACCAGTGGGTTGGGGAGATGTTCCGGCGCCACCGCAAGCCGGCCCGCGCTCCCGTCCCGGCCTGATCGTCCAAGGCATCGGCTCGCAGCCCTAGCCTTGGCGGCATGGCGACCGTCAAGGCTGTGGCGCCCCGGATCGAGGCGCTTGCTCGGGCCCTCGGATCGGGTGAGCCGCTCGCTCTCGACACTCTGCGTGCGGCACCGTTGAAGTCACTGCCCATGCCCAGCCGTCTCGACGCGCCGATCGAAACGCTTCGCGGCGCCGGACCGCGACTTGCCGAGGCTGCGGAGGAGCTCGGCCTGGAGACGCTCGGGGATCTGCTGCTCCACGTCCCGCATCGCCATCGCGATCTAAGCGAGGTCCGGCCGCTCGCTGAGCTGCGGACCGGCGAGCCCGCGACGGTGGAGGTCGAGGTGCGGTCGGCACGCCTTCGCCCGACGCGCCGGCGGGGGCTTCGGATCGTGGAGGCTCACGTGGCCGACGAGAGCGGGCCGGCGACCGCGGTGTGGTTCAACCAGGCGTGGCTTGCCGACCGCCTGAAGGAGGGCACCCGGTTGCTGCTCTCCGGGAAGCTGGACCGTGGGCAGTTCCGGGTGGCCGAGCACGAGTTCGTGGCGAAGGGGTCGGGGATCCACACGACCGGCCTGGTGCCTGTCCATCCCGCCACCGAGGGGCTGACGCCGAAGCGGCTCCGCGATTGGGCACGGCAGGCCATGCCTCTGGCGATCGACGCGATCGAGCCCCTCCCGGCGGCGCTGCGCGCCCGCCGCGGGCTCGCCGGCGTGGCCGACGCGATCGTCACCGCGCACTTCCCCGACCGTCTGGTCGATGCCGAGCAGGCGCGCCACCGCCTCGCCTTCGAGGAGCTCCTCCTGCACCAGGCGCTCCTGGCGGCCCGGGGACAGCGACGGCAACAGAAGCGGCGAGGCGTACCGCTCCAACGGCCGGGCGAGCTCGTCGCGGAGTGGTTGCAGTCGCTCCCCTTCGAGCTGACCGGCGACCAGAGAAACGCGATCGAGGAGATCGACGGCGACCTCGGGCTCGAGCGGCCGATGCAGCGCCTGCTCATGGGGGAGGTGGGGAGCGGGAAGACGGTCCTCGCGCTCTACGCGATGCTCCGCGCAGTTGAGGCGGGCCGCCAGGCGGCCCTGATGGCCCCCACCGAGACGCTCGCTGAGCAGCACGCGCGGACGCTCGACCGGCTGCTTGCGAACCAGACGGTCCCGTTCACCCTCCTGACCAGCGCGACGCCCGCCCCGCGGCGCCGGGAAGTGCTCGCCAGGCTCGAGTCGGGCGAGCTCGGGATGGTGGTGGGGACCCACGCGCTGATCGAGTCGGATGTCGTGTTCGGCCGGCTCGCCGTCTGCGTGGTCGACGAGCAGCATCGGTTCGGGGTGCGTCAACGGGCGGCGCTCGACGCCAAGGGGCCGGATGGGGCGGCGCCTCATGCGCTCCACATGACGGCCACTCCGATCCCCCGCACGCTGTCGATGACCGCGTACGGCGACCTCGACTCGACCGTCCTGCGAGAGCTGCCGGCCGGGCGCAAGCCCGTGGATACCTGGGTCGTCGGGGAGGAGAAGCGCGCCGGCGCCTACGACTTCATTCGGGCCCGCCTTGGCGAGGGGCGCCAGGCGTACGTGGTCTGCCCACTGGTTGAGGGCTCCCAGAAGCTCGAGGCGAAGGCGGCGGCGGAGGAGGCCGAGCGGCTGCGGGGCACGGAGTTCGCGGACTTCGACGTGGGGCTCCTCCACGGCCAGATGGCCGCCCGCGACAAGCAGGCCGCGATGGAGGCGTTCGCGTCCGGGGAGACCCACGCGTTGGTGGCGACGAGCGTGATCGAAGTGGGAATCGACGTCCCCAACGCGACCGTGATGCTGGTCGAGGGGGCGGAGCGGTACGGCCTCTCGCAGCTTCACCAGCTGCGGGGCAGGGTGGGCCGCGGCGAGCACGCTTCGCAATGCATCCTTTTCGGAGATGCGGGCTCGGAGCTGGCGCGCCGCCGGCTTGCGGCGATCGAGGAGGAGCGCGACGGCTTCAAGCTGGCCGAGGTGGACCTGGCCCTGCGCGGCGAGGGCGAGATCCTCGGCACCCGCCAGCACGGATTGCCCCGCTACCGCGTGGCAGAGCTCCCGGATGACCTGCCTCTGCTGATCGAGGCGCGCCGCGAGGTGGCCGCGATGCGAAGCCGGTACGGATCGCTGGAGGCGCCGGAGCTGGGGCCGTTGATGGACGCGGCACGCCGGCGCTTCGGGGACGAGCGGGCCATAGCGGCGTGAGGAACCGAGGTCGTTGAATGCGGGTGGTCGCCGGTGAGCTCAAGGGCCGTCGACTCGCGTCGCCGCCTCGCGGGTCCGCCGCCGTGCGGCCAACTGCCGACCGGGTGCGCGAGGCCCTGTTCTCAATGCTGGGCGACGTGGGGGGGACCGCGGTGCTCGACCTCTTCTGTGGCACCGGGGCGCTCGCGATCGAGGCCGTCTCCCGCGGGGGCGCGGCAGCCACGCTGGTGGACCGGCGGACGTCGCTCGCCCGCCGCAACGTCGCCCAGCTCGAGCTGGCGGACCGCTGCGATGTCGTGCGCGCCGACGTCATCTCCTACCTGCGTCGCGCCGCGGGGCGGTGGGACCTGATCTTCTGCGACCCGCCCTATAAACTCGCCGACCGTCTTGAGGGGGAACTCGACTCGCTCATCCCTGAACGGCTCGCGGAGGGCGGGCGCCTGATCACCGAGAGCGCCACCCGCCGCCCGCTCACGCTCGGCCTGCCGCTGCTCAGGGAGCGGCGGTTCGGCGACACCCTGATCCGGATCCACGGGGCCGCGACCCGATGAGCGACGTCCGCACGGCGATCTGCCCGGGCACGTACGACCCGGTGACCAACGGTCATCTCGACATCATCGGCCGGGCCGCGAACGTCTTCGACCGGGTCGTGGTGGGGGTGGTCAACCAGCCGACCCGGAAGGAGACGACGCTGTTCACGGCCGAGGAGCGCCGCGCCTTCATCGACGACGCCGTCTCGCGAAACGGGCTGGGGAACGTGGAGGTCGAGATCTTCTCGGTCCTGCTTGTCGAGCTCGCGCGCAAGCACGGCTCGGCCGCGATCGTCAAGGGGTTGCGGGCGATCTCCGACTTCGAGTACGAGTTCGAGATGAACCAGCTCAACCGCAAGCTGGCCCCGGAGATCGAGTCGGTCTACATCATCGCCTCGCCCGACTACAGCTTCCTGTCGTCCACCGGCGTCAAGGAGATGGCCACTTTCGGGGGCGATGTCTCGGACCTAGTCCCCGCGGGCGTCGCCACGGCGCTCGCGGAGCGCCTCAAGCGGTGAGCTGGATGGCCCGGGCTAGGGACGAAGTCGCCAGTCAGCAGCGAGTACGACCTGCCGGCCCGCAACAGGCCCTAACCCGCCGAGAGCGGACGCGGGAGCGAGCGCGAGCGCGAGCGGGAGCGGAGCATCTCGGCGGAGTGGTTCCGCTGGGCAGGAGCTTGCATATCCGTGGCGAAATCAGGCCCGTCGGCTCGGCTTTTCCCCGCTACGCGTAAGCTTTCGCACTCATCATGGACGTCCTGGTACTAATCGACAAGCTCGACGACCTGATCCACAACGCGCGGCCGGTCCCGCTGACCGACCAGGTGCGGGTGGACCGCGAGGAGATCTACGACCTGCTCGATCAGATGCGGGCGACGATCCCCGAGGAGATCAAGCAGGCGCGGTGGATCGTCAAGGAGCGCCAGGAGATGCTCGCGGAGGCCAAGCGCGAAGCTGAGCGCGTCGTCAAGGAGGCTCGCGACCAGCAGGCGCGCCTGATCTCCGAGGAGGAGGTCTACAAGCAGGCAGAGCGCGCCGCCGAGGAGATCATCGAGGACGCCCGCGAGACCGAGCGCCAGATCAGGCTCGGGGCCGAGGACTATGCGGACGAGATCCTCTCGACCCTCGAGGTGAACCTCGAGAAGTTCCTCGCCGCGGTGCGCCGCGGCCGAGACCGCCTCGCCGGCCGCGAGGAAGAGCCGGCCGAGGTCGGCTAGCCCGCGCCCGCCGATCCCGTATCGTCGCCCGCGTGCTGAGGGCTGACGCGGCCGGGACGATTCGCAAGGCGTCGCTCGACGACGTCCCCGAGGTTGCGGACGCGCTTGCGCGGGCGTTCGAGGACGACCCGGGCTTCTCGCACCTGCTCCCCGAGCGGGATGGGAGGGCGGCTCGGCTTCGCCTGTTCTTCGAGACCGAGCTCACCACGATCGGGATCCCGTCGGGGCTCACCTGGACCACCGACGAGCGGATCGGGGGCGCGATCTGGCTCCCGCCGGATGGATGGCGCGTCCCGGTCACCACCACCGCCCGCGAGGTGGGACCGATGCTCAGGGTGTTCGGGAGGCGATTGCCCTTGGCCCTGCGCTCGCGGCTTCGCATGGAGCGAAGGCATCCGGGACGGCCATCGCACACCTACCTGGCGGTGATGGGAGTCGCGCCGGAGTGGCAGGGAAAGGGCCTCGGGACGGCGCTGATGCGCCCGGCGCTCGAGACCCTCGACGCCGAGAGGCGCCCCGCCTATCTGGAGGCGTCGACCCCGCGAAGCCGCGAGCTCTACCGCCGCAACGGGTTCGACGTCACGGGCGAGTTCCACCTCCCCTCGGGTGGCCCGCCGATCTGGCAGATGTGGCGGGAGCCCGGATAGGCTCGGCGCCGACTTCGAACTGGAGGTGCGGCTATGGGTGAGCGGTGGTTCTCTGACGAGGAGCTGCGCGAGATGGCGCGACCGACCATGGAGCGGGCGATCGAGGCCCTCGAGCGAGGCGATTCGGAACGGGCGGCGAGGCTCTGCGAGGAGATGAAGCACGAGTCGCAGTTCATGCACGACCTGCTCGTGGACGGGATCGCGGGCCTGATCTCGTTCGTCAAGGAGAGGCTTGGCGACGAGGGCGTCGAGGAGGCGTGGCGGTGGAGCCTCGAGCGGAGCTGGCGCCGGCCGGTCGAGACGATCGCCGAGTCCGACCGACGCGAAATCGCGAAATCGCTCGCGGCGACCTGGCGCGCCCACTCCACCAGCGGTGTTGGCCCGATGCCCGGGGCGTTTGAGGTGGCGGAGGACGACGAGAAGCTCACCTTCACGATGAACCCGTGCGGCTCGGGCCAGCGGCTTTGGCGGCTTGGGCGGTACGGCGAGGATGGTTGGGGGGTGACAGACGAGGCCCACGACTGGAGCTACGGGCGCGAGGGCTTCCCGCTCTACTGCACCCACTGCGCGTTCATGAACGAGGCGCTCCCGATTCGCTGGATCGGATATCCGGTGTACCCGTCCGACCCGCCGGACGACTTCGATCGGGATCCCTGCACCTGGTATTGGTACAAGGACCCGGCCGATATCCCGGCCAGGCACTTCGACCGCTACGGGTCGGAGCGGTCGGATGGGGGCTGAGGGCCCGCGGGCCGACTCGGTGCGAGAAGCTCTCGGCGACGCGCTGGGAAGCGACCCCGGCCCGCTCGAGCTCAGCAACGTCCCGGGCGGAGCCTCGAGGGAGACCTTCCTGGTCAACGGCGAGGCCGGCAGGTGGGTCCTGCGCCGCGACCCGCCAGGTGGCGCAGTCCTTCGTCCCACTGGCGGTGGAGTTCGCGGTGGTCCGGGCGATGGTCGCCGCCGGCGTCGCGGTCCCGAGGCCACTGCTCACCGAGCCCGAGGACGGACGCTTCGGGACGGCCGGGTACCTGATGGACCACGTCGACGGAACCTCCGTCCCGCCCCGGGTTCTCCGCCGCGACACCTACGCAGCCGCCCGCCCGCGCCTTCCGGGCCAGCTTGCGGCCGCGCTCGCTCGCATCCATTCAGTCGAGCTCGAAGATTTGGAGGGCGTCGAATCGGCCGGTCCGGATCCGGCTCGTGCTGCGTGTGAGCTCTGGGAGGGCGAGCTCGACAGGCTCGGGGAGCCCCTGCCGGCCCTGGAGGTGGGCCTGCGGTGGCTGCGGCTGAACCTGCCGCCGCCACCGGAGCGCCAGGCGCTCGTCCACGGCGACTTTCGACTGGGGAACTTCATCGTCGACGAGCGGGGCCTCGCCGCGGTCATCGACTGGGAGCTCTGCCACGGGGGAGACCCGGCCGAGGACGTGGGCTGGCTCTGCATCCGCTCGTGGCGCTTCGGCAACGACGACCGACCGGTGGCGGGTGTGGGTGCGCTCGAGGAATTCCTGGACGCCTACGAGGACGCCGGCGGCAGCCGGCCGGATCCCGACCGTCTGCGGTGGTGGGAGGCGATGGGCAACGTCAAGTGGGCGACGATCTGCGCTCGCCAGGCTCACGACCACCTGACCGGCCGCCGCCGAAGCCACGAGCTGGCATCGCTGGGACGCCGGATCTGCGAGCCGGAGTGGGATCTCCTGGGGTTGCTGCCGTGACTCAGGACCGCCCGGATGCGGCCGAGGTGCTCGACTCGTTGGCCGAGTTCCTGTTCTCCGATGTCCGCGATTGGGCGCCCCGAGAGAAGCGCTTTCAGGTCCTGGTGGCCGCGAACCTCTGCGCGATCCTGGGGCGGGAGCTGCGCGCCGGATCGGAGCCGATGCGCGAGGACCTGGCGCTCCTGCTCGACCTCTTGGGCACCGAGCCGCCAATCGGCGAGCTGTCGGACGCCGAGCTTCGCGAGGCCGTTCGCGCCGCGGAGGCGGAGCTCGCCCGATGCCTTCGGGCAGGGGAGCTCGACGAGAGCCTTGACCGAGTCGCGGAGCGCTTGGCCGAGCACGTGCGCCGAAAGCTCGACGTGGCTCGCCCCGGGTACGCGGGCTGAGCGCTGCGGATGTGTGTGCGCTACCGCTGCCTGCGCGCCAACGCGAGCGTGTTGAGCGACGCGCCGCCGTCGATCGCGATCGCCTCCCCGGTGATGTAGCCGGCGTCGTCGGAGGCGAGGAAGGCGACGAGCGCGGCGACCTCGTCGGGGTCGGCCATGCGACCGGTCGGCAGCGCCTCGCTCAGCCGATCGACGATCTCGGCGGGCATCGCCTTGACCCGTTCCGTCGCGACCATGCCCGGGAGGACCGCGTTGGCGGTGATCCCGAGCTGGGCGTTCTCGGCCGCGAGCGTCTTGACCATCCCGATCAGGCCTGCCTTCGAGGCGGAATAAGCGACCTGCCCGGGGAGCCCGCTGCGGGCGGCGCCGCTCGAGATGGCGACGATGCGCCCTCGGCCGCGGCGCCGCATCCCGGCCAGGCAGGCTTGGATTACCCGAAAGGCGCCGGTCAGGTTGACGTCGATGTCCCCGCTCCACTGCTCAGCGGTCATCGCGTGAGCGGGGGCGATCGTGTCGAGGATGGCCGCGTTCGAGACGCAGACGTCGATGTCCTCGAGGTCGGGCAGCGGGTCGGCGGCGAGATCGAGCGTATGGTCGCACCCGGGCGCGCGGTCCAGAGTGGCGACGTCGAGGCCGTCCGCGCGAAGCCGCGCGGCGATCGCCGCGCCGATCCCGCCCGCGGCGCCGGTGACGAGAGCCTTCACAGCTCTGTCTCGTGGGCGCCCGCGCGTCCCGCGTCCGACTTGTCGTAGAAGCGCTCCAAGAGATCCTTTGTCTCCTCCGGATCGGCGCACGTGTAGGCGTTCCAGGCCTCGGTGCGAAGCTGGAAATCGAGCGGCTGGCCGATCACGTCGAGGATCGTCTGCTTGGCAGAACGGACGGCGGATTGGGAGTTACGCAGGATGTGGCTCGCTGTGAGCTCGGCCTCCTCCATCAGCCGCTCGTGCGGAACCACCTTCGTGACCATGTTGCAGGCCAGGGCGCGCTGCGCGTCGATGGGCTCCGCCGTCAGGAGCATCTGCATCGCGACGCCCACCCCGCAGGTGTTCACCAGGCGAACGATGCCGCCGTCCCCATGGTGAAAGCCGCGCCGGGCCTCGAACGACCCGAACATCGCCCGCTCCGAGGCGACCCGGATGTCGCATGCCAGCGCTGTCTCCAGCCCGCCGGCGAGTGCCCACCCGTTGATCGCCCCGATGATCGGCTTGCCGATCCGATGCATGCCGCGGGTGAAGCCGTTCAGGCCGAGCTCGACGATCTCGCGGATGCGGGACGGGCTGGCGTTGCCGATGATCGGCGGGATGTAGGTCTTGAGGTCTGCCCCCGCACAAAACGCCTCGCCGGCCCCGGTGAGGATCGCGACGTCGACCGAGTCGTCGTCGCGGAAGTCGGCCCACGCCTCGACCATCAGCCGGTGGACGTCGGGGTCGATGGCGTTCCGCGCCTCGGGCCGGTTGATCGTCACGTAGGCGATCCGGTCCCGCTTTTCATAGGTCAGCTTCGACATCTCGCTCCTCTCGCTAGTCACTTCACTCGGCGCCTTGATCTCGGATTCGATGAGGAAAGCGCCACCTCCTCGCAGCGACGAGGCTCAGTCGTAAACGGCCCGGATCACCGCCAGGTCGTCAGCCTCCCAGACGAGCTCCCCGGAGCACCACGCCACCATGTCCTCGGCGCGCGACGGGAGGTCGACTCCCTCCTCGAGCGGCGTCAGCTGCGTGTCCGCCGCCACCACGTCGCCCATCACCATCGCCCGGGACTGTTCCCTCACGCGGCGAAACAGGTCGCGCTTTCCGTCGTCATCCAAGTGGTGGATCGAGAGCACGGACAGCACGAGGTCCCAGGGCCCGTCGGGGAGCGGGTCCTCCATCCGCGCCAGGCGCACCTCGATCCCGAGCTCGCGCGCCTTGAACACCATCTCCGGCTGAGCGTCGAGCCCGGTGACCTCCGCGTCCGGATGGCGATCGAGTAGCCGGCGGGTCGTCTCGCCCGTCCCCACGCCGAGCTCGAGCACGCGTCGGGGCGCGAACGGGATCGCCTCGATCGTCGCCGCCTGGAGCTCGTCATAGCGCGGCACCTCGGCCCGGATCTCCTCCAGGTAGGTCTCGGGGTCCAGGTGGAATTGAGCGCTCAGCGGTCCGGTCCTTTCCGATTCGCTCTCTCGCTAACCTCGATCACAGAATGGGCGCGGGATATCACAGCATCGACCTCGCGCGTTTCGCGCTTCGTCCCGGGGAGGGCCGCCGCCTCGAGCTGGACGCCGACCCCGGGCCGCTCGAGCTCGCCGGCCAGCGCTACGTGATCGCCGGCGGGGTTGTCCCCACCGCGCATCGACCTCTCGCGCACCGCCGGCCGGATACGCCGTCCGGATGCGCTTTGTGGCGCACGTCGACGGACCGTGCATGCGCTGTCTGGCGGACGCGGATGTCGCCGTCGAGGTCGACGCCCGCGAGGTCGATCAGCCGCAGTCCCCGGACGAGGAGCTCCATAGCCCCTACATAGACGGCGACGAGCTGGACCTCGCCGGCTGGGCACACGACTCCCTCGCCCTGGCGGTCCCCCTCCAGCTCCTGTGCAGGCCGGACTGCAAGGGTCTCTGTTCGGTCTGCGGTGCCTCCCTCAACGACGCGGACCCGGCCGAGCATCGCCACGAGCCCGGACCCGACCCGCGCTGGGCGAAGCTGAGGGAGCTCGGCTGAGGGCGCATCATGGAGGGGGAGAAGCTGCAGGAGCCGAGGGCGAGCCGCCCACACATCCCGGACTACGGAATCCCTGACTCCCCGGAGGGCCTCCTTCCATGGAGCTGGGCGCGGGAGCGGCTCGAACAGGCGCTGACGTACTGGATTGCGACCGTCCGCCCGGAAGGACGGCCTCACGTCATGCCCAGCTGGGGGGCCTGGGTGGGTGACCGGTTCTATTTCGAGGGCGGACCGCGGACCCGGCGGGCCCGAAACATCGCCCGGAATCCCGAGGTGGTCGTGAACGTCGAGCACGGCGACGACGCGGTGATCGTCGAGGGAACCGCCGTGACGCTTGACCCGGACCAGGATCTGGAGGCCCGGGTCGTCGAGGGATTCGCGAAGTACCGCACGTCCCACGACTACGAGGTCGACCCGCAGAACTGGCGGAACGGCGGCCTCTGGGTCCTCAGCCCGAAGGTGGCCTTCGGCTGGAACGTCGGGCTCTATCCGGCGGACGCCACCCGCTGGCGCTTCTGAGCGCCGCTACCATGCTCGCTTCAGATGGCCGTCCCGAAGAAGAGGACCTCACGCACGCGGCGCGACAAGCGCCGAGCAACGCATGGGGCAAGCGCGCCGCGGCTCAACGGCTGCCCCCGCTGCCACAGTCCGCGGCTGCCACATCGGGTCTGCCCGGTTTGCGGCACCTATGCCGGCCGCGAGGTGATCAAGCACGAGATCGCGGAAGCGACTCCGACCGAGACGGCGGGCGGCGAGGAGGGATAGCCGGGTGGTCCCCCTCCCGGTGACCGCCACGTGACGACGGTCGCCCTCGACGGCCGCGGCGCCGAGCGAGGGCCAGAGGTGATCTTGGCCGGCGCTCGAGCCGCCGCTGCCGACGGGATCAGGCTGAGGGTGTTCGGCGATCCGGCTGCGCTCGCCGATGTGGAGGCGATCGACGGCGCGGAGCTGATCGCTGCGGAGGACGAGATCACCAACGACGACGAGCCGGTCGCCGCGGTCCGGTCCCGCTCCGAGGCCTCCATCGTGATGGCCACGCGCGACGTCGCGGAAGGGAGGTCCGACGCGGTCGCGAGCGCGGGCGCGACGGGGGCGACGATGACCGCCGCCCTGTTCGCGCTCCGACGGATGCAGGGAGTGCGCCGCCCGGCGCTGGCCGTTCAGGTGGTCGTCCCCGGCCGGGCTGGGCCGCCCACCCTGCTGCTGGACGTGGGGGCGAACACCGAGGCCCGCGCGGTGGACCTGGTCCAGTTCGCGTTCCTCGGCGCCGCGTTTGCGAGCGCCGTCCTCGGCGTGTCGGAGCCGCGGGTCGCGTTGCTCTCGGTCGGCGAAGAGGCCAAGAAGGGCTCGGCCGAGGTCGTCGACGCCCACGCCCGCCTGGCGGAGGCGAAGAGCATTGCGTTCGCGGGGAACATCGAGGGCCGGGACCTGCTCGTGGGCAAGGCAGACGTGATCGTCACTGACGGGTTCACCGGCAACGTGGTCCTGAAGACGATCGAAGGCACCGCCGCCGCGATCGGCGCCGCGGTTCGGGCGGCCGCGCGCTCGGGGCCGCGCGCGGCGGCCGGCGGACTGCTGCTGAGGCCCGCCCTTGGTGGGCTGCGGCGGCAGACCGACCCCGATGGCACCGGTGGGGCGATCCTGCTCGGCCTGCGCGGAGTGGCGGTCGTCGGGCACGGGAGCTCCGGGCCCGGGGGCGTCGCAAACGCGGTCAGGCTCGCGGCGCGCGCGGTGGATGAGCAAGCGATCGAGCTGACCGGACGCTCGCTGGCGGAATCGGGGGTGACCCGCGGGGCGATGCGGGACGAGCCGCCGTCGACGGGCGACGCGTCGTGATAGGAAGGGGGAGGTGAACGTAAACGGCCTCACGCGCGAGGGCGTCCTGGAGAAGGTCCGAGAGCACCTCTCGACCGAGCTCGAGGTGCCCGCGGAGAAGATCGCCGAGTCGACCCGGCTCCGGGAGGACCTCGACGCCGACTCGCTCGATCTCTACGAGCTCGTGATGGAGCTCGAGGACACCTACGGGATCACCGTCTCCGAGGAAGAGGCGGCCGGGATCGAGACCGTCCAGCAGGCGGTCGATTTCGTGGCTGGGCGGCTCGGGGTCACGACCTGACGCATTGATGCCGCGCGGGATCCGAAGGCTCGGCTCGCGTCGCAGGCGGAAGGCCGAGGGCCCGGAACGGCTCGCCGAGCTCATCGAGGCCTTACCGACCGAGCTTGAAGCACCGCGCCGTCACCCACTCCTCGTGGGCGGAGCATCGGGCGGACTCGTACGGGCGCCTCGCCTTCCTCGGCGACGGGGTGCTCGGCCTGGCGGTCGGCGAGCACCTGTTTCGACGCTATCCCCGCGCCGACATCGGGAGACTGACCAAGGTCCACGGCCAAGCCGTCAGTGGCCGGGCCTGCGTCCAGGTCGCCGAGCGCCTCGGCCTTCCGGAGATGCTTCGTGCGGCCGCGCCCCGCGACCTCGAGGGGGGGATCGCCCCCGACGCCCTGGTTTCCTCCGAGCGCGCCCTCGCGTCGGTCTGCGAGGCGATGATCGGCGCCTGTTACCTCCACCATGGCTTCGAGTTGACGAGCGAGGCGACGGTGGGCGCGTTCGCGGAGGAGATCGAGCTAGCTTCGGAGACTCAACTCGACTTCAAGTCCGCCCTTCAGGAGCAGCTTGCGCGAGAGGGTTCACGCGTAACCTACGACGTCACCCGCGAGGCGGGCCCTCCCCACGACCGGCGGTTCGAGGTGGCGGCGAGAGTTGACGCGCTCGTGATCGGCAGGGGGCAGGGGCGAAGCAAGAAGGCCGCCGAGCAGGCAGCAGCCGCCGAAGCGCTCGAGCGTCGGCGGCAGTAGGACACCGCCTGGTCCCGACGAACAAGACAAGTAGAAAGGCCGTCCGACTCGACAGCGAGCCTACCCGGGCCGCGGAGCCACCGATGCATCTGAGCTCGATCACGATCAAGGGCTTCAAGTCCTTCCCGGAGCGCACCCGTTTGGTGTTCTCGCCGGGCGTCAGCGTGATCGTCGGCCCGAACGGCTGCGGGAAGTCGAACATCACGGATGCGGTGCTCTGGGCGCTCGGCGAGCAGAGCCCACTCGCCGTGCGCGGACAGACCATGCAGGACATGATCTTCGCGGGGGGGCAGGGCGAATCGCCACGCCGCTACGCGGAAGTGGAGGTCGTTCTGTCGAGCGATCAACCCGCCACCGACCCCCGCCGGCGCGGAGCAGCCGGCGGGCTTTTCTGAGATTGCGATTCGGCGCCGCCTCGACCGAAACGGCGAGGGCGAGTATCGGCTCAACGGCGCTCGTTGCCGGCTGGTGGACGTGATCGAAACCCTCGCGGACGCAAACCTCGGCCGCGAGATGCACTCCGTCATCAGCCAGGGCAGGGTGGACGAGATCGTCCACTCCAGGCCGCGTGACCGCCGCTTGCTGGTCGAGGAAGCCGCCGGCCTGGGCAAACACCGCAAGCGGCGCCGGCGCGCCCAGTTGAAGCTCGAGCGCACCCAGGAGAACCTCGATCGGGCCCTCGACGTGGAGCGCGAGGCGCGGAGCCGACTGCGGCCACTGAAGCGGCAGGCTCAGGCTGCCGACATCCACGCTCGCCTGGAGCGCGAGGCCGGGGAGCTGCGGGCCCGTCTTCTGGCCGAGGAGCTGCGTGCCCACGGGAGCGAGCTGAGCGGCGCCGAGAGCGTCGCGACCCGGGCACGCGATGCCCGGCAGGCGGTCGAGGCCGAGCTTGCCGAGGTCAACCGACGCCGGAGCGAGATCGAGGAGCGCCTGGCCGAGCGCGACCGCGAGCGGACCACAGTCTGGGGTCGGCTGACCGCCCTCCGTGCGGCCCACGAGCGGCTGAGCGTTCGCGCCGAGGCGCTCTCCAGCCGCCGCTCGGAGCTGGCGGCGGAGGTGGAGCGGGAGCGCGCAGCGCTGGGCGCCCTCGCCGACCAGGCTGCCGAGCACGATGAGGGTTCCGATGAGGACGACCCGGTGGACACGGGCCTCGAGCGCGTGGGATCGGCGCTCGGCGAGGCGACCGCGGCGCTCGGGCGCGCTCGCGCCGCGGGCGCCGACCGCGGCCGGGCGGCTGAGGTAACCCGGGTGCGCGAGGCCGCCGAGCGCGCGGCCGGCGGCGCCCGGCGCGTCGAGGCTCTGCTCGGCGAGCATCGCCAGGGCTCCCTCGAGGATCGGATCGCCGCCGCGACGGAGCTCCAGGGACGCCTCGAAGCGCTGCTCGCCGCCGCCGCCGAGGTGCGCGACGCCGTCGGGAAGCGCTCGAGCGAGCTGGAGGCCGTGATGCTCTCGGGCGGTGACGAGGACGATGTTCCGAGTCAGCTCCGCGCCTGTTCGCGGGTCGAGGCCGAGCTCCAGGCGAAGTTGCTCGCCTGCGGGGACTCGGTGACCGAGGCGGAGGTCAGGGCCACGCAGCTGCGCGATCGACGCGACGAGGCGCGCGGGGAGCTCGAACGGATCGCCGAGCAGCTCGGTCGGGAGCTTGGGCCGGCCGACGAGCCACTGGGCACCGAGGAGCGCGAGGAGATCGAGCGAAAGCTGGAGCGCCTCGCCCGTCGCCGAGAGGCGCTCGGCCCGGTCAACCCGCTCGCCGAGCAGGAGTACGCGGAGGCCCTCGAGCACGTGGGCGAGCTCGAGGAGCAGCGTAAGGACCTCGAGTCGGCGCTCGCTGAGCTCACGGGCCTGATCCGCGACACCGATCGCAAGATCCGGTCCGCCTTCGAGGAGACGCTCGAGGCGACCCAGCGGAACTTCGAGGAGCTGATCGAGCACCTCTTCCCGGGCGGCCGCGGCCGCCTTCGCCTCGTCAAGGAGTCGGGCCCCCGCCTCGTGCTCGGCGGCGAGGCCGAAGACGACGACGCCCACGGTGGACATCCTGAGGCGGACCCCGCGGCGAAGCGGAGCATTCGGCGGGCGATGATTCGGAGCAGTCGGCGGGCAGTGATTCCGAGTACGCGGCGGGCGTTGAGATCGAAGTGACCCCCGCCGGCAAGGCCACCCGGCGGCTCTCATTGCTCTCGGGCGGGGAGAAGGCGCTGGTCGCGCTGGCCTTCGTGTTCGCGGTCTTCCTCGCCCGTCCATCCCCCTTCTACATCCTCGACGAGGTCGAGGCGGCGCTCGACGACGCCAACATCGATCGCTTCCTGCAGCTCGTCCGCCGGTTCTCCGACCGCGCGCAGTTCGTGATCGTCACCCACCAGAAGCGGACGATGGACGCGGCCGACGTGCTGTACGGGGTCAGCATGGGCGAGGGCGGGATCACCAAGGTGATCTCCAGACGCCTCTCCCACGCGGACGAGGTGCCGGCCGAGGCCGAAACCGAGGCCGCCTAGCTCCAGCTCGTAACCTCCCGCGCCATGGCGAGGAGCTGGCGCGATGCATTCGAGCTCGGGGAGGCCGAGTCGGCCGCAATCGAGGGAGACGATGGGCAGTCCGCGGAACCCGAGCAGGGGCCCGGCCTGTTTCGGCGCCTCCGCCAGAGCCTCTCGAAGAGCCGCGAGGCGCTCCAGGCCGAGCTTGGCGCGAGCCTGTTCGAACAGCTCGACGACGAGGCCTGGGAGCGGATGGAGGAGGCGCTGATCCTGGCGGACGTTGGAGCGCGAACCACGGCGGAGGTCGTCGGGAAGCTCGAGACGGAGGTGGAGGGAGGGACGCTCAGCGGCGCCGATGCGGTGCGGGAGCGTTTCGTGGAGCTGCTCGCCGAGGCCGCCGGCGGCGACGAGGCGCGGATCGACCTCAGGGCGCGGCCCGCGGTGATCATGGTTGTCGGGGTGAACGGCACCGGCAAGACGACCACGATCGGAAAGCTCGCCTGGCATGTGCGCAACGAGCTCGACCGCTCGGTGATCGTGGCGGCGGCGGATACCTACCGAGCCGCCGCCATCGAGCAGCTCGAGCAGTGGGCCGAGCGCGCCGGGGTCGAGATCGTTCGCGGCAGCCCGGGCGGGGATCCCGGGGCCGTCGTCTTCGACGCGATCGCGGCGGCGGAGTCGCGCGGCATCGACGTGGTGATCGCGGACACCGCCGGGCGACTCCACACTCACTCCAACCTGATGGCCGAGCTGGAGAAGGTGCGCCGGGTGGCCGGGAAGCGCCTCGACGGCGCGCCGCACGAATCCCTGATCGTGATCGACGCGACCACGGGGCAGAATGGCCTGCGCCAGGCGCGCGCGTTCGCGGAGGCCGTCGACCTGACGGGCGTGGTCCTCACCAAGCTCGACGGGACGGCGAAGGGCGGTATCGCGCTCGCGATCGCGTCGGAGCTCGAGCTTCCCGTGAAGCTGATCGGGGTGGGCGAGGGGCTCGAGGACCTCCGGCCGTTCGACGCCCGCGAGTTCGCCGCGGCGCTGTTCGCCGAGTAGGGCGAGCGGCGCGTAAGCTGGACGCACCTATGTTCGACCAACTCTCCGATCGCCTCCAGGAGACGCTCTCGGGCGTTCGCTCGCGCGGCAAGCTGACCGAGGCGGACGTCGACCGCGCGATGCGGGAGATCCGCCTGGCCCTGCTCGAGGCGGACGTCAACTTCAAGGTCGTGAAGTCGTTCACGGCGCAGGTGCGCGAGCGATGCCTTGGCGCGGGCGTCCTGGAGAGCCTCAATCCGGGCCAGCAGGTCGTGAAGATCGTGAACGAGGAGCTCGCGGAGCTGATGGGGGGCGCGAGCCGCGACCTGGCCTTCGCGGGGTCGGGCCCGACGGTGATCCTCATGGCGGGGCTTCAGGGGTCCGGCAAGACGACCGCCTGCGCGAAGCTGGCGAAGCTGCTCGCCGGGCAGGGGAAGAGCGTGGCTCTGGTCGCCTGCGACACCCAGCGTCCCGCGGCGGTCGATCAGCTCGTCACCGTCGGCCAGCAGGCCGGCGCAAAGGTCTACGAGCAGGGGACCGAGCGCGACCCGACCGAGATCGCCGAGTGGGCGCTCGGCCAGGCGAAGGCCGCCGCCGACGACGTGCTGATCGTGGACACGGCGGGCCGTCTGCACATCGACGAGGAGCTGATGGACGAGCTCGCGGCAATCCGCAAACGGACCAAGCCCCACGACATCCTCTTGGTCCTGGACGCGATGACGGGCCAGGACGCGGTCAACGTCGCCCAGGCTTTCGCCGACCGGGTCGATTTCGACGGCGTGCTGCTGACCAAGCTCGACGGCGACGCCCGCGGAGGGGCGGCCCTCTCGGTCAAGGCCGTCACCGGGAAGCCGATCCTCTACGCCTCCGTCGGGGAGAAGCTCGACCAGCTCGAGCGCTTCCATCCGGAGCGGATGGCGGGGCGAATCCTCGGGATGGGCGACGTCAGGTCGCTGATCGAGAAGGCCGAGGAGGTGTCGGACAAAAAGCAAGCCGAGGACCTCGAGCGAAAGATCCGCCGCCAAGAGTTCACGCTCGAAGACTTCCTCCAGCAGATGCGCCAGGTGAGGCGCATGGGCCCGCTCGGCAACGTGCTCGGGATGATGCCCGGGATGGGCAAGGCGGTGAAGCAGCTCCGCCAGGCCGACGTGGACGATCGCGAGCTGGATCGACTGGAGGCGATCATCCTCTCGATGACGCCGGCGGAGCGGGCGCGGCCACAGCTCATCGACGGCTCCAGGCGAAAGCGGATTGCCCGGGGCTCGGGGACCACCGTCCAGGCCGTCAACCAGCTCGTCAAGCAGTTCGGCCAGATGCGCAAGCTGATGGCGCAGCTCGCGAAGGGAAAGATGCCTGATCCGCAGCAGCTCGGCCTTCGCTAGCCGACCTGTAACCTCCGCGACCGCAGATGGCCGTACGAATCAGACTCAGGAGGGTGGGTTCCAACAAGAACCCGATCTGGCGCATCGTGGTCGCCGATCGTCGCTCGCCGCGCGATGGCCGGACGATCGAGACGATCGGCCACTACAACCCGCAGACCGATCCGTCCACGATCGAGATCGACACCGAGCGCGCCCAGCACTGGTTGGTCCACGGCGCCCGGCCGACTCGGACCGTCGCCGGCCTGCTGCGAATCAAGGGCATCGAGACAGCCGGCTCCTGATGCGGGAGCTGGTCGAGTTCCTCGCCCGGGCGCTGGTGGAGGATCCGGACTCCGTCCAGGTCGAGGAGGTCGAGGAGAACGGCGACCTCGTTCTCGAGGTCACGGTGGGGCCCGAGGACCTCGGACGGCTGATCGGCAAGGGCGGACGGGTGGCCAACGCGATCCGCACCGTGGCGAAGGCTGCGTCGACCGGCTCGGACAAGCGGGTCCTGGTCGAGTTCATTGAAGATTGACGTCTTCACGCTGTTCCCCGAATGGTTCGACTGGTTCGGGTCACAGCGTCATGTCAGCAACGTGCTCGAGCGCGGCTCAGAGCTCCGGTTCTTCAGCTACCGCGACACCACCCCGCTCGGCGGCGGCCAGGTGGACGACGCTCCGTACGGCGGCGGCGCGGGGATGGTCCTGCGCGTGGACGTCGTCGATGCAGCCCTGAACGCCGCGTACTCCGACGGCAGGGAGCCAAGCCGAGTCGTCCTCCTCGCGCCGTCCGGCCGGCAGCTCGACGACTCGATGGCGCGGCAGCTCGCGGCGGAGCCCCATCTCGCGCTCCTGTGCGGACGATATGAAGGGGTCGACGAGCGGGTCCGCGACCACCTCGCCACGGACGCGGTGTCCGTCGGGCCGTACGTGCTCTCGGGAGGCGAGCTGGCTGCGATGGTGGTCATCGACGCCGTGACGAGGAAGCTTCCCGGCGCTCTGGGGCATGCCGAGAGCGCCGTGGAGGAGTCCTTCTCCGAGGCGCTGGGAGGCGCGCCCGAGTATCCGCACTACACCCGTCCCGCGTCGTACCGGGGCTGGGACGTGCCGGACATCCTCGTCTCGGGCGACCACGCTCGCGTTCGTGAATGGCGGTTGGAGCAGAGCCGTCAGCGTGCCGACGGGGCCCGGGAGAGCTGATAGCCGTTCGCTAATATGCCCCGGCTGCGCGGCCCGCGGGCTCGCGTTTTCTTCGGCCCAGCCCCGTACGGCCCAACCTGGGGCGGCAGATGCCCAGGCGTCCGCCCCCGACCGAGAGCCCATGAGCACGATCATCGAGAGCATCGAGCAGCGTCAGCTGAAGCGGGTGCCGCGATTCTCCCCGGGGGATCGCGTGCGGGTCCACTTCCAGGTGATCGAGGGCAGCCGAAAGCGCACGCAGGTCTTCGAGGGCGTGGTGATCGCCCGCCGCGGCGCCGCCGCTCGGGAGACGTTCACGGTGCGAAAGCAGTCGTTCGGCGTCGGCGTGGAGCGCACGTTCCCGGTGCACTCCCCCAAGATCGACCGGCTCGAGGTGATCGCGAAGGGCGACGTGCGACGCGCGAAGCTCTACTACCTGCGGGGCAGGGTGGGCAAGCGCGCCAGGGTCGCGGAACGGCGCTGGGGGATCGAGGACGACCTCGTGATGCCGGAGCCCGAGACCGAAGCGGTCGACTCCGAGGGCGTGGCGCAGAGCGAGGCGGAATCGATCCCCGCCGCCGAAGGGGAAGAGGAAGAGGGGGCGGAGGAAGCCCAGGCAGGTGAAGCGGCGGAGGCCGAGGCGTCTTCAGAGGAAGGGGCCGAGGTCGAAGCCGCGGAGGAGAGTCCGCCAGACGGCGGCGCCTCCGAGGAATCCGGAGACTCGGCCGAGGATCGTCCGAGGACTCCGAGCCCGAGGCCAGCCCGAGGCCAAGGGTTCCGAGGAATCCTCCTGAGCTCCGGGCGTACAAGCCTGGTCCCCAAGCCCACGACCGGGCGTGGGGCGTTCCTCGAGTTGGTGGTGATCGTCGCGCTGGCGATCGGGCTCGCGCTGCTGATCCAGGCCTTCGTCGTCAAGCCGTACCAGATCCCGTCGGGCTCCATGGAGCCCACCCTGGACCCGGGGCAGCGGGTGCTCGTCAACCGCCTGATCTACCACTTCCGCGATCCCAAGATCGGCGACATCGTCGTCTTCCATCCGCCGGTGGGAGCCGACCGGGAGCAGTGCGGCGCGAAGCAGCCCTCCGGAGAGCCGTGTCCCCGGCCCACGCCGGAGTCCTCTGACACCAACTTCATCAAGCGGGTCGTGGCGGGGCCAGGCGACCGGCTGACGATCCACAACGGCCACCCGGTGGTGAACGGCGTCGAGGCCAAAGAGGACTTCATCAAGCCGTGCAACAGCGGGAACAGCTGCAACCTACCTCGCGCGATCACGATCCCCGACGACATGTACTTCATGATGGGCGACAACCGTGGCGCGAGCGACGACAGCCGCTTCTGGGGGCCGGTGCCGCGGAGCTGGATCATCGGCGAGGCGTTCTTCACCTACTGGCCGCCGGACCGGATCGGGCTGCTCTAGCGCGGCCCGCACGTACCGGGAATTCTCTCAGGCTCAGTGCAGGGGCCCCGCGAGTCCACCCGGCCTCTCGGTCATGATTGCGCCGTGGCGAGGGCCAGCACATCCGCCCGCGAGTCGTCTGCCGAGCCCTCCAGGGCGGCGAAGCGCCGGGCGCGGGCACGCCGCCGCGCCGCACGGCTGTTTCGATTCGACCGCTCGCTGGGGGCGCGTTTCGTCGCCGGCGCCGACGAGGCTGGGCGCGGGTCGCTGGCGGGGCCGTTGGTCGCGGCGGCGGTGTTGATCGACTACGGAAGCCTGAGCCTTCGGGATCGGCGCGCGCTCTCGCATCTCGACGACTCGAAGGTGCGCTCGCCGGAGGAGCGCGAGGAGCTCTACCCGCTCGTGGTGCGCGCCGCAGAGCGGGTTGCGGTCACCGTGCGCTGCGTCCGCGGGATCGACGCCCGCGGTCTCCACGTGACCAACCTGGCGGCGCTCGCCCGGAGCCTGGAGCGCGTTGCCGTGCCCGGTGCCGTCTGCCTCGTTGACGGGTTCTCCGTGCCGACCTGCTCGGTCGACCACCGGGCGGTGGTGGACGGCGACGCGACCAGCGCCGCGATCGCCGCCGCGTCGGTGGTCGCGAAGGTCACCCGCGACCGCTACATGACGAGCGTGGACACCGCCTACCCGCAGTTCGGTTTCGCGGGCAACGTCGGCTACTCGACTCCGGAGCACCGCGCCGCGATCATCGAGCACGGGCCCTCGTGCCTTCACCGCCGTTCGTTTCAGTCGATCGCCTACTCCCAGCTCGAGCTGGGCTAGGGCGGCGACACGCCACGTCAGAACGCGCCGCGGAGGTGCTCCCACTCCACCGCGCGTCCGCGTGCGTCGAGGCGCAGGCCCACCACGTCGAAGCGAAGCGAGCCGTGGGGTGGGACGGAGCCGTCATGGTCGCGAAGCCATGCGAGCGCGAGCGAGCGCAGCTTGTGGCGCTTGCGGTGGCCGACCGCCATCACCGGCCGCTCGGGCCCGATGGAGGCGCCCACCCTGCGGGCCTTGACTTCGACGAAGACGAGCGCCGCGCCGTCGAGGGCGACGAGGTCGATCTCGCCGCGCACGGACGAGGTCCGCTCGTTTCGCGCCACGATGCGCATCCCGCGCCGCTCGAGGGCATCGGCCACCAGCGCCTCCGCGGCGCGCCCAAGGCGCTGGCGGGCCCTCGACATGGCGCCGACCGTACGCGGGAAGACGCGCGCGCGGACGCGCGACCGCGACAACATTTAGCCGAGTTTTAGGGGTTGGATGAAACGCCTACGCGCGCTCGCGGGGTTGTTCTCGGCAGCGGCCGGCCCGGGAAGCGGACCGGCCATTCTCATCCGAGAGGAGTCACATGCGGATCAAGAGGCGGCTGACCGCCGTCCTTGCGCCCTTGCGGTGAGTCACGGCCCTGGGGGCCGTGGGCGCGGCGTGGGCGATCAATGCGAACTCGACGGCGACCCTTGCCGTCTCGCCGACCAACCCCGGCGGCACGTTCAAGCCGTCGAAGCTCACCATCCACACGCACACGAACTACAGCGTGGCGGGCACGAAGACGACGCGGGCGCGGCTGTTCTTCGACAAGAACATCGCGTTCAACACTGAGCTCGGTGCCGACGTGCGCGACGGCAGCGTCTCAGCAACCATGACGATGGCCCAGGCGATGACCGCCTGCAGCACGCAGTCTCGTCGGCACCGGGACGGCGCAGGCCAACCTGACCAGCCCTGGCGACGTCAAGCGGCTGCGTCTTGGTGTTCAACGCCAAGGACGCAAACTCGACCGTCGCCGGCAACCAGCCGGGGATCCTGCTGTTCACGCGGCTGCAGGTGCCGGGCGCGATCAGCTGCGCGAACCCGGCCACCAACCAGCAACGGCAACGCCACGGTCGATCCTGACAGGCGCCGCTTGCGACCAACCCCGCGTCGACCACTCCGGGTGGAGCACTCACCCCCGCCTACTACCAGGGCGGCAAGTGGCTCGACTTCGCCAACATCCCGCAGACCGCGCCGCTCAGTGACTTCAACGTCACCGTCGGGCAAGGGAGCGCCGCAGACCAACCTGACGGGCGCCAAGGCCAACTTCATCAAGGCCAAGTGCACCTCCAGGGCCGGTCTCGGCACCCCCGCCAAGAAGTGGGTCCTGAGGACGATATTCAAGTACAACAGCGGTATCCCCGCTGAGCAGGCGGTGAACTACAAGACGGGCGCCTGCACCTGAGGCCAGAGCGCGAATTCAGTCCCCGGCTCTTCGAGCCGAGGACCTGACGAGAGGGGCGGCCTTCGGGCCGCCCCTCTCGCGTTTCTTGCATGACTCGACACGTCGCAGCGCGCCCCATGCGCGCCGACCGGTCCTAGCTTCGGCGCATGCTCGCTTCGGCCCGTACCTTCGCCCTGCTGGGTGTCGAGGCGGGCGAGGTGGAGGTCGAGGTCCACGTCGGGCAGGGGCTGCCGGCGTTCTCGCTGGTTGGGCTTCCCGACGCCGCTGTGCGCGAGTCGCGCGAGCGGGTACGGGCGGCGCTCGTCAACTCCGGGTTCAAGTTTCCGCAGCAGAGGATCACCGCGAACCTCGCTCCCGCCGACCTTCGGAAGGCCGGCCCCGGGTTCGACCTGGCGATCGCTGCCGCGCTGCTCGCCGCCTCCGATCAGCTCCCGCCTGAGCGGATCGAGCGCACCGCCCTGGCCGGGGAGCTCGCTCTCGACGGGGCCATCAGGCCGATCGCCGGAGCGCTCGCGATCGCCGAGGCCGCAAGCCGCGGCGGCTTCGAGGCCGTCGCGGTTCCGACCGCCAACGCCCCCGAGGCAATGCTCGCCGGCGGCGCACGGGTGATTCCCCTTGCACGGCTTTCGGAGCTGGCGGCGCTGGGCACGGACGACGAGCCGCGTCCGCCCGCGGGCCCGGCCTGGGGTTCGAACGGCTCGCGGCCCGTCCTTCCCGACCTGGCTGACCTCAGGGGGCAGCCCTACCTCGCCTGGGCGCTCGAGGTTGCCGCGGCCGGCGGGCACAGCGTGCTCGTCGTCGGCCCGCCCGGCGCCGGCAAGTCGCTCGCCGCGCGGCGGCTGCCCTCGATCCTGCCGCCCCTGAGCCGTCCGGAGGCCCTCGAGGTCCTGCGAATCTCGAGCGCCTGCGGCCGTGCCCTGCAGCTCGGCTCGCCCGCGCCGCGGCCCTTCCGCGCTCCGCATCACACCGTCTCGACGGCGGGCCTGGTCGGCGGGGGCTCTCCGCCGCGGGCCGGGGAGGTGACGCTGGCCCATCGCGGGGTCCTGTTCCTCGACGAGCTGGGGGAGTTCTCGCGCGAGGCGCTCGAGGCTCTCAGACAGCCGCTCGAGGAGGGCACGGTGACGATCGTGCGCGCGCGCCATGCCATCGAGTTGCCCTGCCGCTTCATGCTCGTCGCCGCGTCCAACCCGTGCCCGTGCGGGCGCGGCGAGGAGTCGGGCGAGTGCGAATGCCGGCCGACGTCAGCGCGCCGCTACCGCGCCAAGCTGAGCGGCGCGCTCGCCGACCGGATCGAGATCGCAATCTCCATCGAGCGTCCGAGCGCCGCCGACATGTCGGCCGCTGCGGCGGTGGGCTCGGCCACGGTGCGCGAGCGCGTGGTCGCGGCGCGGGAGCGCCAGGAGCGGCGGCTCGGCCCCGGCCGCTGCAACGGCGAGATGACCCTCGCGGAGCTCCGCGAGGCGTGCCGCCTGGATGCCGCGGCTCAGCGCATGCTCGCGGACGGACACGTGCGCCTGCGGCTCAGCGGCCGCGGGCACGACCGCGTGCTGAGGGTGTCCCGGACGATCGCCGACCTGGAAGGCTCGGAGCGAGTTTCCGACGAACACGTCGCCCGCGCGCTCTCCCTCCGCCGCCGAGGGCCCGAATGAGCCGCGAGCCGCGGATCTGGGAGCTCACGAAGGGCGAGCCCGGCTTTCCCGCCCAGCTGCTCGACCTCGGCGACGATGCGCCTGCGCGGCTGTTCGGGTGTGGGCGCGATGAGCTCGTCCGCGACCTGACGCCGGACCGCTGCGTGACGATCGTCGGCTCGCGTCGGGCGAGCGCCTACGGCCTGAGGGTCGCCGAGGAGCTCGGCCAGCTCTTGGCGGCCGCCGGGCTGGTGATCATCAGCGGAATGGCGCGGGGAATCGACGCCGCCGCGCACCGGGGGGCGCTCGCCGGCGGGGGAACCACGATCGCGGTGCTCGGCGGCGGGCCGGACGTGATCTATCCGGTTCGCGAGCGCCGGCTCTACGGGGAGATCCTCCGCTCGGGCGCTGTGGTCTCGGAGGCCCCGCCTGGTCGCCGCCCGGAAGCGTGGTCCTTCCCGGTGCGAAACCGGATCATGGCGGCGCTGGCCGCCATGACCCTGGTGGTGGAGGCGGCTCAGCCGTCCGGCTCCTTGATCACCGCTCGCCAGGCGCTCGACCTCCACCGCGAGCTCGGCGCGGTCCCGGGGCCGGTCACCTCGAGGCTGTCGGAGGGGACCAACGACCTGATCGCGGACGGCGCGGCGCCGGTTCGCGGCGCGCAGGACGTCCTCGACCGCCTGCTCGGCGTCGGGGAGTCGCACGCTCGCCGGTGTGGCCCCATGCTCGAGCCGGGGCTCGCACGCGTCGCCGAGCTGGTCGAGCTGGGGAACGCGAGCTGCGACGCGGTCGCCACCGGCGCGGGGATCGCCCCCGGCGGACGCAGCGGTCGCGCTCGCCAGGCTCGAGCTGCTGGGCTACGTGTGGGTGAACGCCGACGGGCGCTACGCGAGGACCACGCTGAGCCCGCCCGCGGACGAGGGGGCGCCGGAGGGCCGCTGACCGGATGGGCCGGCGGAGATGGTGATCTACGCTGGCCGCATGAACACCGGCGCCCGCGTTGCGACGTGCCTGTCGATCGCCGGCTCGGATTCGGGCGGGGGTGCGGGCATCCAGGCGGACCTGAAGGCGTTCGCGCGCTGCGGCGTTCACGGCACCACCGCGATCACGGCCCTCACGGCTCAGAGCACGGTGGGGGTGGAGATGGTCACCCCGGTCCCACCGGAGATGATCGTCGCCCAGGTTCGGGCGGTCGCCGGGGACATCGGTGTCGACGGCGTAAAGGTCGGCATGCTCGGCGACGCGCCGACCATCGACGCGGTCGTCGAGGCGCTGGACCTGATCGGCGACGCGCCGGTGGTGGTGGATCCCGTGATGGTGTCCTCGAGCGGGGCGGTCCTGCTCGAGCCGAACGCCAAGGCCTGGCTGATCGAGCGCGTGCTGCCCCGCGCCACCGTGGCGACCCCGAACCTGCGGGAGGCACGGGAGCTCGCGGGCCTCGGCGATCGAGCCGAGCCGGAGGAGCTGGCGAGGGCGATTCAGGCGCTCGGCCCGTCGGCGGTCATCGTCACCGGCGGACACTGGGACGAGGGGGCCGACGTCCTCTTCGACGGGTCGGGGACGGTCCGGATCGACGGGCCTCGGTACCCGGATGGGGCGTCGCATGGATCGGGGTGCACTCATTCAGCGGCCCTCGCGGCGTGCATCGCGCAGGGCGCGGAGCTCACGGAAGCCGCGAGGTGGGCGCGAGAGATCGCGGCCGAGGCGGTCGGCAACGGCCTGCGCGGACTCGGCGCAGGCCCCGGGCCGGTGGACGTCTTCGGGCTCGGCAGGCGGTCGGCGGCCCGAAGGCCGCTGGCATAATCCAATCGATGAAGCTCGTCCGGATGAAACCAGGCCACGGCGACGTCCTGCTCGCGGAGGGCGACCCCGAGGTGGCTGAGGACGAGGAGCGTCTGATCGAGGAGTTTCGTCGCCAGCTCGACCTCGGCATGTGGGCCGCCGTCCCGACGGCCGAGGGCGCCCGGCACGAGGCGACCATGGTCCGAGACTTCTCGGAGATCCCCAGGGAGGCCGAGCGCGTGGTGTTCTTCCCGCCGGCCGCCGGCGGTTGACCCTCGTACTCGCCAGCTCGGCGATCGTCATCGCCGCATTGGCCCTCGTCGGGTTCGGCCCGGCGCTGGCCGCCCGCCTTCGCCGCCGGCGCTCCCGGCCTCGGGCCCAGCCCGCGCCGCCGGCCTACGACCCCGGCCGCGAGCGTCGCGCGGAGGCGCGCGCCCGCGAGCTCATGCGGTCCGTGGTCTCCGACGACGACTACGCGATGTATGCGGAGCTGGGCTTCATCGCCGTCGCGGGATCCGGGGACGGCGGTTATGAATACCTGCTCTACCCCCACCGGCCGATCGTCGCTTACGACACCGACACCGGCGAGCTCCTGAACGAGTACTGCGTCGCGTTTCCGGATCGCTCGGAGCCCGCGGCGGGCGAGCGGCTCCCCGACGCGGACGACGTGCTCGCCAAGTGGATGTCGCTGCGCGCCGACCGAGCGACAGTTGATCTCGGTGGCGAACATGCACGTTCCCGGCCGCCAGCTCGACCCGGGCCAGGTCAAGCGCGACCTGATCCGGCTGCGGGACTGGCGGGCCCGGCGAGTCGGAGCAGCGGCGTGAGCCTGCCGAGGCCGCGCTCCAGCGCCGTCTTCGACGGGCCCGACAGGGCGCACGCGCGCGCCTACATGAAGGGCATCGGCTTCGACGATGCCGCGCTGTCCCGACCCACGATCGGGGTGGCGAACACGTGGATCGAGGCGATGCCGTGCAACTTCCACCTCCGCGACCTGGCGGACCCGATCAAGGACGGGGTGCGGGCGGCGGGCGCGACGCCGATGGAGTTCAACACGGTCGCGATCTCGGACGGGATCACGATGGGCACGAAGGGCATGAAGACGTCGCTCGTCAGCCGCGAGGTGATCGCCGACTCGATCGAGCTCACGGCTCGGGGCTACCAGTTCGACGCCGTGGTCGGCCTGTCGGCCTGCGACAAGACGATCCCAGGGTGCGTGATGGCGCTGGTGCGCCTGGACATCCCCTCGCTGATGCTCTACGGCGGCTCGATCGCCCCAGGCCGCTGGCAGGGTCACGACGTGACGATCCTCGACCTGTTCGAGGCGATCGGCGCCCACGCCGCGGGGACGATGACCGACGAGGAGCTGCGCTCGCTCGAGGACGTGGCGAGCCCCGGCGCCGGCGCGTGCGGCGGGCAGTTCACCGCCAACACGATGGCGTGCGCGTTCGAGGCGCTGGGGATCTCGCCCGCGGGCTCGGCGATGGTCCCCGCCGAAGATCCCGAGAAGCCGACGGTCGCCGAGCGGATCGGCGAGCTCGCGGTCCAGGTGCTCGCCGACGACTTACGGCCGAGCCGAATCATCACGCGGGAGTCGATCGAGAACGCGATCGCCGTCGTCTGCGCGTCGGGCGGCTCCACGAATGGGGTGCTCCACCTGCTGGCGGTCGCGCGCGAGGCAGGGATCCCTCTGGCGCTGGACGACTTCGAGCGGATCTCTCAGAGCACGCCGCTCTTGGCCGACCTGAAGCCGGGCGGCCGCTTCGTGGCGACCGACCTGTATCGGGCCGGCGGCGTGCCCCTGATCCTGAAGCGGCTCGCGGAAGCGGGCATCCTGAACGTCGACGCGCTCACGGTCACCGGCCGAACGATTGGCGAGGAGGCCCAGAACGCGCGCGAGGAGCCCGGCCAGGAGGTCGTCCGGCCGCTCTCGGACCCGCTGAAACCGGAGGGCGGCCTCGCGATCCTGCGCGGAAACCTCGCGCCCGATGGCGCGGTCGTGAAGCTCGCGGGCACCGAGCGACGCGGGCAGACCGGGCCGGCGCGAGTGTTCGAGTCCGAGGAGGACTGCTTCCGCGCCGTCAAGGACCAGAGGCTCCAGCCGGGAGACGTGGTCGTGATCCGAAACGAAGGGCCGTCCGGGGGCCCCGGGATGCGGGAGATGCTTCACGTCACGGCGGCGATTGTCGGGGAAGGCCTCGGCGAGGAGGTGGCGCTGCTCACCGACGGGCGCTTCTCCGGCGCCACCCGTGGGCTGATGGTCGGGCACATCGCGCCCGAGGCGGTCAAAAACGGCCCGATCGCCGCGCTTCGCGGAGGCGACCAGGTGACGATCGACATCGACGCACGGCGCATCGACGTCGACCTCTCGGACGAAGAGATCGCTCAACGGATGGCCGAATACGAGCCCCCCGAGCCGCAGTATGCGACCGGGGTGATGGCGAAGTACGCGCGCAGCGTCGGGTCCGCCGCCGAGGGCGCCGTCACGAACTAGGCGCGAGCGGGCGCCTGCTCGGCCAGGAAGGTCTCGAGGATCCGGTTGAACCTGACGGGTCGCTCGAGCTGCGGCAGGTGTCCGGTGTCGTCGAAGATCACCGTCCGCGAGTTGCGGAGGTGGCGGCCGTACTCGATCGCGTCCTGGGGCGGCACGATGTGGTCGTTTCGGCCCCAGACGATCAGCGTGGCGACCTCGACGTCGTCGAGCTGGTCGAGCATCTCGTAACCGACCAGCCCCTGGACTGCGGGGAGGAAGCCGGGCCTGCCGGCTCCGTTGTGGAACTGCTCCAGCAGGAGCTCTCTGCGCAGGCGCTCGGGGTGCTGAAAGAGGCCCTTGAAGGTCGCGTAGCGGATCCGCGGGCGTCGCATGCCGCGTTCCTGGAGCCGCATCAGGAGCGGCGCGGACCCCGTTGCCATCCTGGCCACCGTCTCCGCCGGGCGCCGCCGCAGGCGCGCGCTCGACACGCCGGCGGCAGAGATCAAGACGAGCTTCTCGAATCGCTCCGGCTCGGCCGCCGCGGCCTCGGCCGCGATGAACCCGCCCATCGAGTTGCCGACGATCGCGCAGTCACCGATCCCGAGCGCGTCGCAGAAGCGATGCATCAGCCGGCCGTAGCTCTCGATCGAGATCTCCCAGGTCGGAAGCGGGCTGTGCCCGAACCCGGGCAGGTCGAGCGCGACCACGCGGTGGGTGCGCGCGAAATGCGGGATGTTCTCCAGCCAGTTCTGCCACGAGCCCGAGAGCCCGTGCACGAAGAGCACGGCGATCGCCGCGCCCGGATCCCGGGGACCCAGCTCGACGTAGTTGACGGTGGTCGTCTCGTGGTCCTGCGGCCCCGAGACGCCGTCGGACGCGGGCTCGCCCGGCATCGCGATCTCGACGCGGCGCAGGTGCGCTCGCCAATCGACCCGGAGCCACTCGGGGTCGGGGTTGCCGTAGGGGTCAGGGCCCTCGGCGGGAGTCGGATCGGGCAGCGGGCCGGAGGCCGGGGCGAAGGGGAGGTACTCCTCGAGCAGCTGGCCGACCAGGGACGGCCCCTCGGCCTCTTCCTCGCGACGGCGGATGACGTTTCGAGGTTCCAAAGTCGCCCGTTGAGGCTATCCGGTGTGCGCGGCGTGCGAGCGGCCTGCGCGGGCGGCCTCGTTCCGAGCTTTCGCTTTGGCGCCGGAATGCCGATGGAGGTGGCTGACGATGGATCGCGAGCGAGCAGTGGTCGTGGACGTCTCGAGGGCGCTCTATAAGGCCGCGGAGAGGTTGCCGAGCGGCTCACCTTGGATCGGGGCGTTCTGCGAGATCGCCCAGCTGATGGAGGGCGGGGAGCCGCAGGAGGCCCTGTCGGCCAGGGAGCGGCTCCGTCGCCGGGGAATTCAGGCCCGCGCCCGCACGTCTTCCAGCGAGGCGAGATGGCCCGAAGGTCACAGGGCTCGGGACGCCCATGCGTCCGGCGCCCGCCTCGCCACCGTGCACGCTCTGCGCCCGCGCTGAGTCCCCCGCCCTGGCCGAGCTAGGCGTACCCCATCCGCTCCAGGACCGGGATCTCGTGGATCTGGGCTACATGGCTTCAGACTGGGAAGTAATGCGTAGTCATGCGGGATTCGACCCGCTGGGGACCGCTGGAACCCGCTGGGCACTGGCGCTCACTGGCGCATTTCTGGCGCATCGGCGGTAGCCGAATGCAGGCCCGGCCTACTAGGATCAGCAAGGCTCGCCCTCGGAGGGAGAAGTCAAGTGAGGATGCCGAAGCCGTCGCCCGCGCTAATCGTGGCGCTGATCGCCCTGGCGGTCGCGGTCGGCGGCACCGCGTTCGGGCGAAGCTCTGGACACGCTGTTGCCCGAATTCATATCCGGGTGCCGTCTCGATCTCCGACGGTCCCGGACTCCTTCTCGATATAGCGGGCGGCGTCCGCTGGACGGCGAAGTGCGCTCCTCTGGACGCCTATAACCGACGGATCACCCTCACCTACAAGAATCAGAGCTCACAGAAGATTCAACTGCTCGCGAATGTCCTGAGCGGCTCTCGGACGGTAGCGCCGGGTCAGAGCGCCTCGGTGTCGTTCAGAGGGAGCATCGGCACGTCATTCCAGCAGGGGTATCTCGATTGGTCAGCCTTCGGGACACCGGGCGGGTTCATTCGCGGAGGCGGCTACCTGAGGCTCAGGAGCCCCTGCAGAGTCGACGTGCGCCCCTACGCGTTCTCGACGTTCCCGACGAGCTAGCCCCAAAGGGGGTAACCGAGGGTGGCCTAGTCGGCTCCCCCATGGCAACCACCTTCAGAGAGGCCGACGAGGAGGGGGCGGATGCGCCCTGAGCCCGACCGTGTCCTCAGCGTGTCCCGACCGTGTCCCGGGTGTCCACCCGACGAAGCGTGTCCCGTGTCCCCCCAGAGGGGACGGGGACACGGTCACACAAGTGTTCATGGGCCACGCGAACATCAGCACCACGCTTGACCGCTACGAACATTTGCTCCCGGGCAGCGAGGCCGAGGCAGCGGGGTTGCTGGACGGCTACCTGTCGAGCCAGCGCGAATGCGGCCGAGGAGCAGGCGCGAGCCGCCGGGACTGGCGCATTTTCTGGCGCATCGCTGATGGCGGAATCCTGAAAAAGGCTTGTCCAAGCCGTTACGCGTACCCCATCCGCTCCAGGACCGGGATCTCGTGGATCTGGGGCGGCTGCAGGTGGTCCCAGAGGATGCCCTTCGGGCGCGCGTAGGTTCGCTCGACCTCGATCACGGCGCGGGGCGTTGCGATCAGGTCGACCGGAAGGTCGTGGTCCGTGATCATCAAGTGCTCGCGCAGGATCTGGATCGGGTGGACGGTGGTCGCGACCTGGGTGCGATCGCCGATCTTGCCCTCCTCGATCAGCATCCCGTACTCGAGGTCGGAGAAGCCGCCACCCTTGCCGAGGCGGGCACCGCTCAGGTTGACGGCGACCGACCCGCAGAGGACGAAGTCGATCTTCGGGACCTCCTCCAAGGCGACGACCTTTCCATGCCGCAGCGCCCCCTTGATGGTCGCCGCCTCACGAACCTGCGCCTTCGTCAGCCGGGCGGGATCCAGGACGCGGAACGGGTGCTGATCGCGCAGCCGCGGAACGGCCATCACGATCTTCTTCCCCTCCTCGAGCGCGATCCTGCGGGCGTGCGTCTGCGGCGAGTCCGGGTTTGCCTTGATGACCTTGGCCGGCTTCCACAGGCGATGCGCCTGCGAGCTTCTGGGCGGCGAGCTTGGCCCCGGCGAAGTTGGGAATCCGCCCTTCGGCGCCCGGGAAGCGCGACACGCCCTCCCGGTCCATCGCGCGCCACACGGCCCTCCGCACCTGGTCCTTAGAGCGCATTCAACGAAACATAATCTCCCTGGCGGGCCACGTGCCCCCGGAGTGCGAAAATGCGCCCGGATGGCAGAAGAGCACAGAACCCCGCTGGCCGCCCCGGTGGCGCCTCCCGGCGAGGACGAGGACGGCCGGCTTCCCGCGCGGCGCTCGGCGGAGGCGATGCGGGAGCTCCTGCCGGGGATCGAGTCCGAGCGCCGCCTCAACGACTGGGGGCGCTCCGAGCGCGTGGAGGGCGCCATGGACCGGACCCTCATCGAGTTCTTCTACCGGTACTGGTTCCGGGTCGAGGTCGAGGGGATCGAGAACGTCCCGTCCGAAAGTGGCGCGCTGCTGGTCTCCAACCACGCCGGCGCGCTTCCCCCGGACGCCGCGATGATCGCCAAGGCGATTCGCGAGGAGCATCCCAATCCCAGGCCGCTCTACCTCACGGTGGAGCACTTCTTCAAGGGGTTTCCGGGCTTCTCGATGCTCGTCCCGAAGATCGGCGGGGTGGCCGCGCACCCGGCGAACGTCCATCGGCTGCTGTACGACGAGCGCCAGCTCGTGCTCGTCTTCCCGGAGGGCCGCAAGGGGACCGAGAAGCTCTACCGGGACCGCTACCGGCTGCGGCGCTTTGGGCGCGGGGGCTTCGTGGAGGCCGCGATGCGAGCGGAGGCCCAGCTGGTCCCCACCTGCGTGATCGGGGCCGAGGAGGCGATGCCGGTCTTCGCCCAGGTGGACATCCTCAGGCGGCTCACCGGGCTCCTCTACTTCCCGATCACGCCGACGTTTCCCTGGCTCGGGCCGCTGGGCATGCTCGGCTACCTGCCGGCCAAGTTCCGCATCCGGTTTCTGGAGCCGATCGACACCGTCGCGCTCGGGGGCGCGGAGGCGGCCGAGGACAAGGCGCTCGTGCAGACCCTGGCCCAGGAGATCCGCGCCCAGATCCAGGAGAACCTCCACGAGATGGTGGCGCCGGAGGCGCTCGGTTTGGCTCGGGTGAGCGACGCGTCGCAGGCCGTGGACGGCGCCCTGGCGGAGCTTGGCGGCCCGGTCGACGAGGCGACTCGGCGCGTGCTGGTCACTGGCCTGTCCACCTACTGGGGCGGCCGGCTGGCGCAGGCGCTCGAGAGCTTCGAGCAGATCGAGGCGATCATCGGCGTGGACGCCGACGCGCCCACCAGGGAGCTCGAGCGCACCGAGTTCGTGAAGGTGACCAACCAGCACTCGCTGCTGGAGCGGATCGTGAGGGCCGCCGAGATCGACACGGTGATCGACACGAGGCTGGTCGTCAACTCGCTGATGGCGCCGCCTCGAAGCGCGCACGAGAACAACGTGATCGGGACGCTCAACATCCTCGCCGCATGCACGGGGCCCGACTCGCCGGTGCGCAAGTTCGTGTTCAAGGGCTCGACTCATTACTACGGGTGTGAGCAGGACGACCCAGCGTTCTTCACGGAGCGCATGACGCGTCCACATGCTCCGCGCACCGCGATCGAGCGCGACATGGTCGACGCCGAGCAGACGGTCGCGGACTTCGCCGACCGCAATCCGGACGTGACGGTCACCGTGCTTCGCTGTGCGAACGTGCTCGGCCCCGACGTCGACACGGCGTTCACCCGGATGTTCGGGCTACCGATGGTCCCGATGATGCTCGGCTTCGATCCGCGGCTTCAGTTCGTCCACGAGGACGACGTGGTGCACGCCCTGGAGCACGCCGCGTTCCACCGCGTGCCGGGGGTGTTCAACGTCGCGGCCGACGGGGTCCTCGCGCTGTCGGAGATCATCGATCTCGTGGGCAAGCGGGCGCTGCCGATCCTCCCGCCGTGGGGGACGGGCCTCGTCACGGGGCCGCTGCGGCGGCTCGGGTTTCGAATCCCCGAGGAGGTGCTCAACCAGCTCCGGTTCGGGCGCGGGGTCGACAATCGCCTCTACAAGGCGGCCGGCTTTCGGTACGGGTACACCACCCGCGAGACCGTCCTCAAGCTCGGGGAGCACCAGCGGCTTGCGCCGGTGATGCGGGGCGCCGAGCACACCTACACCTACGAGCGCGAGGTGGAGGAGTTCCTTCGCTGGAGCCCGCACGTGCGCCGAGAGCAGCCCGGCGAGCGCGGTGGCGTGGCTGCGGATCGCGAGCCGCTGGGGATCTGAGCCCCCCGATCGCCGCCTGGCTCGGGCGCAACCGGCCTTGCGTGCAGGCGAATGCCCGGAACCCGCTTGCCGTGTGCCTAAACTCTTGATGGTTAGTGGGACGTAGAGCGCAGATAGCTCTCGCCGCCGCTTTGGGGCTGTTGCTCGTCGTGGCGGTTGCGGCGTACGCGGTCGACCGGGCGAATTCGGACAAGATCGCCGACGGGGTGAGGGTCGGAGGCATCTCGATCGGCGGCCTGTCCACGGATCAGGCTCGCCACCGCCTGGAGAAGAAGCTCGTCGGGCCGCTCGACAAGCCGGTCACGGTGACCTTCGAGGGGAAGAAGTACGTGCTCAGCCAGCAACGGCTGCAGCTTCACGCCGACGTCAGCGGGATGGTCGACGCCGCCCTGGCTGCCAGCCGCTCCGGCGGCTTTCCGGCCAGGGTTTGGCGGTACACGACCGGGGGCTCGGTCGATCGCGAGATCACGCCCGAGATCACCTACTCCTCGAAGGCCCTCGACGAGTTCGTCAACCAGGTCGCTCACGAAATCGACCGACCGGCCGCAGGACGCGACCATCGCTGCGACCCCGGCCTCCCTGAACAGCGTTCCGGGCAAGGACGGTGTCACGGTGCTCACGGGCGAGCTGCGCTCACGCCTTCGCGCCGCGATCGAAAGCCCGAGTCACCGGACCGCCTCGCCTCAGGTCAAGCGGGTCAAGCCGCAGGTCTCAACCGATCAGCTCGCGCAGCAATACCCGGTGTTCATAACGATCGACCGCGGCGCCTTCGAGCTTCGCCTGTGGAAGAGCCTGAAGCTCGCCAAGACCTACACGATCGCCGTCGGGCAGGCCGGTCTGGAGACCCCCGCCGGCCAGTACACGATCGACGACAAGCAGGTGAACCCCTCCTGGCACGTTCCGGACTCGCCCTGGGCGGGCGACCTTGCCGGCCAGGTGATCCCGCCGGGCCCGGACGACCCCATCAAGGCTCGCTGGATGGGCTTCTACAACGGAGCCGGCATCCATGGCACGGACGAGGTCTCCTCGCTCGGCACCGCCGCCTCGCACGGATGCGTCCGGATGTCGATTCCGGACGTGATCGAGCTGTATCCGCAGGTGCCGCTCGGGACGCCGATCTACATCGGCGACTAACCGGCGCGGCACGGTTCCTGCACGCGCAGGTCGAGGAGCCTCGTCGGCGAAACATCGGGCATGAGGGACGTCGCGGAAACGAGCGAGGCTCCGCAGGAGATCGCGCCGGCATGGGAGGCGGCTCTGCTCGGGTTCGAGCGGGAGCTTCGCACCCGCGGGGCCTCGCCGCACACGTTGAGGGCCTACGCGAACGACCTCTCCGAGCTCGCCGCATGGGCGACCCGGCGCGGCGGCCAGCCCGGGAAGTTAGGCCACCGGGACCTGCGCACGTACGCGGCGACCCTGTCGGAGCGGGGGCTCTCGCCCGCGAGCGTCTCCCGCAAGCTCGCGGCGGTCCGTAGCCTGCACGATTACCTGGTGAGGGTGGGTGACGCGACCCAGAACCCGGGCGAGCTCCTGCCGAGCCCAAAGCGGGGCTCGCGCCTGCCGCGGGTGCTCGGCCCGGATGAGATCGCGAGCCTGCTCGATCGGATCCCGGCGACCGGCCCGCTCGAGGTGCGCGATCGCGCCCTGCTCGAGGTCGCCTACGGGTCGGGGTTGCGCGCCGAGGAGATCATCAACTTGAACCTGGACAGCCCGGAATTCGAATCGGAGAGCCTGCGGGTGGCGGGCAAGGGGTCGAAGACGCGGATCGTCCCGATCGGCGAGCCCGCGCAGCGGGCACTGGAGCGCTACCTCGAGCAGGCGCGTCCGGCCCTGGCTGCGGACCGCAACGAGCTCGCGCTGTTTCTGTCGCGGCGAGGCAGGCGGCTGTCCCCCTCTGACGTGCGCCGTCGCCTGGAGCGATGGGTCCGGCAGGCTGCCGTCGCCGGGCACGTGTCCCCACACACGCTGCGGCACTCGTTCGCCACGCATCTCCTGGAAGGAGGCGCGGATCTGCGGTCGATTCAGGAGCTTTTGGGACACGCGAGCCTCTCGACGACCCAGGTGTACACGCGGGTCGAGCCGCAGCGGCTGCGCCATGAATATTCACGTTCACATCCGCGCGCGTGAGCGGCGGTAGTTAAGTTTTCAGGCTCGGGATGGAGACCAACGTCAAAGCCGTCGAGCTCCGCGACCTTTGGCGCCGCTACAAGGACGAGGGAGACGAGCGCGCCCGCGAGCGGCTGGTCGTCGCCTACTCGCCGCTGGTCAAGTTCATCGCCGGACGCATGGCGTCGGGGTTGCCGTCGCACGTGGAGGAGGGCGACCTCATCTCGTACGGGCTGCTCGGCCTGATCGGGGCGATCGAGCGTTTCGATCCCGGGCGGGAGATCAAGTTCGAGACCTTCGCGGTTGCGCGGGTCAAGGGGGCGATCATCGACGAGCTCCGCTCGCTCGACTGGGTGCCGCGGTCGGTTCGCGCCCGGGCGCGGGACGTCGAGAAGGCGAACGCGAAGCTCGAGGCGAAGCTCCAGCGCTCGCCGACGGAGGAGGAGATGGCGAAGGAGCTGAAGATCACGGTCGAGGAGTTCCAGAACGCCCTGCTCGAGATCGCGAACTCGTCGGTGCTCGCCCTGGATGACCTGTGGACGTTCGCCGATCCCGAGGGCGGAGGGGGCCAGATCTCGGTGCTCGACACGATCACGGACCCGAATGCCGTCGACCCGGAGTCCGAGGCGCAGTCGTCCGAGTTGAAGGATCGGCTCGCGGACGCGATCGAGTCGCTGCCGGAGCGTGAGCGACTGGTGATCGCCCTGTACTACTACGAGAACCTGACCCTGCGGGAGATCGGCGAAGTCCTGGGAGTGACCGAGTCGCGGGTCTCCCAGCTTCATACCAAGGCGGTGCTCGCCCTCAGGCCGCGATTCCAGACCATGCCCTAGGGCGTGCTGAGGAAACGCATATATTGAGGCCGTGGCTCACAAGCCGGCCGACCGGATTCGCAACGTCGCCCTGATCGGGCATCGCGGCAGCGGCAAGACGAGCCTCTCCGAGGCGCTCCTTTATGAAGCGGGGGTCATCAACCGGCTCGGCCGGGTGGCGGACGGCTCGACGGTGTTCGACTACGAGCCCGACGAGCAGGAGCGCGAGATGTCGATCGATGCGGCTGTCGCCTCCTTCGAGTACGGGGACCGCAAGATCAACCTCATCGACACCCCCGGCGACCCCAGCTTCATCGCGGACACGCTGGGCGCGCTGCGGGTCGTAGACGCGGCGATCGTGGTCGTGAACGCGGTGATGGGCGTCGAGGTGCACACCGAGCGCCTCTGGGCCCGGGCTAGCGAGGAGGGGCTGGCCCGGCTGGTGTTCGTGAACATGCTCGACCGCGAGCGCGCCGACTTCTTCCGCACCCTGGACTCGCTGAAGGTGGCCTTCGGCCCCCACGCCGTCGCCACCGAGATCCCCATCGGCTCCGAGCACGACGTGCGCGGCGTGGTCGACCTGATCGACATGAAGGCCTTCGAGTACGAGGGGGAGGGGAGGGGCAGCGCCAAGGAGACCGAGATCCCGGACGAGCTACGGGCGCAGGCGGACGAGTACCGCGAGAAGCTGATGGACGAGGTCGCGGAGAACTCCGACGAGCTGATGGAGCGCTACCTCGAGGGCGAGGAGATCTCGCACGAGGAGATCGTCACGGCGCTGAAGCAAGGAGTTACCCAGGGCCACCTGTTCCCTGTTACGTGCGGCGTCGCCACCAAGAACCTGGGCACGAACCGCCTGCTGGAGGCGCTGGTCGAGGACGTGCCGTCGCCTGCGATGCGGGGCGCCGTGAAGGCCTTGGACGCCGAGGGCAACGAGACCGAGATCGAGCCGTCGGAGGACGGCGATCCGATCGCCTACGTGTTCAAGACCACCGCCGACCCCTACACCGGGAGAATCAACATGCTGCGGGTGGACTCCGGCGTGCTCCACTCCGATTCGCAGGCCTTCAACGTCACCCGCGGCACCAAGGAGCGGATCGGCCAGCTCTCCGCGCCGTGCGGCAAGGAATCCACGAACATCGACGAGCTCGGCGCCGGCGACATCGGGGCGGTGGCCAAGCTCCGTGAGACGCGCGCGGGCGACGTGATCGCCGCCAAGGACGCCGGGATCTCGTTTCCGCCGCTCGACCTTCCGGCGCCGGTGATGGCATTCGCCTTCGAGCCGAAGTCGAAGGGTGACGAGGAGAAGGCGGCGACGGCACTTCGCCGCCTGGAGGAGGAGGATCCCACCCTCGACGTCCACCGGGACCCGCAGACCGGCGAGCAGATCATCGCCGGGCTGACGCAGGTCCATGTCGAGGTGATCACCGAGCGCATGAAGCGCCGCTACGGGGCGGAGATCGAGCTCCATCCCCCGCAGGTGCCCTATCTCGAGACGATTCGAAAGCCCGCCAAGGCGCATGGCCGCTACAAGAAGCAGACGGGTGGGCGGGGCCAGTTCGGCGATTGTCACATCGAGATCGAGCCTGCCGAGTCCGGCACCGGCTTCGAGTTCGTGAACGCGATCAAGGGCGGGGTGATCCCGACCGGGTTCATCCCGGCGGTCGAGAAGGGGATTGCCGAGGCGATGGGGCAGGGCGTCTTGGCCGGCTATCCGGTGAAGGACATCCGGGTGCGGCTCTACGACGGTCAGCACCACTCGGTCGATTCCTCCGAGATGGCCTTCAAGATCGCCGGCTCGATGGCGTTCAAGCAGGCGGTGTCGGACGCGCAGCCCTACTTGCTGGAGCCGATCGTGCAGATGACGATCCTCGTCCCCGAGGACGCGGTGGGCGACGTGGTTGGGGACCTCAACTCGAGGCGCGGGCGCCCTCTCGGCGTCGAGCCGAAGGGGTCGATGACCGAGATCAAGGCGGAGGTGCCGATGGCCGAGGTGCTCGATTACGCCCCGGACCTGCGGGCGATCACGGGCGGGCGCGGCGACTACACGATGGAGTTCGAGCGCTATGAGGAGGTGCCGGGGCAGATCGCCCAGAAGGTGATCGCCCAGGCCTCCGACGGAGACGAGGAGAAGGCCGCCTAGCCACCACCGCCGGCTGTCAGGCGGCCGCGCAAGCCCAAGCCCGCGTGCCGTTCGGACTCGTTGCTACGTTGAAGCGGTGCAGGAGCACCCGGCCTGCGATGTCTGCTCGCGAACCCTTCTCAAGGGTGAGCAGCTCCACGAGTACGTGAGCCCGCAGGGCCAGCGGTTCGGAGTCTGCGTCCATTGTCGCGCTCGTGCCGAGGCGTCCGGCTGGATCCCGGCCGAGCAGTGGGGCACGGTCGCCCACGAGCCCCCGAGCCGAGGGGGCCGGGGAGCCGCGCTGCGAAGGCGACTCGGGGAGGTCGCCTCGAGAGCGCGAGGCGGCGCGCGCCCACGCCGGTCCTCGCGGGAGGATGACCCGCCGTCCTCGCCGGAGGGCGACGGCGAGGCCGCGACAACGACCGCGCCCGCCGGCGAGGAGGCCGCTGACGAATCGATGTCGGCTGCAGAGCCTGAGGCGCCGGCGCCGTCCGCCGAGCATGCCGCGCCGGCCGCGGACCGAGCGACGTCCAAAGCCCCCGCGGCCCCCGCGGCCGCGCCCGCAGGCCAAACGTGACCCGAAGCGGCCCCCGGCGACCGCGACCGGACAGGCCCATCAGGCGCCCCAGCCGAGGCGGGGCCCAGAGGCGATCATGCGCGCGGCGGTCGACCGCTTCAACTCGAGCGAGGAGCCTCGCAAGGTCGCCGGGCTGATCCGGTCGCTCGGCGAACCGCAGGCCGCGGTTCGCCCCGACCCGCGCCGCCAGCTCGCGCTCGTGACCGTCGCCTGGGAGCTCTCCTGGTACCAATGGGAGGTGGGCGCCAACGGCGACGATGAATCGGTGCGCGAGGTCGCCAAGGGCAAGGAGGTCTCGGAGCTGACCGACGACGCTCGCGCCTGGAACGCCGCCGTCGGCGACGACGGCAGCCTGCGGCTCCGCGCGGCAAGCCAGCGCATGCAGGCATCCGGCAAGGAAGCTTGAGCGCCGTCCCGCTGGTGGTCAACGTCGACGGCGGGGCGCGCGGCAACCCCGGCCCGGCCGCGATCGCGGCTGTGGTCAGGGACGCGGACGGCGAGGTGGTCGAGGAGCGCTCCGAGTCGATCGGCCCCGCGACCAACAACGTGGCCGAGTACCGCGCCCTCCTCTTGGGGATCGAGCGCGCGCGGGCTCTGGGCGCCGACGAGATCGAGCTGGTGGGGGACTCGGAGCTCGTCGTGAAGCAGGTTCGCGGCGAGTATCGGGTCAAGGACGCCGCGCTTAAGGAGCTTCACGATCGCGTTCGCAAAAGCTCGAGCGGTTTGACGACTGGTCCATCCGCCATGTGCGCCGGGAGGACAACGAGGATGCCGACCGGCTCGTCAACGAGACGCTCGACGCGGCTGCCTGACCGGAAGGCCGCCTCGGCGCCGGCTGGGCCGACCCCTGAGGCCCTCAGCCGGCGGCTAGAATTCCGCCCCTGCGCGGCTGTAGCTCAGTTGGCTAGAGCGTCTGCTTGCCATGCAGAAGGTCGTGGGTTCGAATCCCATCAGCCGCTTCCGCGAGATACTGCCCGGACGATGTCACGGGAGAACGTGGAGATCGTGCGCCGAGGCAACGAGGCTTACGCCCGTGGCGACGTGGCGGCGATGCTGGGCGACATTGACGCCGAGATGATCACCTATCGGGAGGAGCCAGATGGGGCGACCTTCCACGGACCCGATGGTCTCCTCAAGGCGATCGCCGAGTGGGTGGAGGACTTCGATGAGTTCACCTTTTCCGCGGACGAGTTCATCGACGCCAACGACGACCAGGTCGTTGTTCGGATCCACCAGACCGCGACCGGGTCCCGGAGCGGGGCGTTCATCGAAGGCGACTTCTGGTTCGTCCACACGTTGCGGGGCGCCAAGGTGGTGCGGCTGGACATGTTCGCCAGCAGGGCGAAGGCTTTCGAATGCGCCGGGCTCAACTAGTAAGCCGAGCCCCAGGCATCGGCCTCTCGCGAGATACTCCCTGAGCGGTGTCGGAGGAGAACGTCGCAGTGGCGCGCGCCATGTACGCGGCCTTCAGCGATCTCGCGCGAGTCGCTGATTGCGGCGCGTATGTCGCTGCGCACTGGGACGCTGATGGCGAGTACCGGCCCGTGGAGGAGACCGCCATGGTTCGCGGGCACGACGCCCTCGTCCAGTGGACGTCCCGCTGGATGGAGGCCTGGCAGGATTTCAGCGACGAGATCGACGAGGTGATCGACGTCGGCGGGCCGGTCGTGGCCGCCGTCACGGTCAAGGGCAGGGGCCGGGAGAGCGGGATGGACATCAGCCAGCGCCTCTTCCACGTGATCGAGGTGCGAGACGGAAAGATCCTGCGTCTCTGGGAATACCTCGACCGCGAAGAAGCGCTACAGGCAGCAAGGCTTCGGGAGCAGGCGATGTCGCGGCGAAACGCGGAGGTCGTTCGGGCCGCGTACGAAGCCCTCAACGGTGGCGACCTCGATGCGGCCATCGTCGACATCGCGCCGGATTGCGAGTACGTGGCCTCGGGCGCGGTACCGGGCGCCGGCGGCAACTATCTGGGGCCCGAGGGGGTCAAGCTGTTCGTGAGCTGGCTGTGGGAGGAGTTCGATCGTCCCAATGTCGAGATCCACGAGCTGATCGAGTCGGGGGACCACGTCGTGGTCTGGGCGAGCCTTCGGGCCCGCGGGAAGCGAAGCGGCGCGGAGACGGAGTGGGATACCTGGCAGCTCTGGACGCTTCGCGACGGCAAATTCGTGCGCGGGCAGGGATTCACCAGCAAAACTGCGGCGCTCGAGGCGATCGGCCTGCGCGGGTAGCAGGGAAGCGAGGCGCTCAGGCGTCGGACTCGCCCAGGAACTCGACGATCTCGTCCGCGCAGCGCTGGGGCTCGTCCGCGTACACGAAGTGCCCGGCGTCCTTCAGCAGCACGACCTTGGCGTCGGGAAGCTCCCGCTTGAACCTATAGGCGCCGGCGACCGGCGCGAAGACGTCGTTCTCCCCCCACAGGATCAGCGTGGGCACCTGGAGAGCGCCGAGCTGCCCGTCGTAGGCCTCGAGCTTCTCGAAGTCTCCTGAGCGATACAGCTCCAAGATGCCCTACTGCCCTTCCTCGGTGGCAAACGTCTTCCAGTACTCGCCCGCCACGGTTGCATCGATTCCGCGCGAGACGGCACCGAGCATCTGCGCGAAGCCCTCGCGGTTCATGCCCGCCACGAGCTGCTCCCCCTCGCCGGGGGTGCGAAGCGCCCGCGCCATCCCATGCCACTTGCCGTCCGCGAAGAAGCCGGTGTTGGAGAGCACGAGCGCCTCGACGGCATCCGGATGCTCGCAGGCCCAGCGCAGGCCGATCAGGCCGCCCCAGTCGTGCACCATCAGCACGACGCGCTCCAGCTCGAGCTCCCGCCGGAAGCTCTCCACCGCTTCGGTGTGGCGCTCCCACGTGCCCGGGGGATCGGGGCGGGAGTCTCCGAACCCCGGAAGGTCCGGGGCGATCGCCCGCCGGCCTGCATCGGCGAGCGAGCTGAGCACTGACCGCCACATGTAGGAAGTCTCCGGGAACCCGTGCAGGCAGAGCGCAGGCGCAAGCCCGCGATCGCTCTCCGGCAGCGCCTCGCGGTAAGCGATCCCTCCCTCCAGTCTCTGCTCGAGCCGAGCCAACCCGGCGACCCTACACCGGCCACCGGCAAGGTCGGCGTAGGGGCCCAGCCGCTCGGTACGCTAGCCGTCCGCGGCGCCTTGGCGGAGTGGCTACGCAGCGGCCTGCAAAGCCGTTTACACCGGTTCGATTCCGGTAGGCGCCTTCCCCTGATCAAGCCAAATACCGCTTGCGCAAGCGACTCCTGGCCTCTAGCGACTTACCGCCTGGGACCGCTGAGGACCGCTAGCCGGGGGGGAAAACTGGCGCACAAACTCGCGCACGGTTTGGGGGCGTGATGACCGAGCGCATCCCTTGCGGCGCACCGACCCGCGATGGCGGCACCTGCACCCGCCTTACCTATCCCGGGCAATCGTGCGGCTTCCATAGCCCACCGCCGTTGCCCGAGGACCTGAGCGTGCAGATCTGCGAGTGCGAGCGCCCCTTCATCCAACGGGATGAGGACGACGGCGAGCAGCGCTGCCTGTGGTACGGCAAGCCGAGTCGGCAACGCCGGCGGCTAGTTACGACTCGCCGTGTTCCACCAGATCAAGATGAGGAAGAACAGGCTCAGCGTGAGGACGATGTCGACGTACATGGGGCCGACCCTAGCCCCGAACCTAAAGCCGCCCGCAAGCCCCCATGGGCGAGTTCCGTCCCTACTCCCGCAGCCCAGCGGCTTCGAGGGCCTTGCTGCGACTGGAGAAGATCTCCAGCCGGATCGCCCTGCCCTCTCGCATCGTCCAGACGTGTGCCCCTGCCGTATCCACGGTGGCCCCGCTCTCCTTGCCACGCCCCGTGTATCGACACAGCACGACGACGAAGTCGTCCGCCGAGATGTACTCCTCGGCCGCGATGCGCCAGTCCTCCCACTGGCCCAGCCACTCCAGCATCCGGCTGCTTCTCAGTTCTGGGTCGCGGAAGACTCCGTGGACGTCGGGGAACTCCTCCGACCAGCCCCACTCCATGTCAGGCCCGTACACGTTGAAGGTAGGACGGAAGTTACCGCGGCCCCACTCCTCATAGACGATCTGCAGAGCGTCGACGTTCTCCTGCGACATCGCCTACTCCTGAAGCCCGGCGGCTTCGAGGGCGTCGGTGGAGTCGCGGAAGAACTCAATGCGAGCGATTTTTCCGCCGGTGATCGTGTACACGCCCGCCAGCGGCATGTCGACTTCGATCTCGCTTTCGCGTCCCGTGGCGACCCACCGCAAGTTCACCACTACGAGGTCGCCCGTGGTGCGCAGGGCGTCGATTTCGAGCCGCTGGTCGTGCCACGGCTCAAGGAGCAGAAGCACTCGTTTAAGCCAAGCCTCATTGCCGTAGACGGGCTCGGCATCGGACCAGTCGGGCCAGCCTTTCATCGGGATGACAACCATGTCGGCGTGGTGGAGGGCCTCCCAACTCTCCCAGTCCCGACTGTTGAAGTCGTCAAAGGCGCTGCGGATGACTTCGATGTTCTCCTGCGACATCGCCCGCGCAGTATCTCGCGCGGGGCCAGGGGGGCTGCGGTGCTGGGCCTGGGAGCGCGCGGCAGGCTCGCGGGTCAACGGCGACAAGGGCGTGCGCGGTCTCGGCGACAGCCACGACCGGCGCTTGCAGGAGGTAGCCTGGGGTCGAGGATCATGGAAGATCCGTGTAAGACCCCACGCGACGGCATGAGGAGTGGAGCAAGATGGGCAAGTACGCAGTCATCAACCCGGCGACCGGAGAGACGGTCAAGGAGTACCCGGAGATCATCCGACGAGGAGCTCTCTGGGGCGATCGCGGCGGCGACGACGCCCACCGGAACTGGGGCATCGAGACCTCGGTGCGCCGAGCGTGCGGCGCTGGTCAAGAAGGTGGCCGACTTCACACCGAGCGGCGCGAGACGCTGGCCGAGATCATCGTGCGGGAGATGGGCAAGCCGATGGAGCAGGCGCTGGGCGAGGTCGACTTCTGCGCGAACATCTACGGCTTCTACGCCGACAGCGCGGAGGTGCTTCCTCGAGGACGAGCCGATCGAGTTGCTCGCCGGAGAGGGCACAGCGGTGATCCGGCGGGCGTCGGTTGGGCCGCTCCTGGGGATCATGCCCTGGAACTTCCCCTACTACCAGGTGGCCCGATTCGCGGCTCCGAACCTGGTCACGGGCAACACGGTTCTGCTGAAGCCGGCGCCACCAGTGCCCGGAGTCGGCAGAGGCGATCCAGCAGATGATCGACGACGCCGGTTTCCCCGCGGCGCCTACCAGACGATCCTGGCCAACAACGACCAGATCGAAGGCGTGATCGCCGACCCGCGGATCCAGGGCGTCTCGCTGACTGGCTCCGAGCGCGCCGGCGCCGCGGTCGCCGAGATCGCCGGGCGCAACCTGAAGAAGGTCGTGCTCGAGCTCGGAGGGTCGGACCCGTTCATCCTCCTGGGCGCCGATGACATGGACGAAGCGGTCGAGGCTGCGGTCGCCGGCCGACTCGACAACACCGGCCAGTCCTGCAACGCCGCGAAGCGGTTCATCGTCACGGACGAGCTCTACGACGACTTCCTCGAGAAGTTCAGCGGCGCGATGACGGCCGCCGAGCCCGGCGATCCGACCTCCGACGGACGCCGCGATGGGACCGCTTTCGTCGGCCTCCGCCGCAGAGACGCTGCAGGACCAGCTCGACCGGGCCGTCGCCCAGGGCGCCGAGGTCGTCGCCGGCGGCGACCGGAAGGACAACTACTTCTCGAGCACTGTGCTGGCGGGATGAGCCCGGACAACGACGCCTACCGCGAGGAGTTCTTCGGGCCGGTCGCGAGCGTCTACCGGGTCGGCACCGAGGAGGAGGCGATCGAGGTCGCGAACGACACCGCCGTTCGGCCTCGGCTCCTACGTCTTCTCCAACAATCCCGAGCAGGCGCAGCGAGTCGCCGACGCCCTCGACACGGGGATGGTCTACGTCAACGGCGTCGGGCTCGACGGGGCCGAGCTGCCGTTCGGCGGCGTCAAGCGCTCGGGCTTCGGCCGCGAGCTCGGCCGGTACGGCATCGAGGAGTTCGTCAACAAGAAGCTGATCCGCGTCGTCAAATAGCGGAGGCGGCGGTCCCGGCGCCGTCTTGAGCGCCGGTACAGCCTCGTTCACGCCGTGCTCGGCAGCGGGCCGTTAGTCTCTGCCCATGGCCGCTCGCACCGCTCTGGTCGTCGTGGACATGCAGAAGGCGTTCGACGACGCCAA
>CAVYXB010000001.1:0-42957 GCA_963772345.1 uncultured bacterium | reverse complement strand
TCGCTGCGCCCGTTCGCCGTCTACGCGGGCACCAACGTCTCGGTCACGACGCTGATCGCCCTGTTGGTGGCGCTGATCCCCACGACGATCGGCGCCCTGTTGTCGGCGATCGGGATCGCCGGCATGGACCGGCTCGTGCGCCGCAACGTGCTGGCGCTCTCTGGCCGGGCCGTCGAGGCTTCCGGCGACGTCGACGTCCTGCTGCTCGACAAGACCGGGACGATCACGCTCGGCAACCGGGAGGCGACCGACTTCATCCCGATGCCGGGGGTCGACCGAGGCGGAGCTCGCCGAGGCCGCTCAGATGTCTTCGCTCGCCGACGAGACCCCCGAGGGGCGCTCGATCGTCGTCCTGGCGAAGCAGTTCGGGATCCGCGAGCACGACTTCGCGGGCCATGAGCCCAGCTTCGTGCCGTTCAGCGCCGAAGACCAGAATGAGCGGCGTCGACTTCAACGGCACGCGGCTCCGCAAGGGCGCCGGCGACGCGATCCAGAGCTGGGTCGCCGCGGAGGGCGGCAATGCGCCGCCCCAGCTCACCGAGCAGCTCGACCGCATCGGCCGCGAAGGGCGGGACCCCGCTGGCGGTGGCCCGCGACAACCAGGTCCTGGGCGTCATCTACCTCAAGGACATCGTCAAGGAGGGCATCCGCAACCCGCTTTGAGCACCTACGCTCGATGGGCATTCGCACGGTCATGATCACGGGCGACAACGCCTGACGGCGGCGAAGATCGCCGAGGAGTCCGGGGTCGACGACTTCCTGGCGGAGGCCACCCCGGAGCGCAAGCTAGCGCTGATCAACGAGCAGCAGTCCGACGGTCGGCTGATCGCGATGACCGGCGACGGCACGAACGACGCCCCCGCCCTCGCCCAGGCAGACGTCGGCGTGACCATGAACACCGGCACCCAGGCTGCCAGGGAGGCCGGCAACATGGTCGACCTCGACTCCAATCCCACGAAGCTGATCGAGATCGTCGAGGTCGGCAAGCAGCTCCTGATCACTCGCGGCGCGCTGACGACCTTCTCGATCGCCAACGACGTCGCCAAGTACTTCGCGATCCTGCCAGCGATGTTCGCCGCCACCTACGCGGCGGCGGGCGAGAAGGGGCCGCTCGACGCCCTCAACATCATGTCGTTGGGCACCCCCGAGTCGGCGATCCTCTCGGCGGTGATCTTCAATGCGCTTGGTCATCCCCCTGCTGATCCCGCTGGCGCTGCGCGGGGTCCGCTACCGCCCGATCGGCGCCACGGGCCTGCTGCGCCGCAACATGCTGATCTACGGGCTCGGTGGGATCATCGCCCCGTTCATCGGCATCAAGCTGATCGACCTGGTCATCCACAACCTGCTGGGCGCCTGAGATGTCCATCTCGGTTGCGAAAGGCACCACCTTCGGAGCCACCGCAACCCGCCGCGGGTCGGGATTGAGACGCCACCCGGTGCCCATCAGGCTGTCGGTCCTGCTTCATCGGCTCACCCTCGACCGCGAGCTGGCGGCCGGCGTCGACCCTGACTCCTCGCCCCAGCTGGCCCTCCGAGCGTCCCAGCTGACGCGGGGGCGCTCTCGCCGCCGGCTCGCCGACGGACTCGAGCGGCTGCTTGCCGATGCCCGCAGGTCCGGCGCCCTCAGCTCGGCGGTCCGCCCGAGGTCCAACCTGGTCCGCTCGCAGGCCGTGCTGGACGCGCTTCAGCGCCGCCTGCGCTCCGACGAGAGACTCTCCCCCAGGGGTTGGCGATGCTGCAGCGAATGCTGACCGACATGGGCAGCCCGCTCTACGCGGCCACGGACGGGTACGAGTTGAGCAGCGTGCTTCGCCTCGTGGCGGCCTCGCATGACCGATCGACGTCGCTGGAGGCTGAGATGGCGGAGGACCTCGGGCAGCGTGCCGCTCGGCGATCCACGGGAACCGAGCGCGGCCACTACAAGATCTTCCTCGGGCATGGCCGCGGGCGTGGGGAAGACCTACCGCATGCTCCAGGAGGGCCACGCGGAAAAGGACGCTGGTAGGGGCGTGGTCATCGGTTACTTGGAGCCGCACAGGCGAAAGGACACGATCGAGCAGGCCCGCGGCCTCGAGGTCATACCCCGGCGTAGAGTCGAGTACCGCGACACCGTGCTCGAGGAGATGGACCTGCCCGCCGTCCTGGCGCGCGATCCCGAGCTCGCCCTGATCGACGAGCTCGCCCACACCAATCCGCCGGGCATCGAGCACGAGAAGCGCTACGAGGACATCGCGGACGTCCTCTCGGCCGGCATCGACGTCTTCTCGACGGTGAATGTCCAGCACCTCGAGTCGCTCAACGACCAGGTTGCGGAGCTCACAGGCGTCCACGTCCGCGAGACCGTGCCCGATTCGATTCTGGGGACCGCGGACGAGGTCGTGCTGATCGACCTGACCCCCGAGGACCTGATCGCCCGGCTCCGCGCCGGAAAGGTCTACCCGGACCAGAACATCGAGGCGGCGCTGAACAACTTCTTCCGCATAGAGAATCTCGCCGCCCTGAGAGAAGTGTCTTTGCGCCAGGTGGCCGAGAGCGTCGAGTCAAAGCGCCTCGTCGTCGAGACACGCAACCCCGAGGCTCGGGAGGAGCGCGTCGAGGTGGACGCCCCGAAGGCCGTCAGCGAACGAATCCTGGCTCTCATCCGCCCGCGGCGAAGCTCGCAGCGGCTGGTCCGGCGAGCATGGCGGTCGGCCCAGCGCCTGGGGACGGACCTGGACCTCCTGTGGGTGAAGAAGCCGCAGGAGAGGATGACCGAGCGCAAGGAGAGGCAGCTCACGGCGCTGCGGCAGCTTGCGTCGGTGCTCGGAGCCACGTTGCTGGTTGAGGAGAAGGACGACGTCGTCGAGGCGACGGCGGAGGTCGTCAAACGGCGCGGTACGACGTACATCTTCGTCGGGGAGTCCTCTCCAGGGCGCGGCCTGTCGCGCCTTCGAGAGCCCCTGCCTCAGCGCCTGATGCGCAAGACGCCCAACGGGGTCGACGTCCGCATCGTCGCCCATCGTGGTGAGCGATCGGAGGAGGAGGGAGAATGAGCCTGCTCGAGGCGCTGCTGATCCTGCTCGGTCTCGTGGTCGCCGGGGTGGCCGGGTTCCTGGTCGCGCGCCGCTTGCTCGGCGGCTCGCCGCCGGCGTCCGTGCATCAGATCCTGTTGCCCTTCACAGGTCAGACGATCTCCCGCCGAGCGCTTGACGCCGCGCTTCGGCTCGCAAAGGCCGAGGATGCGACCCTGATGCCGGCGTACCTTGCCGTGGTTCCGATGAACTTGCCGCTCGACTCGGCGCTCCCCAAGCAGGCGTCGAAGTGCATGCCGGTGCTCGAGGCGATCGAACAACGGGCTGCGGCCCAGGGGGTTGCGGTCGACTCGAGAGTGGAACGGGGGCGTTCCTACAAGCACGCCCTGCTGCGCCTCTTGGAGGAAGAGAACTTCGATCGCGTGGTCGTCCCCGCCAGCGCGCTTCCGCACTCTGGCTTCAGCGGTGACGACCTCGTGTGGCTGCTTGAGCAGGCGCCCACCGAGGTCGTGATCCTCCGCCCGGGGCCGGAGGACCACCGAACGGTTTCGGGGAACGGGATCCCCAGATAGCGCGGCGCCGGCGTCAGGGCGTCGTCGGCTGATTCACGTACGGCTGATAGTTCCGGCACGGCTCGCCCCGCAGGCCGGGGCACGGCGGCAGGCCGGTCGGCACGCTCACGCCCGGCACCGTCGGAAGGATGAGGCTCGACGGCATGCTCTTGGAATGGGCGATCGAAACGGTCGCGTGCCCCTTCGGCAGGGTCTCGCCGAACGACCAGATCGGCTGGTCGCCGTTGGGGGCGGTGATCGTCACGCGGATGCGGGAGCCCGCGCGATAGGTGTGACCCTCGTAGTAGAGCGGGATCGTGACCTCGACGTAGCGGTCGCTCGGCATCGGCGACACGTCGGATGCGCGCAGGCTCAGGACGGGCTCGAGCAGCGTGCTCTTCGACGCGTCGAGCTTGCGCTCGTTCGCCCGGACCCAGCCGTTCTGGACGAAGGTCTCCTTGCCGTCGGGCCTGATCTCGCGAGACCGTGGCCTGCAGGTCCACGTTGGGGGTCGAGGAGCGGACCCAGGCGTGCACGGCGCCCGGCGCCGATGACGGTGGTGTTCTGGCTCAGCGGCTTGCTCACATACGAGGCCGCGCTGCCGGCGGGCGGGCGGATCCAGTGGTAGGGCGGCGTCGCCGTCCACAGGCCGTTCGTGCCCGGCGCGGTGTCGCCGCGTGAAGTCGGTGAGCGGCCGGGCGTGAGCGTTCCACTGGAACGAGTCGGCCCCGGCCTGGGCGGGCCGCGTTGCGCCGAGGCCGCCCGCCGTTCGAGAAGTACCAGAAGCGTGGCGCTGGTGTTCGGGATGGGGAACTTCGAGAAGGACTGCTCGTAGGCGGGCTTCGGCTGCCCGGGCTGGGAGCCGCCGGCGCCGTTGTCGAACAGGACGCGGATGGGCTTCAGCTGCTCGAACGCGGCCTTCGCCGACGCGTAGGTGGGCTGCGTCTGAATCGGATCGGGCGGCATCGTCACCCCGGGTATCCCCATCGCCTCCTGGTAGATGACCGGCCCCGCGGCGTGAATGACCGCCGCCTTGGTGATCGGCGCCTGTTTGGCCACGTAGAGCTCTAAGAAGTCGTACCAGCGGTTGAAGGTCTCCGGATCGAGCGAGTCGACGTGGGTGCCGTTCGTGAACGTGAACCACTTGCGGTTGGTGCCGGTCATGTGCTCAGCCAGGGTCGGGCAGTGGCCGCCCGTCTGCTCGTCCGTCCACTGGCAGGCCATGTACACCGGGCACGTGGATGTTCTTGACGAAGGTGATCGGAGCCAGGGGATCAGCGACCTTCGGCACGTAGTGGCTGTTGGCCCGGATCTTCGCGAGCAGGTTCGCCGCCTCGCCGTGCAGAGCCTGGTTGGCCTTGCAGGTCTGGTCGCCGTCCTGGATCTTCTGATACGCCCAGGGCTGCCCGGAGTTGGGCCCGGCCGGCTTGGCGTCGTGGACTCGCTCCTCAGCCCAGTTCACGGCGAACCCCGTGTTCAGGATGCCGCCGGGATAGAGGGTCGTCTGCGTGGCGTCGAGCACCGAGAGCGGCGAGATCGCCGCCAGGCTGGGCGGATTGGTCTGGGCGGTGAAGAGCTGGCTGATCCCGCCGTAGGAGATGCCCATCATCCCGACCTTGTGGTGCAGGACCCAGGGCTGGCGGGCGACGGTCTCGATCACGTCGTACCCGTCGAGGCTCTGGAGCGGCTCGAAGAAGTCGAACGCGCCGCCCGAGCAGCCGGTGCCGCGCATGTTGACGTCCACCACCGTGAAGCCCATGAGGTTCGCGAGGATCGCGATCCCGCTCTGAGGACCGGCCGGGTCCGCGTACCCGTAGCCCGAGTACTCGATCAAGGTCGGCGAGGGACCTGGCGGGGCGGCCGGGGGATCGACGCCCGGCGCGGCGTTGGTCACGTCCGTTGGCGGGTGGACGTTGATGGCCAGCTTGGTTCCGTCGCGGGTGGTCAGATACCCGTAGCCATCGGTGGGGAGCGTCTGGTTGTAGACGTTGGTGTTCGGCGGCGCGGGACGGGTCGAGAGCACGGTCAGCGGCCCGGACTTGGTCCCGCCGCTCGCGAGCCTTACGCGGTAGCCGGTCCCCGGCGTCACGTTCCGGAACAGAAGGCCGCCCTGCGCGTCGGCCTGCTTGGTGGCGACCGTCTTGCCCGTGCGGTTGAGGAGCGACATCTTCGCGTTCGGCGCCAGCTGCGTCACGTAGACCTGCTCGACGCTGCCGTGGGCGCTGAATGCCTGGGCGATGCCGGCCCCCGCGATGAGCGTGCAGACGAGGGCAACAGCACCCGCCGGAAGTCGCACTCTCCACCCCATGCTCCGGGTACTAAAGCACGCCGGGCCGAACGGCGTCGCAGTGATCACCGCTCCCGGTCTGTCAGTGGTGGCTACGCGGCCTCTGGAATGGCCGAGCGCATCGGCTCTCGCCGACGAGGTGGGAGCACCGTCGGCTCTTGCCGACGAGGTGGGAGCCAGCGGCGCGCCTCGCGCATCCAGGTGTCTCTGCCCTCCCGGGCCCGGCCCTCCGGAAGCGCCGTGACGAGGTTCAGGCTCTGTCCGCGCCTGATCGTCAGGTAGGCGATGCGTCCGGTCTCGGCGAGCGCGCGCGCCCAATTGTGGGCAACGTGCAAGCTCTCGAAGTCTCCCTGCCACTTGCCATCGAAAACGACGGTGTAAGTCGCCATTTCTGACCTTCCTTTCGAACGGCAGTGATTTCGTCCGCCAACCTACGTTCGCAGGGAGTGGCCGTGCGCCGGTTGCTACCTGTCTTCCTTAGGTCACCAGTCACCCCCCTTTTGAGCCCGCTCGCGGACCCGATGGGAACATGGCTGTGTGGACTTCGTGGTACGCAGAGGCAGCACGCACGACATCGACCGTTTGGCGCCGCTTTGGCAGGCGCTTCGAGACCATCACGCGACGCTCCCGTCGATGCCTTCGGTGCGCTCCTTCGAGGAATCCTGGGAGCACCGCAGGGGCCAGTACCGCGCCTGGCTGAGCGGGGAGGGCCACACGCTGCTGGTCGCCGAACGCGATGGCCATCTCATCGGGTACGCGATGGTGTCGCTGGACGACGGCCCGGCGACCTGGGATGTCGGCCGCACCACCGCTGAGATCGAGACGCTCTCGGTGCTCGAGTCCGAGCGCGGGGGCGGCGTCGGCCGCGCCCTGACCGAGGCGGCCGCGGAGGTCGCGAGGGAGGCCGGGGCGGGGGCGGTTGCCGTCGGGGTCGCACATACCAACGCGGATGCGATCCGCTTCTACGAACGCGAGGGCTTCGAGCCGTTCTACGTCCTGATGCTGAGGCCGTGACGCCTGCGGCTAGGGCTCGCCCTCGATCAAGGCGGTCGAGCGTTCGCCCAGAACCCGATTGCCACTGACGTTTTGCGGCAGTACCAGGACCGCCCGCGGAGCCCTGAAGCGCGAGAGCGTGCAGCACGGCTTGAGGCCTTGCCGGGCGACGAGCCGAAAGCCGCCGCGCGGAGTCGAGACGGTCCCGGTCTTGCTCAGCACGTCGATCTCCCTTACCCGCGCGCTTCGAAACCGCGGCGACCTGAACTCCCTGGCGTCGCGGTAGTAGGCGATCGGCTCGTTGCCGTTTCGCGGCACCACCAAGACCCGCGGACCGGAGGCCCGCCCCATCGCAGCCGCCGCGCCACGCCAGTCCGGTCGCTGCATCTGGGCGCTCGCGTACATCCCGCCGAGCACCGCGACGAAGAGCACGACCGCCGCCCCGGCGCTCGCGAGGCCGGTCTAGCCCGGCTCGAGCGCAGCCGAAGCCCGATCCCGGCGGCGACCAGCAGCGGGACGAGCCCGCCGATCAGATTTCGCGTGTCCACGAAGTCGGGGCCGGCCGCCGCGAGGGCGAACGGGACGATCAAGCGCGGCTGCGGCGACGGCGGCGATCGTCAAGCCGGCCCGCCGTTCCCGAGGGGTTGCCCGGAGCAGGAGCAGACCGAGGGCGACCCCCGCCAAGACCACTCCGCCGATCGCGGCCGCGCCGCGGAAGTAGCGAACCGACTGGCTGCCGACGAGGCCGCCTGGCTCCGGGCCACCCATGAACTCGAGGACCATTCCCGCCGCCCGATGGACGATCGAGACGCTCGCGAAGTGATTCCTCCTGCCGGACCCTTCCTGGGTGACCGCGAGCGGGAGGAGAGCCAGGCCGACGGCGGCGGTCGCGCCGAGGGCGATGACCGGCCCGCGGCGCGGCCGGCCGCGGACGACGAGCCACAGCCCCTCCGCGGCGACGATGAACACGGCGAAGTAGTGGGAGCAGAGGGCGAGCGCGGACGCCGCGCCCCACATCGCCAGATTTCGACGCGACGGATCGTTGAGGCAGCGCGCGAAGAAGTAGAGCCCCCACGCGACGAACAGAACGAGCAGGGCGTAGGAGCGCGCCTCCTGCGAGTACCAGACCAGGTAGGGGTTGAAAGCGACGAGCGCAGCCGCGACGAGACCGGCGCGCCCGGACGACGAGCTCGCGGGCTGCGAGGTAGGCGGCGGGGACCGTCGCAACGCCGATCAGCGCCGACAGCGATCGCAACCCCACCTCGCCGGTTCCGAACAGCTGCGCCCAGCCCCAGGCCAGTACGTAATAGAGCGGCGGGCTTCGCTCCGAGTTGGCCACCACGTTGAGGGTTCCGCCGAGTCCGCCGCGCAGGACCCGCCAGGCCGTCACGGCCTCGTCGTGGTCGTAGCTCTGATGGCCGAGGGTTGCGAACCTGACGACGACCGCCGCCGCGACGATGCCGCCGAGAATCACCGTCTCGCGATTGGCCGCGAGCGCGACCCTCCTCCGGGCGGGAGCAGGCAACAGCGCCGATCCGGATTCGCGCAGCGCCGCCGGCATGGAGGGAAAGTTGACAGCCGTTAGATGAATTCCGCCTGAAAGCGCGCCCCGCCGGTGGATTTCGATCTTAGGCCGCCCTAAGGGATTAGCCCGGCCTACACTCACCCGTCCTCGTCCCGGACGGATCCCGCTGATCCGCCGTAAGGCCGAAATCCCCAGCCGCGTTCGTATGGCATGGGACGCGGGGGTGAGCGTGCTGCTCGGGACGAGGTCGACATGCGAGGCGCATCGCGGGCGGACGTGTTCGATGCGCTCTTGGACCTGGACGCGCTGGCGAGCGAGCACGGGGGCTTCGTCTTCTTCAGCACGGGCGTGGACGGCAACGTCGCTACCTGGTCCGACCTCGCCCACCATGAGCACGCGGTCAGCGACGTTGGGTTCATCGAGAGGGCGCCGGGCGAGCAGTCGGCGCTCACGCTCGAGCTCGGCGACGATCGCTATCTGGTGCCCCTGGAGATCCCGGAGCGCGACCTCGACGGCATGCCGGCCCTGCACTCGCCGACCGAGTCGGCCGACGAGTTTCTGGTCTTCAAGGCACTCGACGAAGAGCATCTGCTGCCGGCGCTCGCCTCGCTGAACGTGGAGGAGGAGCTGGTCAGCCTGCGATTTCCGGATCGTGCCTACTTCATCACCGCCCGTGGGTGGCGGCGGGCCGTCGCGGACTGCCGGCGCCTGTAGGCGCGAGCTCTCGCCGATGGCCGGATAACGTCGAAATAGCCGACGTAATTCGGCCATCGCTGGGACTATCCGCTGCGCCAGCACGCGGGCGCACGCCTTGAGCCCGTAGGCGCCTGCCGTCCGGGCGGCTGCGACCCTCGCCGCTTGGGCGCGGTCGAGGTCCGCGTTGCGAACCGTTCCGGACCGCGCGACCACGCCCGGGTGGTGCGTATTCAGGGCGATGATGCGGCGCTCGGTCGCGGCGGCCTGCGCGGTGAGCACCGCGAGCTTGTGCAGCTCGTCCAGCCAGCGGCTCACGACCGGTTGGTCCCCGTCGGGCGGCGTCAGTCCACCGACCTGCGCCGTCAGCCCCTGGATCGGGTCCGCGAGGGATCTGCCGGCGGCGCGGAGTGCCTTCGTCCGGGCGTACCGACCGCGCGGGAGGTCCGCAAGCTGGTGCAGCGCGGCCCCGATGGCGCTTCGGGTCCGGGGTCTCGTGCACGCTCTGTCAACGCGCTGTACGTATTCCGTTTTCGAGGGGCCGGGCGCGCGGCCGCCGCCGCAACCTGCGGCCGTCAATAGGACGGTGCCGAGGACCAGCAATGCCCCTGGGCGAGCGCCACGACTCATCGCTCGAAGACGCTCGTGCCCGACCCGCGGTTTCCGGTCCACTCGACCTCGACGCGATAGCGGTGCACGCGGCTCACCGTGATTCGGCGGCCCCTACTGCACCGACTTGATCGCGCTCTCGATCTGGCTCAGGGGAAGCACGCCGGAGCCGACCACCTTGCTGCCGCCGGGCCCTTCGACCATGATCGTCGGTGTCGCGTTGATGCCGAGCGCCGAGGTCTCCCGCTGGATCTTCGCCAGCACCGCATCCCACTTCGAGCTGTCGCGGTCCTTGTTCCACTTCGCGATGTCGGGGACGCCGGCGCCCTTTGCGATCGACTGCAGGAAGTCGTCGGTGACGTAGCCGGAGTTCTCGGTTCCCTGGTTGCGGTAGAAGAGCTCGATGTAGTTCCAGTAGCGGTTCTGCTCGCTCGCGGCCAGCGCGGCCTTCGCCGCCACCGTGGAATCGGGGCCGATGATCGTGTACTGGCGGAACTCGTACTTGGCGGTCCCCTTGCGCACGACGTCCGAGATCAGGCCGGGAGCGGTCTCGACGGAGAACGCCTGGCAGACGGGGCACTGCAGGTCGCCGAACTCGACCACGGTGACCTTGGCCTTGGGGTCGCCGAGCACCGTGCCGTGCTGCGGGATCCCCTTGAGCTGCTGCTCGACCAATGCCGCGTCCTTCGAGCCGCTGCCCGCCGAGCTGCCGCCGCCCGACTGGCTGACGATGATCAGCACGGCGATGACGCAGATCGCCAGGAAGGCGGCGGCGCTTCCGTACTGGACCAGGCGCTGTCGGCGCTGCTTCGCCTGCTCGGAGGCCTCACGGGCCAGGCGTTCCGCGCGCAACTGTTCCTTCTGCTCTTTACGAGACGCCATGCCGGACCTGCACCCTAGCGACGAACCTAAAGCTGATCTACAGGCGTGCTCGAGGTCGCGGCCAGCTCGGCCCCCGTGTAGGCGAGCGCCCGCGCTGCGTTGAGCACCAACAGCAGGGTCATCAAGACGGCGCTCGCAACGCACCACTGGCAGATCGCGTCGATCACGAAGAGCTCGAGATAGGTCAGATACGCGCTGAAACCGAAGCCGACGAGCGACGCGAGGAAGCCGCCGAACCGCCCCGGGTCGCCCGGTACCGCCGCCGCGGCCAGGAGCACCACGTAGCCCACGATGCCGAACACGGCGACGTTGATGCCGGCGATGTGCGAGTAGCTGCTGTTGGCGACCGTGGCGCAGCCGTGTCCTCCCGCGAGGCAGGTTGGCGCGCCACCGCCCGAGTCGGCGATCGTGATGTACGTGGCCACTCCGATGCCGACGGTCGCGATCACGGCCGCCGCAATGCGAAGGATTCGCTCGCTGGGCATGGGATGGAAGGTATCGCGGGGCTACTACTTGAGCGCGAAGCTGCCGTAGTCCTGGTGCATCACCGGGCTGAAGATCACCGACTCGGAGTCCACGCGATCAGAGGTGAACGTCGACGCCTTCTGGTTCCCCCACGGCGCCCAGGGCGCCTTCGCCATCACGCTGCGGTCGAGGGTGGTGTAGTCGCCCTCGGTGGTCGCGTCGAGCGGCTGCTCGGCAAGGCGCTCGATCTCGTCTGTTGACCGCAGGGTCGTCGAGCTGGGCGAGGTTGGGATTGTCCGCATGGCCGATCGCGCTTCCGTTGAAGAGCTCGAAGTACTGATTCGGGTGAGGGAGCAGCGGGGCCCAGGACCCGAAGCCGGCATCCAGATCGGGGGTGTTGGGGTTTGCCACCGTGCGGTAGTAGGCCGCCGCGCTCACGACCCTGAGCTTCGCGCTCAAGCCGAGCCGCGCGAGCAAGCCTTGAAGGTAGCCCCCGGCACGCCGGTCCGGCGTGCGGTCGTCGGTCCAGACCGTGACCTTCGTGTCGCTGGGGTTGGCCTGCTTGATCAGCTCCCGTGCCGTCGCGAAATCGTGCGGGTAGGGGGTGAACTTCAGGTAGCCCGGCACCCCCGGAGGCAGGACCTGCTGAGTCGGCGACATGAGGGTGTCGTAGATCCGCTGAAGCGCAGCGGGGTCGATCGCGTAGTCGATCGCCTGCCGAACCTTCAGATCGTCGAAGGGCGGCTGCGTCGTGTTCATCCAGAAGTAATAGATGCTCGGAACCACGTCCGTACGAAAGCGGTCGAGATACTTCCGTTCGAGCTTGCAGCAGGCGATTCGCCGGCGGCGCCTGGAGCATCAAGTCCGCCTTGTTCTGCTCGACCTGCGTGGTTGCGGCCGATCCGCTCCGGACGACCGTCTGGGTGATGCTGTCGGCGTGCGGCGTCGGGACGTTCGAGATCAGTCCCTGGTTGCCGCCGGCCCACTGAGGATTTCGCTCGAGTACGAACCGGTGGGGCGGGTCTGAGCTCGTGATCTCATAGGGCCCTGTGGCGGGCGGTGGGCGGGACGTCTGATCGCTGGCTGGAGTGTTCGGCGGGACCAAGCGCGGCGTACGGGCTTGCGAGCTTTGTCTCGAGCTCGCCGTCTGGCGCGCTCAGCCGGATCGTGATCGTGCCGGTCGAATCGTTCGCCTCGATCCCCGAGATCGCTTTCGCCGTGCCGTTGGCGTAAGCGTGGGCGCCGACGATCCCGTCGAAGAGCCGCGCACCGGGCGAGCCGAGATCGAACAGTCGTTGCATCGTGGCCTGGAAGTCGGTGGCCCTGACGGGCGTGCCGTCCGAGTACCGCAATCCCTGCTGGAGCTGGAGGGTGTACTCCGTGCCGTCGGGGGAGATCGTCGGCAGGCCCTTGGCAAGCCCGGGGACGACCTGCGCGCCCTCCTGACCGGACGCGTGATTGAAGGTCAGCAGGGGGATGTAGGTGTTGTATTCGGCCTGCCAGGCTGCGACCGTCGAGGAGAGCTGTGGATCGAGGTGGTCCGGGAACGAGCTCGAGATGAACTTCAGGTCGCCTCCCTGTGAGCCCGAGGGTGCCCCGCCGCAGGAGGTGAGCCCGAGGGCCGCGAACGCCATCCCGATGACGGCCGCCGTGGCCGCACGCGGCGCTTTCTGGCTGAGCATCATCGGGACGGTATCGCGGGACGCCGCTCGCCCAGGGGTTGATCATGACGCGGCGGCGAGGGTCAGCCCCGTCCCCTCCAGAACCGCCGCAGGGCGAACAGCAGGACCGGAAGCGCGATCACCCCGAGCGCGACCGCCCCGGCGTACGTCCCGCGCGAGATCAGCAGCGCCTCGGCCATCACCAGGACGAGGATCAGCGTGTAGGGCAACGAGTCGCGGCCTCAGGCGGACTCGGGCTTCAACTGCCGGGAGCACCCTCTCGACGGCATGCGAGTCCTCGACGGTCAAGAGGGTGGTGGCACGCCGCCCAGTGCCCGTTGCCGTGGTGGACGAGCTCGGGCTCGACCTCGGAGCAGATCTCGGTCGCGTACGGGCAGCGGGTGTGGAACCGGCAGGCCGCCGGCGGGTTCGCCGGGCTCGGCAGGTCGCCCTCGAGCACCAGCGGTTCGCGAGCGGCGTTCACCCGAGGATCCGGAATCGGGCAGCGCGGAGAGCAGGGAGAGGGTGTAGGGGTGGATCGGGTTGGAGTACACCTCGTCCGCCGGCCCGATCTCGACGATCTTGCCCAGGTACATGACCGCGATCCGGTCCGAGACGTGCCGGATCACGCCGAGGTCGTGGGCGACGAAGATGTAGGTCAGCTTGAACTCGTCCTGGAGGTCCTCGAGCAGGTTGATGATCTGCGCCTGGATCGAGACGTCGAGGGCGGAGACCGGCTCGTCGGCGATGATCAGCCGGGGGCGGAGCGCCAGCGCCCGAGCGATCCCGATTCGCTGCCGCTGTCCACCCGAGAACTCGTGCGGGTAGCGGTTGTAGTGCTCGGGGCCGAGCCCGACTCGCTCGAGCAGGCCGTGGACGTTGCGCTTCAGCTCCTCGCCCGAGGCGATGCCGTGAAGCCGCAGCGGGTCGCCGATGATCTGTCCGACGCGGTGGCGCGGGTTCAGCGACGCGTAGGGGTCCTGGAAGATCATCTGCATCTCGCGGCGCAGCGACTGCATCTCGCGGCGCTTCAGACCGACCATCTCCTTGCCGTCGAAGCGAACGGAGCCCGCGGTGGGTCGCAATAGCTGGAGGATCGCGCGGCAAAGCGTCGACTTGCCGCAGCCGGACTCCCCGACCAGCCCGAGCGTCTCGCCCTCCTTGACCGTCAGGCTGACGCCGTCAACCGCGCGCACCCGCCCGACCTCGCGGTCGATCAGGATCCCGGACTTGATCGGGAAGTGCATGCACGAGGTCGGTCGACCTCGAGCAAGCCCGCCTCCGTCGGCGCCTGTGACGCTCGCCGGTCGCGTGGTCCCTCGTGCGCTCAAGCCGCCGGCTCCTGGAGCCCGATGCTCGCCGCTCTCGAGCACCCGCAGACTCCGCTTTTGCTCCGGGGAGAGCCAGCAACGGTCGGGATGCCCGGTCTCGCCGCCCCGTACCTCGAGGGTCGGCACCTCGGTGCAGCGCTCGAACGCGTGCGGGCAGCGGGGCCGGAAGTGGCACCCCTGCGGCGGGGCGAGCAGGGAGGGCGGCTGGCCCTTGACCTGCGCGAGGCGACGCGTGCGCGGGCGGTCGGGCCGCGCCAGCGATCCGAGGAGGCCCCACGTGTACGGGTGCTGCGGGTCGTAGAAGATCTGGTCGAGGCGTGCCGGACTCGACGATGCGGCCGGCGTACATGACGTTGACGTTGTCGGCGACCTCGGCGATCACGCCGAGATCGTGGGTGATCAGGATCACCGCCATCCCGAGCTCGCTCTGGAGGCGCTCGATCAGGGCCAGGATCTGGGCCTGGATGGTGACGTCGAGGGCCGTGGTCGGCTCGTCGGCGATCAGGACGCTGCGGGTCGTTGATGAGCGCCATCGCGATCATCACGCGCTGGCGCATCCCGCCCGAGAACTCGTGCGGATAGTTGTCGAGGCGGCTCTTCGGGTCGGGGATCCCGACCAGCCCCAGCAGGTCGGCGGCCCGCCGCTCGGGCAGCGGCCTTGGAGACGTCCTGGTGGGCCTGCATCGCCTCGACGAGCTGCCAGCCCACCGTGTAGAAGGGGTGCAGGGAGGTCAGCGGGTCCTGGAAGATCATCGCGATCTCCTTGCCGCGGACGTCGTGCAGCTCCTCGTCGGAGGCTTCCACCAGGTCCTGGCCGTCGTACATGATCCGGCCGGTGATGCGTGGTCCCGGGCCCTCGGGTGAGCCCGAGGATCGACAGGTTGGCGACGCTCTTGCCGCACCCGGACTCGCCGACGATCCCGAGTGTCTCGCCGCGATCGACCGCGAACGAGGCGCCGTCCACGGCCTTGACGACACCGTCCTCGGTCTTGAACTGGACCCTGAGGTCTTGCTGACCTCGAGCAGGCGTCACTGGTACCGCACCCTCGGATCGAGGTATGCGTAGGCGATGTCGACGATCAGGTTGAAGATGATGATGAAGAACGCCCCGAACAGGGTGACGCCCTGGATCACCGGCAGGTCGGAGGTCTGGATCGCGGTGTAGACGAGCCGCCCGACGCCCGGGATGTTGAAGACCGTCTCGGTGAGGATCGCGTTGCCGGCCAAGCAGCACGCCGATGTCGAGCCCGAGCAGGGTGACGATCGGGGTGATCGCGCTGCGGACGCCGTGGCGCATGATCACTCGCGATTCCGGTAGCCCCTTCGCGCGCGCCGTGCGGATGTAGTCCTCCGACATCACGTCGATCATGCTCGAGCGCAGGTACCGGGCGTAGATCGCCGCCGAGGCGGCCGCGAGCACGATCCACGGCAGGAGCATCGACTCGAACTTGGCCGAGACGGTGGTCGCGTCCGCGTAGCTGCCGATCCCCGGGAAGATGTGGATCACGCCGACGTCCTGGGCGAACAGGTAGAGCGCCACCAGGCCGAGCCAGAAGACCGGCGCCGAGATGAACGCCAGGCTGGTCACCATCGTCGTCCGGTCGAGCACCGAGCGGCGCTTGACCGCCGAGATGATCCCGACCGGGATGCCCATCGCGAGCCAGAGGATCGCCGCCCCGGTGACCAGCCAGATCGTCGCCGGCAGGCGGTCGAGGATCAGGGTCCGGACGTCGGCGTTCGACCGGTAGCTGTAGCCGAAGTCGAAGTGGAGGACGATGCCCTTCATGTAGTCGTAGTACTGGACGTACACCGGCTGGTCGAGGCCCAGCGCGTGGCGAATCGCGTCCACCTGCGCGGGCGAGGCGTTCCGTCCCGCCCGCAGCGTCGCCGGGTCGGCCGAGGGGAAGACGTAGAAGATCACGAAGACCACCGCGCTGACGATCGCCAGCATCAGGATCCCCCAGAGGACGCGCCTGACGATGTAGCGGAGCAAGTCTGACTTCCGGTGTCGTGGACGGGAGGCGGCCCGCCGCCCGGTCGGGCGGCGGGCCGTTCTCCCTAGCTGGTCCGGGTGCTCCTCACCGGCCTACGGGTTGTCCAGCGACGTGAACGATCACGTCCCAGCTCGCGTTGAACAGGTTGGTCACTCCGGCGACGTCGCTCGACTCGATGTTGTCGAAGTTGTCCCAGATCCACGGGATCGACGGCGCCGAGCGCCGATGATCTGATCGTCGATCTTCCCGTACGTCTGAGCCCGCTGCTGCGGGATCGGGGATGAGCCGCGCCTTGTCCAGCGCGGTGTTGATCGCCTTGTCGTTCAGCAGCGGCCAGTTCGAGTTGTTCGACGGCACGATCGCGTCGCCGTTGAACGTCGGGTCGAGGATCGACTGGGCGTCGTTGAAGTCCTTGCCCCATGCGACGTTCGGGACAGACGTTCGGCGTGTTCTTCGGAACGTCGCAGAACTTCGTGTACATGACGTCGTGGTTGACCGGCTGGAGGTTGACGTTGAACCCCAGCTGGGTCAGCTCGTCCTTGACCACCTGGGAGGTGTTGCTCCCGGGCGGCGAGTTGTCGCTGACCATGCTGATCGTGCAGTCTGCCCTCGCACTTGCCGCTCGAGAAGCCGGCCTTCTTCATGTACGACTCGGCCAGGCTCATGTCGCCCTTCGGGTTCTTGAGGAAGTCGAGATCCGGTCCGGCGGCTGCCGCCGGCCTCCTCGAACCCGGGCACGCCCGGCGGGATGAAGTGCGTCGCGATCGTGCCCGACAGCGGGCCGCCGCGGGTCGCGATCATCGCCTCGCGGTCCGAGCCGGCGACCACCGCCTTGCGGACGTTGACGTCGTCGAACGGCGGCTTCGTGCGTGTTCAGCGCCACGTAGCGAGTTGCCGCCCGACGGGGTGATCTGCAGCTGGTCCGGGTACTGCGTGGCGGCGAGCTTCAGCGTCTCCGGCTCGGAGCTGAAGTCGCCGTTCACCTGGTCGCTGCCGGTCAGGATCTTCTTGCCGGCCGAGACGGTGTCCGAGAAGCCCTCCTGGAAGTCGATCTTGTCCACGTAGGCGGGACGCCAGTCGGTCGACGGATCCCAGTTCGGGTTCCGGTCCAGGATGATCTCCTTGCCGGGCTGGTAGCTGGTCACGTAGTACGGACCGGTCGCCAGCTGGTGCTCGCCGTAGGCGGAGGGGTTCTCCGCGTCGTACTTCTTCGCGTACTCCTCCGGGACCGGCGCGCTGATCGGCAGCGACATCGCCTGCGACGACGGTCGGCCCGCTGCGGCTTGGTCAGCTTGAAGACGATCGTCTGATCGTCGGGCGTCTCGATGCCGCTGATGTCCGGGGCCACGGTCGGGTCCTTCTTGGCCGCGGCCTGGGCCTGCTTGAAGCCCTCGAGCGCGTCGAGGTACGACGCCCTCATAGCCGTTCGCCACGCCGGGCAGGAGTCCGCGCTCGATCGCGTACTTGACGTCGGCCGAGGTCACCGGCGCGGTTGACGCCGGTGCCGCCGCCGAGCGGCGGGCTGTACCTGATGTTGGGCTTGATCTTGAAGGTGACGGTCTTGTTGTCGCTCGAGATCGTCGGCTCGCCGCTCGCGAGGTCGGGCGTGGGGTCGACCTTGTCGTCCGGCTGCCCAGCCGAACAGGCCCCGCTGGGTGGCCTCGGTCACCATGTAGGTGAACTGGTAGTAGGCGGCGCCGGGGTCGATGTAGTCGACGTCGCCCGCGGCGATCACGTTCAACGTGCCGCCCTTCTTGGCGTTGTCGGGTGGCGCCGTCACCGGGGCGAACTTCGCCGCCGCGTCGGAGGTGCTCTCGTTGCTGCTGCCTCCGCAGGCGGCGAGCGCAACCCCGACCAGGGCGAGCACGCCACCGACCATCAGCCGGACGAGCGTCGATCTCATGCGCGTTCCTTTCTTTCTGGGGGTGTCCTCTCTGGTGTGCATCGTCAAGACTCTGGGTCAAGTCTTGTCCGATCGCGGGTTGAGGGCGTCCTGCATCGCGTCGCCGACCAGGTTGAAGGCCAGGACGGTGAACAGCAGCGCCAGGCCCGGGAAGAGCATGTACCACCAGGCGTCGCTGAAGGTGGGGGTGGCGTCGGAGATCATCTGGCCCCAGCTGGCCGTGGGCGGCTGAACGCCCACGCCGAGGAACGACAGGGCCGCCTCGTACAGGATCACCTGGGGGACGAGGATCGAGGCGTAGACGATGATCGGCGCGACCAGGTTCGGGAGCAGCTCCTTGAAGATGATCCGCGAGTCCGAGGCGCCGATCGAGCGCGCCGACTCGATGAACTCCTTCTCGCGCATCGAGAGCACCTGGCCGCGGATGATCCGGGTCATGTAGGTCCAGCTGGTGAAGGCGATCACGAAGATCACCACGCCGAGGCCGGGCTTGATCAGCCCGCCGAGGCAGCCGGCGCTGCCGAGCGTGCAGGCGGCGGCGAGCCCGGTCGCGAGCAGCAGGTACGGGATCGCCAGCAGGACGTCGACCGAGCGCGAGACGAGCGTGTCGGTCCAGCCCCGGTAGTAGCCGGCGAGCAGCCCCGTGACGATCCCGATGATCGTCGCGATGGCGGTGGAGAACACGGCGACGATCAGCGAGACCCGTGCCCCGTACACCGTGCGGCTGAACACGTCGCGGCCGAGCTGGTCGACCCCGAAGATGTGAGCCGAGCTCGGACCGGTGGGGGTGCCGAAGATGTCGAGGGCGTTCGTATCGCGCACGTCCGGGCCGGGCGCGCCGACGATCTTGACCACGAGCGGCGCAAAGATCGCGCTCAGCACGAGCAGGGCGAGAAAGACGAGCGACGCCAGCGCCAGCTTGTCCTCGCGGAATCGGCGCCAGAACAGCTGCCACGGGCGAGCGCGCCCGGATCGCGGTGGGATCGATCTCCGTGAGCTCGGCCGAGCGCGCCCACGGGCTGCTCGCGCAGCTCACTTGCCTCCACGGCCTACCGTCCCCGGGTCGCGCTCACGCCGACCGTCCGTCGCAGGATCGTCCCAATCTCCTGTGCCCCGTTCGTTCACATCCAGCGCGCCGGACCAGTACGCAAAACCGGCTACTCGCTTTCCACATCATAGGCCTGCGCCGCTTGCTTGCGCCGCATGCGCGACCGGCTGGGCCGAGGCGCCCAACCGTGCCCCCGTGGCCGGCACGGATCTGCCCGGCCCGGTTCGGCGGTCGCGGCCGCGGAGGCCGCGGCGCGCCTCGACAGTGCCGCGCTCAGCGCCGCGGTCGGCGCGAACGCGAGCGCCGAGGCCCGATCGGCCGTGGCCAACGCCGCGTAGCCGTCGCCGAGCTTCCAGGTCCGGTCGTCAACGCGCCCGGCCAGCAGGCCCGCGACCATGTACGCGGGAACGGCGAGCGAGAACTGGTCCGCGTCGCTCGAGCGGCGCCATCGGAAGGCGATCACGCCCACGCTGCCGCCGCAGTCGGGGTCGCAGCGCCCCGTGCGCGGGCGCCAGACCGCGAACCTGCCGCCATCCCATCCGGAGGCGCCGGAGGAGGCCTCGATGGGGATCCCCCCGGCGCGCAGGATCACGAGCGCCTGCTCCTCGTCCGCGGCGCCGCTTCCCAGCGGCCGCCACCGGGTCGCAGAAGCGGCGCCACATGGAGGCGGATCGGCGAGACGGTGATGCGGGCGGGCCAGGTCCGCGGGTGCAGCACCTGAGTGCTTCGCGTCGGTGGTTTCTCCAGCGCCCGGTCGACCAGCCGCCAGCCGCCGGCTCGGCGGTAGAGGCTGCGAATGAAGCGGGCGCCGTCGGCGTAGTCGAAGACGGCCTGAGCGTTGACCGCATAGGCGCCCGGAGCGGCGGCGATCACGCTGCGCATTCCCTCGAGCCGTTGAGCGATCGGGACCTCGTCGTGCAGGTAGCGCTGCCGGTACAGATCCTGTACGAAGGTCGCCGTGCCCTCGATCACGGCCCGCCGGGTCCGCTCCCGCTCGCTCGGATCGTCCAGCCTCGCGAGGCCGAGCCGGAAGCGCTGGGCCTCGAGCGCGTGCGTGAGCTCGTGCGCGATCGTGTAGTCGAGCTGCTGGCGCGTCTGGATCAGCCGCGGGACGATGAGCAGCCGCCCTCGCGAGTAGTCGTAGGCGCCGCCGACGCGATCAATGCCCGCCCTTCGCGTCTGGACCGAAGCTGAACTCCGGCGGGAGCAGGCCCGCGAGCTTGTCGAAGCTCGACGCTCGCGCGCCGTCAGGCGGCGATCGCGCCGCAACGCGGCGGGACTCGGGTGCGCGCGTCTGCGTTCCCGCCGCGCCAGCCGCCGCCCCAGGGCGGCCAGGCCTCGCGCATCGGTCAGGCCGACCGTCGGCAGTGCTCGTGAATCGGAGCTTTCGGATCCGCTCGACGCGGCGGGCCTCCCTACGGACGAGCGGCCGCAATCGCGCTTCGACCTTGGCGCGAGAACCGCGGAGGAAAGGCACGAGTGGCGCGTCGGCTGTCCGTCCTCGGTCGTGTCCGGTCGCCATCACGGCGATGGCCCCCGCGGCCAACAGGAGCACGACGAGACCGGCCCGGCGCCGCCGGCGCCTCGTCCTGTCGAAACGGCTCCCGCCCGTCGACGATCTCCTTCCCTCGCTTCGGAGGGTAGCGAGCGGGTCGCGTCGGTCCTAGGGCCCGGGCGTCGGGAACTGGGAGCGCATGAAGGCGTCCCATGCGCGGTCGGGGAGCAGCCGGCGCTGGGCGAGGATCAGGTGTGCGGACGCAGTCACCATGTAGCGGGTCCGTGGGCGTCGGGCCGAGATCGCCCGCTCGATCGCGCGGGCGACGGTCTCCGGGCCTCCGCCGAGCCGGCTCAGCGGCCCCTCGTAGGCCCCCTCGGTCGCCGCCCCGACCGCCGCGTTGAACGGGGCGTATGGATCGTCGTCCGCCGCGCTCGTGTCGTCGATCGAGCCCGCCGCCGTCTCTCCGAACCGGGTCTTGATCAGCCCCGGTTCGATCACGACGACGTCGACGCCGAAGCCGCGAACCTCGTAGCGCATGGCGTCCGAAAGCGCCTCGACGGCGTGCTTCGTCGCGTGATAGGCGCCGCCGCCGGGGAACGTCATGCGGCCGCCCATCGAGCTCACGTTGACGATCCGCCCCCAACCCTGGCGGCGCATCCCGGGCAGGGCGAGCTGGCACATCCGCAACAGCCCGAAGACGTTGGTCTCGAACTGCGCCCGGACTCGCTCCATGGGGACCGCCTCGATCGCGCCGGACTGGCTGTATCCGGCGTTGTTCACGAGCACGCCGATCGCGCCTTCGTCCTTCTCCACGGTGGCGACGGCGTCGCGCATCGAAGCCTCGTCGGTGACGTCGAGCGCGACGGTGCGGCACCCGAGTTCGGCGAGGTCGGCGATGGACTCCGGGCGCCGGGCGGTCGCGTAGACGCGCCACCCCGTGGCGGCGAGGCGCTCCGCGGTGGCGTGGCCGATCCCGGACGAGCATCCCGTGATCAGAACGGCGCGCGAGACGTCGGCCATCAGGCGGGCGCCTCGATTGCCGGGCCTGAGCTTGGTGCCGCCATCTCGCGATCGACTTTATCCTCAGATCAACGGTGCGCGTGGTCGCCTTTCAAGCCCCGGGCGAGGTGAGGGTCGAGGAGCGGCCTGAACCGGAGCTCGCTGGCCTCCGACGACGCGGTCGTCCGGGTGGAGGCGACGGGCATCTGCGGCTCCGACCTCCACATCTACCACGGCAGGGTGGCGATCGAGCCCGGCTTCGTGATCGGGCACGAATACGTGGGGACGGTGATCGCCGCGGGCGATGGGGTGACCGAGGTCGCCGTCGGCGATCGCGTGCTCGGCACGTACTGCACCGCCTGCGGGCGCTGCTTTCATTGCCGTCGCGGCGAGTACCACAAGTGCGACTCCGGACGGGTCTTCGGGCACGGGGCGACGCTCGGCTCGCTCCCGGGAGCCCAGGCCGAGCAGGTCCTCGTTCCGAGCGCCAACCTGACCCTGCGCCGGGTTCCCGATGGGCTCTCAGACGAGGTGGCTCTGTTCGCCGGCGACGTCGCCGGCACCGGCTACCACGCGGTGTGCGGAGACGCGGCCCGCCCGCAGCCACTCGAGCCGGGCGCCGCGGTCGCGGTGCTGGGGCTCGGCCCCGTCGGGCTGTGCGCGGTTCAGGTGGCGCGGGCGTCGGGCGCCTCAGTCGTTGTCGCGGTCGATTCGGTCGAGGATCGCCTGCGGATGGCCGAGTCGTTCGGTGCCGTGCCGGTCCATCTCACCGAGGAGGATCCGCGCGGCCGGGTCAAGGAGCTCACCGACGGTCGCGGCGTCGACCTCTCCGTCGAGGCCGTGGGCCACCCGGAGGCCCTGGACATGGCCTGCAGGCTCGCCCGAAAGGCCGGCACCGTCTCGGTGACCGGCGTCTATGCCGAACGGGCCGAGGTACACATGGGGGTGGTCTGGATCAAGGCGCTCAACTGGCGCACCGGGCACGCCAACGTGATCGGTCACCTCGACCGGGTCCTGGCCATGCTCTCCGCAGGGGTGATCGATCCCAGCCCCCTCGTCACCCACCGGATGAGCCTGGACGACGCTCCGGAGGCCTACGCGATCTACGATCGCCGCGAGGCCCTCAAGATCGTGCTCCGTCCCTGACGCCCGACGGCTAGGATCAGCTCAGGAGGCAGATCATCGGGGAAGCAGTCAATCTCAACGCCGTCTCACCCGAGGGCGACCCGGACGACCCGCAGGGCTACCGGGCCCGCGCCGCCCGCCTTGGCACGATGCTGGGTGCCGAGCAGATGGGCGCCACGGTCTACGAGCTCGACCCTGGCCAGAGCATCTGCCCCTACCACTACGAGAACGTCGAGGAGGAGTGGCTTCTCGTCCTGACGGGCTCACCGACCCTTCGCGACCCGAACGGCGAGCGTGAGCTCGCCGAGGGAGACCTGGTCTGCTTCGTCGACGGCCCGGAGGGGGCCCACAAGGTGACCAATCGGTCCGAGGCGACTGCCCGGGTCCTGATGGTGTCGACGATCCCCCGCAAGGGGATCAGCATCTGCGTCTATCCCGACAGCGACAAGGTCGGCGTCTACCCGCCCGGAAAGCGATTTCGGATGTCGGATCACGTCGACTACTGGGACGGCGAGGTCTGACCGGGGGCGGTCCCGGGGCGATCAGTCGCCTTCGTAGGGGAAGGCGAGCCGGACGTGGGATCGTCCCACGGCGACGAAAGAGCGCCGCTCCGGAGAGCCCCCGTGAAGCGGGGTGAGCTCCGCGTCGGCCATCGGGATGAAGTCGATGTCCCCGTGGTTCAGGTACTCGGAGAGCCGACTGCGGTATCCCTCGCGCGGCAGCGTGATGTCGCCCACGATCCGGTGGCGATCCGTCTCGACGACGACCCGCTCGGTGTCGCGTCTCCATCAGGGAGCCTCGAGGATCCGCTTCTTCTCCGCGGCGAACTCGTCCGCCGAGAGGACGCCAGAGTCGCGAAGCTGTCCCGAGCCGCTCGAGCTGGGCGACGCGCTGCTCGGCCGGCGGCTGAGCAGCGCCGCGCCCCTGTCGGCCGCGCGCCGCTCGCGCGCCTCGCGCATCCGGGCCGCGATCCCCTGGGCGAGGCCCTCGGCGGAGCCCGTCGTGACCCGGCCGGGAAACTCGCGGATCATCTGTCGGCGCAGCATCTCGACGCCCAGCGCGGGAGCGCGATCAGGACCAGCGACGGGAGCAGACGCCTCGTCCCCTCGGTCGGCCCCCACCAGAAGACGCAGCACGAGCAGCACCGCGAGCACCCCGAAGGCGAACCGCGGCTGGCGGAGGTAGGGCGTGGCGCCGCGGCGGATCCAGGTCGCCGATGGCGGTTGGGCCGGCGAGCCAGGCGGCCAGCACGATCACGATTCCGTAGAGCACCACCCCCTGCGCGATCTCGACCAGCTCCGAGGTCGCCGATCGACCAAGCGGCGTTCGCCGCCGGCTCCGACGCCGCCGTGGTGGTCAGCGCCCCGACCACGTAGTTGCCGGCGAGCCCGTGGGCGAACAGCACCGCCACGCCGACCGCGATGAACGCGATCCCGACCGCTCGCAGGGTCTCCCGCCGGCGTGCGCGCGCCGAGGTAGATGGCAGCGCGCATAGAGGACGATCGCCAGCGCGGCCAGGAGCCAGGCGAGGGTGCGGAGGATGCGCACGCCGGTCTGCACCTCCTCGAGCTGATCGGACTTCATGATCGTGAGCTGCGCGGCGTCGGGCGGCAGCTTGCTCGCCAGATTCCCACCGACACCCACCTGGTTCGCGACCTGGTTCAGGATCGTGCCGAGGTCGAGCACGACGTTCCCTCCGGTGGTCGAGACGGCCTCGTTCCTGTTGTCGATCACGTCCAGGAACTCCTGATGGGCCGTTCGGTTGGCGTCCTCCCAGAGCGCCTGGACCTTCGGCTGGGCGAGCGCGCGCTGGGAGATGTGCAGGGCAAGCTCGCGCAGGCCTCCCGATGCCGGGCCCGGCGAGCGGCTTGAGGTTGGGGGGCAGCGCCTTCGCCAGCTCGCCCTCCACGTTCACGTTCGCGTAGAGCTGCGTGACCAGGAAGTCGGCGACCGCGTTCCTGATGTCCTCGTTCTCGAGCAGCCGGCTGCTCGTGTGGGTCCAGGTGTCGGTCTCCAGCAGCTGGCGCTTGGCCCAGACGGCGAACACCGAGAGGAAGGCGATCACGCTCGCGAGGACGACCAACGTCATCGGCAGCGCACGCCGTGCCCGTGCGCGCGCCCGGAATCCGTTTCGGTCTCGTTCATGGGCCCAGCCGACTTCCCGTCCGGCGCAGTCTATGCGCTGAGGTCGGTCACACGAGCGCCCCTCGAGATGTGGGAGGGTGCACGCGTCTGATCCAGCCCAAGAAAGGGGACCCCGCGCTTGACGCTCGCAACCGACTATCCGTTCCTCAACATCCTCTGGACGATGATCATCTTCTTCGCGTGGGTGATCTTCATCTGGGTCGCGATCACCGTGCTGATCGACGTCTTCCGCCGACACGACGTCGGGGGCTGGACCAAGGCCGCCTGGGTGATCCTCGTGATCGTGATGCCGTTCCTGGGAGTCCTGCTCTACCTGATCGTCAACCACGACGGGATGGCCAAGCGAAATACGAAGCAGGCCGAGGCCCAGAAGGCCCAGTTCGACGAGTACGTTCGCGACACGGCGGGCGGCTCGGCCGGCGAGATCGCGAAGGCGAAGGAGCTCTTGGACTCAGGCGCGATCAGCCAGGACGAGTTCGACCAGATCAAGCGCAAGGCGCTCGCCTAGCGCCGATCCGGCGTGCCCGGGCGATTCCGGGCGCGACGGAGACTTCGCGGAGGAGAGGACGCGAAAGGAAACGACGGGCGCCCGCCGTCCGCGGGTTCGACCCGCTCGTTTCCAGCTTGCCTCCTTAGCCGACCGTGATCGTCGCGCTTGCGGTCCCGAGCGGGGCTCCGCGGCTGACCACGTGGTGGCCGGCCTTGCGCTTGATCAGAGCCGCCGCCTCGGCGCTCAGCACCGCCTTGGCGTTGAGCGTCGCGGTGTGGTCCCGAGACGCTCTTCCTGATCGTGCGATGAAGCGCGCGATGACGTGGCGCTTGCCGGCCGCGCGCTGGCGCTCAGGAAGGCGCCACGCGGGCGTGTTCACCGCGACCATCCGGCGTCAGCGCGAGCGACTGTCGTGTCCCTTGCTGAACTTGACGCCTCCGCCCAGCTTCAGGTCGCCGCAGAGATGCTGGCGCTCGAGCGTGACCGCCGACGACGGGCATCGACAGCGTCGCCGCCGCTCCAGCGTCGCCGGGGCGATCGCCTCGGTGCTGATCGCCGTGGCTCGTGACAGAGCGTGCGTCAAGCTGGATCCGATGGTGAGAACGTCGCCTGGCCCGCCGGTCACCTCGGCCACCTTCGCCTGTGCCGTCGTCGCCGCGATGCGCAACCATCGACAATGCGGCGATGCCGACCAGGGCCCTGCGCAGCGGCAGAGCCCTTCGAGTGATGCGATTCATTCGCTCCTCCTTTGAACGTCAGGGAGCCTGTCCCGAGTCCCTCCTTGCCCGCTTCAACACGACCTCGAGCGCGCTAGTTGCGGAAAAGACGGCGACGGGAGCCTGGCCGGCGGCCAGGCTCCCGCGCTCCGGCCTAGACCTGCTCGGGCTCGCCGTAGACGATCAGCCCGTAGGCGACCCACAAGCAGATCGCGAAAACGCCGAGCGACCAAAACGGGACGGTGCCGATAGCCAGCAGCGCCCCCAGGGCGCCGAGGGTCGCGGCGACCACGCCGATCACGCGACCGTATGCCCCGCCGCCGAACAGCGAGAACGCGGCGGTGAGCTGGATCACGCCGAGGATCAGGGTGATCCACCCCCACGTGTGGAGGGTCCCGAAAACGTAGTGCGTTCCGGTGCTGGTATAGAAGTTCGCATCGCTGATCGCGCCGATGCCGTAGATGACGTTCAGCGTGCCCGCGATCAGCAGCAGAACCGCTGCGAATATGACGCGTCCAGCGCCTCTCACGATGTTGCTCCCTTCGTTAGCCGGCCGCCACCGTCGGCGGCCGCATGATGCGCCAAGGTGTTCGTGATCGAACAATCCCCTCCTCTTTGCCGCAAGCCCGCGATCATCCGCATCCATGAGCGTCGATGAACCGCCCTGCGTGCTGATCACGATCCCGATCAGCCACTACTGCGAGAAGGCACGGTGGGCCCTCGATCGGGCCGGCGTTCGGTACCGGGAGCGCCCCCACCTGCAGCTCGTCCACTGGGTGGCGGTCCGGCGTGCCGGAGGCGGAAGGACCGCGCCCGTGCTCGTCTGCGGCGAACGGGTGCTTGCCGACTCAGCGGACATCGTCGACGAGGCCGACGCTCGGGCCCCCGAGGCGCGACGGCTGTACCCGGACGACGAGACCGACGCGGCCGAGGTCCGAGCGCTCGAGCGCGAGTTCGACGAGCGGCTGGGACCTCACGGACGGCTTTGGATGTACGACGCGCTGCGCGGACGGCGCGACATCGCGATCGCGTACGCGTGCACCGGCGTCCCGGCCTGGGAGCGCCGGGCCCTCACGATCGTGTATCCGCTCGTCACGAGGGTGATCGACCGCTATCTGGGGATCACGCCCGCCGCCGCCGCTAGGTCCGAGGCGGAGGTGCGGGCCGTCTTCGACGCGTCGCGAAGCGGCTCGCCGACGGACGGCCGTACCTGTGCGGGGATCACTTCACCGCAGCCGACCTGACCTTCGCCGCGCTGGCCGCGTCGGTCCTGATGCCGCCGGAGTACGGCGTGCCGCTTCCCCAACCGGACGAGCTGCCGGAGCCGATGGCGGCCGCGGTCCGCGAGCTTAGAGCGCACCCCGCCGGCGCCCACGCGATGGCGATGTTCCGCAGCGAGCGGCGCTGACCCTCGAGCGAGGCGCGCTAGTCGTCGTGGACGACGAGGACGGGACAGGGCGCGTTCTTCACCACGGCGTTGGAGGTGCTGCCCTCGAGCCTGGCGCGAAGCCCCTTTAGGCCGCGCGAGCCGACGACGATCGCCGAGGCGCCCCGCTTGCGGGCGGCGTCGATGATCGCATCGGCCACGTGGACCTCGTCGGCGACCGCGAGGCCCTTGGCCTTGAGCCCCATCGACTGGGCCAGCTCGGCACCCTCCTGCGCCGTGCCACGGGCGCGTTGGTGGAGCTCCTCCTCGATCTCGCGAGCCCCTTCCACGTCGACGGGGACGGGGGGCATCTCCAGGCCGGCCGTCGGCATCGAGCTCTCGTATGCGAGCGCGGGCTCCCAGATGGTGACCACGAGCACCTCGCGAGAGCCGAGCAGCCTGGCCGCCTCCCGGACCGCGTGGCGGGCCGTTCCGAGCCGTCGTAGGCGATCAGAACGGGCGCGTCGACGGCGGTCATCCGCGCCGCAGCTTAACCAAGGGCGGCGAGCGCGTTTGACCGCATCGAACGGGTAGCCGACGTGTTGAACCTGATGTAGGTCCCGTGAGCCCCCGATCCAGACAGAGTTGCCCGTGCTTCCGGATTCATCCAGGCGCGACCCTTGCGCGCCATCCGAGGCCGGTGTGACCCTGTGGGGGGTTTCTCCATGCTCGGTTTGTCTGCGGACCCCTCGAGCGCTCAAGCGTACGTATCAGCCGGACGGACGGCGAAAAGCGGACTCACGCACTCAGCGCGCGGCCGTCCTTCCGCCGGGGCTAGTAATCTTGACTAACTTGGTTGACAAATTGAGGAAACGAGGCGAGGACTGCTCGAGCTCCCGGAGGAGTGCGCCGGCGCGCGCCAGGCTCCGCGGTCACGGCTTCCCACGACCCACCGGCGTTGCCGTCGCCGAGGCCAGGGAGCGAGGGTGGCGATCCGGCAGGAGCATGCCCCTGGAGCTGGCCACCCAGGTCGGCGAGCTGATGGATCAGACGGCCGAATCCGACCGCAAGGTGAGGCGGCGCTGGAGCGGAACCGCGTGCTCGGAAAGGGCCTCAAGACGGGCAAGTCCTTCAGGGTCGAGGGATCCGACGGCACCGCCTGGTACGAGGTCATCCACGTGGGTCCCGCTTCGGTCGAGGTCGAGTGGCGCGACTACGGTCGCGATCGCTGCATGGACGAGATGCTCGCCGGCGGGGGCGAGTTCCCCCGGCCGATCGGCCCGCTGGTCCACCATCACGACGTCTTGCAGGAGCTCTTCGAAGCGCTCGCCTGAGCGCGGATCGTCCGGATCTCCGCCCATCGGGCGAGGAGACGGATGGAGGAGACCTCCGATCTCCGCCGGTCCAGGGCCGCCGACCACAGAGCGCCACGCGCGCCGCGCGGACCGTCCGCCCCAGCGGGCAGTCCGCGCGAGCCGCGGCGCTCAAGGCCCCGTCGGCTCGGGCTGGTGGATACGGCAGCTTGCGCCGGCGCAGCTCCGGAGGTGGTCGAGACGGGCGGCAAGCTCGGCCTCGATCGACGCATAGGCCGGATCCTTGTGGCGGCTGTGGAGCTCGAACGGGTCGCGCTTCAGGTCGTATAGCTCGCGCTCGCCGTTCTTGTACTCGGCGTAGATGTATCGGTGGGTGCGGATCGCGGCCAGCCCGGGTTGCTCGATCAGGAGCTGGCGCCCGTGCTCGATCCCGGGATCCTGGGTCACGGGGAGCAGCGAGCGGCCGTCCATGGTGAGTCCGGCGTGGGCGTCAGCGGCGTCCACGATCGTCGGCGCGAGGTCGGCGTTGATCGCCAGCGGGTCGATGGTCACCCCTTTCGGGATGCCGGGCCCGCGCATCTCGAGCGGCACGCGGATCGACTCCTCGTAGATCCGCATCTTGCCCTGGGCGATCCGGTGCTCGCCGTGAAAGAAGCCGTTGTCGGACGTGTAGACGAGCAGAGTGTTGTCGAGCTCCCCGGACGCCTGGAGCGCGTCCACCACCTTCTTGACGCCGTCGTCCACCGCCAGCAGCGACTCCAGCTCGCAGCGATAGTTGCGCTCGATGTAGACGATCGCGCTGTTGTTCAGGCGGGGACGCTTGCGGATGGCGGCCGGCTTGTCGGAGACGTCGGGCTCGTCGAAGTTCGGGGGTCTTGGCAGCGGCTCGGAGTCGAAGGCGTGGGCGTATCGCGGTGGCGGCTTTGGGGCGTCGTCGCAGTTGGTGGGCGGGTTGGGGTCCGTGTACGGGCCGCCGCTGTGCGGCGCGCTGTAGGTCAGCCAGAGAAAGAACGGCTGCGACTTGGGGGCGCGGCGCTGGACCAGGTCAACCGCCTTCCGGGTGAGGACGTCCTGCTCGTAGTCCCTGGGCCGCTCCCCGTGGCGCGTCAGCTCGCCGTTGTCATTCGTGGTGTAGTCGTAGGGGCGGTAGGGATCCGGAGCGACGGCATGCCACTCCGACCAGCCGGGCGGGACGGGCGGCTTGTTCTCGTACTCGTTCAGGTACTTGCCGATCAGCGCGGTGTAGTAGCCGGCGTGGCGCAGCCAGACAGCGAGGTTGTTGTGCGCATGAAGCGCCTCGAAGCGGTCGAACCCCCCATCCGGGCTGATGTTGCTCCAGACGCCGTGGTTATGGGCGTATTGCCCGGTCAGGAACGTGGACCGCGAGGGACAGCACAGCGAGTAGTTGACGAAGCTGTTCGCGAACGTGGCTCCCTGGGCGCCGATGAGGGAGTTGACGTTCTGCATCACCTTCATCGACTCCTGCGTCTGGTCGTCGGTCTCGATCACGACCACGTTCGGTCGGTCCGCGGCAGCCGCGCGCTCCAGGGCGGCAGAGTGGGCGCCAGGGTCGGCGATCGCGAACGTTGCCCCGAGCGCGCCGGCGAGGAGGAGCGACAGCATGAGACGACGCTTGCCAGGTCCGACCCTGCGCATCCCGTCCTGGATCATCCCGCGCGACCCTATACCCGTCGCTTGAGGCATCCTAGTCCGGAGCGGATAGCCCGACTAGACCCCATGTCCGCCGCAAGCTCCAACGCGTTCGGTCCCGAGGGACGGCGATATGCCTAGACCCGTCGGCCGCGGCCAGCGCTATATGCCCGGGCTCGACGGCTTGCGCGCAATCGCCGTGCTGGCCGTGATCGCCTATCACCTGGGCCTGAGCTGGGCCATCGGAGGGCTCCTCGGCGTGGGGGTGTTCTTCACCCTGAGCGGCTACCTCATCACCGACCTTCTGTTGGGCCAGTGGGCCGCCGGGGGACGCCTGCGGCTCGCCAACTTCTGGCTGCGGAGGGCCCGGCGCCTGCTGCCCGCGCTGTTCGTGATGCTGGTGGTGGTGATGGCGTGGGTGACCCTGGCCCAGCCCTCTGCGCTTGCAGAGCTGAGGGGAGCGGTCTGGGCGGCGGCCGGGTACTTCAGCAACTGGTGGATGATCTATCAACACGTCCCGTACTTCGCCCGCTTCGGCCCGCCGTCCCCTCTGGGCCACCTGTGGTCGCTGGCGATCGAGGAGCAGTTCTACCTCCTGTGGCCCTGGCTGCTGCTCCTCGGCCTGCGCTTCCTCCCCGAGCGCGCTTCCTCGATCCCGGTTCGCCCCCGGCTCGCCGCGGTGACGTTGACGCTCGCGGCCGCCTCGGCCCTCGCGATGGCCCTTCTGTATCAGCCGGGGTTCGACTCGTCGCGGGTCTACGACGGCACCGATACGCGCGCATTCGGCCTCCTCTTCGGCGCGGCCCTGGCGATGGTCTGGCCCAGCCGCCAGCTGACCGGCAAGGTGACCACGGGCGCCAGACAGATCCTCGACGGCGTGGGAGTGGTCGGCCTGGTGGCGATCGCGGTCCTGATCTGGCGCACCAATGACTACTCGGCCTTCCTGTACCAGGGCGGGATGGTTCTGCTGTCGATCGCCACGGTCATGGTGATCATCGCGCTGGTCCATCCCGCGACCAAGGTGGGCCGTGCGCTCGGCTGGCGTCCCCTGCGGTGGATCGGGGTGCGCTCCTACGGCATCTACCTGTGGCAGTTCCCGATCATCGTCCTCACGACGCCGCTCCCCTACAGCGGCGTGGATCCGCTGAGGGCGACGCTCCAGGTGGCGGCGAGCGTTGGGCTGGCCGCGCTCTCGTGGCGGTTCATCGAGGAGCCGGTCCGCCATGGCGCTCTTGGACGTCTCTGGACGCGGATCAGGTTGCGGACGTGGCGGCCGCCACCGATTCCGCTACGCGGTTGGGCTGCGCTGGCCGGAGCGTCCCTCGTGCTCCTGCTCGCGGCCCTCGGGCTGTCGGGGGTGACGCCTCCGACGCACTTCAGCTCCCTCGCGGCGTCGATCAGCGTGGGCTCGGGGGGCAGCGAGCTCCCGCCGTCCTCGGCGAGCGGCGGCCCGGCCGACCAGACGTCCACGTTGGACCCGGCCACCGCGGCGTCTGGGCGAACCTCCTGCCACTCGGTCGCGTACATCGGCGATTCCACCTCGGAGGGGATGATCTCGACCGATTACCTCCCGCAGCGCGCGGAGCGCCTCGGCGCCCGGCTCGCGCGGGTCGGTGCCACGAGGCAGCATCTGGAGATCACCGGCGCGACGTCGATCGTCGAGACGCTGCCTGGTGGGACCAACGCGTACGAGGTCGCGCGCGGCCTCGTCGACAACGGGTTCGACGGCTGCTGGGTGATCGCGCTCGGCACGAACGACAGCGCGGACGTCTACGTGGGCTCCTCGGTGGATCTGGACACCCGAATCAACCGGATGATGTCCGTGATCGGCCACCAGCCCGTGCTGTGGGTGACCGCGAAGTCGCTGCTCGCGGGCGGGCCGTATTCGGAGGGCAACATGGAGCGCTGGAACAGCGCCCTGATGGACGCGTGCCCCCGGTACTCCAACATGAAGGTCTTCGACTGGGCCTCGGTCGTCCGGGACAACTGGTTCATCGCGGACGGGATCCACTACACCTCGGCCGGCTATGCCGCACGGGCCCGGCTCAGCGCGGACGCGCTGGCCGAGGCGTTCCCGGCGTCCGGCGCCGCGCCCGGCTCGAGCTGCGTCGTCTCCTAGCCGGGCGCGAGCTCTTTGGCGAGCCTTCGCATCGCCTTGCCGTTGGCGCGGCGGATGAACGCGCGGGTCAGGGGCGCGCCGATTCGCTCGAGGCGCGGCGCCTCGAGCCACGCGAGCTCGAAGGAGATCCGCGTGCGGCCGTCGGCAAGCTCCTCGAGCCTATAAGTGCCGCGGGTGCGTCGCCGGCCGCGGGCTCCGACGTCCTCCTCAACGATCCGCTCCGGAGGCTCGACCTCGATGACCTCGATCGAGATGACCTCGTTCGAGCCGGGTGCCCTCACCTTCGCCTTCGCCTTCGCGCCCACGCCGGCGGGTGGCCCCGAGAGCTCCCAGTCGGTCATCAGGTGGTCGTTGAAGGACTCGTGATTGGCCAGCACGTCGAGGAACGCGTAGACGTCCTCGCGCTTTGCGGGCACGTCGACGGAGACCGTGACGGGCTTCATCTCAGGGGCAGTCTCGCACCTGGCTACAGAGGGTCGCCATGGCGACCTCACGCTACCTCGGTAGGGCTCCGGCTGAGCTCAGCGCTCGCGGCCGCCGTGCAGCCGGTCCTTGGCCGCGAGCAGCTTCGCGTCGGCGGCGGCGAGCAAGCTCGCCGGATCCGCGTCCGTGATCCCGGCGACGCCGTACGAGATCTCGATGGCGCCGTCTCCCAGCTTCGCCTCACGCACCCGCTGAGCGATCCGCGCAGCGGCGATGCCCGCCTCCTTCGCCGTGGTCTCGGGCATCACGATCGCGAACTCGTCACCGCCGAGCCGGAAGCAGTCGTCGGTCACGCGCGATTCATCGAGGATCCGAGCGACTGACCGAAGGACCTCGTCCCCGGCGGGATGACCGAGCCGGTCGTTGACGCCCTTGAATCCGTCGACGTCCAGCAGGCAGAGCGAGAACGGATGCTCGTAGCGGCTGGATCGGGCGACCTCGACAGCCAACCGCTCCTCGAACGCACGGCGGTTGGGCAGGGCGGTGAGCGCGTCGTGGCGGCTGTCGCGCGACTCGATCTCATAGAGGCCCGCGTGGTACAGCTGGGCCGCGGTCAGCTCGCTCAGCAACTCGAGCGTTTGGACGTCACCGTGGTCGAAGTGATGCGGCTCGGGCGAATAGACCTTCAGCGCGCCGATCGTCTCTCCTTGGTGGACGAGCGGCACGCAGATCATCGAGGCGGCGTTGACCTGGCGGCAGACTTCGGCGTCGACGCGAGTGTCGTCGCTGGTGTCGTCGCTTCGCAGCACCCGGCCCTCCATCACGCACAGTCCGGAGAGGCTCGAGTCCATCGTCAGCCGGGTGCCCAGGTAGGGCCCGGCCTCGCCGGTGGTGACGGCGTAGACCATCTCGTCTTCCTCGGCGAGCTCGATCACGCCGGCGCTCGAGCGAGTCAGCTCCTGCGCCCGCTCGGCGATCAGCTGCATTCTCGCGTTCAGGTCCAGGTCGCTGGCCGCGATCTCGGTCTGCGTACGGATGATCGCCCGAAGCTCACTCTCGGTGTGAGGGGCCATACGACCCTGATCGGCGACGAGCGCAGGTTTGTTTAGGCGAGGTCGCCCAGCACTCGCCCTACGCGATCCAGGACGCCATCGGCGCGCGGGCCTTAGCCTTACCGCCGATGGATGGATCACGGGGATGGCGATACGCCGCGGCGGCATTCTGGATCGCGAACGGGCTGAACCACTTTCGGGCCCCGAAGTTCTACGAGGCGATCGTGCCCCCGCCATTCGAGGACGCGCAGGACCGAGGTCAACGTGGCCTCGGGCGCGGCCGAGCTGGCCGGCGGGCTGGCAGTTCTGCCAGACCGCACGCGGCCCGCTGCCCGCTGGTGGCTGATTGCCACGCTGCTTGCGGTCTACTGGGCCAACGTCCACATGGCGCTACGGCCCGACAAGTTCCCGCGCATCAAACCGGCGCTCCTGTACGCGCGGCTGCCGGTCCAGGGCCTATTCGCCTGGCTCACGTGGCGCGGAACCCGATGACTGGGCGCTCAGGCGCCTAGCTCGCGGGCGCGTCCTCCTCGACAGTCGCCTTTGCCGGGCTGTCCGGCGTCGGGCTCATCGGTCGAGGGGCAGCGAGCGCGAGCAGCTCCGCCATCGAGCGCTCCGCGCCGGCCGTGAGGATGTCGATGTCGCTCGAGCTGTCGTAGTCGCCCGTGACGCCGAGGTAGAGGCCGCCGTCGTAGGAGAAGATCGCGATTGAGATCCGCGCCTGGCCGATCAGCGGAACGTATGGGTAGGACTCGAGCAATCTTCGCCCCAGCGTCTGCAGCGGCTGTTGGGGTCCCGGCACGTTCGTGATCCCGGTCTCCAGGCCGAAGGACGAGGACCGCGCCCCGAGGCGAGCGCCGAGCGCCAGGAGCATCGGCGGCGCGAATCCCGAGAGTGAGGTGAGCACGTCTCCGGCGACGGCCTGCTTCGACTGCTTGAGGCCGTCCATCTGCGCGCGCACCGCGGCGAGTCGCGCGGCCGGGTCGGCGACGCCGACCGGGAGGTCAGCGAGCATCGCGGAAACGCGGTTGTTGTAGGTCCCGTGCTCGCCCGGTCGACGCACCGACACCGGGACCAAAGTGCGGACCGTGCGCTCCGCAACGCTCTCGCCTCGCGCTTCGAGGAGGTCGCGCAGCCCGCCGGACACGATCGTCAGCACGACATCGTTGACGGTGCCGCCGAGCGTAGCCCGCACCGCCTTGACATCGCCGAGGCGAACGTGTCCCCAACTCCAGGTCCGGTGCGGACCGACCGGCCCGGTCAGAGACGAGCCGCCGGCTCGGCCGCACCACGCGCGCGGCCGAGGTCATGCCGCGGAGGAGGTCTATCGCCTGCGTGAGCGACGCGCGGGGCGCCCGCGTCGCCGCACGAAGCGTGCGCAGCTGCTCGGACGGGTTGAGGGTCCGGCGCGTGATCGTTCGCACCACCAGCTCAGCACTGCTCGGCTCAGGAGTCGGCAGCCACGGGTCGGCCCCCTCCTGCGGAGGGTCGCCCCCGAACATGACCGCCATCAGGTCGGTCGCAGAGACCCCGTCCACCATGCAGTGATGGACCTTCGAGAGCAGCGCCCACCGGCTCTTGGCCAGGCCTTCGAGCATCCAGATCTCCCAGAGCGGCTTGGTGCGGTCGAGGCGCTGGGCGAAGATGCGGGCGGCCGTGCGCCGTAGCTGGTCGTCGCCGCCTGGCGGTGGCAAAGCGCTGTGGCGCAGGTGGTAGGGGAGGTTGAAGCGCGGATCGTCCACCCACACCGGACGACCCAGGCCAAGTGGAATGAAGCGAACCTTCTGCCGGTAGCGCGGAACGAGGTCCAGCTTGCCCGCCACCATCTCCTCCAGCTGCTCGAACGGAGGCGCCGGCCCTTCGAAGATGCTGACCCCGCCGATATGCATCGGGTTGGCCGGGCCCTCGAGGTGCAGGAACGACGCGTCCATCGGGCTCATCCAGTCCATGGCGCCTCCTGCGGATCGAGGATCCGTGCGAGCTCTCGGTAGACATCCGCATTCACTGACATGCCGCAGTGACTGGAATCGACCTCGACGTGCTCCGCGGACCGGTCGAGGCAAGCCTCCCAGGAGACGATTCCGTCGCTTCGCGAGTAAACCGATACCGCGCGCACCGTGGATGGAATCGGAGCCCCCAGATCGTCCCGGAAGGCGGCGCAGCAAGCACCGTCGCCGCATTCAGCCGACAGCATCCATGGCACGCCGAGGTCGCCGAGCCGAGCAACCGAACGGACGGTCTGGAGGACTGCGGGAGCGACGCTGAGGGGGCTGAGCACCGGCGAGCCGAGCGTGACGAGAGTGCTGACCAGGTCGGGATTTCGGACTGCGGCCACGCGCGCCAGTTCGCCGCCGCGGCTTTGCCCGATCAAGACGACGCGACGGTCGAACCGCTCAGCAAGCCGCTGGAGTCGCGACTCGATGAGACCCACGGCGCGTTCGGCGCAGTCCGTGTTCAGCCAGATGCCCGCGCTCGCGGTGCGGGAGCCCGCGCCTTCGCAACCAGCCGGAGAGGACGCGCAGCGACTGGTCCCCCGCCATGAAGCCTGGGACGAGCAGCACCGACGAGGGGGTCCGCTGGCGCGTGGGACGAAGGAACTCGCGATCCACGAGCAGGCGCGTCAGCTCGAGTCCGTAGCGCAACTCGCCACGCAGCGGCGCCGTCGGGGCTTCGCCCGGCGCAAGCGTCGAGGGCATCTGCGCAGCCTACCGGTCCATCCATGGGGTCGGAGGGCTTCAGTCTAGCCCGGCCGGGCGTAGTCAGACCGTCGCTGCGCTCTCCGCGCTCAAGGCGTTTTCGCAGGTGCTCTCGGTCACCTTGCTGAGCGCCGTTGCGACCAGGTCGGCCTCCTCCGCGCTGAGCGCACTGAGGTGCCGCTCGACCTCGGCGACGTAGACGCCCTGCATCTCATCCAGCATTCGCTCCCCGGCCGGGGTGAGCTCCGCTTGCAGGCTGCGTCGGTCCTCGGAGCAGGAGACCCGCTCGAGCAGCCCCGCCGCTTGGAGCCGGTCGACGAGCTTGGTGATCCCACCGCGGCTGAGCGTCAGCCATTCGGCGAGTTCGCTCATGCGGGGCGGGCCGCTGGGGCTTTGCTTGACGGCGTCCAGCACCTCAAACCAGCTGAGCGGGGGGAGGTCCGCACCGACGAGCGCCTTCTGGACGCGCTCGGTGAGAGCTACGTGGCTTGTGCAGACCGCCCGCCAGGCGGCGATTCGTGGGCCGTTTGCGCTCATGGGATAGATGGTATCCGAGAAAATAGTTGACACGCAAAATATTAGCTGCTACTCTAGTTTCCATGACAACTGTTTCTACGCCAACTAGATCAAGGAGGCAAGCGATGAGCACCGCCACCGTCAATCAGGTACCGACCGGAACCTTCAACGTCGACCCGGTGCACAGCACCTTCGGGTTCGTCGTCAAGCACAACGGCGTCTCGAAGTTCCGAGGGCACTTCGAGCAGGTGGACGCGAAGCTCGAGGGCGGCGCCCTTACCGGCACCGCATATGTCGACTCGGTCAAGACCGCGATCCCGCAGCTGAAGGATCACCTCGTCTCGCCGGAGTTCTTCAACGCCGCCGAGACGCCGACGGTCGAGTTCCGCTCGACCGAGATCCGCATCGCCGACGACGGCAGCGCCGAGATCGACGGCGAGCTGACTATTCGCGGCGTGACCAAGCCCGTCACGGCAAGGGGCAGCGTCGCGACCGGTGCGAACATGACCGGCGCCGAGGTCGTCGGCCTCGACCTCGAGGCGACGATCGACCGCCGCGACTACGGCCTCAACTGGCAGGCTCAGCTGCCGACGGGAGGCGACGTGCTGGCCTGGGACGTGACGCTCGAGGTTCACCTCGAGCTCGGGAAGGAGTAGCGGCCATGCTGAGGATCCTCGGCATCTCAGGAAGCCTTCGCCGCGATTCGCACAACACGAACCTGCTCCGGGCGGCGGCCGACCTGCTGCCGCCCGGGGTCGAGCTCCACCTCTACGACGGCCTTCGCGATCTCCCGCCATACGACCCCGACCTCGACGTGGAGCCGGCGGCTCCGGCGGTGGCGCGGCTCCGCGAGATGATTTCCTCCGCCGACGGCATCCTCATCGCCACCCCCGAGTACAACGGGTCGATTCCCGGCGTGCTCAAGAACGCGCTGGATTGGGCGTCTCGTCCCTTCCCGGACAACGCTCTCCGCGGTAAGCCGGTTGCGGTCGTCGGCGCGTCGACCGGCCTATTTGGAGCCGTCTGGTCGCAGGCGGAGGTGCGCAAGGTCCTCAGCGTGATCGGCGCCGACGTGCTCGAGAATGAGCTGCCCGTCGGCCAGGCCGACAACGCGTTCTCTTCCGACGGTGCGCTCGTCGAGCCCGAGCAGCAGGTATCGCTCGCTGACCTCGTGAATATCCTGTCGGCCCAGGCGGCCGCCCAAGAACAAGCGCCATCGCTGGCGGCGTAGGCTCGTAGCCGCGCCTCTGACGCAGCGGCATCAGCGGACCGAGATTGGAGGAATGGCCATGAGTGAAGACGCTCCGACCCCGGCGCGCGTCGCCGTCATCTACTACAGCGCGACCGGAACCGTTCATCGTCTGGCCCAGGCAGTGGCCCAGGGTGCGGAGAGCTCGGGCGCGGAGGTTCGGCTCCGGGCCGTTCCGGAGCTGTTCCCGGAGATGGTGATCTCGCAGAACCAGCATTGGGGCAAGCACCGCTCCGAGACCCAGGACGAGCCGGAGGCTGAGCTTGAGGATCTCGCGTGGGCGGACGGCTTTGCCTTCGGGACCCCCACCCGGTTCGGGAACGTGGCTGCTCAGCTCAAGCTGTTCATGGATCAGGCCGGCGCGCTGTGGGAGCAGGGCAAGCTCGTGAACAAGGTCGGCACCGCTTTCACCGCGTCCCAGACGGCACATGGGGGGCAGGAATCCACGATCCTCGCCCTCAACAACACCCTCTACCACTGGGGCGCGATCGTGCTGCCACTCGGCTACACCGTGAGCGAGGTCTACGACGGAGGAGGGAACCCATATGGAGCCTCCTTCGTCACCGAGGGCGGCATCCACGGTGGCCCGGACGAGCGCGCGCTCACCGTCGCTCGGGCTCAGGGGCAGCGGCTGACGCGGATAACCGGCGCAATCGCGCGTGCCCGTGAGCAAGGGCTGCTCGAGGATCGGGCCGGCGTCATACGGGATCCCCTCGGCGCGACCGCGTCCGGCTGAGTCCGGAGCGGGCGGTCAAGTCATGCGGCGCAGGGACACGTCCGCCCGTGTCGACCGGTGCTCTTACGCTGTGCGAAGGTTCCCGGGTGCCCTGGGTTCCCGAGCTCTTCTCCGCGCCGGCGCTGGCGCGGCTCGAGGACAAGCTCCGGCAGGACGAACTCGACTCCGTGCCCTACTTCGCCGGTTTCCTGACCGGCGAGATCGACGCTCTCATTCAGTCCTTCGCGGGCCAACCCGAGGTTCACTATCCGGTCCGTGGGCGTGTCAAGGGGGAGCGGGCGTTCGCCGCATACGCGGCCGCCACCAAGGCATGGCTGGAGGACCGCGACGCCTCGATTGAGGAAATCGGCCTCCTGAGGACCGAGCACCGCAGCGTTGGTGAGGCCGTCCTCCACCTCGGCGGTCGGGACGGGCGGGTCGATCTTCCGGTGGCGATCGTCGCCGACCAACGGTCCGATGGATGGCTCGAGGAGGTCCGGATCTACTACAGCAATTGGCCATTGGCAGGCCGGCACGCGAACCGGCCGCCCGTGCTCCAGCCGGACCCAGAGCTGCGCGAGCCGGACGCCGTCGGCGACTACCAGCGCTCGCTCGCCGCCGGGGACCTCGACGGGATCTTGGCCTCGTTCGAACCCGGCGGCTACGCCCGAGAGCCCGCCGGGGGCGAACATGTCCACCGAGGCCCCGAGGGCCTGAGGAAGTTCTACGAATGGTTGTTCTCGAACGAGGGAGGCATCCCACTCGAGCATTGCTCCGTCACCGACGACGGACGCACCTGCGCCCTGGAGTACAACGTCGTGCGATGGGGCAAGACCGAATTGCAGCCGGAGGCAGGGATCGCCGCCTACGTTCGGGGCGAGAGCGGCAAGCTGGCCGCAGCCCGCATCTACGATGACGCGGACCCGCCGCTCGCGTCGGCGACCTAGCTCTTCGCCTCCTCGGCGGTTCTGCTCCCGGCGCCGCGCTTGTTCCAACCATGGAACGGCGAGAGGTCGTCCGAGTCCCAGGCCTCGCGCAGCCCCGGGGCGCTGAGGTCCCAGTCGGGCCGGATCTCGCTACTCACCGCACGCAGGTCCTGCCAGAGCTCGGCGACCGAGGGGCGCCCCCAGAACCAGTACCCGTTGTAGATGCTGTGGACGATCAGCCCGGGCTTGAGCACGAGCGTGTGCGGGATCATCGGGTCGTTCGAAGGGTCGGTGTACTCCTGGATGTCGAGGTCCTTCTGCACCGTGCGCTCGGGGTCCGATAGGAACGGCCACTGGGCGCCGACCGACGCACGGAATTCCTGGAGCGTGTGATGCTCGTCGGTCGAGATCGTGGCGATTTGGGTGTAGGCCACGGCGATCTTCGGATAGAACGCGGCGAGCTCCAGGTGCTGCTGGTGTTCCTTCGGGCAGTAGTGGCCGCGCGCGAGCGTGAGGATCAGTGGATCGTCGCCCTGCAGCTCGCTCAGCTTTCGGGGGACGCGCTCATGGTCGGGCAGCTCGTAGTCGGGGAACGCGGCGCCGGGTTGGATATCGGAGCGCATGGTCGAACTCCTTTGGTCAACTGTCCGCGGGCTGTTGCTCGGACGTGACCTCGGCGCGGAGAGCCTTCAGCGCGGCGACGTAGATCTCCGAGAAGGTGGGGAAGGGCTGGATCGTGTCGCGCAGCACCTCGAGCGGCACGCGGGCGCGAATCGCGAGCGTCGCCTGTTGCAGCCACTCGCCGGCCTCGGGACCGAGCGCGTAGGCGCCGGTCAACCGCTCACCGTCGCTGAGCAGGGTCATGAACCCGTTGCTCTCCGCATAGGCGCGGGTGTAGGTCTCCAGCTTCGTAACCTCGTTGAGAAGCGCGGTTGCGCTGAACGGTGCCTCGGTCGCTCCCACCGCAGCCGCCTGCGGATCGGTGAAGACGACGCGCGGCATGGCGTCGTAGTGGGCTTCCCGTTCCTCGCCGAGGATGTTCGCCGCGACGACCTCGCCCTGATACTTGCCGACGTGGGTGAGGGGCCAGATCCCGGCGACGTCCCCGATCGCCCAGAGGCGCTCGGCGACGCGCATGTGCGCGTCGACCGGTATTCCGTGGCCATCCGTCTCGATCCCGACGGTCTCCAGGCCGAGCCCTTCTGTGCGCGGGCGCCGCCCGGTGGCAACGAGAAGCCGGTCGCCCTGCAGCTCACGGCCGTCCTCGAGCTCGAGGACATAGTCCTCACCGTCGCGGCGCGCGGAGGCGGCGTGCACGCGAGGGCCAGTTCGATCCCCTCTCCGCTCAGGACCTCGCCGAGCGCCTCGCCCAGCTTCTGCGCCTCGCGGGGAAGCAGATGCTCCCCGCCCTCGATGAGGGCCACCTCGCCACCGAGGCGACGCACGGCCTGCGCCATCTCGACGCCGACCGGCCCCCCGCCCAGCACGAGCAGGCGGCGCGGAACGGCCTTCATGCCGGTCACCTCGCGGTTGGTCCAGATGCCGTCGAGCTCGCGTAGGCCGGGGACAGGCGGGATGATCGGGTCCGCGCCGTTCGCCAGGACGATGTGCTCGGCCGTGTGAGTCTCGCCATCGACCTCGACGACCCCGGTCCCGGCGAGCCGACCGCTCCCCCGCAGCAGATCTATGCCGTTGTCCGCCAGCCATCGCTCCTGGCCGGCGTCGGAGTAGTCGGAGACCATGAAGTCACGCCAGGCCAGTGCCGCCTCGACGTCGACCTCGGCAGTCGCGGCGGCCTCGCGGGCACCATGCACCGCCTCGCCGGGACGCAGCAGCGTCTTGGAGGGAACGCACGCCCAGTAGGAGCACTCGCCTCCGACCAATTCGCGCTCGACGAGCGCGACGCGCAGGTCGCCCTCGGCCAGCGCGCCGGCGCAGTGCTCTCCGGGTGAGCCACCGCCGAGGACGATGACGTCGTAGTCGGCGCTCATGTGGTTGAACCTATCGCCCTGGCCTTGATCGTGCTCTTTGCGCATTCACTGACATCACAAGATCGATTGACTTATCCGGCCGCCGATGAGAGGCTCGGCTTTCCGGCGGTCGCCTTCGCCGACCAGCCACGAACGGGAATGGAGGTTGAGATGGCCAGCACTGACGTAGGCAATGAAGCGACGGGCGGGACCGAGAGCGCTCTCGGCGTCGACATGAACCTCGAGGTCGTGACGTTGCCCGTCTCCGACGTCGACCGGGCAAAGAGCTTCTACCAGGGCCTCGGATGGCGGCTGGACATCGACTTGGTCGTCAGCGACGACGCCCGGACGGTGCAGCTGACGCCGCCTCATTCGGGATGTTCGATCCAGTTCGGCAAGGGTCGCACGACGGCCGAGCCGGGATCCGCCCAGGCGATGATCCTCGTCGTCGACGACATCGACGCGGCCCGGAACGACCTCGTATCCCGCGGTGTCGACGTCAGCGAGGTCAAGGAGGCGCGGCCGCCGGGCTTCGACTCGCCAGGGCGCTCATACTTCGCGCGGGCGTCGTTCAGCGACCCCGACGGCAACAGCTGGGAGCTCCAAGAGATCACGACTCGGCTCCCCGGCCGGGAATGGGAGGACTGAGATGGACGTCGCCTCGCTCGCAGACCTCTTGCACGAGACCTCCGAGCGTCACGGCTCGTTTGAGGCGGTCGCGCCCGCGCACGACTGGTGGGATTGGTACGCCGCCTACATGGACGCTCGCCAGAGCGGGAGCAGCCCGGACGACGCCTCCGCGGCCGCCAACCGCTACATGGCGGACGTCAAGAACGTCGTCGTGCCGGCCGCGTAGCGCGTAGTCGCCGCCGCGCCGGCGAGAAGTCATGGAATGACCGCGCCCACGGCCGCTCACTCTCCCGTGCTCTCCCGCTGAACCGCTGGATGCAGATCACCGTCACGCCGCTCGAGTCGCACCCGAACGACCCCGGAGGCTGAACCCTCCGAAGGAGGCTTCGGCCTCGACCCGCCCGCG